>CAWJUB010000010.1:0-20992 GCA_963845915.1 uncultured Actinomycetota bacterium
TGCTGGTCTACAACGACATCGAAGCTGTACATGATCACCTTGTTGCCGTCTTCGGCTTCGGGCCGGGCACGATCACCCGCGATGGAGTCTGGCCGCGTCGTACACGGCGAGCTCCATGTCGGGGACGGTGTCATCTGGATGCATCCGCCATCAGCTGAGCACAACCTCGCCTCCCCGGCCACTGTCGGCGCCAGTACCCATTGCATGGCCGTCATGGTCGATGACGTTGATCGCCACCATGAGCGAGCGGTAGCTGCCGGCGCAACGGTCGTCTCCCCTCCCCGGGACATGCCGTACGGCGTACGCGAGTACTCCGCGCGCGACCTCGAGGGTGGGCTCTGGTCGTTCATGACGCCTCTCGAAATGGAAGGAGACCCGCAATGAGTCTTACGCCCTATCTCTGTGTGACCGACTCGCGAGCCGCGATCGAGTGGTATCGCGAGGTCTTCCAGGCGACTGTGAAGGGCAGGCCATACGTGATGGAGGACGGCCGGATTGGCCACGTCGAGCTGAGCATCGGCGGCTCCTTGTTGATGATGGCCGATCCCTTTCCGGAGGTTGATGTCGAGCCCCCCGACCCGGCAAGTGGCACCCCCGTCTCGCTGCATCTGGAGGTGCTCGACTGTGATGCGGTTGCCGCGGCCGCCGTAGCAAACGGCGCGACCCTGGATCGTGGCCCAGAATCGAGCGACCACGGCCGAACGGCGACCTTCCATGATCCGTTCGGGCATCGCTGGATGATCAACTCCTGAGGACCGGGGGTTGGCGCCGGAACTCCTCCGAGCGTGAGTAATGTGCGACGAGCAGCCCATCACAGACTCGGAAGGAGCCACTGTGCCCTCAGTCCTCAACCCTTACATCGGCTTCCGCGACAACGCCCGGCAGGCGATGGAGTTTTACAAAGACGTCTTCGGTGGCGAGCTCAAACTCAATACCTTCGGCGAATACGGCGATCCGAATGCGCCCGGGGCAGACAACATCATGCATGGACAGCTTGAAACCGATCAAGGCTTCACGCTGATGGCCTCAGACACCCCGCCGGGAATGGAATTCGCGTCTGGCGGAAACATCACCGTGAGTCTCAGCGGTGATGACGAATCGCAGCTCCAGGGCTTCTGGGACAAGCTGTCCGACGAAGGCAACGTCACCATGCCGCTCGAGAAGCAGATGTGGGGAGATCAATTCGGGATGTGCACCGATAGGTTCGGTGTGCCCTGGATGGTGAACATTACGCAGCCACAGAGCTGATCAACTCTCGCGCGTTGCGAACTGCGATCGCAATGTAGGCGTTGTACGAGATCCCTGAGCTAGCTCGGGATCGCGAAGAAATCGCTGGTTACACATTCAGTAGCTATGCTCGCCATAACTAGGTTCGCGAGCGTCGGTAGAGCGGGCGCCGCTGTGTCTGGACGATCGAGCAGGCACGGCCAGAGCTGAACATTGGTTTGTTCGAATGTGCCGTGCCGCGAGGGAGGAAGACAGCAGCTCAGCGCCGCTCGGCGCGAGCGAAGATCAACAGTCATTAGCTGTTGCGTATTGCAGCACTCGTAGGGAATGCCAGCGATGAAACGGCTACGCCAGTTCGCCGTATTTGCCATCGTGAGCCAGGTGATATTCCTGGGCAGCGCCTGGCTTCTGCCACTGGCCTCGGAATACCGCCTGGTCGGCGACAACATCAGCGAGTTGGTATTGGGTCGGTACGGATGGGTCCAGACTGTGGCTTTCGTGATTTCTGGTCTCGGGATCATCAGTCTTGCTTATGCGATCTACCGGCTCACGAGCGGCGCCCGCGGATCGATCGTCGGTCCGTTACTGATCGGAATCTATGGGTTCGGTGCTGTGGTCGTCGCGATCTTCCCGACCGACCGCATCGACAGCAAAGCTGATGTCTATTCACACTCGGTCTTTGGCTGGATCCACATCTTGACCGCCACCGTCTGCTTCCTTTGTGTCGTTGTCGGCATGTTCGTTCTCACCTGGACCTTCTCCCGGCTGGTGCGCTGGCGATCACTCGTCATATGGTCTGCGCTCCTTGCTGGCACCGCATTAGCCCTGCTGTTCTTCCAGATGGAAGGACCGTGGGTGGGAATCATGCAACGACTACTGGTCACGGCAATCTCCGGCTGGCTACTGCTGATAGCCACCCGCATTCGCACGATTGCTTCGACCCGAAGAGCGGTACCGGGCGCGGACATCAGCGCCAGTACCTAGCGCTGATGTCCGAAGCTGCGCGCACGCCGCCGCTGGACGACGCTCTGGCCTTGTTTCTCTGCGGCGACGTGATGCTCGGCCGTGGCGTCGACCAAATTCTCCTGCACCCTGGAAGCCCGAAGTTGTACGAGCGCGTGGTACACGACGCTCGTAGCTACGTCGACCTAGCGGCGCGGGCAAATGGCCCGATTCCGCACCCCGTGGATTGGTCATGGCCGTGGGGAGACGCCATAGGCGTGATCACGAATGCTGGCTGCGACGCACGGATCGTCAATCTGGAAACGAGCATTACCACCAGCGACGACTACGCCCAGGGCAAGGCCGTTCACTACCGGATGAATCCAGCAAATATCAAGGCGCTGACCGCGATCCAGCCGGACGCCTGCGTGCTGGCCAATAATCACGTACTCGACTTCGGCAGCAGCGGGCTGCTCGAAACTCTCGATGTCCTCTCCGGGTCTCATTATCGAATAGCGGGAGCCGGAAGATCCCTTGGCGAGGCTCTGGCGCCCGCCGTCATTTCGATCCCCAAGACCGGCGGCCGGGTGCTCGTTTTCGCGTTTGGCAGCCCGTCCAGTGGTATCCCGTACGGATGGGCGGCGGCCGATGATCGACCCGGTGTCCACCTGGTAACTGCACTAACCGAGAAGGCCGCCGATGAGTTGTGCCGCCAGGTGCGCCACGTACGACAGCCTGGCGACGTGGCGGTCGTTTCAGTTCATTGGGGCTCGAACTGGGGCTATCGAATCGACTCAGATGTGACCCGCTTTGCACATCGGCTGATCGACGGTGGAGTCGATCTTGTCCATGGTCATTCTTCACACCATCCGCGGCCACTCGAGGTGTATCGACGAAAGTTGATCTTGTACGGCTGCGGCGATCTTGTCGACGACTACGAAGGCATCGGTGGACACGAACAGTATCGAAGTGATCTTCGTCTGCTCTACCTGCCGCGGCTGAATCCACAATCCGGTGAGCTGGTTGCACTGCGCATGGCACCGATGCAGGCTCGCCAGATGCGCTTGCATCGAGCTGCCGACCATGACGCACGCTGGCTGCAAAGAGTGCTTGACAAGGTGAGCCGTCGCTTTGGTTCGCGGATCGATCTTGGACCGGACGGGCTGTTGACGCTTCGCGGCCCAACGTCGTTCGGGGTCCGATAGCGTGGTCGGCACATTGGCGGCAGGAGACGGTTCAGCACATGTGGCAAGCACTAGGCGCGCTACTTCCGATCGCCGTAGCGGTCGCCGTCAGCTCCGTGCCTATTACGGTAACGATCTTGCTCTTGCTGTCGCCCAATCGAAGCAAAACCGCACTTCCGTTCCTCATCGGGTGGGTGATTGGGGTCGTTGCCGTGATGGGCCTCAGCGCGGTCAGCGCTCAAGCGCTACCCACCGTCCCCCGCCGAGCTCAGGAAAAAGTGACCGGGGTCCTCGAGCTCCTGATCGGCGCCGCGTTGATCGTGCTCGGCGTCGTTCAGATACGCCGACGTTCTCGGACCTCGGCAGCAGGCATGCCGCACTGGCTCAATGCGGTCGATTCGTTCAATGGCCTGGTGTCCTTTGCGGTTGGCGTTGTTCTCAATCTCCGGCCCAAGGGCTTGCTCCTCGGTATCGCGGCGGGCCTCGCCCTCCATGCGGCGCCGGTCAACAATGCCGAGTTTGCTGCCGTCCTCGTCATCTACACCCTGATCGCGACATCGACCGTCGTGGTACCAATCGTCGCCTCGTTCCTGGCACCCAAGAAGGTGCAGCCGAAGCTCGTGTCAGCCCGTGACTGGATCAGCGTCAACGGGCGAGTGCTGACATCCGCCATGATGTTCATGATCGGTGTGGTGATCTTCGGCGCTGGCCTCACACACCTGTAGCGGGCAGTCAGCCGTTGCCGTCGCGAGCAAACAGCTCGACGAATCCCTTCAGGATATTGGGCACCTCGGTAACCCCACTTGCGCGGGCCGCGGCCATCACGGCATCAGCCTCATCCGGCTCGAAGTAGCCGGCGTACTTGTACACCTCAACCCGAGTCGCCAAGCCGTCCAAGTCGAGCTCTGGGTGGAATTGGGTGGCATAGACGCGGGTACCGACACGAAACGCCTGCACGGGACAAGACTCCGAGTACGCCAGTATCACCGCGTGCGCCGGCAGCTTGCTGATTGCCTCCTTATGCCCGACGTACGCGCCGAACTGGGATCCGGCACGCCTAAAGAGAGGATCGTGTTCCCCCGCTTCGGTGAGCTTGATCTGGATGCCGCTGATCGGCTCGTGGAAGGTGTGATCGACAACTGCGCCTTGATGCCGGCCGAGCGTTCCGATCCCGTAGCACGCGCCAAGGAAAGGGAAATCGCGCTCCACTACCTGATCGAGCAGCGCCGCCAGGTCGGCCTCTACTCGACGCTGCGTCGCAGACTTGGCGTCCTCCGGGTCGCTCGCCTGAAACGGCCCTCCGCCCAGGATGATTCCGGACCACTGATCAAGATCAGCCGTGCCGAGCTCGGTCTGCTCCAATCGAAACCGTCGCAGCCGTCCTTCGTCGAGGCCACTGAATCGAAGCATGGCGGCGTACTCGTCGTCGGCGGCAACATCATCAGCGCGAATCCCGAGCAGCAGGAACGGTTTCACGTCCCGCACCCTACGCGATTTGGTCGGCATTGCGGTCCGTGCTTTATCAAGGCCCTTCGACGAGCTCAGAGCGACAAGCCGCAGCTCGTCAGCTTCCCAGAATCTTCGCCTTCTGCGCAGCGAATTCCTCCTCGGTCAGCACACCGGCCGCTTTGAGCTCCCCAAGCTGCTTAAGCTGGCTAAGCATGTCGGATTCCGCAGGTGCCTGAGGCGGTGGCGGAGGGGGCGGTGGCGCGTATGCCTGCTGTTGAGGGGCAGCCTGCTGCTCCTCGTCGGCCGCCGCATCCGCCTGCTGCTGGTCCTTCTCCGCCCACCGATTCGCCTGCCGCCGCGACACCCGGTTGGACACCACCGTCGCCGTACCGGCGACCGCTGCCGTGCGCGCTATTCCACGAATAAGTCCCATGTCATCCTCCTCTAGTGCCGCGCCCGCTAGGTCGTCGCCGATGCCTCGGCCTCTTCGGCGGATGCGGTCTCTTCGGCTGCCTCGACCTCGAGCGCGTCAAGCATGTCAATAACATCGCTGACCGGAATCCGACCACTGGCAATGACGTCCGCACCACCTCGCCTCATGGCTGAGACGAAGGGAGCCGCCCAGGTGTTCTCCCAGACCAGCAGCGCGACAACCTTTCCTGGCTCAATGAGAGAGGCCGCTTGGCTGAGATCGTCGTCATCCAGCAGGCCCGACGAGATTCCCTCGAAGACCGCTAGGTCGAGCGTGCCATCGCTATCGAAGTCAGCTATCTCGATCTCCGTGAAGGTGCCGTCAGCCTCCCGCTTGACTGCCCGGAGGTCGAGAATCCTAACGAGGCCTCGGTCGACCAGATCGAGTATTGCCGCCAGGCCTTCGCCATTCATTCTTGCTTCGGGAAACTCCAGCGCCAGGTAGTCGATCGGTCCCAAGGCCAGATCTTGCTCAGTGATGTCATCCAGCTCAGTCATGCTCCACCTCCCACGCCCACCGGCGCGCAGTCGCTGCAGTTCTCGTCAACCTGCCGTCGATATTCTCACGACCCGGCTGAGGTCGGATCACCCCCCATGGGTGATGAATGTGGCCACACTGAGCAGAGTCGCGAATCGAGGACACGAACTCTCTACGAAGAAACGTCAAACTCGGCAATGTGCCAGGACTGATGCTCTACAGTGAATCGCGGCTGGCGCTCACCAGCTTTTTCGGGCGCGAACGGAAGGTTGGCGTAGATGAACTTCTCGGACTTCTTTTGGCTTCTTATTTGGAGCTTTTTCCTTGTTTGCTACCTCATGGTGTTGTTCCAGATCATCGGTGATCTGTTCCGGGACAAGGATCTGAGCGGTTGGTGGAAGGCTCTCTGGATCATCTTCTTGATCATCTTCCCGTTCCTCGCGGCCCTCATTTACTTGATTGCTCGAGGCCGTGGAATGGCCGAGCGGCAGGCTGGGGCGGTGCAGAACGCACAGGCAGCCACCGATCAGTACATCCAGTCGGTGGCGAGTCGCGGCAACCCAGCGGAGCAAATCGCCTCGGCGAAGACACTGCTGGACAACGGCACAATCAGCCAGGACGAGTTCGACAAGTTGAAGCAGAAGGCGCTGGCCTCCTGAGCTTCGCGTTTCACCTGGCTTACGGTCGCTCCTGGCGTAGGGTCGGTACGGCAGCGTTCACCGCTCGCGCGCCAATCGGGGGAAGGACCGTGACCGACGATGCTCAACAGCGCTCAGCCACGTTTGGTGACCAGATGGATCAGACGTGTCGCAGCTCCGTTAGTGATCTTGACTGCCCTGGCGGCCAGTCTGGCGCCCGCCGCAACAGCCGCACCGTCTCACCATCGAGATCGCGTCATCGTGTTGCCGGGTGCGAAATCCGCGGAGGGTATCGCCAAGGGCCGCGGCGCCACCTTCTATGCAGGCGAGCTGTTCACTGGCGACATCTTCCGCGGCAATATCCGCCTCGGGACTGCGAAGAAGTTCATCGACGCGCCTGAGGGTCGCAACGCGCTCGGCATGGTGTTTGATCGTCGGCACGATCTGTTGTTCGTCGCCGGAGGCGCAACCGGACAGGGCTACATCTACGACACCCGTTCCCGGAAGACGGTTGCGTCCTACCAATTCGGTGTCGCTGGGGCCTCGCTGATCAACGACGTGACGCTGACTGATCGCGGAGCCTGGTTCACCGACTCGGCGAAGCCGCAGCTGTACTTCGTGCCGCTCAGCAAGAAGGGGAAGCCAGCGGCGACCTTCACGACTCTGCAGTTGAGCGGACCAGCCGCTCAACTGACCGGGCAATTCAACCTCAACGGCATCCGCGCCGCGCATCACGGCCGCATCTTGATCGTCGCCCATACAGCGAATGCCGCTCTTTACACCGTCAACCCCAAGACGGGGGCTAGCGCACCGATTGCCGGGATCAGCGTCCCGAACGTCGACGGCCTGGTACTCGCCAGCAGAAAGCTGTGGGCGGTGCAGAATGCCAGCAACCAGATCACGCGCATCCGCCTCAACAAGCAGGTGACCGCTGGGACCGTCACGAAAGTGATCACCAGCAAGAACTTCGAGTCCCCGACCACGGCGGCTAAGTTCGGCAACACCCTGGCGGTCGTGCAGGCGAAATTCGATACTGGCTTCCCGCCGACAGCTGACACATACGAAGTCGTATTGGTACGCGCATAACTGCGCACTCCTGGCCTGTTCTCGCGTCCAGAACCCGGCCCGAAGTGCGCAAAAATTCGTGCTCGGTTGTCCACAGATTGCATTCTGAGTATCGGCGAGGCCCTTCACGGCCGCCAGAGTGTGTCTCATGCCGAGCCGAGACATCCCGGAGGCCCTGCGTAGTCGACCGTTCCTGATCAGTGAGGCTCGTGGCGCCGGAGTGTCCCGAAGGACGCTCCGTGGAGCTCGATTCCGGGCGATCGCTCGCGGCGTTTACGCGACATCGGCGGTGCCCGAGTCGCACGCGACATTGGTTCGAGCGACGCTATTGACCCTTCCCGAGGACACGATCGCGACAAGCGTGACGGGCCTTCGACTCTACGGAGTGCTGGTCGGCGTCGAACTTCCACTTCGCTTTGTCAGCACGCACCTCCACCAGATCCGGCGACGCGACGTGCAGGTCACGCGTGTCAGCCGCCTACCTCAGCACCGTGATCAGATCACGATCCCTGAGCACTGTTGGATGGCCGCAGCAGGTCACCTGAACCTGCTCGAGCTTGTGACAGCCGGTGACTGGCTACTTCGCTCCCGACGGACAACACTGGCGAAGCTTGAATCCTACGTACGCAGCAACTCAGGCCGTGGCTGCCGTTTGGCCCGAGCTGCAATAGGCATGGTTCGTGAGCGGGTTGACTCGCCGCGTGAAACATGGCTCCGACTATGCCTTGTTCTTGCGGGGCTACCGACGCCGGAGTGCAACCTCGTGATCGGCGACGACCGAGGTCCAATTGGCCGCGTCGACCTCGTCTACCTCGCATTCAAAATCATCATTGAGTACGAGGGTGATCAGCATAGAACTGATCGCGCTCAATGGAATCGCGACATCGATCGCCATGAGGACTTCGCACGCGATCATTGGACACTGATCAGAGTGACCTCGGAGCGCCTCCGCTGGCCACGTCAGGTCGTTCGTACTGTCTTTGCCGCACTGAGATCCGCAGGCTATCGGGGTCCGGAGCCCAACTTTGATCAGGCGTGGAGCGACCTCTTCGGACAACGGTCGGATCTCTGAATCGCCGGAACTGCGCAGTCCTGGCCGGTTTTCAGGGCATGAATGGGGCCCTAGATGCGCAGTTCTTGAACGACGCGGGGGGTCACGTCCGGCCGTCAGCGCCGTACCTAGGCTGGGGCTATGGAATATCGCAGCCTAGGACGTACCGGCATGCAGGTCAGTCCGCTCTGCTTGGGAGCCATGATGTTCGGCGCCTGGGGTGAGCCTGATCATGATGTCTCAATCAAGATCATTAACCGTGCCCTGGATGCCGGCATCAACTTCATCGACACCGCTGACGTCTACTCCCAAGGCGAGTCTGAGGAAATCGTTGGCAAGGCGCTTGCCGGTGGCCGGCGGGACGACGTCATCCTGGCAACGAAAGTTCATGCCCAGATGGGCGTGCAGTTGGGTGAACAGGGCGACCCCAACAAGCGTGGCAACTCCCGCCGCTGGATCATCCGCGAGGTCGAGAACAGCCTGCGCAGGTTGCAGACCGATTGGATCGACCTGTATCAGGTTCATCGTCCAGACCCAGCCACCGACGTCGAGGAGACGCTTGGAGCTCTGACGGACCTGCAGCGACAGGGCAAGATCAGAGTCTTCGGCTCGTCGACTTATCCCGCGCACGAAATCGTCGAGGCGCAGTGGGTGGCGGAACGACGTGGAATGGGTCGGTTTATGACCGAGCAGCCGCCATATTCGATCTTGGTACGCGGCATCGAGGCCGACGTGTTGCCGACGGCGGAGAAGTATGGGATGGGCGTCATTCCGTGGAGCCCGCTCGCCGGTGGGTGGCTGACCGGCCGCTACCGCAAGGGACAGGACGTGCCGGCTTCGCGTCGGGCGCAGCGGCTCCCCGGGCGTTATGACCTGAGCAACCCCGGCAATCGCGCCAAGCTCGATGCCGCCGAAGAGCTTGCTCTGCTCGCTGAGGATGCCGGGCTGTCACTCGTTCATCTCGCCCTGGCCTTCACCCTCGCGCATCCAGCCGTCACCGCACCGATTATTGGGCCGCGGACGATGGAGCAGCTGGAATCCCAACTGGGTGCGGTGGATGTCACGCTCAGCGATGACGTTCTTGATCGCGTTGACAAGATCGTGTCTCCTGGAGCGACGCTCAACCGTGACGACTCCGGCTATCAACCGCCGGCGTTGCGGGAGCCGTCGCTGCGCCGCCGGCGCATCGGCTAGGCGGCCGGGACGGTAGAGGAGCCTGGGGTCTCGGGGGTGACCACATGGAATCCGCGGCTTGGAAGGCTGTGCCAAGCTGAGTCGTGGGTCGCTAAAAGCCGGCCCGGCGGTCTTTGATCTGGTACGCCAGAGTGACTGCCACCCAGAACGGCGCCGCGCTGCGCGACGTCCGGAAACCCCGGAGGCAGCGATGTTCGAAGAAGCTCAGCTTTATGCACCGGTAACGCGTACCGGTGATGACGTCACCGTTCATCTCGGTGATAACCATCCAGGAGCAGTGGACCCGGAATACCGGGCGCGCCGCAACGCTCTGGCCGCGCTCGCCATGGATTGGCAGCCGGGTACGCCACCCCCTATTGCGACCTACACCGACGCGGAGCATGAGGTCTGGCGGATCGTCAGCAAGGAGTTGCACAACCTGCACGAGCGGCTGGCCTGCGCCGCGTACCTGGAGGGCAAGGAGCGACTCCGGCTTCCCGAGGATCGGATTCCGCAACTGGTCGAGGTCAACGACATGCTCCGACCACTGACCGGTTTCCAGTACGTGCCAGCGGCAGGTCTAGTTCCACTCCTGGAGTTCTACGGCTCGTTGGCGGATGGCATTTTCCACTCCACGCAATACATTCGGCACCATTCCGTGCCGCTCTACACACCCGAACCCGACGTCATCCACGAGGTCCTAGGGCACGGCAATTGCCTGGCCCATGATCGTTTTGCCGCGCTCTACCGGGTGGCTGGCCAGGCCGCGCGACGGGTTGAGACAACCGAGGCGCTGGAGTTCGTGTCCAAAGTCTTTTGGTTCTCCTTGGAGTTCGGTGTGGTACGCGAGCATGGCGAAGTCCGCACTTACGGCGCGGGGCTGCTCTCCTCGTACGGGGAGATTCAACAGATCGCTCAAGCCGAACTCCGACCGCTCGACGTTGGCAGGATGGGTGTCCAGGGATATGACATCACCCACTATCAGCCGTTGCTCTTCTGCGCCGAGGGTTTCGACGAGATCGAGGACGTGGTCGGTGCGTTCTTCGCACAGGTCGACGACGAGATGGTCCAGCGCCTGCTGCACGACGCTTCCGCACCGGCTTGATCGTGGATCCGCTGGACGGGCGTGATCGTGGATCAGCTGGACGGGCCCTCAGGCTCGCGGTCGTAGAACACCAGCCAGGCCACGTGTACGCCGTAGCTCAATAATCCAAAGCCGACGATCGCACCGACCGTGGTGGCTATCGGCGGCGCGAGGTCCCGCGAGCTGACCAGCATTGCGATAGCCATCAGACAGAGGCCGATCAAGACGGCTCGGTCTGCCCGTCGTTTCCGGCGACCGATCTCCGCCGTGTCTTGCATACACCGACGGTACGCGCTGCTCGTGTGATCAGTGTGCAGTGGATAAGGAGCAGTCACAGTCCAGACAGTGACAGGCGGAATCTGAGCGTCACACCACCAGGCGGGGACGATGCCACACTGTTGACCGTTTCGGCCGCGTCACAGTGATCATGACTGACCCACCTGAGGTGGCACCAAGCTGGACGTGCGGGCTCTTCGACACCCGGTCCACACGAATTGCCGCCAGCTCCAACGTCTCCGGCCAGGTGATCGGGCTTGCCCCGATCTTTCGGCCCTTCTTCAGCGCCTCAACCAGCAGAACCCATTCGCGCTGCTCGATGGCGCCGTCCGATGATCCACCGGCCGTGGCAATACCCTCCCGCCAGAGTTGCCGAGTGTTGACGACGAACGTCAATGTCGAGCCGACCCGCGACACCTCTGGCCCAAGATCAACAAAGTCATCCGTACCCGGCAGCCACGCAGCTAGGCTCAGCTGAGCCGCCGGAGCACCAGGCGCCTCGAGATTGATCACAAGTGTCAATCGATTGCGGGAGAGGGAAACGTGACACAAGATCGGCTCCGCAGGCAGCCGCGGTGCCCCGATCTGGCGATCCGCAGCGCTCAGCAGCCGGTCGAGCTGCGGACCGAGCGTGTATGTCGGTAGCTCCCCTTCGCCACACTGCATCGGCGAACGGAGCACTCGGTTGAGCTCGACGAGGTCCTCGGCCTCGCCGGTCCGTGCGGTCAGCACTCTCAACCGTTGTTGATCGCCGAACTCGCCCAGCACCGAATACGGCAAATAGGGGAAGACCTCTGCTCGCATCACCTCGAGGAACTCCTTTCGCTCGGCCGGTTTGGCCGCCATGAACGGGCGATTCAAAGCTGGTGGGAGGGTGCGTACGAAGACCCGCCGCAGTAGGCGATCCCGGCGCGCGCCCGGCGTGGTGTTCGCCACGACGACCTCGACCATCCGGGACGTCGTCAGGCGTTTGTTGGCGAGGGTTTGCCGTTGCCGCGACAGGTTGCTGCCGTCGGTGAGCATTCGCCGGTGGTAGAGATCCGCGTCGCTCAGGATGCTGATCTTGCGAGCGGCGAAGAGGCAGCTCGCCATGAATACTTGATCTTCGCCCTGCACCATGTCGTCGCAGAAAGCGGAGCTGATGGTCCTCGATCAAGGACCGGCGGATCAACTTGTGCGGCGTCAGTGAACGCCAGACGCCGTCGTCCAGCAGATCGGCATCGAACACCGTTTTGGTGGGCCCTGGCTCGCCCTCGGGCCGGCCGATCCAACTGACCCGGCCAGCTACGACATCCGAGGCATGCTGCTGAGCAACTCCGACAAACCGGCGTAGCGCGTCAGCGCCGAGATAGTCGTCAGCATCATGGAAGAAGACGAACTCGCCAGTGGCCTCGGCGAGGGCACGGTTGCGTCCGGCACTAGGCCCTCCGGTGTGCGACTGCCGGAAGATCTTGATGTTGCTACGCCGGCCCTCCAACTCAATCAGATAGCGCCAGGTGTCATCGGTCGACCCATCATCGACAACCAGAACCTCGATCAAGTGTCCGGGTAGGGTCTGGGCCTCGAGCGCGTCCAGGGCGCAGCCCAGCAGGCTGCCGGAGTTGTATGTCGCGATGATCACCGACACCGCGGGCGTTGCTTTGCCAACACCTTGGTCTACCGATGGTGGCTGCGGCGTACGCGCCAGTGGGGCCGCTGTCATCCTCAGGCCCTCCGACGGCGTACTCGAACAAGAACCGTGGCGGCGGCCAAGCCGATCAACAGCGGTACCGCAAGCACCACGGGCAATGCGCCTCCGGCCGTCAAGGTGGTTCGTTGGGCGACGTCGACCCGAATCAGCGGACTGGTGGTGAGGTCTTCGTTGCCATTGACCGTGTTGCCGAACGGCACGACAACGACGTACGCGGCAAAGAGTCCGGCGTTGACGGCCTGGATCTCCCAGCTGAGCTTCCGGCTTTCGCCCGGCTTGAGCGAGAGCTGCTGGCTGCGATCGGACGACCAGTCCTCGGGGTCGACGTAGACGCTGCCCTCGATGCTGGCGACATTCAAGTGCGCCAGGATCTCGCCCGTTGGTGCGTTCCCAGCGTTCTTGACCTCGGTCGTAACCGTGAAGTGGCCGCCTAGCACGGTCGAGACAACGGGCGGATCGGCGGCGACCCGAACATTCAAGGGGTCGGCAAGAGCGGGGGCCGGCACTCCGGTCAGCACTCCGGCCAGTAGCACGATCATGATCAGCGCCCTCATCCGGCATTCACCCCGGGGGTCAGCTTGACCAGCCGTTCGCCGGCGAGTACGAGTGCGCCGCCTGCGATGATCGCGGTGAGGAGCGGCGTGATCAGTAAGACCAGGTCCTCCGTCCAGCTCTGGCCTTCGACGAGTACCGAGGAGATGTAGGCCAAGGCCGAGGCCACCGGGTTGGCGCGCAGCAGCACGTCGAAGAACCCGCCCTGCGGCAGACCGCTGGGCAGTTGGGTCGGTGCGAACAAGATCAACAACAAGAAGATGCTGGCCGACAATGCTGGTCTTGTTCGAGTTGCACAGTCCACTGATCAACAACCCAACCGAACCAAGACCGATGGCCACCAAGGTGCCGACCAGAAAGCCGAGTGCTAGCGCCTGGCCCAAGATTCCCACGTCGCGAGCCAGCACCCAGACGTACGGGATCGTGATTCCGAATGTGGCAAACCACATCGTCAGCGCGGCAATGAGCTTGCCCGCGATGATCGAGCGCCGCGAAACAGGCGTCACCAGCAGGCTCTCGAGGGTTCCGCGTTCCCGCTCTCCACTGATGCCGTCGGCGCTGACGACCAAGGTCACCAGCACACCGACAGCCACCGCGAGCTGCAGGACGAGGTTGACCGACTCACGCTGTTCGAGAAAGTTCAGCGCTTGGTTGGTCGAGGTCAGGTACGTGACGCCGCTCAGCAGGATGCTGAAAAGGAAGAGCAAGATCAAACCACGGCCACTGGTCCATAGGTCCCGCGTCTCTTGCTCGGCAACCAAGACCCATCCGGATTGCCGGTCAACTACGGCTTCGTCTTGCGACGTAGTCACATCCGGAGGCGCCACTTGAAGCGTCATGCGACCGCCTCACTGGTCACCTTGAGGAAGGCATCAGACAAGCGGGCGCCTTCGAGCTCGAAGCGGAGGACCGGGATCCCTGCAGCCGTGATGGCTGCCAGCGCGGCGTTCATCAGGTCGCTGGATCCTGAACCTGACCCAGCGCGCGGCCGGTCCATGGCAAGGGTCAGCACATCGGGCTGCTCCATGAGTTGGTCGACGCTAAGGTCGGGAAATCCCGCCAGCACGTTGCGGGCGCGCTCGACAAGATCGAGTGGCACCCGAAGCTGGGCGGATTGCTTGATCAAGGCCGTACTGATCACCTCGCCAACGCTGCCGGAGACGATCACCCGCCCGTGATTGAGAATCACGACCTTGGAGCAGACCTGCTCCACCTCCGGGAGCAAGTGAGTGCTCAACACGACCGTTGCGTCGCGGTTCTTGGCAATGCCGCGAATGATCTCCAGAACCTGGGCTTGACCGGCCGGGTCAAGGCCGAGAGTCGGCTCGTCGAGGAACACCACGACGGGGTCGTTGACCAAGGAGCGGGCGATTCCGAGCCGTTGCCGCATACCGCGGCTGTAGCTCGAGATCAGTGATTCAGCGCGATCTGCGAGACCCACAGCTGCCAGCAGCTCAGCGGCCACGGTGCGAGCGACGCCGCGGCTCAGTCCATAGAGCCGCGCAAAGAAACGCAGGTACTCGCCGCCGGTTTGATGAGCTGGGTAGCCGCTGCTCTCCGGCAGTACGCCGACACAGCGTCGGATCTCGGCTGCCGCTGTCGAGGGATGTCCGGCGATCGAGAATTCGCCGCTGGTCGGGGACAGAACCGTGGTCAGGAGTCGAATCGTGGTGGTCTTGCCGGCCCCATTTGGGCCAAGCAGCCCGACGATTTCTCCTCGGGATGCCGTGAAGCTGACGTCCTCGACGGCACTACGGTCCCCGTAGTGTTTGGTCAGTCGCACCGCTTCCACGGTCGTGCTGGTCATTGGCCTGCCTGGTCCTATAGGCCCCCGAGTGCGACGAGGTCACTTCCAATCCCATCGAAAACGCCATGAGAAAAAGATGAGAAGCCTGGATGCGCCTCGTGTTAGGGCCTCGAGGCCTCGAGTGCGCGCTAATCCCCAACCTCAGCGCGGCGACGTGGGAGGTTCGCGCGCTCTCACTAACGAGAGATCGGGCCACATACCCGAGAGACGCAGCAGGGCCGAGTACGCGACGATAAGAATAGGCACCCATCGAGGAAGGTCACCAGACATGGAAGAACCGCGCAAGCTGTATCGCAGTCGAAGTCAGCGCATGATCGCTGGTGTTTGTGGGGGGTTAGCCGACTATTTCAACATCGACGCGACGCTGGTCCGGGTGTTGTTCCTGCTGCTGGCCGTGTTCGGCGGAACAGGTCTGGTGATCTATATCGTGATGTGGGTCATCGTTCCCGATATCAGCAAGGTCTGACCTGCTGATTTTAGGCAGCGGGCTTTCCACGCCGCGTACGCTCCGCTTGTGGCGATCGCGACACTCCCCAACCCGCGTACGACCATCGCCAAGGCCGTCCGGGAACGCCTTGCGGGCGACTTCGAGGCGCAGCATGCCGAGATCTGGCGGGACGGCCAACGTTGGTTCAGTGAAGAGGATGCGATCTGGCGGGTACACGCCGATGCGTCGATGTTCATCGGTGCCGTACGAGCGCTGCTCTTGCAGGCGCTTCATCCAGTAGCGCTGCAAGCTGTTGTTGATCATGCTGGCTTCCGGCGCGATTTCTGGGGACGCTTCCAGCGCACCAGCAAGTATGTGGCGCTGACCACCTACGGCACGGTGTCCGATGCTGAGCGCGCGATCGCGATCGTGCGAGCCATTCATCGGCGGGTCCGGGGCACGACCCCAGATGGCACGCCGTACTCTGCCGACGATCCGCACCTGTTGATGTGGGTCCATGTTGCCGAGGTCGACAGTTTCCTCAGGGCCTTTCAGGCTTTTGGTGACGGGGCGCTCACGCCGGCTGATGCGGACGAGTATTTACGCCAAGCCGGTACGGTCGCCGCCCGGCTAGGCGTCATCGATCCACCGGCCACCGTGGCCGAGCTGAAGTCGATCATGGAAAGCTATCTGCCCGAGCTCAGTGGTACGGGACCCGCGGCCAGGGAGGCGAGCAGCCTGCTGCTGCTCCATCCGCCGTTCACCGGCTTCACGCGAGCGGGCTACCACGTACTCGCTGCGGGCGCAGTCTCCATTTTGCCGCCCTGGGCGCGTACCAAATTGCGGCTGCCGGCCCTGCCGGTCACCGAACGTACCGTGATCAGACCGCTGGGCCGTTCGGCGATGCGTACGCTGCGCTGGGCCCTCTCCGATTCCCTGGAACCCAGCTAAACGTCCGCCTTTGCATCCCGCAGCAACAAAGATGCTGTCGATTCGGCCACCCAGGCCTCCCAATCGTCGAGTGACCAGCCGCGCTCGATGACCAGCAGCTCGTAAACCTCCCAGCCGATCAGCGTCCACAAAATGTCACGGGCTCGTTCGAAACTCAATCCATGGCGCAGGGCGCCAACGGCATCAAGATGGCCGACCAGGCCGCTGACGCCAATCAGCCGCTCGCGCGCCGTCGTCGCCGCAAATTCTGCTAGCTCAGCAGTCCGCGACGACCTAGGGCTCTTCCGCCAGATCGGCCTCATCGCAGCCTAATCCGCCTTATCGCTCATCGAGCCAGCGTGGCAGAGCTTTCGATCATCACGGCGGGTAGGACATGATTTCACCCAACACCGATGGCGCCCTATGCGTGGCAACCGCCCCAAAGGCCTTCGGCGATGAGGAACCAACGATGAGCGCTGAGCGAGAGAAACAAGTCGCTGCCGAGGCGGCGGCAGAGCTGGTCGAGAACGGGATGACCGTTGGTCTCGGCACCGGCTCGACGGTTGCCTTCCTGCTGCCGGCGTTGGCACGTCGGAAGATCGACATTCGCTGTGTTGCCACGTCGCCGCGCACTGAAGACGCAGCGCGTGAACTAGGTATTACAGTCGAGCCGTTTGGCGACATCGAGCGCTTCGACATCGCGATCGATGGCGCCGATCAAATCGCCCCTGACGGTTGGCTCGTCAAGGGGGGCGGTGCGGCGCATACCCGCGAGAAACTCGTGGAGGCCGCGGCCGACCGATTCGTTGTCATCGCAGATTCGTCAAAAACCGTCGATGTGCTGCGCGCTCCTATTCCTCTCGAGCTGCTGTCCTTCGGATTGCTCGCGACGATGCGACGCATCGGCTCGGTCACGCTTTGCGATGTTCCAGTCAGCCCGGACGGAGGCGTGATCGCTGACTATGAGGGGCCCGTCGGCGACCCGGCTGTGTTGGCGCAATGGCTGTCTTCCACCGTCGGTGTCGTCGAGCACGGCTTATTCCCGCCGGAGATGGTCGCAACGATCCTTGTCGCACGCGGAGACTCCATTGAGCGGACAGACCTGAGGTGATCAGCGATTGATCAAACGGCCGGCTCCTCCTCGGCGCCTTCTTCCGGAAGCAGTCCCCGCTGATCAAGGACGTAAAGCAGGATGAAGCCTGGCCCTACGATCAGCACTGCTAGCACAACCACGATCAACACAGCAGTGAGCGTGCCGGTTGGCGACGCCGCCGCCGAGAATGTCAGCGTCTGCGGCAGTATGTAGGGCCACTGCGCGACGGCCCAGCCGATGATCACACTGGCGACCGCGACCACGGCAAGCAGTCGAGCTCCGCGCGGTGCATCGCGAAGCAACAGCACCAGCGCGGCAACTCCACACAAGGTGCCGAGTATCACCAGTGGTAGTGCCCGTGACGTCAGACCCTGAAAGAGGTAGGACGCGTCAGCGCGGAGCACAAAGATGCCAATGACGCCGAGGACGCCAACCACAGTGGCCGCAATGATGGCCCTGCGGCGGAAGTACTCGGTCATCTCGTTGTCGCTGAGCCGCCGAGCGTCCCACACCAGATAGACCGCGGCAAGGTACGCCGCCGCGGCTACCGCCAGAATGCCGCCGAGGATGGATGTCGGGTTGATCCAGCTGTGCACCGGATCTCCAGCCTGGCCACCAGCCGGTACCCGGCCCGACGCGATCCCACCTGCCACGGCTCCCATGCAATAGGGCACCAAGACCGAGGCGAGGGCGAACCCGGCACCGAACAGCCGCCGGTGACGCAGCTGCACGACCGCCTTCCGGAACGCGAAACTCGCGCCGCGCAGCACAATCCCGAGGGCTGCGAGAGTCAACGGCACAAAGAGGGTCAGCGTGATCGACGCGTACGCCTCCGGGAAGGACGTCCACAAGATCACGAAGATGAAGATCAACCAGACGTGGTTGGCTTCCCATACCGGCCCGATGGAATGCTCGATCGTGGCGCGCGAATGCGCACCTCGCTCAGGCCCGCCGGCGGTCAGGTCCCAGAATCCGGCGCCGAAGTCAGCACCACCGAAGATCGCGTACGCGACAACGGCCAGCAGCAGCACTGCGGCGACGGCCGTGCTCACCCGACCGTCTCCTCCGCCTTCGCGGACTCCTCGGTGGAGGCTTCTGTCAGCGCGTTCGGACCGTACGGGGTGTCTTGATCGGTGAAGCCGTGGGTTGCTCGGAACCTTTTGCCCATGCCACGTAAGACGAGAATCGTCGTCGTGCCGACCAGTGCGTACAAGATCACGACCGCCAAGAAGGTGATCCATACGCCTGGATTGGCGGTAACCGCGTCCTCGACTCTCATGTGCCCATAGACGATCCACGGCTGGCGGCCGACCTCGGTTACGACCCAGCCGGCCTCCATGGCGAGCACCGCGGCGGGACCGGCCACTACCGCGGCCCGCAGGAACCATTTGGTCTGCGGCATGCGGCGTCGGAAGATCCACGACACCGCGTACCAGACTGCTAAGAGGAACAAGGCCGTTCCGAGACCGACCATGATGTCCCAGCACAGATGCACGATGTTGACCTGTCGGACGGTCGGTCGTTGGTCTGGCGGCACTGAGGTGAGGCCCTGCACGACGGTGTTCTTGCCGGTGCTGGGATCAGAGAGCCAGGAGGCCAGACCGGGGATGGGGAGGCCGCCGCTGACGGTGTAGTTGTCGTTGAGATGACCAAGTAGCGTCTCGGGAGCGTCGCTCTCGGTGTTCGGGAGCATCTCGAGGGCAGCGAATTTGACCGGCTGATTTTCATACACCCAACGAGCCAGTCCGTCGCCGATGCCCAACTGAATCGGCGTGGCGATGGCACCGACGGTGAAAGCGATGACGAAGCCAAGGTAGTGGTAGCGATCTCGCCGGCCTCTCAGCATGCCCACTGCGTACACCGAGGCGACCAAAAAGCCGCCGACCAGGTACGCCGCAACCAGCATGTGGGCCGCCTGCCAGGGCATGGAAGGGTTGAAGATCACCTGGATCGGATCGACGTCGACTACCTTGCCGTTTGAGTCGAGGATGAATCCGCTCGGCGCATTCATCCAGGCGTTAGCGGCAACCACCGAGATGCTGCCGAAGATTCCGGCGATGACGACAGGTACGCCCGTCCAGAAATGCGTCCACGGCCGCAGCCGGCGCCACCCGAAGATGTAGATCGCGATGAAGATCGCTTCAGTGAAGAAGAACAGGCCCTCGAAGCCGAACGGTACGCCGAACGCCTCGCCCCATTGGCCCATGAATCGGGGCCAAAGCAGTCCGAACTCGAAAGTCAGCACGGTACCGGTCACGGCGCCGACGGCGAAGGTGACGGCCATGAACTTCGACCAGCGCTGGGCCAGGATCAAGGCGCTTCGGTCGTTGTGCCGTAATCCTCGATAGTTGGCGATCAAGGTCATGAAGGCCCAGGAGACTCCGAGCGGCACCAAGATGATGTGAAACCCCAGCGTGAAAGCCATCTGCGCTCGCGCCCATGGCACGGGGCTCACGAAGACGATGCCCGTCAAGACGCTGAGTGTCGTGGTCACTTCTGACGCTGATCCTTCGGTCGGAGACGTCGCCAGCAGCAGACGACTGGAACAATCCGAGCCTGTCCGATCTGCCGATCCAGGCATCACCCGCGCAGGGTGATGCCTGCTTGGCGTCGCCGGTTGGACGATGGCTAACGACCTCCCAACTCGTGCTGCGACCGCGTTTTGGGAGAGGCGATGACGCGTGAGTGACACAGACGGTGCTCATTGTGGGAGGTGGGTTCGCCGGGGTTGCCTGCGCCCAGGAGCTCGCCAAGCAGGACGTCGACGTGATTTTGCTCGACCAGAACAACTACCACCAGTTCCAGCCGATGCTGTATCAGGTGGCGACCGCCCAGTTGGCCGCCTATGACATCGCCCGACCATTACGCGGGATCTTTCGCCACAACAAGTCCGTTGAGGTCCGGCATACGGGCGTCACGTCGATCGACCCGGATGCTTGCTCAGTCACCACAGCGTTGGGATCGAAGTCATAACCGGGGACTACCTGGTCCTGGCGCCTGGCGCGCAAGCGAACTTCTTCGGTACGCCGGGAGCGGCCGAGCACTCTTTTCCGCTCTACTCAGTGAACGACGCCGAACGACTGCGCGGCCGCATTCTCGAGGTTCTGGATGCGACCATCGAACGCCCAGAGCTGATCGAGAAGGGTGCGCTGAACTTCGTGATCGTTGGCGGAGGGCCCACCGGCGTCGAAACGGCCGGCGCACTCGCCGAGGCTCTCAGAGACGTGGTTCCGGAGAGATAACAAGTCGCTCGCGCAGCCGGCCCAGGTGCACCTTGTCGATCATGGTGAGGTGCTGCTGGCACCGTTCTCGGACAAGGCGCACGCCTATGCCGCGAAGCGATTGGAGGATGACGGCGTCACGCTGCACATGGGGGTCGGCGTCAAGGAGGTGTTTCCGGATCGGGTCATGCTCAGCGACGGCGACACGATCATGACCCACACGGTGGTCTGGGG
>CAWJUB010000011.1:0-63607 GCA_963845915.1 uncultured Actinomycetota bacterium
AGTTGCCTTCGCACTGTCCTAACGGGCGCCCCTCACGGCGTGTCGATGGTCAGCTCGAAGTTGGGTCCGTCGAGCTTGACCTGACCTGAAGCACGCCGGTAATCGCCGGTCCCTCCGGTGATACCGACTGTATTCACAAGATTGGAGAATTTGAGGAGCCCTTGGGTCTGGAGTTGACCGCCGTTCGGGAAGGGCGTATTCGGGATACCCGGCAAAATGTATCCGGCTTCACAAAGCCAGAAATCTGGCTTGCGAACGCGGACGAAAAAACTTGAGCGTTGCCCCCTAAGGCTGGTGTCGCCGTTGATTTCGGTGATGTCGTCGTCGTAGACCATCATGTTGCCCAGCTGGTTGTTCTGCGGGGAGACGGCCTTCTCCTGAACTGTTTTGACTTTCAAATTGATGATTGTTGTCGGCATATCTGCTACCTCTGCTCCGGTCGTCCAGGGAGTGCCAGATGACGAACCAAGAGTCATGCTCGCGATGGGCAAACGAAGGTTCGACCGTATGGCCACCGCACGTGCGAGTCAACGGCGGCGCGCCGGAGCTTGGCTCATCTGAAGCGTCGTGTTGCGTCACCGATCCGGATGTCCGTGTCGTGCATCAGCGGTGGGTCACACCAGGCGTTCCCCAAGGCGGGAACGGCTCACCGGAACGACCCGCTGGAGCCCATCCCACTGGGTGGCCCTCAAGCAACGTGCACCGAGAACTGATGTGCGCCTCTTCGAGCACCTGAGGCTGGGTGAATCAGGCGACTAGCTGCACCTGGCGGCGGCGTAGCTCGGCGACGATCAGGTATTCGCGCGCCGCCCATGCCAGCAGTTCTCGACTGACGCGTACTCGGGTCCGGCCGACATCGTCGGTCCGGCGGTCGAAGGTGGACGTGCGGCCAATGGCCCGCTCGACGATGTCCAGCTCCGCTAAAAGCTCGTGCTGGCTCATTGATTCCCAGACGTTGTCCATGGCAGTGGTGACCCCTCAAGGTTGAGCGGAGAATCTGCCGGCTGCTCGACAGGCGAAGGAAGGGATCTGTCGATCAAGTACCCAGGACCCTGACGACGAAACGACCGCCGGCGGCGCATTGTCGGGGACGGAACGACTGCTCGACCACGACACCTCCCTGTGCACCGACAACGACGATGCTCAGCCGTACGCCACACGATGATCACTCCTTCGCCCGCTGGAGCACGGCCGGTGCCACGTCATGCCTGCCGGGTTGGGTCAAGATGTGCGGCAATGTTCCTCTCCCGGCATTTGGTACGTAGTGGCCGACGATCTGCCGCTTGCGCAACTTGATAGTCGATTCGCAATAGCGGGGTCCAACGCGTGGCACATCGCGGCATCAGCAATCGGCACGTTGTCGCTCACCGGCTCGATCGAGCTTACGACGGCGGTGACGGTGTTGGTACTGGTCCCGCTGAGCCTGACTGGTCCCGCTGAGCCTGACTCTCCGCAAGTAGCGGAAGTCGTAACGGTTCGTTGGCTCGCTCGCGCCTAACGTGTTGGCGCGAGCGAGCAAGGGAGCCGGAGCCGGCCGATGCCTACGGCAAGGTCCGCCCGGAAGCGATCCTGGCTGCCCGAATTGGTCGAGCGACGCTGAAGGGGGTGCAGTGGATGAAAGCCGACGCGCTCACCATTCTTGATCAGACCGGCTCCGAACTAGTCACGCGCATTGCAGGCCCAAGCAAGGCATTTGCGCCATTAGATCTAAAGACGGAGCCCGAGATCGCACGTCTAATTGACGTAGTAACGCCCGGGTAGGGGAACCGGGTGACCCGCGACGATGACACCGCCCGTCCGGAGTTACACCTCCTGGCCGGCCGCTTACGTGGGGACCTTGCTTAGTTGATCTTGGCTATTTCCTCCTTCGGTGTGTGCAGTTGTGTGTGCACACTGCGGGATATGAGCGAATACAAGAGGTCACGAACGACCTGGAGAACCCTCGATTCACGCTCAGCCCGACACCTGCAGGCATCGGCAGACACGAGAGGTGACGGGCCTCGACTGCTTGCAAAGCAAGTGCGCTACCAATTGCGCCATGGCCCCAGATCACGGTGCACCATCAGTATGGATGGCACCGCTGAAAGCTTGCTGCGCAATGGTACCTACCAGATGGCGCGAGACATCCGTCGCGACCACGATCAACAATGTGTTCAACGAGACGGCTTGGCTGCAGCCGGCGACGGGAGCCCAGCCAATCTATGGTCGCGAAAAAGCTCACGGTGATCGACAACGCGAATATCGTGCTGCTCGGCCTTGCGGCGATCGATCGCTGATGGAAACTGATTGTCTGTTACCAGCCAGATGGCACGGACCCACGGTGCGTGGTGACGGATCGACCGGAGGCAGAAGCGGATCTCGTCATTGTCCGAGAAGCGTCGCTCCTTGCTTGCCACCCGCTCAGGCGCACCATTGTCGCCAGGATCGGCCAGATATTGGTTCCGCTTGGCGCGGTGCTTGGGATCGCGCCCATCAACCCAGGCGACCACCGGTCGATGGCGTCCTCGGCGCCATTCGGGTTGGCGCGCTCCACGCGGCGCGATCTTATGTGAAACGACTAACCCGAGTAGGTCTGAAAACGATGTTGGCCGAGGCCCATCCCCCGAGCGGCCCCGGCCGACGCACGACGCTACACCACCGCGACAGGTCGAACAATTCGCAGAATCGCCCCGGAGCGGACCATGCGTCCACCGCGCCACGCTCAATCCCCGACCATGAGTTCTCGCTCGGGGGTGATTCTGTGAAAGATTGCACGGGGTCGCCCTCCTGGCCGACTCCACGTACGCTGTTGCTCATGTGGTCCCAGCGCGAAGTCATCGACTACGCGCTGCAGCGACGCTCCACACTTCAGGCGCTGCGGCGCCCTGGACGCAGGCTCGCCCGGCAAGAGGCCTGTGACGCCGATCCGATGCTGCTCCGAGCGGCGAAGCACCACGGAGAGCCGTCGAGCATCAATTGTCCAGTGTGCGACGCGGATGAACTGGTCAATTTGCAGTACGTGTTCGGCGATCAGCTGGGACAGTATTCGGGGCGCATCAAGCAGACCACTCAATTGGAAGAGATGGCACACGAGTTCGGGGAGTTTAAGGTCGTGGTCGTCGAAGTTTGCCCAGCCTGCGGCTGGAACCACATGATCCTTTCCTACCTTCTGGGTGACGGGGTGAAGCGCAAGCCTCCCCGTCGCCAGCAGACGGTCGAGGACATCTATGGCTGATCCCCACTGGGGACCGGTCGAAGAACACCCCCGCGGTGCACGCACGCGCCGCACGACGACCAGGCGCGGCCGCCGCTGGGCCCGCGGCATTTTCATCACCATCGGCTCGCTGACCCTGCTGGGCATGATCAGCGCGATTGCGGTCGTTGCGTACGGCTATTCCACGACAACGCTCCCTGCCGCGAACGCCGACTTCAAGACCGCAACCACATTCGTCTATTACAACGACGGCAAAAGCGAGCTCGGCAGCTTCGCCATCCAGAACCGCACGCCGCTGAGCTTCGACAAGATGCCGGAGACGATGAAGCAGGCCGCTGTCGCGGCCGAGAACCGGACGTTCTGGACCGACCAGGGCATCTCGATACGCGGCATGATCCGCGCCGCCTGGAAGATCGCTCGCGGCGGCGACGTCCAGGGCGGCTCGACGATCACCCAGCAATACATCAAGATCCTGTACCTGAACTCCGAGCGAACTCTGACTCGCAAGTTCCGCGAGCTCTTCCTGGCGTACAAGATCAACAAAGAGATGAGCAAGGAGGACATCCTCGCCGGCTATCTCAACACGATCTACTTCGGGCACGGCGCGTACGGCGTGCAGGCCGCCAGCAAGGAATACTTCGACATCGACGCCAAGAAGCTCACCGTCCCGCAGGCCGCCTTTCTCGCCACAGTGGTCAACAATCCGAACATGTACGACCCGTCCGAGAAGGACAACCGTGCCCGCATTCTCAGTCGCTACCGCTATGTCCTGCACTCCATGGCCGAGATGGGCAACATCACGCCGGAGGAGGAGGGGACGTACGCAAAGAAGCTGCCGAAATTCCCCAAGACACCCGCCAACCAGCGCTACGGCGGCCCCAAGGGCTTCCTGCTCAAGATGGTCGAGCGGGAGCTCAGTGCGGCCGGCTTCGACTCTTCCCAGATCAGCGGCGGTGGTCTGAAGGTCACCACCACCTTCGACCAAGATGCCCAGGCCGCGGCCGTCGAGTCAGCGCAGAAATTCACCAAGCAGTCGGCCCGGGCCGTTGGCCGGAAGGCGTCCAGACTGCACGCCGCGATAGCTTCGGTCGATGTGAACACCGGCGAGGTCATCGCGCTCTACGGCGGCCCCGACTTCGTCAAGAACTCCCGCAACTGGGCCACCACGCCACGCCCGACCGCGTCAACGTTCAAGACCTACGCGCTCGCCGCCGGCCTGAAGGACGGCTACAGCCTGTATCGACACGTTCAATGGCAATACCTGGCTCCCGCCGGGGGACAAGAACCCGGTACGCAACGAGTTCAGCCACCAGTACGGCGGCTCGGTCAACCTGATCAGGGCAACGACAGACTCGATCAACACCGCGTTCGTGGATCTCACTACCCAGATGGACAGCGGGCCGCGGAAGATCATGAAGATGGCCCAGGCCGCTGGCGCCCCCAAGGGCGCCGGCTGGGACAACAACGACCGCATTCCGCTCGGCACCGCCGAAGTCAGCCCGCTCTCTCAGGCCAGCGCGTACGCGACGTTCGCCAATGACGGAGTTGCAGTGCCTGATCATGTGGTACGCGAGGTCCGGGACCGCGAAGGGCAGGATCGTCTACCAGGCCCAGCCTGAGAAGCAGCGCGCGGTCAGCGAGGACATCGCTCACGACGTCACCTACGCGCTGTCCAAGGTGGTCGAGCAGGGCACCGGTCGCGCCGTGCAGACGCTGGAACGACCCGTGGCCGGCAAGACCGGCACCAAGGATCGCAAGAACCCCGACGGCACGAGCGACATCGTCTCGGCCTGGTTCGTGGCCTACACCAAGCAGATCTCCACTGCGGTGATGTACGTCGCGGGCAACGACGGCAATGGTGATCTTGACAAGTACGCTCGGCCTGGCGACAGCACCTTCTTCGGCGGCACCTATCCGGCGCTGACCTGGGCCAACTACATGAAGACCGCGACCAAGGGTCAAGCGATCAAGGAGTTCCCCGGGCCTGCGTATGTGAACCGCGACGAGCTCCCGAAATCGGACCAGACGATGCAGGAAACGCTGGAGCCGACCGATGAGCCCAGCACGCAGGCCCCGACCCCTGAGCCGCAGCCGAGCCAGACCTGGACCTGGCCGCCCAATTGGCCGCAACCCCCCAATCCATCTGCGACCAAGACCCAACAAGGTCCTGGAGGCGGCAAGACGAAGCCTCCGCGATGGAGGAGGCAGCAGCCGAGTGGAAACCCGACCGGCGGATAAGGTTGAGCAGAGTCCCCGCCGTGATCGACGCCCGATCGGCTCACACCTTGCCGTCGGCGACTGACGATTTCGTCGGCCGGGTCAGCCAGCGAATCGGCGGCCCGCTGGGACGCTACGCCGCCACCGGTACGGCGTGGTGGAACCCGCTGCGGGTCACCCTGCTGGTCGGGACTCTGGTCTACCTGAGCGGGGTGGTGTTCCGCCTGCCGTGTCGGATCACCGTCGCCGGCCAACCGCCACCGGACCACTTCAAGTACCTGTGCTACTCCGACATCGGGCTCTTGTACGCCGGTCGCGGCCTGCTGCAGGGCAATACGCCCTACCTCGATTCCGGCGGCTATCCGATCTTGGAGTATCCGGTGCTCACCGGCTGGTTCCTGGAGCTGGAGCGGTTGATCACCCGGCTCCTGGGCGGCCTCCAGGGAGCCGGACTGACTGATCAACAGCAGATCGACTCGACGTTGATCTTCGTTGACGTCAACACCGTGCTGCTCGGCCTTTTCTTCCTGATTGCACTCTGGGCCTTGGTGCGCACTCCCGTAGGGCGTCCCTGGGACGCGATGATGATGGCGGCGTCGCCCTGTGTGGCGGCCGCGGCGTTGATCAACTGGGACATGCTGCCGGTGGCACTGACCGCGCTGGCCATGGCGTGCTGGTCCGGACGCAAACCTGGTCTTACCGGAGTGCTGCTCGGTCTCGGCGCTGCGGCGAAGCTCTATCCCGCCTTACTGCTCGGTCCGCTCTTCCTGCTCTGCCTGCGCGGCAAGCGGATCGGCGACTTCGTGATGACGATCTCGACGTTCCTGGTGAGCTGGGGGCTGGTGAATCTGCCGGTGCTCCTGCTGGCGCCGGATGCGTGGTTCAATTTTTGGCTCTACAACAGGGATCGCGGCGGCGACCTCGGCTCGATCTGGTACGTGCTGTCCCTCGCCGGCCATCCTGTGCCGTACCTGAACTGGGTCAGCGCCGGCGCTTTCGGATTGTGCTGTATCGGGATCTTGCTCCTGATCTTGTACGCGCCGCTGCGTCCCCGGGTCGGTGCCATGGCGTTCCTGGTCGTTGCCGCCTTCCTGATGACCAACAAGGTCTATTCGCCGCAGTACGTGCTCTGGCTGTTGCCTCTGATGATCTTGGCTCGACCGAAGTGGCGTGACTGGCTGATCTTCACCGCCGGTGAGCTGATCTACTTCGTCGCCATCTGGTGGCACCTTGGTGGCTTCCTCTCACCCGGGGACAGCTCAGCCGATCGGCTCTACTGGCTAGCGGTGCTGATCAGGCTTTGCACCCAGGGCTGGGTCGTGATCATGGTTGTCCGGGATGCCTTGCGTCCAGATCGCGATCCGGTACGCGGCGCAGAGATCGACGACCCGACCGGCGGCGTACTCGATCGAGCGCCGGACGCCCGCTTGTTCCGCATGTTCGCTGGCACCACGGTCCCGAGGCGGGACGCATGATGGTGAAACATGAGCGCTGAGCTGCGTCGAAGCGCGCGCCCGCTTCGACAAGCTCAGGGCGCAGCTGGAACGGCTCATCGCCAGCCCGCATCGTCATCCAGGCCTGGCTCGCCAGCCGGGGCATGATCGCGGCGGTCGCTCTGGTGCTGGCCGTGGTGCAGCAGCGCACCCTCACCGACATGGTGAGCAACTGGGATGTGCAGCACTTCGGCAAGCTCGCCGCCGACGGATATTTGGCCGAGGCCGACGGCACGCTGATGGCCTTCTTCCCCGGCTGGCCGGTGATCTTGTCTCTCTTCAGCCAGCTGGGTGTACCGGTCGCGATCAGCGGCGTGATCATCTCCACCGCCTGCTCGGCACTTGCCGCAGCAGCGCTCTACCGGCTGGGCGGGCCGTGGGCGGCAGTCGCTTGGCTGTTTGCGCCGACCGCGGTCTTCACGATGGTGCCGTATACCGAGTCGCTGTTTTGTGCACTGGCCTTCTGGGCGTGGGAACGGGCCCGAGCCGATCGCTGGCTGGCCGCCGCGCTGCTCACGTCACTCGCCTGCACGGTACGGGTGTCTGGGCTTTTCCTCGTTGGTGCGCTACTGGTGATGATCATCACCAGTGACGAGCCAGCGAGAGCCAAGCTGCGCCGCGCAGGCGCTGATGCTGATGCCCGCGGCAGTGATCATGGCGTTCGCGACCTACCTGTACGCCCTCACCGGCAGCTGGACAGCCTGGTACCGCGCGCAGTCGACCGGTTGGGTCAGGCAGCTGACCTGGCCCTGGGACTCCTTCCTGAACACGATTCCGGCAATCCTGCCCGGCGCGTACGCGAATCATCCGTGGTGGGCAGCGGTGTTTCGGGGCGAGATGATCTCGATGGCGGTCGGTGTCGCGGTCACCATCTGGTGCATCGCGGTGAGCCTGCGTGCGAGGAAGCGGCCAGACGGGCCGGACAGGCCGATGTGGGGCGAAGCCAGCTGGGTCGGTGTGCAGGTCCTGGCCTTCTCGCTGTCGTACTGGTTCTTCTCGGTCAATCGCGCCACCTTGCTCTGGTTTCCGCTGTGGATCATGCTGGGTCGCTGGGTTGCTGGCCCCGGCCGTTCTCCGCGGCTTCATCGGGTGCTGGTGGGCTGTGCGTTCGGCGTCGAGATCGTGCTGATGCTGTGGTGGAGCTGGCTGTTCTTCACCGGACATTGGGCAAGCTGAAACTCTGTGTCTGAGATCACTGAAACTCCGGCGCGCCGGCGGCAGATCCCCTAGGCTGACCGGAGGTAACTCGGTCGGGGGACAAGTGACCAACAATTCTTTCGGGGTGGTGCCCCCTGTCCGGGACTTTGGTCATTCAAGTCTCTGAGAGGACATTGTGCCCCGTTTCCGTACCGTGGCAGTTGCTGGCCTGGCTGTCTCCGCCGTTCTCCTCACCTCCGAGCGCGGCCTATGCGGGTGATCATGATTTCCGTCGCCACACGCATTTCGGGAGCGGCGGCTTCGGTGGAGCTTCGGAGTTCTCGAGCAGCATGAGCTGGGGCTTCTACAACGGGCCGCTCACCGATCTTTCGCCTTCGACGGATGATCCGTTCGACGGCGCGAAGGCGACAGCGACGATGATGGGTGTCGGCGGTAGCACGTTCTTCAGGGTCCAGGTCAGGGGCGTTGATGACAGTGCCGTTGGCAAGATGTACGGCGCGCATCTGCATCAGGGACCATGCGGGCTGGCAATGGAGGCGTGCGCGCCGACGGTCGGGCCGCACTACAACACCTCCGAGACTGATGCTGAAGGCAAGCCGTCTACACTGGTGATCAATGACCAGACCGAGGTCTGGCTGGACTTCGAGGTCGATCCGTTCGGAAACGCTCGGTCGACAGCGCGGGTGCCGTTCGTTCCGACCAGCGGCGAACGCTCGATCACGCTGCACGCGTCCCCGACGGTGCACCATGCGACGGACACCGCCGCGGTCGGAACAGCCGGTGCCAAGCTCGCCTGCCTCCCGCTGGAGATCCGCACACTTCCCGAGTCGAACTAGCGAGCCGCAATTCGTCGCCACCCAGTCGGCAGTCAGGACCCTATTACGCTGACTGGGTGGAACGGATGTGGATTGACCTCGACGGCCTCGCCAATCTGCGCGATGTCGGCGGAATCCCGACCATCGATGGCGGCAAGATCATTCCGGGTCGGCTGTTGCGATCGGACAATCTGCAAACGCTGACCAATTCTGACGTCGATCAACTGCTGGGGCTGGGTCTGACCGATGTCATCGACCTGCGCAGTGACTACGAAGCCGAGCAGGAGGGCCCCACACCGCTGGCAACCTCCGGCGTACGGATCCACCAGTTCTCGCTGTTTCGCGAGTGGCAGATCGGGGTGGGTGAGCCCAAGCCCGACGTACGGCCTGAGGTGATGCCCGAGGAAGCGTTGCCGTGGGTCGATCTGGAGCCCAGTGCCCAGCTGGACAATGATGTGGCCTCGGTCTACTTCTCCTACCTGGTGGACCGACCTGATTCGGTGCTCGCCGCGTTACGCACGGTCGGCCAGGCGCCCGGCGCCGCCCTGGTGCATTGTGCCGCCGGCAAGGACCGGACCGGGACGATCGTCGCACTCGCCCTGTCGGTAGCCGATGCCGATCGCCAAGCGATCATCGATGACTATGTGGCCAGCTCCGAGCGTGTTGAGCAGGTGGTGCAACGGCTGATGGCATCACCGACGTACGCGGAAAACCTCCGTGATCGGCCGCTCTCCTCGCACCTGAGCCATCCTGAGACCATGATCAGTTTGCTACGTCACATCGACGAGACCTTCGGGAGCGTCCCGCAGATGTTGATCAAGATGGGCTGGACGGCCGAGGACAACGAGCAATTACGCGCCAAGCTGCGCGATTAGATTGCGTCGCTCCTCGCTTGCTCGGAGAATCGCCTCGAAGGAGTGGCCCGCAACGGCTCGAAGGAGCCGCTACGCCCAGTCGATGTAGTCCACGGTCGCGGTCGTCAGGCGCAGCTCGACCGGAACCTCCTGGCCGATCCGCGGCGGCTTTTCCTTATGCGGTAGGAAGACCTGGCTGGACTGCATATGGGGTGGCTCCAAGAACCAACGCTTCTTGCCATTGATCGTGTACGGGCTGAGGGCAAGTCCGGCGGCTGCCAGCGAACCGGTGGCAAAGGCGATGGCCCGATGCCGCATGGTCTTGGCCGAGGTCGGCGCCTCCATCCCGATGCCATGGGACGTGCCACCCGCGACGACCACGATCCAGCCGTCAGCCGGGCAGACCCGTTGCCGGTAGCCGGCTCGTTCGCCGCGTTTGATCTCGTGCACGTCCAGCACCGTCGCGGTGGTACTCCGAGCCCCCTTGTCACCCAGCCAGAGCCGAGTACCGACCCGTTGCCGGACCGGCACCGGCTCGGAGTCCGCTCCACCGAGCTGCCGCGCCAGCGTAACCGTCTCCTCGGGAGGCAGATGGGAAAACCACAGCCGGCCAGGGGCGGTGCCAAGGGCCGCGTAACCGAGCCGCTCAGCTTCGGCGTAACGACCGTCGGCGTGCAACGGCAGGTGGATCGTCCAGCCCTCGAACCGTACGCCGGGCAGCAGGGCAGCGACCTGACCAAGATCATCTGCCGGGATCCCGTGCCGTTGCATGGAGGTCAATACCTCGACGAGCACCCGCGGACGATCACCGCGGGCAGCCAGTAGTTCCAGATCCCGCAGCCGGGACACGGTGGTGATCACCGAGGGTTCGCGGGTCAGCTCGCTGGCGAGCTTGCTGGATGGGTCCCACGGGTTCAAGATCACCACATCGTCGGAGAACGCCTCGCGGACCACGGCTACCTCAGAAGGGATGCCGACGGCGATCACGTCGACGCCAAGTTTCATTGACTCCTCGGCGAGCCGGCCCAGGCCGAATCCGTATCCATTGCCTTTGATCACCGGCACTATGCCGGGTGTGGCGCCTGCGACCGTCCGCAGGTGCTCGCGCCAACGCTCCGCATCGAGGCGCAGGGTCACGCCACTCATGTCGCCACCACGTCACTCATCACCGACGCTTCATATACAGGTCGAAAGCCTTGTACAGCAAAGGATTGAGGGGGAGATCCCATTCGCCGAGGTACTCCACAGCCTCACCGCCGGTACCAACCTTGAACTGGATCAAGCCCGAGATGAGGATCGTCGGCCTCCAGTCCTTCGGTGATGCCGCGGAGGTCATAGATGGTCGCGCCGGCGTCCAGCGCGTCAGTGATCATCTGCCATTGGATGGCATTGGAGCCGCGTACCTCCCGCTTGGCGGTCGAGCTGGCACCGTAGGAGTACCAGGTGTGCTGGCCGACCCGTACCCACGTCGTCGCTGCGACGAGGTCGTCGTCGTGTCGCGCCAGATAGAGCCTGATCCGATCAGAATCCTCCGCCAGCAGGGCATCGAACATGGTCTGAAAGTAGGACAGCGGGCGAGGGCGGAAATGATCACGTTCAGCGGTCTCGACGTAGAGCCGATGGAACTCGGGAAGCTGATCAACGGTGCCGCGCTGCACCACAACGCCTGCCTTGGCCGCCTTCTTGATATTGCGCCGCCACAGCTGATTCATGCCAGCGAGCAATTGCTCAGGCGTCCGGCCCTCGATCGGTAGCTGGAAGACGAATCGTGGTTGGCCAGCCGCGAACCCGTCCTCGTCCTCTGGCGGCCGCCAGCCCATCTCGCGCAATTGGTTGCGGGTTCGGGTGGTTTGGTGATTGACCTGGTCAGGGATCGCCTCGCTGAGCCGGGTCACCCGGTCGTCGGCGATCGCGGCCTTGATCGTTTCCGCGCTCCAGCGCCGGGCGATGGCGGGCGCGCCGATCCGTACGCCGAACGCACCGGCCTCGCGGAGGTGTTCGGCCAGCGGCTTGAGCCATTCCCCGATATCGGGCGCACCCCAGTCGATCACCGGGCCCTCAGGAAGGTAGGCGAGATACTTCTTGATCTTGGGAAGTTGCCGGTAAAGCACCAGCCCGGCGCCAACCGGGTCATCCGTGCCGTTGAACCAGCCCACCGACTCGCTGCGCCACTCACTTTTGACCTGCCCCCACGCTGGCGTCTGGAGGAAGCTCACCGAGGGTTGGCTGGCGTTGAATTCGCGATGCCGGTCTGCCTCGATGGTTCGTACCGAAAAAGCCACAGGGGAGAATGTAATACGGATATGCCCCGGGCTCGCCCACGGGCGTTATTTGCGCTGCGACAAGCTCACCGCACCTGCAACAGAGTTGTGGGCGACATTCTCGCGCGGCGCTGAGCCGAAGCTGCCCCTTTGTGCCCAACCGGAGAGTACCGTGAAGTGAAGTCTCGAGCTGCCCGGAATAGGCCCAACGCATCGGCCCCCGTGTTTCCCCGCGCGGGTTGGTCCCATCCCCTGTGCGGACCGCCTATTCCGGGTTCAAGCTGCCGTCGGGTACTCCCGATGATCAAGAAATCTAATTCTCCCGAGAGATGCTTGTGCATCAGGTGCCCGTTGCTGCCGAGGGCAACGACGTCGATCCGGTTTTCGTCCCACGAGACCGCTGACGGCGTGTCGTTGATGTCGCCGCCGATGGTCTCCCAGCCGGTCCAACTTCTGCCGTCCCACGATCGGTGCTGCAGGCTGTTGTTGTCACCCTCGCGGAAGAGATCGAGCCGCCGCAGTCCCCAGCTGGACACTGCGACGTCGGAGCGTTGCCCACGGCCTAGGTCGAGGGGTGGCAGCCAGGTCGAGCCGTCGTAGGAGCGCTCGTAGAGGTGGTTGTTGCGCCCGCGGAAGAAGACATCGATCAGGTTCGGGCCTCGCGAAATGGCTGCCGGAGCGCCTTTGAGGTTTCCGCCGAGCCGCTCGTACGGGCTCCAACCAAACCCGTTCCACCACACGTGATACAGCGCATTGTCGTCGCCCCTCATGAAGACATCGAGCCGGTTCTCGCCCCACGAGGCCACCGCTGGGCTTGACGTCAGGGAGCCGCCCAAGGGGTAGTAGCCGACCCAGCTGCCGCCGGCGTACGCCATCTGCCAGAGCTGGTTGTCGGTACCGCGGACGAAGACGTCCAGCCGATCCGGCCCCCATGCCACCGCTCCGGGGCTACCGACAATGGCAGGTCCAAGATCATCTGCTGGATACCAGAACTTGCCGTCGTACGTCTGGTGGAGCATTGTCTGTCCGGCGGCCTGAGCGAAGACGTCCAGCCGGTGGACTCCCCACGAGGCCACCGCCGGCGCCGAGGTGTACGAGCCGCCAAGATCTTCCCAATTGCTCCACTGCAGGCCGGCTTCCGTCGGGGACGGAGTCGTTGACGGCGTCGGGTGCGGAGTCGGGTGTGAAGTCGGATTAACATGCGGCGTGGCGGCCGGCACTGGCGGGCGCAGCAAAAAGACGAGTCCAATGCCCGCGACCAGCAGCACCACGCCGCCCAAGATCGCTGGTAGCCACCATCGGCGGTGCACCTTGATCATCATCGGCCCCAGACGCCGAGTTGTCAGAATCCAGTTGGACTATAGCCGCACGGGAGTCTGGGGAAGCTCTGGCTGCGTCAAGAAGACTCCGTAGCCGAGAAGTGCTTGTGCAACAGCTGACCGTCGATGCCGAGCGCGACAACGTCGATGCGGTTCTTGCCCCATGAGACCGCCGACGGAATGTCACTGATCCCGGCACCGATGGTCTCCCAGTTTGTCCACGTCTCGCCGTCCCACCACCGGTGTTGCAGTTCCGTGTCATCACCCTTGCAAAACAGATCAATCCGCTTCCGCCCCCACGATGACACAGCAACATCGGAGTGCAGCCCCCCGCCGAGGTCGACGACGTCTCGCCATCCCGATCGCTTGTAGGACAGCCGGTAGAGGTGGTTGTCGCGACCGCGGTAGAAGACGTCGATCAAGTTCGGCCCTCGCGAGATGGCCGCTGGAGCACCTTCCAAGTTGCCGCCGAGCCGTTCATAGCTGGTCCAGCTGATCCCGCTCCATGACTTGTGGTAAAGCGCGTTGTCGCTGCCGCGGACGAAAACGTCCAGCCGATTCGGCGCCCACGAAGCCACGGCGGGGCTTGAGGTGAGGAAGCCGCCCAGCGGAAAGTAGCCCATCCAGCCTCCGTTCCAGGACTTCTGCCAGAGCTGGTTGTCAGCGCCGCGTACGAAGACGTCGAGCCGGTCGCTTCCGCGCGCTACGGCTGCCGGGCCGCCCACGATGGCAGCGCCGAGATCCTCAGCTGGATACCACTTCGTGCCGTTGTACGCGCGGTGCAGCATGATTTGCCCGGCACCTCGGGTGAAGACGTCCAGCCGGTTCGGGCTCCAGGACGCGACGCTCGGTCCCGCGTTGAACGAGCCGCCAAGATCATCCCAGTCACTCCACCGGGGACCGTCCTGGGCAGGCGTCGATGGCGTGATCACCGTTGGATTCTTGGAGGGATTGAGAGCTGGCGGCACGGCCGTGGCTCGGGCTCCTGGACGCGCGATCAAGAACAGACCAGTACCTGCGACGAGTAGCACCACGCTGCCCAAGATCACCGGCAGGGACCATCGGTGCTGGGTGTTGATCATGTGGGGAAGCACGGCAACGCACACTATCCCTAAAAGATCAACTTGTCAGTGGCCCAGTCGTTATCAGAGAGACCGAAAAATGATCACAAGATGATCACTACGACAACGCAAATGTGCCCTGAGCTTGTCGAAGGGCAAACCTCGGGCTGCACAAATGTGCCCTGAGCTGGTCGAAGGGCGCACCTCGGGCTGCGCACATCGATCACTTGGCGACGATCTTGCCCGGGTTGAAGTTCCGGCCTGGATCCATCGCGGTGAACAGCCCGTCGATCATGTGTACGCCCGGAGCGGAGATGTCTTGCTCCAGCCACGCCGCGTGCTCGGTGCCAACAGCGTGATGATGCGACAACGTCCCGTCCGAGTCCACGAATGCCTGCTGGATGGCGTTCTTGAGTGGCTCGTATTGAGCCAGCGGGTCGACGCCGTCGTGCTTGAACGCGAAGGTGAAGTAGAGGCACGCGCCGGAATGGTAGGAGTGCGAAAGGTGGCACATGATCCAGCCTGTGACGCCTAACTGGGCGTAGACCTTCTCCGCGGCCGTCATCACATTCCGATACAGCGGCAGCAGCTTCGACCACGGCGCTGCCGTCTCCGAGACGTCACCGATCGCGCCTCGATCGAGCAGGAAGTCACGGATGTAGGGGGTGTCGAACTTCTTCTGGTCGTAAAGTTCGCCCGGTCCCTTGCCGACCAAGATCCCGCCATGCTTGCCGACGATGTCCTTGACGATCTTCTTCTGCCTGGCTACGTGGGGCTTGCCGCCCTCGTAGCCGATGAAGGACAGGCAGACCTCATTGAGCTTCCAGCCGCGCCGCTCGAGGACCTTCATCAGGCCCTTGCTGATCACCGACGATATCGAGATCTTGCTGGACTTCTTCCTGGTGGCAAAGGAGAACGCCGTCTCCTTGGCGTCGGAAACCCGAGTGATCGACGGGTGCGCGTCGCTGGTGGAGATCTCCTGCATAGCGGCCAGCCCCGCCTCCCAGGAGGGGAACAAGTACCCCAAGATCACCCGCACCTCAGGAATCCGATGCACCTGCACGGTCACCTCGGTGATGACGCCGAGCCGACCTTCGGAGCCGAGGACCATCTCGCGGACGCTCGGACCCGTCGAGGTGTGCGGCAACGGACGAACCTCGAGCACCTTGCCTGGCATGACCACTCGCATGCCACGCGCGATGTCGGCGATGTCGCCGTACTTGTCCGACTGCATGCCCGAGGAGCGCGTGGCCACCCAGCCGCCGAGCGTGCTGTGGCTGAAGCTGTCCGGGTAATGCCCCAGAGTCCAGCCCTGCGCGGTGAGCTGCTTCTCGAGGTCCGGGCCCTGGACGCCGGCCTGAATGCGCGCCAGACCGGACTCCTCGTCGATGCTGATCACCTTGTTCAGCCGACCAAGATCAACAGAGATGACCGAGCCGCGTCTCATCCTCGGGAGCGTGCAGGCTGCCGGAGATGTTGCTGCCGCCGCCGTACGGGATCAGCACCGCATCCGCCGCGACCGCGTAATCAACGATCAGCTGCACCTCCGCCTCATCCGCCGGATAGACGACGACGTCGGGGACCCGCGGAATGTCTCCGGCTCGGAGCCGCAGCAGGTCGCGCACGCTCTTGCCGTACGTGTGCACGATCCGGTCAAGATCATCTTGGATGGCGTTCTCGGCGCCGACGGCCTCGGTCAGCTCATCCAGCAGCTCGGCGCTGATCATGGGTGCCGGAACCGGCAGCTCCTCCAGCGACAGGGGGGCAGTCGGACGTGGTGTTCACATCAAGATCAATGGCATTGATCACGAACGGCCGAAAGGCAGGCTTGTCCTCGTGGTGGAACGCCACCCCTTCGACTCCCCAGCCCCACCACTTCATGTGCTTGACGTCGGGCATCCTGTTGTTCTCCTTCGATCCCAAGGCTGGCGAAGCTCTAAGCCTGGTTGGCGCGATAGGTGGTGGCGTAGTCGATGAGCCCGCTCACCTCTTTGGTGATGCGCTCGGAGAATTGGGCGACGGTCTCGCCGTCCTCGGCGCGCATCGGTTCCCCGAATGCCACATACACCGGCGGCCGCCCTCGGCTCGGCCAATTTTGGCCGTACGGCATGGCCTCCGACGCGCCGACGATCGCCATGGGGAGGCAAGGCACATCCCGGCTGATGCAGAGCGCCGCAGCGCCTGGCTTGAACGCGGCCATCTCCCCAGTCCGCGACCGAGTGCCCTCGGGAAACAGCAACAGCGGTATGCCGTCGTCAAGCAGGCTGGTGGCTAGGCCATGGCGGCCGCGCAGCCCCGTGCGATCGACCGGGAACGCATTGAAGAACAACGACGTCAGGCCCTTGCGCCACCAGACATCGAAGAAGTAGTCCGCGGCTGCTCCGGCCGCGAGGTAGCGGGCCAGCCTGCGCGGCAAGGATCCGAGGATCAGCGGAGCATCGAGATGGCTTGCATGATTGGACACCACGACGAACGGTCGGTTGAGGCCCTTGAGGTGTTCCTCGCCCAGCACGGTCACCGTCACCAGTCGCCAGACCAGCGGCTTGAGCAAGCCTCGCTGCGCAACGAACCGCGCCCCGGCATGCACCGGCGAGGTGTAGCGGCTCCGGCTTGACATGGGCTTAGCCTAACCCGAGCCGAGCCGGCGCAATGTCGGGCAAAAGCCTCACGATGCGGGTTCGGACGGCGCAGTCATGACATCTCCTCGACGATGTAGTAACGGTTGCCGTCGGGATCATCGAAGCTGAACATCGGCGGAACACCGTCCCAGCGGAGCAGTTCGCCGACCTCTACGCCGCGGGCTTGCAGCGTGGCGTGTTCCGCGGCGGCATCGGGAACGGTGAAGCGTACGCCGGTGTCGGCCCCGACCTGTTCGCCAACATCTGACGGCGCCTCGGCAGCGTTGAGAGCGATCGAGGTGCTGGCGTGAGGCGGAGCGACCTCGACCCATCGCATGGTGGGGCTGATCGGTGCGTCGAGCCGCTTCTCGAAGCCGAGCTTGTCGACGAAGAAGGCAAGCGCTTCGTCTTGATTCGTGACGTTGATACCGATCGTGCGTACGTCGGTGATGGTGGTCGCGGGCATGGTGGATCTCCTCTCGATATGCGGATGTTCAGAGGTTGTTTGCGGTGTAGTCAGCCGGACCCGTACATCAGCGAGCCCGGAGTAGTGAGCGTCTGGCCGGTCTCCAGCCAGGTCTTCAAGCCGGAGAGGATCATCGGCCAGCCGCCGTACAGTTCCGGCGGAGCGTCGGCGCTCAGCTGGTCATGAGTGACCGTCAGCCGGCACGAATCTCCAACGGGTTCGATCTCCCAGGTCACCCGTGAGGTGCCCTCGCGCTCCGCCTCCTCGCTCCACAAGGTGTGCATGGTCTGCACGAGCCGGTGCGGTGGCTCGACGACGAGGTTCTCGCCCTCAGCGAGGGCGCTGTCGCTGCCCGGATGCGTCAACGTGTAGCGCGAGCCCGGCGTCCAGTCGGACTCGGCGCCGGCACCGAAGTGGTATTTGGCGCGGATCTCCGGGTCGGTTATCGCTTCCCACAGTCGCTGCGGCGTCGTACGGATGTAGATCTCGAAGATCTTCTCCATCGGGTGCTCCAGTTCAGACTTGAGGCTGGCCAGACCGGCGACCCACGGCTCGGTGTACTTGCTCACCCACCGGTCATGGATGAGACGGATGGGGACGGTGTTGAGGAAGTGCAACTTTTCCCGGCCATGGCGCCTGCTCACGACAAGTCCCGCGTCCTCGAGCAGTCGAAGATGCTTCGCGACGGCGATTCGCGTCATGTCGTGGCCGGCAGTAAGAGCTACCAGGGTCTGGCCGTCCTGTTCGAACAGTGCGTCGAGAAGGGCTCGCCGAGTCGGATCGGCAAGCGCTCGAAACACTGTCTCCACAACAACCAGAATAGGAAACCAAATGGTTTCCTGTCAAGAGTTGAAGGTCTCCGGGGAGCGTTCTGATCACGGGAGCCTCGAGAGGCTAGTGGCGGCTTGACGTCATCCGACGGGAGACCGCCCGCAAAGCGCGGTGCGGTAGATGCTCGCAGATTGTCATGAGGATCTTGTAGCGCTTGGACGGAATGGAGATCACCTTGCCGGCCGCGGCATCCTGCAGACAGTCGGCGACCAGCCGATCGGCATCCAACCAGAGGACCGATGGAATGGAGCTGATGTTGATGTTGGCCCGCTGGTGGAACTCGGTGCGCACCCAACCAGGACACAGGGCGGTGACGGTGACTCCGGTGCCGTACAACTCGTTCGCAAGGCTTTCGGTGTACGCGGTGACCCAGGTCTTGATCGCCGAGTAGCTGCCCATGGCCACATAGCCCGCTGTGCTCGACACGTTGATGATCGTGCCAGAGCCACGCTCACGCATGGCGCGTCCGGCCGCAGCGCCGAGTATCAACACTGCGGTGATCATGACATCGATGGCGTGTTCATGCGGGGTCGTGTCGGCGTCGGTGAGCTTCGTGCCGATTCCGAAGCCGGCATTGTTGATCAACATGTCGATCGGTTGCTCGGTGCTGGTCAGCCGCTCGGCGATCCTGATCACGTCACTGCGTACGCCCAGGTCCGCGACGATGGTCTCCACACTGACCGCGTAACGTTCCTTCAATTCGGTCGCCATGTCGGACAGCCGATCGCCGTTTCGCGCCACCAGCACGAGATCATCGCCACGCGCCGCGAGCGTTCGCGCGAATGCCGCGCCGATGCCTGACGTACCCCCGGTGATCAACGCTGTAGCCATTGACTCACCCTATGCCGAGACTGTGCAGGTCGGCGTTGCCCATCGTCAGTCGGAGCGGGCTGTCCAGTCAGCGACGGCGGTCTGTCGGGCGATCGCCAGCTCCTCGTTGGTGGGGACCACCGCGATGGTGATCGGTGCGCCGGCGGGCGAGATCACCCGCGCTTGGTTGGAACGTACGGCGTTCAGCTCCGGATCAACCAGGAATCCGAGGCCCTCGAGTCCGTCCACCACCGCGGCTCGGAGCGCCGGGTTGTTCTCCCCGACGCCAGCTGTGAAGCTGAGCAGATCGAGCCGGCCGAGGAGAATCGAGTACGCGCCGAGGTAGTGCTTGAGCCGATGGACGTACACCTCGAACGCCAGCTGAGCCGCCTCGTCGCCCGCACCCCGCCGCTCCTCCAGCTCGCGGAAGTCATTGACGCCGGCCATGCCTTTGAGGCCGGACTGCTTGTTCAACAGCGTGTCGATCTCCGCGATCGTCATCCCGAGCTCGTTGTGCAGGAAGGTGTGCAGACCCGGATCGACGTCACCTGAGCGGGTACCCATCACCAGGCCTTGCAGCGGAGTCAGTCCCATCGAGGTCTCGACCGCCACGCCACCGCGTACCGCCGATGCCGAGCAGCCGTTCCCGAGATGCAGCACGATCTGATTCAGCTCACCGAGATCGCGCCCCACCAGCTCCGCAGCTGCCTGCGAGACATAGTGATGCGAGGTGCCATGAAAGCCATAGCGCCGGATCCGATAGGTCTGAGCAAGATCACGAGGAATCGCGTACGTCGCGGCCGCCGCCGGCAGGGTATTGAAGAAGGCGGTATCGAAGATCGCAACGTGCGGCACGTCGAACTCTGCGCGGGCAGCCTCAATGCCCGACACGGCACCCGGATTGTGAAGAGGGGCGAGCGGAATCAGATCCTTGATCTCATTCAGCACGTCGTCATCGATGATCGTCGGATCGGAGAAGTCGGGCCCACCATGCACGACTCGGTGTCCGACCGCCCGCAGCCCTACCGCATCAAGATCAACACCCTCGGCAGCAAGATCTTTCTGCATGGTCTGCATGGCCGCTGCATGATCGGCAGTTGGGCTACCCGGCTCGCCGATCCGCTCGATGACACCCTTGGCCTGCACCTCAGCCGTTTCCGGCACCACGAGCTGGTACTTGAGCGAGGAGGAGCCGGCATTCAGGACCAGGACAGGCATCTCGCTCATGCTGAGCTCCCCGTTGGCTGCTGTTGATTGATGGCCTGCGCCTGCACAGCTGTGATCGCCACGGTGTTCACGATGTCGGACACCAGCGCTCCCCGCGACAAATCATTGACAGGCTTGCGCAACCCCTGCAGCACAGGACCGATCGCGATGGCATGAGCACTGCGCTGCACCGCCTTGTAGGTGTTATTGCCGGTGTTCAGATCCGGGAAGATGAACACCGTTGCCCGCCCCGCCACTGCTGAGTTCGGCAGCTTGGTCCGCGCCACTTCCGGATCGACTGCGGCGTCGTACTGGATCGGACCCTCGAGCAGCAGATGCGGAGCACGCTCGGCGACCAGCGCCGTCGCGGCCCGCACCTTTTCCACCTCGGCACCAGAGCCGGACGTGCCCGTCGAGTACGACAGCATCGCCACCCGCGGGTCGATGCCGAATTGCTGCGCCGTGTCAGCCGATGACATCGCAATATCGGCCAGCTGTTCTGTCGTCGGCTCAGGAATGACTGCGCAATCGCCGTAGACCAGCACCCGATCGGCCAGACACATCAAGAACACGCTCGAAACAGTGCTTACCCCAGGCTTGGTCTTGACGAACTCCAACGCCGGCCGAATGGTGTGCGCAGTTGTGTTCACCGCACCCGACACCATGCCGTCAGCAAGACCGAGATGGACCATCATCGTGCCGAAGTAGGAGATATCGGTGACGATGTCCCGAGCGCGCTCCAGCGTCATGCCCTTGTGCGCCCGGGCTTCGGCGTACGCGGCCGCGAACTTCTCCACCAGCTCGGTCTCCAATGGCGAGACGATCGTGGCCTCATCAAGATCAAGTCCGAGAGCCGACGCTCGGGCCCGCACCTTGGTCTCCTCGCCGAGCAAGATCAAGTCCGCGACCCCGCGGCGCAACAGGATCGCGGCAGCTTCCAGAATCCGATCATCCTCGCTCTCCGGCAAGACGATCCGCTGCCGATCCGCGCGCGCTCGCTCCATGAGCTGGTACTCAAACATCAGCGGGGTACGTACGTCGGAAGCCGAGACATCGATCGCGGCGAGCAGCGCTGCTTGATCAACTTGCTCGGCGAACGCCCGATGCGCGGTCTCGATCTTGCGACTCGAGTCCTTGGTGATCGGGCCCCGGACCCGCATCAGCCGCTCGGCGGTCGTAAAGGTACCAAGATCAGTGAGCGCGATCGGCAAGTCCTGCTGGACACCTTCGGCGAGCCGCCGGATGCTGTCGGGGAGCTGATACCCGCCGGTCAGCAAGATTCCGGCCAACGGCGGGAACGTGCCCGATTGGTGGGCCAGCATCAGACCGGGAATCAGGTCAGTGCGGTCACTGGGTGCGATCACCGCGGCATCGGCGATCAGTCGATCCAAGACGTGCGGCAGGCTCATCGCTGCGACGATCACGCCCATAGCCTCCCGATCCATCCAACTCTCAGTTCCGAGCACGAGCCGAGCCTCAGCAGCCTCGGCAAGCGCTCGGAAGGTGGGCGCCGACAGCAGCGGACTTTCCGGGATGGCCGCAGTTACCACCTCGGGCAACTTCTTGAACGTGGTACGAATCGCCTCAGCAGCATCATGATCAACACGATTGGCGATCACTGCGACGGTGTGGGCGTGGTTTGCTCGTAGCTCGGCAATCGCACTCTCGGCGGCTGCCAGGATCTGTTCCGGAGTACGCTCCCGGCCGTGCACCACGAGTACGACGGGTGAGCCAAGATTGGCCGCGATCTTGGCATTGAATGACAACTCAGTGCCACTCGCCACGTCCGTGTAGTCAGAGCCCACTACCAAGATCACGTCGAAACGATCACTGAGCTGACCGAAACGCTCGACAATGACATGCAAGGCCTCGTCTGCATCCTCGCGTGCAGCGTCGTAGGTGACGCCGATGGCCTCCTCGTAGGTCTGCGAGATGCCCGGCTGATTGACCAGAAGATCAACAATGAGGTCGACGTCATCGCTGCCGGAGCTTGTTGTGAGCGGTCGAAATACCCCGACCGAGTCCACTTCACGAGTCAGCGCGTCGAGTAATCCAAGCGCGACGGCGGACTTTCCGGTGAAGCCTTCAGGGGATGCGATGTATACGCTGCGACTCACAATCCGACGTTATCTTCCAACTCCCCTAGTGGCCTAAGCCTCCGGGTGCCCGTCTCGGAACTATCTTGGTCGCGTGGCTGCCCCCGTACCACCGCAGATCCCTGGTATGGCGGATTGGCGCGCCATCGCCAGGGGCGGCTTCGCGATCGTGTGGGAAGCCCGCCAGGAGTCGTTGAACCGGCTCGTTGCCGTCAAGGTCGACGAACGCAAGCTGGACACCGAAGCCGAGCAGCGCCGCTTTTTACGCGAGGCGGGTGCAGCGGGCAGGATGTCGGGCCACCCAGGGATCGTCACCGTGCACGATGCCGGGCTGCTCATCGATGATCGGCCCTTCCTGGTCATGGAGCTTTGTCCCGGCGGCTCGTTGACCAGGTGGATAACCGCCGATCCACGGCCGAGCCAGCGTCGGGTCCGGGAGGTGGGCGTACGGATCGCCGATGCGTTAGCGGCGGCGCATTTGCTCGGCGTACTGCATCGCGACGTCAAGCCGGCCAACATCTTGATCGACGCCTATAACAATGCCGGGTTGGCTGACTTCGGACTTGCCGCATTGATCGATCCGGACATGCCGCTCAGTGAGACCGTGGAGGCGATCACTCCCGCGTACGCGCCGCCCGAGGTCTTCGCCAAGCAGCCGCTTACCGAGTACGCCGACGTCTATTCTCTGGCCGCCACTTTGTATGCGATCTTGAGTGGTCATCCGCCGCGTTGGTCGGAAACGATGGAGATGCTGAGCCTTCCCGAGATGATCAAGCGGCAGAAGGTGCCCATCAAGCGCATTCCAGGAGTCGACAAGGCGTTCATGGATGCGCTGCTGAGCGCCATGGCCGAGCAGCCGGAGAGTCGGCCTACCGCCGCACAGTTCCGTGATCAACTAGCCGCGCTGAGCCTGTCGACCCAGCTCGCACCCGCGCCCCAATCGGTGCCCGAGCCGGCCCAGCCGGAGCAGGAGTCGGGAACCTCCGACACCAGCGAGGCGCCACCGCGTATCGAGCGCCCCTCCGCCGCGGCGAGGGCCGCGCCTGACCGTGAGAGGTCAGGCTGGTTCGCTCATCGCAGACTGTTGACCGTGGCGATCGCTGCAGTGATCATCGCGGGAATATCAGGAATCGTTCTGTGGAACATTTTCTCGCCCGAGACTCCGGCTGCTGTGCCCTCGCCATCGCTGACCTCAAATGCCGCCAGTCCGACGAGTACGCCGCTTCAAGTGCCGGCGGGATTTATTGATTGCTCAGAGCAGCTGGGCCGAGACATCTATTGCGCAACGCGACCGGAGTGCTGGACGGGTGTGAACGGGTTCGGTGACGTCCCCCAGGTCGGCGTTCCACAAGACTGTGACAAAACCCACGTCTATCAAACGTTCATCGCTGGTCGGATGACCTACGAGCTCCGCAGGCAATCGCAGTTAGAATCCGATGCGCAAATCCGTCGGATCTGTACTAACGAGGTCGCGAACTCCATGTTGCGCTCCGGACAACGCCGCTCCGACTGGGAGATCCAATATCTAGGTCCGCAGCAGGCGGACGAGTACTTCTTCCGCTGCATCATCGGCCGGGGCGATCGCAACGATCCACTTAATTTTCATGCTCCGTGAGGACCGCTAATCCTTCGACGCCAGTCAGCAACCGGTTCAGCATGCGCTCGAAGTCCCAGCCGACCGGATCGTCGAACCCGCCGGCCTCCCAGATCGCCGCCATGGTCGGATAGCGGTCCCAGTCGAAGTAGGTGTCCCAGAAGCTGGCGCGGGAATCCCAGTAGGCCTCGGCGGAAACCCCGGTATGCCGCGCCTCATCGGCGTCGCTGATCATGGAACGAGCGGCACCAAGCAGCTGCCACTGAATGAGATTGGTGATCGCGACGTTCTCTGCTCCGATGAATCCGGCCGCGAGCAGTGCGGCGTACAAAGACTCCGAAACATCAAGAACATGCGGGCCGATCGGCAGCCGAGCCATGTTGTAGTCGAGCAGCCAGGGATGCTCGACATAGATGCGCCAGGTTTCTCGAGCCCATTGTTCGACTCGTCGTCCGCCACGGCAGCGCAGGGTCTGGGATGGCGTGCTCTTCATAGACGTGATCGATCATCAGCTCGACCAACTCGGAGCGACCGGGCACATAGGTGTAGATCGACATCGCGCCGATTCCGAGGCGGCTCGCAACCTTACGGATGGACAGCGCCGCCAAGCCCTCCGCGTCAGCGATCGCCACTCCGGCTGCGATGACCTCAGCAAGGCTGGTGCGTGGCTTGGGGCCACGGATGGAGGGCTGCTGCGCTGGCGCCCACAGCAGATCGACTGACGCGGCGACCCTCGGGCGTGCCCGGCTGAGTATCCGCGCGGTCGTCTCTGGACCTGCCATGCTGCGTTGCCGGCTCAGTCACCGCCGCGTCTCCTGCCTTAGGTCCCAGCTCAAAATTGTCAGTGGCATGTGATGGTCTTAATACCGTACAGTGTATGCTATTGCTAATCCAGTACGGCGTACGGAGTTCGGCTGTGGGCGTGAGCGTCGGCAAATCGCGCGCCGCCGTGCTGAGGAGGAACGAGCAGACACGCGTTTCGTCTGCGAGTGGCGACGAAGTAGGCGGATTCCCAGCGCGATGCGCGAACGTCCCAAAAACAGGAAGGGCATGATGATCCAGTGAGCAGCAATGGAGTGATCAACGGAGGAGTGATTCACACCGAGAAGCTGACCAGGAATTTTGTCAGCAAGAAGGAAACCATCGAAGCAGTGAAGGGCGTGGACATTGACGTCGCCGCTGGGGAACTGGTGGCCTTCCTCGGCCCGAACGGTGCGGGAAAATCCACCACACTGCGCATGCTGACAACCCTGCTGCCACCAACCTCAGGCACGGCCTGGGTGGCCGGGGCGAACATCACCACCGAGCCCGCTCTGGTGCGTTCGAGGATCGGCTACATCGGGCAGGGTGACGGCGCGGGTCACAGCTTCCGAGTGATGGACGAGCTGGTCATGCAGGGCCGGTTCTATGGCATGAACTCCGCGGACTCTCTCGGCCGGGCGCGGGAGCTGACGAAGAGCCTCGACCTCACCTCTCTGGAGAAACGCAAGGTCAGCACGCTTTCCGGCGGCCAGCGTCGCCGACTGGACATTGCGCTTGGTCTGATGCACAACCCTGGGTTGATCTTCCTCGATGAGCCCTCCACGGGGATGGATCCGCACAACCGGGCGAACCTCTGGGAGCACATCGAGCGATTACGCGAACAGCAGGAGACCACCATCGTGCTGACGACGCACTACCTCGAGGAGGCTGATGCGTACGCCGAGCGCGTGCTCGTCATCGATCACGGGCAGATCATCGCGAACGACACGGCAGCCAATCTCAAGGCGACTCTGGCCGGCGACCGGATCGCGATCACGGTCGACGGCGCCTATGCGGCTGCCGCATCGGCTGTTGTTGCCGGTCGGGGCAGAGAGCTGACAACAACGAACGGATCGCGGGAAGTCACCATTGCCGGACGATTTGATCAAGGCACTCGTACGCTGCCGTGGCTGCTCCGCGAACTCGATCATGCTGGCGTCGACGTACGAGCGGCCGATGTCCGGGTGCCGACTCTTGACGATGTTTTCTTGAGTCTCACCGGCCGAAGTCTGCGCGAGGAGGCGGAAAGTGAGGTGGCCGCATGACCACGTTGGTTGCTGATACGCGGCATGTCTTCCAGCGGGAGATCTCGCTTATCCTCCGTGATCCCTTCTCCATGATCTTCTCGCTGGTCCAGCCATTGGTCTTCCTTGGGCTCTTTGGCCCGTTGTTGGCGGGTTCGGTCAATCCAGCAGCGATCAATGGCGCGTCGCCATTGCAGTGGTTCCTGCCTGGCGTGATCGTGATGATCTGCCTGTTCGGAACGAGCACGACCGGTTCGAACCTGCTCTACGAGATCATGATGGGCTCGTACGAGCGAGTGCTGGCGGCTCCGCTGCATCGATCATCGATCTTGATCGGAAAGGCTTTGAAGGAGCTTGCGCCGCTCGTGGTCCAGGCGGCATTGGTGACGTTGGTAGCGATCCCGTTCGGGTTCAAGCTCTACCCCGTACACGTGCTGGCCGGACTGCTGCTGCTCGGTGTCTTCGGGGTGGGCCTGGGAGCCTTCTCGAACGCACTCGCGATCGCATCGCGCAAGCGGGAGTGGATGTTCTGGGCGGTGCAGCAGACCTTGCTATTCCCGCTGTTGATCTTGTCCGGGATGATGCTGCCACTCGAGACCGGGCCGGAATGGATCCAGGTGCTGAGCAAGTTCAACCCGCTGACCTACATCGTGGATGCGGAGCGAGCACTCTTCTCTGGCACATTCGACAGCCCAGCGATCGGTTGGGCCGTACTGGCAGCGGTCCTCACCTGCGCTGCTGGGCTCTGGGTTGGCGTCAAGCAGGTGGCCCGCAGTACGACCTGATGCAAGAACCCCATGTTCGCTGAGCCTGTCCTATATGCGCCCTGAGCTTGTCGAAGGGCACAGAGCGAAGATGTTGCGCACTTCGACAGGCTCAGCGCACATATGCAGGCTCAGGGCACATCTATGGGCCTTAGACGTTCTCCTTGAGCCAGGCGATATCGGAGCCCTGACCTTCCCGGCCACCGGGCGTCTCGACGACGACCGGGACCGCGGCCGTACGGACGACTTCCGCAAGTGCGTCGGTGCCGACTTCGCCGTCGCCGAAGTTGGCGTGCCGATCGGCGCCGGAATCGAAGGCGTCCCGGGAGTCATTGGCGTGCACCAGGTCAATCCGCCCGGTGATGGCTTTGACCCGATCGACCAACCCGACCAGTTCCTCACCGCCAGCGTGGGCGTGGCAGGTGTCCAGACAGAATCCGACGGTGTCACCGCCCTTGGCCTGACCGACCGCATCCCAGAGTCGCTCGATGCGTTCCAGCCGGCGGGCCATGGCATTGTCTCCGCCAGCGGTGTTCTCAATCAGTAGCGGCACCGGCATCCTCAAGCCGTCGATGCACTTGCGCCAGTTATCGAAGCCGATCGCAGGATCGTCGTTCTTCAAGACATGCCCGCCATGGACGATGACGCCAGCCGCGCCAACTTCGGCTGCCGCGTCCAAATACTGCTGTAGAAACTTGCGGCTCGGGATGCGGATGCGGTTATTGCTGGTTGCCACATTCAGCACGTACGGCGCATGGACGTAGAGCGCGATGCCAGCATCTGCGGCTGCCGCCTTGAGTGCAGCCGCTCCGCCCGCGTACCTGATCTCGGGGCCCTTCCACGCCTGCGGGTCGCCGAGGAAGAACTGCGCCAATGTTGCGCCGCGAGCCGCCGCCTCGGCGATGGGATCAACCTGGTCGCCGTGGCCACCTACCTGCAATGTCACGAGTTCGACCCTAGGTCCTGATTGCCACGCCACCAGTCGCGCATCCGGTTTGCCGCTGAGCCGCCGGCGGTCCCCGCCGCGGAGCCGATCTTGCTCACCAGTTTGTACAGGGGATCACCGGAGGCAGTGAAGTTCTGCTTGTACGAGTTGGCTGCGGCCTTGGCTTCCTCGCTCATCGGAGCGTCCTTGTCGTCGGACCGCCGCGGATAGTTCCCGGCAAGAATGTCGGCGTACTCCGGACCTGCCGCCCACTTCTGCAGCTCGGCCGCTCGCAGTGCCGCGAGTGGGTGACTGCGACCACTGAGTTGCAAGAGCTTCAGCAGACTGTCGCGTACGTCGCCTCTGGTTTCATATTCCTCGGCCTGATCCAGAAAGCCGGCCACATCCATATCGTTCGGGTTCCGCGCGCCGGCCAAACTTGCGTGGACTCGCAACGCGGCGCTCGGATCCTGAGAGCACAGCAGCCCGGCCCGATCACAGGACAGCTCGGATTTTCGGAACCACTCGTTCAGGCCAAGGATGATCGCTCGGATGCCCCAAGCGCCGATCGGCAGCCACTGTACGGACGCCGCGAGATTGATCAACGACAGCAGCATCGTGCGGTAGACCGCGTGCCCGGAAAGGACATGCCCGACTTCATGCCCGATGATGAACCGCAGTCCCTCGTCATCGGTGAGCTGCAGCATTCCGGTGCTGATCACGATGATCGGCTTGTCCAGGCCGATTGCCATCGCCGACGGGTTGGGATCCTGCTCGATGAACATCTCCGGCACCGGCTGCAAGTCCAGGGTCGCTGCGCACTCGTTCAGCATCTGGTGGATGGTCGGGTATTGCCGCGGCGAAACCCGCGTCGCGCTGGATAGGTAGAGCAACCTGATGCTGCGCTCGCCGATGGCTGAGGAGAGTGCCTTCAGGACCGAGTCAAAACCTGGAATGGCGCGCAGCGCCACCAGCGCACCACGGTCGGCTGGGTGTTCGTACGCCCGCGAGCTGATGTCGGGAAAGCGGATTCGCCCGCGCCGTACTGGCAGGGATTCGGCGGTCATGCCCAGCAGCGTACGTGCGCGCGGGTCACGAGCAGAGTCAGAACATGTTCTGCATCATGCTGGTGAGGAAGCCAGTCAACTGGGCAATGATGCTGAGCCCGACCCAGACAATCCCGATGATGATGCCCGCGAGTGCTTTGCTGTTTTGGAAGCCTGCGCGCCGCGAAATGATGAATGCGACGATGCTCAGCACCAGTCCGATGGTGGACGTGCACGGAATAATCGCCAAGATCAGGCCAACAATGCCGAGGGTATTGCCGGGATCGGCGGCTGCTGGCTGCGGGGTGGCCTGGTAGTCGGCCATGATGTCTCCTCAAATTGACCCGGATTCGAGTTGTCGCGAAGGCGAGCGTATCGCCAGCCCGGCTCGCGTACGGGCTCGGTCGTACGGGTTTCGACTCCGCTCAGTCCACAATCTGAAAATCGACTGCGGATAGAGTCGCCCGGTGACCGGCGACCACGTCCTGGCAATCGACCAGCTGCGTTGCACGGTCGCTGCGATGCAGGATGAGCGGGAACGGGAGGCCACCGTCGCGACCTTCTTCGCCGATTACGCCCTACCCGTAGTCGAGGGCAATCTCTGCACATTCGCGACACGTGCCGCAGCGGATTCGGTCTACCTGCGCCATCGGATCAACCCATGGCCGGATGATCTTGAGCTGAGCCAGATCCCCGGCACTGACGTCTGGTATCTGACGATCGAGCTCGAGTGGGCAGCGCGAGTGGAGTATCAGTTCGAGATCGTGCGCGATGGCAAATGGTGGCGATTCAACGATCCTGACAATCCCGCGGCTGTCGCGCAGCCCGGTGGGGGACTGCTCGGTGTGTTACGGACCCGGCTATGCCGTGCCCGACTGGGCCACCGTCCACGTGGACACCAAGCGCGGCACACTGACCGAGCTGCAGGTACGCAGTCGGACCCAGGCTCGCGACAATCGCATCACCCTGTATCAACCGGCCGGCCTCGATACTTCGGAGCGCTATCCCCTACTCGTGGTCCATGACGGCGGTGACTATCTGGGCTATGCCTCGATGAAGATCATTCTTGACAACCTGATCGACGACGGCAGGCTAGCCAAGATCATCGTTGCGTTCACCTATCCGGGCGAGCGGCTCACCGAGTATCCGGACGATCCTGATCATGCCGAATGGCTGACGTGTGAGCTGCTGCCGGAGCTGGAGAAGCGTTTTCCGTTGCTGGCCACGCCAGCCGCCCGGTGTCTGATGGGCACCAGCTTTGGCGCTGTTGCAGCCCTGTCGACGGCCGTGCGGTTTCCCCGCAGCTACGGATCGCTACTGCTCCAGTCCGGATCCTTTCTCTATTCGGATCCCACCGTCCGGCACGGGGAAGGCTCCGATTTCGATCCAGTGGTGCGCTTCATTGATCATTACCGCGCCCACCCCGTACGCCCGGCAGATCGAGCGTTTGTCTCCTGCGGTGCATACGAGGATCTGGTCGAGGCCAATCGCGGCATGTTGCCGATCTTCCGCGACACCGGCATGAAGATCAATTACGTCGAATCACCCGACGGACACTCGTGGGAAGCGTGGCGTGACCATCTCGGTCCCGGTCTGTGCTGGCTATTCCCGGGCGATTCGAGCACGTGACAAGTGTAGGGACTGCACAGGTTCCCTACGGTCTGCATAGGTGGCTACCTGTGCAAACCGTAGGGAACCTACGTGTACGCAGGTTGCTGCGCGCCGGTTCGGGCCCCGGATCGGCGCCGCAGGACGCGCGGGCTGTTATGCGGCGCGGGTGGGAGCTTTGCCTCCCTCATGAACTGTGGCATGCATGTCTTCGAGCTGCCTGCCCTTGGTCTCATCGATGAATCTCGCTACGAAGAAGAACGACAGCACAGCGAACCCGGCGTACAGCCCGTATGCCAGCGCCAGGGAGATGTCCTTCAGGCCCGGGAAGGTCACCGTAATGATCCAGTTGGCCACCCACTGGCCGCCGGCCGCAAGCGACAACGCGGCGGCGCGCATCCGGTTCGGGAACATTTCGCCGAGGAGCACCCACACGATTGGACCCCACGACATGCCAAAGGCGACGACATAGAGGTTCGCCGCAATCAACGCGATCGGCCCTTGTGCGCCTTGCAGATCTGGAGCCCCATTGACCACGTTGGCGGTGCCGAAGATGATCGCCATGGTCGCGAGCGTGATGGCCATGCCGACCGACCCGATGAGCAGCAAAGGCTTCCGGCCGAACCGGTCTACGGTCGCGATGGCGATAAACGTGGTGAGGACGTTGATTGTCGCCGATATCACCGTAGTGACGAAGGCCTGCTGTTCGGTGAACCCGACGGCCTCCCAGAGGATGTTCGAGTAGTAGAAGATCACATTGATGCCGACGAACTGCTGGAAGATCGAGAGCAGCAACCCGGCCCAGACAATTCCGGCGATCTTGCCTTCAGGTGTTTTCAGATCGCGCCATGACGGCTCGGTCTCGCGCTCCATCGTTTTCCGGATCCGCTCGATCGTCGCATCGATACTGGCTTGCGTACCGCCCAGCAGCTTGGTGAGGATCACCTTTGCTTCGTCGATCCGATGCTCGGCAATGAGGAAGCGTGGTGACTCCGGAATGGTCAGGGAGAGGACGCCGTAGATGATCGCCGGAATGGCCATCATGAGGAACATCCACCGCCAGGCGGCGAGTCCGAACCAGAACGGTTCGCCGGAACCGCCCGCCCCCAGAGCTAGCAGGAAATCAACCAGGAGTGAAATGAAGATGCCGATGACGATCGCCAGCTGCTGCAGAGAACCGAGCCGGCCCCGGATCTTTGCGGGGGAGATCTCGGCAATGTAGGCCGGAGCGATGACCGAGGCCATGCCGACGCCGAGACCGCCGATGATGCGGAAGATGACCAGAACCCAGAGGTTGGGAGCGAACCCGGTGCCGATCGCGCTGATCAGGAAGAGCACAGCGGCAATTCTCATAACGGTCAACCGCCCGAAATGATCGGCGATCCGGCCGGCGCTCAGGGCTCCGGCCGCCGCGCCGAGCAGGGCTGACGCCACCGCGAAGCCGAGCGATGCGGCATCGGCGTTGAATGCCTTCTGCACAGCCGATACAGCGCCGTTGATGACGGCGCTGTCGTATCCGAAGAGGAAGCCCGCGAGCGCAGCGACCGCGGAGATCCGGACTACACCCTTGCCGGTAGTTTCTTCACCGTAGACCGATTCTTCAGCCGATGCGGAACCACCTTGTCCGACCATTTTCACTCCTCGTGGGCCGTGCGGACAGCGGCCTGGCTGCAGGGGGGCGAGCTCGTCCCGACTGCTCGAGGCTGATGCACCAAAGGTCGTACTCGGTGCCGGGAGCTGACAGGGTTTCTGCAACTGCTCCGCCAGGATTTGAGCACCATTCTGCGCCAACTCACATGCTTGGTGTCAATGGTCAGCGGCGAGTTGAACAGCATGTGAACTGCGGGAGTCGACTCGCGGCGACGAGCACTGCTGGAAGTCCTGGCGTGATCAGCCCGTTTCTCCGCACAAGGCCACGTGTAAAGCCCAAATCAGTCCTTTTCCACCGCATTCCTGGCGTTGTGCGGAAAACGCAACAGCTGGTCCCGGATCGCGGCCTCATTCGCCGACGGATCCGTCGATCAGCTCCCGTACGACGTCCAGCTGGCCGACGTGGCGCGCATTCTCCTGCAACACATGGGCAAGGATCCAGCCAAGCGTTGGCGGATCGCTGGAGAACCGGCCACCAAGCCTTGCCCGATCGGTCAGCTGAGCATTGCGCGCGACGGCTTCGGTACGCGTGGCGATCGCGACCCATCGTGCCGCCAGGTCGGCGACATTGTCGTCCGGTGTAACGAGCCAGCCCGTCGTGTCGGGATCGTGATCACCCCATGGGTCGGACATCTGGTCGGCTTCGAAGCCCCACTGCATCCAACGCCGCTCCACAAACACCAGGTGCTTGAGCAATCCGAGCGGTGACCAGCCGGAGGGCACGATGCTCGCCGTCAGCTGATCGTCTCTCAGCCCGTCGAGCTTGGCCAGCACAGTGGCGCGGTAGTAACTCAGCTGCTGCAGCAGGATCTCCGTTGGGATCCTCTAGCGATTTGGGAGGTTCATCGCGAAGCTCAGTCATGGTGCACAAGGCTAAGGGTCGCTATGACGGATCCAGCGAACAGCTGGTCAGAGTGCCGAATCGAATGGATTCGTGCGTGGCGGTGGTGAGCGAGTAGAGTTCAGCGTTGGTCTGGCGACAATTCGCCCGGCCGAAGCATTCGCCCTCCTGCTATGGGGCCGTCTCATAGCCGCTCAGACCAGAGGAGGTGGGGTTCGCGTATGCGTATCTACGAGGTCATGGTCATCTTCGACCCGGACACCGAAGAGCGTACGGTCCAGCCGACGCTCGACAAGCATCTGAAAGTGATCACCAAGGGTGGCGGTACGGTCGACAACGTCGACATCTGGGGCCGTCGGCGACTGGCCTACGAAATCCGCAAGAAGTCCGAGGGCATCTACGCGGTGATCAACTTGACCGCGGAACCGAGCGACGTCAAGGAGCTGGACCGCCAGTTCACCATCAATGAGTCAATCATGCGGACCAAGGTCATCCGACCCGATCTGCACTGAGACCTTGGGCGAGATTATCCACAGATTCCTCGCGGGCCAGCGCGTACGTCAGTGCTGGCTGGCAGGCTGACAACGTCGCCAGATGAGCCGGACATCAGATCGGCTTCGGCGATAACCGAAAATCACATCGCTCATCACACTGGAGAGTTTCATGGCAGGCGAAACCACCATCACATTGGTCGGCAACCTCACCGCTGACCCCGAGCTGCGCTTCACCCCCTCAGGTGCGGCGGTCGCGAACTTCACCGTCGCATCCACACCTCGTACGTTCGATCGACAGACCAACGAGTGGCGCGATGGCGACGCGATGTTCCTCAACTGCGCGGTCTGGCGCCAGGCTGCTGAGAACGTGGCTGAGTCACTGCAGAAGGGCATGCGGGTCATCGTTCATGGCCGGCTCCGGTCGCGTAGCTATGAGACCCGGGACGGCGAGCGACGCACGGTCTTCGAGATCGACGTGGACGAGATCGGCCCTGCGCTGCGTTATGCCACGGCGAAGGTCACCCGAAATGCGAGCGGCAGCCAAGCCGGCTCACCCCGCCAATCGGCTGGCAGCCTCGGGGACGACCCGTGGGCCAGCGGACAACCGAGCGCGGCAGGCGCCCGGTCCCAGCAAGGCTCCGATCCCTGGGCAACGCCCCAGAGCGACGAGCCCCCGTTCTGACCTCAGGACTCATCACATACTGACATCACGGCACATTCCGGCTATCGGCAACAGCCGCGCCGGGCTTTCGGAAAGGAGAGCACCACAATGGCCAACACCCCACCGGCACAGCGCAAGCCCAAGAAGAAGGCAAATCCGCTTCGTGCTGGCCAGAACATCGACTACAAAGACGTTGCCACGCTGCGAAAGTTCATCTCCGAACGGGGCAAGATCCGCGCGCGCCGGGTCACCGGCCTTTCAGTTCAAGAGCAACGTCGTGTCGCCATCGCCATCAAGAACGCCCGTGAGGTGGCGCTCCTGCCGTACGCCTCGACAGCCCGCTGACGTGCTGCCAGCGTCGGAGATCGCGCGAGCAGCTCAGAAAAGAAAGGTGCCGGCATGAAACTCATCTTGACTACTCCCGTCGACAACCTCGGCGCTCCTGGTGACGTGGTCGAGGTCAAGGACGGTTACGGTCGCAACTTCCTCGTTCCGCGAGGCTTCGCTATCCGCTGGACCCGCGGTGCCGAGAAGCAAATCGACGGCATCAAACGCAGCCGCGCGGCGCGGGAGATCCGCGGCCTCGATCATGCTGAGGAAGTGCGCGGCCAGCTGGAAGGCCTGACCATCGACCTGCCTGCTCGGGCTGGCGACGCTGGTCGGCTGTTCGGTGCCGTCACTGCAGGTGACGTCGCCTCCGCCATCAAGAAGGCCGGTGGGCCAGCGATCGACAAACGCGCGGTGCAGATCTCCAAGCCGATCAAGACCGTCGGGCTGCACACCGTTGGTATCAAGCTGCACGATGCCGTCACGGCTCACGTACGGATCGTGGTCGTCCAGCAAGCCTGAAAGGCTCTGGCTGACTTGACCCGAGGCTGAGACTGGTTATATGCCGATCTGCCCCCTGAGCATGCCGAAGGGCGGTCTTCGACGAGCTCAGACCGCATTGGTGCAGACTCAGACCGCGTCCGTGCAGACAAAAAGGTGTTCCAGATGACCCGGCTGACTCCCGAGGAACTCGAGCGTCGCCGACGCGCGCAGCTCGGGCGCACGATCACCGGGGTCTCCGCGCTGCTGCTCATGATCTTGAGCGCAGTGCTGCCGAACATCATGGTGCAAGCCGCGACGGTACTGCCCGGTCGCTCACTTATTCCAGCCAGCCACTTCTTTTTGATCGCCAACCCGAACGCGGAAGCCTTCAGCGGGGCCAAGAGCGTCGCCGATGCAGGTATGGGCATCAGCATCACTTACCTCGGCCTGGCGTTCCAGCAGGTCGGCCTGCTCACCGGCCTGGCCTCGTTCTGGGTACTGATCGTCGATGATGTCGGCCGCTGGACGCGCCGGCTGGTCATGGTGTCGGGCGTATCACTGCTGCTCGGAGCCTCCACGGTCATCCTCGGCTATCAACTGCTGACCAACGCGGGGGTACCAACGCTCCTCGGGTACGCCTGGGTGCCGACACTTTTTGCGGGCCTGATCATGGTGATTGGTGGCCGTCTCGCGCGTAAGAGGCTGGTCATGACGTGGTACTGGGAGAGCCCGGAAATCGTCCAGCCGTAGTTGTCCACAGGGATTTCCCCAATGTGGACGAATCACACGCTTGTCATTCGTGCTCCGTTTATCTGGAATTTACGACGGCGACGCTGAGTCGCGTACGTCGCCCTCAACTGCCGCAGACGTGCGTGTACAGAATCGTTAACCTTCGCGTGGCATTCTTGTGAGTTGGGGTTCATTCGGACGTCATCAATTGTTTGGGATTGCCAAGTGAGGAGAAAGTTGCGTGCAGGTCGTTGAGGAGCAGGAAGACAAGTTTGAGGTCGACGCCGATTGGGTGCTACCGCCGATCGCCGACCTGGTGCCAGACGGGGGCCGGCTAGATCAGGACGTGCGCAGGCTGGAGAACACGTATTTCGATACACCGAGTGCTGGTTTGCGATTGTTCGGCGTGACGCTTCGGCGCCGCGTCGGCGGTTCGGAGACGGGCTGGCAGTTGAAGGTTCCGAACGGCACGGCTCGTACCGAACTGCAGAGTGGCTCCAGGGCGAAGAAGCTCCCCGCCGGGTTGGCCGACAGCGTGACGTGGCTTGCGAGCCGGCGAAAGGCTCGATCAGGTCGCAACGATGGTGACGACTCGAACTGCGTACCGGGTGATCGATGCACGCAACGAACTGGTGTTGGAGATCGCCGACGACCAGGTGGAGTCCGCCCTGCCCGACGGCGCGTCGATGCTGCACTCGTGGCGAGAGGTAGAAGTCGAGCTAGGTCCGGCCGGGAAGCAGAAGGACTTGAAAAGGGCTCGGAAGCTGCTCACCGCTGCTGGTGCCACTCCCAGCACTATCCGGACGAAGCTGGACCGTGCCCTCGGGCCGATTTTCCCCGACGGCCAGGGATCCACGGTGCAATCAGGCAAGATCACGTCGAGCACGCTCGGTGATTTGGTAGCCGCCTACCTCGCGGCTCAGTGCGATGTGCTGGCGAGCAACGACGTCGGCTTGCGTAACGGCGCGCCTGTCGTCCACAAGACGCGGGTGGCCGCCCGTCGGCTACGCAGTACGTTGCGGGTCTTTGAAGACGTATTCGGCGAGGAGCCGGCTCAAGAGCTGAACAACGAACTGTCGTGGTACGCCGAGCTGTTGGGCCAGGTGCGCGACCGCGAGGTGCTCAGCGCGCGGCTGACTCAGCACATTGCCGATCTGCCGTCAGAGCAGGTTCGCGGACCTGTCGAGGCCGAGATAACCAAGACTCTCGCTGCGGAGCGAGACGACGCCCTGCAGCGATTGAGCCGAGGAATGCGTAGTCGGCGGTACCAGCACCTCCTGAAGCTGCTGCGCAGCTGGAAGAGCGCCCCGCCGCTGAGCGACGCCGCCGATCGGAACGGGCAAGACAGCGGCGCAATATGTGAAGAGGGCCAAACAGAAGGCGAACAAGCGACTCCGGAGCGCCGATGGCGACATCGAAGCAGCTTCATCGGGCGCGAAAGGCGACGAAGCGACTGCGTTACGCTGCCGAACTCGTCGAGCCAGCTGACGGCACCATGAAGAGTGTCGCGAAGAAGGCCGAGAACCTGCAAACCCTGCTAGGCGAGCATCAAGACGCAGTGGTCTCTGCACAGTTCCTCGCCAACCTCAGCGCTTCTCGCAACGGGGAGTCCGGCGATGGTTTCAGCTACGGGATCTTGATCGCTGACGAGCTGCATCGCGCGGCGGCGATTCGTGAGGCCCTGACGAAGTAGGCCCTGAGGAAGTAGGCGCCGCTACGGAAGTAGCACTAGGCACCAAGATCAGATAGCGGTCGCGACTCAGTCACGACGAGTACTTGATCACGGAAGGTCTGCGGTTACCAGCCGAACAGAGATCCTGGTAAAGGCGTTGTCTGATGAAGTCGTCAAAACTTGGTTGAGCAAGATCAATCTGCACGACGGGAATCTCACCGCCGCGCTGGCCCAGTTCAACGATGTCGGCGTTTCCCGATACCCCATGCTCGATTCGATCAATAGCGTAAATCGTCACCGTGGCAGGCCCGTCGACGTTCAGGTCGACGGCCAAAATCGTATAGCGATCCCGATCAATCTGGGCCAGCTCATAGAGGCTGGGTCGGTCCAACACGGCTTTGGCATCATCGGCCGCGACTGACCCGACGTAGTCGTTGAAGGTGGTCCTCGCTGGACCAAGCACTCGTCCCCCGCGTTCCATGAAGGGACGTTTGCACTTCCAGGTGAACGCACGGTGTCCATTAGGTTGCTGCTCGTGCGCGTAGCCTCCGACCGGGTCGTCGGCAGCTAGTCTCTGGTGCTCATGGAGCCGATGAGGTCCCACGCATCGTCGGCGCGCCGGCAGGTCGACGTGTTGGTGGTGTCCGATCTGCGATTTCCCGGTGGCACCTCGCACAGCGTGGCGGAGGAGATCACCGCCCAGGCTCAGGCCGGTTGGTCGACAGGCCTGGTTCACCTGAACGGGCCGCTGCTGTCCAAGGTCAGGGCGGTGAATCCGCGGATCCGCGATCAGCTTCGTCGCGGGGCCGCCACGCTCTTCGTCGGCGACCGGTCGATCCGGGCGAAGGTTGTGGTAGTCCGCCATCCCGGGGTACTGCAGGCGGCGGCCGAGCAACTTCCCCCGATCGAGACCGAGAACGTAGTCCTGGTGGCGAACGCGCCGCCGATCGACATCGACGGCCACCGGCACTACAGGCCCGCCGTGGTAGATCAAATTGTTCGGGACCGGTTTGGTGTTGCTGCGGTGTGGGCGCCGATTGGTCCGCTGGTACGCGAGGCAATCGCTTCCGATGTTGCGTCAGGCGGACTGCGGGAACAGGACTGGGTCAACATCATCGATGTCGACGCGTGGCGGGTGCACCGGCCCGGGTGGCAGTCGGACCGACCGGTCATCGGTCGGCATAGTCGAGGATCGCCGCAGAAGTGGCCGACCGATTCGAAGGTGATCGAGGCCGTGTATCCGCTCGACGGATCTGCGGTCGTGAAGATCCTCGGTGGTGCCGATCCGGTCCTTGATGTGCTGGGTTATCTGCCGAGCTCATGGCGGGTGATCCCGTTCGGAGCAATGGAACCCCGGGATTTCCTTGCACAGTTGGATTTCTTTGCCTATTACCATCACCCGGCCTGGGTGGAGGCGTTCGGGCGAAACATTTTGGAAGCATTGGCCAGTGGTCTCCCAGCGATCTTGCCTCCGCATTTTCGTCCGCTGTTCGGCGATGCGGCGAGCTATGCCGAGCCGGCCGATGTGCCATCGCTCGTGCGCCGGCTGTACGGCGACCGCGCAGCATATGAAGACATCGCGGCGCGCGCGGAAAGCGCGGTTCGAGCCAGGTTTGGCTACCAAGCGCACCACGAGCGGCTTGCTGAGTTGATCGGACGGCCAGAAACTCCCGCACAGCAGCCCAAGCCGACCTCACCGAGACGGGCGGCACCAGGCCGCCCGACGCTGATGCTGATCAGCAGCAATGGCTCTGGCATGGGCCACTTGACCCGACTTCTGGCGTACGCCCGCCGCGCGGAACCAGACCTCACTCCGCACTTCGTGTCGCTCTCCCAGGCAGTCGGGGTCGTTGCGCAGTTCGGGTATTCGTTCGAGTACGTGCCCTCGGCCCGCGCGACGGGACTTTCGTCACGACGCTGGCACGAGTTGTTCGCCGAGCGGGTGGCCGATGCCGTGACGCGGCACCGTCCGGCGGTCGTGGTGTTCGACGGCACGTGGCCCTACACAGGCATCCCGCGAGTACGTGACGCGCATCCGGACGCTCGCTGGGTGTGGTCGCGGCGTGGGATGTGGCGCCGCGGCAAGAGTGTCGAGCAGATCGCCAAGGCAGCCTGGTTCGACCTGGTCCTCGCTCCAGGAGAGCTGGCCGCGGCGTACGACCGAGGGCCAACAGCGAAGGCTGACGGCATCCGCCTCGGTCCCGTGACCTTGCTGGACGGCGATGAATTGGATGACCGGGACACCGCGCGTCGAGCACTTGGGCTACCGCCGGACCGTCCACTGGCACTGGTCGCGCTGGGCGCAGGCAACATCAATGACACAAGCCACGAAACCGGAGCCATCGTGGCAGCCTTACGTCGGCTGGGTGTCGACATCTGCGTGACACAGACCGAGATCGCTGCATTGGATCGAGGTCAAGCCGGCGTACACGTGGTTCGTGAATTCCCGCTTTCCCGTCGGTTCCGCGCGTTCGACCTCGCGGTCAGCGCATCCGGCTACAACTCGTTCCACGAGCTGCTGCGCTTCGGCATCCCAACCCTGTTCATCCCGAATCAGGACACCGCGCTAGATGACCAGCAGGGCCGTGCGCGGTTCGCCTCCGACCGCGGATTGGCCCACATGCTGGGGCGGGTCAGCGTGGACCGAGCGACGTCGCTCTTGAGTGATCTGCTGCAGCGAGGGCCGGAGATGGTGGCCAAGGTCGCTTCGGTTGACAGCGGCAATGGAGCGACCGATGCCGTCATGCAGCTACGCCAGCTGGCCGCCAGGGCTGGTCGTGGTTAGTGCCGAGCATCCGATTCGAGCCGCCGCACGGTTGACTCGGCGGTTGCCCGGCTATCGATTCCTTCGTCGCCGCGCCGTGCCGCGGATTCGGCAGAGCGCCGCAGCACGAGCGTTGGCGCAGCGCATGTTTCCTCCAACGGAATCGACTGCTTCAGGTCCGCCTGCCGACGTAGCCGCCGGACGACTGCTGGCTGGTCTCGGCATCGAACGATTGCCGGTCATCCTGCTCAACCTGGTGGGATTGGCCGACGATCTCGGTGAACGGGTAGCGATCGGTGAGCTCGTCGATGATGTCATCGACGACGTGGCTCAGCTGCAGCTGCTCGGGGCTGGTTTCCGGCCGGTGTTCCTGCTCGACGTGCCGGCCTTCAATCGGGCACGCAGCTATGGCTACGTCGTCGAGCTTGTGACACCCCGTACGGCTTGGTCGGCAGAACTGCCCGACTGGTCGGAGTACATCGCAGCACGAGTTGCATCGATGACAGCGCTGTACGGAGTCTCGGCCGTGATCAGCGTCGGACCTCGCGGACTCGGCGACGTGGCCCGAGGGGTGCTGCGCTCCTTCGGGTGAGCAGCCGTTCGGTGCTTGTGGATGCGCGCTGAGCCCTTCGACAAGCTCAGGACGGCGCTTGTCGAAGCGTGCCCTTCGACAAGCTCAGGGCACATTCCTCGATCGTTCACCTGATCTTCACCGGCAGTGTCTCCGGCGCTTTCCAAGTCGATGCGACGGTTTGGTTCGCTCGTAGCGTCATCGCACGGGAACGACCGCAGCAGCGTGACATGGAGGTCGGGGGCTTATGGACAGCTCGGTTGACGCCGTCATCATCGGCATGGGGTACGTAGGACTGCCTTTGGCGCGGGAAGCCAGCGCAGCTGGGCTCAGCGTTATCGGTTTGGACATCAATCCCGAAGTAATTGACGGTCTCAACCATGGTCGATCACATGTCGATGATCTTGCTGATTCCGACGTCGCTGAGATGCTTGACCGCGGCTTCGGCGCTACCACGGACGCGGTACAGCTCAGCCGGGCTCGCACCATCGTGATCTGCGTCCCGACGCCCCTCTCCAGCGACGGCGCGCCAGACCTGGGTCCGCTTCGGGCTGCGGTTGGCTCGGTTGCCGCCCAGCTCCGGGCAGGCACTCTGGTGATCTTGGAATCCACGACGTATCCGGGGACCACCGATGAGGAGATCCGGCCGATCCTGGAAGACGGTGGCATGACGGCCGGAGAGGACTTCTTCCTGGCCTTTTCGCCTGAGCGCATCGACCCCGGCAATCGGGATTTCGGCCCCAAGAACACCCCGAAGGTCGTGGGCGGCCATACGCCTGCATGCGCTGATGCCGCCGAGGCGTTCTATTCCAGGTTCATTGACACGGTGGTGAGGACGAAGGGCACCCGTGAGGCCGAAATGGCCAAGCTGCTGGAGAACACCTATCGCCACATCAATATCGCGCTTGTCAACGAGGTGGCCAGGTTCTGCCACGACCTCGAGATCGACCTGTGGGACGTGATCGCTGCCGCAAGTACGAAGCCCTTTGGATTTCAGGCATTCCGGCCGGGTCCGGGGGTAGGCGGTCACTGCATCCCGATCGATCCCAACTATCTGTCCCATCGAGTACGGGCACGGCTTGGCTATCCATTCCGTTTCGTGGAATTGGCGCAAGAGATCAACGCCGCCATGCCGGGATACGTCGCGCGGCGCATTCAAGATCAGCTCAATCTTGATGGCAAGCCGCTGCGAGGATCGACAGTGCTGCTGCTCGGCGTGACGTACAAGCCCGACATCGCAGACACCCGGGAATCTCCGGCGATCCCCCTTGCGAAGTCATTGCTCCAGCAGGGTGCAGTTGTCCAGTTTCATGATCCGCTGGTCAAGCAGTTCACGGTCAACAACATCGATCTGCCTCGGGTTGATGATGTTGATCACTCGTTGGCAGCCGCAGATATCGGCGTCCTGCTACAGAATCACCAGGACTATGACGTCGACGCGATGAGCGCAGTGTCGCGGCGCTTCTTCGACACCCGCGGTGTGGCCCGTCCGGCCTACCACGTCGAACTGCTGTAATGGCCGCGCTCTCGTTGGGTCGAACCAGGCCGCCGGGGCGTACGGTGCCGGCGGACCGAACGGTGCCGGCGGGCCGTAGCGGGCGCAAACATTCGGCCCTCGTCATCACTGTCGTACACAACCCGGAAGACTCGAGAATTCGGCAGCGCCAGATTGATGCGTTGATCAGCGCGGGTTGGCAGGTGACCTACGCGGCCCCGTTCCATGCCTTCGGACGTGGCAGACCGGGTGCTCTCGCGGGGCCTGACCGTGGTGGTTTGCGCTGCATCGACCTCCCTCGGTCGTCGGGCCGGCGCCGGTTCCGGGCGTGGCGTGCGGCTCGCACGATCTTGCAGGCGTTGGCGCAGGAGCATGACGTGGTTGTTGTCCATGATCCCGAGCTCCTTCTGGCGGCTGCTGGGCTTGGCATCAGGAACCTGATCTGGGACGTTCACGAGGACCCGGCGGCCGCGCTAGCGGTCAAAGCGTGGATGCCGGCTGTACTGCGGCGGCCAGTGGCGGCTGGGTGGCGCCGGGCCGAGTCGTTGGTGGAAAAACGTCACTCCCTACTGCTGGCTGAACACGCCTATCAGCAGCGGTTCCGACATTCGCATCCGGTGGTCCCGAACTCGGTTCCGGTGCCTCGTGCCATCGCTCCTCCCGGTGTTGATCGGGTGAGCTATCTCGGCTCGGTGACGATGTCCCGCGGCTGCGACACCATGATCGAGGTCGGTCGGGAGCTGCGGCGTCGGACGAACGGCGCGGTGACGCTGGAGGTGATCGGCGAGGCTGCGGATCCTGAGGCGAGGCACGCGTTGCGGAGTGCCGCTGCTGCTGGGGATCTCAGCTGGAGTGGTTTCGTACCCAGCGAGGTTGCGCTGGCCCGCGTCAGTGGCTCGCTGGCGGGGTTGTGTCTGCTGCGGAACTTGCCGAACTATCGGGTGAGCTTGCCGACCAAGATCGTGGAGTACTGCGCGCTGGGCGTTCCAGTGATCGCGACGCCGCTGCCGCTGGTCGCGGATCTGGTGAGATCGGAGAAGGTTGGTCTTGAAGTGCCCTGGGATGATCCCAGCTCCGTGGTCGATGCGATTCTCAGCTTGCGGGCCGATCCATTGCTGAGACGCCAGATGGGCATCAATGGACATCGGGTTGCGCTGCGGGACCACGACTGGAATCGGCTGTCGAGCGAATTCGTCCGCATCATGGAAACAACCGCCGAGCAGGTACGCGCCAAGGCCTCGTCCTGTTGAGGCACCAACCGCCGCCAATCAGTCCATCTTGTTTCGAGCTTGAGGGTGCTAACGCCAGAGGGTGGCGAGCGCAAATGCCGCAGCCATCCCGCCCATGCCAATGAGGATGTTCCAGTTGCCGAGCGCGTCCATGAACGGGATATACGTCCCGGCGATGTAGAAGGTGATCAGCCACGCAACGCCGAGCAGTCCGACTGCAATGAAGGTTGGTGGTACCCAGCGCCGACTCGACGGAGGCTTGATTTTCTTCGGCTTCGCTGCCTGCTGCGCCTTCAGCTTCTGCTTCTCGGTGGCAGACTTTCGCGTTCTCGACTCGGGCACCAGATTCTCCTTGCTCTTGAAGTAGGTAGCGTAGTCAAAGACTCCAGCCGGGGGCGCATCGTGCGGAGGCTTGTCGGGCCGCGTGCTCGGACATCCCGTTCAATCGAGGAGGAAGCAGGACTTGTCGGGACGTACTGCTGCCGATGCCTGGCGCGCGGTCGTCTCCGTCCTGCGTCGGGCACGTGATGCCCAGCGACGGCGCGATCGCGACCGAGGCCGGGTCTCGCGTACGGTTACGGCGGCCGTATGTGCCATGGCCGGACTGATGATTGTGATCAGCGCCACACACGCCCAAGGTACGGACTTGCGGCCGGCTCGGAATACGGATCTGGTCAGCCTCGTCCAGTCCCAGTCCCGTCGCAACGCCGAGCTGACCCGTCAGCTGACAAGCGTGCGTAAAGACGTCGATGGGCTTGCCGCTCGCGGTACCGACCAGTCATATCTCTCTCCAGACGTCAGTCGGGAGTCGCGACGCGTCGGGCTGATCGCCGTCACTGGACCGGGGGTCACGGTGATCCTCGACGACGCCCCAGCCAGTGTCGCCGCGAACGGTATCGAGCCCGATCTCCTCGTCGTCCATCAGCAAGACATTCAGGCCGTAGTCAATGCGCTCTGGAGTGGCGGGGCAGAGGCCATGACGATCCAAGAGCAGCGCGTGATCTCGACCACCGCAGTCAAATGCGTGGGCAACACAGTCGTGCTGCACGGGATCCCGTACGCCCCGCCGTACCGGATTCGCGCGATCGGCGACCAGGAGCGGCTGCACGCTGCTCTTGCCAACTCGGAGCCGATCCAGATCTACCAGCAATACGTCGCGGCCTATGGGCTGGTCTTTCGGGAGAAGTCGGAGGAGAGACTCGAGCTACCCGGGCATGAGGGCTCGCTCGACCTTACCCATGCCTTGCCGTACTCAGGTTTCGGCGTACGCAGCACCACCGGCGGCCGCTAGGCGAGAATGATCGAGTGTCCACCGCAAGAATCCTGGTGATCGACAACTACGACTCCTTTGTCTACAACCTGGTGCAATACCTCGCCCAGATCGGAGCCGAGGTCGACGTCTGGCGCAATGACGACCCACGGTTCGCCGATCTGGATTTCCCGGACGCATTCGACGGGATCCTGCTATCACCGGGTCCTGGTACCCCCGAGGAGGCAGGCGTGTGTGTCGATGTGGTCCGGACCCAGGCGGGCCGCTTGCCCATCTTCGGCGTATGCCTTGGACTGCAGGCCATCGGCGTCGCGTACGGCGGGGTGGTCGATCGAGCGCCCGAGCTGCTGCACGGCAAGACGTCTCTCATCCAGCATCAGGGACTCGGCGTGCTTGCCGGTCTGCCGTCGCCGTTCACCGCGACCCGGTATCACTCGCTGGCAATCGAGCCGGAGACACTACCGGCGGAGCTGGAGGTAACCGCCAGGACTCGTAGCGGCGTGATCATGGCGATTCGCCATCGCGAGCTTCCTGTCGAAGCCGTGCAATTCCATCCCGAATCCGTGCTGACCGAGTGGGGCTACCAGATGCTGGCCAATTGGCTGACCGTTTGTGGTGATGCGGAGGCTCCGGCGCGAGCCGTAGGCATGGCCCCGCTAATGTCGGCACGCTGACCATTACAGCTGCCGCCTGAGGAGAGAAGGAAATCTACGATGCCCTACGTCAGTGTCGGAACCGAGAACAGCGCCGCCATCGAGCTGTACTACGAAGATCACGGCTCGGGCCAGCCCGTCGTGCTGATCCACGGCTATCCCCTAGACGGCTCCTCTTGGGAGAAGCAGACCGCAGTATTGCTTGACGCGGGCAAACGCGTGATCACTTACGACCGACGCGGCTTCGGAAAGTCCAGCAAGCCGACGACCGGGCACGATACCGATACCTACGCCGCAGATTTCAGCAGTTTGCTATCGGCACTCGACCTGCAGGATGCGGTTCTGGTTGGTTTCTCGATGGGCGCCGGTGAGGTGATCCGCTATATCAGCCGCTACGGGTCGCATCGCGTAGCGAAGGCGGTGTTCATCAGTCCTATCGGACCTTTCATGGTCAAAACCGAGGAAAACCCATCGGGCATCCCACAGGAGATGAGGGATGGCATGCTCGACGCGACAAAGGCTGACCGCTATGCCTTCTTCACCGGCTTCTTCGAAAACTTCTACAACCTCGACGAGAACCTCGGCAATCGCATGAGCGAGGAAGCGCTGCGAGCCAGTTGGCAGCTCGCGGCGAATGCATCGGCCTATGCGTCGGTCTGGGCACAGCCGACCTGGTACACAGACTTCCGTGCAGACATCGACAAGATCGACGTTCCGCTGTTGATCTTGCACGGTACTGCGGACCGCATCTTGCCCATTGATCTCACTGGCCGCTCGTACGCCAAGTTGCTTCCCAGCGCAACGTACGCCGAGATCGAGGGTGCCCCGCACGGCCTGCTGTGGACGCACGGCGAGGAGATCAACAAGGCTTTGCTGGACTTCCTGACGTAAGCCTTGAGACTCAGGCCGCGTACCGTTAGCGGACACCGCTCGGGCGGAACTGAACGCTGATCCGCGGGCCCACCGACCGCGCGGTCTTGGGGATCGCGTGCTCCCAGGTGCGCTGGCAGGAGCCGCCCATCACGATCAGATCGCCATGACCCAATGTGTGCCTGATGGTTGCCCCGCCGCCTCGCGGGCGCAGCAGGAACTGGCGCGGCGAGCCAAGCGACATGATCGCAACCATCGTGTCCTCATTCTTGCCTCGGCCGATGGTGTCGCCGTGCCAGGCGACCGAGTCACGCCCATCGCGATAAAGGCACAGTCCGGCGGTGGTGAAGAGCTCGCCCAATTCCTGGCCATAGTGCGCATTCAGCGACTCGCGAGCCGTCACCAGCTGAGGATGTGGCAACGGATCATCTTCGCCGTAGAAGCACAGCAGGCGCGGTACATCGACCACTCGCTCATACATCTGGCGCCGCTCGGCCTGCCACGGCACCTGCTCCAGCAAATCCTCAAAGAGTGTGCCGGCGCCACTCATCCACCCCGGCAGCAGATCAACCCAAGCGCCACGACCCAGTGTCTGGCGGGTGACCATTCCGCCCAGTGGTCCGAGCGGCAGGTCGGAAACTCCTAGATCGAAAAGTGAGGTCTGAACGACGCTAGACATGTCCTCATTCTAGCAGATATTCGCTTATGTATTCGAATCAGAAGGAGTCTTCGGTCTTGGTTGGGGTCGGCGTAGGTGTAGGCGGTTTCGTCGTCGGTGGGTTTCTGGTCGGTGGCTCGGTGGTCGGTGGCGGGTGTGGTCGGCGGTGGCGGCTGCACGGCCAGGGTGAGTCGGATGGTGGTATCGCGATCGACGTTGGCACCAGCCTGCGGGTTCTGGGAGATCACGGTCCCGGGCGTACCCTTCGAGGTTTCCTTCTCGACGAACACCGGGTCGCCGAAGCCGGCTTCATTGGCCTGACCGAATCGCCGCTGACCGGCTGAGGCCATCGAAGTCGGGTACGTCCGACTTGCCGGTCGCATACGTCACGGTGATCTTGGTGTCCAGCGGTACCGTCTCGCCTTCCTGCGGCGAGATCTTGATCACCTCGCCTGGCTGAGTCTTAGAATTCTCGCTCTTGGCGGCTTTCTGGTTGACGTTGCTGAACTTCAGATCCTTCAAAGTGCTCTTGACGTCCTTGATGTCTTGGCCGACAAGATTATTGGGGATGGTCCCGGTCTCGGGACCTTGGTTCAAGCTGATGATGACGGTACTGCCGACATTGACTTCGGTCTGGGCTGCTGGATCTTGCTCGGTAACCCTGCCTTTGGTCTCCTCGTCGCCGTTGACCTTCTTAACCTCGATCTTGAGGCCGGCGCCGGTGAGTTGCTCAGTTGCCTGCGCCTCGGTGAGGTCCACGACGCTGGGCACCGCAACCGTCTGGACGGTCGGGGCAGGGTTGAGCATCCGAAAGAGCGCCCAGCCGCCCAGGCCCAGCGCAACCACGATCAGCGCGCCGATCAGGATCGCGAGGCCGACCCGGCTCTTCTCCGGCTCCTCTTCCTCGTACTCGTCTTCACCAAGTGGTCCCTCGGGCGGAGCGACTGTTGGCGGCCCAGCGACGCGCGTGGGGTCGTCGTAGGCATTGGCAGCAACCGCGGCGACTCCAGCCGCCACGACGGCCGTCGTTTGCTGCGCGTCGGTCTGTTGGCCGGAGAGAAGGCGAGAGATGTCGGCCTTCATGTCCCGGGCAGATTGGTAACGCTCGTCCGGATCTTTAGCCAATGCCTTCAGCACGACGGCGTCGATCTCGGGACTAAGCTCCGGATCCAGCTGGCTAGGCGGTATCGGGGCCTCCCGGACGTGTTGGTAGGCCACGCTGACGGGGGAATCGCCGACGAAAGGTGGTCTGCCGACGAGCAACTCATAAAGCAGGCAGCCAGCTGAATACAAGTCGCTGCGGGCGTCAACGGTTTCGCCGCGGGCCTGCTCGGGGGAGAGGTACTGAGCCGTGCCGATAACTGCTGCGGTCTGGGTCATGGTGGCACTGGTGTCCGCGACAGCTCGGGCAATGCCGAAATCCATCACCTTGACCGCACCGCCGGGGGTGAGCATCACATTGGCCGGCTTGATGTCGCGATGCACGATGCCGGCCTTGTGGCTGTAGCCCAAGGCATCCAGCACACCCTGAGTCAGCTCCAGCGCGCGCTCGGGGAGAACCTTGCGACCGTCCTTGAGCACGTCGCGCAGCGTCAGGCCCTCGACCAGCTCCATCACGATGTAGGGGATGGAAACCCCGGTCAGCGGATCGGTCTCTTCGCCAGTGTCGTAGACAGCGACGATCGTCGGATGGTTCAAGCCGGCAGCGGATTGAGCCTCGCGGCGAAACCGTGCCTGAAACGTTGGGTCAGTAGCGAAGTCGGCACGCAGCTGCTTGACTGCGACGGATCGACCAAGCCGTTGATCAACAGCACGACGAACCTCTGCCATGCCCCCGCGGCCTAGCAACTCGCCCAGCTCGTAACGGCCCCCGACCATAGTTGGGCTGCTAGTCATGTCCATGTTCCTCCCTCAAAACCCCGCCAGCCATTCTCGGCCATACCCACCGGAGCGTGAAATGGGCACCGTCTGGTGGACTTGGAGACCCCGAGCGCAACCTGACAGCGGCAGCTCGGGGCGTTTTCCAGCACAGCCGTTGAAGCGTGCCGACCATGGCCTGTTGAGGGGAGCGTTTCGCAGCACGGCAGGCGAAACGTACGTCAGAGACTGCTCGGAGCAATGCACCTCAGAGTGCAGCTTCCATAACGGCCCGCGCGATGGGCGCGGCAAGGCGCCCACCCGCAATGTCATTCCGCGGGATGTCAGCGTCCTCGACGATGACAGCCACGGCGACCTTGGGATCGCCCACCGGCGCGAAAGACGTGAACCACGCGAACGGCTTGCGCTTGGGATCGGACTGAGCAGTGCCAGTCTTGCCACCGACCTCGACGCCGGGAATCTGCGCATTGTGTCCGGTGCCTTCGTCCACCACCGCGAGCATCATCTGCTGCAACTCCTTGGCGTTCTCCGGTGTCATGGCCTTGGACAGCACCTGCGGCTCGTGAGTTTCGATCTGCTTCAGGTCATGGGCGCGCACGCTGCTCACCACGTACGGATCCATCAGCACACCGTCGTTGGCGATCGCCGCGGACACCATCGCCATCTGCAGGGGGCTGGCCGCCACGTCATACTGTCCAATCGAGCTCAGCGCCAGCTGGGCCTTGTTGAGCTTGTCCGGGAACTGGCTGGCCACGCCCCCAAGATCGGCCAGGTGCCGTTGATCGAAGCCGAACGCCTGAGCCTGCTCCCGCAGCTTGTCCTGTCCCACTTCCAGCCCCAGGTTGGCGAATGCTGTATTGCACGAGACCTTGAGCGCCTGGGTGATCGTGATCTTGGTACCGCCGCAGTTGGTGGAGTTGGGCAGGAACACCTGGGTATTGGGTAGCTTGAGGCGATCCGGCGCATCGACCATCGAGTCCGGCGTCTTCCCATCAGCTAGCGCAGCAGCTGCGGTGACTAGCTTGAACGTCGAGCCCGGCGGGTAGATCTCGCGAGCGGCTCGGTTGGAGAGCGGGTGCTGCGGGTCCGAGGCAAGCCGGTCGTACGCCTTGCCGGCAGCCTCGATGTCATGGTCGGCAATGTCGTTCGGGTCGTACGTGGGGCTCGTCACCAGCGCAAGCACGGCGCCGGTGGTGGGATCGAGCGCGACCACAGCACCCTTCTGATTGCCGAGCGCGTCGGCGGCGGCCTTTTGAATCTTGGGAACGATCGTGGTCTGGACACTTGCCCCCTCCGGCGTACGGTTCGTCGCCAGGTCGATCAGCCGGCGTACGAACAGGGCATCGTCAGTACCGGACAGTTGAGAGTTGTAGGTGCTCTCCAGGGCCGAACTGGCGCGGTCGTAGGAATAGAAACCGGTGATCGGCGCGTAGAGCTTGCCGTCCGGATAGACCCGCTGGTACTTGAAGCGGTCCTTTGCCGGCACCGTCTTGGCGATCTCGGTCTTGCCGGCCGCCAAGATCGCGCCGCGGTTCTGGGCGAACTCGGCATCGCGCACCCGGCGGTTCTGCGGCTGAGCGGCAAGCGACTCCTGTCGGAAGATCATCATGTACGTCCCGTTGGCCAGCAGCAGGCCGAACATGATCATGGCAATGAAGGCGACGCGGCGGATCGGTTTGTTCATGCTGTCGCCTTCACCAGCTGGGTTTGTTCCACATCCGGGTTGAGCGGGGCGACCGTTGCCGCAGGCTTGCGTACCTGGTGGGAGATCACCAGCAACAGGCCGGCAACGATCCAGTTGCAGACCAGCGAAGAGCCCCCTTGGGACATGAACGGCGTCGTTAGACCCGTCAGCGGCAGCAGCCGTGTCACGCCGCCGATGATCGTGAACACCTGGAGCGCGAACGCGAACGAGAGGCCCGTAGCCAGCAGTTTCCCGAACGGTTCGCGGCATTGCAGCGCTATCCGCAGTCCGCGCGCGACGATCAAGCCGTAAATCAGGATCACGGCCATCAGCCCGGTCATACCAAGCTCTTCACCGATCGCGGCGGCAATGAAATCGCTGCGGGCCAACGGGGTCAATCCCGGCCGACCCAGCCCCAAGCCGGTTCCGAGCAAGCCACCCCAGGCCATGCCGAACTGTGCATTGATCACTTGATAGTAGGCGTCGAAGTTGGAGAAGGGATCGAGCCAGGCACCCACCCGACGGCGGACGTGACTGAAGTTCAGATAGCCGAAGTACGCCCCGGCCGCGAAGAGCAGCGTCCCCAACACTGCCCAGCCGGCCCGCTCGGTAGCGACGTAGAGCATCATCACGAACAGTCCGAAAAACAACAGCGAGGTCCCGAGATCGCGTTGCCAGACCAAGATGGCGAGGCTGATCAGCCAGATGATCAGGATTGGCCCGAGGTCTCGGGCCCGCGGCAGGTCGATGCCGAGCACCCGATACCCGGCCAGCGCGAGCACCTCGCGCTTCTCGACCAGATACGAGGCGAAGGCGATCGCCAGCAGCACCTTGGCGGCTTCGGCAGGTTGGAAGCTGTACGGGCCGACCTGAATCCAGATCTGGGCACCGAACTTCTCGGTCCCCAGGCCGGGCACAAGCGGCAGCAGCAGCAGCACGATGCCGGCGAGGCCGATCGTGTACGTGAACCGCTGCAGCGGCCGGTGATCATTGAGCCAGGCCACGACGAGGATGAACATCAACACACCGACCGCTGTCCAGATCATTTGCTGGCGGGCACCATTGAGCGGTGGATCGTTGATCAGATCGATGCGGTGAATCATCACCAAGCCGAGGCCGTTGAGCAGGATCACACATGGCAAGATCACTGGATCCGCGTACGGGAGTCGCCACCGCACCGCGATGTGCGCGAGCACAGCGAGCAGGATGGAGAATCCGGCCAGGTACGGAAAGCTCGCGGACAATTCGCCCGTGACATTGATGTCGACCAGGACGTACGCGCCAAGGGTCAGTGCGAGCGCGAAGATGATCAGGCCCAGCTCGACCCCGCGGCGCTTGCGGGGAACTACCGTGACAGGTGCAGCGTCTCGCATCAGCAGCTCGGCTCCGCCTGCTCGGTGGCGGGAGCCGAAGGTTTCTGGGTTGGCGTACCGCCAGGCTTACTGCTGGGTGTCGAGCTTGGTTTCGAACCGGGTGACGGCGCTTGGTCGCGACGTCGTCTGCTGGGTCGGAGCGCACCTCTTGGCGGCTTCGCTCAGCTCGGCGACAGTCGCGCGGGCTGAGTCGAGGCTGGACACGTCGATGTTGGCCTTGACCTGCTCCTGATAGAACGGCGGCAGCTGGTTGATCGCCAGTTGCTGTACCTCGTAAACCCGTGACAGGGACAGGCCTGGGATACCGTCGGACAGCCCCTGGAAGATTGCCACCCGGTCCCGGTCGGCGCCGACGAAGTACTGAGTGCGTGTCCACCCGTACGCCACCCCGAGTCCGGCAACAGCAACGAGCAGGAGGATCAGCAAGCCGATGAACGGCCTACGGAAGCGGTGCTGACTCGGCGGCTGCGGACTGTATCGCTCCTCGTCCTCTGCAGGCGGCTCATTGTCGGCGAGCCTGGTGACGAGGGTGTCTTCGGGATCGTCGACGTCCTCGGCGAGCTGCCGGCGCGGCGCACCTGGCGCCCGAATCGGCTGCTCGGACGCGGCTCCTAGCACGATGACCTCGTCGTCGCCCCCGGCTTCGACGACGTCGGCCACGATCACCGTGATGTTGTCGATGCCACCTTCGTGAAGAGATTCGACGACGAGACGTTTGACGGCGTCATTGAGGTCAGGGAGGTGAAGTGCGGTCTCGATCATGTCGTCATTGATCAGTCCGCAGACGCCGTCGCTGCACAACATCAAGCGGTCGCCGGCCTTGACGGGCACGATCCTCAGATCCGGGTCATTGGTGGTCTGCCCGTTCAGCACCTTCAACAGCAGCGAGCGGTGTGGATGCAGGGCGGCCTCGGACTCGCTGATCTTTCCGTCGTCAACCAGCGATTGGACCCAGGTGTGATCATGGGTAAGCCGCTCCAGCTGGCCGTCACGATAGAGATAGCCGCGGCTGTCACCGATGTGTGCCAAGCCGAGCTCGACGCCGTCGAACATCACACCCGTCAGGGTCGTGCCCATGCCGTCCAGGGAAACATCAGCTTCCACCAGTTCCGCGATCTTGGAATTGGCTGCATCGATCGCTGCCGGCGAGCACGTCGAGCATCTGCTGGCCCTCGGTAGGGCCTTCGATCTTTCGTATCGCGTCAATCGCCACGGCTGAGGCAAGATCACCCGCGGCCGCGCCACCCATACCGTCGGCCACTACCAGCAGATGCGGACTCGCTAAGCCGGAGTCCTGATTGTTCTTGCGGATCAGCCCAGTCTCGGAGTGGGCGGCGTACCTCAGCTGAAGCGTCATTCGATCATGGCTCCAGCCTCATCATCGTCTTGCCGATGCGTACCGTGTCGGCAAGTGTGATCGTGGTCGGAGCGGTGATCCGTTGGCCGTTCACGTAGCTGCCGTTGGTGGAGCCCAGATCCTCGATATAGATGCCGTTCGGGGAACTGACGACCCGGGCATGGCGGGTTGAGACGTAGTCATCGTCCAAGATCAGCTGACAATCTGCGCCGCGGCCGATCATGATCACTCCACCGGCCAGATCTGCGGAGAGCCCGGCCTGGTTGCCCTGGGTGATCGTGAGCACGTGCGGCTCGCCGCGCTGCCGCTTGGCTCTTCTCGGGGGTGGTGGCGGCGTCTCCAGCTCTTGCGGCTGCGGCTGATCAGAGGCCCGCACGGTCTTGCCGAACAAGTCGCTCCGAATGACCGAGACCGCGGAGAGGATGAACAGCCACAGCAGGGCCAGGAAGGCCACCTTGATGATCGTGAGGGCGATTTCTGACATGGCGGTCTCATCGTCCGGCGGGAGCATGGACGAGCATTCGAGTGGAGCCGATCTCGATCCGTGATCCCTCCTGCAGGGCGGCTTGTTGCACCCGTTGTCCGTTCACCATAATGCCGTTGGTTGAACCAAGATCGACGATATCGATCTGCACCTGCGGACCTGCCGCGTTTACTCGGATCTGGGCGTGCCGCCGTGAAATTCCTGGGTCGTTGATGCGCAGATCGGCCTCAGCTGCCGCGGCCGATCACCAGCCCAGGCGGCTGCAGCGGATGCCGTGTGCCATTGACTTCGAGTACCAGTGGCGCCCGGTTGATTGAGGTTTCACTCGCCCGGCCGCTGCGTGGGGTGATGCCGGCAACGGCCTCGGAGTCAACCGTGAAACGGCCGGTAGGCAGGCTCGAGTCAAGCTCGAAGACGATCTTGACCGGGCCGTTGAACACGTAGCCCATCTCGCGAGCGTGATTACGCAACGCGGTGGCCAGTTCGGCATTCAAGGTGGTGGCGTACGGGGCGAGCTTGTCATGGTCGTGTTGGGACAGGCGGACGTTGAACTCGTTGGGCACCAGCCGCTTGTCGCGGGACATGAGCTTGGCCTCGGCATCGAGCTCACGCTGCAGCCGCGCGGCGATCTCCACCGGCTGTACGTCGCCCTTGAACGCGCGCGCGAAGGCGCCGCTGACGGCTCCCTCCACTTTCTTCTCAAAGCGCGCGAAAATGCCCATGTCCCTCCTTTCCCCGAGGTCAAACTAGATGGTATCCGCAGAATGTATGGGTCTTGGGCCCGTAGCGAATTGAGCTACAACCGTTGCCAGGTACGCAAAACAGGCGGCGAGGTCACGGTTCGATCGTGCTAGCCTTGCCCGGCTGGTTCGGATCTCAAGCGGACCCGGGCGCGAGTGGCGGAACGGCAGACGCGCTGGCTTCAGGTGCCAGTGTCCGCAAGGACGTGGGGGTTCAAATCCCCCCTCGCGCACCAGTACGACCCCCGGCCTGACCTGGGGTTATATGGAATCCGCGGCAGGTCCTGAGGGCCCATTGTGGCACCGCGGTGGCACCGACTCAGTTCGGAGGCCCTGGCATGGCATGGATTGAACAGCGACGGCGCGCCGACGGCGGCCTGACCGCGCGGGTGATCTGGCGGCCCGGCGGTGCTCGTGACGCCACCCGCGTGTGGGAGACGTTCGGCGCCGGCTCGGACGCGCAGAATCTCGCGCGCGCGGACGGTTTCAAGCGGATGGTCGAGGCCGCTGGTCAGCGGTGGCCCGACGGCTGGGTGAAGGGTGAGGGGTTCGTCCGGCCGCCGGATGTCGCCGACCCCATGACGCCTCCACCGAGCTTCGACAAGATCGGCGAGGAGTATGTCCGTCAGATCGTCGACCTGTCCCCCGGGCAGCGGAAGCGGTACCTCGGACAGCTGCAGGTGCTGGCGCGCACGCCGGTGCGAGGCTCGTTGGTCTTCGCGGGCCCGGTCACCGCAATCGGTGAGGCGCAGCTGAAGACATGGCTGATCGAGTGGGACCGGTCGTTGAAGACGAAGGCGAACTACCACGGTCTGATCTACGGCGTGTTCGCGTACGCGGTGAAGCGTGGCTATCTGGCTGCGAATCCGGCAATCGGGACGGCGCCGAAACAGTCGAGGGTGAAGCAGTCGAGGCCGGAGCTGCGGTTCCTGACCGAACGGGAGTTGGAGACCGCCGTACGGCTGGCCAAGAGACATGGGGACGTGTTGGCCGTGACGGCCGGGACGGGATTGCGGTTCGGTGAGATCAGCGCATTGTGGGTCGGGGACGTCGATCTTGACCGCGGCACGGTTCGGGTGAACAAGGCGTGGAAGCGCAATGGTGAGGATGACGCGACCGAGACCCCGGGTTGGCTCTCCCGGCAGTTGCGGGCGAAACACACGATGCGGGATCACCACCTCGGGCATCCGAAGACACCGCGATCCCGACGGACCATCACGATCGCCCCGGCCGTGGCCGCGCTGCTCGAGAAGAGGATTGAGGGCCGACCGGCTGACGACTTCGTGTTCACCAGCCGGACTGGCCTGCCGTTGCACAACGGCGACTTCTACACCCATATATGGCGGAAGCTGATGACCGCGGTGGCGGCGGAAGGACATCGCGCCGTTCCGGTTTCATGATCTGCGGCACACCCATGTCGCGTGGTTGATCGCCGGCGGTGCGCCGCTGCCGCACATCCAGGCCAGGCTTGGCCACGAGTCGATCACCACGACGATCGACACCTACGGTCACCTGTTGCCCGCGGGAGACGAGTTGATCTCGCGGATCATCGACACTGCGCTAACCGGTGGCACCATCCGGCCGATGTCGACGCCGTGACGGCTTAAAGCTTCGATCGGGTGCGGTTGCGTTGGATCGGGATCACGTCCGACGTCACCGGCTGTTCGCCGGCGGCGACGAGTTCGTCCAGATGCTCGACCCGGAACCGGATGTGCTTGCCGATCCTGGTGCAGCGGACCTTGCGCTGCCGGACCGCATCAGCGACCCAGCGTGCGGGCACGTTGAGATACGTCGCGGCTTCGTCGATCGTCAAAAGCGGTCGTTGCTGAGGCGGCGTACGCGGCTCACCACCCACAGGGAGTTGGCTCGACCTCATACTCCTGAAAGACACGGCGATAACCCATGGCGGTCTCGACGTCCTCGGCTTTCGGGGGTACGTGGTTTGCGGGGGTGATGTCGTTGCAACCCGGACGTACCCCCACAGATCGATCTTGGGGGCACGGTTCGGGTGACGTAGCCCTGCGACCTTCGGCGAAACGCGCGGAAGGAGCAGGAGCGTTGAGCGTTGTGGAACAACTCGGTGTGGCGGACTTGGCGCAGGGATTGGCAGAGGCCCGGCAGCTGTGGCAAGACTGGGTTGAGCAGGATCCACGGCTAGCGTCGGCGCCAGCGGTCGACGGGCTTCGGGACTGGTTGATGCTGGTCGGCATCGACGCCGCGGACGAGGTGCTGCATGCGTTGGTCCAGATCGGCTCGCCCTCCGGAAGAGATTGCCGGCCAGCGGCGTGGGTCGTGGCTTGGGCGTTGCTGCCCGGCGCAATTGCGGTGGCCCGACGGGCGCCGGCGGGTCCGGAGACGGATGCGCTGGTCGCCAGCCAGCTTTGGCTGGAGATCCGGCAGTTCCCTTGGTGGCGGCACCAGAAGGTTGCGGGCAACGTGCTGGCGAACATGCGATCCGTTCTCGCTCGGGAAGGAGTGCTGAAGCGACCATCGTGGGCCGAGCGGCGAACCGTGCCGACAGACAGGTTGCCGGAGCAACAGCTGCACAAGCAGGTTTCGCCTAACGAGGAGCTGATCGACGTGCTGTCCTGGGGCGAGCAGGTCGGTTTGATCGGATCTGGCGATCGCCTCCTGCTCTCTTCATTGGTGGAGCAGACGGATCGGTTGGGCGTCCGGACAGTCTGTCGCAGCGGACAGGGACTGATGTCAGCGTCAGCGTTGGCGGAGACGGCGGCGGAATTCGGACTGTCGCCCGGGACAGTGCGCAGACGCGCGCGGCGGAGCATCGACGCGCTGGCGTCAGCTTGCCGGTCGGGCCGATTCGCGCCGTCGATCTGAGCGCACGAGGTTGCTGCGCGAACAGGACGGTCATCGTGTGTGACTCCATCCGAGAGTGCAGTGAAAGGTTCACTCGAAGGATCACCCGGTGACCGTCATCTACGACGGCAGCGACACAGTCACCAGCTGCTCGTACACCACTCCGCCGGACTCAACTCAGCGAGACGAAGGCTTTGCCCGAACCCGAGGGGTACATACCCCTCCTTGCCTACGGCTGGAGCTTGACGACCTGGGTCGTCAAGGTCACCCTGGATCACCCACAGTCAGAACCTCAGGTCGGGCAGCAGCCAGATGTAGCTGGTCCAGCTGATGCGGCTCAGTACGAGCCCCACTCCGCTCGCGATGGCCAGCCACCCACCCAGCGAGGCAGGAATCGGGTTGAGGCGATAACCCAGCCGCAGCAAACGGCGAAGCTGCCGAGGGCCACCCGGGCGTTGGCGAATGCCGCCTGTCCCTCGGCCGACGAAGCGCATGACGTAAGTAATTGACTGCTAACTCCTCCACCTAAAGTGCCCGGCGCCTTCTGGCGATCGGGCTCTTGATCTTGTGCTGTCATCCCGCACCAGACGCAACTACTTAATCCTGATGTTCGCGCACGGAGCGAGATGCACTCAGGGCTGCTGGGGACACGCAGGGCAACCTCCACTGCTGTCGATGGTTTCGCGGGCAACATGGAAGTTGTACGCGAGGAGTCCGGTCCAACCGATACCGGTTGTGCTCCGGGGCCTCTCCCGACAGGGGACTTGGGCCAGGGTGTTGTGGTTATACTCCGACGCACTCGACCGTCACGGCATCCGACCACGGGTACTCGGGCCGAGGCAAGTCCGCCACCGTTAAGGCTGCTGCTGCGGATGATGGACTTCGGCTACCGCGCCCTCATCCTCGGCGACCCAAAGGACGAGTACCAGGTCCTGTGCCGCGCCCTCGGTGTCGAGCCGTTCAGGATCGGGCCAGGCTTACAAACGCGAATTAATCCGCGCAAGCGCGCAGGGGGAGTCACCGTGACCGCAATGGATCCTCCACCCCTGACCATTTTGCAGCCAGGCGAAGGAGCTACCGGCGACTTGGGCATGATTGGTGTCGCCTTCAAGTTTTGGGGGCGGGACACTAACGGCCAAGTCTCGGTTGTGGAACACCCGTTCCCGGTCGGCGCTCTCGTTCCTCCCCACCTCCACACCCGAGAGGACGAGTACTCAATCGTCACGGAGGGAGAAATCGGCTTTCGATCTGGCGATCGTGAGGCCGTACTCGCCGCCGGTGGGTACATCACCAAGCCACGCGGGGAAATGCACGCAATGTGGAACGCCGGCGACGTGCCTGCACGCATGATCGAGATCATCAGCCCTGCCGGGTTCGAAAACTTCTTCTACGAACTCTCCGAGCTGGTCGCGGCGGGGCCACCCGACCTCGCCCAAATGGGGGCCTTGGCGCAGAACTAGGGCCTGGAGTTCGGCGAACCGCCCTGCGACGGTGCCCTCTATCGCCTCGCGACGGCACCGCTTGCCAGACTGCAGCGTGCCGTTACACCTGATCACGGTCGTGCAGGCAGCTGGAGCCCATCGGGACTCGCTGTGGCTGACTCTCCTGCCGGGCATGATCAGCTCACCGCTGGAAGCTCCCGAACCTGCTCCTCAGCTCGGCGACCCTGGCCGCCGGGTCTTCGATGGTCTTGGCGGCACCTTCGTACGCGATCTTGATGGACGGGGCGCGAACCGCGACCTCCTTGTGGCGCCGCCGCAGCCCGGCCAGCGCGCGTCGCGCGTCATCCGTCGAGACAACACCGCTCATGATCTTCTTGCGAAGGTCCTTGGCCTCGTTGATCACGTCGTCGAGCGCCTCTTCGGCATCGCTGGCCGCCGAGGCTGCGCGCTCGGCGGTGTCGCGCGCCTGGTCCTCGATCCGGCGTGCGATCTCGGCATCGCGATCTCCGTCAAAGTCCATCGGCTGGCTGGTCATGCCACGCCGCCCATCCGGCCGAACTGGAACTTCTCCTTCAGCTCGTCCTGCGACCTCATGTAGAGCCGGTCGCGTTTCTCCTGCGCTCGATGAAGCTGATCAGCGCGTCCTCGGTCTCGCGCAGCTCTGCGTCGGCCCTGGTGCTGAGGCGATCGAGCTTGGCGAAGTCGATCTTGCGGACTTGCATCTGGTCTTGTCCTCCTTAGACGCCAATTTGAGAGGGGATCGAGGTCGGCAGTCGGGCCAGCTCCGGCGTCTGAGCCGGGCCCGACCGCTTGACCAACCACCCCTAGGGGAAAGGGAATCCCCATGGTCTGAACACGGCACCCATGACGAGCATGCCGTGATCAAACTATATCGATCGAGAAATCGAGTGCTCGTCAGCCGTTTGATCTTGCTTATTGATCAAGGTCAGAAGTCAAGATCACCCAGCGCGGTTTATGAATAGAGAAGTTGTCCACAGGTTTGAATGCAAGGGATCTGGTCAAGGGTCATGGATGATCACGACTGCAAGGCGCTCACCCACACGTCTCGGATGGCGCTTCGACGGCGACATCCGCTAGGGCGAGTTCCGAGGGCATGTCCTTGCAGGCGCACATTCGCGAGGCTAACCGACGTGTATACCAATCGCGGAATCGCGGGCGACAGGGACGGTTGCACCCTCCACAGTTGGACAGAGTGCCGGGTCTTTATCAGCCGGGCACGCAAGGCAGGGGTCATCACCCCGAGTTGCTAGATCCCTGACGAGGGCCAGTGATCACCGGGCACTACCTCGATCAACTTGTCCGGCTCGAATCGGCCAAGTTGATCAGAGCGCACTAGCACATCCGAGCCAAGATCGACGAGAGCTTTCGCGCGCGCGTATGCGTAAGGGGGTGCCGTCGGGTAACAGGATGTTCTCCGCTTATCGGGTGCGGGGCAAGGACGGTAAGCAGCGCTGGATCAGTTAGTTTCGCCGAGTGAGAGGCGACCGTCGGCTGATGCGAGTTGCGTGGGTGTGCCTGGTCATCGTGAGCGTCGGCATTCTTGGCTTCGGAGTAATCACCGTGCTGCCGGCTGTCGCCGGCGGCAACTTGCTGATCGTCGCGAATGGGCTGGCGTCGATCGGTCTGGGCCTGTTTGGTGGGCTGATCGTGCTGATCCCGTTTCGTCGAGGCGAGAGGTGGGCGTGGTCGGTGCTGTGGTTCTATCCGGTGTTCTGGGTGGTGCCCCTAGTCGCCGAACTGCCCCCGGGTAAGGACCACATCCACCAGATTGTGTTCATCGTGCTCTCCGCGGCCGGTCTGCTACTACCCGTTCGAGACATGATCGGAGCGGGTCGACCGCCTGCGCCGCGCACCCGGTCTGGCACCTGATGGCGACCCTGAATCGTCCTGAAACGGGGCTGTTTCGGCGGGCTGATGATCAAGGAGGCTCCTAAGCTGTGTTTCGCGCGCGCGTACTCTCGGCACTCATTGATAAGGCAAACGAGGCCGCCACGGAATCTAAGGAATCCAGATCGAAGAAAGGCTAACGTAATGGAACACTTACTAGACCAGCTCAACGGGGCCATTGACGGCATCGCGAGCTGTCTGGCCGATCCAATTCATGACGAGTGGTTCCGACCGGCAAGGCGACCCAAACCCTCAAGGAGGCTGCCAGGCGGCTTAATGATATAGCCCACGGCATACAGATAGAGCGCGATCAGTACTTGGAGTTTATGTCGGAATAAAAGCAGCAGCCATGTATTCCGGTTTGAGAATAACACCGCGCCCGGCCATCGCCTTCGGTATGTCCGACTTCTTGAACTCACAGTCGTGATCTCTGATGAAGTCCCACACGATCTGTTCGTGTGACGCCTCCTTGGATTTCGAGTTCGGGGTCGCGTCCGCCAGGTGCGTCCACACCACCGGGGTGATCGGGGTCAGGTTGCTAGGAGGGTCTGATCGATCGGCGTGTAGTCGGCATGGCGGTGGGCGATCTTCCACTCGCCATCCTCCCGGCGGAATATGTGGGTGACTCGCAGTGTGTAGGGCTCGACGGGGACGCCGACGACCGAATTTGCGATGTGTTCAAAGCCGACCATGTATGCCATGTCACCACTGACATCGGCGGCCACGAGATCGAAGCGGTAGTCGGTGGAGTAGACCACCGAGCCGCGAGCCAGCGAAGGGTCTCGCTGACCTCCGTCCATCCACTTCTGACAGGCACCCTCGCCCCAAACACTGTCACCGGATCCTGGGTCGATGTCATCTTCAGGCGCGCTCCAGGTCGCCATTGACTAGCGCTTGCTCTGCTTCGTCTTGACGGCGAGGGTAGCCGCAAGGAAGTCGTCCAGTTCAGTCATGGTTACCGTCCGGGGCCGCCCAGGTATGTCCTCGCCAACGATATTTGCCTGAATCACCTCTTTCGACGTCCACTGGGACCGCGTGCCCAGAATTTTCTGAGGCATCACCCGACCCCAATACGCACGCGGCGCGCACGCCCACGCACGCACGAGGCATCAGGTCTCTGGATGCACCCCAAAATTGCCATCCAAAGCGTCGCCGGAACCCTTTGGGACATCGTTGTCCCACGCGGCGTGCACCATAGCGTCTTCGTAGTAGAGAGCTGGGGGCTCGCTAATCTGATGCCAATACGCCGGGGAGAGCGTGATAATTGGCTCGCTCCGTCGTCTGGGCGACTCTCCAGCGCTCCACTATCCAACACTGTGTAGGTCCCGTCATGGGTCCACTCGGCCTTGTGGCTGTGATCACTCCGAATCGCACCCCGGCAGCCTACTGATGCGTAGCGAAGTGTTCGCGCACGGCCTCGCCGGTCCGGCAAGTGGATCGCTCGGCCCTCGCGGATCGCGAGGAATGGAGCCTCGCATAGCGCGAGAGATGGCCAGGGGGATTGCCTGGGCAGCATTGACATTAGTCATTCCAGCGACAAGGCCGAAGTGGTCGGAGAGGACTATGACGTTTACAAAGGCTTACGGAGTTGAAAACACCGAAGGTGAAGTACTCAACATGCTGGGGACGGACATACGAGTGCTCGCCGGTCGCCGGACAGGCAGTTCATTCTCGCTAATGACGTTTCACCTCCCGCCTGGTCAGGGGCCTCCACCGCATATCCATGATGACGAAGATGAGGCCTTTTACGTCCTCGAGGGTCAGATGCGCTTCAAGGCCGGGACTGACGAATGGGTGCTTGGCGCAGGTGGCTTCGTTTACTTGCCGAGGGGACTGATACATCAGCCCATGGTGGAGGGCGAGCATCCCGCAACGGTGCTGGCCGTGCTTAGCAGGCCCGGGGTTGAGGACTTCTTCGCAGAGTTCTCGTCCGAGCTTGCAAAGTCCGGGGGGCCGCCGACCTTGGAGCTGCTGGACAGCGTTGGCGTGTCATATGGCCTGCGGCATTTCCCGCCATGACCAAAGCCGCAATATCCGCACGCTCATCGATTGAAAATTTCTGGGTACCGGCACGCATATCCGCACGCGGCGCGCACGCGCAGCTGCTGGTATCAGGTGAGCACCGTCGAGCAGGCCAACGCGTGTGACGCTGCGTATAACTCATCGCTATTTTGAATAGGCGTGTCGTCGGCTTGTGCCGACCCCAACGACGTGCGATCGCCGACCGGTTGGCCGGATCTCGACGCACAGTTCAGCCCGGGCTTTCCCCTCTACCCGACTTCCGACTGCGTGGACTGGGCATCCACTATAAGTTTTCTGCAACGCCGATGAGCTCATCCCAGAACGCCACATGAGCGACGAGCCAGTCGCCCAGTATCAAGTCGAGTACAAGGATGATCAAACCGATACCAAGACGAATGCGTATGCGATGCCAACAACAAGGACCGTGAAGCCAAGACCTCCCTTAAATCGTCGAAATCGAGCCCCAAGTCGGTCCGCCACCCCCCCCCCCCCGCCGCGGCGCCCTCCACGGCTACACCGAAGTCTGACTGCGTTCATTCGGGGATCATTCCCAGCGTGCAGAATACGGTCGCGTACCTTCATCAATTAGATTGGCTACCCGCCGACGCCTGCATCCCGCCCTCGCCACGGTAGGCACGTCGGGCGTAGTCCTACGGGTTCGGAAGGCTACCCGCCGGCGCCTCCGCGACTATCCGTCTGCTTGGAGTGACGAAGGCCAGGCGGTGGTAGGCGGTCCGCCGCCCTGGGTTTGGATTTCTTCAAACTCGATGTCGGACAACTCATGCCACGCCACGACGTATCGAGAGAAGCTGTTCACCACTGTCACGTGCTGCTCGGTCACCTCGATCCGGCGCCGCCGGTCCGCCGACCACGCCCACAGCAAGGTGATCAGCCCGAAGATCCCGCAGAAGGGTCCTACCAACCACCGATCCTGGTATCACCGACGGGACGAAAACGGCCGCCGCGAGAAGGCCCAATCCAGCCGGATAGCCAATGATGAGCGCGAGTTCCGAGACCGCGCATGCAAGGTAAACCGCCGTTCGGTCTCGACCGTCCCCACCGTAACTGGCTCCCCAACTGTGACCCTATTGCGGTGACTTGATAAGCGTGGGTCGTCGGCCGAAAAGGGCTAACGAATCGCCTTAAACTCGGGGT
>CAWJUB010000012.1:0-73638 GCA_963845915.1 uncultured Actinomycetota bacterium
TGTAGTTCTGCGAAGGCTGCGGAGAGGAGGCTCTTGGTTGCCCAGCGCAGCTGGCCACCAGGATGGCAACCAGCGCGACAACGGCGGCCCGCACGAGACGCGCCCGCATACCGCTACGGTACTGACGTCTGGTTACTGGATCTGCGATCCTGGCGGAACCTTGCAGCGCTGATCAGCACTCTAGCGACGACCCCGACGAGTATCAGGCCGCCGATCATCTGGAGCAGCGTCACAAATCTCGCGGGCAGGGATACCGGTGTGATGTCGCCGAAGCCCACGGTCGCGAACGTTGTCATGGTGAAGTAGAGCGCATCAAATCGGGTCATCGGCTCGGAGTAGCTGGCCGGCTCGAGTCCGTTGATCAAGTAATGCGTAGTGGAAAACACCACAATAAATAGGGGAATGGTCGTAGCCATAGCCTCAACCGAGCGCAGTAGTGGATAACGAGAACGCAGCGTCGCTAATGTCTGCACCGTCAGAACAACGATCACAAGCAGAACGCCGGCAGCGAATTCGGCGATCAGCTTGCCGTTCAACAATCGAGTAAACGGAAGCAAGAAGTAGGCCGCCAACAACACGACCACTGATCCGAGCGAGCGGATCGCGAAGATGGTCAACAAGCGTCGGCGGCGGTGCGACGGCAACTCGTCAAACCGGTCTACGGCGGTGTACTCATCCTGGCCTAGTTGCTGCGACGTCGTCATGGGCCTCTCCCTGGCAGTTCTGAGTGGAAACGCTGCCAGTTTGACGCCTCATGGAAGTGGCTGCGGCGTTCTCAGGGGGTGATCGGCTGGAAGGAGCGCATCTCATCGGTGCCTGGACGGACCACACCAGCCGAGGACTCGGGGACTTCGTTCCACGCTCCGGGAAGATCACCGAGTGGTTCAGAGACGACCAATCTGGTCTCCTCGCCCAAGGTGTGCAGGATCTCGACCTCGGGATGCAGCTGACGCAGTGTCGCAACGCTGGTCGAGAAGTACAGTGATCGGCTCTTGCCTTCGCTGGAATACCGGAAGGCCCAGACGGACTCCCCGTCGCTCGTGGCCACGGTTCCCTGGAACGGGTACTCAACTCCGTGATCATGGCCAACTTTTTCCACGAAGCCGATGGCCCGCGCGACAGCGTCGAACGGATCGTCAGTCAGACCGAACGTCAGCGCCAAGAAGAACAAGGTTTCGGAGTCGGTCGAGCCCTCGATGTCTAGATATAGTGACGGGTCCACCGCCATCATGAGGTCTCGCTTGGTGTTGTGGAAGTCACGAAGCGCGCCGTTGTGCATCCAGAGCCAGCGATCATGACGAAATGGATGGCAGTTGGAGCGCTGCACCGGCGTACCGGTCGACGCCCGAATGTGGGCGAACAGCAGTGGCGTACGGACCTGGCCTGCAACCTCCCGCAGGTTCCAGTCGTTCCACGCTGGTTCGATGCTCTTGAACAATGCCGGCTCGACACCCTCGCCGTACCAGCCGATCCCGAAGCCGTCGCCGTTGGTGGTTGTGGCGCCCATGCGGGAATGGAGGCTCTGGTCGATGATCGAGTGCTGAGGTTTGAACAGCAGCTCTTCAGCGAGGATCGGGTCTCCGGAGTACGCCATCCATCTACACATGCACCGAGTGAAGCAACTCCGAAGCGGCGTCGGCATCACCCTTCGTGGGGGATATTGGCCCGCTGCCCTGGCGCCGCCTTGATCACCCCCGCCGGGTGATGCGCACAATTGCTGTGATCTCCAAGGCTTGAAGGCGAAGGAGTTCGCAATGACGACGATTGATCCTCCGGTACCGCCACCATTCACCGGCGAGGACTTCGCGGCGCGCATGCGTCGAGTGGTCGAGTCGGCGGTAGAGAAAGGACTGGCCGGAGTCATTGTGACTCCTGGCCCGGACTTGGTCTGGCTTACCGGTTACCAGCCAACCGCGATCACTGAGCGGCTGACGATGCTCGTGCTCTCCCCGGATGATGAGCCGACCCTCCTCCTCCCAGTGCTCGAGCGACCCGACGCGGAAGCTGCTGAGGGCGCGGGCAGCGTTTCGCTCGTGGATTGGGAGGACGGCACCGACCCCTACGAGGTCGCTGGACCATTACTCCGACCAGACGGGGAATTCGGCATTTCCGATTCTGCCTGGGCGATGCATGTGCTCGGCCTGCAACGAGCGCTACCGAAGTCGAGCTACCGGGCGATCACGGAGAGTCTCCCGATGATGCGTGCGGTCAAGGACAGCAACGAGCTGATGCGGCTCGCTGCCGCCGGGGCAGCCGCGGACTCGACCTACGGCGAGATCGTGCAGAGGCGCTTCGCCGGCCGGCTGGAGACCGAGGTCGCCGCTGACCTTGCTGATCTGTTGCGAGAGTTCGGACACGAGCAGGTTGACTTCACCGTCGTTGGGTCTGGTCCCAATGGGGCCAATCCGCATCATGAGGCGGGGGACCGGATGATCGAGCCTGGCGATGCGGTCGTCCTGGACTTCGGAGGCCTGCGGTACGGCTATGGGTCGGACACCACACGTACGGTCTGCGTCGGGGAACCAACTTCGGAGATTCGAGAGGTGCACGAGGTGGTCCGGCAGGCGCAGCAGGCCGGTGTCGACGCCGTACGGCCGGGTGTGAGTTGTCAGGAGATCGACCGGGCGGCGAGGAAGGTCATCACGGATGCGGGATACGGCGAGCAGTTCATTCATCGCACCGGCCACGGTATCGGAGTAACCACACACGAGCCGCCATACATGGTCGAAGGTGAAGGAGCAGCCACTCGTACCGGGCATGTGCTTCTCGGTAGAACCGGGGATTTATCTCGCGGGGAGGTTCGGCGTCCGTATCGAGGACATCGTCACGGTCACCGCAGACGGCGGCCGGCGCCTGAATAACACGGATCATGGCCTGCGAGTCGTCGAGTAATTTCACGAACTTGGCCGCTAAGTTTTCTCGCAAGGTGATCGGAGAAATTCACCCCAGTGGGGTGACGTCTGAGCTGTCACGGCGGCACCACGATGGTGGTATTCCCGATCGGGCTCCTACAGGGAGGCGATGAGGTCATGCCGTGTCGAGCGTGGCAGTTAGTTGCCGGTGATCATCCACATAAAGCTTGCGGCCTCAGCTTGACCGCATGCGGTTCGCGATGGGAGTGGGCGTCATGAGCGCCATGGACGTGCCTGCAGAAGGGGCTTCTGACAAGGCTGCTGAGAAGCCGGTGGCTCGCCGCAAAGCGGTGACTTATATCTCTTGGATAGCTCTCGCCTTGATGACGACCTCGTCGGTGGCGAGCCTGCGGCCGGCACCAACCATGGCCGTTTACGGTCTGGCGTGCGTCTTCTTGTATGTCGTCCCGGCCATCATTTTCCTGCTGCCTACATCTTTGGTGTCGGCAGAGTTGGCTTCGGGCTATGAGGGCGGCGTGTACAACTGGGTGGCTCGCGGGATTTCCAAGCCGATGGGCTTCTTGGCGGTGTGGTGCCAGTTCGCGATGACCATCTTCTACTATCCGACGCTGCTTGGGTTCGTGGCGAGCACCCTGGCCTATGTGATCAATCCTGAACTTGCCTCCAGTGGTGTGTGGACCGCGCTCGTGATCGTGGTCGTGTATTGGACTGGGGTTTGGGTCTCCTCGCGGGGGACGAAGGGCGTCGCCGGCCTAGCGAGCGGTGGGTTGATCATCGGGACCCTGATCCCTGGTGCGGTGCTGGTCCTGCTTGGGGCTGTCTTCCTCGGGCAGGGCAACCCGTCGGCAGCGCCGATGACGGCAAGCAACCTGCTGCCGGCGTGGGCGGGACTGTCGAGTTTGGTGCTGATCGTCAACAACTTCTTGTCCTACTCGGGCATGGAGATGAACGCGGTGCACGTCTCATCGCTGCGCGAACCAGGCAAAGAGTTCCCAAAGGCGATCTTCTTCGCTTCGGGACTGGTGATGTTGATCTTCATTCTGCCGGCGCTGGCGATCAGCTGGGTGGTGCCGGCCGAGCAGCTCTCGCTCACCGCCGGGATCATGCAGGCCTTCGAGGCCATCTTCGCGAACTTCGGTATTCAGTGGCTGACCCCGATCTTCGGCCTGATGATAGTGACCGCCTCGCTGGGCGGGATGTTGACCTGGCTGGCCGGCCCGTCCAAAGGCCTGCTGCTCATCTCGCGGCAGGAGGGATACCTGCCGCCGTTCCTGCAGAAGATGAACAAGAACGGGGTTCAGCAGAACATCTTGGTCACCCAAGGTGTGATCACGACCCTGATCGGATTGGGATACGCTCTGGTCCCGACCGTCTCGAGCGCGTACTGGATCTTCTCGGTGATCACGACCCAGGTCTATCTGATCATGTATCTGCTGATGTTCGTGGCGGCTGTCCGGCTGCGTCGTAAGGAGCCGGACCATCCGCGCGGTTACCGGGCGCCGATCTTAGGCGCTCTGTGCGGTGTCGGGTTCGCTGCATCGTTGGCGGCCCTGCTCATCGGCTTCATCCCACCGTCGCAGATCGAGTCCGGTAGCGGTGGCGCGTACTTCGTCATTGTGGCGGGCGGTGCCCTTGGACTCGGACTTCTTGTGCCGTTCCTGTTCTACAGGTTCCGCAAACCGTCGTGGAAGCAGCCTGAGCAGGCGGAGGTGAGCCAGTCATGAGCACCGTCGAAGAGACATCGACCCAAAAGGACCGCAGGCTCGTCTACATCGTGATCACGGTCGCGCTGGTGCTGCTATTGATCATTTGCTTTATCTTCTACCGCTCAGCACAGTCGAGCCAGCAGGCCCAAGACAAGGCCAACCAGTTGATTGCGGCGCTCCAGAAAGCCGGTGTGCGCGTCGTCCCGTCGCAGGAGCAAATCGTGCGCGTGCTCGGCGACGACGGAGGGGCGATCTGCAAGGATCCAGCCAGCGCGCTGCGTAAGGCGCTCTTGTTCAGCCAGCTCACCAACGGGGCGGGCGGACCCGGAATTCGTCCGGTCATCGTAGATAGCAGGATCTTCAAGGGAGAGCTGCTGGTGATCCAGATCTACTGCCCGGACCAACTGCCGCAATTCCAGCAGATGGTCGAGAAGCTTAAGACGGCCCCAGTAGCAGGCGGCTAGCGGGACATGGAACTGCGAGAGCGCATTGCCGGCTTGATGCCGCAGGCCCGCGACGAGCTCGGCGAGCTCGTCGCCATCCGGTCGGTGGCTGACGCCCGCCAATTCCCTCCCGAGGAGTGTGCGGCTGCTGCCCAGTGGGTTCTTGGAAAGTTCTCCGAGCTCGGTTTTTCCGATGCCCACCTTGCTGAGACCGCCGATGGGAGCCAGGCCGTCGTCGGATCCCGGCCATGCTCCGACACCACGGCACCTACCGTCCTGCTGTACGCGCACTACGACGTTCAGCCGCCTCTCGATGAGGCTTCGTGGCGAACTCCGCCGTTCCAGCTCACCGAGGTCGACGGACGTTGGTACGGCCGTGGCGCGGCCGACTGCAAAGGCAACATCGTCGTGCACCTGGCTGCCCTGCGCGCTCTGGGTGATCAGATACCGGTGAACCTGAAGCTGGTCGTTGAAGGATCCGAGGAGCAAGGCACCGGTGGTCTTGAGGACTTCGTACCGAAGAACGCCGACCTGCTGCGCTCCGATGCCATCTTGGTCTGCGACACCGGCAATGCGGCCGTGGGTCGTCCGGCGGCCACGGTGAGCCTGCGCGGCTTGGTCAACGTCATCGTACGAGTCGAGGCGCTGCGCTCGGAAGTGCACTCTGGCATGTTCGGAGGGCCTGCACCCGATGCACTTGCCGCGCTGGTCGCGATGCTGGCGACGCTACGCGATGACAAGGGCAACACCACGATCACCGGGCTGGACAACAGCGAGACCTGGACGGGCGAGCTCGTATCCGCCTGAGCAGTTCCGAGGCGACGCCGGCGTACTCGATGGCGCATCGCTTCTGGGAGATGGCAGTGTCAGCGACATGTTGTGGGCGCGTCCCGCGATCACCATCCTCGGCATCGACTGTCCGCCAGTCCTCGGATCAACGGCGGCCATCGCACCTGATGCGGCTGCTCGGCTCAATCTGCGCATTCCACCGGGCATCGAGCCCGACCAGGCGCACACGTCCCTCGTTGACCATCTCCAAGCGGTGGCTCCCTGGGGAGTCCAGGTCACAGTTGAGCTCGAGGGCGACGGTGAACCGTTCATGGCAAAGGTGGACGGGCCGGCGTACGAGGCGATTGCCAGCGCCATGAATGACGCTTACGGGAACGCCGATGACCACCCTGGGGCAAGGCGGATCGATCCCGCTGTGCAACGTGTTCGCCGATACCTACCCCGATGCCGAGTTGATCATGATGGGCGTTGAGGAGCCGGCGGCGCTCATCCATGCCCCGAACGAGAGCGTGGCTCCCAGCGAAATACAGTCAATGGCACTCACTGAAGCACTCTTCCTGCAACGCTACGCAACCGCGCGCGGCCGCTAGTCGATCAGACCGCGCCCAACAGTTCCGCCAGAATCGCAACCGATCCGAGTCCAACGCCGGGCCTCGAATGAGTTCTACAACGGCCTGCGGCTCACTGCGCCGGACATGATGAAGATCCGAGAACAACTTCCTCGCCGTCGCGCCCGGCTGCCGACCGGCGTCAACGTGAACGAACTGAGCGTCTCCCGCGAGAATGCCGGGTGGTCGGGATGTCCAGCGGATCGAAGAGTTTCTCCCTGGCGTAGTCCAGAACCGTCCGAGGACGGTCGCCGTCGGCCCGTCCAGGGCGGCTGCGAGCACCGCCGCCGCCAGGTGAGCACTGACATCGGAGTACCAGAAGACCTTGCCTGGTTCGAAATCCTGCCGTCGCTCGAGTAGCACATTGACGAAGCTATGGCCAGGCTCCGCGGACTTCTGTCAGACAAACCCACCAGTATCATTGGCCTCCGTGTTTTAGACTGGGCCGGGCCAAGGGCAGGTGTAACGTCGATCACCCATTCAGTCGCCCGAGCCCTGGATCTGGACGCGGTCTTGGTCCTCTTTTGCGCGCGTTGTTGTACGCGAAGTGCGCGCTGCGAGGAATCAGGTTGGGATCGGCTCTGTCGCTTGGCCCGCTGGTAGGAGGGGGGCTGGGTCCTGGTGGAGGAGGCCGTGTGCCTCGGCCACCGGTCGGGAGACCAGTTTGCCGCCGAGGGTGGTCAGCCCCTTTGCTAGGACTGGATCACGCGCGGCCGCGCCGGCTACCCCGTCCGTCGCGACGCGGACCAGGTACGGCAGCGTGGCACTGGTGAGCGCGAGGGTGGAGGTACGCGCGACAGCGCCGGGGATGTTGGCGACGCAGTAGTGCACCACACCCTCTTCGATGTAGGTCGGTTCGGAGTGCGTGGTCGGTCGGCTGGTCTCGAAGCAGCCGCCTTGGTCGATAGCGATGTCTACCACCACACTGCCAGGCCGCATGCTCTTGATCATGTCGCGGGTAACCAGTTTCGGCGCCTTCGCGCCGGCGACCAGGACGGCGCCGATCACCACATCGGATTCGGTCACGTACGCCGCGGTCCGCGCCCGGTTCGGAACTACCAGGTCAAGCCGGCCACCGAACACATCGGAGAGGTAGGACAGGCGCGCCGCGTTGGTGTCCAACACCCGCACGATCGCCCGTAACCCGAGCGCCATCTTGGCGGCCTCGGTTCCGGCGACGCCACCGCCGATGATGGTGACCTTCGCGGCCGGCGTACCGGGGACCCCGCCCAGCAGCAGGCCCGCCCCGCCGGCGGAACTTTCCAGGTGGTGGGCGGCGGCCTGGACAGCCATCCGCCCGGCAACCTCGCTCATCGGGGTGAGCAGCGGCAGTCGCCCGTCTGCGGTCTGTACGGTCTCGTAGGCGATCGAGTCGATGCGTCGGTCGAGGAGGAACTCGGTGAGCCGGCGGTCGGCCGCTAGGTGCAGGTAGGTGAACAGCTGCTGCCCCGGGCGGAACCGGTCATATTCCTCAGGTATTGGCTCCTTGACCTTGACGATCAAGTCCGCAGCGGCAAACACCTCGTCTGCGGTGCCGACAACCCGCGCGCCGGCTGCAACGTACTCGTCGTCCGGAAACCCGCTGCCCGACCCGGCGCCGGCCTGGACGGTGACCTCCCGGCCGTGGTAGGCCAGCTCGGCAACGCCGTCGGGCTGCACCGATACCCGACCTTCCTTGTCCTTGATTTCCTTCGGCACACCAACCACCAACCCGGCCATACCCGCTCCCTCCTTAATTCAGGCCCTTAATTCCGGCCTCCATCGAGCATGCTCGTGAGCTGCCGACCCGCGGGCCAGGATCCCTGGGAGTCCAGGGCTTGGTCTCTTGTGCAGACGTTTGAAGCGCCTCCCCGCAGGGCGGATCCGACTATTTACGAGATCGGGAAAAATACCGTCCGGCTTGCTGGAGCCGATTTTAGTGACGACCAGTATGGTTCTGATCGCCCGGGTCGTCCTGAGAAGGCAAGTGTTGGGTGACGAACGAGTCCACTAAGCGCCGGGCGGTAGTGCATGGCGAGGTGTCACCTCGAGGTTGTCGGCGGGGGGGCCGTGTCGACCCTCGCGCGCGGACACGATGATGGATATGGCGCGCCCGACCAGAACGCCGAGGGCGATCGCCACCATTGTCTCCACTGTGGTGATCAGGGTCGTGGTGCCGGTGCTGTCACCGTTGAGTAAGGCCGCGACGCCGACTAGGCCGAGCGCACCGGGGACCAGGAGCCAGAACGCCGGTGTGAAGCTGACGATCGCCGGCGGCCCGGTTCGCTGCCGGGCGACCAGATCGGCCACCGGGGTCATCACGGCCGCGCCCACGAAGGCGGACAGCACGCCGCCGAAGAACAGGCCTCCCAGCACCTGGCCGCCGTATGCCACGTACAGGACCAGGAGGATCCAGCCGAGGGAGCTCGGACGCGCGCATAGGTTCATCACTATGCCAACGCCGAACACGCCGACGGCGAGCCAGGGGCCAAGGACGCCGAGCGCCGGCTTGGTCGCCGTCAGGTCGAACGCGGGTACGCCGACGAGAGCGGCCGCGGCGAGGATGCCGAGGCCGAGAAGCACGAGCTGGGCGGCCCCGGCCGCCAGTCGCCCGGCACCGGAGATCATCTGGCCGGTCGACAGCTCGATCACCGAGGTGGTCAGCAGCGCTCCGGGCAACAGTGTGACCAGCGGGGCGATCAGGCTGGGGGCGACGTCGAACTCGAGGCCGGTCCGCGACAGCAGGAAGACCACGAGCGACACGCTGAACGATGCAGCGACCGTCAGCAGCACCTGGAACCGGGGCGGCACACGGCTTCCGGCGAGCAGGAGGGCCCCGGTCACGCCACCGAGTCCGGCAGCCACCACGATCCCAAGCCAGGTGCTGCCGAGCAGGACGGCGAGGCCGACTGTAGCGAGCACTTGACCGACCACCTGCATCGACGGACCGAAGGGCGGGGGCCGGGTACGAATCGCCACGATCTGATCGTGGGCCCACCGGGGATCGATCCGACCGGTGCGCGCGACCCTGACTACGTCATCGAGCTCCTCGATCTGGTGCAACCGCAGCCGCCGGCGGCCGCTGGTAACGGCCCTGGTCCGAAGCCGACCACCGGTGCCGGACGACACCAGCAGGGCGGTCGGCAGGGCGATGATCTCCGTATCAGCCATGCCGTATGCCCGGGCGATCTCCTCCAGATTCGTATCCACGTCATCGACGTCGAAGCCGGAGTCGATCAGCGCCTCCCCGGCCGACGCCAGAAGCACCAATACGTCGGTGGCCGGCTCGGTACCGCTCCGCGGCGGAGCTGCCTCCGGCTGCGCGACCTGACCCTCGCCCTTTCGGGCGAGGCGCAGCAGCACAAGACTCACCAGGACCAATACAGCGAGGGCGATCAGGACCGAGCTGAGCGGAACAGCTCCGGTCGAGCTGGCCGGTGGCGTCGCCGGTCGTTGGGGCGGAGGGCTCTCGGGTTGAGCGGGCGCGGAAGTCGGGCTGCCGCCCGGTGTCGGGGGCTCCGAGGGCGTGGACGGCGGTGCTCCGGTCGGGGTGAGGGATTCAGCTGTCGTTGCAGTCGGCGTCGCCTGCGGGGTGAGTGCCGGGCTGGTGCCGCCCGGCCTGGGGCTTCCGTCGCCTGGCGTGGGACTTCGGTCGTCCGGCGTGGGCGAAGCGGAGCCGGTCGCAGTCGAGGTCGGGGTCGGGGTGGCCGTGGGAGGCTGCGCCACCGAAACTGCCGCACCAACGACGGTGAGCAGGGCCGCAGCCGCCCAAATGATCTGGACGCGCCGGCGGAAGCTCGCGACGATGCGGCGGCGGTCGGCGGCCATGGAGTGTGACTATAGGCCGGGGGCCGATGGCCGTGGATTACCACCCAGCAAATGGTGGTGCGGGGCTGCTGTCCGGCCGACCGAGCCTGCCACCGAAGGCGGACCGAAATCGCCGCGAGGCGGAGCGCAGCATCTGGATTTCGCCCACAGCAGGAGGGCCGATGTCATCAGCCGAGTCCGCAGCGGCCGACGCCTTGCCGCTCGCAGCCAGCCCGGGCCTGGTCCCTCGATCTGCCCGAACGCCGGGGCGGCGGACCTCGGAGCACTCGACCTGATGCGAGACTTCTGGGGGTTGGCATCACGGCACAGCATCGGAGGTGATCACGATGCGACAACCGCGCACGTATCTCGGGCTTGGCGTGATCCTGGCCTTGATGTTGTCAGCGTGCGCCGCGGGGCCGAACGAGCTGGTGGATACCGGCTCGGATCCGGCCGGCTTCTGGCTGGGCCTGTGGCAAGGATTTATCAGCCCGATTACGTTTCTGATTTCGCTCTTCACCTCAGCAGTCAACATCTACGAGGTCCAGAACAACGGTAACTGGTACGACTTCGGCTTCATGCTGGGAGTGGCCGCTGCGTTCGGTGGCGGAGCTGGCGGCGGTAGCGCATCAGCTGGTCGGGTTCGCCGTCGGAGGCGAGCGTCCGGCAGCTAGGCCGGGATCATCGGCGTCGACCTCCGGAGCTGGCGAGTTCGACGTTCCAGGGACGGCTCCGCGTCCGGCTCTTTTAACCGGCCTAGTCCAAAGAACCTAGAGCAGCGCTCGAGTTCGGCGGCAACCTCGTTCAGGGTTGGGAAGATGGCCTCTGGGTCCCCAGCCTGGAGCAGTTCCTCAACGCGGCCACGTGACGCTCGTACTGCATCTCGCAGGGAGCGCGTCCCAGTTCGAGTGGCGTCGTCCGGGGCCGAAGCCTCCAGTGCGGTCAGCCGATCCTCGACAGCGGCTATGCGATCCGCCTCGACGGACCAGCCGCCCTCGACCTGATCAAGAGAGCCCGATTGCCCCAGCTCAGGGACGAGCACGCGGGCAAACCACGCCACCTCTTGCTCGGCCGCCGCAAAATCAGCCCTCCAGACTCGTCGCCGGTGTGCCCGCACGAGAAGGGGAGTCGCTACCGCGGCAGCAAGCAACAGGCCCGCCAGCGCCCACCAGAACCAGGAAACTGCGCCTGTCTCGGCAGACTCGCCCGCCGAGGACGAGGACGGCGATGGGCTGGCGGTCGGCGAAGGCTGCCAGTCGGCGTGGGGCTGATAGTCACCGACCGGGTAACAGTCGACGGACTCGGCGCTGTAGTGACTGTCTGGGTCGTGGTGGTCTCCACGCGGATCGGCGACCGCGAGGGATTCTTCGTCGCCGATGGCGTCGGCGTCGGTTCTTGAGTGGGTGTCAGCTCATCTGTTGGCCGGCTCGATGAGAGTGCGGGACTCGGTTTCGTCGGCGTCGGACTGGGAATCTCCGGGCGCTGAGCCGACCTCGTGGCGGTCGGCATGGACACCGTCGGCGTGGGTAGTTGGCTTGCTGAGCGTGATGGCGATGCCGGCCCCTCGATGTTCCCACCGCCGGCACATGACGTGAGCACCGCGATCGCCACAGCAAAGCCAGCCATTTTCATGACCAGCGTTCCAAACCTGCTGCCGGATTCAGCTCTCTTGCACACCCCGACCCCCGATGCAACGCCTGTTTGAAACTGGAAATGCTCCGGCCCGCGTTACTGGCGTCACATCGTAGCGTCGTTCGAGCTGAGCCATGTCGAAACCGAAGTACATGCTTGACAGGCCGCGTGTGCGACGGCCGCGCATGTCGGCGAGCGAACACAAGGAACGCCCCTAGTGCCGAGCATCCGAAGTCGCTTGACGTATGCGCCGTCCAGGCGGCGCCCCGCTGCGTTCTGGTCGTCGCCCATAGAACACCGCTATGGGACTCCTCCTCGGCCTTGCGGTGCATCCACATGGACGACGCCTACTGTCAAGGGACTTCGAATGCACGACACTAGTTTGGGACGCGATGGCTGGCTCGTCGCGGCACGGCTGATGCCGCCCCGATTGAAATCGGCAAACCGTCTGGTGTGGCAAGAGCTGGTCCGGCAAGACCTACGGCTGGTCGGGCGCGCCATCACCATCTGTGCTGGCAAGGCCGCTGCCAGTCACCATCAGCGAGGTGAGTATCTCGTTCAGTCAGGCCCGCATAACGTCTTCGACCGCGGAGGCTACGGAGTGACGAACGCGCTGGGTTCCGGATCTGGCCGTCAGGTCCAGACCGGGCTCCCCTGGGCGGCAAGGCGCCACCACGACCGGTAACGCACAGCGGGAACTGCAAGCTGCATCCATCCTTCCCGGCACCGTGGCTAGCGGCACTACTCGAGCACCATCCACACCGCAAAGATGATCAAGATCACACCAGTGACAGGCGGCTTCCCTGCTTCACGTGTCGCCGCACGGGTGACAGGCACAGCGTGGCTCAGGCTTGACAGGTCCGACCACCCCGCGGACGCCAGGCCGTCGAGGATGAGTTGCACGGCGATGGCGGCACTGAGGAAGCCAAACACCTTCTCGGTGGCCAACATGCGGCTTTCGTCGAGCTTGGCACTAACCTGGTTTGCCCAGCGCAAGACCGCAATATGTCTATCAGTAAGACCAACAGCAGGATGGCGATCGCGAGCGCCAACACGCTCAGAGACGTCGCCTCAGCGGAGATCCTCACCAGGCCGACGATGCTGACCGGGTTAACAGGTACGGCACTGTCAGCGGGAACCGCGCGGGCTGCATCGGGTCCTTCTCGGCAGCGAAGTGGTCGCCGCCACCGGGCGGCGCGAGCACCGTCCACACCGCCAGGACCAGCAAGATCACGCCACCCGCGATCGACAAGGAGCCGATCGAGAAGCGCAGCAATGCACGCAGCAACTCGACGAGCACGATCAGGATCGTGCTCACAGCTTGGATCCTTGGACCTCTCGAGTCCCGGGAGAGGTCGCATCAGCGCTCGTGCTCTTCCTGCAGCGTACCCAGCCGCGGTCATTCGTGGGCTTGACCGCCTGAGCTTTTACGTCACTCGCTCGAGGCTGCACGCGCTACCACAAGCGTTGCGGACGTCGGGAGCGTATGGGTATGGGCCGCTGCGGCCGCGGCGGAGTCTTGCAGAGTTCCCTTGGCCGCACGGTGCCGTGCCATCACGAGGGCCATGAGAACACCGACGAAGCTGAACGCCGCCATGAGCCACGACGCCACTGCCAGGCCGGATGACAGTGCCTCCGCAGGCGTCTTGCCGGCCGCGGTCCGGCCTGCGGTCACCGTGGCGTAGATCGTCGCTGCCAGTGCGGTCGCCACCGCCGCGCCGACGTAGCGTGCCATGTTCGACACCCCGGACGCTTCACCAACTTGATCTGCAGAAACGGCCGCTGTTGCCGCCGACGAGGCGGGCCCATTGGAGAGTCCCATCCCGACCGCGATCGCGACCAGGGGCAACAGGAAGGCCAGATAGCGCCAGGAAGGCTGGACGAAACCGATCACCGCGAATCCGGCGGTCGTGACGGCGAATCCCACACCGATCACCTGGCGGCCACCGAACCGGGCGGCGAGCTTAGGCACGAGCGGTGCAATCACAACCAGACCAACAGTCGCGGGAAGTGTCGCCAAGCCGGCTTGCAGTGGCGAAAACCCGAGCGTGCTCGGGTCCTGGAAGTAGAGGCTGAGCAGATACATGAGTCCGTTGATGGTGCCGGCGCCGATGAGGATGGCGATGGTGGCACCGACAAGGACTCGGTTGCGCAGCAGCGCCAGGTCCAGCATTGGGACAGCGATCCGCCGTTCCACTGCGACGAAAGCGAAGCCTGAGGCGACCGCCACCGCAAAGCAAGCGAGCGTGGCGAGCGAGAACCAGCCCCAGGCACCGCCCTTGCTGACGGCCAGTATGAATGGCGCAAGCGTAAGCGCCACCAGCACCGTTCCCGCGTAGTCAATCGATCGCGGACGGTTCGGGTCGCGCGACTCGGTCACCGTAACAAAGGTCAGCACCATGCAGAGCACAGCGACGCCCGCGTCAATCCAGAACAGCCCCTGCCATCCGGTGATCTCCACCAAGACACCGCCGAGCTAGCGGCCCTGCCGCGGCGCCCACCGCTGCCGCCGCACCCCACAACGACACTGCCCGCAACTGCGCCTGGCCGGTGTTGGCCACCGAGAGCAGGCTGAGCCCGCAGGCCAGGATCGTCGCACCTGCTGCGCCTTGGATCATGCGCCCAGCGATCACCACTCCACCGGTGTTGGCGAGCGCGATCAGCACGCAAGAGACGACAAACAGCGCCAGGCCGAGCTGGAAGACCCGCTTCCGACCGAAGACGTCGCCCAGCGAGCCAGAGGTCACGATGACCGCAGCTCCGACCAGCGAATAACCGGTCACCGCCCATTGCAAGGTGTCGACCGACATTCCGGTGTCCTCGCTGATCGCGGGAAGCAGAATGCTGACGGCTGACGTGTTGGCATTGACGACAAGAGTCGACAAGCAGGTTGCCGCCAACACTCCACCCGTACGCGTCTTCGTCTCGGTGGCCATCTGGACGACTCCTCATCTGCGCCGGTGCGGGAACGTCGCAAGCCGACGATAAGCCATCGTCGATTCCTCGCTGGCGAACCCGCCGACGGAAGCTAGCGTTTGAACAACACCGACCGATGGACTGCAGCTGGTCGAATAGCTCGGGTCTGGTGTACGCAAGCGCGGCAACCTTGGTTTGATCAGACGTGGCGGCTCAATGGATGTGAACCGTTCGGATGAAGGGAGAAGCGTGCACCATCACGGCAGCGCTTCACGCCGCGTGCTCGTTATCGGTGGTGGCATTGCCGGCTTCGCCATGTTGCGTGCGCTTGATCAACGGGGGATTGCTGCCGTGCTCGTCGATCGGCTGAACGGACCTCCTGACGCCGGGCTCGGTTTGAATCTCCCCGGCAACGCCGTCCGGGCCTTGCGCGAGCTTGGTGTGGGCGACGCGCTGAAAGAACGGGGCATGCCGATCTTGCGGCGGGAGTACCGCAATGCTCGCGGTCGATTGCTCTTCGCCGTCGACGAGGCCGGCTTCTGGGGCCCGGATGCTGGCTCTCTCTGCGCGTTCCGCGGCGACGTTGTGGAGCTTCTCCGCTCGGGCCTGGCAGCTTCTGCAGTGCGTTGGGAAACGACGGTCACTGGTGTATCCGAATCCGGGCGGCAGTGTCGAAGTCGCGCTCCGGGACGCAGATCCCGAGAGCTATGACTTCGTCGTCGCCGCGGACGGCGTCCATTCCGGCATCCGGACCTCCCTGTTCGGACCTGGCGGGCAGCGGGCTGCCCTCCTGTCGGCGACCGGCTGGCGATTCGTCACAGCTAATCCTGGCGTGGGCTGCTGGAGTGTGTGGTCCGGTTCGGCCGGGACCTTTCTGCTGATCCCGGTGGATGCGGAGCGCGTGTACGGCTGGGCCTCAGCTACCAAGGGCGGCGCGGCGGGCGCCGACCCGCAATGGCTGTGGTCGACCTTCGCTGACTATCCCGAGCCTGTGAGTAACGCACTGTCGTCGCTGCGTGCAGAACCGTCCTCGCTCTATTACTCCCGAGTCGAGGAAATCAGGCTGGATAGTTGGCACCACGGTCGGGTCGTGTTGATCGGAGACGCCGCCCATGCCACAGCGCCGATCTGGGCCCAAGGAGCTGCGCTGGCAGCCGAGGACGCGTTGGTGCTCGGTGACTTGCTTGCTGAGCGCGAGGACTGGACGACAGTCGGCCGTGAGTTCGAGGCACGCCGCCGCCCGCGCGTCGAGCACGTGCAGAAGATGACCGATCGGATGTCGCGAAGCGCGGCTCTCCCGGGATGGTTGCGCGATGCGATCCTGCCCGTAGTGGGGCCGCGGACCTACCGCGAGACCTTCGGTCTGTTGCGCGAACCAGTCTTGCCTGGTCCATGGTCAGGATGACGAGGCTGAGACTTCCTGGAGGGTCACTCCCAATCGATCGGAAAGATCGTTGTGACTCATCCCGTATGTCTCGCGGGCCACGATGCCATGATCAGTAAGCAGGAAGACACCGTAATCGGTGTACACACGGCTCACGCACGCCACACCCGTAAGCGGATAGCTGCAGTGTCGGAATGAGCTTGGGTGAACCGTCCTTGGTGAACAGGGTCATCAGCGCGAAGACAGCCCTTGCGCCGATGGCAAGATCCATGGCACCGCCCACCGCGGGGATGGCGTCGGGAGCACCGGTGTGCCAGTTCGCGAGATCCCCGGTGAACGACACCTGGAAAGCGCCCAGTACGCAGACATCGAGGTGCCCGCCGCGCATCATCGCGAAGGAAGCGGCGTGATCGAAATAGACCGCGCCCCGAGTCTCGGTAACCGGAATCTTGCCGGCATTGATCAAGTCCGGATCGATGTCAGTGCCGTACGCCTGCGGACCAACTCCCAACATCCCGTCCTCGGTGTGCAAGATCACCGCGCTGCCGGCGGTGAGAAAGTCGGCGAGCCCTAGTGGGCTGGCCGATCCCGAGGTTCACGTACGAGCCCGGTGGGATATCTGCGGCCACCAGCCGAGCAAGATCGATCTCGGCCTAGTGGGCGAGCCCGGTCAAACACCGGCCGATGTGTGTCATGCTGCGCTTCCGCCTGGCACGGGCCGAAGTAACCCCGAGCGATCTGGACGAGGCGATCAGCGAATGCCCTCGTCGCGTGCCAGCACTACCTCGGGGACGCTGGTGACGATGTCGTCGTAGAAGCCGTCCTGCCATGCCTGGTGCGCGAGCCGATGGGAGCGATAGGCGAAGGCGTCTTGCCGCTCCCGCGCAATGTTGAACTTCTCCCTCAGCTGTTCGTTGGACTCGCCGAGCGAGACGGTCCACTCGGGTGGCATCCGCTTGTTGATCAGCCGCCAGCCAAGGGCTGTGGACACCGCTGTGTTGTCGCCGACCGGGAAAGGGTTGTCGGGTTTCATCAACACCCACGGTGATCGCGTCATCGACTCCGCGCCGCCGGCGATCATGACCTCGGCGTCACCGGTCTCGATGCTCCGCGAGGCGATCATGGCCGCGTCCAGACTCGAGCCGCAGAGCCGGTTGACGGTAGTCGCCGGGACAGTCACCGGAAGCCCGGCCAGTAGGCCTGCCATTCGACCGAGATTTCGGTTGTCTTCTCCGGCACCGTTCGCGTTGCCGAAGATCACTTCATCGATCGCGCCGCCGTCTAGGTGCGGATGCCGTTCGAGCAGGGCCTTGATCACGTACGAGGCGAGGTCGTCGGGCCGGACTCCGGCCAGTGCGCCGTTGAATCGGCCGAACGGGGTCCGCACCGCGTCATACAGGTACGCGGCTGTCATGATCACTCACGATCTTGCTGCGGCGAGGCCTTAAATGCGGAAGAACATGCCGAGGAATCGGTCGGCGAGCGCCTTGTCGCCGCGTACCGTCCCGCCGTTGAAGCGCCCGAAGGCCGTGAGAACGAAGCTGCCGGGATCGAACTCGATGACCGCCGGGAGGTCGCTCACGTCGCCTTGTTCGTAGGTCATGCCATCTGGTGCGACGCTGACTCGGGTATCCCCGGCATTGGGTCCGCTGGTGACGCGTACGCCGACGGTAAACGGCTCGGTATCCGGCGCCACGCGAATGGTGCCGGCCAAGATCCCGAACATGAACGGAACCAGCAGATCCGCAACATCGCTGTGCAGACCGTGTTCCCGTCCGGTGCCTTCGCGAATGTCCCAGGAGTGCACGCCGTAATCCATCAGCTGGAACGCGGGGTAGAAGAACGCGGGCACCGGGCCCATGTAGAAGTGCGAGACCATGAGCCCCGTCCAGTCTTCGGCCGTCAGGCCATCGAAGATGCCCATCATCTTGTCGAAGTCGGTGCGCAACCTCTCGACCATCTCCCGCTGAGGGAGATCGCGGAACGATCGGCCCTGCTCCTCGGCGCGTTTTGCCATCCCGATGAGTCCGTAGGCGGGCGCGATCTCGGAGCGACTGCGGGCAGCGTCGAACGCCGGGAAATACCCCTCGGTAGTGTCGACGATGTGCCCGACAATGTCGCGCACCTCCCACTCAGGGCATGCCGTCTGGGCTGTCCACGTGTCCGGTTCCTCCGCCAACGTGAAAAAGCCCGCGGCTTGATCTCGTACGACGCGCAGCACGGTGTCTTTGCCTTCGTAGGTCATGGCATTCCAACTCATGGCCGACCGTCCTCCTCAGCTGATATCGGTACTCCCTTGTGAACCGCAAGCCGGTTAAGATCAAGACGTGTTCGCATAGCGAACAGCTGTGCGCAAAACATCAAACCAAGCGTCCCTCTGGAAGAGGAGACTGTCAACGTCGATGACGAACGCAGGTGTTTCGTAGTGTTCGCCCTCCAGATGGAAATCTCCGGAGCGCGCACACCATGATCGATTCGGTCAGCCGTCCAGCCGGCTTTGTGCACTCCTTGGAAAGCGGCCTGTCGGTGATTCGCTGCTTCTCTGACGAGCGGCCACGACTTACCCTCTCGGAAGTGGCACGTCAGACTGGCCTCTCCCGAGCATCCGCGCGACGTTCGCTCCTCACGCTCCAGACGCTGGGCTACGTCGGCAGCGATGAGCGCCAGTTCTTCCTTACTCCGCGGGTGCTGACTCTCGGCTACGCCTACCTCTCCTCGCTATCGTTTGCCGATGTTGCACAAAGCCATCTCGCCGACCTTGCGAACGAGGTCCATGAGTCGTGCTCGGCGTCGGTGCTTGATGGCTTCGAGATCGTCTACGTCGCGCGCGCGGCGACGAAGCGCATCATGACGATTTCTTTGTCGGTCGGAACCCGGCTGCCTGCCTATGCGACATCTATGGGTCGGGTGCTTCTCGCTGCTCTTTCAGATGATCAGCTGGATGCGTACCTCGGCGCGGCAACGCTTGCGCCGTTGACGGAGCGCACGATTGTTGATCGCGATCAGCTGCGTGCCGAATTGTGGAGGACGCGTATCCGGGGATGGTGCATGGTCGACCAGGAGCTGGAGCATGGTGTCCGATCCGTTGCTGTGCCCGTACACGATGCGAGCGGTCGGGTCGTGGCGGCGGTGAACACCAGTGCTCACGCGACCAGGGTGCCGCTGACGACGCTGCAGAAGTCCTTTCTCGCCAAGCTCAAAGACTGCGCCGTCGCGATTGATACCGAGCTGCGTGCTGCGTCGGTCAGATCCCCATGAAGTAAGCCGCAACCTAGGTACACCTAGGTTGCAGTCCGGTATGCATAGGCAGCAACCCGTGCAGACCGCAGGCAAGGTAGGTAAACGTAGGTTACCGAGGCTCCGCACCCGGCTATCGGGTGTCGTACCCGGCGTCACCCTCTGCCTCGAGTTCGGCTTCCAGCTCAGCCTCTGCCTCGAGTTCGGCTTCGAGCTCAGCCTCGGCTTCGGCGATGACGACGTCGATCACGAAGCCAAGAGCGTCGGTGAGATTGCCCGCGGCTGATACGACCCGCGCCGTACCGACAACCGGAGCTACCGCGACCAGCAGACCTTGCGCGTCGTCAAGGGTCAGCCCCACGTCGGCTGCGGGCCCGAAATTCAAGACATACGACGCAGCCGGAGCGTCCACCGCTACGAGGGCGGCGAGTCGCGCAAGCATGTGCTCGCGCCCGCTGAGGGTGCCGTTGGCGACCGACACGGCGGTCATCTCGGCGAGGGTGTTGAGTACGGGTGTGTCGTCTGGCATGGCGGGTACCTCTCTTGATCGTTGGGAGGATGTGGCGGCGTACCGAGGCCATACGGCCTAGCTGAATCCTTGTCAGGACCTCACTGTTCGTCATCACCCTTGAGAGGTGAACAGGCTCGGACGGCGGGCTCACCAGGTCTTACGATCCACAGCCTTGCTGCGCTACCTTGTTGCCAGCCACGAGCCAGCGCAAGAAATCGCTCGGTGGCATTCGCTCGGGGACGACCGCTTGGAGCCCGTATGCGAACACGTGCTTTGGTCCCTGTCCCGGTAGCCGTCGGGCTGACGGTTGTCGTGATCACTCTCGGCCTTGATCTTGGCCATGATCGCCCGCTGCCTACTGCGCGCACCGCAGCCGCTGCCACGCCGACGAGTAGCCCGCAGCGAGTCCCAGACCCAAACCTAAGCGAAGAGCTCGTGCCGGCGACTTTCCCACCAAGCAGCGCCTGCCGTTCCAGCCGCCAGTCGAGCTGCAGTCGGCGAACGGGCAGCTTCGAACCGCGTTCAGCGTCGAGCCGACCACCTTCGACGTAGCCGGTGCCAAGATCAAGGGCTACGCGTTCCAAGGCCAATACATCGGCCCCACGCTGCGGGTGCGTCCTGGTGACACTGTGCGTATCGATCTCACCAATAGGCTCGGGCAGCCGACCAACCTGCACGGCCATGGGATGTTCATGTCGCCGCTGGGCATCTCCGACAATGTCTTGCGGGTGATGAAGAGCGACACCTTCAATCAAGATCGAGTGGAAGCTTCCTACGGACATCGAGCCCGGCACGTACTGGTACCACACCCACCTGCACGGACTGGTCGAGAAGCAGGTCTTCTCCGGGCTCTCCGGTGTCCTGATCGTCGACGGGCTGGACGAGCTGCTGCCTCCCGATCTGCAGGGGGTCAACCAGTACGTGGTGGCGCTGAAGGATCTGCAGGTGAAGAACGGCGCAATTGTGAATACCAATATCGACTCGAATGCCCCGACCACCCGTACGGTCAACGGCCAGGTCGATCCGGTACTCACCGTGCGGACCAACGAAACCCAGATGCTCCGACTGGCGAACATCGGTGCCGACATCTGGTACCGGCTCAAGCTGAGCGGCACACAATTCCGGGTGATCGCGGAGGACGCCAACCCCGTGGCGAAGGTGTGGACCACCGACGAACTCGTGCTCCCGCCCGGAAAGCGTTACGACGTTTTGGTCCGTTGGCCTAACGCGGGTACCCAGACGCTGAAGACCTTGCCGTACAGCACCGGTCCGGACGGGGACAACTACCCCGAGCGTCGGCTGATGACGGTGCAAGGTTCAGGGCGACCCGGTGCCCGACATTGCCTGGCCGACTTCCTTGGCGCCGCCATCGCCGCTGGCGACGGACAAGGTAGACCGCACTCGACAGTTTGTGTTCAGCGAGAACACCAAGACCAACCAGTTCTATATCAATGGCAAGCAGTTCGACGCGACCCGCGTCAACGTCGTCGCCAAGCTCGGCACAACTGAGGAATGGATCATCAAGAACGTCTCGCGCGAGGAGCATCCGTTCCACATTCACGTGAACGACTTCTTGGTCATGGCGGTCAATGGAAAGCCCGTCAAGTCCTATAGCGAGCAGGACACAGTGCCGCTACCGGTGGGCGGTGAGGTACGGATTCGCATGCATTTCAACCGCTTCGTCGGGGCGTACGTCTTTCACTGCCACATCCTGGCGCACGAGGACAACGGAATGATGGACATCGTCGACATCTCCAAGGACGGTAAGCTGTCCAAGGCGACGCAACAGATTCTCGACAAGATGAATCAGGAGATGGCCGGCCAACACATGGGCCACCACTAGCGACCTCAGACTCAACACTCACGGCCTCGCGGGTTGCAGGACGTTTGTCCTCTCCAATGGCACTTCATAGAGTACGCTACGTTCTCTGTAGGCTGATTTCGGAAAGAGGCCGCATGTCTGAGCGGGTGAACCGTTCTGTAGCCGTGGTGCTCCCTGGCCTCTTGCTGGCCATGTTCCTGGGTGCTATCGACCTCACGATCATGGCGCCCGCTCTGCCCGCTGTGGCCCAAGACCTTGGTGGGCTTGATCAGATTCCGGTGGTCGTCACCGGCTATCTGCTCGCCGCCACGGCGATGATGCCGATCTACGGCAAGCTCGGCGACCGGTTCGGACGCAAGCCGGTGATGCTTGCCTCGATCGGACTGTTCGTGGCGGGCGCCGCGCTGTGCATCTTCGCGACGTCGATGACTCAACTGGCCGCGTTCCGAGCCGTGCAAGGGCTCGGTGGCGGCGGTCTCTCGATCGGGGCTCAGGCGATCATCGGAGAGATCATCAGCCCACGCGAGCGTGGCCGATATCTCGGCTACATCGGCGCGGCGTACGTGGTAGCTGCGGTGGGCGGACCGTTGCTCGGCGGCTTCCTCATTGATCATGTCGGCTGGCGGGGCATCTTCGTGATCTACCTGCCACTTGGCATCGCGGCGGCTGTGATCATGTGGTTCACCCTGCGGCTGCCACGTCCTTCCGATCGGCTGCCGGTCGATTACTTCGGGGCGCTGAGCCTCGCCGCAACGGTCGTCGGCATCGTGCTGCTGGGCCAGACTCGGAATCTGATCTTCGCCGGGTTGGCCGTCGTCGGCCTGCTGGCCTGGCTGGTCAGCGCGCGCTCGGCCGCCGATCCGATCTTGCCGCTGCGGCTTTTCCGCGATCGGAAATTCGCCATCCCGGTGTCGGTGAGCTTCTTGATCGGATTCGCGCTCTTCGGCGTGATCACCTACCTACCCACCTTCCTCCAGGTGGTCTCCGGCCTCACGGCGATCCGCGCCGGCCTGGTGCTCACCGCCTTGATGGCTGGCGTCCTGGTTGGCACGGTGGGCTCCGGACGGTTGATCACCCGCAGTGGCCGCTACAAGATCTTTCCGCTGGTGGGAACCGCCATCGCCGCTATCGGGCTGGCCCTTCTGGCACTGCTGCTCAACAGCGACCAGCCACTGGCGATCGCGGGCGTGATGATCATCGTTGGGCTGGGCATCGGACTCGTCATGCAGGTGATGGTGCTGGCAGCCCAGAACGGGGCCGCGTACGCCGATCTGGGAGTCGCGACGTCGTCGGTCACATTTCTCCGGCAGATCGGTGCCTCCCTTGGCGTGGCGATCGTGGGCGCGGTGCTGCTCAGCGCCGGCGCGCTGGAACCTGCGGCGGCCGCGCAGACCCTGGCTGCTCGGATGCCACTGGTCATCGGTCTGATGGCGCCGCTGCTCGGACTGGCCTTCCTGCTGCTGCTTGCGCTGCCGGTGATTCCCCTGCGTGAAACGGCGTACGTAACGGAGGAAGCCAGATGAGTACGGTGCTCGACTTGCGCGAGCTCGGACGTGACGACATCGCCACGGCCGGCGGCAAAGGGGCCAATCTCGGTGAGCTGATCAAGGCGGGGTTCGATGTCCCGGACGGGTTCGTCCTGACGACCGAGGTTTACGCGGCGGCCCTTGAGGCTGCGCAGCTATCGCTACCACCTGAGGACGAGGACGATCCCGCCGCGTTTCGTGAGCAGGTGTGCCGAGTTCCCCTCCCCGAGAACACCCGTCGGGAGATCGCCACCGCGTACGCGGACCTCGGCGCTGGCCCTGTCGCCGTGCGTTCCAGCGCCACTGCCGAGGACCTGCCAGGTGCGACCTTCGCCGGCCAGCAGGACAGCTTCCTCAATGTCATCGGGGAGCTGCAGTTGATCGATGCGATTCGGCAGTGCTGGGCCTCGCTATGGACCGAAAGAGCCGTCGCGTACCGGCGGCGACGCCGCATCGAGCCGAGTGAAGTGCGCATCGCCGTTGTGGTGCAGACGATGGTGCCGGCCGATGCCGCCGGCGTCATGTTCACCGCCAATCCGGTCACCGGCGCTCGCGATCAAACCGTCGTCGACGCGAGCAGCGGGCTGGGCGAGGCGGTCGTCTCGGGTGCAGTCACGCCAGACCACTATCTACTCGATGCCGACGGCAGGCTCCTGGAGTTTTCGCTCGGGCGACGTGAGCTGGCCGTAGTAGGTAGGGCCGGCGGTGGCGTGGAGCAGCGGTCGGGCGGAGTCGCGGAACGGCTGCTCGTCCGACGACACCCTGGAGGCGCTCGTGGCGCTGGGCTCCGGCGTAGTCCCGCCACTTCGGTCAACCGCAAGACATCGAATGGGCGCTCAGCGACGGCAGACTCTCCGTGGTCCAGACCAGGCCGATGACCGCGCTGCCACCGGCACCACTGGACCTGTCTCGGTTCCAGCGGCTCCAGGGCTCCATCCTGCTGGAGATGCTGACGCTTCGCCCGTATCCGATCGACATGACGACCTGGCTCCCGTACGGCCCGGCCGGGATCATGGCCGACATGACGGCCTTCTTCGGAATCCGAGGCCTTTTCTCGAACTTCCTGGTCGAGGACTCCGAGGGTGTCGTGGTCAGCTACCGCCCGCCGTCCCCGCACTTCACACTCGGCGTGCTGCGGGCGCCGTACCGGCTGGTGTCCAGGATGTTGCGCTACGACCCGGCTCGCTGGCAGCAAGATCCTCGGGCCATCGCCTTCCGGGAGAGTATCCGCAGCGCCAACGAGCGACGGCCCGCCGAGATGAGCTGGCGGGAGCTGACTCGACATCTGCGGGAAGCGCTGGAACTGATGCGCCCGATCGCCGAACTGCGCATCGACTACCTGCCGAGCGCGGCGGTCGGATTGGCTCGGCTCCAGCTGCTGCTGCGATTGCTCGGTCGGAGATCGCTGTTCGCCGACCTGATCGTTGGCGCTCCTACGCTCACCGCTGCGGCGAACCAGGGCCTTGAGTCGCTGGCAGACCGGGTCCGCCGTGATGATCAACTCAAAGTGGCGCTGGAAACAGGCGGCTTGGAACGGCTCGATGACTACCCGGAGTTTGCCGCGGCATTCCGCGAGTATTTGGACAACTTCGGCGCCCGTGAGACCACCGGTCTGGTTGTGGCCACGGCGCCAACCTGGGGTGAATCACCAGAGATGGTCTTGAACTTGATCATGGGAATGGCCGCGCCCGCAGCGGTGGGCGCTGGGCCGGCGGTCCCGGAACGTGTCGATGAGGCCATGGCCCGGCTGAGCACGCATTGGGTGATGCACTATCGGGGTCCGGCAAAGCTTGTCCGTCGCTGGGTGGCCACGGCGCGTACCGGTGTCGCCCTACGGGAAGACACGCACGCCGAGGCCGGTTGGGCATTGCCAATCTTCCGACGGGCGCTGCTGGAGGCCGGCCGGCGGCTCTGCGCGGCCGGCGTTCTGGACACGCCCGAGGATGTTTATCACCTAAGGCTGGAAGAGCTCGAAGCAATTGCCGACGCCAGCCGCATTGAGCCTCGTGAGCGAGACCGGCTGCGCGATGTGATGCGACGCCGGGCGGCCAGGCGCGAAGAGCTGGCCGGCGTACCGCTCATCGATCCGAATCTGGTCTTCCCGCCGCTGGAGGATTCTGACTCGCTGGTGACGGGGACGCCAGCCGGTGGTGGTCGGGTGACCGGAGCCGTCCGGATCGTACGCGAACCAAGCGAGTTCGGCACTCTGAAGCAGGGCGAGATCCTGGTCTGCCCAGCCACCAACCCGTCCTGGACTCCGCTCTTCCAACGGGCGGCCGCCGTGGTGGTCGACTCGGGCGGGCTGGCCTCACACGCAGCCATCGTTGCGCGCGAGTACGGGATCCCGGCGATCATGGGAACCGGACGAGGGACCAGCCTTCTCAGCAACGGCCAGCTGGTGACAGTTGACGGCGGCTCCGGCCGGGTCGTGGCGTACCAGCCGGAAGCGCTGACCATGATCATCGATCACCGAACGCTGCCGCGCCGCCGCGGCCGCGTGCTGCATCAGGCGATCCTCGAGCGCGGCACTCGCTGAACTCGCGGAGGTCGGCTACGCGAACCTGACCATGGAGCGGGTGGCCGCGCGGGCAAGAGCCAGCAAGGCGTCGGTCTACAGCCGCTGGCCGAGCCGGATCGAGCTGGTGATGGACGTCTTCTACCATCTGATGCCCGATCCGGCCTCGCCGCCGGACACCGGCACCTTGCGAGGTGATCTGCTCGCCATGTTTCGGCAGACCGCCGAGCTGCTGGCAGGCCCCGCCGGCGAGGCGCTCCGTGGACTCCTCGGGGACGTTCTGCCCGATCCCACGCGTACCGCGGAGATGCGACGCCATTCACATCAGCACGGCCGCCGAACTTTGGAAGTGATCGCCGGCCGAGCTGTCGAACGCGGCGAGATCAGCGCGTCGGCGGTGACGCTCCTTGCGACTCGAGGCGGGTCCGGCAATGCTGCGTTACTACTTCCTTTTCCAGGGACTACCCGTATCGGATGCGGTCATCGTCGGCATCGTCGACGAAGTGATCGTGCCGCTGCTGACCGACTCACTGGCAGCTGATGGTCAGGAGCACCCAGCCAGGTAGTGGCTGTAGCCGTAACTGGTCACGAAGGCGGGGTAGTCCACACCCAGGCAGCCATGTTCGAGGATGTCTCGGGCCGCCGTAACCTGCCAGCGCTGATCAGGATCGGTGTCTTCGAGAGTCTGCTCGACCTCCTCGGCCAGCATTGCCGCGACCAGGTCCCGAGTGATCGGAATCCCTCCCGTCATGCGCGCCGCATGACGGATCCACTGCCAGATCTGCATCCGTGAGATCTCGACGGTGGCCGCGTCCTCCATCAGGTGGTTGATGGCTACCGCGCCGCGGCCGCCGACCCAGGCCGACAGGTACGCCAGCGGGACTCGCAGGTTCGTACGCAGGCCTGCCACGGTGATCGAATGCGGCATGTCGCCGAGGTCGATCAATTGCTCCGCGGTGACCGCTACGTCGTCGCGGCGGCGCTCAATCTGGTGCGGCCGATCTCGCCAGACCGAGGAGAACGCCTCGGTGCAGGTCGGCACCAGTGCGGGATGTGCCACCCAGGAACCGTCGAACCCATCACCGGCTTCCCGCGCTTTGTCGGCTTGGGTGCGTTCGAGGGCAACCGACGTCGCATCCGGATCGGCGCCGCTGGGCACGAAGGCGGCCATGCCGCCGATGGCGTGCGCGCCGCGCTCGTGGCAGGTCTTGACCAACAGTTCGGTGTACGCCCTCATGAACGGCACCGTCATGGTGATGCTCGTCCGGTCCGGCAGCACGCGGCTCTCATCGTCGGCGAAATTCTTGATGAAGGAGAAGATGTAGTCCCAGCGACCGGCGTTGAGTCCAGCGGAGTACTCGCGAAGCTCGTAAAGGATCTCGGTCATCTGGAACGCCGCCGGAAGGGTTTCGATCAGGCAGGTGGCCCGGATGGTTCCGCGCGGAATGCCGAGCACTTCCTCCGACCAGGCGAACACGTCGTGCCACAGCCGCGCCTCGAGGTGCGACTCCATCTTGGGCAGATAGAAGTACGGACCCAGCCCGTTGTTGATCAAGGTCTGCGCGTTGTGGAAGAAGAACAGGCCGAAGTCCACAAACGCTGCAGGAATCGGCTGGCCGTCCAGCACCAGGTGGTTCTCGGTCAGGTGCCAGCCACGCGGCCGCACCATGATCGTCGCCGGCTCCGGGCCGAGTTCATGATGCCGGCCGTCGGCATCGGTGAAGTCGATCTGCCGGCGGATCGCGTCGTACAGGTTGAGCTGCCCGTCGATGATGTTGAACCAGGTCGGCGAGGTGGCGTCTTCGAAATCGGCCATCCACACCCGCGCTCCCGAATTGAGCGCGCCAATTGTCATCTTCCGGGTTGGCGGTCCGGTGATCTCGCAGCGCCGGTCCGCGAGGCCCGGAGCGAGCGGCGCAACTCGCCAGGTCGGGTCCTCGCGAATCGCTGCCGTCTCGGGCAGAAAGCGAAACGGATGCTTCTGGTCGCTGCGGCTGCGTCTGACCGCCAACAGTTCGGCCCGCCGACCGGCGAACTGGCCATGGAGTCGACAGACGAAGTCCAGCCCTTCATCGGTCAGAATCTCCTCCGAGCGATCGTGCATAGCGCCGACCACGCTCAGCTCGCTGGTCAGCGGGCTGCGTGGCAAATGCGACGCCTGATACCGGTACTGCGGCAGCGTTCGGGATGGCGGTTCAGCGGTAATGGTCATGATTATCTCCGGATTTCTGAGCTGCTCGCGGATGCCCACGCTCGCAGCTCGATCAGTGGAATTGCGCCGTCTCGGTCGAGCCGGCCAGCGCGGTCGTCTCGCTGCGCGGGTTGAGAGCAGTGGCCACCTGGTCGAAATAGCCGGTGCCAACTTCCGCCTGGTGCCGGGTGGCGGTGTAGCCATGCGGCTCGTCGGCGAACTCGGCCTGCTGCAGCGCTACATAGGACGTCATTCCGTCCTGGGCGTACCCACGGGCCAAGCTGAACATCGCGTGGTTGAGCGCGTGGAAACCGGCCAAGGTGATGAACTGGAAGCGATAGCCGAGTTCGCCAAGTCGATCTTGGAACTCAGCGATCTGCTGATCGTCGAGGCTAGCTTTCCAGTTGAAAGACGGCGAGCAGTTGTACGCAAGCAGCTTGCCGGGGAAGTCTTTGTGCAGCTCAGCAGCAAACTCGCGTGCCAGGCCGAGGTCCGGGGTGCCGGTCTCGACCCAGATGAGGTCGGCGTAGGGCGCGTACGCCTTTGCCCGAGCCAGCACCGGCCCTAGACCTGACCGGACACGGTAGAAGCCCTCATTGGTCCGCTCTCCGGTGCAGAAGGGCGCATCCACCGGGTCGACGTCGGAGGTGATCAAGGTCGCGCCCAGCGCGTCGGTGCGTGCGATGATCAAGGTCTCGGTGCCCATGATGTCGGCCGCGAGCCGAGCGGCGTTGAGGGTCCGAACATGCTGCCGGGTGGGAATGAGCACCTTGCCGCCAAGATGCCCGCACTTCTTCTCCGCAGCGAGCTGATCTTCCCAGTGCACGCCGGCGGCGCCCGCCATGATCATCTGCTTCATCAGCTCGAATGCGTTGAGCGGACCTCCGAAGCCGGCCTCGGCGTCGGCGACAATCGGGACGATCAGCTCGCCCGGCCGGTCGCGGTTCTCCCCGTTGGCCCAGGCGATCTGGTCGGCCCTCATCATCGCGTTGTTGATCCGGCGTACCACAGCTGGCACTGAATTGGCCGGGTACAGGCTCTGATCGGGATAGGTGTGGCCGGACAGGTTCGCGTCAGCGGCCACCTGCCATCCGGAGAGATAAATCGCCTGCAGTCCGGCCTTGACCTGCTGCACGGCCTGATTTCCGGTGAGTGCGCCAAGCGCCCGGACGTAGGTCTGGTCGTGGAGCAGCTGCCATAGCCGCCTCGCCCCGTTTGTGGCCAAGGTCTGTTCCTCCACCACAGACCCACGCAGGTTGATGACGTCTGCCGATGTGTAGCTGCGCTCGATGCCAGCCCAGCGCGGGTTGATAGCCCAGTCGCGCTGAAGCAGCTGTTGAGAGGTGAGGCTGGTGGTCTCCGTGGTCTCCGGGGTGGGCAGCATGGTGGTCATGGCACAACTGTGGTCTTGATCAGTAGTCCAGCCGCACATCTGGTCTGGTCAAGATCGGGCCTTCTTGACAGATCCAAGGACTTGCCAAAATCTCCAGCAGCGATTGAGATCGGAGTATGACATCGAGGTCGCCGTCCGGATTGTCAAGTCTTGCGAATCTTGACAGCGAACGTGTATTGCGGCTCGTGTCCGCCGCAACGGCCGGTGACGCTGGGCAGGTCAACCACCCGAGCGGACCCGATCCGCTCGTCATCGGCAAGTGCATCAGGTACCGACGCAAGCGGTGCGGCCTCACCCTGGGCGACCTGGGGGAGCGGGTCGGGATTTCCGCCTCAGCCGTGTCGCTGATCGAAACGGGGAAGCGCGAGGCCAAGGTCTCCACGCTCGCGGCAATGGCTGAGGCACTCGACTGCCAACTGGCCGATCTGTTGACCGACGCGGCACCCAGCCGTCGGGCCACGCTCGAGCTCGAGCTCGAGCGTGCGCAACGGTCCCGCTCTTTCGCAGAACTCGGCATCCCTGCGGTGAAGGCCGGACCGCGACTCCCACTGGATGCCCTGGAGTCGCTGGTGGCTCTACATGATCGGCTCGCCGCGTACAGCGCGGAGCGAGATGGCACGCCGGAGTATGCGCGACGCGCCAACGCCAACCTGCGGGCCAGGATGCGCGCTTCGGACAACTACTTCCCGGCCATCGAGGACCTGGCCGACGAACTGGTGCTCGGTGTTGATCATGACGGCGGGCCATTGACCCGGCATCGAGTCAATGCGATCGCCGATCGTCTCGGCTTCAGCCTGCACTCCGTGCCTAACCTGCCGCAATCGACGCGGTCAGTGACTGACCTGGCCGCCCGACGGATCTTCCTGCCGACCAGTGACAGTGCCGCCCAGCGCACCCTCGCGCTCGCCGCGCTGGGGCATGTGGTGCTTCAGCATCGGCCGCCTGCCGACTATGCCGAGTTCCTCGCCCAGCGAGTGGAGGTCAACTATTTCGCCGCAGCCGTGCTCATCCCACAGCGGTGGGCGGTGGCGTACCTCCGAGAAGCCAAAGACAACAAGGATCTGGAGATCGAGGACCTGCGCGATCGCTATCTGACGTCGTACGAGATGGCGGCGCATCGATTCACCAATCTGGCCACCATCCACCTCGACATCCCGGTGCATTTCATGAAGACCAACAAGGCGGGCATCATCTACAAGGCCTATGCCAACGACGGAGTCACGTTCCCGGCGGACGGCACCGGGGCCGTCGAGGGCCAGCGGGTTTGCCGGTTTTGGACGGCGCGCCGGGTCTTCGAGCAGCCGGACTGGACCAAGCCGTACCAGCAGTACACCGATACGCCTGGCGGCACCTTCTGGTGCACTGCACTAGCAGAGCAGGGCGAGCGCGAAGCGTTCTCGGTGTCAGTTGGGACGCCGTACGAGCACGTCAAGTGGTTCCGGGGCCGTGGCACCCAGCACCGCTCGAAGTCCCGCTGTCCCGATCCGACCTGCTGCACGCTGCCGCCGCCGCAGCTCGCCGCTCGTTGGACGGAGGCCAGCTGGCCCAGTGCCCGGGTGCACTCCGCTCTGCTAGCGAGCTTGCCGGCCGGGGCGTTCCCAGGGGTGGACCAAACCGAGGTGATGGAGTTCCTTGATCGGCAGTGACAGTCGGGTGCGACAGCCGCCGCTCCACTTGCCCTAGACGCTCATCGGCGAGAGGTGACTAAATGGCATAAGAGCCGTACAGAGCCTTCCACCTCAGGAGTTGAGATGCTTCGTCCCCAAGACAGCGCCACCCGCGAGCGTAAGAATCTGAACGGTCTCTGGCAGTTCGCCCTCGACCCCGATGGGCAGGGTCAAACCGATCGCTGGTACGCCGGTCCGCTGGCCGACGCGCGCGAGATGGCGGTGCCGGCGAGCTTCAACGACATCGCTGCTGATGCGGCCGTACGGGATTACTTCGGCGACGTCTGGTATCAGCGCACCGTGTGGGTGCCGCGCGGCTGGGAGGGTCAGCGGATCGTGCTGCACTTCGAATCGGCGACCCATCGAGCGACCGTGTGGGTCAATGAGGCTGAGGTCGTCTCGCATGAGGGCGGCTACACCCCGTTCGAAGCCGACATCGCTCGACCATGTCACGCCCGGACAGCAGGTGCGTATCACAGCGCTGGTGAACAACACCCTGCACTGGCAGTCCATCCCGCCGGGAGTCATCGAGGACACTCCCGCCGGAAAACGGCAGCGTTATTGGCACGACTTCTTCAACTACGCCGGTATCCACCGCAACGTCTGGCTCTACACCACCAACCCAGCCCACTTCACCGACGTCACGATCACCACTGATCTTGATGGCGCCGACGGCGTGATCAACTACTCCGCCCAGGCTGAGAACGCTGAGGCGCTTGAGACCAAGGTGATCCTGCGTAATGCCGAGGGGAAAGAAGTCACGACCCTCGGCGGAAACAGCGGCACGCTCACCGTGCCGCATGTGCACAAGTGGGCTCCAGGCGACGGCTACCTCTATGACCTCGAGCTGCAGCTGGTGGACGGGGACACCGTCGTAGACAGCTATCACCAAAGTGTCGGGGTGCGCACCGTCAAGGTGGACGGAATCCGGTTCCTGATCAACGACGAGCCGTTCTACTTCACTGGGTTCGGCAAGCATGAGGACTTGCCGGTGATCGGTAAAGGCCACAACGACCCGTACTTATTGCACGACTTCGAGCTGCTGAAGTGGATCGGAGCGAATTCGTTCCGTACGTCGCACTACCCATACGCCGAAGACGTCATCGACTACGCCGACCGGCAGGGCATCGTGCTGATCGACGAAACGGCTGCGGTGGGTCTCAATATGGGCCTCGGGGGCGGCATCTTTGGTGGTCAGGGCTATGTGACGTTTTCTCCCGAGACCGTGAACGACGCCACCCGAGACGTGCACGCCCAGGCCATCCGGGAACTGATCGCCCGAGACAAGAACCACCCGAGCGTCGTGATCTGGAGCATCGCCAACGAACCCGAGTCCGACACTGAAGGCGCAGAGAACTACTTCCGCCCGCTCTTCGACGTCGCGCGCGAAGCCGACCCCACTCGACCGGTCGGGTTCGTGAACGTCATGCTCGCCCCGCACGGCAAGTGCCGGGTCTCCCAATTCGGGGACGTGTTAATGCTGAACCGCTACTACGGCTGGTACGTGAACACCGGCGACCTGGAAGGGGCTGAGCTGGCCTGGGAAGAGGAGCTGACCGCATGGGCCGGCGAGGGCAAGCCGATCATCATCACTGAGTACGGCGCCGACACTTATCCCGGCTTGCACTCCATTGCGGCCGGAGACCCGTGGAGCGAGGAATACCAGGTGGAGTACCTGGAGATGAATCACCGGGTATTCGACCGGATCGACGCGGTCGTCGGGGAACAAATGTGGAATTTCGCCGACTTCGCGACAACGTCAGGCATCATGCGCGTCGGCGGGAACAAGAAGGGCGCCTTTACCCGCGACCGGCAGCCCAAAGCAGCGGCCCACTACCTGCGCACCCGCTGGCGTCGCAATTGAGCCGTGATATCGGAGGGCACATTGCCGAGGGAGACTGCTGGTGTTTGACTGACAAGATCAGTTCCTTTACCCCTACGCCGTAACGGAAAGGAGGCCACATGACGCCTCCACCGGTGGTCACACTGTTCGAGAAGTACGGTGCCGGAGCCCGGTCCATCGGTCCTCGGATTGCGGATGCGCTGGGCGTGGCTTGGCTGGATCAGGCGTTCTCCTCATCCGATATCGAGAGCGCCAAGTATCCCGGCGCGGGCGGAGCGAGCGAGGCGGGGAGTGGCTTGGCGCGGTTCCTGGGCCGCTATGCGCCTGGGACGCTTCTGGATGACGCCAGCATCCCTTTGGCTCAGGCCCAAGACGCGGAGATGGTTGAAGAGAACACCCGCTTTGTCAAGGAATCGGCCACTCAGGGTGTCGTGATGCTCGGTCGCAATGGCGCGCTCATTCTCGGTGACATCCCGACCGCGCTGCATGTGCAGGTCGATGCTCCGGTGGAGGTTCGGATCGCCCGTGCCGCGCGGGAGGAGGGAATCGACCACGCTCACGCGGCACGGCGGCAGCGCAACGAGGACCGGGTACGGGCCGAGATGTCAGAGCGCTTCTACTACTGGAACCCCATGGCCATTGACCGATATGACCTCGTCCTCAACACCGGCCTGCTCGACCTCGACACGTGTGTCGACGTCATCGTTGCGGCGTACCGGGCCAAGGCCGCGCGGGTGAGCTCGGCTACCGCCTGACCTCAACAGACCCGCGTTCCACCCGCTTTTCTGAGACGAGGAAGTCCAGTGAAGAAGCTGACTCTCCGGAACTATTTCGGCTACGCCGCCGGTGACCTGGCCAACAACCTGGCCTTCTCGTTGCAGGCGTTGTTCCTGCTCATCTACTACACCAATGTCGTTGGGCTGAATCCAGCTGCGATCGCGACGATGTTCCTGGTTGTACGAGTTTGGGATGCTTTCGCTGACCTAGCGGCCGGGCGTCTGGTCGACCTCACTCATTCCCGGTGGGGGAAGTTCAGGCCGTACCTGCTGTTCGCCTCGCTTCCGCTGCTGCTGTCGAGTATCGCCTTGTTCAGCGTCCCGAACTTCGACAGCACCACGGCGAAGTACGTCTACGCATATGTCACGTACGCCCTGCTGGGCTTTCTCTACTCTCTGACCAACATCCCGTTTGGTTCCCTGGCGACGGCGATGACTCAAGACCCGGTGGAGCGCTCCCGGCTGGGGATCTGGCGTTCGGTGGGACCGATCGTCGGCATTTTCGTCATCGTTCTAGTGATTGCTCCTCAGATCACCCGGTACAAGACTCAGCCCGAGCAGTTGCAAAGTTTCCTGACCACGGTGACCATCGTCTTCGCCGTCGTTGGGTATGGCCTCTACCTGTTCTGTTTCTCCAGCTGCAAGGAGCAGGTCTTCCACGAGGCGAAGCCGGTTACCGTCAAGGAGACGGTCGCCACTGTGCGGCAGAACCGGCCGCTGCTGATCTTGTGTGTTTCCAACCTGGTCTTTCTTACCGGGATCTTCGGTCTCCAGGCGTCCCAGGCCTACTTCGCGGCCTACATCCTCGGCAACTCGAGCCAGCTGATCTGGATGGTTCTCGCTACGTCGTTGGCCACCTTCGTTGCCGTGCCGGTGGTGCCCAGGTTCGTCGCCCGGATCGGCAAGAAGAGCACGTTCCTCATTGGCGCGGCGGGTCTCATCGTGATGGGCACCTGGATCTTCTTCATGCCGTCGAGCCTGCCCATTGTCATCGTCTCGTTCTTCGGCTTCGGCCTCTTTCAGAATCTGTCGATGTCGCTGTTGTTTGCGTTCGAGGCCGACGCCGTGGAGTACGGCGAATACAAGACCGGCAAGCGTACGGAAGGCGCCACCTATGCGATCTACTCCTTCTTCCGGAAGGTCTCCCAGGCAGTCGCCGGCGCCGTCGCTGGTTATGCGCTGGCCCTCGGTGGCTTCCTCGCCAAAGCGCCGGAGCAAAGCGAGTCCGCCCTCACGACAATCAGGGGACTGGTTGGTCTCGGCCCGGCGATCTTTGCCCTCCTCGGCGGTCTCATCTTCCTGGCCTACCCGCTCACCGACGCACGGTTCCGTGAGATCGTCAAGGAGCTGCATGCGCGGCATGGCATCAGGGAGGCCGGCGACGTCTCCATCGAAGCAGTCGATGCCGCAGCGCCCAGTCGAGAGCCGTGAGCCTGCCCGATCGAGCATGCCCTCCACCAACCACAGAAGGGCGTTCCAACTGTGACCGGTCAAGATGGCAACCCCGTACGGTTGTCGCGCGCCGTACCAGATACGCCGGTAGCAGCACCGGTCCGGATGGTGCATCTTGGTGAGGGCAACTTCCACCGAGCTCACCAAGCTTGGTACACCGCGCATTCCCCCGACGCCGACGAGTGGGGGATCGCCGGCTTCACCGGTCGACGACCAGACCTGGCCGACGCACTGGCACCCCAGGATGGGCTCTACACGTTGATCACTCGCGCGGCCGATGGGGACAAGTTCGAACTGATCGGCTCGCTCTCGGCCGTCCACCCAGCCGCCGACCACGAGGCGTACCTGGACTACCTCAGCGCCCCACAGACCGCTCTGGTGACCATCACCGTCACCGAGGCGGCTTATCTGCGGAATGCCGAGGGGCGGCTCGACGCGGAGCGGGACGTGATCATCGCCGACCTTCAGGCCCTGCGCAGCGACCCTCGTCTGCTGGTCAGCTCGTTACCGGCGAGACTCGTCGCCGGTCTGATGGCCAGGCGTGACGCCAGCTCCGGCGCGATCACGATTCTCTCCTGTGACAACCTGCCCGAGAATGGGGCGGTCACCGAAACGGTCGTGACCGATCTGGCCGCGCTGGTCGATGAGTCGCTGCTGACATGGATCGAGCGCAATGTCGACTTCGCCACCTCGATGGTTGATCGCATCACACCGGCGACCACCGACGAGGATCGACGGATCGTCCGAGAGCACACGGGCTACGTCGACGCCTCTCCGGTGCCTACCGAGCCCTTCAGCGAATGGGTGGTGTCGGGCCGCTTCCCGGCCGGACGACCACGCTGGGAAGACGCCGGCGCTCAGCTGGTGGACGATGTCGAACCGTTCGAGCAACGCAAGCTGTGGCTGCTGAACGGTTCCCATTCGATGCTGGCGTACGTCGGAAGCGTCCGTGGCCACGAGACGATTGACGAGGCCATCGCTGATCCGGCCTGTCGGGAGTGGGTGGAGCTGTTCTGGGATGAGGCCAGCCGGCACTTGCCATTTCCCCCTGGCGTGGTCGCGGATTATCGAGCAGCACTCCTCGCCCGCTTTTCGAACCCCCACATGCGAGACCAGCTCGCCCGCATCGCCGCCGACGGCTCAACCAAGCTGGTGGTACGTACCATCCCAACGGTCCGCGCGGAGCGAGCCGCGGGCCGGATCCCTATCGGATGTGCAACCACACTTGCCGCGTGGGTGCTGCACCTGCGCGGTGCCGGTGCCCCAGTCAAGGACCCCGGTGCCACATCGGCCCAGCAGGCGGCCAACTCGGGTGAACTACCAACCGCCGTACCGGCTGTCCTGGACACGCTGGAGCCGGGCCTAGGTCACGATGAGGACTTCGTACGAGCCGTGCTCGCCCAAGCCGAAGCCATCACCTTGCGTTTTCGCTCACGCGCGACGACGTGAGAAGCTTGAAGCGCTGTTGCAGGTCTTGTGTCGTGGTCAGTGCTACGTGCCCGGGAGTATTGCGGTGGGCGCTGGCATGGACTGCCTAGCGTTCGACAGCGTTCGAGAGTCGTGACGTGCGACCTCGAGATGCTAGGAGATTTTCATGGCACAAGGAACTGTCAAGTGGTTCAACGGTGAGAAGGGCTTCGGCTTCATCACGGTCGATGGCGGTGGCCCGGACGTGTTCGTACATTTCAGTGCGATCGAGTCATCCGGTTTCCGCTCGCTCGATGAGGGCCAGCGGGTGGAGTTTGGCACCACCGAGGGCCCGAAGGGTCTGCAGGCGACGCAGGTACGCAGTATCTAGCTTCTGACAACTGGCGAAGCGCCGCCCTGCACGGCATCGCGTGCGTATGGCGGCAATGCAGGGCGAGCGCTTCGCCGGGGCAAGCCGATCTCGATCTTCGACCTTGATCGCACGCCAGCCCTCACATGCCTCTCACAGTTGGCTCCGAGCTGCATCATTGCTTGACGAGATGTGCTGACTCATGTCGGCGCAACACGTGAGAGAAAGCATCCTCCTTGATGATCATGCTCGAGCAGCCATCAAAGCACAGCGGTTCTTACCGCAGATCCGCGCGTACGGCTTTCCTCGCAGTGATAGCGAGCGCAGCCTTGCTCTCACCGATACCCGGCTTAGTTGCTCCGGCGGCAGCTGCTACGAACGACGTTGTATCCGGCGCCGTCGTCGATTGGCGAGATAGCCCGCGGGGTGGCGGATACCCGACAGCCACCGCAGTCTCGAGTCCTGCTAGCGCCACACAGTCCAAGGGTGTCGTGCTGATCGACACTGTGCTGCCGTATCAAAATGCAAGCGGTGCTGGTACCGGGATGGTGCTGACAGCCTCGGGTCAAGTACTCACCAGCTACCACGTCGTGAAAGCTGCCAGCACGATCAAGGTCACGGTCGCTGAAACTGGCAAGACGTATCAGGCCACGGTGGTCGGGAGTGATCAGACAGCGGACGTGGCGCTACTGCAGTTGAAGGGCGCCAGCAGCCTTACCCCCGTCAAGATCGACAACGACAAGACGTCGGTCGGTGACAAGGTCACCGCCGTGGGCAACGCGGGCGGCACTGGCACGCTAACCGCTGCCAAGGGAAGCATCGTGTCGCTCAGGGCTTCGATCACCACGGCCGCAGAAGGGCCCGTGGCCTCCGAAACATTGACCAAGATGATCGAGACAACCGCAGACGTGGTGTCGGGAGACTCTGGCGGACCGCTCTACGACGCCGATGGCGAAGTGATCGGCATCGACACTGCAGCCTCCAGTGGCAGCGAAATCAACGGCTATGCCACTCCGATCCAGCGCGCTCTTGGCGTCGTGCAACAGATCCGGTCCGGGCAGGAAAGCAGCACGGTGCAGGTTGGGCCCGCGCCGTTCCTCGGAGTGGAACTGAGCGACGCGTCGTCCTCCGAGTTCGGCTATCCGGGGGCGAATCTCGAGGAGTCGTCGGGCGCAACAGTCGAGAGCATTGTGAGTGGCGCCGCAGCCGCGCAGGCTGGTCTGGAGGCCGGAGATCAGATCACTGCGCTGGGCGGCCATGCCGTCACATCAGCCGAAGACGTCTCAGCCCTCCTGGCTAAGTACAACCCGGGTGACCGCATCAAGATCGTCTGGATTGATCAGGTAGGCAGTGAGCATGCCGCCACAGTCACCCTGGGTGCGAGTCCGGTGGCTTGACCCAGCGGGAGGCCCGTCGGCGGCGGTATGCGGCTGCTTTGGCGCGATCGCCGCAGCCCTTCATGCCGCACCAGCGGCGTCGTTGTCCGCGTGACCGGTCAATGAAGACGCGGGTGCACTTCGCGTCCGCGCACCAGCGCAGGGCCGCTCGGTCCGGGCTGTCGAACAGGTCGAGACAGTCCCGGGCGAGAAGCGCGAAGACCGCATCGGCGTCCCCGTAGCGGTGCAGTCCGTCGTCGTCGAGCCGCAGCAGGGGCGGCGACGCCTCCGCCGCAGTGTTGACGAGGGTGCGGTCCGTCGCGCTCGCGGTTTGGTGGTTGATGAGTGTCGGCGATCAAGCGAAACATCGCCTCGCGCAGCGCCTTGCCGCGCTCCAAGGTCTGCTGCGTAACTGGCGGTGCGCTGTCGAGAATGCCCGACTGCTCAATCCAGTCCGCTAGGTCCTGCTCCGACCGCAGTTTCTCGTCGTCGCTGGTGCCTCGCTCGGCGATGGTCGACAGGTAGTCGAGCACCGGTCGGTCGGCGATGAACTCAAAGCGCACGTCACCAGTTTGACAGGTGATGGTCAGGGTATGCAATGCTCGAGACATCACCGCTTCAAGGGGTGACGACGGATGCCCAGATCGGAGTTTGGCATGCGCGCCATGCATCCCGCATCTAGCGACAAGTCCCCCAGATCGGGTCGACGCTGGCTGATGCCGCACTACCTCGCCGCCGCCGTCCTAGCGCGAATCGCCGACGAGGGTGCACGGGTGTCTTTGGTGCTGCTGGCCCTGGACAGAACCGGAAGCGCCGCCATCGGCGGGACGATGGTTGCCGCCTTGCTGATTCCGCACGTGGTGGCGGCACCGCTGGTCGGCGTGTTGGTGGATCGTGGGCGGCAACCCCGGTGGGTGCTCGCCTCGGCGATGCTGATCTTCGCCGGCAGCCTCTTCTCCGCTGCCGCATTGCTCGGCCGGGCCCCGCTCTGGCTGATCTATGTACTGCTGCTCGTGGGCGGCTGCTGCGGGCCGGCCCTCACCGGCGGACTGACCAGTCAGCTGCCGGCACTCGTTGGTAAAGACAAGACACCGCGCGCGTTCGGCCTCGACTCGCTGTTCTACAACATCGCGAGCATGGTCGGCCCGGCGGTCGCCGGCCTCACCGCTGCCGCCGTCAATCGGCCGCGGCCGCGCAGTGTGTGCTCGCCGCCTCGGCAGCCGTCGGCGCGCTCGGCGTCGCCACCCTGCCCCTCGCGAGGCGGATGGATCCCGCGAACTCCACGCGGCTAGGTCTGCTCAGCGGCGCGCGGGAAATCGTGCAGCAGCCGACGCTTCGGACACTGACTCTGACCAGCAGCCTCGGCCAGATCGGTCCGGGTGGCCTCGCGGTCGTCGCGGTCGTCATTGCCGCCTCGCAGCACAGGCCGGCGGGCAGCGGGCTGCTGCTTGCCGCGGTCGCCGCAGGTGCCTTCATTGGCTCTCTTGCTGTGGACCTGGCGGCCTATCGCCGTGGACCACGCGCCTCTGGTCACCGCCATCTCCATGATCGGCATCGGAATACCGATCGTCATCGCAGCCTTCACCCCGTCGCTTGAAGCCATCGCCGTACTGTTCGGACTCTCCGGGATCTTCATCGGGCCGTTTGGTTCAGCGCTGTTTCTCTCGCGCACCCAGTACGCCGCTCCGGCCGTGCGTACACAGGTCTTCACCATCGGTGCTGGCCTCAAGGTCACCGCATCAGCACTTGGGGCAGCACTGATCGGGTTCGCGGCCGGCCTGCCCGTAGCTGCTCAACTCCTCCTCGTTGCAAGCAGCCCACTCTTCGCCGGAATACTCGGCGCGGTCCTCCTGACAGTCGGCGCCCGTCCAGATAGGGCGGCCCAAGGGACTCGCGGTGAGGTCGCGTCAGAAAACCCGGCCTAGGTCCCCAGCCGGTGTGGCGGCGCGCCAGATCATCTCAGCGAATTCAGAGTCACCGAGTGGGTGGGTACCGCTGGCGTTGACGAGGTAGATGCGGCGGTGCGGTGATCGCCACACCCAAGTGCCGGGCTCGGGTTGCCGGACTTGCCAACCGCCGTGTGTCTTGCATCTATGGTGCCGGCGTACATGCGGTCCCAAGTTGCCGATCCTGGTCTGGCCCGGCGGGCCACCACGGTCTGGACTCAAATAACGAATGGTGTGATCAACATCGATCCGCCGGGAGACTGCTGCGGCGTAGGGGAACACGTCAGCGGGGTACCGGAGCTGCAGGTGCTCCCGAAGCCGAGCCGGGATCTCATAGCTGTCCACTGGGGTATGACCAGCCGGCAGATCGATCACCGGTTTCAAGTTGATCATGCAGCGGTCCCCGAGCACACTGCGTAACCGACCCAGCAGCACCGGACCGACATCTTCGACGCGGGCCACACCGGACCCGTCAGTGAGCGCCTCGGAGCTGAGGTGGACATACACCACAGCACGGGGTCGGGCCCGGTCCGGATCGAACGGCGGCGGCTCGAGCCGCAATGACTGATGATCAGCAACGACGTCTCGCTCGGCATTCTGGTCGGCCTCTGCTGTGTCTGCTGCCTCGGCAACATCGGCTGGCTCGGCAATATCTGGCTGGCTCGGCAACATCGGCTGGCTCGGCGTAATGCTCGGTCTCTGCTGCCTCGGCGGCAGCAGCCGGTTCGGTGGCTCCGTCCCATTCGTCGCGCTGATGCTCACACAGCAGCTGCAGTGCTTGGGCGGGTTGGGCGAGGATGCCGATGGCTTTGGAGCGGCGCACCTCCACCGAATCGGTGTCGCCCTGCAGGGCGAGGATCTCGGCGATTCGGTCGATGGTGGCTTTGAACCAGATGGCATCGCCGGCTGTCGCCCGAGCGATGATCAACTTCAACCCGTGCTCGGATGCCCGGCCAAGTCGCACAAACCGTTCCTGCGCAGCCAGTGCGGCCCGCTGTTCGGCGCCAACCGGGTCAGCCTCGATGATCTTGGCTTCGAGAAGAGTTTCCAGCCGGCCCCACGACACTGCACCCAACGAGGGGGCGAGTTGCGCGTCGACCCAGCCAGCCTGCTCGACACTGAGGTGCCGAGTGGCAGCGGCGATTCGCCGCGCCTGATAGGCCGGCACCCGCCCAGCCAGAGCGGCCGCCCAAATCTGGGGAAGCCGGTGCCGCAAATCCAACGCGTCACCTATCAGCCGGTCTGCCGCCCCATCGGAGATTCGCAATACACAGCCCAACTCGGCTGGGGCAAAATCGCCGACCGTCGGGGTGCCGTCTCCACCGAGCCGCACCGGATGCTCAGCGCCGGGCAGCCTGCTCTCCGCGACAGCATCGCCGGGATGGAGGTCAGCCCAATGCGCCGCGATCTGCAGCCTGCGGGTCTCCGCAATGATCAGCGTGTGTTCGTTAGCCTCCGCCGCGGCCAGCGTGGCGGAGGCATCCAACTCCACCAGATCATTTTCGAACACGCATTCAATATATTGCTCATGTCAGACGCTTTCCTGCTGTTGCGGCATGTCCCCGGCAACGGACAACACCCCGCCAATGCGGACAACACCTGCGGACTGGCTTCGTCCAAACCCGAGTGAATTGAAGGTGGACAAAGCGGGTACCTGGTCTTTAGGGCCGGCAAGACGGCCCAATGCCATGCAGAGGAGTCAAGATGTCAGCGGTGCCCTCACTTCTTATGAACAACGGAATCCAGATCCCACAGCTAGGCTTCGGCGTCTTCCTGATTCCGCCGGAGGAGACCGAGAAGGCAGTCTCCGAGGCGCTCAGTGCCGGATATCGGCTGATCGACACAGCTCAGGGTTATCGGAACGAGGAGGGCGTCGGCGCTGCCATTGCCTCGGCGGGTATCCAACGCGACGAGCTGTTCATGACCACGAAGCTGACCAACAGCGAGCACGGCTACGACAAAGCGCTGAGAGCCTTCGACGAGAGCATGAACAAGCTTGGCCTGGACGTTCTTGATCTTTTCCTGATCCACTGGCCGCTGCCGATGTTCGACCAGTATGTGGAGACCTGGCGGGCGTTCGAGCGTCTCTTGGCCGACGGACGGGTGTTGTCGATCGGGGTGTCGAACTTCGAAATCGAGCACCTGGAGCGGCTGCTCGCAGAGACCGACGTGACGCCGGCCGTGAACCAGGTGGAGTTGCACCCGGAATTCCCTCAAGAGGAGCTGCGGGAGTTCCACGCCGCGCACGGAATCCTGACCGAATCGTGGGGGCCGCTCGGGCAGGGCAAGGGGTTGCTGGAAAATCCGCACATCCTCGACGTCGCTCGCCGGAAGGCCCGTACGCCGGGCCAGGTGGTGCTGCGCTGGCACATTCAGCTCGGCAATGTGGTGATCCCCAAGTCGGTCAACCCCGACCGAATCCGCGAGAACATCGACATCTTCGATTTCGAGCTCGACGAGTCCGACATGCAGGCGATAGCGCAGGTGCGAACCGGTCGCCGGCTCGGTGCCGACCCGAACCACTTCGACATGCGCTGAGTCAGTTACCTAGCAGAGAACCAGTCCATGACGCTGCACGCGATCTCGAAGCGGAACCCTGAGCTATCGATACTGATCTTGGCGGCGATCTCTGGCATCCTCTTTGTTCTCATCACGGCCCTCCAAAGAGCCGTGCACCGAACCCCGCCCACGAGAGCCGGTAGACCGGCCATAACTTAAGCGGCCGGCAGGCGGCTTGCCTCTGGGCCCTCCTCTCTGAGAGCCGATAGCGACTAATCCTGGACCGACTCGGGAGCACAGTGCACAATCACGCGTATCTCAGACCTCGCGCCCTCTCCGCGAACGCTCGATTTCGAGAATCAGTTGATAGTTAGGCAAGCTATAAGGCCAAGGACGGCAGCCATCGTCAGAGCAGCACATTCTGTATATCCGTAGCGTTGTGCGTAGCAGCGACATTGTCCTGAACCATCTTGCGAACTCTTGCTGACAGCACTGTCGAATCGAATTGCTGGCATGACCAGAGACTTAGGCACTATTGCCGATGTGTCTCGTTTCCAGCCGCGCGATGGTTATGGCGTAAGCGCAGAAACGTTCCGGTTTCTGCATTAGGAAAGGAGAAGGGTCGTGACAAGCAGTAACACGGCCAAAGAAGCAGCGATTCGACGGCTGAGGCGCTGCCGCGCCGTCCGCGTTGGCGCTGCAGCATCGGGGCTCGCTGTCGTCCTGGGATGCGTGGCAACGACCCCGGCAATGGCGTCGCCCAATGCAACTCGTCAGGTCCATGTGGAGGGTCACGTTCTTCCGGTGGCGGAGAGCCCAGGGGTCTATCGGGTGACCGGTGGGCTGGTCGGTACCTACAAGATTCGGAGTGAACGGGTGATCCACGCCTGGACCTACTGGACCACTCAGATCAGGGACATCGAAGGAACCGAGTCCATCACTGGCTGTATCGACCAGAACCAAAACGAGAGCTGCGACGCGGGCGAGCCGTCCGCGCAGCTAAGGCTTACCTTCAGCCGAGTGGCCAGCTTCGATACTCGGACGGACCGGCTGATCGAAGGCGGCGGCACCCATTGGGTCAAGAGCGCTGGACCCTTCAGTGGTGGGAAATTGACAACACGAGATATCCCGGTGGGCAACAGCGACGATATCCTGTCGATGTATGAGGGCGACCTCCAGGTTAAAGAGAGCCCGGTTATCTAGCGAGCGAATTTGCGGGATTGGCCGTAGCATCTTTGAGTCAAGCCCGCTGCGCCAAACAGCAAGAAGAATTCCGACTCATATAGGACTGCACTATTGCGGGTTTGAATGGCGATGAATAGCACGTTCACGTTCGGCATACTTGTCTTTTTGACCTGTCGCTATCAGGAGAGGCTCGATAGGCTCATGCTCGGCGGGGATGCGTTCCGCATCGGCAGGTCTTCCTGGATCCGTGGTGTCGGTTCACCGGGACGCGGGGAGGTGCGCCGCGGTGACGGTTGACAAGGAGCTCTTCGCTGACACGCTCCCGACGTATCTCACGCGATTCGTGGGACGTGATCGGGAGATCGCCATGGTGCTGTCGATGTTGCATCCGGGGCGGCTCGTCACGATCTGTGGGGTCGGCGGCGCAGGTAAGACTCGACTGGCTATCGAGGTGGCGAAGCGCAGTCGGGCCCGCTCGTGCGGCCGAAGAGTTGGTGGCGAGGTGTATTGGGTGCCGCTCGCTGCCGTCGCCGATCCGACGGAAGTGCCGGCGGCCGTGGCGGCGGGAATTGGCCTCACCGGTCCGCTCGGTGATCGACCATTGGCTCCCGTTTTGAGGACGCTGAGGGATCGGCAGGCGCTGCTCGTATTGGACAACTGCGAACAGGTTGCCGCCGCATGTGGGGAGCTAGTGGCATCACTGCTTCGCCGCCTGCCCGACGGTGACGGTTCTTGCGACCAGCCGAATTCCTCTTGAGCTACCGGCCGAGGAGGTGTTTGCCATCCCGCCGATGGGTGGCGCGGCGCTTCCGTCGCATCCGTTCGAGAGTGATGCGACAGCGCTGTTTCTCGATCGTGCGACGCTCAGTCGCTGGGGCCTATGCGTTGACCGAGCACAACGCCAAAACGCTTGGCGAAATCTGTGACGTGCTGCATGGCTTGCCGCTCGCCATCGAGCTGGCGGCGAGCTGGATCCCGGTGCTGTCACCGCGCGACCTACTTGATCATCTTCGGCATGCCGACATTGGCCTGACCTCGGACACCGCGTTCGTCGAGGAGCGTCATCGCAGCCTTGCGGTGATCTTGGACAGTTCCTGGCGCTGGCTGAGCGCCAGTGAGCGTACGGTGCTGGGCGCGTTGGCGATCTTCGTCGGCGGTTTCACCCGGGAAGCGGCCGAGGCTGTGGCCGGCGCAAGTCTCGGCGTACTCGCCGCATTGGTAGAGCGGTCGCTCATCCAACGGCTGCCGGACGCGATGGGTGGGTCGCGCTACCAGGTCCACGAACTTGTCCGTCACTACGCGTTGCGTCAGCTGGAAGATGACGGCCCAATTCGGGGGCGACACTTCGCGTACTTCTTGGAGCTGGTGGAGGGGCTGGAGACGTGACTGGAACACCCAACTCGAGCCGCTGTGGTCTAATCCCATCCGCGCCGATCTTGCCAACGTCAGTGCCGCCATGATGTGGGTCTTGGACCAGGGCGACGCCGAGGGAGCCTTGCGAATGGCGGTTGGGCTCGACAGGTTCTGGATCTTCTCTTTCCCACCGCACGCCCTCCGCCTAGCGTGGCTGGAAGCAGCGTTGGGCCTGCCGTGGTCGCCGTCGAATGTCATCGGCATTCGCGCCAGAGCAAAGGCCTATCACTTGTCCGTGACTCGAAGATCTCGAACCGACCCGCTCGCCGCCCAGGGATTGCTTCAGCAGGGATTGAGGCTTTTCGAACAGATCGGCGACGAGGCCGGCGAGGCAATGTGTATCCGGAATAAGGGCGAAGCCCGCCTCCGCGCTGGCGACCCCGAGGCAGGTCGGCGCGAGATAGTCGAGGGCCTGGCCCGTTGCCAAGCCTGTCATGACGCTCTGGGTGCGGCGTGGTGCTACGAGCAGTTGGGCGTTGCTGCCTTCGTCCTCGGCGAATACACCGAGGCGTCGTCGTATTTCGTTGAGAGCGCCAGCCAGTTCGAGGGCCTGGACGCCCCACTCGGGGCGTGCCACGCGCAGGTCGCTCTAGCTTCCGCGCTTCGCCACGAGGGTAAGCCGACCGCTGCGCTGGATGCATACCGGAACGCCCTGCGCTACCAGCGGGACTACCGGTTCACGACCGAGATTGCCGACATCGTCGAAGGCCTCGCGGCCGTCGCGACCGCGGTAAGCCGCTTCGATCTAGCCGCCAGATTGTGCGGAGCGGCTGCGGGATGGCGAGAGACTTACCAGGAGGAACTCATGGCAACCGATGCCAAGCAACTTTCACGAGTCGGCCGCCAGCGTCCGCCGCGAGCTTGGCGAGCGAGCGTGGTTCGAGGCTTACGAGGCCGGCAGGAGGCTGAGCGCTGAGCGGGCGATGTATCTGGCCGAGGAGGCACTGGGCTACCTGGCAGATGAATTGCGGCGCAGATCGTCGGGTTTGACCGCCAGAGAGATTGAGGTCCTGCGGTTAGTGGCCGACGGGCTGAGCAACGCCGAGATTGCCGAGCGGCTTGTGCTGAGTGAGCGTACCGTGCACGCACATCTGCGATCGATCTTCGACAAGCTCGGCGTCAACAGTCGGACGGCAGCCGCCCATGCATCGGCCTCACTCTTCGCAGGTCGATGATGACTGTCGCTAGTCGCGTAGGCCGCTCGGTAAGTGTGGATGCCGAGCTGGTAGCCGATCGGCTTCCGTCGTATGTGACCCGATTCGTTGGTCGGGAAGCAGAGATCGCTGAGCTCGAGACCATGGTGGAGCCGGGCGGGCTGGTCACCATCTGCGGGGTGGGCGGACTCGGCAAGACCCGGCTGGCGATCGAGCTAGCGAGACGGTGGTCAGCTGACAAACTTCGGACCTACGTGTACTGGGTTCCTCTGATCGGCGTGATGAGCCCGACGGAGCTGCCGACGGCGATTGGGCAAGGCATCGGGTTGCATGGCCTGGCTGGCGAGGAGCCGCTGCGCGCATTAATAGCCACCTTGGGCGATGCGCCCGCACTGTTGGTAATGGATAACTGTGAGCACATTGCGGCTGAGTGCGGGAAGCTTGTGACCGGATTGTTGGCCGGCTGCCCACAACTAAGTGTGCTCGCAACTAGCCGGACCCCACTCGAGGTGGATCACGAACAGGTGTTCGCGATTCCACCGTTGGGCGGCGAACCGCGCGGCGACTTGGGCGAAACCGACGCGACCGACTTGTTCATCGACCGTGCGGCCGTGCTCGCCCCGAGCTACGCCTTCACAGCTGCCAACGCTGAAATCATCGGCAGGATCTGCCAGCAGGTGGACGGCTTGCCGCTGGCAATCGAATTAGTCGCGAGCTGGATCCGCGTGCTGTCGCCGCGCGACCTGCTGTCCCGGATCGAAGCCGCGATGGATGCCCCGGGAGCCAGTGCCGGAGCGGGCTTAGCCGACCGGCACCGCAGCATGCGCGCCGTTCTCGACGGGTCCTGGCGGTGGCTCGGCGAGGATGATCGTTCGGTGCTGGCGGGCCTGGCGGTCTTCGTTGGCGGCTTTACGCGCGAGGCGGCCGAGGAAGTCACAGGTGCGAGCATGACCTCGCTTGCGACACTCGTTGAGCGATCGCTAGTCCAACGGCTGCCTGACACCCTGGGAGGTGCTCGCTACCAGGTCCACGAGCTGGTACGGAGCTACGCCCTCGAGCGCCTGGCGGAGGCTCGGCCGGCGGCCTTTGTCAGCGCGCACCGCCGACACCTGGACTACTTCGTTCGGCTCTCCAATGCGTACGAGGAGTCGTGGAACACTCCCGTCGAGCTGGACTGGCGCAACCCCCTCGCTGCGGAGGCCGCGAACTTTGACGCAGCCATGCTGTGGGCGCTCGATCAGGGCGATCCCGAGCGGGCTTTGCGAGTCATGTTTGCGATGTTCGCGTTCTGGTTGTACTCATCGACCTCGTTCGCGATCCGCCGGGACCGCCTCGCCCGTGCCCTGACCGTGCCCTGGACCCCGACTGAACCGGATTCGATGCGAGTGCTGGCTAAGGCGTTGAATCAGCGCGGCTTTCACCTTCATCAGACTGATCCGGGCGCCGCGCTGGAGCTGTTCAAACAGGGCATGGCGCTGATGCAGCGAGCCGGCGATACGGCAGGTATAGCCGCGAGCCTTCGTGGCTGCGCCGCTGTGCATCTCCAGGCGGCCGACGCCGAAGGGGCACGCCGCTACGTCCATGAGGCCAGTGTCGCGGGCCATGCTGCGGGAGACCGGCTTGGAGAGGCGTGGTGCCAGTATCAGCGAGCGTGGGCGGCTTACATCGACGGTGACCTCGCCGAGGCACGAACGCTGTTCATCACGGCAAGGGCAAGCTTCGAAAATCAGGGGGCGCCGTTTGGCGCGTATGCCTGCCTGGTGTGGCTGGGAGATGTGAGCCGTGCCGAAGGGCATTGGCGAGCGGCCGTGGAGTCATACCGGGAGGCGTTGATGCGAGCTGCGGACGCATCATTTCACCGTTCATGGGGTGGACCTGCTGGAGGGACATCGCCATGGCTGCGACGGCGCTCGACCGGTTTGAGGCATCCGCCCTGCTGTTCGCCGCCGCTGCAACATGGTTCGACACGCATGGCGCAGAGATCCGTACCGGTTTCGATCCGGACGCCCGCGATCAGACGATCAACCGCGTACGGGTCCAGCTCGGTGGGGCCACTTGGGAGCGCGTGTACGCCGATGCACGACGGCTCAGCTCGGGGCAGGCGATCCAGCTGGCGGATGAGGTCATCCGCGAACTCACCGCGGCACTCGATGCTCGACGGATGGGTCTCACCGATCGCGAGCTCGATGTCCTCCGGTTACTGACTCTTGGCCTCGGGAATTCCGAGATCGCCGAGCGGCTCGTCATCAGCCCTCGTACCGTGCACGCCCACCTGCGCTCCATCTTCACCAAGCTCGGCGTCACCACTCGTGCGGCCGCCGCTCACGAAGCAGTCCGCCTTAAGTTCGCGTGAGGCCAGAGGTGTCCACTGAGTTTCTTACGTGGTTTTGGTTGAGAGGGACGCGGGGAGGTGCGTCGTGGTGACGGTTGACAAGGAGCTTTTCGCCGACACGCTTCCTACTTATCTCACGCGATTTGTGGGTCGGGATCGGGAGATTGCGCGGTGCTGTCGATGCTGCATCCGGGGCGGCTCGTCACGATCTGTGGGGTCGGAGGCGCTGGTAAGACTCGACTGGCTATCGAGGTGGCAAAGCGCAGCCGGGCTGGTTCCGGGCACGACGACGACGGTGGCGAGGTGTACTGGGTGCCGCTCGCTGCCGTAGCCGATCCGACGGAAGTGCCGACGGCTGTGGCTACGGGAATCGGCCTCACCGGTCCGCTCGGTGATCGACCACTGGCTCCCGTCCTGAGGACGCTGAGAGATCGGCAGGCGCTGCTCGTACTGGACAACTGCGAACAAGTTGCCTGCCGCATGTGGGGAGTTGGTGGCATCGCTGCTCGCCGCCTGCCCGACGGTGACCGTGCTTGCGACCAGCCGAATTCCTCTTGAGATACGGCCGAGGAGGTGTTTGCCATCCCGCCGATGGGTGGCGCGGCACTTCCGTCGGATCCGTTCGAGAGTGATGCGACCGCCCTCTTTCTCGACCGGGCGACGCTCGGTCGCCGGGCGCCTATGCGTTGACCGAGCACAACGCCAAAACGCTCGGCGAAATCTGTGACGTGCTGCATGGCTTGCCGCTCGCCATCGAGCTCGCGGCGAGCTGGATCCCCGTGCTGTCACCGCGCGACCTGCTCGATCATCTTCGGCAAGCCGACATCGCCTTGGCCTCGGACACCGCGCTCGTCGAGGAGCGTCATCGCAGCCTTGCGATGATCTTGGACAGCTCCTGGCGCTGGCTGAGCGCCAGCGGAGCGTACGGTGCTGAGCGCGTTGGCGATCTTCGTCGGCGGTTTCACCCGGGAAGCGGCCGAGGCGGTGGCCGGACGCCAGTCTCGGCGTACTTGCCGCATTGGCAGAGCGGTCACTTATTCAGCGGCTGCCGGATGCGCGGGGTGGGTCGCGCTACCAGGTCCACGAATTCGTCCGTCACTACGCATTGCGTCAGCTAGAAGATGACGGCCGATTCGGAGCACGGCACTTCGCGTACTTCCTTGAGCTCGTGGAGAGTCTCGAGACCTCATGGAACACGCCGGTTCGAGCCGCTGTGGTCAAATCCCATCGCGGCCGATCTGGCCAATATCGACGCCGCAACGATGTGGGTCATGGAGCAGGGCGACGCCGAGGGGGCATTGCGCATGGCAGTCGGGCTCGGACGCGTTCTGGATTTTCTCTGTGCCTGCAGCTCGGGTCCGCGCGGCGCGGTTGGAAGCAGCGCTTAGATCTGCCATGGTAGCCGTCGAGCGTTATCGGCATTCGTGCGAGAGCACAGGCGTACTCACATCCGGCGCTACGGAAGGTTCGAGCTGACCCGGTTGCCGCCAAGGGCTTGCTGCAGCAGGGACTTGTCCTCTTCCAAGAGATCGGCGACAAGGCCGGCGTCGCAGCCTGCATTCTGAGACCATGGCGCCGTCAGCCTTATCTCTGGCGACCCCGAAACAGGGCCGGCGCGAGATAGCCGAGGGCCTGGTCCGCTGCCAAGCCTGCGGTGACACACAGGGTGCGGCGTGGTCCTACGACGTGCTGGGAATCGCAGCCTTCGTCCTCGGTCAATACAACGAGGCGTCGTCATATTTGCTGCGAGAGCGTCGCCCAGTTCGAGAGCCTGGATGCCCCGGTCGGGGCGTGCCACGCACAGGTTGATCTGGGTTTGACACTTCGCATCGAGGGCAAGCTGTCCGCCGCGCTGAATGCCTATCGGCAAGCCTTGCGGTATCAGCGGGAATATCGGTTCACGACTGAGAGTGCCGACATCCTCGAAGGCCTCGCGGCGATCGCGGCCGCGCTGAATCGCTTAGATCTGGCCGCGAAGCTGTGCGGGACGGCCTCCGGCTGGCGGGAGACCTATCAGGAGGAATCGTGGTTCCCGATGCCCAACGACTTCCACGAAGTCGGCCGCTAGCGTCCGCCGCCGCCTCGGCGAGCAAGCGTGGTTCGAGGCGTACGAGGCCGGCAGGAAGCTGAACTCCGAACAGGCCATGCGTCTTGCTGATGAGGCTGTATCTGCCTTGGAAGAAGAGCTTCAGCGCAGGTCATCGGGCTTGACTGACGAGGGAAGTCGAGGTTCTACATCTGGTAGCCGATGGGCTGAGCAACGCCGAGATTGCCGACCGGCTGGTGCTGAGTGAACGTACCGTGCACGCGCATCTGCGATCGATCTTCGACAAGCTCGGCGTCAATACCCGGACAGCAGCAGTGCACGCGGCCTCCTGGCTGTTCGCCAGTCGATGACACGTGAAAGTCAGGACGTGACTCGATAGCGTCGATGCCGAGCTGGTCGCCGATCGGCTCAGTCCGTAGGCGGCGCTAGCTTTCGGCGACCTCGAACGTGGTTGTCATTCGCGGTGGAGTCAGCGCCGACCCATACGTCAAAGATTGAGCTGTCGATCACCCAATCGTGAACTGCGGCATTCCAGTAGCGCCGCTCATTTTGGCCCAGCGAGAATTCGACTTCGCGTGACTCGCCGGCGCCGAGGGTAATCCGTTGGAACCCTTTGAGTTCGCGCACCGGCCGCGACGCTGAGCCGTATCGCTGGTGGATGTACAGCTGCACAACCTCGTCCGCTTCTCGATCGCTGGTGTTGGTCACCTCCACCGACACAGTCAACGAGGCGTCGGGCGCGATGGCCGGTTGATCAATCGTGAGGTCGGCGAAGAGCGAAGCTGCCGTAACTCAGCCCGTATCCGAAGGGGAACAGGGGTGTGCTGGCTTCGTCCCAATAGCGTCGGCCTTGATTCTCGGGCTCGTGGGAAATTGTGTGGGAGTACACCATCGGCACCTGTCCGACGGTGCGCGGCCAGGTAAACGGCAGCTTGCCGCCGGGCGAAACCGTTCCGAAGAGCAAGTTCGCGACAGCGGCGCCGCCTTGGGTGCCGGGATACCAGATGTCCATGATCGCTGGCACGTGTTCGGCGGCCCAGCGCAGATCCAGCGGCCGCCCGTTCATTACGAGCAGCACGACGGGCGTACCGGTGTCGACGACGGCCTGCAGCAGCTCAAGTTGGCGCCCCGGCAAGTCAAGCGATGAACGCGACGCCGCCTCGCCGATCATGTTCTGCCATTCACCCACCACGACCACGGCAACATCAGCCTCGCTGGCGGTGTCCACGGCGCGCTGGAACTCGGCGTCCTCATCAAACCCTTCGGGGTCCTCCGGCCGGTTCCCGCCGAACATGTCGAACATTGACGCGAACACCCGCTGCACCACCGGCACTCCCGGTGCGTACTCAACGCGCACCTTGTCGCCGATCTTGCGTCGAATGCCGTCCAGCACAGTCACCGTCTCGTCCAAGTCAAAGTCGAAGACCCAGGGTCCGATGGTGTCCCGCTTGGAGTCGGCCAGCGGCCCGATCACTGCGATAGATTCCAGGCTTGCAGCATCGAGAGGGAGCAATCCGCCCTCATTGCGGAGAAGCACCGCCGATCGCTCCGCGGCGATGCGGGCAATCTCGCGGTGTGCGGGATCGGCAAGGACTTCACGGGCCCGATCCTCGTCCACGTACGGCGCCTCGAAGAGGCCCAGCCGCCGTTTCGCTTCCAGTACGCGTCGGACGCTCGCGTCGATCGTGTCCTCGCTCACCGCGCCGGACTCGACCGCCTCAGGGAGGTGGCCGTAGGCAGGATCGGTAATCGCCATCTCAAGGTCCACACCCGCAGTCACGGCGCGGGCACCGGCATCGGTCAGATCAGCCGCGAAGCCATGAGTGAAGAGGTTGCGTACGGCGTTGGCGTCGCTCACCACGAAGCCGTCGAACCCCCACATCTCCCGCAGCACTTCGGTGAACAGCCACGGGCTTCCGCTCGCTGGAATGCCGTTGAGATCCATGTAGGCCGTCATCACGTTGCCCGCCCCGGCGTCTATCGCCGCCTTGAACGGGGGAAAGTAGATGTTCCACAGGTCGGCGTCGGACAGGCTGACCTCGTCGTAGTCGCGGCCGCCCAGGGCCGCTCCGTACCCGACGAAGTGCTTCGGTCCAGCAATAATCCGGTCCGGCGCCGAGAGATCGTCGCCCTGAAGTCCGCGTACCTGCGCGACCGCCACGGCAGCACCGAGGAACGGGTCCTCGCCGCTGCCCTCGATGATGCGACCCCAGCGCGGATCGCGCGCGATATCGATCATCGGCGCGAACGTCCAATGGATACCCACGGCACGCGCTTCCCGGGCCGCCACCGCCTGGCCGCGCTCGATCGTCGCTGGATCCCACGACGCTGCCATCGCGATCGGCACCGGCAAGATCGTGCGGAGCCCGTGAATCACGTCGAATCCGAAGAGCGCAGGGATATCGAGCCGGTTACCTTCGACGGCCAGCCGCTGCAGGCGGTTGATCTCCGCCGGATCGGTGACAAACAGCAGCGATCCCACACCGCCCTGCCCCAGAGCCGATTCCACCTCGAGCGGCTGCTTGTCCCGATCCACGTGCAGAGCAGGCTCGACGCCGTCTTGTTCCGGTAAGCGGAAATAGAAATACTGGGTAAGCTGCCCGGCCTTCTCGGTCAGCGTCATCTGGGCGATCAGGTCATCGATCTCAGACTGGGTCGTCGTCATGTCGTTCTCTCTCCGGCGTTGGCGCTGCAGTGGGCTGTCCTGAGTCCGACCGCTGCGCGGGGGAACTGCTTTGCATCAAGGTACGGGCTGCACGGAGCAGGGCGCGCCGGTCCCGCAGATGCCGTGCCACGCCTCAGTGATCAGGGGGTGCGGCGGAGGCCGATCGGGTTGGCCGATCGGCCCCGACGCCAGGGTTCGGTTCGTGAAGGTCAGGGGGTCTTGATCGCGGAGACCTCGAACTCGAGGGTGATCTTGTCGCTGACCAAGACGCCGCCGGTCTCCAGCGCGGCGTTCCAGGTAATGCCGTAGTCCTTGCGGTTGATGACCGTGGACCCTTCGAACCCGACCCGCAGGTTGCCGAACGGGTCAGTGGCCGCGCCCTCGAACTCGAACGGGATGGTGACTGAGTTGGTGACGCCCCTGATGGTCAGGTCACCGGTGAGCTCCAGGGTGGTCTCGCCGGCCTGGCGAACGTCGGTGGCGACGAAGGTGATCTGCGGGAACTCCTCCATGGCGAGGAAGTCGTTGCTGCGCAGGTGGGTATCGCGCTGCTCGTTGCGCGTGTCGATGCTGGCCGCCTGGATGGTCAGCTGGCCCGTTGACTTGGTGAAGTCGGTGCCGTCGACGACCGCGCTGCCCTCGAACTCGTTGAACGCGCCGCGGACCTTGGTAACCATCGCGTGCCGGGCGACGAACCCGATACGGGTATGGGCCGGGTCTATGACGTAGTTGCCGGACAGATCGGACAGGGTGGCGGGGATTGTGCTGGTAGTCATGCCTTGCTCCTAAAGTCTTGAGGATCACGCCTGATTGGTGACGTGTCACGTATATCCAAGCGTAACTTAGGTGACATGTCAACTATTCCGGCGTAGTATGCGCTGCATGAGCTCTGATTTCCGCTGGCTGACCGCAGAGGAGCAACGCGTATGGCGGCGATGGATGACGCTGAACGCGCAGCTGTCGGCCACGCTGCAAAGAGAGCTACAAGACGATGCCGGCCTGTCGACGCAGGACTATGAAGTCCTGGTCCACCTCACCGATAACCCGGAGGGCCGGATGCGGGTTACCGATTTGGCCCGGCTGATGCAGTGGGAGCGCAGTCGAGTCTCGCACCACGTGACTCGCATGGAGCGGCGGCGTCTGGTGCAGCGCGTGGAGTGTGCTGAGGACGGCCGCGGTGCCTTCGTTGTGATCACACCGCAGGGCCGGGCTGCCATCGAGCAGGCAGCACCGGGTCATGTCAACACCGTTCGCCGCCTGGTCTTCGACGCCTTGAGCCCGGAGGAAGTCGATTCCTTCGGAGCGATCATCGACAAGGCGCTGGCCCAACTGGACAACCAGCCCGCAAGGCCTCCCCAAATCGCTGAATCCACATTGACTTAGCGGGACGCACCGCCGACCGCCGGTCGGCGAAAATCAGTCCAGTCCCGCTGCGGCCAGCTCGGCAGCCCAACGGCCGGCATCATCCGCCGAGGGTCGCTTCCCCTCGATGGTGGCCGCGGCGAACCGTGCAGCGAGGCGAGTTGCCCGCCGAATGCCGGTTCCTTGTGCGAGGCCATAGAGGAGTCCGGCGCTGGCGGCATCGCCCGCTCCGGTCGTGCTGACGACGAGCCGCGGTTCAGCTGCCGGTACCCACTCCGCCGTCGAGCTCCAGGTAGACCGGACTGACGCGAGCGCTGCCCCCGCCCGCAGCTAGGCGATCGGCGCCAGCGCTGACCGCGTACGCACCTCGCGCACCCGCTGATACGACGGCGACGGCGCATCCATCGTCGACCAGACGGCGGGCACATTCTTCGACCAGATCGTCGTCGGGCGTTCGGGCGATGGCGAGCGCCGACGTCAGGTCGTCGATGCTCGGAGTGGCGATGTCGACGTACGGCATGATCCGGGCGAAGACTCGACGCCAGTCCACTTCGGCGGCTCTGGACCGCGGATCCACCACGGCCAGGTCGAGCGACGTCGTGATCTGTCGGTTGCGGGCCTCCTTGAGCAGATCGAGGAGGGGAGCGGCGTCATCGACCAGCAGCGCAGGCAGCAGCGGCGGATAGCCGAGATGGAGGATGTCCACGCCGTCGAGGTTCACTTCACGGCCTGTAAACACCGCGTTGGCGCCGGGGTGATGCCAGAACGTCCTGTCATGATCAGGCGGTTGCAAGACGATGGTGTACGAAGTGGCTGCTCCTGCTGTGGTGGTGACGTCCTCCAGGTCCACTCCGTGCTCGGCGAGCAAGCGACGGCGATCTCGCCAAGCGGGTCGTTGCCGACCCTCGAGCAGACGCGGGTTGGCACCCCTGCCGCCGCGAGAGCGAGTCCGGTATTCGCGACGCATCCGCCGAGGGTGAGCTGTGCCGAGCCAATCTCGTAGAGCTGGCCCGGCACCAGTTCGGGAACACCGGTGAGCTCGGGGGTGATGTCGATGCAAAGGTGCCCGGCCACGAGTACCGAGTGCATGGCCGTCATCGGCCCACCCGTACGACCTCGCCCGTTTCGTGCGATCGGATCGCGGCCCGTAGATCGCATGCGTGAGAGCGGCCTCATCAGGTGTCGCGCAACCGAACCGGTCCCCGAGGGCTCCCTCTCGCTCAGCCAAGAAGGCGGCCAACATCTGCAAGATGGCATCGGAGAAGCCGGACTCAAAGTTCGGGCCGGTCACGGTAGGCCACACCGACTGGCTTCCGGCGTCAAGGGAGGACCAGACCTGCTCACGGCCACCGCCGGGCACGTCCACGAGCGAGAAGATCTTTACCCGCTTCGGGTTCTTGGTCGAGAAGCGCACCCCGCCGTCCAGCCCCAGCGCTTCGAATTCCCAGGTGTTCTTCTCTCCCGGGTCGATCCGCTTCATCTCAGTCGTCAGCGGGAACGAGTAGCTATCCGTGGTCACCCACCCGTGCAGGACTGCGTTGTCCCAGGTGTCGCAGCGCTCCCGGCCTCCGTTCGGGGCCGGCCGCTCGGTCACGATGTCCTGAAGCACGCCAAAGATCCGGTCCGGCGCCCAGCCGAGTCGCAATGGCACGTGCCACGCATGCAGCCCGAGATCGTTCATAACGCCGGCCTCGCCGCAGTACCGCGCCTGCCGCTTCCAGTTGATCGGCTTGTCGACGTCGAGGTCACTGGCGTGCAGGAAGGCGCAGCGGGCCTCGATGATCCGGCCCAGGGCGCCTGACCGCACGTAGTTGACGGCTGCCTGCGCGCCCGGGAAAAACGGAAACTCGCTCGCGCACCGCACGAATGACTGCCGGGTTGGCCGCTGCGGCCGCCACGATCGCCTGCTGCAGCGGACCCATCGATGCCGAACGGCTTCTCGGCGAGCAAGCTCTTGCCGGCCTGGATGGTGTCGACGTAGAGCTGTCGGTGCAGATCGTGGCGTACGGCGATGTAGAGCACGTCAATTGCGTCATCGGCTAGTAGGTCGGCGTAGTCCGTCACCTTCTGCATCACCGTGGGTATCTGGTCAAACCAATCCAGGGCTGCCGGGTTGATGTCACAGACCGCGGTCAGCTGCGGACGCACTGGGTGATCGATCAGCGCGGGCCACCGCTGTAGCGCCGCGGCGATCTCACGTCCCATCAGCCCGCCGCCCACGATGGCCACGTTCACGGTCTTCGTCATCGCGCTTCTCCTATGGGCGCTGAGCCCTTCGACGAGCTCAGGACGGCGCTTGTCGAAGCGCGCCCTTCGACAGGCTCAGGGCGCATAGCCAGGCGCAGGGCGTCATCGACATCTGCGTTGTCGTGAAGCACCGCCATCAGCGCTCGGGTGATCCCGGTTGGGTTCTCGTGCTGCACGACATTCCGGCCGTACACGATGCCGCGGGCTCCCTGGGCCAGCACGGCCGCCGTCCGCTCGAGCAGGGTGCGATCATCGACCCGTCCGCCGCCGCGGACGAGGACCGGAACGTCGCCGGCGACCTCGATCACCTTGTGATAGTCCTCGACATTGTCCGTGGGGTCGGCCTTGATCAGATCGGCACCCAGCTCCCGGGCCTGGCGGACCAGGGTCATGATCTTGTCGGTGTCCCCGTCGACCATGTATCCGCCGCCGGCGGCATTGTCCTGCATCACCAGCGGTTCGATCATCAGCGGCATCGCGTACGTGGTGGCCTCGGCCCGCAGGGCCATGATCGAGCGGATGTTCGCCTCCCGGATCTCCGGCCGCCCTGGCAGCTGCATGAGGTTGGCGCAGATCGCCACGGCGTCCAGCCGAACGGCCTCCTCGATCGCGTTCGGGACGTGGTGGCTGAACAGGTGCTCGTCCAACGGGTTCCCGTAGACGTTCGCGACATCACTCCTCAAAACCAGGGCCGGCTTCTGCTTTCCCGGAACGACCTGGAGGAGGCGGGCGTGGCCCAAAGTCAGCTGCACAGCATCTGGATTCGCCGCGACCAAGGTGCGAACCACCGCAGCCATGTCCTCGATACCGGTCAAGAACGATCGCTCACCGAAGAAGCCATGGTCAACGGCCACGTCGAGCGCTCGCCGCGATTGTGGGTTGAACAGGCGGTTCAAGCGATAAACAGCCATCTGCGTTAAGCCTCCTCGCCTAGCTGACGCTCCAGCTTAACGGATCACAAGCCCATCAAAAGTTGCTCTGACTAGGTATTTCGCTGGGGAGCAGGTGATGAGACGCGGACGCCGCCTCGAAGGATCGGGTAGCCGCCGCGGCACTAATATGGGCGTTTGGTCCGGGCGGGGTCGCTTCCGGGCGTAGGGTGAAATCACCGAGGGATACTTCTGCTGACCACCTGATCGGCGGTCCTAGGCGATCACCATCCGGTCCAACTGACGGGCCTGTACGGACTGATATGAACTCTGCGTCTCCCGCCCTTGTTGACATCAACGAGGCTGCCGAGGATCTTTGCCCGACCTGCGAACATCCGCTGGTCTTACATGACGCGATCGCTGCGCGCTGGTGCGCCGCGACCAAGCTCGGCATCGGCCGCCGGGAGTGCATTTGCTCCGCTGTGTTGGCAAACTCACGCGTCTTCACCCACTACTGACCCGACGAGCTCTGCCTGAGGGGGCTGTCAAAATTCCGCTAACCGAGCGCATGGCGCTGACCCGTACTAACTGGCCTGATGTTGATGATGTGGTGGCGCTCAACGCCGATACCGAGGTGATGCGCTATCTCAACCATGGTCGGCCGATGACGCCGGCTCGGGTCCTCGCCGAAGAGATGCCACGACTGATGGCGCACAACGGCCGCGCTGACCGGCTGGGATCCTGGGTTGCCCGCGAGCGCGGGACCGGCAACTTCCTGGGTTGGTTCATGATCACACCGGTCGATGAGCCACTGCGGACCGTCGAGGTGGCCTACCTGCTCCGGAGCGGGGTCTGGGGGCTGGGCTACGACATCGAGGGAATGCTCTTCATGATCGAGATAGCCCGCGCTGCCCAGGTGTCGACCGTGATCGCCACCATGATGACCGTCGACGTCGCCACGCGCCGACTGATGGAGAAGGCGGGCCTGCATCTCGTCGAGACCTCGGTCCGTGAAACCACAGCACCGGCCGCGGCTGGCGCGCGCAGCGAGGTCGATTACGCACTCGACCTGACCATGGAAGCAAAGTTGCCGGCATAGCGTGCTCCTTGGATCAGCTCAGGTCAAGGCGGCTGATCACGTAGTGCCAACGGTATCGGCAGCGGTGCCCCGGACCTTTCAGTGCGAGAGCAGCGCAGCCCGGGCACGATCCAGCAGGGACTCGAACGGCAGTGCGTCGACGACCAGCAGATCGTGCGCGCGCGCCTCGTCGGCCAGCCAGGCGCCGTACTGAAAGATCCGCCGGTTCATCAGCCGATGGCGGTCCTCGAGCGGGAGCCCTCCCCGACGTGGGATGAGCGCCGCCTCGACGTCAGCCTCGGTCCGCTGGACGACGTACACCGCACGCACCTCGGTGTCGGGCAGCTCGAGCGCCGTCACGAACGACGGCAGCAGCCACGCCCCATCGACCAGCAGCCGCTCGTGAGCCTCGAGCTCGAGCCGCAGCACCGCCGGCAATGCGCGACACACCTCGCCCGACGCGGCGACATGGGCAGCCAGCACCTCGTCGTCTGCTTCGTCCTCCCGGCGCATCCGGCGGTCGATGTCGAGGATGTCCCGCGCGGGGGTGCCCTCACCGGCGGCGACCTTCATCGCCAGCCAGATCGAGTCCAGCTGCAACCAGCCCGCGTCGAGCTCGTGCGCCAAGGCCTTGGCCAACGTGGACTTACCGGACCCTGCGGAGCCGGCGACCAGGAACAGCCGACGCGTCACGCCGGACAGCGTTCCATGCGATGACGTCACCTGTGCAGACAACCCAGGGAGAACCAACAGCGCGGCAGGATGGTGGGCATGTCTGCCGCTGCACTCGAACGCGTCATCACCGCCATGGCCGGGCCCGACGCTCGGCCGCGACCGGACCAGGTCACGGCGGTCGAGGCGCTGGCCGAGCACCGACGGCGGGTACTGGTGGTGCAGGCCACCGGTTGGGGGAAGTCGGCGGTCTACTGGGCGGCCACCGCAGCCTGCGGGCGGCCGGAGGCGGGCCGACCCTGGTCGTCTCACCGTTGCTGGCCCTGATGCGCGACCAGATCGCCGCGGCCGGGCGGGCCGGGCTGCGGGCCGCCACGGTGAACTCGACCAACGTCGACGACTGGGATGAGGTGCTCACCGAAATGGGTGCGGGCCGCCTCGACGTGCTGCTGATCTCACCCGAACGGCTGTCCAACCCGGCTTTCGCCCGCCAGCTGCCCGACCTGCTTCGCACCGTCGGGTTGCTGGTGATCGACGAGGCGCACTGCATCTCGGACTGGGGTTTCGACTTCCGCCCCGACTACCAGCGCCTAACCCGTACGCTGCTCGGCCTCGCGCCCGGCACCCCCGTACTCGCCACCACCGCGACAGCCAACCAGCGGGTGACGGCCGACGTGGCCGACCAGCTCGGCGACGACACCGTTACCCTGCGCGGATCGTTGGCTCGGGCGTCGCTGCGGCTGGCAGTGGTGCCGGGGCTCAGTGTGCTGGACCGGTACGCCTGGGTCGCCGACGCACTCCGCGAGCTGCCCGGCTCGGGAATCGTCTACGTGCTGACTGTGGCCGAGACTGAGCGCGTCGCCGCCTTCCTCACCGAGCAGGGGCTGGACGTGGCCGCGTACTCGGGCCAGACCACCAACCGGGTGACTCTGGAGAACCGGCTGCGGGACAACCAGATCAAGGCCCTGGTCGCCACGTCGGCCCTGGGCATGGGCTACGACAAGCCCGACCTGGCCTTCTGCGTGCACCTGGGCTCGCCGGCGTCCCCGGTGGCCTACTACCAGCAGGTCGGCCGGGCGGGCCGGGCGCTGGACGACGCACTCGCGGTGCTGGTTCCGGCCGAGGCCGACGAGCGGATCTGGGAGTACTTCGCCACCTCGGGGATCCCCGACGAGGCCGCAGGTCGAGCGCATCCTCGACGTGCTGGCCGACGAGCCGCAGAGTCTCGCCGCGGTGGAGGCGGCCACCGGCATCCGTCGCGGCCGGCTCGAGACCGTGCTGAAGATTTTGGCCGTCGACGAGGCGGTGGATCGCCGGGCCGGCGGTTGGGTTGCCACCGGGAAGCCGTGGTATTTCGACTCGGCCAAGTGGGATGCCCTTCGCCAGGTGCGGAAGGCCGAGGCTGACCTGATGCGGGCGTACGCACATGGCAAGGGCTGCCTGATGCAGTTCCTGCAGCAGGCCCTGGACGACCCCGACCAGCGGCCGTGCGGTCGGTGTTCGGTCTGCACCGGCGAGCTGCCGGCTCCCGGGAGCCCGACCGCAGGTGGCGACGGTCGACGCCGCCCGGCGGTTCTTCCGCGGCCAGGATGTGGTCGTCGAGCCGCGCAAGCAGTGGGTGGCCAGGCTGCCCGACCGTAAGGGCAAGATCGCCTTCATGGCGCCGGGCCGGGCGCTCGCGTACGCCGACGACCCGGCCTGGAACACCGAGCTGGCCACCCTCTGGCAGGCCGACCGGCCGGCCCCGCAGGTGATCCTGGACGCGTTGGTCCAGGTGTTGGTGCGGTGGTCAAAGGTCTGGGAGCGCCCCGTCGCCGTGGTCGGGATGCCGTCTCGGCGCTTCCCGATGCTGGTCGCCTCGCTCGCGCAGCACATCGCCACGGTGGGCCGGCTGCCGATGGTCGACGCCCTTGCGGTAAGCGGCCCGCCACCGAGCGTGGACAGCGCCTCGTGGGTCCGGGCCACCGACCTGCTCTCCCGCACCACGCTCAATCCCGGGGTGCAGTTCGGCGGTCCCGTGCTTCTGGTCGACGACACGACCCGGACCCGCTGGACGGCTACGGTCGCCGGGGCGCTGCTGGCCGACGCCGGGGCCACCTCAGTGCTGCCATTGGTGGTTCACCAGCTGCCCTGACGCTACAGTCGCTCTCGGTCGCGGCTGGCAAGCCGCCTTGGGCGAACTGACCAAGCATCGCCGACTGGCCGGCGCCCCATCCGGACAATGAACGGCTGGCGGTACACCACGAATTGACAGCTCACACCGCGGATGTGTGGTGCGACTTGGGTCGGTCGCGAGGTGTGGGAGCCGGGGATTTCTGTCAGGAGCCGCTGACTTCGACCAGGACTTTGCCGGAGATGTCGGCGTTTGCGGCGATCGCGAATGCCTGGTCGACGTCCTCGATCGGCAGTACGTGAGTGATCACCTGCTCGATTTGCGGGTTGTGGTCGAGCAGGGTGATGGCGGTCGTCGATCTCGGTGTTGAAGCGGAAGGTGCCGCGCAGCTGGATCTCCTTCGACACCAGGGGCGCCAGGTTGACCGGTCGAGTCACATCGGGCAGGTTGCCGACCTGGACGATGACGCCGGCCCGGCGGGTGGCCAGCAGCAGACCGTGCAGGGCCGCGGCACCCCGGCGCACTCCAGCGTGACGTCGAAATGGGAGTCCGGCAGGTCCTCGACGCCGATCTGCACGGTCCGGATCGGCACCGGGCTGGCGTGCGCCCGAGACGCCGGGCGCGCTGCAGCGGCCCCGCCAGCAGGTCGGCACAGACCACCTCGGCCGCACCCCCAGCTGCCGCGGCGGCAGCGGTGAGCAGCCCGATCGGGCCGGATCCGGAGATCAGCACCCGCTTGCCGCCGATGCCGCCACCGACCGCCAGGCCGTGCAGGCCGACGGCCAGCGGTTCGGCCAACGCTGCCCGCTTGAGCGGCAGCGAGGCCGGCAGCCGGCGCACCTGATCACGCCGAACAACCAGCAGCTCCGCCAGCCCGCCGGGGGTGTGCGGCCACGTCGAGGCACTACCCAGATATCCGCCGCCCGGCCAGAGGTGGCGCTGCTCCTCGGTCAGATCGGGCTGCGGGGTACCCCAGGTCGCCGGATGTACCGTCACCGGCGTGCCTGACCTCGAACGCTCCCGCCGGATCAAGATCGATCACCCCCGACACCTCATGGCCGGGAATCAGCGGCTCCCGGATGGCGAAGATGCCCGCAGCGCCGTCAGCGTAATAGTGCAGGTCCGACCCGCAGATCCCGACGTAACTCACCCGCAGCCGCACCTCACCGGCAGCCGGCTCGGGGCTGGGAACCTGCTCGGTCCGCATGTCTTGCTTGGCATGAATCCGCACCGCCCGCATGGGTCAGCCTCTCATTCCACGGGCCGTAGCAGGCCTCGGTGTTCGAGATCGGCCCACAACTCATCAGGTACGTGCTGGGCGTGTGCCGCAAGGTTGTGGCGTACCTCCTCGGGGCTCCGCATGCCGACTGCGACGCTGGCGGCAGCGGGGTGGCGCAGCGGAAAGTGGATCGCCGCCGCCGGGAGCGTCGTTCCGTGTTCGCGACAGACCGAGGCCAGCAGTCGTGCCCTCTCCAGCACGTCGTGCGAGGCCTGCTGGTAGTTGTAAGTCGCGGTTGCCGGAACCTCCTCTCGGCCGAGGAGGCCTGAGTTGAAGATGGCTGCGGCAACCACTGACCGGCCCTGCTCGAGGGCCGTTGGCAAGAGGTCGTCGGCAGCCGCCTGCTCCAGGAGCGTGTAGCGGCCGGCGAGCATGACAACGTCGACATCGGTCTGACGGATGAAGCGTGCCAGCATCGCGGACTGGTTCATGCCCACGCCGATCGCGCCGACGACGCCGGCCTCGCGCAATTCCGTGAGGGCGGGCACCGCTTCCTCCACCGCCTCCCACCAGTGCTCATAGGGGCGTGGATGTACAGGACATCTACGCGCTCGAGGCCCATTCGCCGCAGCGTCGCCTCCAGGGAGCGCAGAATGCCGTCGCGACTGTAGTCCCGGCGGCGGGTCAGGTCGCCCGGCACGTCGAACAAGCAGGCGGCCGACCTTGGAACTGACGACCATCTCGTCCCTTGGCCGATCGCGCAGCGCCTTGCCCAAGCGTTGCTCCGATAGCCCGAGGCCGTAGTGCGGTGCGGTGTCGAAGTAGCGGATGCCGCCTTTCCACGCCGCGTCGATCGTGGCCCGCGCGGTCGTTTCGTCGACGGCGCGATATAGACCGGCGATGGGGGCGGCGCCGAAGCCGAGAGTGGTCAGCTGCAGGCCGGTGCGACGGATCTCGCGACGCGGCAGGGCGGCAGGGACCATGGTGCTCACGCGGCTACTGCGCAGGCGGCAAGACGAGTGAGTGTGAGCCGCCGTCGATCTGCAAGATGGTGCCAGTGGTGGCCCCGGCGAGCGGGCTGGCGAGGTAGCACACGGCGTGCGCGACCTGTTCTGCGGTGACGAGGCGGCCGGTGGGTTGTCGGGCGCGCAGCGCTTCGAGAGCCGTCTTCGGGTCGGGCGTGGCGGCCAGCAGCCGCTGGACCCACGGGGTATCGGCGGTGCCGGGGGCAACGGCGTTGACGCGTACGCCCTCGCGTACCAGGTCGGCTGCCATCGCGAGGACGAGCGCGTGCAGGGCGCCCTTGCTGGCGCTATACGCCGCTCGTTGGACCAAACCGGTCCAGGCGGCGACGGAACCGGTGCAAACCACGGCTGCGCGTCCGGTGGGGGCTGACAGGCGCAGGTGGGGCAGTGCGGCGCGTACCAGGCGGGCCGTGCCGACGAGGTTGATGTCCAGGATGCGGTGCCACTCCTCGTCTGTGACGTCCTCCACTCCGCCGGTGGCGCCAATGCCGGCGTTGGACACAACGACATCGAGGCCGCCCAGCTGCTCGGCGACCTTGGCTACCGCATCGCGTACGGACGCGTCGTTGCCAACGTCACAGGGAATTTCAAGGATGTCTTCCTCCGGCTCTGCGAGCGGTCGCAAGTCCAGGGAGGCCACCGCCGCGCCTCGCGTACGCAACGCTCGCACGGTCGCTCGGCCAATCCCGCTGGCGCCACCGGTGACGAGGGCGCGCACGCCATCGAACTCCGAGGAGCCCGGACCGGTCGATGTTGCGGGTGCGGGGATGGTGGTCATGCTTGGTCCTCCTCGTGTTCTCGGTGGTTGAGGTCCATCATCACCACGCCGCTCCGCGCCCTAACTGTTGACCAAGGCAGCGATGCTCTTCGATACAGTACGGGTCGTACGGCGCTAGCGCGCGCATCCAGTCGATCGCGGGAGCGACGTCCCAGCGCTAATTGGCGTCGACGGCGATGCGGACACCGTCACCGACCGCGGCACGAGCCACCTTCATTCGGCGTACGTCGTCGGCCACATCGGAACCCACCTTGAGCTTGATCAGGGTGAAGGCTGCTCGCAGGTGCGGCTCGTGGACCAGCTCGTCTGAGAAGGCACCCAGATCGCCCAGGACGTCTTCGACCCGTCGACCGACCACCCAGTCGGCTAGCCCTTCGACGGCCCGGACCTGTAGGTCGTTGCCGGTCCGGTGGTGAAGGCGAGCGCATGGCCCTCGAGTCCGTCGGCGGAGTCGGTGCGCAGGACGGCGTACGCGGCCGAGTAGTCGGGACTCGGGTTCATCGCATCCGACCCGTCCAACTCGTCCGACGTGGGAAAGCGCACATCGTGCACGTCCAATGCGATGAAACTGTCAATTAGGGACGACACAGTCCTCCACGGCTCGAGGTAGCCAATCGCCTGGTCAGATAGCAATTCCGAAGTATCAGGCGGTGCCGCCGACATCGAAGGATGCTCACCACGAGTGCGCCTCCGGAGAACGACCTTGGCCTGCTGCCGCCACGCTCGAAGCTGCCCGGCACTCAATGGTGGTATGACCGCGTCGCCGAAGACCAAGAAGATGTTGCTCTCCTGCGGTTCGCCCGGGTGCTGCGTATCGCCCGGACAAGTCGGCGGCCGAGGCGGACACCATCAAGGCGGTCAAGGCGCTGGGAGTGGTGGTTCCGTGACGTCGATGCTTGCCGTGGTTGATGCGCCCTGCGACGCGAGGGCGTCCAGTATCGGCGGTCGCGGCGCTGCAGGCGGCATGCCGCGGATGGCGGTCAGGGCCGCGGACAGGAAGAGGGCCGGGTGGAACAGCAGGGCCGGCGCAGCCATCAGGTGATAGACACCTACAAACGCCCTGTAGGCGCCTCGTTCCCCGTGTGCCGCGAGCTTGGCCAGCTCGCCAGTCCACCGTCCGATCACCTGCTGAGTGCGGGTCAGCTCGTGGGTGCTGCTCGGGCGCCGGATGTCCTCAGTCGTTGCCACCGACCAGGGAAAGTCGGCGACTGCGGCGATCTTGCGTTGTAGACGCCGACTCCGGAGCGGCTTGTTCTTGGCGAGCGTGTCGCGCAGCAGCACTGCCTGGCAGGCGGCCACGGTGATGCCTTGACCGTAGATCGGATTGAATGCGCAATACGCATCGCCGACAACGATCAGGCTGTCCGGCCAGGCTCGATGCTCACCGTAGCTGTGGCGGCGGTTGCTGGTCTGGCGGTATGTGACGACGTCGCTGATGGGTTCCAGGGCGCGTACGAGATCGGCGATCGCCGGGTCGCGCAGGCCGTCGAGGAACGGCACGAACTCGGCCGGGTCCCGGGACGGCCGCCGATCGCCATAGCCGGCTGCCACGACCAGCCACTTGTCATCCTCGACCGGGAGTGCGAGGGCTCCCACGCCGGTCTCCGGAACCGCGAAAATCATGATGCCGGTGTCGATCGGAACCACGCCGTTCGCACGATAGACCCGGCAGGCATAACCGAAGTGGGCGTCGATAGCGCGCGGCTCGGATGTTGGATAGCCGAGCTCTGAGAGCCAGTGCGGCAGTCGCGACGAGCGTCCCGACGCGTCGATCACGACATCGGCCTCGCTCATCGTCGCGTTCTCGCACTCGACCTGCCATCTGCTGCCCGAGCGGCGCAGCTGGCTGGCCCTCACGCCTTCGTGAATCACGACGTTCGGCAGCTGCCTGACCCGCTCTCGGACCACGTGCTCCAGCAGCGGGCGGGTGACCGACACCAGCTCAAAGGACGGGATCCAGGTGGGCATCCAGCCGTACTCACCGAGCCACGGCATGGCTCCGCTGTCGAACCGGACCGCACCATGCCGGATCAGATCCTCGCGCAGACCCGGCAGCAGCTCCTCGGCGGCGAGGAGGCCGCGATGCAGCAGCACGTGTGGCTGGCGATCTTGCGGCACGCCCTTGCGGGATCTTGGCTCGTCGGGCAGGACATCGCGCTCGATGATCGTGGTATGGGCATCGCTGGAGGCCGCGGCGGTCGCAGCAAACAGTCCTGCCAGGCTGCCCCCGATCACGATGACATCGCGACTAGCAACAGTCACAATGGCGCTCCTCTCCAGCGCCATTGTGCACCCCTTCAGAGGCGCCTTCGCGCTATCGCGCTTCTAAGACCCTGCCACCTCTCTTTTCCGCACGCACCCCGCCAACAGGGTGCTCGCCTCGCTCGCGGCGGGCCGTGCTTTTGCAGTATGACGGTGGCGTCTGTAACACGATGCGTTATGTATCCGCTCTCGCCTTGATGCACATTCAATTCGGCCCGTTGGAGCGTTTCTGTCAAGTCGGAGAGAGGATGTTTCGATGAGCAGCCCGTGCATCGCAGTTGTCGGCGCGGGATTCGGTGGTATCGCTGCGGTCGTCGCACTGAAGCAGGCGGGATATCACAACGTCGTCGTATTCGAGAAGGGCGATGAGGTCGGCGGAGTGTGGCGGGCCAACACCTATCCTGAGGCGGCGTGCGACGTGCCGGCGCCGTTCTACTCGTACTCCTTCGCCCCCAATCCTCGCTGGCCGCACCGCTTCGCCCGCCAGCCGGCGATTCTGGCCTATCTCAAGGAGGTCGCGGACCGCTACGACGTGCACCGGCAGATCCGCTTTGGTTGTGAGGTGACCGCGGCGGCATTCGACAAAGTCACCGGAAAGTGGACGGTCAGCTTCCGCGCCGGTGACGCGATAGAGGTCGACATGCTGGTGTCTGCGGTGGGCCAGCTCTCGCGGCCGTCGGTGCCGCCGATTACAGGCCTCGAGTCTTTCGAGGGGGTGACCTTTCACTCGGCGGAATGGGATCACTCGATCGATCTCAACCGCCGGCGCGTCGCGGTGATCGGTACCGGTGCAAGCGCTATTCAGTTCGTTCCGGGGATCCAACCGCAGGTTGATCATCTCGACGTGTTCCAACGATCGGCGCCGTATCTGCTGCCACGCCCCGACCGCGAGTACAACGCGGTGCAGCACAAACTGTTCCAACGACTCCCCGCGACGCTGCTGGCTGAACGCGGCGTTTGGTACGGAGTCGTGGAAGGCCTCAGCGTTGCGTGGGTCTACTCCAAACCGCTCAAGGCGGTCGTGCGTAGGGTCGCGTACCGTCATATGCGACGCCAGACCGCCACCCGGCCAGAGCTGTTCGAGAAGGTGTGGCCGGATTACCCGATCGGGTGCAAACGAATCCTGTTCTCTAGCGACTACTTGCCGGCGTTGACGAAGGCCAACGTCGACCTGGTCACCAAGAAGATCACCAAGATCACTCCACACGGGATCACCACCGCGGACGGCGTCGAGCACCCGGCGGACGTGATCATCTGGGGCACTGGCTTTCGGGGCACCGAATTTCTCGCTCCCATGAAGATCACCGGCATCGATGGCCACGACCTGCACGAGCAGTGGTCGGACGGGGCACGAGCGTACTACGGCATGACGGTGCCACACTTTCCCAATCTTTTGATCATGTACGGACCGAACACCAACACCGGCAGCGGGTCGATCATTTACTTCCTCGAGGCCCAGGCACGGTATCTGCGTCACTACGTCGACCACCTGGTTGCCTGCGGGGCTCCGATCACCGTCCTGCCTGAGGTCGAGGCGAGTTTCGACCAACGCGTCCAGGCTGAGCTCGCCGATAGCGTCTGGAGTGGCTGCTCGTCGTGGTACCGCGACATGAACGGACGAATCACCACCAATTGGCCACGGCTCGGGATCCAGTACCACAGACAGGCGAGCTTCGACCCCGCCGACTACAAGGTCCTGCGCTGATGCCTGTCCCTAGCCGCCGAAGCTCGAAGATCAACTCCTGCGCCACACCTTCCCCGATCCGATCTCCTGGAACCTGCCGGTTAGGGTCCGGAATCATACGAGCGCCAACCGTCTAAGACTCTCCCCTCGACACGGTTCCGTCACGACGACCAGATCCCCAGCGTATTGCCTATGCAGTGCTGCGATGATGCGGGTGTGCTGGTGCGACGGGACGACCGAGTGCTCGTCTCGACGCGACTGCTCGCGCTGGTTATCATCCCCTTCCTGCTCGGCGCATTCGTGATCCTGTACGGTTTCCCGAGGCACACTGCCCGGCTGTTCGCCTGGCCGATCAAGCCCACGATGACGTCGATGATGCTAGCTTCGGCCTATCTGGGCGGTGCCTATTTTTTCGTACGGGTGCTGGCGGAGCGCCATTGGAATGTGATCAAGGGCGGGTTTCCTCCGGTGGTGCTGTTCGCCAGCCTGCTCGGGGTTGCGACCGTCACCCACTGGGACGTCTTCAATCACCGGCATGTGACCTTTTGGGTCTGGGCAACGCTGTATTTCACAACGCCATTTCTGGTGTTCGCGGCTTGGCTTGCCAACCGCCGCGTCGCGGGCGTTCCGGCCGCTGACGAACTTCGCCTCAGCCCGCTTGCGAAGTGGGTTATTGGGGTGATGGGGTCATGGGCTCTAATCCAGGGTCTGGTCATGTTTGCGGCGCCTGGGCTGGTTGTTCCGTTCTGGCCCTGGTCTGTTACTGCCCTCAGCTGCCGGGTGATTGGCGCCATCTTCTCTCTCGGGGTTGCAGGCCTCGTGGTTTTCACCGATCCGAGGTGGAGCACCGTCAGACTGCTGTTCCAGGTCGAAATGATCATGGTGACACTCATGCTGATTGGGGCACTCCGCGCCGTGCCAGAGTTCCATCCCCGCGAGGCATCGACTTGGCTACTCGGCTGTGGTTTCGTTGCGATCCTCGCCGCCTCGGTCTACCTCTGGGTAGTCATGACCGCACGCTCGCGTAGGCGCTCAGCCCCACACCAGCCGGCGCAGTCGGAAAATACCGGGCTGCTCCAAGAGGGACGTTGACGCTCCATAGCCGCCCGAGTGCGACGCGCCGGCTCCGAACCAGTACGCCACTGGTCCGCCCAATCGTGGTGTGTGAGCTCAACGGAGAGCGGTACCTCGTGCGCTGCTCGGTGAGGCGCCAACCGGGTATGCAAGAGCTACCGAGACTACAACCGCAGGCTAGTTACTTGTCCGCAGACGACTCCAGGAGGGGCAACCTGCTCTTGCAGAGCCGGGATTAGTGCCAAAGTAACCCCTGACAAGGCAGTTCGGTAGATCGCGCCATCATGATCATGGAAGACGCATGACCGCTTTGCCATTCTTGTCATCTCCTTGTTCGAATAACTCTGCCGCATCTAAAGTGCCTCGACTAGGAGCGATGATGTGGAGCGGGTGACGAGAATCGAACTCGCATGGCCAGCTTGGAAGGCTGGGGCTCTGCCATTGAGCTACACCCGCGTTCCGTGATCAGTGAAGTGCTACAGACAAGTTTCACCTGTTCACGGAGTCGGGGCGACAGGACTCGAACCTGCGATCTTCTGCTCCCAAAGCAGACGCGCTAGCCACTACGCTACGCCCCGGCCGTCCGGCAGGACCGAACGTTCGCCGATGAGTGTAGGGCACACCGCAGTGAGGACCAATCCTCTTGGATGGCGCTGACGTACGGAGGTTTGGCCGCCCTGACCTCGCCCCGTAGGATTGCCGCGGCTCAGCGTGAGCCATCCCGGTCGGTCTCAATCTTCCGTCCGGCGCCACCATCACAGGAGTAACCAGCGTGCCCAGCACCGTCGAGCAGTTGAGCCCTACTCGGGTCAAGATCACCGTTGAGGTGCCGTTCGCCGATCTCAAGCCGAGTATGGACAAGGCGTACGCGGAGGTCGCGAAGTCGGTGAACATCCCGGGGTTCCGGCGCGGAAAGGTTCCGCCCGTGGTGATCGACCAGCGCTTCGGCCGTGGCGTGATCATCCAAGAGGCCTTCAATGAGTCGTGGCAGTCCTTTTACGGCGCCGCGCTCACGGAGAACAATCTGTCCCCGTTGGCGCAGCCCGATGTGGAAGTCACCAAGCTCGAGGACGGCGATCTGATCGAGTTCACGGCCGAGGTGGACGTACGGCCCGAGTTCGAGCTGCCTGACTTCACCACGCTGCAGGCGCAGGTCGACCCGCTCGATGTACCCGACACGCTGGTGGAGAGCCAGGTGGACCTACTCCGCAACCGTTTCGGCTCCCGCGAAACGGTGGAGCGCGCCGCGGCAGACGGCGACATTGTGACGATCAGCTTGGTGGCAAGCCAGGATGGCGAGGAGCTCGTCGCTGGCAGCGCTGATGACCTTGAGTACACCATCGGGTCCGGAAAGATGCTTGACGGGCTGGATGAGGCAGTGATCGGGCTATCCGCCGGCGAGTCCACAACTTTCTCCTCAACACTGGTCAGCGGGCCCCACCAGGGCGAGGCGGCCGACATCGAGGTCACTGTGAGCAAGGTTCAGACGGCCGAATTGCCGGAGGCAGACGACGAGTTTGCTCAGGAGGCGTCGGAGTTCGACACCATCGAGGAACTGCGCTCCAACATCTCCGACCGCCTCACCCGGATGGCGCGACTCGAGCAGGCGAGCCAGGCTCGCGATGCGGTGCTGGAGGGGCTGCTCGGCCAGGTCGACATCGAGGTACCCGAGCACCTGCTCACCTCAGACATCGAGACACGACGGCAGCAGATCACCGACCAACTGGCCCAAGCCGGACTGACGCTCGAGAGCTACCTCACCGATATCGCCGAAGATCAAACTGAGGAAGAGTTCTGGGCCGATCTGGAGCAGCGCAGCGAGCAGGCTCTCAAGGCGCAGATCATCTTGGACAAGATCGCCGACGAGCGCGCGATCGGTGTCGACCAGAACGATCTCACCCAGCACATTTTGCGCAAGGCGCAAGCCGACGGCGTTCCGCCGCAGCAGGTGGCCGATCACCTCCAGGAACACCCGCACCACATCGAGGAGTACATGCTCGAGATCCGGCGCGGTAAGGCCCTGGCCATGATCGTCGAGGCCGCAACCGTCACCGACTCCAACGGCTCGGTGGTGCCACTTGCAAGTCTTCAGGAGGACGGCAGTTACGCCGAGCCCGAGGCGGAGCCTGAGCCAGCAGACGATCTCGACAGCGAGACGACCGAGCAGCCTCTGGAGGATCAGACGCAGGGCTCCAGCGTCTGATCATCGGTTGCGCGGGGTGATCTTCACCCTTCTGCGCCCACAGCGAACACACCCGATTTCCGCGCGACTCCCAACACGCGCCGGGGTAGGTTTTCCAACGTGAACGCGACCCCACGATCTTCTCTTTTCAGTGCCGCCAATCAGCTTCGGGCAGCGGGATCCGGTGCCTACAACGCCAGCGGCCGCAACGGCTTCGGGCTCGATGACAACGTCTATCAGTCCCTCCTGCAGAACCGCATCATCTTCCTTGGCTCTGAGGTCAAGGATGAAAACGCCAACGCCATCTGCGCGCAGATGCTCTTGCTGAACGCTGAGGATCCGCACAAGGACATCTATCTCTACATCAACTCACCCGGCGGCTCGGTCGACTCCGGAATGGCGATCTACGACACCATGAAGTGGATCTCCAACGACGTCGCGACTGTTGCCATCGGATTGGCTGCATCAATGGGTCAGTTCCTGCTGTGCGCGGGCGAGAAGGGCAAGCGGTACGCGCTGCCGCACAGCCGGATCATGATGCACCAGCCATCCGGCGGGTTGGGCGGCACGGCAAGCGACATCAGAATCCAGGCCGAGCAGTCGCTGCACATCAAGTCGACGATGCAGAAGCTGATCGCCGAGCACACCGGTCAGACGCTCGAGCAAATCGAGGCTGACTCCGACCGGGACAGGTGGTTCACCGCCGAGCAGGCGCTGACATACGGCTTCATCGACCACGTCTACGAGGCCGCGGCTCAGATCCCCTCGCCCCAGGCGCCGAACCAGTGAAGGAACGAATCGACATGATCAACAGCTTTGGCTCGCCAGGGGCCGAGGGCCAGCCTTTCTCTCCCACGATGGATTACTACATCCCCCAGTGGGAGGAGCGTACGTCGTACGGCATGCGCCGCATCGACCCCTACACCAAGCTCTTCGAGGACCGGATCATCTTCCTCGGCACCCCGATTTCGGACGACATCGCCAACGCCGTGATGGCACAGCTGCTCTGCTTACAACAGATGGATGCTGAGCGTGACATCGAGATCTACATCAACTCACCCGGTGGGTCCTTCACCGCCCTGACGGCGATCTACGACACGATGCGCTACATCAAGCCAGACGTCCGTACGGTGTGTTTGGGGCAGGCGGCATCAGCTGCGGCGGTGATCTTGGCGGCGGGCACCAAGGGCAAGCGACTCGCCCTGCCGAACAGCCGCATCCTGATCCATCAGCCGGCCACCGAAGGCGGCTATGGGCAGTCCTCGGACATCGAGATCCAGGCCAGGGAAATCCTGCGAATTCGTTCGCTGATGGAGCAGATGCTGGCTGAGGACACCGGCAAGACGATGGAAGAGGTCAGTCGAGATATCGAGCGCGACAAGTACCTGACGGCGGAGCAGGCCCTCGAATACGGCATCATCGACGAGGTCTTGACCTCGCTCAAGGCTGTTCCGGTTTAGTGGCACTCCGCAGCCTGACCGCTGGACCAAATGTCCTCCACTTCATGGAACGGTCAGGCTAGGGTGGGACGAGCCACACGATCGGGCGCCAGCCAAGCGATCGGGCACAGATAGGAGGCGGTGTGGCGCGCATCGGAGAAAGCGGCGAC
>CAWJUB010000013.1:0-35545 GCA_963845915.1 uncultured Actinomycetota bacterium
ATCCGCCTTATCTAACGGGGTGAGGGATTGGCTGAGCGCCGGCTGGTGCTGCTCGATACCGATATCGGGAACGACATCGACGACGCCGTTTGCTTGGCCTATCTGCTTGCTCAGCCTCGGTGCGAGTTGCTCGGGATCACTACCGTGACCGCCGCACCGGATCTGCGGGCCCGGCTCGCCAGCGTGCTGTGCCGAAACGCAGGGCGCGACGTACCCATCTATCCCGGCGCCGCCGATCCACTCGTCGGTCCGCCGGTGCAAGAGCCTCCACCTCAGGCCGTGGTGTTGGACCGCTGGGAGCACGACGCCTCGTTCCCGACCGAGCCTGCGGTGGATTTCCTGCGCAGGACGATCCGAGCGCATCCGGGCGAAGTGACGCTGTTGACGATCGGCCCGCTGACCAATGTGGCCTTGCTGTTCGCTGCCGATCCGGCGATTCCGTCGTTGCTGGAGTCCTTGGTGTCGATGGGCGGCTCGTACGCAAGTGGGTCTGAGGAGGCGGAGTGGAATATGCACTGCGATCCACACGCCGCTGCGCAGGTGTTCGGTGTGTCACGTCGGTAGCCGGGCCTCGTTCACCGCGCCATCGGGCTCAACGTCACGAGCCGGGTCCGCATGCCGTCGGATGAATTTCTGCAGCGGTGCGATACACCAGCGCTACGTCCGGTGGCGGACATGGCGCAGTCGTGGTTCGGTGATCGCTCCGAGGTGGTCTTTCACGATCCGCTCGCCGCGGCGACGATCTTTGAACCGAACCTTTGCACGTTCGCAGCCGGCGAGGTGATCGTGGACAGCTCGCCAGGACCGCGTACGGGCTCGACCGCGTGGCGGCCGAATCCGGACGGCCGGCATCAGATCGCGGTCGACGTGAGACCAGACGCATTTATCCAGCACTATTTCGACGTCGTGCGCTGATCCGATTCACTGCTGCGACGCAGCTCGGCGATGACCTGCTTCGTCTGGCTCAGATATGTGGTGCACCCATCGCAGCCGGCAAGATGGGCCTCAAAGCGCGACTTGAGCTGCGGCGACAGGGCATTCTCGAGGTAGTCGGCCGCAAGTTCGACCAGTTGCTTGCACGCGAGATCGCCGGCGCGCTCGGTCACTTCCACGGCCTCCTCCTTCGCCGTCACTGCCACCTCGACCGGCGCCACTCCGCGGCTCGCTCGAACGCTCACGACTAACAGCACGGCGACGACGAGGACGGCACCGGCCAACATGAATCCGGACCGGTTGACGCCGTTCTCCCGCGCGACCCAGCCGAACACCAGCGAGAAGGGCAGGAACAGCAGCCAGGTCATCGTTCCAGCGCCGGACGATACGCCGGCCCTGATCGAGGATGGCACTGCATCGTGCAACAGCTGGCTGGCGTGAATTCCGACCAGGGCCAAGATCAGTGCGAGCACCACCTGAGCCGCCACGACGACCACCAGCGAGCGCGTCCAGCTCAGCAGCAGTGCCGTGGCCAACGACAAGATGATCACGACTGTCAGCACAAGCCGGCTGTCCATGCGCAGCTTGTTGATCAATAGCCCGCCGATGCCCAGAGTCGAGGTCAGGGCGGCCCAATAGGGCCCATAGAGCACGGCGGGCGCGGCCAGTGCCACCAACCAGAGCGGCCCGAACTCGAAGATGGCCGAGGAAAGCAGCCCGGCCGTGGCGGTCAGTAGCAGTACCCGGAGCACCGCTCGCTGGGTGATCATGGTCCGGAACGTCAGGGCGATATGGCTGCGCAAGCTCAGACGCTCGGCGGCCTCGTGCAGCCGGGGCTCGTCGAAGCGCAGGAACCCGATGATCGCCAGTCCGACGAGAGGCACAGTGACGAAGTAGGTGAGGCGGGTCGAGGTGTACTGCGCCAACACTCCTCCGGCCAGCGCGCTGAGCACGAAGGCGGCGCTTTCTACCGCTCGAATCCGGCCGATCCATCTCTCGTACAGCTCGTTCGACCCCGTCTCTTCGACGACGGCGTCATAGACGATGCTGTCCACCGTGCCGGAGCTGAACGCAAAGTAGACCCCAAGGACCATCGCGCCGATCACGTAGGTGATCACGTTGTGGCTCAGCCCGCCGATCAAGGAGCTGACCATCAGGGCGATGCAGCCCAAGATCAGCACCCAGCGGCGGCTCCAGCGATCGGCCAAGATGCCCGACGGCACTTCGAGCAATGGCGTGACAGCGGCGTACGCGGCGGCCATGGCACCCACCGCGGCGGCATCGAACCCGATCTGGGTCATGAACAACTTCTCGATGGGCACCCATAGGAGGAGGCCCTGCAAGGCCACGCCGATCTGCAGCGGGAGCAACCGCCGGGCGAGTGTTCGAGGTGCCGCAGCCGTGGAGGTGATCATGATCGGTCAGCATCGTGTTCGAGCGCGCGGCTGACGGCCTGCCGAATCGACTCCCGCGCCCGGTTCAATACGTCCCGCTGCTGATCGGCGGTGAGCCCGGTCGCCGCCGACACCTCCGTGGGTGACTGGCCTTTGACGTCTCGCAAGATCACCACCCGTCGCCACAGATCGGGCAGCGCCGCGAGAGCGGCGTCAACCTGCGGTGTCACAGTCGCACCGTCAGGCCATGGGTGCGGGAACTCCCTCCAGTGATCGGGATAAGGCTCGCCCTCGCCCTGGAATCGATCGGCCTCGACCGTCCTGGCCGGTGGGAACCAACGGCTCCACCAGGCGAAGCGATTGCCGATCGTCCGGCCCTTGGCGACCAGGTCCGTGATCATCCGGGCCATCGAGATCTTCATCTTCTCCTCCGAATGCGAAGGCCTACGCTAGTTCCCTTCCAGGGCACTAGGCCCCGGAGTTGCCAATCCCTGATTCAGCCAAGCCTCAGGAGCGCCGATGCCTGACCGGCCACTGTGGACCTGCCCGAGGTGCGGCAGAACCTTTGCCAACGTGAACCAATCACATACCTGCGCCGCACTGGGCTCAGTTGACGCCCACTTCGACGGCAAGGATCCCGCCGTACGTGCTGCCTTCGAACGGGTGCTGGCGGTGCTAGCGCCCCTCGGACCGGTCGACGTGCTAGCGGAGCGGTCCCGGATCGCGCTGCATGCGCGGATGAGCTTCGCAGTGTTCACGCCGCGCCGCCATTGGCTGGACGGGCATCTGGTGCTGGCCCGACGAGCCGAACATCCGCTGTTTCGAAAGGTGGAGGTCTACTCGGCCCGCAATGTGCTGCACGCCTTCCGACTGACGTCGCCGGCTGAGGTGGACGATGCATTCGTTGCACTCGTCGCCGAGGCGTACGCCGTGGGTCGGCAAGAGCATCTCCGGCACTGACTACGGCCGGCGATATCACGGCGCAGCTCGTTTGAGCCGTGCCCTGAGCTGCAGAAACCGGAAGACGCTCGCCGACCCCGTCGCGTCCGCGTAAGCCTCGACGACATCGCTGACAAAGGCATCAGCTGTGGCTCGTGGCAGGTGGTCGGTCCAGCCTCCAAATCCGACCGAGCACCACCGACTGAATCTCTCCCGAGACTCGAAATCCCACTCGAGGTCATCAACAGTGGTCTCTACCACGCGTAAGCCGCATGACTCAGCGGTGTCGGTCCACACTCCGACGTCCGGATGGACGAAGGGCGCCTCGAAACCTTCGAAGTAGGGCTGCCATGCAGTGCTCCGAACGACTTTCATCGCGACGCTCTCAAGGCTGGGCCGCTCCCCGGCACACACGAATACCAGAAACGCCCAGCCGGACGGTCGCAACGCTGCAGCGATCCGGGTGAGGGCAAGACGCTGATCAAGGACCCAATGCAGTGCGTTGAAGGACACCACCGCGTCGAACCTGCTCTGATACGTCATCGAGCAGACATCGCCGAGCTCGAATGTCAGCTTGCCGCCAGCAGGGGCAATCGAGATCATCCGCGGAGACGGGTCGAGACCGACGACATCCGCTTCGGCGATCCGGCGCGCGATCTCGGCGGTGATCCGGCCGTCTCCACAGCCGACGTCGAGCAGGCTGCGAACTCCATCGAAGTTCAGGCCGTCAAGAGCGCGGTCGGCCAACCACTGCTGCAGGTCGCTGACCTTGCGATACTCCGTCCCGTCCCAGTCGACCATGGCTATATCCTGCTCCGTGTCCTCAGACCAGGCAGCAGGTGAACGTCGGCTGCTGCTGTTCTCGGTCTGGGCATCGGCCGGGTTCGCCGTATTCTCAAGCCTCTGGGGAATCCTCAGCGGCTCGAGCATGATCGTTTTCGACGGCCTGTACTCCTTCGTCAGCATCGGGCTCTCGGGCTTGGCGTTACTCGCCTTACGCTTTGTGCGGCGAGGTCCCGACGAACAATTCCCATGGGGCAGGGAAGCGGCGGAGCCGGTCGTCGTCATCCTCAAGGCCGCAACTCTGGGCGCGCTTTGCGTTTATGCCGGGATCGGCGGCGTGGTGGACCTGCTGTCGGGTGGCACCAAGGTCGAGCTCGGCTGGGCGATCGTGTACGCCGTCATTGCCACAGCTGCCAGCCTTGCCGTCGGCCTGGTTCTCAGGCGCGGTACACGGTCGCAATCGTCCAAGGGCCCGGGCAAGGATCTTGTTCGCTCCGAGGCGGCCGAGTGGCTGGGCGACGCCCTCCTGTCTGTGGGCGTGCTGGTCGGGTTCGTTGTTGCCCTGCTGTTGACGTCGAGAGGCCGGGCCGACCTCGCTGCGTACGTCGACCCCGCCATGGTGGTCCTGGTTTCCACGGCATTCCTTGTGGTGCCGCTCCGACTCATCATCGGCGGGATGCGCGAGGTGATGTCGATGTCGCCGCCGGAAGATGTCCAGTCTCAACTCCGCGCAGCTGTCGACGAGGTGGGAACGCGCTATGGACTGGAGGAGTCGTTCGTACGCGCCGCGAAGGTAGGTGGCCGGATGGACATCGAGGTCGACTACGTGGTTGGGCCCGAATCGAGGGTGGTAACCGTCACCGACTGTGATGCGGCTCGGTCGGATTTGCACGAACGGCTGGCGGCATTGGGCTACGAAAAGTCTGTCGTCGTGGCGTTTACAACCGATCGGCGCTGGGCCGAGTAATTACCGGCCGCGCGGGGCCGCTAGGTCTGGAGACCGGACCCTGAAAACGCATCCCCAGTGAGCTGAAACAGCCTCGAAAGCTGGCTCAGGAGCTCAATAGAGATGCAAAATCAGGGCCGTTCTGCTATGACGCCGGATATGCGGTCGCATCTATCGGCTCGGATTGATCAGCTGAACCATCGATCGATCGTCGCCGGCGGGGGTTCCCGAGAGACAGGCTTGCCACTAGTCCAATGACGAGGAAGCCGGCGGCGGTCAAAGCGGCCACCCGTGAGGCGTCGGTGAAGGCGACCCGCGCAGGCTCGGCGGCAGCTGCAGTACCCGGATTGGCAGCCAGGCCTGGAATCGCGGCTCCCGCACTGTCTTTGACTGCGTCGACAAGCTGCACTCGCTGGGCTTCCGGTACGCCAAGATCGGCCAGCGCAGTGTCGTAGCGTGCGCCGAGTGTGGCGAACAGCACAGTGCCGAGGATGGCGATGCCAAGCGCCGACCCTACCTGCCGAGATGTGCTCTGGATGCCCGAGCCCTCTCCGCTGCGGGCCAGTGGTACGTCCGTCAGCACAACGCCAGTCAGCTGCGCAGTCGCAAAGCCGACACCTATGCCGTAAATCAAGAGCAGCGGCGTTGTCGTCAGCCACGTCGAGTCCGGTCGGAGGAAGATCGCCAATCCGCCGATGCCAATGATCTCGAGAACGATGCCTAACCGAACGATGAAGATCGTGCCGCGCTTGCGCCCGATGGGTGCGGTGAGGCCACTCGCCAGAAAGCTGCCACCGGCAAGGGCGAGCAGCGCCAATCCGGTCTGGAACGCGGTGTATCCGATGACGTTCTGGAACCACAGCGGCAAGGAGAAGAGGATGCCAAACTCGCCCAAGCTCACGATTGCTGCGGCGATGTTGCCATTACGGAACGATTTGATGGAGAACAGATTGAGGTCGAGCATCGATACCTGGCCACGTCGGTTACGTCGCCGCTCAACCGCCACAAAAACGGTCAACGCGGCAAAGCCGATCACGAAGGCTACGGCGACTGGCGACACCGACCACGGCCAGTACCAGCTTCCAACGGTCAGAGGCTTAGTCGTGGCGAGCCAGCCGTACGTCCGGCCCTCGATCAGACCGAAGACGATGCCACCGAAACCGATGGCCGACAACACTGCGCCAAACCAGTCGGCGCCGCGCTGCCCGGACGGGTCTTTGGACTCCGGCACGAGTAGCAAGAGTCCGACGATCACCAGCAGGCCGAGCGGGATGTTGATCCCGAACGCCCAGCGCCAGGAGTACGAGGTGGTCAGCCAGCCTCCGAGCAGCGGGCCAAGTGCGGCCGTACCGCCGATCGTCGCTCCCCAGATGCCGAACGCGACACCACGATCACGACCGCGGAAATTCGCGTTCAGCAATGACAGCGAGGTCGGCAGCATGAGCGCCCCACCCAGTCCCTGGACTGCCCGGGCGGCGATCAGCTGAGTCCCGTCGCCGGCCAGCGCAGCCAGCACGCTGGCGCCGGCGAAGATCACTGTGCCCAGCAAGAAAAGACGGCGCCGGCCGTACTGGTCGGCGAGACGTCCGCCAACCAGGAGCAGCGCGGCGAACACGAGTGTGTAGATCTCCTGGACCCACTGGGCCTGGGTCGAAGTGATGCCGATGTCGTTGATGATCGACGGGATCGCGACATTGACAATCGTCGAGTCGACGATGATCAGGGCCACCCCGAGGCTGATGAACACCAATCCGACCCAGCGCTTACTAAGCATGCTGAGTAATATAGTCGCTCAGGCCGTTAGGCTTCGAATCGTGAACGTGCCAGACGCAGCGGATTGGTCGCTCGGCCGGCTGCTGTCCACCGCAGCCCGGCTGATCGAACATGACTGGAACGCGTGGCTGGCGACGCACGATCTGACTCATGCGGGGCTACTAGCGTTGCACGCGCTGGAGGGCGGTCCGCTTACCCAACGGAAGCTGGCTGCGGCGAGTCGGGTGGAAGAACAGACCATGAGCCGGGTGGTGGCCCGCTTGGAACGGGCCGGCTATGTGAGCCGGGAGCGCGACCCCGCCGATCGCCGCCGCCTGGTGATCGCTCGTACGTCGCACGGCTCGGAGGTGTTCGCCAGAGTCCAGGCCGCGGGAGTTTCAGATCACCTCGTCGAACGCTGGATCGATGACCCGCAACAGTTCCGAGCCGAGCTGGTGCGGCTGGTTTCAGCGGGGCGGGCCGCCGTACCGAACGATCAGGACGGGTAATCAGGCGTGGTCGGCCAGAGCGTTGTCGCAAGCTTCCAGAATCGACGGGCTTTGGTGCTGTCGCGGGCGTCCTTGCTCGGTTCGGCAACTTGCCGCTCGAGCAGATAGCGGCCACCCGATCCAGCAAGCTCGGGCGCATCGAGGGCCCAGGCAACATTGGCCGCGGCTTGCGGCACGCTCGTCGTAAAGCTCAGTCGCGGCAGGATGTGGCGGAGCAGGAAGCGTTGCCAGCCGCTCGTGTAGGCAGCAGCCGTCGTCGGTACGAAGCCGGGGCAAATGGCATCAGCGGTCACCGTCGCCGGCAATCGTCGGTTGAGTTCGTTGCTGACCCAGATCGCAGCGAGTTTGGAGTTCTTGTACGCGCGGTCCGGGCTGTATCCGTGCTCGAGGTTCGGGTCATCGAAGGCAAAGTCAACGGGGTCGCCGCGAGAACCTGGTTGATGTAACCGCGAGGTCAGGGTCAGCACTCGGGCGCTCGGTGCCGCGGCCAGGGCCGGCTCCAGCGCAGTGGTCAACGCCATGGGTCCGAGGGCATTGGTAGCGAGGGTCACCTCGACGCCCTCTGCCGTCACATGTCGGACGTCAGGTGGGCGCAGAATCCCGGCGTTGTTGATCACAGCGTCGATCGGCTCGCCCCGGTCGACGAGCCGTTGGGTACATGCGTGTATCGAGTCGGGCGAGGCCAGGTCGCAGATCTCCATTTTGATGCGGCGGCCCGGTCGGGCCTCGGTCAGCTGCCGTCGTGCTTCGCTGCCCCGCGCAGGATCTCGGGAGGTGAAGATCACCTTGTTGCCGGAGTCGGCGAGCAATTCGACCAAGGCAAGGCCAATTCCGCGGTTGCCGCCCGTGATGACGATCACGCGGTCTTGGGTGCTCGGCGGCTCCGGCGTACTCACGCGCGGCGGCCGGCGGTGGTTGGTGATCTCAGATCCGGCGAGTCGGAACCCGACCGAGACCGTACGGCGTCAGCGATCTTGAGCGCGATCCAAACCAGTCCAAGCATCAGGCGGCGAGCAGACTCCACAGCAGGGGTGCCTTGATCCCCCGATTGCTCAGCATGCTGAGTAGTTTAACAATGACGCCCGTGGGATGTCGGCGCCCAAGAGCACCTCGTCAGGCTGCTAACCAGATGGCGGCGTGTACTGGCTCACGCTGAAAACGGCGCGCTGCGGATCGCGAATCTGTGCGTCACGCGTCCACATGGTGTCGTTGCTGGACAGCACAAATGCATCGAGGTGCTCAGCCGTCGCTGCTGACTCGTCGCGGTCGCCAACCGTGAATGTCACATGCCAATGCGGTTGCTCCCCGTCCGGCAGCAAGACCAGCCAACCGATGGCATCGGCAAACCCAGGCGGCACCTGATCACCAGACTGGCGCTGGAAGATATCCGGGTCGGATGTAGCGGCCAGGTGATCGCCGTATCCCGGTTGCCGGATCACGGTGGCGAAACCGAGGTCGTCGAATTGCCAGCCGAACACGCGAGAATAGAAGGCAACCGATGCTCCAGGGTCCGCGGTGTAGAGATCACTGAAATTCCACGTTCCCGGAACATTTGTCAGCTGCGCGCCGAGCCGGCTCCGGGGTTGCCACAATCGGAAGCCGATGTTCTCGGGGTCGACGCACGACGCAGTTCGGCCAGCCTCAGCAACGTCCGACGGCGGCTCCGTCACGCGGCCGCCGGCAGCCTCGATGCGCGAGGTCGCCTCGTCGACATCCTCGACGGCGACGTAGGTGTTCCATGTTGCGGGGTGGTTTGGGAAATCGTCTGTGGCCGACAACTGCCCAATGCCGGCGACGTCCTGGCCGTCGAGTTGAGCGATGAGGTAGCGGAGCCGAGACCCCGGTGCCGTTGCCTCGACGTAGGTCCAACCAAAGAGGACGGCATAGAACCTTGCGGCTGCCTCGACATCTGCCACCTCGATGTCGATCCAGCAGCTAACGCCCTCTGGGTAAGTCCTTGGCGTGTTCATCAGGGCCTCCTTCGCTCAGCCTTACCGTACGGACGTGGGCTGACAGGTTCGTAAGTGATGGCACGCTTATTGCTCGTGGGACGGTTTGTCAGCGCGCTCGAGCTCGTCGATCTGAGCCTGTAGGCGTTCGAGCTCAATGCGTTCCGCCTCCAGCCGCTCGGCTTCCCGCTGCTCGGCCTCCCGCTTCTCCGCCTCCAAACGGTGCGCTTCGATGCGCTCCTCGCGACGGCGCTTGCGCTCCAGCCGCTCGGCCTCCTCGGCGGCGGCTCGTCTGGCGGCTTCGAGGCGTTGTTCTTCTGCAGCCCGGGCACGTTCGGCAGCCAGTCGAGCAGCTTCAGCCCGCTCGGCCTTGGCTTGTTCGGCCTCGCGATACTCCGCGTCAACCCGCGCTTGGTCCATGAGCCGTAACTCCTGCTGGCGCGCGCTGGGACGCTCAGCCTCCAGCCATGCAGCTGTCTTCCGCTGTTGCTCCGCCTGGAGCGCCAGCAAGATCAACGATCTTGGTCGAGGCGGTGGAAGCTGTGTACGCCGCAGTTGGAGAGAGCGGGTCCCAAGCCGGGATCGGCGCACCGCGGCTCAGCACTGCGCCGCCATGATCTTCGTCAGCCAGCTGCCCGTGCGGCAGCACCGCAGCGGCCTCGGCACGCGCTGCCTCCGCCTCGAACAGACGGCCCGACGCCTGCAAGTCGCGAGCAAGATCGGCGTAAGCCGACGCGAGCTGGACTCGGCTGTGATCACCCAGCCGTCCACTTGGCTCACGCAGTAGCTGGATGAGCGTCCGCCGAGTGGCCATGCCAAGATCAATTTCGTCGATCGCCACGAGCCGATCGGCCAAGTCCCGATACAAGCCGGCCAACGGCTCGGTGAGGCGTTCTAGTAGGGCGGGGCTAAGCCGTGCCGACTCCTGAAGGCGACCGTCTACCACGGTGTCATACCGGACCTTGGCGGCATAAAGAAAAGCGACGGCTTCTTCGGCTCTGTCCGGCGGCCCACCGAGAATCCGAGGCCAGTCAGGTCGACGTCCATCGACAGGTAGGCAGCGTCCGGGACGTCATCGAGTCCGGACTCAGCGAGCCGCGCCCGGGCCGCGTCGGCGTACGCATTCGCCGCCGCGACGTCCATCGAGACGAGTGCCGCCCGCGCGCTGCACAACAATGCCCAGATCACCGTCTGCGGCTTCAGCTGACTCCGCAGGCCGTCGCCGAGTTGATCGTTGATGTCGCGCAGCGATTCGATCGTCCGCCCGGCGGCATCCGGCATGCCCAAGCCTGCCTGAATCGCGGCCAGCTGAATAACCGCCGTGACATAGCGCGCCGCATCAGTGATTGAGGTGTAGGGGCCCAGCGGCCCCTTTGCCGCCAGCAACTCGGCGGCGCGGCGTACGGCTTCCTGGGCATCTGCCGCCGCTGCCGCATAGCCGTGCCCGAGCAGGCGGTGGGCCGTCAACTCGACAAGGGCATCGGCCAGCTCGGGGGCCTTGGAGGGATCCGACCCCACCCAGCCACGGAGCCGCTGGGCGGATGATGCCAGCGCCTTGGTTTGCTGCGCGTAATGATCTTGGGAATGTTGCGCCATAGCCTGCGCCATCATGCCTTTCCTGCTGAGCCTGGTCCTTGTGTCTGTCTACAACAGTGGCTCAAGCCCGCGCCGCTGTCCCTGGGTGTAGCCGCCTCAGGATCAGACTGGTCCCGATCGGTACGACGGCCCAGAGCACGAATGCGAGCTGACCGATGACCAGGTACAGCGGGATCGAGACGGCGAAGCATACGGCCATTGCGATGGTGGAATGGCTCCGGGGAGCGGCCGCCGGACCAATCAGCCCGGCTCGACCACGAACCAGACGCCAACGGCCGGAATCTCGCTGTCATTGCGATAACCGTGCGGAGTCGTGGACTCAAAGCAGATCGAGTCCCCCGGCGTGAGCACATGCTGATCAAAACCGAGCGTCAGTTTCAGCTCGCCACTGATCAGGTAGGCGTACTCGGTCCCGTTGTGCCGCATCAGCTGGCCGTCGGTGGAGGAGGCGCTGCCCGGCTCGTACGTGACGAGCAGGAAGTCGACATGGTGATGCGGCACCTGGCCCAGCCGTTGCCAGGTGACGCCCGACTCCAAGGTCAGCAGCTCGCGGTCCTCGGGGCTAACGTGCGGCCCCACCCCCTTGGCCCGATCGGTGCCGAAGTAGCGCAGGCCTGTGGTGCCGGCAACCGCAGCTGAGGTCGCCGGCTCCGCAAACTCGTCCGCGTCGAACAGGTCTTCCAGCGGCAGATCCAGCGCCGAGCTGATTGCGTACAAGGTGCTCACCGACGGCTGGCTCTTGCCGGTTTCGATCTGCGAAATCAAGCTCGGGGACACGCCAATGTCCCGCGCGAGCGCCCGGATCGTCACATCGCGGCGAGCCCGCTCGGCGCGGATTCGTGGTCCAATCGGTGGCACCTTTGGATCGCCCATGTGTGCCCTCCTTGATATGTGCCTTGCTATCGAAGGACACATTCCCGCCTGGTCAGCCTCACTGAACTGGCGTAACTCGTATTGAACACCATCGCCTCGGTTCGTTCTGCCTTTCGAAAGCTCAATGGGCATGCCGTCACGCTGCAGTGGGCGTTCGTCGCCGTCGGTTGTGGTGGTCGAGTTGGCGTTGGGTGTGGAGGCGTTGGATGCGGGCGTTGATGTGGGGTTGTTGATCTTGGTCGATCCAGCGGGGTGGGATCCATTCGGGGAGCCCGTCGGTGTTGATGCGGCAGGTCCAGCCTTTCTGCAGGAAGTGGGTGTGGTGGTATCTGCAGAGCAGGGTCAGATTTTCAAGATCGGTTAGGCCGCCGAGGATCCAGTCCAGGATGTGGTGCCGGTCGCACCATTGCGGGTGGATGTGTGCAGCCGGGGAAGCTGCATCCGGCGTCTCGGGCGATCAGGGCCATGGTTTGGCCGGGTGAGGCGAGCCGTCGGGTTCTGCCTAAGGCCAAAGGGACACCGTTTCGGTCGATGATGGTGGGCCAGATGTCGGCTTCGTCGGCGATCCGGAGGAGTTGATCAGAGGTGAGTTGGGTGCCGTCGGCGGTTTCGGCCAGCCCAGCCTTGGCGAGCAGATCCTCGAGGCCGATGGTGACGATCACCGATGCCGGTATCCCGCCGACGGAGGGCTGGTCGGCGGCTTTGAGCAGCTTGGCGCAGGCCTCCTCCAGCGCGTCGTGCAGCCGTTGCACCTGCGGCCGCTGGTCGGGAATGTCGACGACGGTGCCGTCTTCATCTTCGATCGCGGTGCTGCGGGGTTTCGTCAACGGGTCCAGGATCGCATTCAGTTGGGCACCGACGGTGTTGGTGAGTCGGCCTGCGAGATGCCACATGCCGTCGCGGCGCTGCTTCAACTCCAGATAGCGGCGGTCCTGTTGCAGCTGGTCATCGACGGGTTGCGGCCCGTCGGGGTCGGCGGCGTTGACCACGGCGTGGGCGAACCGGCGCAGCTCCGGCGGCGCCAAGATGGCGGCGTGGTCGGTGAGCAGCTGCTCGGCGGTCTCGACCGCTTCCGGGTCGAGGTCGGGGCGGGTGAGTTTGTGCATGGCCCGTTCCACAATGGCCACTTTCTCCGTCGCCACCACGCCGTCGCGTTGCAGTGCGGCCAGCCGCGGCAGCACAGGGTCCAGGCTTCTCGCCGAGCATCGAGGTACGCGGACCCGACGGCAGCGGCGGCACGGACCCGGGTGGCGGCTTCGCCGGGGGAGAGCTGCAGCACCCGGATCAGGAATTGGGTCATGCTGGAGGAGCAGTATTCCTCGGGCAGATGGTTGGCTTCGGCGTCGGCGATCAACCGGTGATCGATGAGCGGCAGCCGGTTGCGGAGGGTTTCGAAGCTTCTGCCACACCGCGACCTTCTCGTCAGCTGCGAGGTGATCAAGTCCGCCGGTTTCGATGGTGTGATCAAGCTCGGTGAGGCTGTTGTCGAAGGTGTCGAGGGCCTCATCGAGCCGACTGCGCGGGTCGCGCGTCGTTGCTGTGGGATCCCCGAGTTGCATGCCTCTATTGTATTCGAAGATGTGTTCGATGACAAGCTGTTTTCCCAACAATATAAGGAAAAACAGAGATCAAAACCTGCACCCGACCGCCCAAGCCAACCCACTGACCAAACCCCTCCACACCCATTCCCCCTCCTGCTCCCGGCATTGCCTTAAACGCGTCGCCCGGAGCTGGGGTCAAGGCTGGCCCGGAGCCTGCGAAGGGCCACCCGGAGGGCTTGGCCTTGACGCCAGCGAGGACGGCGCCACACGTCGAGAAGCCGGGAGCAGGAGCAGCCGATCGGTATCAGCGCCCTTCGACAAGCTCAGGGCACATGGCGATCAGTGCCCTTCGACAAGCTCAGGGCACATTGCCGTCAACGCGCAGAGATCAAGTACAAACCAAGATCATTGCCATCTACGCTCTACCCCGGCCGCGAAACGCCAGGATCCTGGGTGAACTCGTAGATGTTGCCATCTGGCGCGCGGAAGTGCACCCACGCATTCCCGCTCTCGTCTTCAACCTCATGGAGAATCTCAATACCGCGAGCCCGGAGCTCGCTGGCCGCCGCATTGACATTGTCCACCAGAAATCCGACAACCGGTCCGGTCGTGAAGTGACGGTTCATCTCACTGCCGGATCCGAAGATTTCCACTTTGCTGCCGTCGGGCAGCTTGAGCACCCGAAACTCTGGAAGATCAAAGTCCGGCTGGAGGCCGAGGATGTCTCGAAAGAACTCAACCGTCTGCTGAAAGTTGTTTGTACGGGTACCGACCCAGGCGAGCTTGATTATCTGCACGCCTCTAGTTGATCACCGCGGCTCGACGATGCACCACCCAGCTACCCGAGCAGCCCGTGCCCCTGACCATATCTAGTCAGTCCCACTGAACAGGCGTAATTTATATTGAACACCATCGACGACGTTGGGTTGAGCCATGGCGATCCGCACGTACGGGCCGAATGCAGTCGATTGGGAAGCACGGGTCGACATCGACCGACTCCGCACCGATCGGCTACAGCGCCTCAGACAGCACCTGGATGCTTCCGAGCTGGGTGCATTGCTGACCTTCGACTTCTCCAACATCCGCTACATGACGGCCACCCACATCGGCACCTGGGCGATGGACAAGCTGATCAGGTTCGCACTGCTGCCACGCGGAGGCGAGCCGGTGATCTGGGACTTCGGATCTGCCGCGAGGCATCACCAGCTCTACAACCCTTGGCTGGACTATGACCGCAAGCCCGACGACCGCCAGATCTCCGAAGCTGCGAGAGAAGGCCGATCCGGAGCGCGCGCCGGGATCTCCACGCTGCGAGGCGCGTTCCATCCGGACGCCGGCATCGCCCAAGAAGTGGCTCGAAAGGTCGCAACCGTCATGCGCGAGTACGGGTTGACCGCCGAGCCAATTGGCGTCGACGTGATCGAGATGCCGATCCTGTCGGCGCTGCAGGCAGAGGGGCTCACGGTCGTCGACGGCCAACAGGTGTTCCTGGAGGCCCGCCGGATCAAGACTGTCGACGAGATCGCGCTGCTCGCGCAGGCCTGCTCGATGGTCGATGCCGCGTACGAGGAGCTGTATGCCTTCCTTCGCCCGGGCGTACGCGAGAACGAGTGCGTCGGCCTGGTCAGCAAGGTGCTTTACGACCTCGGCAGCGAGTACGTCGAGGGCGTCAACGCGATCTCGGGCGAGCGCTGCTCCCCGCACCCACACGTCTACAGCGATCGGATCGTCCGCCCCGGTGACCCGGCGTTCTTCGACATCCTGCACAGCCATCTCGGCTATCGGACCTGCTACTACCGCTGCTTCGCCGTGGGCAGTGCGTCACCGGCAATGCGCGACGCGTACGTGCGCTGCCGGGAGTACATGGACCTCGCCATCGCGGCGGTCAGACCGGGCGCCACCACGGGCGACATCGTGTCGCTGTGGCCAACGGCGGAGGAGTTCGGGTTCGCGAACGAAGAAGCGGCCTTCGCGCTGCAGTACGGCCACGGGGTCGGCCTGGCCATCTGGGAAAAGCCGATCTTCAGCCGCTTGGTGTCTCTTGACTATCCGGAGGTGCTCGAGGAGGGCATGGTTTTCGCGCTCGAGACCTACTGGCCGGCATCGGATGGCTGGTCTGCGGCCCGTATCGAGGAAGAGGTGGTCGTCACTGCCGACGGCTGCGAGGTGATCACGAAGTTCCCGGCGGAGGAGTTGTTGATCGCCGGACAGCGCTATTGGACGGTCGGCGGCGAGCTGCCCACCCTGCGGGAGGCGCAGTCCCACCTGAACACCATGGCCGGCAGGGGCGAGACGTGACGGTTTCCGCGGAGGAGTCGCTGACGGTCGACGAGGGTCGGCTGCTCGAGTGGTACGAGCAGATGGCGATCATCCGGCAGACGGAGAAGGCGGCATACGACTTGTTCATGTCCGGCCTGGTCAAGGGCACCACCCACCTCGCTGCCGGTCACGAGGCCGTTGCGGTCGGCGCCAGCGCGGCCTTGCGCCCGGACGACTACGTGTTCGCGACGTATCGCGGTCATCACCATGCGATTGCCCGCGGTGCCACGCCAACCGAGTGTCTGGCGGAACTCATGAGCAGGGCCACCGGACTGTGCAAGGCCAAGGGCGGCTCCATGCACCTCACCAAGGCCGACCGGGGAATGCTCGGCTCGTACGCGATCGTCGGCTCCCACCTGCCGATCGCGGCCGGCGCCGCGTGGTCGGCGAAGCTGCGTGGCACCGATCAGGTCGCGGTCGCATTCTTCGGCGACGGCGCAACCAATATTGGCGCCTTCCATGAGGCGCTGAACTTGGCCGCCGTCTGGAAGCTGCCGGTGCTGTTCGTGTGCGAGAACAACCTCTATATGGAGTACACCCCGATCTCGGCTGTCACTTCGGTTCCCAACCCGGCGGCTGATCGAGCTAGCGCGTACGGCCTGCCCGGCGAAGATCATCGACGGCAATGACGTGATCAAGGTCTACGAAGCGACCAAGATCGCTGTCGAGCAGGGCCCGGGCAGGCGAAGGGCCGACAGTGATCGAGGCGCTGACCTATCGCCACTACGGGCACAGCCGCTCCGATCCTGCGAAGTACCGTCCGGCCGATGAGGTCGAGCGCTGGATGCAGCGCGACCCGCTGCTCGTCGCGCGGCAGCGGCTGACGAGCCTGGGAGTCGATGCAGCCGACATCGACGCGACCGACGACGAGAGTGGCGCAAGTGATCAAGGCGGCTGTCCAAGAGGCCAAGGACGCGCCCTTCCCTGACCCGGTCACGGCATTCACCGATGTGTGGGCGGACGGTGGGTCGGCATGGCGGAACTGATCACCTATCGCCAGGCCGTGTCCGAAGGGATCGCCCGCGAGATGCGTCGCGACCCACACGTGGTCTGTCTCGGCGAGGACATCGGTGCAGCCGAGGGCGTCTTCAAGACAACAACGGGCCTCTTCACCGAGTTTGGTCCAGAGCGCGTCTGGGATACGCCGATCTCCGAGCAGGCGATCGTCGGCGCCGCTCTGGGTGCCGCCATGACCGGCATACGCCCGGTCGCGGAGATCATGTTCTCCGACTTCTTCGCGTGCTGCTACGACTACCTCGCCAACGAGATCCCCAAGATGCGCTACATGACGGGCGGCCAGGTCACCGTCCCGCTGGTGATTCGTACGGCTAACGGCGGCGGCCTCGGATTCGGGGCTCAACACTCCCAGGCCGTCGAGAACTGGGTGTTCACCGTGCCAGGTCTCAAGATCGCCGCACCGTCCACACCGGCAGACGTGGTGGGCATGATGGCATCCGCGATCCGCAGCGACGACCCGGTGATCTTCTTCGAACACAAGGGTTTGCTCGCAAGCAAAGGTGAGCCCGCGCCACCTGATCACGTCGTGCCATTGGGCGAGGCCGCAGTGGTCCGCCCCGGCGATGACGTCACGGTCGTCGCCCTCGCATCCACGGTGCCAACTGCGATGTCGGCTGCGGAGCAGCTCGCTGCTGAGGACATCTCGGTTGAGGTGATCGATTTGCGCTGCCTGGTGCCGCTTGGATGCCAAGACTGTGCTGTCCTCGGTGGAGCGCACCTCGCGCCTCCTCGTAGTCGAAGAGAACCCGTACCAGGGCGGCTGGGGCGCCACGGTCGTATCCATCGTCGCCGACGAGGGATTCGAACTACTCGACGCGCCGATCCGGCGAGTGGCGTCGGAATGCGTGCCGCTCCCGTTCGCCGACGCACTCGAGGACGAGGTGATCCCCACCGTCGACAAGGTCGTCGATGCCGTACGGCGACTCGCTGCCTTCTAACAGGAACCCAAGGAAACCACGCCAGATGCAAAGGAGCACGGGCAGATGACAACTAAGACGCTGATCCGCGGGGGGACGGTCGTGAGCATGGATCCCCAGATCGGGGATCTCACCGGGGACGTACTCATCGAGGACGACAAGATCGTCGCCGTCGAGCCGAACATCAGCGCGGACGCCGACGTGATCGACGCGACCGACTGCATCGTCATCCCAGGCTTCGTCGACACCCATCGGCATACCTGGGAGGCCGCGATCCGCGGCTGCGCGCCCAACGCCACCCTCGATGACTACTTCGTCGAGGTCCTCGACACGTTCGCGCCGGTTTACCGCGCCGAGGACGTGCACGCGAGCAATGTCGCGGGGTCGCTGGAGTGCCTCAACGCCGGGATCACCACGCTGGTCGACTGGTCGCACATCAACAACACGCCCGATCATTCCGATGCTGCGATCACGGGGCTGCAGGAGACCGGCATCCGGGCGCAATACGCGTACGGCAGCGCCAATCTCTCGTTGGCCGACTACTGGTTCAACAGCAAGATCGCGATTCCCGACGATGACGTACGCCGCGTCCGGGACACGTACTTCAGCTCCGACGACGGGCTGCTCACTCTGGGCCTGGCCACCCGCGGCAGCGGCTTTTGCATGGAGGAGGTCGTTCAGGCGGAGTGGAAACTCGCCCGGGAGCTGGGCATTCCGATCACGGTGCACGTCGCGATGGGCCGGGTCGCCGGCCGGTTCGCCATGATCAAGACGCTGAACGACTACGGGCTGCTCGGGCCCGATACGACCTACATCCATTGCTGCCACTTCAGCGACGAGGAATGGCAGCTCGTCAAGGACACCGGCGGCAAGGTCTCGGTGGCGCCGCAGGTGGAGCTGTCGATGGGCCACGGTTGGCCGCCAGTGCTGCATTCGCTTCGAATGGGGCTGCGGCCCAGCCTGTCCATCGACGTGGTGACGACAGCACCAGGCGACATGTTCACCGAGATGCGCGCCGCGTTCGGTGCCGATCGTGCCCGGGTGCATGCCGAGAAGTACGAGCCGAACGAGCAGGTACCCAAGGACGTGCTGACCGCGCGGGAAGTCCTGCAGGCCGCAACCCTCGACGGCGCGTACGTCGCCGGAGTGGAGGATCGCACCGGTTCGCTGACACCGGGGAAGCAGGCCGACATCGTGATCATCGAGGCCAAGTCGCTGAACATGGCTCCCGTTATCGACCCGGTCGCCGCAGTGGTGCTGTCCGCCGATGTGTCCAACGTTGACACCGTGTTCGTCGCGGGGCAGGTCAAGAAGCGCGACGGAAAGCTGCTCGCCGATGTCGACAAGGCTCGCGCCGATGTGGAGGCTTCCCGCGATCACCTGCTTGCGGCCACGGCTGAGAAACGACAGTGAGTGGAGGCTATTTGGTACGCCCGGCCGGTGAGATCGAACTGGTCGCACCAACCACCGGCTGGGCAAGCTCAGCGACCGGCTATCGCCGGGCCATGGCCGTCAGTGAAGATGATCATGCTGTGCACACCGGGTTCATGATCGCCGAGCTGGATCCGGGCGGCTGGATTCCCTGGCACGTGCACTCGTATGAGGAGAGCTACTACGTCGTCACGGGTACGGCGGTCGTGGACACCGCCGAGGGATCGTTCCGGCTCCGCGAGGGCGGGTACGGCGTGGTACCCGTCGGGATGCCGCACCGGCTGCGCAACGACAGTGAGCTACCGGTGCGGTGGGCGGAGATGCAGGCGCCGGCGCCGCGATCTGCGTACCAGGACGACACCTTCCTGGTGACGGCCCTGAGCCCGTCGAAGGGTACGCTTCGACAGGCTCAGCGCGCATGTCGACGTACGTGACCCTCGTAACCGCTATTTCGGGAGAATCACGCCGTCCCAGATGGATGCGACCAAGCAAAGCCAAGATCTGCTCGAGGTCACGGCGAGCATGCGAACCGCGTTGCTGGTCTATGGCGGAATCAATGTCAAGATGATGGTCGATTCTGATCTTGGTGCTCAGCTGGCCACGATGTTCATGGTGCACTACGACCCCGATGGGGCCACCGGTCCACATGATCATCCGTTCGAGGAGACGTACTTCTTCCTGGAAGGTCGGGCCGAGGCCACCTTCGACGGCAAGCCGGTTGTGCTCGGCCCGGGGGACATCGCTTGGGCGGGCGTTGGATGCCCGCACTCGTTCCGGAACCTTGGTGGCGGCCCGCTCCGGTGGCTGGAGACCCAGGCTCCGCAGCCGCCGCGCCGCTACTCGTATCGTTTTGCTCGCGACTGGGACTACCTACGGGAGGTACTCGGATGACCAGCCATCATTGCTGATCGTCGGTGGCACGCATGGCATCGGCTTGGAGATCGCCCGCCGGTACGCCGGCGAGGGCTGGACAGTCGTCGTGGCCGGCCGCGACGGTGCGCACGCCAAGTCCATGGCTGCCGAGCTGGGCGGCGAAACGCGCGGCATCGCTTTGGACCTCTCCGAGCCGGAGCAGATTGCAGACGCGCTCGCGGATATTGACGATGTTGATCACATCGTGCTGTCGGCGATCATCTCGCGACACCAACATGATCGCCGACTACGACATTGCCGCAGCGCGCTACCTCGCGATCATGAAGATCGTTGGCTATACCGCCGTGGTCAGCGCGCTGCGTGAGCGGCTGGCGGAGGACGGCTCCGTCGTGCTGTTCGGCGGACGCGCCAAGGACCGTCCCTATCCAGGGCTCGACGACGGTCACGACAGTCAATGGCGGTATCTCCGCGCATGGTGCGCACGCTGGCTCTGCAGCTGGCACCTCGACGCGTGAACGCGATCCATCCTGGCATCGTGGGCGACAGTCCCTACTGGTCGGACAAGCCTGCGGCCACTGCAAAGGCCCGCGATGCGACGCCGACCGGGCGCAGCGTGACGATGGCGGACATCGTCGATGGGGTCGACTTCCTGATGCGCAACCGATCGGTCAATGGCATCGATCTGTACGTCGACGGCGGCTGGCTGCTGAGCTGCAATGAGGGTCGCACTGATCGGCGCCGGCCGGATGGGTAGTGCGATGGGCGGCCGCATCGCTCGAAGCGGGTCACGATCTTGTGGTGTTCAACCGCACCCGCCCGCGCGCTGCGGAGGTCGCTGAACGGATCGGTGGCCGGGTGGCGGAGACGGCCCGCGAGGCCGCCGAATCCGCCGAAGTCTGCGTCGTATCACTGGCCGACGACGCGGCCGTGACGGCGACATATCTGGCCGACGACGGCCTGGTCGTCGGTGTTCAGCCCGGTGCGGTGGTCTGCGACACAAGCACAGTTGCCCCTGCCACCGTCCGCAGCTTGGCCCCCCTGGTTGCACAGCAGGGCGCGACCTTGCTTGACACTCCGGTATCGGGGAGCGTCTCGACCGTGGAGTCAGGGACTCTTACCGTCATGGTCGGCGGAGACCAGACCGCACTTGATCATGCCCGACTGGTGTTGGGGGCGTTCGCGAAGTCGATCTTCCATCTTGGCGATGTCGGGGCGGGAGCGACCATGAAGCTGGTCGTGAATTCGTTGGTCGGCTCGCTGAACGTTGCGGTCAGCGAGGCGCTGGTGCTTGCCGAGAAGGCCGGCCTTGATCGCGAGATCGTGTACGACATCTTTGAGTCGGGCGCCGCTGGTGCGCCTTACGTGAAATACAAGCGCGCCGCCTTCCTGCAGCCGGGCGAGATCCCGGTTGCGTTCAGCCTCGCGCTTGTCGCCAAGGACCAGGAGCTCATTCACGATCTGGCGCAGCAAACGGGAACGCGAATGGACCAGGCCGAGGCATCGCGCCAGCTGGTTGGCGAAGCAATCGAGGCCGGGCTGGCTGAACGTGATATCAGTGAGGTCGCCTCGTTCCTGCGCCACGCGTGAGGCCTGAGGAGCTCGTCAAAACCCCGGAAACGTTCCCGCGGGAACGTCCCCGCCGGAACCTGAAGTATCTATGTGGTCGTACTGATGCTGGCCGTGGCGGCCGCAGGTGATCGACCCCGACCACGCCATCGAGACGCCGCAGGCGCTCACCGGCCAAGCCCGCACCGACCCCATCAGCTGCTATGTATGACCCACGGCTCTCAGTGGGGCTTGCCTGACTCGGCTAGGGTGAAGAGGGTCGAACGAGCTTCAGCTCGGCTGGGTCCCATCGCCAGGTGTTGTCGGGCGTGATGTGGGTGCCGCCGATCCAGCGGTCGATGCCGAGGAGCTCGACTCGGTCGGCTTCGCCGCGCAGCGTGCGTTCTCCGGTTGCCGTCAGCCGCAGCTGGAGTCGTGCGAAGAGCTGGCTGTCGCCGAGCGGAGGCGGCGGGGGAAGTGGCGTGCCGTCGTCGGTTTCGAGGAGCCTCGTCTTTCCCTGCCCGAGCGCCGAGAGGGCTCGGTAGAACCAGGCGTCGCCGAGGAAGGGGGCCTCCTCGAGTCGTTGCGCCGCAACGAAGGCGGCCGGAGGTGTGCGCGCGCCGGCGGCGATCGCCTGGAGCGCCCGTCGTTCCGTCCGCGAGAGCCCGTCTGCCGGCGCGGGCAGCTCCTCGAGCAACCGCCGCAGCGCGGGGGCGAGAAACGGCAGGTGCGCGGTCTCACGCGTCGCCCACTCGGCCAGTGCCGTCGGCTCCGGCGCCTGGAGAGCGGCCCAGGCGCTCGCCGCCGCCTCGAAGCGCCGCCGGTGCCGCCCGGCGGCGCGAGGGCCAGAGCGTCTCGAGCTCGCTCGCCGTCAGCTCGCCCAGACCGGCGAAGGACGGCTTGCCGGGGAAGGAGCCGATGACGATCAGCTCGGGCGCGGCCTCCGCGGTGTGGGCGAGCGCGAGCACGTCGAGGAGCTGGAGCTGGTCGTAGAGGTCGTGCTCGAACCAGAGCACCACCTGGAGGCCGTCGCGGAGCGCTTCGAGCAGCTGCCGGTCGCGCCGCTCGAGCGAGGAGAGCAGCGCCTGCTGGCGACCCCAGCCGCAGTCGGCGAGGAAGCGGGCGCGTGTCCGCAGCAGCTCCTGCCGCGGCAGCGCCGGCACCGGCCCCTCGTGGAGCACGTCCTGCCAGGGCAGCACGGCGCCGCCGAGCGCGGTCTGCCGCAGCGTGTTGCCGGCGCTTTCGCCGTTGGTGACGTGGAGGAGCGAAGGCCGCGCCGCCGGCGCGCCGCCGCGGCGGGCGAGGTAGGCGGCGCCGCAGGTGCAGTGGTCGAGCGAGGTGCAGGCGCAGCCGACGACGCGTGCGAGCTCATCCCGCATCCGCCGCAGCGCCGCGATCCGCGCGTCGATCTCGTCGATCTTCGCCGCCATCCGCACCCGCAACGCCTCCGACGGCGAGCCCGAGCGGCGCGCCGCGCGCAGGTACTCGGCGATCTCCGCCAGCGTGAAGCCGACCGCCTGCGCCTCCTTGATCGCGCGCAGGAACCGCACCGTCTCCTCGTCGTAGCGGCGATGCCCGCTCGGCGTCCGCTCCGGCGCCGGCAACAGGCCCCGCCGCTCGTAGTAGCGCAGCGTCTCGACGTTCACTCCTGCGCGTTCCGCGACCTCGCCGACTCTCATGCCGCTGACTATAGACCCGTACCTAGGTACGGAAATCAACCGCACCGTCGGCCTGTCGCGCGACCGTCCTCCAGACCAACCGGAATCTTTCGTCAGACGATCTACTCAGTCCCGCTGAGCTCGAGTCGCATGATCACGCGTTTGGGACTCGGCCGTTGGACACAGCTGAAACCTAGGTCTTCAAACAGCTGCTCCCGACCAACAAAGGCATCATCTGAGCGCCGTTCGGATCCGGCCAGAGGCCATCCTTCAATGGCGGAGGCGCCTTCGCGGCGGGCCAGCTCGACCGCCGCACGCACGAGTGCATGGGTAACGCCTTGGCCGCGGCGGCCGGCCCGGACGAAGAGGCAGGGTAGGAGCCATACGATCTCGTCTTCGTCGCGGGCACGATTTTGCATGATCTTGCTTCGTGGAGTGGTGGCCGCGACATAACGCGACCGTGGGCCGCAGGCGCACCAGCCGACCGGCTCAGCAGCCTGCGAGGCGAGGATTCCCATGGGCGTCGAACTAGCGGCAGCCATTGTCCCGAACCGCCGCTGGTTGCCACCATTGAGCCAACCAGCGGTGAACAGGCTGCGAGTCACGCAGAAGGCCATGCACCAGCAGCGGCGAGTAGTCCTCTGACTCTCGAACAGTCTTGCCAGGTCAGACACATCCTTCGGCCCCACAGGCCGAGTGTCGACGTCTGCGCTCACGAACAGGAGGCTACCCAGACCTGGTCATAAGCCGACCGTCCTATGGGCGTCGGCAGGTCTCAGACGGGCAAGGTCATTACCCAGGAACAGCTCCGAGGCGCGCAGTCCGCTGGTGCCCCCGCGGTCGGTAACGCTCTCAGGCGAAGGCCTGTGCGGCGGCGGCAACGACCTCGTCATGTGGCACGTCGCGTAGATGCTGAGCGATGTTCCAGCGATGCCCGAACGGGTCGTCGAGCTGGCCGTGCGGTCGCCCCAGAACATGTCAGCCAGCGGCTGACGGACCTCGGCGCCGGCCGCGACCGCCTGCGCGAACACGGCGTCGGCGTCAGCGACGTCGAGGGCCAGCACGACGGCGTGCCGCCGATCGAGGGCGGGGCGAGCACCCCCATCTCGGGGAACTCGTCGGCGAGGTGCAGCAGGCCGTCCCCGATCCGCAGCTGGACCGACATCAGCCGCCCATCGGGGACGGGAATCGGCTCACTTCCTCGGCGCCGAAAGCGTCGCGGTAGAAGGCGACAGCGCGCTCGGCGCCCTGAACGACAATGTGCGGGGTGATCGGCATGAGTCGAGCGTATGACGCCGTTCCGTGCATCGACAGCCTCCGAGTACTGGTGAGCAATAAATAAAAGGCTCACCGAGACCAGAACAAACAGGTTACGCCGCCTTGACTTGGCAGCTCGCGGTCAGCGCCAGCGACTTTCCGCCGCTTGGCAGCTCGACGGTGACAGCGATCGGGCCCAGCGACGGGGTGAGGGTCGCGGTGGGGAACCAGGGTCGGCCCTGCCGGACTACGATCAGAGGAGCCCGTCGTGATCGCCGAGCGGGGTGAACTCTCCGGCGGCAGTGCCGAACACCGGCAGTCCGAAGGCGTTCTGTAAGGCCGCGACCGCCGTTCCGACACATCCGGCACGGCAAGGCCGATCTCACTGATGCGCAATAAGTCGGCACTGATCAAGGGGCCCCGCCTGGACGATGACGGCGCCGGCAGGTCGTGCCGTGCGATCAGTTCGAGCAGAATTCCATCCGGCCCCGCAAAGTAAACAGACTGTGAGTTCCACGGCGGCCCTAACCTGAACTCGTCTAGACCGTCTTTCTCCAGCAGTGGCACGCGCTCCTGCAGCCAGGCCTTGGCCTCAGCAAAGCGGTCTTTGGGGACGGTGATGGCGCTGCGGTACGCGCCCGGCTCCACCATGCCCGGATCAGCAGCAGCACCGACAGGCCGACATCGACTTCCACGACGCCGCCGCCGGTCCGGGTCGGTAGGCCAAGCACGTCGCCATAGAAGTGGGCTGCCTGCGCGGCGGTTCGAAACAGGCAGCTCGACCTCGCGGATTAGCATCTCGGGAGCCTCCGATCGTTGACCGTCGACGTCTTCATGACAGAACAGCTGCACGAACCCGCCATCTATCAGCTCAGCCGCACAAGTCACCCTAGGCTCAGACTTCATGGACCCGGTGGAGGCGCTGAAGCGAATCGCGTTTCTGTTGGAGCGATCACAGGCGCCGACGTATCGGGTCGCTGCATTCCGTCGCGCCGCCGAGACAGTCTCCGCGCTCGAACCCGGCGAATTGGAACGCATGGCCAGCAACAAGCGGCTTCGCTCCCTGAAGGGAATCGGTGAAGCGACAGAGGCCGTGATCCTGGAAGCGCTGGCGGGCAAGGTCCCCGAATACCTCGCGAAGTTGGAAGCGGAGCCGCCACCGTTTGCTGTTGCCGGCGATGCGCTCCGGAGAGCGCTGCGAGGTGACTGTCACACGCACTCGCTCTGGTCCGATGGCGGCAGTCCCATCATCGAGATGGCGCACGCTGCGCGTTCGTTGGGTCACGAGTACATCGTCGACGACCGATCACTCCCCGAACCTCACCATTGCGAACGGACTCTCGACTGAGCGCCTCATGCGACAACTCGAAGAGATCGAGGGCGTCAACGGTCAACTTGCCGCTGAAGCAGAGGCCGGAGCGCCACCATTTCGTGTTCTCAGCGGCATCGAGGTTGACATCAACGAGGATGGAACTCTCGATCAGACCCCGGACGTGCTCGCGGCACTCGACATCGTCGTCGCGAGCGTGCACTCCAAACTGCGTTCACCCGGCGACGTGATGACCAAGCGCATGCTCGCGGCAATCGAAGACCCGAACATGGACATCCTGGGACATTGCACCGGTCGCATCGTCGTCGGCCGTGGACGTCCGCAGTCCGAGTTCGACCATGCAGCCGTCTTTGCCGCGTGCAGAGACAACGACGTCGCAGTCGAGATCAACTCCCGGCCGGAGCGCAAAGACCCGCCGCGCAATCTGCTGAAGCTGGCCGTCGATATCGGCTGCCGTTTCTCCATCGACACCGACGCACACGCACCGGGTCAGCTCGAGTGGCAATACATCGGCTGCGACCGCGCCGCCGAGTGTGGTGTCACCGAAGACCGCGTGATCAATACCAGTCCGGCCGGGATGTTGTTGAGCTGGAGCGCCTCGCGCCGTTAGGCCTGATTGTCTTCGCTCGCACGGTTTGTCAATCTCTGTGACTACGTGAGCCGCTAGTCCAGGTCCATACCGGCACCTCCAAGAGCGGCTGTTGATATGAGCGTGCGGTTTGGGCTGCGTCATCGCTGGATGGATGGCTGTGCTGTAGGCTCTTGCCGCGCTTGTCGGGCTAGCAACCTTTCACGAGGTCGCGATTCCGAGAATCGGCGCTGCCTTGTTTATTGCAGCCTTCATCGCCTTAGCCATCGATATCTGGCGCAATGCGCGATTAGCCTGAACGCCCGGAATCCGCTTCGTGGTCAGCTGGAGGAGCTTCCTCTCAGCGGGCCGTCCGCCGGCTGGAGAAGTGCCACCGGAATCGTCCGGCCGGCTCGTCGCGCGTACTTCTCGACCTCGGGCGCCTGAGCCAGCACGACCCCATTCCAGGCCGCGTCCCGCTCGGCGCCGAGCAGCTCTCGAGGCCGTACCTGCAGCGTCTTGGCTCCAATCTGGACGTCGGCGGTCTTGGCCTTTCGCAGGTTGCGGAACCAGTCCGGGTCGCGCGGAGCGCCGGATGCGGTACCCCAGACCAGAAACCCGTCGGCCGTGTCGAGGTAGCGCACGCAAGTGGAGTGCAGTACGCCCGTACGGCGTCCAGGCGCAGTGATCATCAAGACTGTGATGTTCTTGCTATGGCTCGCGAGCCGTCCATCGGACACGCGAAACATCCAAACGCCAATCTGGTTTCCGATGCGCTGCATTTTGTGTTTAAACGTCGTCATGGTGAGCAGGAGGCTACTGCAGCGCCGATACGAGCCGCATCACATTGTCGACGTACCGCTGGCCCTTCGGGCGTTGCCGCCACTCGGCCAAGTTCAGCTCACGGCTAACCGCGCGATACTCCGTCGGCGACGGCTTGCAGATCGGCAACGAACTGTTCACCAGTCGACATCAGCGTGATTTCGTAGTCCAGCCCGAACGAGCGGTAGTCCATGTTGCTGGATCCGATGATGCCGACCATGTCGTCGACGGTGAAGTGCTTGGCATGCAACACAGTCGGCTTGGGATACAGGTAGATCCGCACCCCTGCCTCCAGCAGCACGTCGTAGTAGGAGGCTTGAGCGTGCTGGACCATGAACTGGTCGGCCTGCTCGGATACGAACAATTCGACCGCGACACCACGGTAGGCAGCGGTGGTGATCGCCTCCAACAGCGAGTCATCGGGCACGAAGTAGGGGCTGGTCAAGGACAACTTGTGCTGGGCGCGATGCACCAGCCCGGTGAAGAGCCGCAGGTTTGGGATCGTCAAATACCCGGGCCCGGACGGCAGCAGCTGCATCGGGACCGGGTCAACCTCGGGATCAGTCACGAGCTCAAGCTCAGCGCCCAACTTCTCTCCGGTCTCGGTGTACCAATCCATGGCGAAGACCGCCTCAAGCTCTGTCACGATCTCGCCGGTGATCTTGATGTTGAGATCCTTCCAGTGCCGCCCCACCTTGATGTTCTTCGGCAACAGGTAGCTGGAGTCGATCATGTTTTGCGAGCCCATGAAGGCGATCTTGCCGTCCACCACGAGCAGCTTGCGATGATTACGCAGATCCGGCCGACGCCATTTGCCCTTGAAGGGCTTGATCGGCATCATCTCGTGCCACTCGATCCCGGCTGCGGTGAGCTTTGCGTTCATCTCCTTAAACCCCGGATAGGCGCGAGATGCGATGTCGTCGTAAAGCAACCTGACCTTAACGCCGCGCTTGACCGCCTCCGCCAACGCCGTACAGAAAACATCGGTGGTGTCGTCCCACGCCGTAATGAAGAACTCGCTGTGAACCCTCGTCTCCGCTTCATTGACCGCATCCGCCATCGCCTGGATGGCGGCGTCGGAGTCGCCGAACAATCCATGGCTGACCCCGGTCACGCATGGCAGGTGACTCAGATGCCGGTTCAGGCGGAACAGACTGTCCACCCCGACCGGGATATCAGCTCCGGGCGGCAGGTCAGGAGTCTCGGCAGTACGTTCGGTGATCACCTTGTTGGCCTCAGCCTGGACCTTGGCTCGCCGGCCGCGTACGAATGGGCTGCCGATCAGGAGAAAGATGACTAGACCGAGAATCGGGGTCACCACGATGAGGAGCAACCATGCGATGGAGGAGGACGGTCGACGGTTGCCGGGTATGGTGCCGAGCGCCACGATCTTGATGGTCAATTCGACGAGGTACAGGATCAATGGGACCCAGGCAATCGCGTTCACCGATACCACCTCTCGAATTCGGGACCACGATAGGGCAGGGGCTGCCGATTCAGCCTCACCTACCAGGGGTGATCCGGCGGACAGAGGCTGGCTGCCTCTCACGGCCGTCTGTGACCAGGCAGGACTGCTGAATCGGCCATACGGCCCGTACGAAACCTGTAGTGTCCCGAGCGAGTGAGTGGTCGCTGCCCAGGTTGCTCCGAGCTGCCAAGAGCGGGTCATGCGCAACGTGAGGAGCCGCAGCATGCGGAGATTCGGGGCCCCTGGTTTGCTTGCGGTTGTCGTGATTGCGGCGACGGCCCTGGCTGGGTTCACGCCAACAGAGGTGGCCACGGCCGCTCAGGCCGACTGCCAGCCAGCAGCAGGAGTCGCCGGTGATGTGGACGGTGATGGCAAGTCCGACCTGCTGGTCGGCCTCCCCGCTCGTAACGGAAAGACGGGAGAGGTTGATCTACGGCTTACTTCGGCATCAGGCGAGCCTTTGACCTTGACCACGTCCACTCTCGGTCAAGGCAGTCCAGGAGACGAATTCGGTGCGGCGGTTGTGCTCGCCGACCTCAACGAGGACGGCTGCAGCGACATCATCGTCGGCGCTCCCGGCGCAGGTGGGGGCGCCGGTCGGGTCTATGTGGTGCTGGGCGCTCCGGATGGCTTCCAGAAAGCCGACGGTCAAACATTGGATGGCGGCGCCACCTCAGGCGACCGGTTCGGCTCCTCGCTCGCAATTGCGCGCAATTCGTCCGATACCGGCTTTGATCTGTGGGTGGGGGCGCCACTCGATGACGTCGGCGCCACCAATTCGGGCTCGGTCGTGCATTATGCGATCACCAATTCCGGTGGTGATCTTGATTTCCAACCAAGAACGATCACTCAGAATTCGGCTGGCGTACCAGGCAGTGCAGAAAAGGATGACCAGTTCGGGGCCGTACTGTCCGCGACGTCGCGAGGCTTGCTCATTGGTGATCAGCTCGAGGATGTTGGTACGGCCAAGGATGCAGGCTCCATCACACTGCTCGCCAACACCGACAACGTTCCTGGGTTTGATCAGGCGTTCGGTTGGTCGCAAGCATCCTCAGGTGTGCCCGGCAACGCGGAGGCTGGTGATCATTTTGGTGCGGCAGTCAGCACTCTTGGAGAACACCTGGCGGCTGGCGTACCCGATGAGGACGTCAACGGATTTGCCAATGCCGGGATGGTGCAACTCTTCAGCTGGTCAGCCGCAACGCCCGTGCCAACTGGTGAAGTCAAGCAATACATTCCGGGAGTTCCGGGCAAGGTCGAAGCCGGCGATCGTTTTGGCGCAGCCGCGGTGTTTGGACGCAATATGGGCCGCTGCTCCGACGGATCCATTCAGCTTGCTATTGGTGCACCCGGTGAGGACATCACGGTCAATGGCTCGTCAAAGGTTGATGCCGGGACCGCCGTGATCTTTACACCGCCGCCAGGGAACTCCTGCATCCAGGCCGTCGACCAGGGCAATCCGCTCAGCGATGGTCCGGAAAAGAGTGATCGTTTTGGGAGCACGCTGGCACTTGGTTGGCATGGCGATGACGGCGCGAGCGATCGTGCCTACATCGGCGTGCCAGGTGAAGACGCCGGCGTCGGCATCGTGCAGTCGACGCCAGTCGATGGCGGCGCAAACTCTGCCAGCATTCTGGTCGGTGGCACCTTCAAGTCATCCGTTGGCTACAGCGGTGGCAGCCAAGCCGGCATGAGCTACGGGACGGTGATCGCCTCGCCAGCGGGCGAGTGATCCAGCCCAATTCAGCTTCGCCGAGTGGGGAGGCGTACGCGCACGATGGTCTCCCCGGGCCGAGAGTCGATCATGATCGCCCCACCGTGACGCTCGACAACAATGCGGCGCGCTATGTCCAGACCGAGGCCGGTGCCCTTGCCGACGTCCTTGGTGGTGTAGAACGCCTCGAACGCGCGAGCAGCCACCTCAGGCGACATGCCGACCCCGGTGTCACCGATCTCGATCACCACGTCGTCGTCCTCGACTCGCGTCGTGACGCGCAGCGTGCCCGAGCCGCCCAGTGCATCGACTGCGTTGTCGATCACGTTCGTCCATACCTGATTCAGCTCGCCGGCGTACGCGTCGATCATCGGCACATCGGGGCCGTATTGGCGCACCACCGTCACGCCACGGAGCCGGTGGGCAAGCATCACCAGCGTGCTGTCCAATCCATCGGTCACATCAATGTGCTGCATCGATGCGCGATCCATTTGGGTGTAGGAGCGGACGGCGGCGACGAGCTCGGAGATTCGGCGCGTCGACTCCTTGACCTCTGAAAGCAGCGTGGCAACCGAGAGTGTGCTCGCCACCCACTCCAAACCTGGCTCGAGTGCCGATTCATCGAGTACGACGGCAGCCCGGGCACACCAATCCTGATCAACTCCGGCCGCGGCGAGCGGTGGCGCTATTGCCCAGGCCTGCGCCACGCCGCGACGGTTGAGCCAGGATGCGAGCGCTTGCTCCTGATCCGCTCGAGCCAAAGGATCCATCTCCGCGGTTCCCGGCTTGATCTCACCGCGCAGTCGATCGAGCGCGGCGAATTGTTCCGGCGTCATGTGCTGCTCCGCCAACAGGCGTACCGATGACAGCAGCGTCTGGCACTGGGTGTCCAGGGCCTGTACTGCGCGGCTGGCAGCAGCCGCTGGATTGTTGATCTCATGGGCGATGCCGGCGGCAAGGGTGCCCAGGGTGACCAGTGACATGCGCTGCCGCGCGGTTGATTCGACCGAGCGCGCCGTGCGATAGAGGCCGGCAATCAGGTGTGCGCCGAACGGAAACCAGGTATTGGCCCGATCGCGAAGCGCAGCCGCTGGCACCTTCAAGACCCGACCGTCTCTGGATCCGCGGCCAGTCGCGAGATAGGTGCCGTGCTCATCCCAGGCACGAAACCCACCAGCCCAGCGACCCGGCACATCCATCCGGGCCACCACCGTGTCTTCGCGGCCAACCCGGCGGATGAGATCAATAGCGCCGTCGACGAGCACCCACCAGAAGTCCGCATGCTCGCCCTCGTGGAACAGGTCGACGCCGGTCTCGACCCGAACTTCAGTACCATCCTTGATCAAATCGGCAAGCTGATCATCTGTCAGGCTGTCGAAGATGCTCAGCGAGCGAAGATCATCGACATGCATCAGATCGTCGCCAGATAGCGGTGCACCAGATAAACCGACATCGCGCCTTCACCGACCGCCGAGGCAACCCGTTTCATCGAGTTGAGCCGGACGTCGCCTGCCGCGAAGACCCCGGGCACGCTCGTTTCCAGCGCGAAAGGCGGCCGGGTCAAGGACCATCGGGTGGCGTCGAGCTGCAAAAGATCTTGACCGGTCACCACAAAACCCTTCTCGTCCCGGACGATGTTCGGGCCCAACCAATCGGTCCGCGGAGCCGCGCCGATGAAGATGAACAACCAGCTGGACGCAACGTCTGCTGTCGCGCCGGTCTCAGTGTCGGCGAGCGTGAGTCCTGCGAGGTGGCCCTCGCCGTGTACCGCTACGACCGTGCTGTGATAGCGCACCGCAACATTGGGTGCCGAGGCAATTCTGGCGATCAGGTAGGACGACATCGTCTCCGTGAGAGTGCCGGCCCGCACGACCAGCACGACTTCCTTGGCGAATTGGGACAGATTCAGCGCGGCCTGACCTGCTGAGTTTGCCGCGCCTACGACATAGACCACGTCTCCCTCGCACTGGTTCGCCTCACCGACCGTCGTGCCGTAGTAGACGCCGCGGCCGGTGAGCTCGGCGAGCCCGGTCGCCTCGAGTCTTCGGTACGAGACTCCGGTGGCTACGACGAGTGCTCGGCTCTCGATCTCCCCGGACCCGTCGAACATCACGGCGCGTGCCGGGCCACGGGTCTCGAACCCGACGACATCGCGCGCCAGAACCATCTCGGCGCCAAAGCGGGAAACCTGGGCGATGGCTCGGTGCGCGAGATCGGAGCCACTCAGCCCCTTGGGAAACCCGAGGTAGTTCTCGATCGCCGAGCTCATGCCAGCCTGGCCACCCGGAGCCTCACGCTCCACGATCACCGTGCTGAGACCCTCGGATGCTCCGTACACCGCAGCAGCGAGGCCGGCCGGCCCCCCGCCGACGATGCACAGGTCGTACAGCGGCTGTTGCGCGTTGGTATGCAGCCCCAGTGCCGCGGCAAGACTGAGCGTCGAGGGAGATTGCAGCGTCTCGCCATCGGGGACCAGTACGAGCGGGAGGTCTTCTGGTACCGCTTTCGCGAGCATCCGGAGCCGCTCGCCCTCGGCATCACGTTCCACGTCATACCAGCGATAGGGCACATGGTTACGTGCCAGGAACATCTTGATCTCGTGGCTGCGGTCAGACCACCGGTGGCCGATGACCCGGACATCAGAGGTGTGATCGGGATTGGCCTTCCGCCAGTCGTCGAGCAGGTCATCGATGATCGGATAGAGCCGTTCCTCGGGCGGATCCCAGGGCTTCAACAGGTAGTAGTCAAGACCGATGTCGTTGATCGCGTTGATCGCGACGTCGGTGTCGGCGTACGCGGTGAGCAGCAGCAGCTTCGCGCCCGGCGCGTACGCCCTGGACTGCTTGAGCATCTCGATCCCCGTCATCTGGGGCATCCGTTGGTCCGCGGCGATCAAGGCCACGGGCTCGTCACGGAGGTTGAGCGTGCTCAGCGCGGTCAAGGCCTCAGGTCCCGAGGAGGCGCGGACGATGCGGTACTCGGCGCCGTACTGGCCGGCAAGGTCCCTGGTAATCGCAGCGGAGACCTGGGGATCATCATCGACGGTCAAGATCGTCGGTCGGCTCATGACATCGTTCCTGGATCACGCAGCCTGACGGCTTCCAGCATGGCTGCCGGACCGCCACCGAAGGAGGTCAGCCGCCTGCGAGCTGGCCTGGGCAGCCGCGGTAGCAGGCGCATGGCTTGTGCCATAGCCCAGAGCTGCGCACGAGAGCCGGGAATCAGTGTCTTGAGGACGTAGGGTCCGATCTTCTGGCTCTGCAGCACGGCAGGTCGCAGCACCGCCTCGTACGCCGCGAGCCCGCGAGCCTGATCACCGGCTGCTGCGGCCAGTTCCGACGCGAGCACATAGGCACCCAAGACGGCGAGGCTGGTTCCGCCGCCCACCGCCGGGCCAGGAGAGTAGCCCGCATCTCCGACCAGCGTGATGCTGCCTCGAGTCCAGGTGTCCATCACGATCGTGCTGATCGAGTCAAGGTACAGGTCGTCGGCTGTGTCCAGCTCGGCGAGCAGCCGCGGCACCTCCCAGCCCATGCCGCTGAACAGGTTGCGGATCAGTCGCCGCTGGGCGGCCAGGTCATGGCGGTCGTAGTCATGCGGCATCGGGGTACGCCACAGCAGGAGGACGCGTGCCTCGCCGGTATCCCACACCGGATAGATCGCGGCAGTCCTGCCAACCTCGGCGTAGCCCAGCATCCGCTGCTGCAGGTCGAGATAGTTGGGCACCGTGAAGACCGCCAGGTAGCCGCCCAGGAAATTCAGGAACTGTTCCTCCTGCCCGAACGCCAGCCGCCGAGTGATCGAATGCAGGCCGTCTGCCCCTACGACAAGATCAAATGTTCGCGGCGCTCCATGCTGGAACTCGACATCGACTCCGTGCTCGGTCTGCGCCAGCGAGCTGATCGAGTTCCCGAAGAGATACTCGCTAGTCGTCTCGGCCTGTCTCGTAAATGATCTTGGCGAGTTCACCACGCATGATCTCGACGTGCCGCTCGGACACGCCTTCCGCCCCCAACTCCGCGGGTACATCGATGGGCCGGTGCCCAGCCCGGAGAAAGGAGATGATCTCCGTATGAGTGCGCGCGTCCTGTACTTGTGCCAGGGCGCCCATCCACTCGATGATCTCCAAGGCCGGGCCGAAAAGATCAACGGCATGGCCGCCACTGCCAAAACGAAGCTCCGCTGTTTTCTCCACGACAGTTGGCTGGAACCCGAACCGAGATAGCCAGTACGCCAGCACCGGCCCGGCAACGCTGGCACCCGAGATGAGCACCCGACCGCCACTCACCGGCACCGGTCAGCCTCCGTACCGACGGCTCAGCCAGAGGCACCAGACGGGATAGAGCAGATAGGTACCCATCCAGTTGAGCAATCCTGCATTGACGAACCACGGGGCGAGCTGCGGATCATCGATGCGGGCAATAACGCCCGGGACCGCCAGCCATCCGAGAATCATGAAGATCGCGGACGTCATGCCGAGCATGATCAATCGCCGCGGCAGCCGTGCTGAGTACCGCTGCAGCCGGTTCGCCACCAGCAGCCAGATGCCAATCAGCGCACTGCCGGTACTCGATACCAGGCCCGCAAGGTACCAGCCCGTGATGTCAAAGATGATCAAGATCGAGCCGGTCATCATCACGATGCCGCCGACCGTGGCAGCAGCGATGCCGACTCGGCTCCATACTGTCGTGCGCGGGGAGATCCACAGCCAAGCGAGGGCCATGCTCAACAGGCCGACGAGGCCATTGGCCACATCATTTGCGGTTCCGAAGGGGCCGCCGACCGCGTAAAAGATGATCAAGAAGGCGACGGCGAGCAGGTCCACGACGGCGATAGCAAAGGCCAGCCGGCTGATGGTCCGCCGCCGATCAAGACCGGTGCTGGTAATGACCACACCGGGAGCGTAGCTGTCACGTTCGACCAACGCACCACCTGTTGGCGGCCCACAAAGCTGAACGCCCCATGTCACCGTGTGACATGGGGCGTTCAGTTCGTGAATGAGGTTGGAACTGAAACGTTGGGACTAGACCTGAGTGCGCCGCGACTTGCTGCGCACCATGATCGCATCTGCGGCGATCACCAAGACCGCGGCAACGACAATCGCGAGAAGCCAGCGAGTCCAGTCGATCCCGGGGCTCCCATTGCCGCCGAACAGGACGTAGATGTACCAACCGATGATGACACCACCGATGCCACACAAAATGGTGAGCCAGATCGGGATGTTGTCTCTGGTGCTCGGAGCAACAAACTTGCCAAGCAGGCCAATGATGATGCCCGCGATGATCACTCCGATGATCTCCATGTATTCCTCCTAGGTCGGCTGCTCGCCCTCAGCAAGCAGCCGCTGAGTAGCTATACCCGCATTCTGGCTCGGCCCGCCAAGTGGGAGTAGTCGACGCGCGGGCACACGT
>CAWJUB010000014.1:0-38994 GCA_963845915.1 uncultured Actinomycetota bacterium
TGAACGTCCAGGCAGCCGGCCTAGATCGCGACGTTTTCTCAAAATCGCCCCCGAGCCGAAGCTGCCTATCCGATTTCACGCTCAGATTCCCTAGCGGTCCCTCCGCTGGGGCCGATATTTGAGAATTTGGCTCCGTCCGACTCAGCACCAAACTCGAGCCTGGCGGTGAAGCGAGCTGGACAGTCGCGACCCCGCGCAGTGCAGAATCGCATCCATGACCGCACTAGGGAACCCGCATCGACACCACACGCATCGCCTAGATCTCGACGACCCCACGATCCGCGAGTGGGACGCCACTGTGCTCCTCGCCGACGCTGATCAGGGCATCGTGCTGGACCGGTCGCAGCATTTTACCCCGGCGGCGGCGGCCAGCCGCCTGATCACGGCGTGCTGCTGTGGGGCAATGTCCGTACCCGGATCGTCGGCACACGCAAGGGTGACGACCTCTACCTCCTACCTGCCGAGGGGATCCCCTACCCCGGCAGGCACGAGCGTCCACGGTGGCCTCGACGACGAACGCCGTACCAGCCTTATGCGCACTCATTCCGGCCTACACGTGCTCAGCGCAATCGTGCTGCGGGACTTCGGCGCCCCAGTGACCGGCGGAAACATGGAACCGCTCATTGCCCGGATGGACTTCGACCTGCCCGACGTGCCCGCGGACTTCAAGCAGCGCGTCGAGGCGGCCTGCAACGACGCCGTGCGGCTGGACCGGCAGATCGACGTCCGGGTGCTACCGCGGGAGCAGGCACTGGCGATCCCGAACGTCATCCGCACCGCGAGCGACCTGCTGCCGGCGGACATCGAGATGGTGCGGATCGTCGACATCGACGGCATCGATATCCAGGCCGACGGCGGTACCCACGTAGCCTCCACGGCCATGATCGGCCGCATCGCGGTGACGAAGATGGAGAGTAAAGGTCGCGGTTTTCGCCGCCTGCGGATCCAGATCGAGGACGCGATTAGTAGTCGGCTCGCGCGCCCGACGGCGTCCACCGACTAGCAACCAGCGCGGCCAGGCTGCGAAACCGATTGAGACCGCGCAGCTCGAATCCACCGCCATAGCGCTTGCGGCGCAGTTGCATTGACCGATCGTACGAATCGGTGCCAACTCGAGCTAGGCCGACTCAATCCGGGCCGGCTCAAGCTCCGGTGTCGTGATGCGATTCGGCGACCGGCTTGGACTCAGGCGATCCCCGTTGCCGAAGGTAAACCGAAGCCCAAACGATCACTGCGACGGCGAGAAACTCGCTCTGCCAGTTCTGGAACGACTCGAACCAGAACTGCGAAGTGCCGAGATACTGCAATGCCGTGACGGCGTGACCGCCATGCGCCAGTTCTTGATCGCTGTAATCCTTGGCGCCGCCGATTGCATGGCCGACGACGGCGCCGAAGAACAGAATGAAGAAGAGCGCCGACAACGAGTGCTCGTACGCGGTCAGCACCCAGCCGCCATGGCGTACCGGCCACGGAGCACCCGGACGGTTCGCCGCCCGGCGAGGGTCTTCGTCCTGCGGCGCAGGCTGGTCAATGGGCTTCGACTCCGAGGAGCCACGCTGGAACAGATAGGCGGTCAGTACGACATACATGCCCATCTGCAAGAACTCGCTCTCCCAGTTCTCAAAGGTCGCTTCATAGAACGCCCCGGTGAGCAGATAGCCACTAAGGGAGACCGCCTGCTGCCCGTGCTGGAGTTGCTCGGAGTTATAGACCCGAACGCCGGACAGCACCATGCCACCGAAGAAGATCACGAAACAGTGCCAGATTAGCGACCAGCAGTCCATGATCACGCAGCCATTCGCGCATCGCGCATCCACCCCCTCTACCAACCCCAGCTAGCCTTTATCGCTCCGAGACAGCCGGATCCAGCGATATCCCCAACCGTTCAGCATCAGGTCGCTGAGCTTCTTGGTCGGCGCGGCGTACGTGCCGTCAACGAACAGATCGTACGGATCGCCGTTCATGCCCGACAGCGGGCCGATGTCGACGGTGACCTTCTCGTCTGCCAGGTTGTGCAGCAGCAAGATCGCCCCGGCCTGGGCATCGAATCGGTGTGCCAGCACCGACCGCGGCAGCGGAGCATCGATGACCGAGCAGGTGCCCGTGCCGATCTCCGGCGCATTGCGCAAGGTATAGATCAGGTTCTCAAACCAACGCAGCAGCGAATTGGCATCTTGTTGCTGCGCCCGCACGTTGACTTTCTTGGCGCCGAACCGGCCCTTCATGGCTACTGGCCGAAAGAGCGCCTCCGGCGCTGCCGTACTAAAGCCGCCGTTCGGCGTCGCATCCCAATGCATGGGCGTACGGATCGACTCGCGCCCGTCAAGGCTCAGGTCCTCGCCCATCCCGATCTCTTCGCCGTACCGCAGCGCCGGGCTACCCGGCAGCGAAAATTGCAGCGCGTACGCAAGCTCGATCCAGCGGCGATCACCATGCAGCATCGGCGCGAGCCGACGCCTAATGCCGCGGCCGTACAGCCGCATGTCTGATCGCGGCGCAAACTCGCGGAACACGTCACCGCGCTGCTCGTCGGTCAGTCGGCTGAGGTCGAGCTCATCGTGGTTGCGCAGGAACGTCACCCACTGCCCACCCTCGGGCAGCTTCGCCGCCGTTGTCAGGGCCTCGATGAGCGGCTCGGCATCGCAGCGGGCAAGGGCCAGCCAGGCGCGCGGATTGAGCAAGAAGTCGAACATCATCTGGGTTCGGTCGGTCGGCGCGTCGGGCTGACTGCCGACGTAGCTGCCGATCTCGCTCGGCGGCACATTGGCTTCGCACAGCAGCACCGAATCGCCGCGCACCCATTGCGTCTCTTGGCGCCAGGAATCCAAGATCGAAAAGTCCTTCGGAGCCTGATCTACGCCAGGCTTGACCTGCTCGAGGATGAACGGTGCGGCATCAATGCGGAAGCCAGCCGCGCCGAGCTGCAGCCAGAAGTTCATGATCTTGGTCATCTCGTCGCGTACGGCCGGATTGGTCCAGTTCAGGTCAGGCTGGAAGTTGTAGAAGCGATGGAAGTACCAGGCCTGCGCCTGCTCGTCGAAGGTCCAGGTCTCGCTCTGCTCGCCTGGGAATACGGTGCCCTGGCGACGGTTGGACGGCTCTTCGGCGCTCCAGACATACCAGTTCCGATACGGCGAATCGGGGCTGCTTCGGGCTGAGGTGAACCAGGGATGTTCATCGGAGGTGTGGTTGACCACGAGGTCGAGGATGATGCGGATGCCCCGCTCTTGCGCCTCCCGGACCAGCTCGGCAAAGTCACCCAGACTGCCGAGCGCGGGATGGATGCCGTAGTAGTCGCTGATGTCATAGCCGTTGTCAAGCCACGGGCTGGGGTGGATGGGATTCAGCCACAGGCAGTTGACGCCGAGGCGAGACAGGTAGTCCAGCCGGCTGATCAATCCGCGCAGGTCCCCCCGGCCATCACCATCAGAATCTTGGAACGAAGAAACGTCGAGGCTGTAGATGACGGCCTGCTCGTACCATCTCTTGATCATGATTTCCACGCCTTCCGGCCAAGCGTCGCAACGAGACCAGCAACGGCGGCTGCGCCGGCACCGAGCAATGCCGCGTGGTGCTGAGAGGCAAATACTTGCACGCTTCGCGGCTTCGCCCTTTGATCAAAAGCACCATGTGCGCCAAAATCACGCCCTCCATTGCCGTCCGCCGGCTCCCACAGGTTGGCCGGCTGATCAGGATCTTTGGGCTGTCCGGTCTGCTGCGCCTGGAATCCGGTCCGCGCCAGATAGCGATCAAGCAAACCGGGCGCCACGGCGTTCACGATCAACGTGGCCGCGGTGCTCGCCCCGACCCAATATTCTCGACGATCCGGATGATCCGCGGCGTACACGACAGCCCGGGCAGCAACCTCGGGCTGATAGATCGGCGGCACCGGCTGAGCGCGCTCGGGCAGCCGGGAGAGCACCCAGGAGAACTGCGGAGTATTCACCGCTGGAAGTTGCACCATCGTCACGTGCACATTGCTGTGATCATGTAGCAGCTCGCAGCGCAACGACTCGTGGAAACCCTGCATGGCGTGCTTTGCGCCGCAATAGGCGCTCTGCAACGGAATTCCTCGGTACGCCAGCGTCGAGCCCACCTGCACGATCGTCCCGGCGTCGCGCTCCCGCATCCTGCGCAGCACCGCCATGGTGGCGTACACCGCGCCGAGATAGGTCACCTCGGTGACCCGGGCGAACTCCTCGGGGCTGATCTCGGCAAAAGGAGCAAAAACCGAGGTGAACGCGGAGTTGACCCAGATGTCGATCGGACCAAGCTCGTTCTCGATGCGCTCCACCGCCGCGTCGATCTGGGCATGATCGGCGACATCGACTGGCACGACCATCGCCGTCGCGCCCGCAGCCCTCACGTCATCGGCCGCGGCTGACAACCCAACCTCGCCGCGGGACAACAGCGCGATGGAGTCCCCTCGCTTGGCGAACTCTCGTACGACGGCCCGGCCAACCCCACCGCTCGCGCCCGTCACGGCGACCACGCGCCGGCGCACTTCATCATTGCTCATGCATAGGCAGTACCCGATGGCGAGTGAGTCGACACCCCCTTGATTGGAGCTGCTCGCGCAATCGCAGCTGAAATCCCCTGACGGACAACCGCGCGCCGAACCGCGTACTAGATTGGGCGGCGCGCGGAGCGACCTGACCTAACAGGCGCGATCGTGCCATCCCCGGGACATTTCACAGCGTCATCTCGCCCCGCTGTCGCGGAGCGCGACAGAATCGGAGGGACTGCCATGACCGAGTCCTCTGACGCTGCGCAGGAGCCAACCGCACCCCCACCGACAGACGGGGCATGGGACGGCGCCGCCGCTATGCGCTCGGTTTACCAGCAGGTGGATTGGTCGGCCACGGCTTTGGGTCCACAAGAGACCTGGCCGGCGCTGCTTCGGCTGGTCGCGGATTTGTGCCTGGACTCCGACTCCCCCGTCCTGATCGGCTGGGGACCAGACCTTCTGATGCTCTACAACGAGGCCTATATCCCGCTACTCGGTGCCGAGAAGCACCCGTGGGCCCTCGGCCGGCCGGCGAGCGAGGTGAAGCCGCGGCTCTGGCCGGCAGAGGAGGAACGCGTACATGACATCATGCAGACTGGCCGGCCATACCACCTTGATGATCAACTACTGATCATCGAACGGCGCGGCTATCCCGAGGAGGCGTACTTCAGCTTCTCCATCAGCGCCCTCCGAGATGCCGACGGCACGATCGTCGGCGTTTTTACTGCCATTTCCGAGCCGACATGGCACGTCCAGTACGAGCGGCGCCTGCAGGCACTTCGCAGACTCGGTACGGTCTCGATCACCGCGGATGATTCGCTGGCTTCGACCTGCCGGGCCGCCCTGGAGGTGATCGCCAAGGCCCGAGCGAGCGTTCCCTTCGCGGCCGTCTTCCTGCGTGATCTTGCTAGTCAGGGTCCACGGCGTGCGGCCGGCTATGGCTTCGACGAAGCTGCCGCGGCATCCTGCGAACTGGTTGAGCTGGCACCGACCAGCGGACCGGTGCTCCAAGTGTTGGAGCATGGTGGTACCGAGCTGGTGTCTGGTTTGCGCGAGCGGTACCCGAATGTCTTTGCCCCCGGACCGCTGGGACCACTGACGCCAGACCAGGCGTTCGTTCTGCCGGTGATCATGCTGGGTGCCCGCAAGCCGCTGGGAGTGCTCGTCCTAGGCGTCAACCCCTACCTGCGGCCCGATGACAGCTATACCGCTTTCGCCGTGATGGCGTCCCGGCAGTTGGGGGTGATGGTTACTGATGCTGTCTCCTATCAGGGCGAGCTCAAGCGACAACAGGCTCTTCAGGAGCTGGAGCACGCGAGGACGGAGTTCTTTCAAAACATCAGCCACGAGTTGCGTGCGCCGCTGACGATGTTGCTCATGCCGCTGCAAGACATCCTTGTCGAGCCTGGCGTCGTGCTTCCGGCTGCCGCGCGCGACACGGTGGAAACCTCGGTACGCGCAGGTGATCGTTTGCAGCGCGTGGTCGATGCCCTGCTGGACATTTCCCGCGTCGAATCGAGCGCGCTGATTCCGTATCGCGAAGAGATCGATCTCGTGTCGGTGACCACTCGACGTGGTCGAGGGGTTCCGGCCGACGGCCGAGGGGCGGCTCAACCTCCGCGTCGACATGCCGGACGGACCCGCTCCGGGCGTACGTCGACCGGACTATGTGGACCACCATCGTGGGCAACCTCGTCAACAACGCGCTGAAGTTCACCGCCGACGGCGAGGTCGCGGTGATCTTGAGCGGCGACGACAGCCACGTCCTACTCACCGTTGCTGACACCGGCATCGGGATCCCGCACGACAAGCAGACAGCGATCTTCGAGCGGTTCAATCGGGGAACGGCTGGTGATCAACATCCGGGCTCCGGAATCGGCCTCGCCCTGGTGGCCGACCTGGCGTCTGCACACGGTGGGACAGTCGAAGTCGACAGTGAGCCGGGAGCAGGCAGCCGGTTCATCGTACGGCTGCCCCGCTACAACGGATCGCAGGTGGACCTGCGCGGCTGACAGTGCCGCAGCATCGGACGGCGAGCAGGACACAGGGGATCGACCGCGGCTGTTGATCATCGAGGACGAACCTGATCTTCGCACCTATCTGGCCCGACTGTTTAGCAAAGATGGCTACGCGGTGGAAGCGATCGGCGATGCCGAGAATGCGTATGCGTGGCTCGACAACAATGCTGACAACCCGCCGGACATGGTGATCACCGACGTGATGCTCCCGGGGCAGAGCGGTCTTGATCTTCTTGCAATGATCCGCCAAGACGATCGGCTGGCTCGGCTGCCGGTGGTCGTGCTGACCGCACTTGCCGATGTGGAATCAGCCGTGGCGGCCTTCGCCGCCGGTGCCGACGACTTCGTGTCCAAGCCCTTCAACTCCGCTGAGCTGCTGGCCCGGGTGCGCGCTCACTACCAGATGAATCAGTTACGTGATCTTGCGATTGGCGAGGCACAGACCACCGTCGGACAGCTCCGCAATGCCCTGCAGAGCAACCGCACCACCGGCACCGCAGTCGGAATGGTGATGACGCGCTATGAGCTGGATGCGCAGCAAGCATTCAAAGTGCTGGCCCGGATCAGCCAGCAAAGCAACCGCAAGTTGCATGACATTGCCGAGGAGCTGGTCCGCACCGGCGAACTGCCCGGGGTGCCGGACTGGCCCCTCACCAGCTCCGGACCGTAAGTCGTCAAACCGGCTAACCGGATGATCGCCGTCGACGACGCCAGGCGGCCACCGTCGCTTCGACGTCGACAACCCTGACCACGATGGGCGGACCGTCCGCCCGGATCCTGTGCGATGCCGCGATCCGATGGTTGAGGTCGCTGACGATCTCGCGTACCGACTGTTCGTCCGGCACGTCGGCCAGTGTGTCGGGTAGCTCCGTAACCTCCTTGCGTAAGGCCAGGGAAGTGGGTAGCGGCAGCGGTAGCTGCTCCCGCTCGAGGTAGGCCTTGACCCACCAGTTCTCCTCATCGCGACCATTCAGGCCCTTGATCGGCTTGCCCTGGCCCGGCAGGTTGTCGAACTCTCCGCGCTCGGTCGCCTCGCGGATCTGACGCTCCACCCAGGATTCGTATGGCATCAAGACAAGTCTTCCAGGGCTGGTCGCGAATCACGCTCTGAAAGATTTGCTTGCTCCAGACACGCACCCTCCTTAGGCGTACGCAAATCCTTAGGCGTAGCGTACGCAAATTTCCGACCGTTGCGGACTTTTGGATGTCCTTCTCCGAAATTTGGCTACAAAATCCCGCACTGGTCGGAAATTTGCATGAAGGAGGGGCCGTCATCAGCGCCTCCGCGACGGACAACTGGACTGTGGCACGCTGAACAGCGTGGATGCGTGGAGCATCGGGCTTATTGCGCTGATCGTCGTGGGACTGGCAGCGATCATCTTCGGTGCGCTGTGGGATCGCCGGCGCAACAAGAGGCGAGCGGCCGAGATGCTGGCCCCGCCGCCCCGCATCATCCCGCACTTCACACCCGACGCTCCGGCACCGCATTACCTTTCTGATCTTCAGGCCCGGCGTCGACCCGAGAATGCAGAGCACACCGATCTCAGCCCCGCTGAGCGCGAATCGATCAGTCAGCAGCTAGCCGATCCACACACCATCACGGTGGGAGTCGGCTATGCCTCGCGGGACTTCGTGACCGACACCGCTTCGGGTTGGGCGGTACTCGAGCGTCCCGCGGTGCTCGTCTGCGGCGATCCGATCGAGAGCTTCCGCGAGCTGCTCGGCCCGATGGAAAAGTTGATCTTGAGCAGGACACCGCTGGTCGTTGCGGCACCGGTGATTGCCAAGGATGTGTTGGGGACGCTAGAGGTGAACACGATCAGGCAGACCATGCGACTGCTTGCCGTGATCTGCGATCCCGCCGGCCTCAAGACCGTTGCAGCGGCTTGCCAAGCGGTGATCGTCGACCGATCTGACCGGCAGTCCGGCTATCTCGGGGCGGAGCATCTCGGCCACTGTGAGCGCTGGATCAGCAGCCCGACATCCAGCCACCTCATCGTTGCTGCGGCGACGAGGCAAGAATCCGTATGACGGCCGGCGACTCGTCCGGCACAGCGATATCGGATCAGCACACCGGCGGTTGGGGCTACCTGGCCGCGCTGACGCCGATCATCTTTGGCACCACCTACCTGCTGACGACTGAATTCCTGCCACCGGGCCGTCCGCTGCTCGCCGCCCTGATGCGCTCGCTACCCACTGGGCTGGTGCTGATCATTGGCACCCGGATTCCGCCCAAGCGCTGGATGGCTCGCTTCTTCGTGCTGTCCGTGTTGTATGCCTCCGGACTCTTTCCATTACTCTTCATAGCTGCGTATCGGCTGCCGGGAGGGGTCGCGGCGGTGATCAACTCGCTCAGTCCGCTGCTCGTCGTGGTGATCTCCGTGCCGCTGCTCAGTACCCGGATACATGCTGTCCAGATCATCGCGGGCATCGTCGGTGCGGCGGGTGTCGCATTGCTGGTGCTGCGATCGGACGCCAAGCTGGATCTGGTTGGTTTGATCGCCATGGCAGGCGCAGCGATCATGTTCAGTGCGGCTACGGTGCTCACGAAACGCTGGGGGCGCCCGGAGGGAATGACCTCTCTCGGAGTCACCGGCTGGACCTTCCTGTTCGCCGGTCTCACGTTGCTGCCAGTCACCTTGATCATCGAAGGGCTGCCCGACCACCTCACGGCACGCAATGTCGCCGGGTTGATCTATCTGGTGCTGATCAGCGGGATTGTCGCGTACGTCGTCTGGTTCTGGGGTCTGGAGCGACTGTCGGCAAGTGCGGTCACCTTTCTGACGCTGCTCAACCCCGTAACCGCCGCCCTGTTGGGCTGGGTGGTGCTCGACCAGCGGCTCAATGCCTGGCAGATTCTTGGCGCCCTGCTCATTCTCGTTTCGGTCGTACTCGGGCAACCGGGAACCTTGGACCGACTCCGCCGATCCCCACTAGCATCGCGAGTGTGAGCGCGCCAACGCAGCACCACGACCGTCGCTGGCCGCGCCGCGTCTACGCGGCGGGCTCCGAGCCCGACCCGCGATTCACCTTCGCCAACGAGCGGACTTTCCTGGCCTGGATCCGAACGGGTCTGGGCTTCCTGGCGGCGGGCGTAGCAATTGCAACGGTCGCGCGAATGACAGACCGGCTCGGCCTGGAGATTCGGCTGGCTTCTGCGGTGTTGGTGATGTGTGGGCTGGCCTGCGGAATCGGTGCTTTTCAGAGGTGGATGGTCAACGAGCGGGCGATGCGACTCAATCAACCATTGCCGTCCTCGCCGCTGCTGCTGGTGCTGACCGCGATCGTGGCGGCAGTGGGAATTGTCGCGTTGATCATCGTGGGATTCGGATGACACTCACGCCTTGGGACCCTGGGCTGCAGAACGAGCGAACCGGCCTGGCCTGGCAGCGCACTATGTTGGCCGGTCTGACCTGCAGCGTGTTGGTCGCCCGACTGCTTGCCTCGGTCTCGCTGATCTTGTCGATCATCATCGGACTGCTGGCATTGCTGTGTACGGCGGGGCTCGGCTACGTCGCGATCCGGCGCTTCCGATTGAACAACATCGCCGTTCATCAGGAGGAGCAGCTCGGCGACGCCAAGGTGCATGCCCTGACCAGCCTGCTGGTGGTGCTGACCGCCTTCGGCGGGCTGTTGTACGTCGCCGTCGCCTAACTGGATCTCTTACACCGACTTGTCAGACTCTCAGAGGGCTATAGCGCTCTGAGAGTCTGACAAGTCGGGTAAGTGAGTTAGTCGTAGCCGAGTTCGTGGAGTCGGTCGTCGTCGATACCGAAGTGATGCGCGATCTCGTGTACGACGGTGATCCTGACTTCCTCGATGACCTCCTCGTACGTGTCGCAAATCGCCAGAATCGGATGGCGAAAGATCAGGATCCGGTCCGGCAAGCCGGTGTAGTACTGGCCGCGTTCGGTGAGCGGGATGCCTGAATAGAGGCCGAGCACCTGCGGCAGATCTGGTGGCGGATAGTCCTCCACCAAGATCACGCAGTTGTCGATCAACGCCGCCAGCTCGGCCGGAATCTCGTCCAGAGCCTCAGCCACGAGCAGCTCGAATTCCTCGGCCGACATGCTGCATGCCAGGGCGACTCACAGCCGCAGCCTAGACCGGCCGGACTGCATAACCCGGCTGCGAGGTGCTCGAATGTGAGCTTGCACCTTGCGGTTACGAATGTGACGAGATTAGAGTTCTGCGCAGTCTGAGTCTTATGTGACTTATGTGACAAAAGTGGTCACTTCCCCCACCACTGCCGGAAGGCCTCACAATGCGCAGAACCGTGATCAAGATGCGAGCCGCTGCTGTCCTGCTCGGTGCCGGTCTGATCATGAGCCTGACGTGGTTGCCGACAGCCAGCGCCACAGACGCAGATGACGGCAACCGTTGGCGTCAACATCCGCGCCGGAGCCGGCACCCAGACCTCAGTCCTTGGCGGCCTCTATCGCGGCCAAACAGTCACAGCCATCAGCAGTTCGCAAGGCTGGACCAAGATCAAATTTGCTGGCTCGACGGCGTACGTTGCCAGCAGATACCTCAGCAAGGGAGCAGATCTGCCGGCGCCGAAGAAGATCGGAGCCGGCACAGTCAAGGTCACCACCACTGCCCTCAACCTTCGTACCGGCCCTGGCCTTTCGTACCAGGTGATCAAAGTCCTCAAGGACGGCGCACGGGTAACCATGACGGGCAAGACCGCGCGCGGCTGGGCGCAGCTGGTCAGTGGCAAATCGACGGGCTGGTCCAGCATGCAATACCTCGCGAGCTCGAGCAGCGGGAAGCCGAAGATCATCGGCAAACGTGTCGCGACTGCTGATCTTGACATTCGTACCACCAGCGGCGCGCATGCCAAGACCGTCGCCGAGGTCAAGAAGGGCACTGCTCTCTCGGTCACCGGTGCCACTCAGAACGGCAGAGCGCAGATCATCTACCGGGGCGCCGTCCGCTGGGTAACGGCGAAGTACCTGACGAATTTGACCAGCAACCAGCCTGCAGTGCCCAAGCTGCCCAAGATCACCGGAAGTCGGTACGCCACTGCGACGTTGAACATTCGCTCGACCTACACCGACAAGTACAAGTTGATCACAGAGGTGCCGCGGGGCACCAAGCTCAGCATCACCGGAGTCGTCAAGAACGGCAAGATGCAGATCATCTTCGAGAAGGCCGTCCGCTGGGTGACTGCCAAGTACCTCTCGAAGTCGGCGCAGAGCTCAATGCCACCGAGTTGGCGCGCGGTCGAAAGAGGGTCTGAAGCCGAATGCGATCAAGGTGCATCGCGCCGCGCGGGCGAAATTTCCTCAGATTACGACCTACTACACCTTGCGGGCTGGCGTATTCACTGACCATTCCACGGGTCGGGCACTTGATCTCATGATCCCGAATTACAAGTCGGCGTCCGGAAAAGCGCTCGGTTACAAGGTGGCGGCCTGGGCCAAGGCGAACGCGAAGCCACTTGGGATCAACTACGTGATCTGGAATCAGCACATCTGGAACATCACGCGCGATAGCGAGGGCTGGCGCTATATGGCCGATCGCGGCGGCGATTCAGCCAACCACAAGAACCACGTACACATCACCGTCTTCGCAGCCGGCTTCGACCCCCGCTAGAAGCTGCCAGGCCCTTGCCGATCACCGCAACGCCGATGACGAGCAACAGGACGGACATGATCGTGGCATTGTTCTCGACCAGCCAGCCACGCAAGCTATCGAGTGGGCCGGCCAATCGTGCGGACGCGATGAGGTAGCCGATCACCGGAATGACCACAGTGCATGCGGCCAGTAACACGAAGATGATGATCACTAGGGCCAATCCCTGACCGAAACCCAAACCTGCTCCGCCGATGATCAGGCCGGCAGAGGCCGCCAGCAGCAAGTTCTTCGGGTTCACCGCGGCGAGCAGGAAAGCGAGCCCGAAAGCCTTGGCTGCGGTCATCGAGTCGATTGCCGACATCCACTTCGGCAGGCTGGCGTGTTCACCTTCGGCTGGCCGGGCCCGCCACTGCCGGAGCGCCAAGAACAACAGCAGGACGCCAAAAACAATCTTGATCACACCGGCCACCGATGATCCGCCCTCGCTGTGCTGCGGAATGACCGAGGACAGCAGCGTAAACACGATGATGGCAATGATGATGCCCAGCAACCAACCGATCATGAACCCGACACTGGTGCCCTTCGCCCGCGGTGACAGCAACATCAAGATCACAGCGATGATCGGTATTGGGCTGATGGCGATGCCTACGGCCAACGGAAGGATCTCCCCGATTACCGAGCCCACAGGCGCTGATAGTAGTCGAGCTTCTCCTCCTTGCTCAGCGCATCGGTTTTATGAGAGGAAGTGTCGACGGTGCGGTGCGCTACTCCAGCCACTCCGTGACGAAACGAGGATTGGCATGGATATGCACCGCCTCATACCCATCAGGTCCAGTTGAGAACTTGTGCGGGGTGTTGGCGGGAACGACGAGGATCTGTCCGGCGCTTCCCCGCTGCTCAGCCGAGCCGATGGTAAACATCGCCCAGCCGCGCCGAATGATGAAGGTCTCCGCGTACGGATGCTGGTGCAGCCGCGGCCCGACGCCACCCTTTGTCGTCGACTCGAGAATGATCGAGATGTTGGCCCCGCCGGGAAGCTCCTCGTAGTTCTCGGTCCAGTCCTCGCCGTCGTCGCGACCATCGGAACGATTGATGATGAACCCGTCCATCGGCCGACGATAGTTCATCGCTGCTCAGCGACCGCGCAACGGCGGCTCAGCGACTGCCCAGCACCTTCGCGAGCACGTCGGGCCGGTCGGTCATGATGCCGTCGACCCCGTAGCTCAGCAGCCGTCGCATGGCTGGTTCGTCGTCAATGGTCCAGACGTCGACTCGAAGATCACGGTCGTGCGCCTTGCGTACGAATCGGCGCGTCACGACAGGGACGACGCCTTTGTATTTCTCAGGAGGCTGCAGCGCCTGGAACGGTGGGTCGTAAAGGCCGCCGAGATGCAGCAAGTGAAGGATCCAATACACCAGCAGCTCGACCGTGGAGGAGGCGGTGGCAACCTTTCCTTGGCTGACTTTGCGGAAGCGGGAAATCGTGCCCCGATTATCTGAAACAACCAACGTGCGTTCCGTCGCCCCCGCTGCTTCGATCTGGCGGAACACCGCCTGTTCGATCCCCGAACGCCGACCCTTGATCTCGATGTTGAAAGGCGCGTCCGGGAACGCTTGGTACAAGGCCTCGAGTGTTGGAATCTTGACACCCTTGGCTCGCCACGGAAAGGTCGAACCGCCATCCCGGCTGAAGCGATAGCCCGCGTCAAGACTCAGCAATTCCGACAGAGTCTTTTCAGCAACAGGCCCGGCGCCATCGGTCGTACGATCAACTACCGCGTCGTGAATGACGACCATCGTGCCCTCTGCAGAGGCGTGCACATCGCATTCCACAACACCGCCGCCCAGCGCAAATCCCTCGCGAAATCCCTCGATGGTGTTCTCAGGTACGACCTTCGCCCCGCCACGATGCGCGAAATTGATGGGCCAGCCACGCGGAGTTGGCGGCTTCGGCGCCGCATCATCCCTCGCAATACGCCGCCCCACGGCAGCAGTAACGAGAGCACCCGCCAGCGCACCCAGAAGGAAAGATCCCCCGCCCAGCCGAAACTCCCAGATGTTATCGGCAACGATGGGTGAATCTCCCTGCTGCTTGATGATCGCGTTACTCATGCTGGAACCCTTCCCGGCGAGTATGGGTGCTGTCCAACGTAGAGGGTCACCGGCGCTGCACGTATAGCGGTACGCGCCGGCTGCCAGCTCACCGCCGAGATGAAAGAACCCTCGGCTGCGGGGTAATAGGAGTAGGTGGCCGAACCACAAACTCTCATCGGCGGCCGCTATCGCCTGGTGCGCCGGGTCGGCAGCGGCGGCATGGGTATCGTCTGGGAAGCCTCAGATGAGCGCCTGGAACGTCAAGTCGCGCTCAAGCAGCTGCATCGGCCGTTAGAGGCCTCGCCCGCCGAAGCCGAGGTGGCCAATAGGCGAGCGATGCGCGAGGCACGAACCGCGGCCAAACTCCACCATCCACACGCAGTCTCGGTGTTCGACGTGGTCGAGCAAGACGGTCAGCTGTGGCTGGTCATGCCGTTCATTGCCTCGATCACCCTGGCCGCCGTGCTTCACGAGGGCGGACCACTGCAACCAGATGAAGCCGCAAAGGTGGGTGCGCAGGTCGCATCGGCGCTGACAGCCGCCCATGCCGCCGGCATCGTTCATCGAGACGTGAAGCCGGGCAACATCTTGATCGCCGAAGACGGGACTGCCTTGATCAGCGACTTCGGGATTGCCTACGGGCTGGGGGATGCGACTCTCACCAGCAGCGGGATGATCCACGGCACGCCGGCTTATCTGGCTCCTGAAATCGCTCGTGGCGATGGCGCGAACTTCGCATCGGACGTGTTCTCGCTCGGGTCAACGCTCTATAGCGCGATGGAGGGCAAGCCACCGTTTGGCAGCGACGACAACACCATGGCATTGCTGCATCGGGTAGCATCCGGCCAATTCCCTGCTCCACAGCATTGCGGTCCGCTGACGCCGCTGGTCATGGACATGCTCTCGGCCGATCCGAGCCACCGTCCATCCATGCGAGCCGTCGCCGACGCTCTTGCAGGCGTACGGCCGCCGACAGCCAGCCCGCCCAGTGCCGAAGTCCCCGACTCCTCAACCGATGAGGCTTCGACAACTTCAGTCCCCGACTCCCTGCCGGCGCCGGCGCCTGAGAGCTCAGTTCATCGGCCGACCGAGCCGCGGCGTCATCGCGGCCTCGCAGCGGCGCTGGCCATTGTCCTTCTCGGTGGTGGAATCTTGCTAGCTGCGCTGCTGGTGAACGACCGCAAACCCGCGAACCCGACTGCCGGTACGGGCGAGTCCGACGTCCGCCCCGCCGACAAATTCAAGGCTCGCTACGCCGACTCCGGATACATCGTCGAAGACCCCAAGCTCCTCATCGACACAGGCGCAGGCTCCATCAGCGACAGCAGCGCCACCGACCAAATCTCCGAAGCCCTCCCGGACCCCCTCGGCAACGACAGCGCCAACCGTTCGCGGTGCGGCAACGGCAGCGCAGCTTCGGCAGGCGATCACGAGCTACTACGCGTTGCTGCCACGCAACACCGAGGCGGCCTGGCCTGGGATGACGGATTCGTATCAGCGCAACCATGCTGGGGGCCGGCAGGCGTACCAGAGGTTCTGGGATGCGATCAGCAAGATCACGGTGACCAAGGTGAAGGGGTCACCGCCAGGTTCGGCACAGGCAACGATCACCTACTACTTCAAGGACGGTCGAGTGATACGCGAACGGACCGCGTACGGATTGATCAACGACAATGGACGTCTCAAGATCAACAGTTCGACCGTGCTGAGCAGCACACCGCTGAGATCGGCTCGGTAGTTGAATCTGCGAAGAACTAGAGCAGCTCGGCGATGAGGGCCGCGGCTTGTGCGGCACCGTCGCGCTCTACGGGTCGATAGTCGACCTGGCGGCCGATCTCCTGGGTGATCATGGTCGCGATTGCATCGGGGGTTGCAAGATCGAAGTCGAGCATCCGTCCGGCGCCGTACTGGTTGAGCCGGTGGCGGACATGGAAGTTCTGCTCGAAGTGGTGGCGCAGCGGAACGTAAAGGAACGGACGGCGGGTCGCCGTCAGCTCCATGCAGGTGGTCAGGCCGCCCTGCACGATCGCGAGGTCGCACGCTGCGAGGTGCCGGTATAGCTCGGGTATGAACCCGCGCACCTCCAATCCCTGCTGCTCTGAGAACGTGCCGGGATCAATCCTTGGGCCTGTGACGACGACCATCCGCAGCCCCGGAACTCGACGCTTCGCCTCCGGAAATGCCTCGACCACGCGGCGCAGCAGATGTCCGCCAACCCCCGAGCCGCCAACGGTGACGATGCAGACCTGTTCGTCGTCCCCGTAGCCCAGCTCGTGCCGCAGCCGACCGCGGTCGGCGAAATCAGCCGGGTCGAAGCCGGTCACATAGCTGGCAAACGAGTAATGCTCACGCGTCCAATCCCGGATCAGCGGCAAGTCCGGCCCAAACGCATCAGGAACGATGTCGGAGTCGTTGCCGACGAAGATTGCCCGATCACGCAGCCGCGGGAACCGGGCAATGTGCTCGATCATCTCCGCGTTGTAATCGGCGGTGAGGAACGCCTCATGATCACCGCCATCCGGCATCGGTAGCCAGCCGACGAAGTCGGTCATCCACACGTACGGGGCGCGTTTCTGCTCCGGATTCTCATGCAGGTAGTAGTCCAGCTCCCAGGCCTCATCACCGATCCACAGGTCGTACGGCTCATCACGGACCAGATCATGAAAGACCATGAAATTAGACAGCAAGATCTCATCCATGCGACGGATCGCCTGGAAGCAGTGCAGGTCGTGCTCAGCAGACTCAGACTCGATGTGACTTGATTCGCTGGACAACAGCGCGCTCGCCGGATGAATACGCTCACCAGCCGCCTGTAAGACCCGCGTCACTGGATGCTGGGCCAACCAATCAATCTCAAGATCAGGATGCAGTTTGCGCAACTCATCGGCAATCGCCACATCCCGCCGAGCGTGGCCAAGGCCGATCGGGGAGGAAATGTAGAGGGCTCGCCTACGACGCGACCTGCCCCGCGCCCAATGCCGCGGCGGCGGCGCTGGCTTGATGAAATCCCGCAACAACAGATTGACCCTCACCGGATCCCGAACATGCGGCGCATGACCAGACCCCTCCAACAAGATCAACTGGCCGCCGGTGTGCTCCGCGAGGGCGACGCCACGGCTCGCGGACTGGATGGCGTCAGCTTCACCGTGGATGACTAGAACCGGGCAACGGATGCGTTGGGCCATCTCGCGTGCTTCCTCAGGTTGCATCTCAGGCGCCAGATGAGTCAGCGCGAGCGTCTCGCCAGTCGTTTCGAGGCCCCAGCCGACGCAGTCTTCGATCGGCTTCGTGGAATGCGGCTCGGTGAACACCTGAGAGAAGAAGAACTCGAGGAACCCGCGAAAGTCACGTAGCCAGTAGTGCCTGTTGTACTTCGCCCAGCCCTCGTAACGGTCGAGTTCATCCCCCCACTCGTGCTCAATCCGCTGGGGCACTACCTTTCCGCCTCCCGGATAGCTCGAACCGATGAAGACCGCCCCCTGGACCCTCTCCGGATGATGCGCGGCGAGCAGCAGGCCGCGCTGTGCACCCCGCGAGAAGCCGACGATGATCGCGCGCTCAGTCTGCGTAGCGTCCATGATCGCGATGGCGTCGGTTGCGAATTCGTCCTCCGCGTACGCCTCGGCTTCGGTTGGCCGATCTGAGAGGCCATTGCCGCGACCGTCGAAGGTGATCACTCGACAATGTCGCGCAAGGTAGGGAATCTGCATCTTCCACTGTCGCGAGTGGATGATCGACCATGTCGGCAACAAGAGCACGGTCGGTTCGCCCGCGCCGAATACCTCGTAAAAGATCTTGATCCCGTCGCGTTCGACGTAGCCGTCCCGAACTGGCTGACATGCTCGCATGGCGCTACTCCCTTGTCGCCGCCTGACCTTCTTCAAATTCCCTGATCACCGCGCTGAACCGGCGTAGCGCTGAGCGGATCGGCAGGGCATTCCGGTCGAAGCCGAGTAGCAGCAACGACTCCGCACCGAGGAACGCAACGCCCACGAGCGTGCCTATCTCCTCGGCGGTAAATGGACCAAGCCGGCCATACCGCTGCTCCGCTTCGCGTGCCACCTGCGCAAGGAGCGCATACCACCCGCCCAGAAGTTCCCGGACGGCATCACCAAGTTCCTCGTTGGACCAGCCCGCCGCGATCATCTCCTGCAGCACGCGTACGTAGCCTGAGTCCAGGTCATCCTCGAGGAAGTCGCAGGCTCGCTCGTAACGCTGCCACAGCGGCGCATCCTCGGCGTACATGTTCTGCTGGCGGGCCAGGCGGCGCTGATTCTCAACCTCGAGCACCGCCAGAATGAGGCCCTGCTTGGAGCCGAAGTGGTAGTGCAGCTGACTCAGTGGTACTCCGGCCTCATCGGCTACCTTTCGGGTCGAGAGGCCGCCGTAGCCATCCGCTAGGAGCCGGATCCGGGCCGCGTCAAGAATGAGCGCACGAGTGTCTGCTGCGCGAACTGCGGTTTCCGCCACGGTCGGACTCCTCTCCATGCGTACGGACGTTGGTCATCGCGAAGGAACTACGTGATTTTGCGGATGTTAAGCGTCCGGTCACCCCCTAGCGTGCTGGCTAAGCACCGCGCTGATGCCTAGTAACACAGCTATTGGATGAAGCCAACTCAACGACCTCTTACCTAGCTAGTTGTTCGGTCGTTCGATCGGTCTTGACAAAACTCTACACGAAATAGAAGAATTTCACTAGTTCGGTCGATCGACCGAATCTATCTTCCAGGAGGACTTCAATGAGTAATACCGCCACCGAGGCACCGCGTCGCAACGGGGTGGACGTCGCGACCCTCTTCGCCACCCTCGACGCCGTCAAGAGTCAGCCAGGAGATCGCGAAGTTCCAGTTCCGAGCCTCCAACACCTGGGTGAGTGGCACCCATAGCCGCTCGCAGCTGTCGGACTTCTATGGCGCAATGCAGGAAATGCAGCACAAGCACGTCACCACGCTTGACGCCGACCATCCCGCGGTTCTGGTTGGCCAGGATCATGCGCCTACGCCGATCGAGTTCGTGCTCCATGCCATTGCTGCCTGCCTCACCTCTGGCGTTGCCAACATTGCGGCAGCGCGCCGGGTCGATCTGCACAAGGTCACCTCGACCGTTGAAGGAGACATCGACCTGCTTGGACTCCTCGGACTGTCCGACGGCACCGTTCGCAACGGCTACCAAGAGATCAGGGTTACGTTCCATATCGAAGGGGACGCTGACGATGAGACGCTGCGTGGGCTCGTGGAGCAGTCCCGGCGTCGTTCCGCCGTCTATGACGTATTGACCAATCCGACACCGGTCGTGATCAACGTCGTCACCGGCTGAGTGCCCTCCCGCAGCAGCTACCGACACCCCTCTTCATGATGATGCATCGACACCGTCATCGTTGGCGCCGGACACGCCGGGCTGGCGGTGAGCCGCCTGCTGACCGACGCCGGACGTGATCACGTCGTGCTCGACCGAGGTCGGGTGGCGGAGCGCTGGCGCAGCGAGCGCTGGGACTCGTTGCACCTGCTCACTCCGAACTGGATGACCCGGCTACCCGGCTGGTGCTACGCCGGACCCGATCCCGACGGCTACCTGAGCGCTGGCGAGCTGGTTCGACACCTGGAACGCTACGCAGCCTCCTTCCGCGCGCCGGTCATCTCCGAACACGACTGTTGTGGAGATCTCCGAAACGCGGGGACCGGGCTGCGCCCGTTTCAGCGTCAGTCACTGACAGCGACACCTGGCATGCCCGTCATGTCGTCGTCGCCACCGGGCCCCACGCTCGTCCGTATCTGCCAAGCGGCATGTCCGACATCTCGAGTCGTGTGGAGGTGCTCACTGCGAGCTCGTACCGCAACCCTGACACGTTTCCTCCCGGCGGCGTGCTCGTGGTGGGCGCCTCCGCATCCGGGGTACAGATCGCCGACGAACTGAGCCGCGCGGGACGGGAAGTGGCCATCGCCGTCGGGCGTCACACTCGGATGCCGCGCCGCTACCGCGGCATGGACAGCTTCTGGTGGCTGGAAGCCACCGGTCGGCTCGCTCGTACGATCGATCAGATGCCTGACATCGCTGCAGCGCGGCGAGAAAACTCGTTGCAGCTGATCGGCCGCGCCGAGATGCATCTGCGCGGCTCCGACCTCGATCTGCAAACGCTGCAGGAGCGCGGAGTACGGCTGCTGGGCCGACTCGAGGGCGTCGTGGGGACTGAAGCGTCATTCCGCGACGATCTCTCCCAGCGCGTAGCCGAAGCCGACCAGAAGGATGCATCACGTTCTCGACACTGTCGACGACTACATCGATAAGGCTGGCCTAAACCGCGAAGTCTTACCTGCCTCGCGACCAGGTGCGGTCGATGTGCCGGCGCCGGTGACAAGGCTCAATCTGGCCAGCGAGAACATCCGGACCATGATCGTCGCGGCTGGCTATCGCCCAGACCACCGCTGGCTGCGGGTGCCAGTTCTGGAGCCGGACGGCTCGATCCGCCAGCAGCGAGGCGTCACTCCGGCGCCGGGTCTGTACGTCGTGGGTCAGTACTTCCAGCATCGCCGAGACTCCGGCTTCATCGACGGCGTGCGACACGACGCTCGCTACGTCGTAGATCATCTTCTGGGTCGTGGGGACCGCGATCGTCGGTGCGCCACACCTCGATCGTCGGCGGCATGAACGGGTACGACGTTGTCGTGGTCGGCGGCCGAGTCGCCGGCGCCTCCACTGCGCTACTGCTCGCTCGCGCCGGAGTCCAGGTCGTCCTCATTGACCGCGATGTCACCGTCGGCGCGGACGGCATCCGCTCGACGGTGGCACGTCAGGTTGCTGCGGCGCTAACCCAGACAGGCGTGAACACGAGCGCCTTTCTGTACCGCTACTTCGATCAGCTGCCGACTGCGGGTTATGAATGGGCCTATGGCGATCACTCGGCGGCGGGACTCATCCCCACCAACGACGCCACCTGCGTCTTTGTCGGCACCACACCTGCGAAATTGCGCTCCGTACGCCGCGCCGGGTTGAGCAGGCGTTCAGCGACCTGCTCGCATCGGCAGCTCCGACCTTTGTCGAACGGCTGGCAGCTGCCACCCCGACGAGCCCGATGCGTGGCTGGGGTGGAGCACCTGGGTACCTGCGCCAGAGTTGGGGACCTGGCTGGGCGCTGGTGGGTGACGCCGGCTACTTCAAAGACCCAATCACGACGCACGGAATGACCGACGCACTACGTGACGCTGAGCTATGTGCAGAGGCAGTGCTCGCTTGGCACTCCGGCTGCGAAGAACCCTCCGCCTTCGCCGCGTACCAACGCACACGGGATCGGTTATCCCACGACATGATCAACGTCACCGAGGCAGTCGCCGGGTACGACTGGAACCTGAATCGAGTACGCCACCTGCTCCGTGAGGTCAGCTCGGCCATGGGTGCAGAAGTTGATCATCTTCGAACGATGCAGCAGCCGATTGATCAACACCTCTGACCGCTCCGCAACCTTTCACGCTATGGCGCCCGGCCTAGGTAGGTGTGGCTCGTGGGTGTGGTGATCTTGATGGTGTGCGCTTGTCCGTCGAGCCCGCTGGTGATGGTTTCGACGTGCCAGCCGGGCATTTCGCGGGCATGGTTGCCGCGTTCGCATTCGCCACGGCCGTTGGGATGGATGGTGAGCCCGCCGTCGGCGTAGCGCTCAATGTGGTCGATGTGGCGGATCGGCGCGTCGCAGAACGGGTCCCGGCAGTGCCGATCCCGGGCCATGATCAACCTTTTGGAGAAGCCGTCAAAATGACGGCGGTACGGATCGCCACCGACGATCGGCCCACCTACGGGTGCGGCGTAGAGCCGCCGCCACCACATCCGGCCTTTGCTGGTGGACAGAATGTGGCGGGCAATATCGGCCGGCAGCGGCCCGTAGCCGGCCAGCTCCGCGGTGGTCTGCTCGTTGGCGTCGAGTAGCGCGTCTAGATCCATCACGATCTGCAGCTCGGCGTTCACGTCGGACGCTTGGGCTTGTCCGGTGATCCGTTCCACCAGCGTGTCGGCCATGATCTGATCCCGGCACCGAGGGTCACCAGCCGCTTTCACCGCATCGGTCCGCTGCTGCAGCGCCTTCAGGCAGGCAATGCCTTGCTCGGCGGGCAAATAGCCCGTGAGCAGACTCATAGTGTCCGGCGCCGGCCGCACGCTAACGCGGCGGTTCTTCCGTTCCGTGCGGCCGCGCTGCACATAACCCTCACGATCCGCTTCGTACGCGTGTTTGCGGGCGCATGCCGCGGCGCTCCGCGGCCCCATCTGGGCGATTCCTGCCGCGGTGATCTTGGTGTCCACCTCGCGTCTGGTGTTGGCGTCCAAATGGCGTGTCTCGGTCACCACCAGGGAGGCGACATACTCACTGATCTCACCGGCCGCGAGCGACCGATAGCACTCGGGCAGCTCGAACCACAACGCCCGCGCCATCCCGAGCCGTCGGGCCGCGGCAAACCCGGAGATTTTGCAGGCCAGGCCGAGCTGGTCGGCGATACCGCGGCCGATCTTGTCGGGATGCACATTGGCAGCCAGCTGCGCCTCCGCCTGCGACTGTGCAAACCGCACCGACTCCGCCACCTGCAACGCCGCAGCCGCCGACTTGATCTTCTCCAGTAACGCGATCCGATCAATCCGCACCGCATCCGAACGGCACAGCGTCGGGCACCACGCCCGCGTCCCGTTGGCTGGCGCAATCGGCGACACCGTCAGCTAGACCGGCCAGCACGCCATCCAGCCACCCGACCAACGGATCGACAACCGCATCTGCAACGGGCTCGGGAACGACAGCAACTGCCATGACTCGAACTTTACGGACCGACACTGACACTTTTCGCTCATCCGTTCGAAACTCTCCAGTGCATCTTGAGGGAGCCGGAAAGCGGATATCTAGTTCGCCGGACGGGTTGAGTCCGTCCTCGTGCGGAGCCGCCGCCAGGGTGGGCCTCGCGAGTCAGCGGCCGGCCAGCGAGACGCCTGAGAAGATGATCGAAGGGTCGGCTCGTGGTCGGTTCGGGTCGGCTACCGCTAGATGTGCACGGTCCCGGTTACGCCGGTGATCGTGTTGCCACCGACCCAGACCTCGTTCCCAGTCTTGCTGACATGGACTCGGCCACGCCGCCCCAAGACGGTTCCCTGAGCTGCGACGTAAGAGCTCGGGGCCTGACCAGAAGTGATCAACCACTGGCCGAGCGAGGCGTTGAGACTGCCGGTAACTGGGTCCTCTCCAGGTCCTACCAGGGAGGTGAAGGCTCGGACTTCGAAATCCACCTCAGACCCAGGCGGATAGGACCCGATCACCCCGACGGCACTGAACCGGCCTGCGTCGACCGCTCGCGGACGCAGCGCGAGAACCGTCTCGGCGTCGGCGAGCAACAGCGCCACCCAGCCCGGGCCGTTGTCGGCCCATTGCGCAGCCACGACCTGATCATGATCGACACCGAGAAAAGCCATGATCTCGCTCAGGTCCTCGGGCGCCACGTCGCCACCGCGGATCAGTGGAGGTGCGGCGAAGGCGAGCTGATTCCCATCGCGGCGGATCCGTACCAGTCCTGCGGCGCACTGCTGAATGATTATGTTGGCGTCCTGCGCGACACCGCCCGCCTCAAGCCAGGCGTGGGCAGATCCAAGGGTGGGGTGTCCCGCGAACGGCAGCTCGGTATTGGGAGTGAAGATTCGAACCTGATAGTCAGCTTGTTCGTCGGTGGGTGTGGACAAGAAAGTTGTCTCGCTGAGGTTGGTCCAGCTGGCGAAGTCGGCCATCTGCTGCGATGTCAGCTCGGCGGCGTCGTGGACCACCGCAACGGGGTTGCCGAACATCAGTTCGTCGGCAAAGACATCGACTTGGGTGAATCGGCGCATACCGCCAGCCTCCCAGCTTCGGCTGCTGCTGGCAGCCCCGCTAGCGAGCCGTCGGCAGAATGTAGAGACTGTTGCCATGCAGAAGATCTCGGTCGAGGCTCTGGCACGTCAACAGATGAAGCAGGCCGCAACGGCGGGTGGTCAACACACCGCCGACACCGTGTATGGCGGTCACGAGAAGGTGCTGCGCCAGACGGTGATCGGCATGATCGCCGGCGCAAGCCTTGCCGAGCACGAGAATCCGGGTGAGGCAACGGTGCTGATCTTGCACGGGCGGGTGCGACTCTCGACAGCCGACCTAGCGTGGGAGGCCACTCGTGGAGATCTGCTGATCATGCCCGAGAGCCGCCATAGCCTCGACGCCTTGGAGAATTCCGCCGTGTTGCTGACGGTTGCCAAGCTGCCCTGACTCGCGGTAATGATCTTCTAGGAGCCCAGTGCCCGAGGACGCTGCTGGCACGCAGTCCGACCGGCCCGCGAACCGACCTGCGCTGCACCTGACAACACGGTCGGGATGGATCAACGACCCGATGGGTTTGACCTACCACGATGGCCGCTACCACATGTTCTTTCAGTACGTCCCGGCACAAATCCTCTGGGGTCCGCAGTGCTGGTGGGGACATGCAGTAAGCGAGGACTTGCTGAGCTGGACCGAGTGCGAGCCGATCCTGCGGCCGGGCGACGGAGACGGCGGATGCTGGTCAGGCAGTCTCGCCGTAGACGATGCTGGCCGGGCAACGATCTTCTACACGAGCGTTCAGCTTGACGACCTTGACCTCGGCCAGATCCGGACTGCGCAGCCCGACGATCTGACATGGAATACCTGGCAGAAGGGCCCATTCGTCGATGGCATCAAGCCGACGAGCGACATCATGGTGTTTCGCGATCCGCAGGTCTCTCGGGATGCCAACGGCTGGCAGATGGTCGTCGGTGCCGGCCGCCGCGATGACACTGCCGTCGCATTGTCCTATCGCTCCCCCGACCTCCTCAATTGGACCAGCGAAGGCGAGTTCGCGAGCCGGTCCAGTGCCGTACGCGATCCGGTGTGGACCGGCAAGGTCTGGGAGTGTCCCCAGCTGATCACTGTCGGGAACAAGCATGTGTTGTTGTTCTCAGTCTGGGAACCGCAGATCCTCCATTACGAGGCGTACGCCATCGGAAGTGTCAGCAATGGTCAATTCATCAGCGAGAAATGGGGCCGCCTCAGCTACGGGGACCAGTACTACGCCGGCGCGACGTTCAGTGACGCGAATGGCCGCCCCGGGATCATCTATTGGCTGCGGGGAATCACCGATTCCGGAGGCCGTTGGGCGGGCGCCCACAGTGTGCCGCATCTGTTGCAACTCGATGACAGCCTTGGTCTGATTGCTGAGCCGCACCCCGCGGTAGCTGACCGGCGCGGACCCGCGACCAAGATCGAAAGCAGCTCCAGCCATCCCGTGCCATTGCCGCCACTGGCCGACGTGGAATGGGAGTTGAGACCCGGCGAACTCGCCAGGTTGAGCGTCTCGTCGACCGATGCAACGCCAATCCTGACCATGATCAGCAACGATGATGATCTTCAGATCAAGATCGCCGATACGAGCTGGACGATGCCCCTCAGCCCACGGGTACGCCTGGTCTTCGACGGTCCAGTTGTTGAGGTGTTTGGTAGCGCCGGAGTCTTTGCCGCTGCCATCCCCGTTGCGGGAGCTAGAACGATCTCGATGACGAACAGCTCGGGCTTGATCTATCCATTGTGATGATCGCACTCACTCCCTGTCGGAAACCTACGTTCACGTAGGTTCCTCTCGGTCTGCACAGGTTGCAACGTGTGCAGAGCGTCAGCAACCTACGTGAACGTAGGTTTCCGCCACTACGTAGAGGTTTTGGCTGTGAGCGCATACGGAAATGGACCTGACGTCAGTGTGCCTGCAGTTGCTCGTCAGGTTTGGTTGGCCGTTGCACTCGCCCGGGTTACGCGTAGCAGCCGGGCCAGCCCGGCCCGGGTCGCAACAACCGCGATCCGCTCGTTGCCCGCCAGCTCGTGATCGAGATGTCCCCATTGCCAGCTCGTCCCGGAAGAGGAGCGACTCCAGGCGAGGATCCGGCTCGCGCCGGGTTCTCAGCCGTGTGCGATCACCACCAGCTGCTCACCGGAACGGACCAGTTCCTCGGCCAGCCGCACCGTGGTGGTGTCTGCGCCGACTACGACGACGTGCTGACGGGGCGCGTGTTGGGCGGTCCCCGGCTCAGCCATGGCTGACATCGTAGGGGGAGCAGGGGGATTGCTCGGGCGATGCGTGCCCGCGAAGTTGGACAGCGCGTCAGACGGCGACGTCCGCCGTTGGTCGACTGCTGATCGCGACGAGTCCGGACCCGATCATGAGCAGCACGGCGAGCATCAGCAGCAAGCCTGAGAAGCCGATCGGCAGGTGGGCAGCGAGCGAACCGCAGGAAGCTCCGGCGAAGACCACCAAGCCGTTGACGGCGAGCGCACCGGCACGAGATGAGCCGCTGCGGCTGCCGACCAATGCGATCGTCGAGGGAACGATGGTCGCTACGCCCAGGACGAAGATCACGCTGGCGATGACCAGTGCCCAGAGTGCGCCCACCGAGATGGCTTCGGCGACAAGGCCTGCAGCGGCCAGCAGGAATCCGACGATCCCAACCCGGGTGGCGCCGTACCGTCCGATGAGCCACCCGGCAACAGGGGCCATCAGCATGGCGGGGAGTCCGGCGAGACGTACCAGCAAGACTCCCGTGTGATCAAGTCTGAACTGGGTCTGCAGCAGCGGACCTAGCGCCGCGTACATGCCAACGAAGCTCAACAGCACCGGGAAGGACGCCGCGTTGACGAGTGCGAGCTCGCGCCGGACTGCCAATCGTCGTAGGGCGCGATACCTCTCAGCGAGGCTGGTCGGCTCTCCGCTGCGGGGTGGCTCGATCAAGATCATTGCTATGGCGATCGCGGCGAGTGCGAACGCCGGTGCCGCCAGGCCGAAGACCCAGTGGTGGCCGAGGGCATCGGCGACTGCTTGCGCATAGACCTGACCCAAGATGCCGGCGGACAAGAAGGCCGTCGACATTGCGCCGATCCCGGTTGACCGCCAACGCGGCGGTAGCGCCTCGCCAATGTAGGCCAGCGCAACTGCGGAGAAACTCGCTGCGACCAGTCCCTGCACCGTTCGCAGCACCGCCAATACCGGCAGTGACGGCGCCGCAGCCAAACCCGCCGTGACGATGGCAAGCACGGCCATCCCGGGCACCAAGATCGGCTTACGGCCGTAGCGGTCGGATAGCGGTCCGAAGATCAGAAATCCCAGGCCGTATGCCAGCGCATAGGTGGTACCCAAAGCGGCTGCTGTCGCCGAGCCGCCACGCCCGAGCACTTCGGCGATGACCGGTGCGAGCGGAATCGCCAAGTAGAGCTGCGACAACACCAGCAACGCAGAGCAAACGAGTACGGCCAACGGGGCAAGAACCGGCGCTTGCTCTGTGCCGGCCGTTGCCCGCGCATGTCGTGTCATGGCTCCCCCGATCACGATCATGACAGACCGTGAAAAGAGGTTCGACCATCGCTCGTGGCTCTAGCGCAGGGCACTCTCCACAGGCATGATCCGTGCCACATTTGCCGGGCTGAAGAACTCGGCAGGCGAGGTCACACCGCCGTTCACCTGGGCGAAGCCGTCCATGGCGTCTTGGTTGCCGGCGATAGCTGCCAGCAGCTGTTGCAGCTCGGGCGGAGGTGGCTCCAGCGTCGCGAGCTCGGTGGTGAACTCATACATCGGCAGCACCTGCGCGTCACGACGTGATTGGTAGTCCGCCATCGCGGCGTCGAAGCTGCGAGTGCCGCCGAATGCTTCGTCCAATGCCGTTACGCAGAGCTCGGCATCACGAAACGCGTCGTGGATTCCCTGCGCGGTAATGAAGTCCTTGTTGTAGCCGGCATCTCCGACCAGGCCCATCCCGGGCCGTAGGGCTTGCGGAAGAAGTTCGGCACCGCGGTACCGACGAAGCGGGTCTCTCGGGCGCCGGCCTCGCAGCCGCTCCGCAAATGCCGGTGCGAGGTCGTATGTCTTGAAGAAGTTGCCTTCGATGTCCTTCTTATTGGCCTCGAACTCGGCATACGGCCAGCCGGCGATGACGACAGTCAGGTCATCATTGGTCGGCCAAGCTGCCATGCCCCGGTTGGGGCGTACGTAGGTTTCGAATCGGCCTTGCATCGGCAGGCCGCTCCAGTAGGCGTAGTAGGCGGCAAGCAGCGGCGGCTTCTCGTGGTACTGAGATGGGTTGACCGCCTGCGCCACCAGCGAGTGCCGGCCGTCGGCTCCGATCACGACACGCGCGTGCTCGGTGACCGTCGTAGCCGCCCTTGCCGTGCCCGCGAACGCCGACGACGTGATCATGTTCATGAACCATGGATTCGACGCTGAAGCCTTCGCGCACCTCGGCGCCTGCTTCGACCGCCGCGTCCAGCAGCACCTTGTCCAGCACGGTACGACGTGGGCCGTACGCGACGGTCCCGTCCGGGTCGGGAGCTCCCGAGAGTGTGAACGGGCCGAAGTCGAACGCGTAGGTGTCGATGGCGGGACATCCACTGGCAACAACCTTGTCCAGCAATCCCCAGCGCTGCAGCGCGGTGATGCCCGGCGGATGGATGAGGTGCGTCGAGATCGTGTCGCTTGGGAAGCTCGCCCGATCGACAAGTAATACGTCATACCCCTTGCGCGCAAGCAGCATCGCCGTCGGCGATCCTGCTACGCGGGCGCCTACCACAATGGCGTCATAGGTCTTGGCCATGCTTCCTCCATCTCGATGCGGGTAATCGCACATGCAGGATGGACAGCTCGGCGCTGCGGAAGTAACGGGGAATTCCCTTAACTACCGGCTGGTTTGCTGACGCAACGCATAACCTGCGGCCTCAGCGCGGTTGCGTAGGCCGAGCTTGGACAACACGTTGCCCACGTGGTGCTCGACGGTCTTGCGGGTGATGTAGAGGCGATCGCCAATCTCGGAGTTGGAGAGGCCCGCACCGATGAGCTCCAAGACCTCGGCCTCGCGCCTGGTCAGCGCACCAAACCCTTTCGGGCCGGTACGAATGGGCGCGCCGAGCGAGCGCAGCAACGCTCCGGCAGCATCCGCGTACCGCGCGGCGTCGAGGCGCTCGAAGTCCTCCAGAGCCGCCTTCGCCTCGGCAATCGCCACCTCAGGCGACCGCTCGGCCAACGCGTACGCCATCTCCAGCCGGGTGCGAGCCAATTCCATCGGCAGCTGCGACTTGGCGAACCCGTCCAGCGCGGCGTTCAGACATGCCCGTGCATCGCCTTGGCCGCTGGCGACGCAGACTCGGCCTTGCGCGAGGGCCGCGGCGGCGGGGAGGTATGTCCCGTGTTGCGCTCGGGCAATGCGGTCCAGGCGTTGCGCGGCCTGTTCGGCTTCGGGAATGCAGCCCTGCTCGAGGTAGACGTCTACCAGGAGCGCGAGGAGCGGGCCCAGCATGGTGGAAGCGCCGATGGCGGCCACCTCCTCGTCGGCGCACTTCGGTGGCTCGCTCCAACAGATCTCTGGCGAGTGCGGCATCGCCACGTGCGAGATGGAAGGCCGCCAGCGTGCGTACGGCGTCTGGGTGCTGTTCCAACCCCTTCAGCAGTTGCCCGGCCTCTTCCAGGCGGCCTTGCCGGACCCGCAGATCGGCCAGCCGGATGATCGCCGCAGCACGTCGTTCAGGCATCCCCCGGTCAAAATGCCGAGCAGCGTCGATGAGCTGCACCTCGGCCTCTTGCCAGCGCCCAGCCGCGGTCAGGATGCCCCCGTAGTGCGCGCGGCAAAATGCGCCGACCACATTCCGGCTGGCCATCACCTCCGCTGTGGCTCGCATCCACTGGTCCGCGCGTACGACGTCATTGACTAGCTCGCAAGCCCAGAAGAGGCCACAGAACAGGTTGTCCACCGAGGCGATCTCGGTCAGCTCGCCAGCACAGAGTGCGGCCATCGATTCGTCCAGGAGTGCCAGTCCTTCGTTGTCTCGGCCGGTCAAGAGATAGAGGGCGGCAAGCGAGGCCAGGCTCTCGATCTCGACGTTCGGATCAGCGAATCGGCGTCCGATCGCAATTGCCTCCCGAAACATGGCTTCACGGGCGGCGGCGTCTGGTTCGGTGTAGGACTTGATGATCAGCACCCAGCCATGCTCGGGGGCGTCCTCTCCGACTTCGGCGAGGATCCTGAGCGCTCTGGCAAGCCATCCGTTGTGCACTGCCCAGTCGCCGAGCACATTGCCGGTGATCCACGCCAAGATCCGCGCCACCCTGGCCGCTGCGACGGTTTGACCCTCCCTGCGGTAAGCGGCGTACGCCCGTTCGTGCTGTTTGATGGCGCCCGAGTAATCGCGCTGCAGGTAAAGCGCCTGACCAAGCCCTTCTCGCCCGCTGCCGGTCTCGACCTCAGCGAGGGCACTCTCGAAGGCATGCGCGAGCCGTCGCGGCGTCGCCGGCGTTTAGTGCCGCCCAGCCTTCTTCGATCATGGACGCGCTCATCAAACCTGATGATGGCACGCAGGCTCTGAATCGAGTACCTGGATCGAGTTAGGGCCGAAATTCGTCACGCTTGTCGGTGAGAAGATCGGTTCCTTCGCCGGGGCGTAGCCAGCGTTGGGTGTTGAGCTCGGCCGAGCGGGTGAGATAGGCGTTGTACTGCTCTGGGGTTCGGGTGGTTGATCATCAGGACTGGCCCAGCGTCTGAAGGACCCGATGGGCTTGATGGGCGTCTGTCAGGTATTGGTGGAGGGTGGTCAGCTGCAGCTCGGGATAGCGGTGGTTGTCGGTCCTGGTGAACGGGGGCACGGTGATCATGGACAGGAAGTACCACTGCCTGATCACTGACCAGGGGTCGTCGGCTTCGGCGGTGATGCGGCGCAGGTCGTCGGCGTCACCGAGGATCTGGACGGCCAGCGTCGTATCAGCGAGGCGCTCTGTCTCGGCGATGATGGTGTTGAAGGTGGTTTCTGCACCGGACACGGTCCGTACTCCGGAGATGTCCGCTGGGTCAGTCGCCAGCCGGGCGGTGAAGTGGGCCGTGTCGTCGACGGTGGTCAGATTGAACGGCTCGTCTCCGGTGCCCCACAGCCGTGCTGTGTTGTTCTGCAGGTTCACGATTCCGGCGGTCTCGGGATCGAGCATCATGTCCATGAATGCGCCGTTGAGGACGTGGACAACCTGAAGGGGTAGAGCGTCGATGATCGCGTCCGCCTGCTTCCGCAGGTCGAACTGAGGGGCGCCGTCGGGCGCCGCGAACAGGTCGATGGCGAAGTCGGAGGGGAAGAATCGGCGTACTCCATTGCGCACGGCTGCCTCGGCCAGCGCGACCTGACCATCGACGATGATCTCCGATCGGCCCTGCAGGGCCGAGATGACGACGTCTACGCCTTGAGTGGCCTGATCGAGGGACGCCGGGTCGCTCACGTCGCCGGCGACGATGCTCGCTCCGCGGGAGACGAGGTGTTGGAGGGCGCCCTCCTTGCCGGGGTCGCGGGGCGACGAGTCGCGGACGAGGAGGCGTACGTCGACGCCGGGCTGGTCGAGAAGGTGGCTGGCGATCGACCTGCCGAGCATGCCGGTTCCGCCGGCAATAAGCACAGATGTCATGACTGATCTCTTTTCGGTGAGTGGCATAGGCATAATGGGAAATATAATACGGATCAGTATCGTATTGCAAATGGTAAAGTTGCTGGCATGGTGGAGACGCAACGCTCGGCTGGCCGCCCTCGCGATGCGAAGGTCGATGCAGCACTGCTGACATCCACCCAGGACCTGCTTCTGGAGGAGGGCTTCGATCGTGTGTCCGTCGACTCGGTGGCCGCCCGCGCCGGCGTGGGCAAGGCCGCCATCTATCGACGTTGGTCGGGCAAGACCGCGCTTGTCGTTGCCGCCGTCGCGGAACTGAATCGTGTTCCGCCCGTGCCAGACACGGGTTCCCTCCGGGACGATCTGCTGGCCTGTGCACGAACCTTCGTCCGCAATGAACGCACCCAACGGGTCCTCGCCGGGCTGATGACGGCGATGGTGCATGACGATGAGCTCCGAACGGCCGCCCATGATGCCCTGGGTGGGCCGTTCACCCGGTTGTTCTCTGAAGTGATCACCCGCGCCATCGAACGTGGCCAAGCTCTCGCCTCCGCAGATGCGGAGGCGGTCAGCCAGGTGTTTCCGGCGCTGGCCTTCCATCGCGGCGCCGCCCTCGGATTACCTGTGGACGAGGAGTTCGTGGTCCGGGTCGTCGACAACCTGCTGATGCCTCTGCTGAGCCCAGACAGAACTAGCTGAGCCCGGCACCCGCTGTGAAGACCACAGCTGCTGGGGCTGCTCAAAACATCGACGTGGGGCGGTACTGCGCTTGGCCGGCCTGGGCAACGCCGGGTAGCGCCGACAGATAACGGTTGATCTGCACTTCTGACCACCCGTGGGCCTCATGCAAACCGATCGCCATCGCCGCCAGGTAGGGCGCGCTCGGAGCCACTAAAAGCGAGGCGGTAGTCCGCGGCACGGGTGAAGGTCACCAGCGGCAGTCGCGCCACGCTTACCGACTCGGACCAAGAGCGGGTAGCCGCCTACGCCAGTGCTGTAGCTGTCACCTTGGAAGAGGGGCTCCAGATCGAGGGTCATCCCGGGTGGTCGCCGCGTTTCCTGGGCGAGGACATCGACGAACTGTTCGGTGGTGATCAGATACGCCCGCGCCGCCACCTCACCTTTGGCTCCCGCATCATAGAACGCCATCCCGGCCCCCCAGCCCGAGGACTGACCGGCGAAGTAGACACCACCGGTAATCAGCAAGCCGAAACTGTCTACTGCGTCGGTGGCGTCCCGGCACCCTGGGTAGTTGCGTTCGCTGCCCTCGGGCTGGCCACCCTGAAGGTATGTGCAGAACCGTTCCCAACTGAGGTTCGATCCATAGGCGACGTACCAAATGTGCTGCACGACACCTCCCTAGATGGGCAGCCTACTTTCCTCCCGGGCGGCCGCCGCCTCGGCGAGCAGCACCTGCTTCGCCTCCTCGTAGATGCGCATTGCCTCGGCAGGCGATTGCCCGACCGCGGTCACCCCAATTCGCCCGTGCTCTGTGAGCGAGCTGATCATGTGGAAAACAACCCCGGTCTGGCGTGACTGATCGAAGTGCAATCCGTGCCGCGCCACGATATCGAACAAGTCCTCGACAGCCAGCGCGCGCAGCTCATCGCTCTCGAGATGATCCGTTGCCACCAGATGCCGCTGCTCACCGCCCGGAAGCAGGTACTGACCAGACGCGCCGTCATACGATCCGTCCGTCAGGAACTGCAGGGTGAGGAACGGGTGGGTGGTGCCGCCCTTACGCAGGTTCAGCTCGATGGCGTACGCCGACCAGTCGCCGGCGGTATCTCGCTTTACCACGAAGTCAAGTGCGAACCGACCCAGTGCGCCCTCCTTAGCCAGCCGCTCACCTATGGTGATCGCAGGTTCGCTGATCAGTCGTGAATAGGCCGGGTCGGCCGGGAAAATGCAGCCGAGGTAGCTCTGTCCGCTCGCGCCGCCGAGAAGTTGATCATGAGTCGACAGCAGCTCTACGCTCTGGTCAGGACGCACCCGAAGTTGGACGCTTGGGCTGAGCAGCTGCTCACCGACGATGCGCTCCTCAACGATTCCGCCGTTCGCCTCGAACTTCCCCTCGTACGCCGCCATTGGTGTGCTTGCTGATTCGAGCTGCATCGAGCGGACTCGTTGTGCCACAAGGGACCGACGATCCAGATCACCGGTGTCCGCAATACCCCGCAGATCCACCAGCGCGTTGCCAGCTCCCGACACGCCCTCGTTCAGCTTGACGATCACCTCGTCGATGCTCGGCCGCTCCTCGAGCATGCCCATGATCGCGTCGATCACCTCTTCGAAGTTGTGCAGATCCTCAACGCCGAGCGGATGTGGTATGCCCTCCTCCGCGAACAGTCGGCGGCAGCCCGTCTTGCTCCCCAGGTCGGCGAGCCGCGGGTCGGCGCCGTACATCGGGATGCCGAGGGTCAGCGCGATGTCGCGTTCTCGGCTGGTGGTGTTGTACGGGATGAGGTGGCAGCGCTGCCGGTTCGCAATCATTGCGGTGATCTTCGCAAGCAGCCGAGGACGGCTAAGCAGCTTCTCGCTCAGCGGCCGAGGCGAAGAGTCGTCGACCGACACCAAAGTCAATCGGGCCATGGCGTGGCTTGGGATCACTCCCGGCAGCAGTGCGAGATAGTACTCCACGATGCTTGGCTTGATCGGCATCGAGGTGACGTAGATCATGCGCAGCCGCGGCTGACGCAGCAGCAGGAGCAGGAACAAGAACCTCTCCTCGAATGCCTGCGCCAAACTCCCTGCGCCGGGCACCGTCGGGTCGAGAGTGACCGATGGCACGACAACCACCGACTCATCCTCGAAATTGAGTCGCCATGCGTCCCAGACTGCTGGCATTCGCTCCTGCACCTTGGCAAAAAGACGGTCCCGCTCCGGATCGTCCAAGTCGGAGAGACGCGGTGCCAGCGTCTCAGGGTCGGTGTCGAGCCAGGTCACGAAGACACCTCCACTGAGTCGTCGATCAGGCGAGACACGCTAAACGCTCGAACCGGCCTGCTGAACCCTCGCAACTCCAGGACACCGATCGATTCGCCGACCGCATGATTTTCAACCGCATGGAAGACCCTCTGAGCAACTAGGACCTGTCCGGGCTTTGCCTCAGCGCACAACCGGGCCGCAAGGTTAGTAACCGTGCCAATCGCCGCGTAGTCGAACCGCCCTTCGTAGCCGATGCGACCCAGTGTGGCGAAGCCCTGGGCGATACCTACGCCGAAGCCGAGATCATGGCCGAGCCGGCTCCAGCCGTCGATGAGCGTTGCGACTCGGTCACGCATAGCTAGCGCCATCTCTACCGCTCGTCGCGCGGGCTCGTCGAGGAGAATCGGGTCGTTGAAGAACACCATGAGTCCGTCGCCCGTGAAGCGTTCCAGAGTTCCCTGGTAACGGTAGATCAATTCGCCGAGCGCCGCGTGGTACTCCTCGAGTACCGCCATCACCTCTTCAGGCTCACTCGACTCGGCAAACGTCGTGAACCCTCGTAGATCGCAGAAAACCACGACGATCTCGCGACGGTGACTGCGCAGCACAGAGTCGTCGCCGGAGTTGATCACCAGCTCGGCCACCTGAGGGGAGAGGAACCGTCGTAACCGGTTCACCCGCTGCAGTTCCTCTACCTGGGTCCGCACCCGGGCCTCGAGCTCGGCATTCCACCGGGCCAGCTCGGCGGCCTGCCGGGTGACGGTGTCGTGGTACCGCTTGATCCGAGCCAATGACGCCACTCTGGCCAGCAGCTCGCCCTGGTGGAACGGTTTGCTGATGAAGTCGTCGGCTCCCGCCTTGATAGCCCGCGTCTTCTCGTAGTCTCCGCTCGCGGTGATCATGACGACCGGGAGAAACGCCGTACTCGGCTCTCTCCGGATCCGTTCGCACACCTCGTAGCCATCGATGCCGGGCATCATGATGTCCAGTAGGACTAGATCGATGTTCGACGAATGCAGCAGCTCGAGTGCTTGTTCACCGGACGATGCGGTGATCACCTGGTAGCCCTGTGGGGAAAGAACGGCTTCTAGGAGGCGCAAATTGAGCGGCTGATCGTCCACCACCAGGATGGTTGCTCGTTCAGTCATCGGCGAGCCGCTCGGGCAGGAACTCGCTGATCTGGCGGGGAAGATCACCAATGCTGATCGGCTTGCTCAGATAGCCGTCGAAGCCGTTGCTAAGCGCCCGCTCGCGGTCCTCCAACATCGCAAATGCGGTCAGCGCGACAATCGGAATGCTGGAGCCCATCGGAGTCCCCTTGATCGTCCGCATTGCCTCCGTGCCGTCGATGCCGGGCAGCTGGAGATCCATCAGGATGAGGTCTGGCCGGTCCTCAAGGGCGCGCACAATCCCATCCTCGCCCGAGCGCGCTTCAACTACGTCGAAACCCGCGTGCAGCAATACGTCACGCACGAGTTTCAAATTCAGCGGGTTGTCCTCTACGAGGAGGACGCGACTTGGGGTTGTCATCTCAGTCATGCGAGGTCGTTCCAACGATCCCGGAGGGTGTGTGCCCGGTGATTGTGGTGTCGGCCTGCGGTAACACATGCAATTTCCGCAAGGCTGTAGTCAGGTCGTCGCGGCTTACCGGCTTGGTCAGGTATTCAACGGCACCGGCCTCAAGGCCACGCGCCGCCTCGTCCAAGATCGACACGATGATCACGGGTATCTCGCGAGTGACGGGCGTGGCTTTGAGCGTTTCCAGCACGGTCCAGCCGTTCGTTCCGGGCAGGCGGATGTCAAGGACAACGGCCGCCGGATGTAGGCGATGGACCTCAGAAAGCCCCTCGTCCCCGTCACGAGCGCGGACCACTCGTAATCCTGTCCCTGTCAGGTAGGCAGAAAGCAAGTCGAGTGAAGACCTGTCATCGTCGATGATCACGACGACAGACCGGCGACCATCCGCAGAGTCGGGAGCTTCGGCATCGACCCTCTCAGCTGGGACGCCGAGCGGTATGGCTACGTGGAACGCGCTACCGCGACCGAGCTCTGACTCAAGCCAGATCCGACCGCCGAGGAGGGTCACGATTCTGCGACACAGCGTGAGTCCGAGCCCCGTGCCCTCCTCTTTCGGCGCTTCACGTCGCCCTTGCTGGAACGACTCGAAGATTCGCTCCCGGTCCTCCACGGCGATGCCTTGGCCGGTGTCCCGAACCGTGATCACGAGTTCATCGCCCGCCGGCTCAGCAAGGACATCCACGTGTCCTCCATCGTGGGTGAACTTGACTGCATTGCTGAGCAGATTGACCAACACCTGACGCACGCGGAGCTCGTCAGAGGTGAGCTGGTCGACCGATGGTGCGATTGATTGGCTGACAGTGATGTTGTGCCGGGCCGCTCGCTCGCGAATCATGGAAACCGCATACTCGACGGCCGCCGCCACCGAGAACGTCGAGAGTGCGACCTCCATCCGCCCCGCCTCGACCTTCGACAGATCGAGGATCTCGTTGAGCAGGGCCAACAGATGCTCGCCAGAACCCAGGATGTCCCTGAGGTATTCATCCTGGCGCTCGTTGAGGTCTCCAAACAACCGTTCAAGCAGCACCTCGGAGAATCCAATCACTGCGTTGAGTGGGGTACGAAGCTCGTGCGACATGCTGGCTAAGAAGTCGGACTTGTGCTGGCTCATCACCTCTAGTTCGGCGCTTTTGTTTTCGAGCTCGTGGAAGAGCTGCGCGTTGTAGACCGCCATTGCCGACTGGCTGGCGAATGTTTGTAGGAATTCCGCTGTCTCCTCGGAGAACTCTCCAGGTGAGCGTCGACGAACGACTAGGGCGCCAATAATGTGTTCACCGCGAAGGACGGGTATTGCCATGACGGATTGCCAGCCGTCGTCGTACAACAACTGCAGATGCGGGTCGAGATCAACCACCGAGAGATCGGGTATCGATACTGCATGGCCTTCGCGGGCTGCACGGCCGACCAGTGTCGTGTCCAGCTCGATGCGTATATTGCGGAGTCGGGCCAGCAGCTCGGGACTGCTCGCATAAGCGCTGCGAACCGAGAAACTCCGCTCGCCTTCTAGGTACTCCATGATCGATCCGCCGTCGCAGCCAGCGAATCGAACGGCGTTCTTGATGATGTTGGAGAGCACCTCGTCCAAGACCAAGCTCGATCCGACAGTCTGGCCGACCTCGCTTAAAGCCTCCATTTGCTCGACTCGTCGGGCGAGCTCCGCGCCTCGGTCCTCCAGCGCTCGCACCAGATGCACATTCCGCACGACGACCGCCGCCTGCGCAGCGAAGCCCTCGAGCAGCGCTTCCTCCCGTTTTCTGAAGGGGTCGACCTCGGTTCGGTATACAGAAAGGCCTCCAACGACCTCGCCGTCGAGCAGCATCGGCGCCGACATCGAGCTGCGGATGCCACCCTTCTGCTGTACGTCAATGCGCACGAACTCGGTGTCGGTGAGCACGTCGGGCACCTTCTGGACTCGGCGTTCTACAGCCGCCCGTCCGATCACCGTGCCACGGTTCACCTTTATCGGAAAATCGGTCACGTTGCGGACGAACTCCTCCGACAAACCGACCGAGGACGCCAGCCGGAAGGTGCCACCCTCGATCAGGTAGATCGCGGCGACCTGGCACCGGCAGAGCCGCCGAGCACTCTTCACAACGGTGTCGAGCACCGCGTCGGGGTCGGAGGTCGACCGGCCGAGTGCGGTGAGCACTTCGTTGGTTGCCTTGAACTGCTCTGTCGCGTCGGCGTAATCCCGCAGCAGCCTGCGGTGATCCTCAGCGCTCGGACTGGACATAGCCGAGGGCACCCTCTCAATGCGTGCACGGAGGTCGAAGTAGCCCCAGGCTCAGTCTGCTGGACCTGACAGCGACAGCGCAATGGACGAGCCCCGGATGCAGGACGGCTGGATGGGAGGCTGCACTGTGTGGGAATGAATAAGGCGGCTGGCGCAGACATTTGGTCGCGACCAGGTGAGTCAACGATCGCGCGAATCGTATCTCTCAGCCACTGCGCTCGCCGGCTCGTGAGTCATGTGTTTCCGGCCGAGCCTTCGATCAAGATCGGCAGCCAAGCCTTGATCCACGTGCCGCCGGTTGGTGAATGTTGATTGGTACACCAGCCGCCCAGCTCGGTAGCTCGTTCGGTCATCGACGCCAGACCCATGCCCGATGGATTGGTATCGGCCATGACGCCGATGCCGTCGTCGTCTATTTCGACGGTGAGACCGTTGTCTGTGCGGCTCAACCGGACAGTGATGCGCTGCGCGAAGGCGTGTTTTGTCGCGTTGCTGATCGCCTCTTGCGCGATGCGGTAGGCCGCGACCTCGACCGCGGCGGGGAGTATCGAAATGTCACCCACGACCTCGAAACTGACCGCCGGGGAGTTTGGCACGGTCATGCCTGCACTC
>CAWJUB010000015.1:0-22707 GCA_963845915.1 uncultured Actinomycetota bacterium
CCCGTTGCCGAGGAGAGGGTCGAGTTCGAAGTTGATGCCGCTTTTGGATATTGGGCAGGAATTGGGCACGGACGCCGCTTGATCAACTTCACATACTCGGTTCGAGGGTCCATGAAGTCTTGTCTGACAAGGCGCTTCGGCGCAGCGCGCCGATGATCATGGAGTAGACATGACCAGCCTGGCTATTCTTGTCATCTGGGTGTTCGAATAACTTCGGTACATTGAAGGCTGAGTTGACTAGGAGGGATGCTATGGAGCGGGTGACGAGAATCGAACTCGCATGGCCAGCTTGGAAGGCTGGGGCTCTGCCATTGAGCTACACCCGCGTTCCGTGATCAGTGAAATCCCGTAAGCAAATTCCACCCATTCACGGAGTCGGGGCGACAGGACTCGAACCTGCGATCTTCTGCTCCCAAAGCAGACGCGCTAGCCACTACGCTACGCCCCGGCCGTCCGGCAGGACCGAACGTTCGCCGATGAGTGTAGGGCACACCGCAGTGAGGACCAATCCTCTTGGATGGCGCTGACGTACGGAGGTTTGGCCGCCCCGACCTCGCCCCGTAGGATTGCCGCGGCTCAGCGTGAGCCATCCCGGTCGGTCTTAAATCTTCCGTCCGGCGCCACCATCACAGGAGTAACCAGCGTGCCCAGCACCGTCGAGCAGTTGAGCCCTACTCGGGTCAAGATCACCGTTGAGGTGCCGTTCGCCGATCTCAAGCCGAGTATGGACAAGGCGTACGCGGAGGTCGCGAAGTCGGTGAACATTCCGGGATTTCGGCGCGGAAAGGTTCCGCCTATGGTGATCGACCAGCGCTTCGGCCGCGGCGTGATCATTCAAGAGGCCTTCAACGACTCGTGGCAGTCCTTTTACGGCGCCGCGCTCACCGAGAACAAGCTGTCCCCGCTGGCGCAGCCCGATGTGGAAGTCACCAAGCTCGAGGATGGCGATCTGATCGAGTTCACCGCTGAGGTGGACGTACGTCCCGAGTTTGAGCTGCCTGACTTCACCACGCTGCAGGCGCAGGTCGACGCGCTCGATGTGCCCGACACGCTGGTGGAGAGCCAGGTGGACGTACTCCGCAACCGTTTCGGCTCCCGCGAAACGGTGGAGCGGGCCGCAGCGGACGGCGACATTGTGACGATCAGCCTGGTGGCAAGCCAGGATGGCGAGGAGCTCGTCGCTGGCAGCGCCGATGACCTGGAGTACACCATCGGGTCCGGGAAGATGCTGGACGGGCTGGATGAGGCAGTGAGCGGGCTCTCCGCCGGCGAGTCCGCAACTTTCTCCTCAACGCTGGTCAGCGGGCCGCACCAGGGCGAGGCGGCCGACATTGAGGTCACCGTCAGCAAGGTTCAGACGGCCGAATTGCCGGACGCCGACGACGAGTTCGCTCAGGAGGCGTCGGAGTTCGACACCATCGAGGAACTGCGCTCCAACATCTCCGAGCGCCTCACCCGGATGGCGCGACTCGAGCAGGCGAGCCAGGCTCGCGATGCCGTGTTGGAGGGGCTGCTCGGCCAGGTCGACATCGAGGTGCCCGAGCACCTGCTCACGTCAGACATCGAGACACGACGGCAGCAGATCACCGAGCAACTGGCCCAAGCCGGGCTGACGCTCGAGAGCTACCTCACCGACATCGCCGAAGATCAAACCGAGGAAGAGTTCTGGGCCGACCTGGAGCAGCGCAGCGAGCAGGCTCTCAAGGCGCAGATCATCTTGGACAAAATCGCCGAGGAGCGCGAGATCGGTGTCGACCAGAACGATCTCACCCAGCACATTCTGCGCAAGGCGCAAGCCGATGGCGTTCCGCCGCAGCAGGTCGCCGATCACCTCCAGGAACACCCGCACCACATCGAGGAGTACATGCTCGAGATCCGGCGTGGTAAGGCGCTGGCCATGATCGTCGAGGCCGCAACCGTCACCGACTCAGACGGCTCGGTGGTGCCACTTGCCAACCTTCAGGAGGACGGCAGTTACGCCGAGCCCGAGGCGGAGCCTGAGCCAGCAGATGATCTCGACAGCGAGCCGACCGAGCAGCCTCTGGAGGATCAGACGCAGGGCTCCAGCGTCTGATCATCGGCTGCGCGGGCTGATCTTCACCCTTCTGCGCCCACAGCGAACACACCCGATTTCCGCGCGACTCCCAACACGCGCCGGGGTAGGTTTTCCAACGTGAACGCGACCCCACGATCTTCTCTTTTCAGTGCCGCCAATCAGCTTCGGGCAGCGGGATCCGATGCCTACAACGCCAGCGGCCGCAACGGCTTCGGGCTCGATGACAACGTCTATCAGTCTCTCCTGCAGAACCGCATCATCTTCCTTGGCTCTGAGGTCAAGGATGAAAACGCCAACGCCATCTGCGCGCAGATGCTCTTGCTGAACGCTGAGGATCCGCACAAGGACATCTATCTCTACATCAACTCACCCGGCGGCTCGGTCGACTCCGGGATGGCGATCTACGACACCATGAAGTGGATCTCCAACGACGTCGCGACCGTTGCCATGGGATTGGCTGCATCAATGGGTCAGTTCCTGCTGTGCGCGGGTGAGAAGGGCAAGCGGTACGCCCTGCCGCACAGCCGGATCATGATGCACCAGCCATCCGGCGGGTTGGGCGGCACGGCAAGCGACATCAGAATCCAGGCCGAGCAGTCGCTGCACATCAAGTCGACGATGCAGAAGCTGATTGCCGAGCACACCGGTCAGACGCTCGAGCAGATCGAGGCTGACTCCGACCGGGACCGGTGGTTCACCGCCGAGCAGGCGCTGACGTACGGCTTTATCGACCACGTCTACGAGGCCGCGGCTCAGATCCCATCGCCCCAGGCGCCGAACCAGTGAAGGAACGAATCGACATGATCAACAGATTTGGCTCACCTGGGGCCGAGGGCCAGCCTTTCTCTCCCACGATGGATTACTACATCCCGCAGTGGGAGGAGCGTACGTCGTACGGCATGCGCCGCATCGACCCCTACACCAAGCTTTTCGAGGACCGGATCATCTTCCTCGGCACCCCGATCTCAGACGACATCGCCAATGCCGTGATGGCACAGCTGCTCTGCCTGCAGCAGATGGACGCTGAGCGCGACATCGAGATCTACATCAACTCACCCGGTGGCTCCTTCACCGCCCTTACGGCGATCTACGACACGATGCGCTACATCAAGCCCGACGTACGCACCGTGTGCCTCGGGCAGGCGGCATCAGCCGCGGCGGTGATCTTGGCGGCGGGCACCAAGGGCAAGCGACTCGCCCTGCCGAACAGCCGCATCCTGATCCATCAGCCGGCCACCGAAGGCGGCTACGGGCAGTCCTCCGACATCGAGATCCAGGCCAGGGAAATCCTGCGAATTCGTTCGCTGATGGAGCAGATGCTGGCTGAGGACACCGGCAAGACGATGGAAGAGGTCAGTCGAGACATCGAGCGCGACAAGTACCTGACGGCAGAGCAGGCCCTTGAGTACGGCATCATCGACGAGGTCTTGACCTCGCTCAAGGCCGTTCCGGTCTAGTGGCACTCCGCGGCCTGACCGGTGGACCAAATGTCCTCCACTTCATGGAACGGTCAGGCTAGGGTGGGACGAGCCACACGATCGGGCGCCAGCCAAGCGATCGGGCACAGATAGGAGGCGGTGTGGCGCGCATCGGAGAAAGCGGCGACTTGCTGAAGTGTTCTTTCTGCGGGAAGAGCCAGAAGCAGGTCAAGAAGCTGATCGCTGGTCCCGGCGTCTACATCTGTGACGAGTGCATCGATCTGTGCAACGAGATCATCGAGGAAGAGTTCTCCGAGGGCGGCGAGGTCGGCCTGCTCGATGAGCTGCCCAAGCCACATCAGATCCGCCAGTTTCTCGACAGCTACGTGATCGGCCAGACCAATGCGAAGAAAGCTCTGGCCGTCGCTGTCTACAACCACTACAAGCGGGTGCAGGCCCAGGCCGCCAACCCTGCCCGGCGCACCGAAGACGACGGCGTCGAGCTGGCCAAGTCCAACATCTTGCTGATCGGCCCCACCGGATGCGGCAAGACCTATCTGGCTCAGACGCTGGCCAAGATGCTCAATGTGCCGTTCGCGATCGCGGATGCTACAGCGTTGACCGAGGCCGGCTATGTCGGCGAAGACGTCGAGAACATCCTGCTCAAGCTCATCCAGGCGGCGGACTTCGACGTCAAGAAGGCCGAGACCGGCATCATCTACATCGACGAGGTCGACAAGATCGCCCGGAAGAGCGAGAACCCCTCGATCACCCGCGATGTCTCCGGCGAGGGCGTCCAGCAGGCGCTGCTGAAGATCTTGGAGGGCACCTCGGCATCGGTGCCGCCGCAGGGTGGCCGTAAGCACCCGCATCAGGACTTCATCCAGATCGACACCACCAACGTGTTGTTCATCGTCGGCGGCGCCTTCGCTGGACTTGATCACATCATCGCCCAGCGCATTGGTAAGCGCCCGCTCGGCTTCAACAACGACATCGCCACTCGGCGGCCCGAATCCGACGATCCGTTCCACGACGTACGGCCCGAAGACCTGGTCAAGTTCGGCTTGATTCCGGAGTTCATCGGACGGTTGCCGATGATCTCCTCGGTCAGCCCGCTCGACCGCGACTCGCTCATTCGTATCCTGATCGAGCCGCGCAACGCGCTGGTCAAGCAGTTCCGCAAGCTCTTCGAACTCGATGGGGTCGAGCTGGAGTTCACGCCTGACGCCGTCGAAGCAATTGCCGATCTTGCACTGCTACGCGGCACCGGCGCCCGCGGCCTCCGGGCAATCCTCGAAGAGGTGCTGCTCAACGTCATGTACGACGTTCCGAGTCGCGATGACATCGCCCAGGTGATCATCACCGCCGAGGTTGTCCGAGACTCGGTGCTGCCAACACTGGTGCCGCGCGAGAAGCTCGCCAAACGCGAACGCCGCGAGAAGAGCGCCTGAGCCAGACTCGGCCCTGGCCGGCCTCTTCACGCAACCGGTCACGTACAACCCGGATTGTTGCCGTCCCTGTGTTGCAGCTGACCAGTTTCGGTCAAGGCTCGCCGCCACTGTCGATAGGCGCGAGCCCGGCCGGCCCGTCCGAGGAGCGAATGGTCGAGCAGGCTCTGCCAGGCAGCGAGCCGACGCGGACTCCAGGTCCGTCCGAGCAGGCGGTCGACGTCGGCGATGATTGCGGCGGCGTCTCGCCGCAGGTGCTTGGAGGTGAAACCGTGCCGCTCCCAATCCCCGGCGATCAGGGCGCGGTCCCGTTCCAGGTCGTGCTCGTGGACATCAGCATCGCGGTGCCCCGCGCCGTCGTACTCGTGGATCCGCCGAGTCCCGTCGATCCGCAGGTCGACCCTGGCGACGAAGCGGCCCCGCTCGTCGAAGATCTCCTGTTGCGGGGTCACCGGAATCTCAGCCGCCTGGTGCAGCACTCGCATGATCGACTCCCACGCGGACTCGCTCCGTGCATCCAGCATCGGGATGACCCTTCGCAGTAGAGGTGCACCGCGTCGCCGCTGCCGAGCTGTGATCTGGAGGTCAGTGAGGGTGCAATGTCGAAGCCGCAGTGCCGAGTCGCCGAGGATCACCAGATCGAGCACACCGAGGTCGCGCGCCGCAGCCAAGATCGTCTCGGCCGCCGTGGTGACTCGGAGCCCATTGACGAGGTTCATCGGGAACGGCTGGGTGTGGCGACAGACCAGCAGCCCGGGCCGCCGCGGACGCGGATCGGCGTTGAGCATGGCAGCGAAGACGGGGTGGGTGATGGTGGCCGGCAGCCACCAGCCCCGGAGCCGAGCGGCTGTCAGGTGCGAGAAGGCAGCGGTTCGCGGCAGCACCAGCTGCCATGCCGCCAGTTCCTCGAGCTGGGTACGGCTCAGTGCCGGGGCGTACACCCCACGCGTGATGCGTTCCCACTCCCGGCCTCGCAGCCATCCCCGTGCGGGAGAGCGCGGCGTGTCTTGCACTGTCACGCGGGAAGCATCCGGACGCGGGCTGGAATCGTGCGATCTGCCCACACATCTGTGGACAGCCCGCGGTAGCCCGCCCCCTGCTGTGGAAAACCGGTCACTCTCGGTCTATCGGAACCGGTCCTCTCGAAACTGGTCACCCACCACGTCAAATTAGGCGCGGCACGGGTTGGGAGTGACCGGTTGCGTCACGTCGGCGAGTCCGGTCGGCAGAGGAGGTTGCTAGCTACGCAAGGGTCACGTCGACTGAGATCGGGCCATCGGCCTCAACCCAATTGATGCCACCGGTGATCCGGCCGACCGCCCGCAGATCGTCCTCGACGGCTCGCAGGTTCGCCAGCGACTCGGCTGAGCCATAGAACTTGGCGAGACTGATTTCGGTCTTCATCGACACGCTGGCCTGGGACTTGGCGCCGCGGATCTGGATCAAGGCCGCGGACACATCGCCGAGCAGCGCCGGATCGCCGCTGACCGCGATCTCCTCAACCACCGGCCAGGGGGTGCGGTGGATCGAGCCGTCCTTCCACCACGACCACACCTCCTCCGTGACGTAAGGCATGATCGGCGCGAAGAGTCGCAGCACCACATCTAACGTAAGAGTCAACGTGGCCCGGGCGGACGCAGCGCGCGGGTCCTCGGCCGGGCCGTACGCCCGTTCCTTGACCAGTTCCAGATAGTCGTCGCAGAACTGCCAGAAGAACTGCTCGGTGCTCTCCAAAGCGCCGGTGTAGTCGTACGCCTCGAACGACTTGGTCGCCTCGCTGATCAACCGCGCTGAGATGGGCGAGCAGCGAGAGGTCGGCCGGCTCGGTGATCGACGCGATGTCGGTGACAGCACCCGCCCCGAGGACGAACTTGCTGGCATTCAAGATCTTCAGCGCCAGCCGACGCCCCACCTTCATTTCCCGCTGATCAAACGGCGAATCCAGCCCGGGCCGTATCTTGGCGGCTCGCCAGCGTACGGCGTCCGAGCCGTACTGTTCCAGCACGTCCGTCGGCACCACCGTGTTGCCCTTGGACTTGCTCATCTTCTTGCGATCGGGATCCATCACAAAGCCGCTGATCATGGAACGCAGCCACGGCAGCGAGTGGTTCTCGAAGTGCGCACGGACCACCCGGGAGAACAGCCAGGTGCGAATGATCTCGTGCGCGTGGGTGTTGAGGTCCATCGGAAATGTGACCGCGAACAAGCTCCGGGTCACGATCCCATCCGCACGCGATCTGTGGGGTGAGGGATGAGGTCGCCCAGGTATCCATGACGTCCGGATCGGCAATGAAGCCGCCCGGCGTGCCACGTTCGGATTCGCTGAACCCTGGTGGCACCTCCGAACTCGGATCCACTGGCAGATGGTTTTCGTCGGCCAGGATCGGGTGGTCGTAGTCCGGATCGCCAGCAGCATCGAGGGTGTACCACACCGGGAACGGCACACCGAAGAACCTCTGCCGCGAAATGAGCCAGTCACCATTGAGGCCGCTCACCCAGTTGTCGTATCGGTACTTCATGTGCGGCGGAATCCATCCCAGCTCTTCGCCGCGTTGCAGCATCGCGCGCTTCAGGTCTTCGTCACGCCCGCCATTGCGGATGTACCACTGGCGCGTAGACACGATCTCCAGCGGCTTGTCGCCCCTCTCATAGAAGTTGGCCTTGCGCAGCGTAGGCGTCGGCTCCCCATCAAGATCACCGGAAGCGCGCAGCGCCGCCGCCACCGACTCCCGCGCACCAAAGATCGTCTTTCCGGCAATCGCCTCCCAGGCATCGACGTTCTTGATCCACTCCGGCTTGTCTCGCAACGATCCGGCCGTCACGACCGATGATCACCCGGGTCGGCAGCTGTAGCTCGCGCCACCAGTTGACATCGGTGAGATCACCAAAGGTGCAGCACATGGCGATTCCAGTGCCCTTGTCCGGCTCGGCAGCGGGGTGCGCAACGACCGGCAACTCCACCCCATAGAGCGGGCTGGTCACGGTCGTGCCGAACAACGGCTGGTAGCGCTCATCGTCAGGGTGGGCGATCAGGGCCACACAGGCAGCAATGAGTTCAGGCCGGGTGGTCTCGACGTAGACCGGACCGTCGGAGCCATGGAACCCAACCCGGTGATAGGCGCCTGGGTAGTCGCGATCCTCGAGCTCTGCTTGGGCGACCGCAGTCTGGAAGGTCACATCCCACAGGGTCGGAGCCTCAGACAGATAGGCCTCATCTCGCGCCACATTGCGAAGAAATGCCCGCTGCGCGACCATGATCGACTCGTCGCCGATCGTGGTGTACAGGCTGGACCAGTCGACGCTTAGTCCCACCCTGCGCCACAGGTCCTCGAAGGCCTTCTCGTCAACATGGGTCAGCTCGTGGCAAAGCTCGACGAAGTTGCGCCGGGAGATCCGTAGCTCATGCTTCGGGTCGGGCTTCTCGGGCGGTGTGAAGTTCTCGTCGTACGGCACACTCGGGTCGCAGCGAACACCGTAGAAGTTCTGGACGCGGCGCTCGGTTGGCAGACCGTTGTCGTCCCAGCCGATCGGATAGAAGACCTGCTTGCCGCGCATCCGCTGATAGCGGGCAATCAGATCGGTGTGGGTGTAGGAGAAGACGTGGCCGACATGCAGCGAGCCGGACACCGTGGGCGGGGGAGTGTCGATGCTGTACACCTCGGCCCGGGTCGCGGGCCGGACGAACGCGTAGGTGTCGTCAGCTTTCCAGCGTGCGATCCACTTGTCCTCCAGACCCTCCAGCGCCGGCTTCTCCGGTACCCCTGCGCCGGCTGGGGTCGACGCGTCGGTTCGGGGCTCAGCTGAAATGGTCACGATCGCGATCTTAGAGAAGACAGCAACGGGGTACACGCAAGTTTCGTTCCGCGGCTGCCTCGAGCCACGAAGCTGGCGGTGCGTTGACAACTGGCACCGCCCTAGACTTTGGGCGTCATGCCTGCCGAACTCACACTCACGCCGAAATCGTCGCCACGCTCACCAGTCGCTGGCCGGAACATCGTGTCGCACCCAGCCTGGGGAGGATCAGGGCGCTGACCGAACTCCTCGGCGACCCCCAGCGGGTGTATCCCGTCATCCATCTGACCGGGACGAACGGCAAGGGCAGCACCGCTGCGATGATCGAATCGCTGCTGCGGGCCGATGGTCTGCGCACCGGCCGATTCACCAGCCCGCACGTGATGAGTGTGACGGAGCGGATCACGATCGACGGCGAGTCGATCACCGACGAGCGCTTCGACGAGGTGTGGCGTGAGATCGAGCCGTACGTCGCACTCGTTGATCAACGCGAGATCGACGGCGTCCAGATGACCTTCTTCGAGATCATCACCGCGATGGCGTACGCCGCGTTCGCCGATGCACCGGTGGATGTCGCGGTCGTCGAGGTCGGCTTGGGCGGTGCCTGGGATGCCACGAATGTGGCCGATGCCGGTGTCGCTGTGGTGACCCCGATCGATCTTGATCACACCCACCTGCTCGGCCGTACGATCACCGAGATCACCCGAGAGAAGGCCGGCATCATCAAGCCGGGCGCGCACGCCATCCTTGCTGGGCAGAGCATCGAAGCGGCGCAGGTCTTGCTTGCCCGATGCGCCGAGGTCGGCGCCTTGCCGCAGCGGGAGGGCGTCGACTTCGGCGTCATCGACCGCAAGCTCGCGGTGGCCGGGCAGGTCCTCCGGCTCACCGGCGCGGACGGTCCGATCGACGAAATCTTTCTGCCTCTCTACGGGGCCCATCAGGCTGCGAATGCCGCGCAGGCGCTCGCCGCGGCGGAGGCGTTTCTCGGACTGAAGGCGTTGCATCCTGATGTGGTCCGCGAGGGGTTCGCCCAGGTGCACTTTCCGGGCCGGCTGGAACTCATCCGCCGCTCGCCTGCGGTAGTTCTCGACGCCGCCCACAACCCACATGGCGCCCGGGCGGCTGCGGCGGGCGTCACCGAAGCCTTCGCCTTCAGCCCACTCATCGGCGTCATTGCGGTGATGGCGGACAAGGATGCCCGCGGCATTCTCGAAGTCTTCGAAGAGATCATGAATCAGGTGGTCATCACGCAGGTCGCCTCGACATCGCGCGGCATGCCGGCCGCCGAGCTCGGGGCGCTCGCCGAAGAGATCTTCGGCTCCTCACGCGTCACCGTCGTGCCGCGACTCGACGACGCGATCGATCGCGCGGTCGCGCTCGCGGAGGTGGACGGCATCGGCTCGCCCGGGGTGCTGATCACCGGATCGGTGGTCGCGGTCGGCGAGGCTCGTACGCTGCTCGTCGGCAACGAACCAGTGTTGGTGCCGTCAGCTAGCGAGGATCTCGATGGCGACTGGGACGTTGACTACTCCGAAGACGGGCACGAGACCAACCGGGACTGGCAATGATCACCCTCAGTCCCGGCAACCCGATGCGGGTGGTGCTGATGACGGTCTTGATCTTCGAGGTGATCGTCTATCGGTCTCGCCGTTCCGGTGATGATCTTCATCTCCGACGTGCCTGGTGCTGCTGCCGGCGGCTTCGGCGGTGGCACAGCGGTGCTGGCCCTGGTGGCAGCCGGGATGCTTCGGAGTCAGGTTGGCTACGTTCTCGGCTGGCTGACTCAGTTCGCCGGCTTGGCACTGGGTTTGTTGACTCCGACGATGTTCATCGTCGGGGCGTTGTTCGCGGCCGTGTGGGTGCTGGCGTTCGTGCTCGGCAAGCGGCTCGATTCACGCATGGAGACTTCGCCGGAGGGCGGCGATATCCCCTAGTGGGCACTAGGGTGCTGGCATGTCCTACGTCGCGCCACCCGTAGCAACCCAGCGTTCCTTCGTGTTGATCAAGCCAGACGCGGTGCGCCGAGGTCTCGCCGGAGCCATCATCAGCCGCTTTGAATCCAAGGGACTGACGATCGTGGCGATGGAGCTCCGTCAGATGACCGGCGAGCTGGCCGATCAGCACTACGCCGAGCACGTCGAGCGGCCGTTCTATCCGCCGCTCCGGCTGTTCGTCACGTCCGGTCCCTCGGTGGCGATGGTGATCGAAGGCGACGAGGCCATTGATGTCGTACGCACGATCAATGGGGCGACCGACGGTCGCAAGGCCGCCCCCGGCACCATCCGCGGTGACTTCGCGCTGTCCAACCGGGAAAACCTCGTGCACGGCTCCGACTCGGCCGAGTCGGCGAAGCGCGAGATCGCACTCTGGTTCCCCGACCTGGCCTGACCCTTAGGCTGGGTTGGTCATGACGACAATCGCGACCGGCCCAGCTTCGGTATTTCCTCGCCTCGAGCCGCTGCTGCCGCGCGTCAGCAAGCCCATCCAGTACGTGGGTGGCGAGCTGAACAGCGTGACGAAGGAATGGGACGCGGTCGAGGTCCGCTGGTGCCTGAGCTATCCGGACGCGTACGAGGTGGGCTTGCCCAATCAGGGCGTCGCGATCTTGTACGAGGTCCTCAATGAGCAGGACTGGATCCTTGCTGAGCGAACGTACGCGGTCTGGCCCGACATGGAAGCGCTGATGCGCGAGTACCAGGTGCCGCAGTTCACGCTGGACTCCCATCGTCCGGTCGGAGAGTTCGACGTCTTCGGCCTCAGCTTTGCCACCGAGCTCGGCTATACGAACATGCTCACGGCGTTGGACTTGGCCGGAATCCCGATCCATTCTCATGATCGCCGCGAGCACGACCCCATCGTGCTGGCGGGCGGGCATTCGGCATTCAACCCGGAACCGATCGCCGACTTCCTCGACGCTGTTGTGTTGGGCGACGGCGAGGAAATCTCGCTTGACGATTTCTGCGGCGATCCGGCAATGGAAGATTGACGATCGACCGGGCGGCCGGGACGGCCTGTTGTTGCGGCTGGCGGCCGGCGGTGGCGTGTATGTGCCGAAGTTCTACGACGTCGACTACCTGCCCGACGGCCGGATCCGCCGGGTAGCCCCAAACCGGCCCGGCGTACCCTTCCGCGTTTCCAAGCACACGCTGATGGACCTCGACGCCTGGCCGTACCCGAAGAAGCCTCTGGTGCCGCTCGCGGAGACGGTGCACGAGCGGTACGCCGTGGAGATCTTCCGCGGCTGCACGCGCGGCTGCCGGTTCTGCCAGGCGGGCATGATCACGCGCCCCGTCCGGGAGCGCAGCATCGACACCATCGGTGCGATGGTGCAGCAGGGGATCGAGGCAACCGGGCTGGAGGAAGTCGGACTGCTGAGCCTGTCCAGCAGTGATCATTCCGAGATTGCGGACATCACGAGCCAGCTGGCCGATCGCTACGAGGGCTCTAACGTTTCGCTGTCACTGCCGAGCACGCGGGTGGATGCGTTCAATATTGATCTTGCTAATGAGCTGTCACGCAATGGTCGCCGTTCCGGCCTGACCTTCGCGCCGGAAGGTGGCACCGAACGGATGCGCAAGGTGATCAACAAGATGGTCACTGAGGACGATCTGATCAGCACGGTTGCGGCGGCGTACTCGCAGGGCTGGCGCCAGGTGAAGTTGTATTTCATGTGCGGGTTGCCGACCGAAACCGACGAGGACGTGGTGGCGATCGCGAAGCTGGCCAAACGTGTGATCGCCACCGGTCGTGAGGTCAGTGGACGGCGAGACATCCGCTGCACAGTGAGCATCGGTGGGTTTGTGCCCAAGCCGCACACCCCGTTCCAGTGGGCGGCGCAATGTGATCATGAAACCGTTGACGCCCGGCTGGCCAAGCTGCGTGATGCCATCCGCGGTGATCGGCAATACAGCCGGGCCATTGGTTTCCGCTACCACGACGGCAAGCCGAGCGCCATCGAAGGATTGCTCAGTCGCGGTGATCGTCGTGTCGGCGCGATCATCGAGGCTGTCTGGCGGGATGGTGGCCGGTTCGACGGCTGGAGCGAGCACTTCTCCTACGAGCGCTGGGCAGCCGCTGCGGAGCGGTGTCTGGCCGGCAGCGGTGTTGATCTTGACTGGTACACCACTCGGGAGCGCGAGTACGCCGAAGTGCTGCCCTGGGACCACTTGGACGCGGGTCTTGACCGCGAGTGGCTCTGGGAGGACTGGCAGGACGCTCTCGATGAGGTCGAAGTTGACGACTGCCGATGGACACCCTGCTTCGACTGCGGGGTGTGTCCCCAGCTGGACACCAGCATTCAGATCGGCCCGACCGGTCGCAGGCTCCTGCCGTTGACGCCGGTTGCAAGATCTGTCCAACGCTCACCTGAGCATCCGCTTGCAGATGCCGGTCCGACCTACGGCTCCACTGGGATCTGACAAGTGGCGGTGACTAGGCTCAAGCGCATGGCGCCGAGCTCACGCACCCAGCCTGAGCAGCACGCGCCGCCGGTGCAGTGGCTCCGAGTCAGGTACGCCAAGCGAGGCCGCGCCCGTTTCACCAGCCACCGAGACTTCGGGCGCGCGTTCGAGCGCGCGCTGCGCCGGGCCGGGGTCCCGATGGCGTACTCGTCCGGCTTCTCGCCGCATCCACGAATCTCGTACCCGAACGCGGCGCCCACCGGGGCAGCGAGCGAAGCGGAGTACCTCGAGATCGGACTCGCCGCTGCCTGCGATCCGGACAAGGTGAAAGATGCGCTCGACGCCGCCCTGCCGCCCGGCCTCGATGTGCTCGAGGTGGTCGCGGCGCCGCCTGGGGCACTGGCCGGCGAGCTGACCGGGTCCCATTGGCGAGTCGAGCTGCCAGGGCTTTCCGCGGCCGCGCTCAGCGTGGCAGTCGAGGCGTTCTTGACCAGCGACAAGGTGCCGGTGCAACGGATGACCAAGACCGGGCTGCGGGAATTCGACGCCCGTGCGGCGGTGATCGCTCTCGACGTTGCGGATGCTCGGCTGACGATGACCCTGGCGCATCAGACACCCCTGGTACGGCCGGACGACGTACTGACCGGCCTGCGGGTCGCGAGCCCGGATTTCACGCCACTCGAGCCGCCGATTCTGACCCGGCTTTCCCAAGGCCGGCTCGACCCCGATTCGGGAGCCATCATCGAGCCCGGTCGCTAGGTAGCGCTGCTCACACGGGAACTTAGGTGACCTGTGTGATACTAGAGACGGCTTCGACGCCTGGTGCGTCGAGTCTCGATGGCAAAGTGCGCGGCGTGACAGGTCGCGACAGCAGGTGGACGTTGATCTTCCACCGCGACGAGCAGGCTCCGAGTGGACGGAGCCAGCGCTTGACCGCGGGAGGGTCGGACTCACCACATCGGTTTCGCAAGCTTCCGCGGCCCGGCCGAGCGCCGGTGCAAGCGAACGAGAAAGTGCGCAATATGCGCCATAGAGGAGTTTGATGCTCGAACCCAACGAGCCCACGCATACCCAAAACACCATTGAAGAGCCGGACGTTCAGTCCAGTCCGCGACGCCGACGGGCAGCCAGCCGAGCAGCTGGTCCGCCATCGTCGGCCCCCGATGCACCCACGATCGAACACGCGCCGGAGTCAGCTGTGGCCTCAGCGGCCGACAAGCCCGCTAAGAAGACGGCCGCTAAACGCGCCGCCAAGAAGGCGACGGCTGAGCCGTCGAGCGGGGGTGACGCGCCAGCCAAGACGACCCGAAAGCGGGCCGCCAAGAAGGTCGCTGCAGAGCCGACCGACGCTCCCGTAACGGCCGAATCCCAGACCAGCCCAGCCGAGACACAGGAAGCCCAGCTGAGAGCGGCCCAGCTGAGAGAGCCCAGCCCAGCCGATGTCGACGGAGTCCGAGGCATCGGCGCCAGCACCTGAGATCGTGCCGCCCGCTGTCATCGACGCTGTCGCAGACGCGGTTGATGTCGTTCCCGACGAGCAGCAGCCCGGATCAGAGGCCTCGCCAGAGGCAGCCCGCCCGAATCAGCCGAAGAGGCGGCAGCTGATGGCGACGCAGGGGAGGGTCGCCGCAGGCGTAGACGCCGCGGGGGTCGTCGCCGGCGGCGCACCGGAGGCGACGAGGCCGAGGCGGCCGAAGGTACGCCGACCGAGGCTTCCGCGACCGAGTCAAGGCAGCCTGACGAGGACGAATCAGCACAGGGCGACGGCGCTGAGACCAACGGTGAGGGCTCGCGACGCCGGCGTCGGCGTCGCCGCCGCGCGGCGAGGAGGCCAGCACAGCTCCCGACGACCCCACGGACACCGTGCTCCGAGTACGCGAGCCACGGCGCAGCCAATACCGAAGTCGCCGGCATCGATGGGTCGACCCGGATGGAGGCCAAGCGGCAGCGACGACGCGAAGGTCGCGAAGCAGGTCGGCGGCGTACGCCGGTGCTGAGCGAGGCAGAGTTCCTCGCCCGGCGCGAATCGGTGGTACGCAAGATGATCATCAGGCAGCGGGAAAATCTTGCCCAGATCGCGGTACTGGAGGACGACATCCTGGTCGAGCACTACGTCGACCGAGCCTCCGCCGCCTCCTTGATCGGCAACGTCTACCTCGGTCGGGTCCAGAACGTGCTTCCCTCGATGGAAGCGGCATTCGTGGACATCGGCAGAGGTCGCAATGGCGTGATCTACGCCGGCGAGATCGATTGGGACTACTTCGGCGCGGAAGGCCAGAATCGCAAGGTCGAGAAGGTTCTCAAGTCTGGCCAGACGATCTTGGTTCAGGTCACCAAGGACCCCGTCGGCGCCAAGGGTGCACGGCTGACCAATCACGTCTCCATCCCCGGCCGCTACATCGTGTACGCGCCGGGCGGCCACCTGTCCGGCATCTCCCGGAAACTGCCGGAGAGCGAACGTCGGCGGCTCAAGGACATCCTCTCCGATCTGGTTGGGGAGGCCGCGAGCGTGATCGTGCGGACGGCTGCCGAGGGCGCCAGCGAGGAGGAGTTGGTCCGCGATGTGAACCGGCTGACGGCGCAGTGGCAGGACATCGAGCGCAAAGTCGCCACCGGTAATGCGCCGCAACTGCTCTACGCCGAACCCGATCTCACCGTACGCATCGTGCGGGACCTCTTCACCGAAGACTTCTCAGAGTTGATCATCTCCGGCAACGGCGGAATGACCGACGCATACGACTCGGTCGAGGCGTACGTCTCTCACGTCGCGCCGCACCTGAAGGATCGGCTGCGCCGCTGGGAGAGTGATCAGGATATTTTCGCCGAGTACCGGCTCGATGAGCAGATTGCGAAAGGCCTTGAGCGGAAGGTATTCCTGCCGTCGGGCGGATCATTGATCATCGACCGCACCGAGGCCATGACGGTGATCGATGTGAACACCGGAAAGTTCACCGGTAGCGGCGGCAACCTGGAGTCCACCGTCACCAGCAACAACCTGGAAGCGGCCGAGGAGATCGTCCGGCAGCTGCGGCTCCGCGACATCGGCGGCATCATCGTGATCGACTTCATCGACATGGTGCTACCCAGCAACCGCGAGCTGCTGCTGCGCCGCTTGGTGGAGTGTCTGGGACGAGACCGGACGCGGCACCAGGTCGCCGAGATCACCAGCCTTGGCCTGGTGCAAATGACGCGTAAGCGAATCGGCACTGGCCTGCTGGAGGCGTTCACGACCGAGTGTCCACAGTGCCACGGTCGCGGCTATGAATTGCACGACATGCCCGTCGAGTCACAGAAGCAAGCCGACGGCGGAGCGCGAGAATCACGTCCCCGTGAGCGTCGCTCGCAACGCCGCAAACCAGCTCTGAGAAGGCGGCAGCGAGCGAGACGGCGACCCTGACCACGGAAGCGGACGCCGCCGAGGCCGAGGATGCCTGAGGAACGCCCCGCTGCGCGCACCCGGCGGGGTGGCCGCAGCCGCCGCGACAACTCAGGTAAGGACGAGAATGCGGCCAAGCCGCAGGACGAGCCGGTGGGGGTCAGCTAATCATCGGCGCCGCTACCTCCGAGCCCGAACCGCTCGTCGTCGCCATCATCGGGGCAGGGCCCTCCGGCATCTATGCCGCCGAGGCCCTGAGCCAGCAGACCGATGTCGCTGTCGAGATCGCCGTCATCGACCGGCTTCCGGTGCCATTCGGCCTAGTCCGCTACGGCGTAGCGCCGGACCATCACTCCATTCGCTCGATCCGCAACACGCTGGAGCGCACATTGGAGAAGTCCTGTGTGCGCTTCTACGGCGACGTGACCATCGGTGCCGACATCAGCATTGACGAACTGCGCGAGTCCGTCGATGCCGTGATCTACGCGTACGGGGCGGGTACGGACAAGCGGCTGGGGATTCCCGGTGAAGAGCTGAAGGGGAGCATCGCGGCGGCCGAGCTGGTGGCCTGGTACTGCGGCAATCCCGACGTCCACCCCGACACCGACCAACCTGCCGGTGATCGTCTGATGGCAGCTGACATCCACGAGTTGATCACCAGTTCCCGGCACGCCGTCGTGGTCGGCGTCGGAAACGTCGCCCTCGACGTGGCACGGATCTTGATCAAGTCAGTTGATCAGCTGAGTGATACCGACATGGCCGACGAGGTGCTGGAATGCTTTTCTCGTAACACGGTCACCGACGTTCACGTGCTCGGTCGGCGCGGGCCGGCGTACACCGCATTCACGACGAAAGAGCTTCGTGAGCTTGGCCAGATCGCCGACGTGGACGTGATCGTCGATGCTGCAGACCTCGAACTGGATCCACTCCAGCCAGGCAGTCGTGGAGCAGAACAAGGTCGCGGCGCGCAACCTCGCCGTGCTGCAGGAATGGGCTGCGCGACCGCTCAGCGGTGCTTCGAAGCGCATCACGTTTCACTTCTGGAGCCGGCCGACCATGATCATCGGTGATGATCGGGTGACCGCTGTAGAGATCGAGCGGACCATGATCGATTCCGACGGCTACGTGGTTGGCCGCGGCGGCGGCGCTACGCTGCCTGCCGATCTTGTGGTGCGCTCCGTCGGATATCGCGGGCTGCCGCTGATCGGCATCCCCTTCGACGACAGCACTGGACGCGTTCCGCACGCAGAAGGGCGGGTGATTCGCGACGGCGGGTTCTCACCCGACGAGTACGTCACGGGCTGGATCAAGCGTGGCCCGACCGGCGTGATCGGCACAAACAAGTCCGATGCCGTGGAAACGGTGACGTCATTGCTGGCCGATGTCCGCGATGGCGCGGTGAAGACGCACGGCCGCTCGGGGGATCTGGATCGGCTACTTGCGCAGCGCGGAATTCGTCCACTGGGCATGCCGGCGTGGCACCGGATCGATGCGGCGGAGCTCAAGCTGGGAGCCAGCCATGGCCGGCTTCGCACCACGCTCGCGCATCGCCGCGAGCTGCTCGAGGCCGCCGAGAAGGAGGCCTGATCATGGGATTCGGTGGACCTAGCAACGGTGTGTGGTGTGACGATGCGAGTCCAGGAATGGTCGCACGACTGGCCCGCCTCGGATTCGACTGGGTATGCCTCGACGCTCAACACGGCGGGTATTCCCGCAGCGAGATCATCGACGCTGCTCGCAGCTTCCCGGCGGGGGCCGCCGAGCTCGTCGTGCGGGTCCCCTCATGCGATTTTGCTGCCATCGGTGCCGCGCTCGACGCGGGAGCCGGTGCGGTGATCGTTCCGCAAATCGAGTCCGCTGCCGAGGCCAGGCGTGCCGTCGCCGCGACCTTCTACCCGCCGGTCGGGGAACGGAGCTGGGGCCAGCTCGGCCGCATCTGGGGTGGTGCGACGCTGACGGCCGAGGAGGCCAACAGCAGTACAACCTGCGCCGTGATGATCGAGTCGGCCGCGGCCCTGGAGTCGGTTGACGAGATCGCCGCGGTCGACGGCGTTGATCAACTGTTCGTCGGGCCGTACGATCTCTCGCTTACTTTGGGTACGACGGTGCCGGCCCTGCTCGATGACGACTCCGAGGCCAGCCCTCTGTCGCGAATCGTGCAGGCAGCAACGGCGTACGGGCGCACCGTGGGTGGCTTCGCCGGAACTCCCGAGCTGGCCGAGCGCTTTCGGGAACGCGGCATCTCATGCGTCGCGGTGGCAAGTGACCTCTGGATCACCGCTGAGGGTGCTCGGGCAGCCCTGCATTGACAAGCGAGAGATTCACCCGGGACAGCCAAAAGCCGACCACAGCAATCCAAACAAACAACACCGAGACGAAGATTCGCTGCACGAGACCGTTCCACGCCGGGACAGGTTCGATCACGTAGAGGACGAGTAGGGCAAATCCGAGCACACCGGTGACAATGCAGTATGTCCGCAGCGGACGCCAGCGGTCATCTCGTCCGAACGCGCGGGCGAGGACCAGGGATGCGGCGATCAGTGCAAGGAAGATGATCAAGCTGACGTTGTCGTGAATCTGATGATGCAAGGACACCTCCCCTGCGTCGACGCGAGCAGCGCAGGCCGGCAGTTCTGTGCTGCAATCGTTGCGCGCCAACCCGACCACCGCGAGGCCAATAGCCGCGATCATGAGGAGGACCGACCCGATCACTGCAGATGGATACTTCAGAGTGCAAGCCAATCCTGCGGCCAGGGCGATGGTTCCGGCGCCGAGCAGCACGAAGCCCGTGATCATGATCCACGCGTGCTGTGCGTCCAACGCCGCCAGCGCGCTGATATCTTCCTGCCGGAAGCTGTATTCATCTTGGACAAGGCCGCTGATGAGCCAGGCGATCGTAAAAGCGATTGGACCAGCCACCGCCACTCGACCTAGCCACACGGTGGGGCTGGTCCTCATGTTTGAAACCTAATGCCCGACGCGTCAAGCGCTTCTCTCCGATGCCACAGCGTCAACCGTGTCGATGTGGAACAGTCCGCAGGTTTGACCCGACCGGAGCGCCCGCGTACTCTGGACCCTCGGTGCGCACGCTTGGGCGTGCGCTGGCGTGTGCCCTCAATCCGTTGTGTTGCACACCACTAATCAGCGAGCTAGAGAGAGCAGGCCAGGCGTGTACGCGATCGTGCGAAGTGGCGGCCGCCAGCACAAGGTCGCCGTCGGCGACGTTCTTGAAGTCGACCGGTTCGAGGGTGCTATCGGATCCACAGTCAGCATGACACCGCTGCTGCTCGTCGATGGAGACGCCGTGACTTCAGATGCATCAGCGCTCGGCTCGGCATTGGTGACAGCCGAAGTGGTTGCAGAAACCAAAGGTCCGAAGATTCGCATCCTGAAGTTCAAGAACAAGACTGGTTACCGCAAACGCCAGGGCCATCGGCAGCGGTACACCAAGATTAAAGTCACAGACATCAAGAGCTGAGGCGACGATATGGCACACAAGAAAGGCGCGTCCTCGACGCGCAACGGTCGCGACTCGAATGCTCAGCGGTTGGGCGTCAAGCGGTTCGGCGGCCAGCTGGTGAACGCCGGCGAGATCATTGTCAGGCAGCGCGGCACGCACTTCCACCCCGGCGACGGCGTCGGTCGCGGTGGTGACGACACGTTGTTCGCTCTGGTCGCGGGGCACGTCGAGTTCGGCAGGCGGCGCGGCCGCCGGGTTGTGAACGTGACGCCGAGTGCATCTGACACTGCATCCAATTCTTCAGAGCCAGCCGAGGCCACCTCGGCGAAGTAAAGCCCAGCACAACAAACGCCGAAAGGGTGGTCCAAGCATCTGGGCCGCCCTTTGCGCGTTTGTCGATAATCGAAAGGAGGCTCCGTCGTGGCGATCCCGACCTTTGTGGATCAGGTCACCTTGCACGTGTACGGCGGCCACGGCGGCAATGGCTGCGCCTCCATCCATCGTGAAAAGTTCAAGCCTCTCGGCGGTCCCGACGGCGGTAATGGCGGTGATGGCGGCTCGGTGATTCTTCGCATCGATCACGGACTGACGACTCTGGTTAGCTACCATCGGCAGGCTCATTGGCGTGCGACCAGCGGCCAGCCGGGCCGGGGCGACAACCAAAACGGCGCCCGGGGGGACGATGTCATCCTCTTGGTGCCCAACGGCACGGTGGTCATCGATGCTGAAACCGGTACCCAACTCGCGGACTTGACGGCTGATCAGAGCGAGCTTGTCATCGCACAGGGCGGTCGCGGGGGTCTCGGCAACGCCGCACTTGCCTCGCCAGCTCGGAAGGCGCCGGGATTCGCCTTGCTGGGTGAGCAGGGTGAAACCCACACGATCACCCTGGAGTTGAAGGTTGTCGCCGATATCGGATTGGTGGGCCTGCCAAGCGCTGGAAAGTCTTCACTGGTCGCGGCCATCTCCCGGGCTCGGCCCAAGATCGCCGACTATCCCTTCACCACTCTTGTCCCCAACCTGGGAGTCGTCGTCGCCGGCGACATCAGCTTCACCGTTGCTGACGTCCCGGGACTGATCGCCGGAGCAAGTGAGGGGCGGGGGCTCGGCTTCGACTTCTTGCGCCACATCGAACGCTGCGCCGCGATAGTCCATGTGATCGACTGCGCCACCTATGAGCCGGGCCGGGATCCGATTACCGATCTTGATGTCATCGAGGCGGAGCTCAAAGCTCACGGCGGTCTGGAAGACCGGCCGCGGCTCGTCGCGTTGAACAAGATCGATATTCCAGATGCCCAGCAAGTTGCGGACTTTGCTATCGGGGAGTTGCGCGACCGAGGCCTGCAGGTGTTCCCAATCTCGACCAGGAGCGGCCAAGGTCTGCGCAAGTTGATCTTCGCAATGGCTCGGCTGGTCAAAGCTCGCCGGTCCGAATAACCGCCGACCCCTCGGCCCGGATCGTCGTCCGGCCAAAGCCGGTCGATGACCGGTCCGGGTTCAGCGTTAGCGAGAAGGTGAGCTTTGGCGGGTACGCGGTGACAAGCCGGAGCGATGGGTTCGGCAGACCGACTTCTCCAACACCGAGGCAGTCGGATACCTGGCCGACCGGCTAATCGGATTGGGATCGAGGATCGGTTGCTTGAGCTGGGCGCGCAGCCCGGCGATGGCGTCGCCATCGGCGGCGAGGACGCGGTGATCTTCGACTTCGTCCCCCAGGTCGAAATCGGTGCTGAGATCCTCAGCTAGGCGAGGTGAGGATCAGCGCTGACCGAAGACCGACCTGCTGCCAGCGTCGTCGGGAAAAGGATCGGGCATACCCACGCACCGGAGCAGGCGGACGAGGCCGACACTGAAGGACGGTGACCACCTCAGGGGAGATCCGAGCCGACTCTGGCAGCGACCATGCGTGAAGAGCTGCAGACGCCCGTCGAGTGGTGGTCAAGGTCGGCTCGTCCTCGCTGACGACCGCCGAGGGAGGCATCGACCCACAACGGATCGGGCAGCTCGTCGGCGTACTGGCTCGGGCGCGACTGGCGGGTCGAGAGATTGTCCTCGTCTCGTCCGGTGCGATTGCCGCGGGGCTGTCGCCCCTGGGGCTCAAGGTCCGTCCCCGTGATGTTGAAACTCAGCAGGCGGCCGCCTCAGTCGGTCAGGGCCTGTTGATGGGCGCTACACCCAGCTGTTCGACGCGTACGGACTTGGCGTCGGTCAGGTCCTGCTCACAGCCGACGATGTCAAGGCACTCACTATCGCAACGCCTATCGAACCTTCGGCCGCCTACTCGAGCTCGGCGTGGTTCCGATCGTCAACGAGAACGACACGGTTGCCACACACGAGATCAGATTCGGGGACAATGACCGCCTCGCTGCTTTGGTGGCTCATCTTGTCCACGCCAATGCTCTCGTGCTGCTCAGCGACGTCGAGGCGCTCTACACCACCAACCCCGCAAAACCAGAAGCTCGCAAGATCAGCGAGATATCGAGTGAGGCGGACCTCGCTCACGTCGACATCGACCCAACCTTACGCGGTACCGCGGTCGGCACTGGAGGGATGGTCACCAAGATCGACGCCGCGCGGATTGCGACCTCGGCCGGTATTCCAGTCGTGCTGGACCACTGCCGAGCAGGCGGAAGGAGCAATGGCGGGTGAGCCGGGGTCGGCACCCTGTTCGATACCACGGGTCGCCGGCGACCGACCCGGCTGCTGTGGCTGCGACATGCGAGCGACGCTCGCGGCACTTTGGTACTCGATGCCGGG
>CAWJUB010000016.1:0-215786 GCA_963845915.1 uncultured Actinomycetota bacterium
CTGCCAAAGTCGGCCGGGTGCCACTCGGTCTTGACCCCGAACTTGGAGGCGACCTGGTTGAAGAGATCGACGTCCATGCCCTGCACGGTCTTGCCGTCGCCGGCCAGGAACTCGTTGGGGGCGTAGCTTGCGTCGACGCCGATCTTGATGACGCCGGCGCTCTTGATGCTCTCGGGCAACTTGCTGGCAAGGTCGGCGTTCTGGCTAACCGAGACCGACGGAGCGCTACCGCCGCCGCCAGCCTCGCCGCTCAATGAGCTCGAACCACAGGCGCTTAAAGCCAGTGCGGCGACCGAGGCCGCGACGACCCCAAGCTTGATCCGGACGTTCATCTGTGCTGCTCCCTCCCAACCCAGGTCCTTGTGTGAGCCTGGGCCTGATTTTCGCGTTCTTCACCGCTTTCGTCAGCGGCAGACTTGGGTCCTGAGGACAGAGTGAATCCTTGCACGCGTTGCCTGGGTTTGATCGGTGCCGGGCGGTTTGGAATCCGATCGCAACGATTTCTGGACCGCCTACTGCAGGCGGTGTGCGCCGGCTGAGGGGACGGCCGCGAAGTGCGTCGGCGGACCGTATCCGGCGGCTCCGAACTTTCCAGCGATCTCGTCTCCGATCCGATCCGAGTCCCCAGCCTCGACCAGAGCGATGATGCAACCGCCGAAGCCGCCGCCGGTCATTCGGGCGCCGAGGGCGCCGGAGGCGCGGGCCACATCGACCGCCAGATCAACTTGCGGCACCGTGATCTCGAAGTCGTCCCGCATGGACTCGTGCGACGCGTCGAGGAGCGGCGCGAGATCAGCGATGCGGCCCGCCCGCAAGATCGCGACGGCCTCCAACACCCGGGCGTTCTCGGTAACCACGTGGCGTACCCGGCGGCGCATCACCGGATCGGACAACTGCGCCAGCGCAGCATCCAGATCAGTCACGTCGCGCAACGCCGCCACACCGAGCAGCCGGGCGGCTTCCTCGCAGCTGGTTCGACGGGCTGCGTACTCGCTGTCGACCAGCGCATGAGGCGTCTTCGTATCGAGGACGAGTATTTCCAGGCCGGCGCTGCGGGTGTCGAGGAGAACCTGCTCGGCCGCGTCAGTGCGGCAGTCGAAGAACAGCGCATGGCCGGCAGTGCACAGTGTCGAGGCCGCTTGATCCATCAGCCCAGTCGGGGCTCCGACAAAGGCGTTCTCGGCTCGTCTAGCGAGCTTGGCTCGCTCCAGGCCGGCGATCTCGAGCTCGTTGAGATCAGCTAAAGCAATGAGCACGGCACACTCCAGCGCGGCTGATGAGGACAAACCGGCACCCTTGGGTACGTCGGATGTCAACACCAGATCCGCCCCGTCGATCCGGTGCCCGGCTTCCTTCAGGGCCCACACCACACCTGCGACGTACGCCTGCCAACCGGTCATCCCGGGTTGCAGGTCGGCATCGCGGAAGATCTTCGTCGAGCGATTGTTCAGTGACGTGACCGTCCAGGTTCCATGATCATTACGTGGAGCGGCAGCGATCAGTACCCGTTGTGCGAGGGCGAACGGCATCACGTAGCCGTCGTTGTAGTCGGTGTGTTCGCCGATCACATTGACCCGACCAGGAGCGGCCCAGACTCCGGCCGGCTGCCGACCAGTCTGAGCGCGGAAAGCCTCGACCAGACCGCTGGCGCCGTTGCTCACCTCATGCACTGTATCGGCGGATGCCGCGCAACTGCATCAGGCAGCGATCGTGCCCCAATAGGGTGAAGACATGTTGGCGGCCTACGCTGTCCGGGCGGACCCTGAGTCGCCGTTGGACGCCCTGGTCGTCGGTGAGATCGAGCCGCCCAGCGTGCCCGCTGGCTGGGTGCGGGTCCAGGTGAAGGCCGCTGGTCTGAACCGTCATGATCTGTGGTCGCTCCATGGAGTCGGCCTGCCGGCCGACCGGCTGCCCATGATCCTCGGCTGCGACGCGGCTGGTGTCACCGACGACGGTCGCGAGGTCATCGTGCACGCTGTGATCAACTCGCCGGATTTTGTGGGATCGGATGCCACTTATGACCCCGAGCGGTCGTTGCTGTCCGAGCGCTATCCCGGCACTTTTGCGATGCAGGTGTGGGTACCCGCGACCAATCTGGTCGAGAAGGCGCCCGAGCTGAGCTTTGCCCAAGCGGCGTGCCTACCCACGGCGTGGCTGACGGCGTACCGCATGCTCTTCGGCCAGTCGGCCGCCAGGCCGGGCGACACTGTGTTGATCCAGGGTGCCGGCGGGGGAGTGTCCACTGCGCTGATCGCGCTCGCCCGACAGGCGGGGATGCGGGTGTGGGTCACCTCGCGTAACGAGGCCCGCGGTGCCCGAGCCGTCGGTCTCGGTGCACATCAAGCCTTTGCTGCTGGTGCCCGACTTCCAGAGCGTGTCGACGCGGTGATGGACAGTGTGGGCGCTGCCACCTGGTCACATTCGATCAACGTCCTGAAGCCAGGTGGCACACTCGTGATCTGCGGCGCCACCTCCGGGGACAACCCGCCCAAAGCTGAGCTCACCAAGATCTACTTCAAGCCGCTTCGGGTGATCGGCTCGGTGATGGGCACCCGCGATGAGCTGATCTCCCTAACCCAGATGCTGGTCGCCAGCGGCGTACGTCCGCGCATCGATCGGGTCCTGCCGTTGTCTGATGCCGCAGCCGGATTCGCCGCCATGATCGCGGGTGATCATTTCGGCAAGATCATCTTTGAGCCGTGACCTCGAGGCTGAGGAAATCTTGGCTGAAGCCGTAATGCGTATGGTCTCCTCACACCACATCGAGATCGAGTAACAGGGCCAACGATTCGTCTATCTCACGCAGAGCTGGGAGTGAGAGGTAGTCGACCGGGTCTCCCAGCCTCTGGGTGGGATCGACCGCAATCAGAGCGTCACACAGAGCGAGGGTCCTTTGTCCGGCCACCACGATCTGCGGCCGATACGGAGCGAGCGCTGCTCGGATGCTAGTGGGAACTACGAGCCACTGGCTCAGGTGCGCATAGCGTGACGCCAGAACCACGACGGCGAATCGCTTGCCAGCCTGCTCATGACCTCGTGCATCTCGGGGGCGGCGGAGCGAGTAGACCGAGCCCCTCACTCGCCGAGCACGTCGCGGATCGCCGCGGCAACCTCGGCGCGGTCATCGGGATCGCTGCCCAATCGACGTGCAGCCTCTTCGAAGGCCCGTCGCTTCTCCTCCCGTGCCAGGGCCCGTAGGCCGGCGGTGATTACCTCGTCCGCCGAGACCGCGTGGTCACGCGCGGCGGCGCTCAATGCTTCGTGAGTGCTTCTCTTTACCCGAACCGTGGTCGTATCGGCCATGGCCGCAGTCTACATCTTGTCTACACGATGCCTGGCGAGTTGAGCTACTCGTCTTCGTCGTCGAGGCGGGCGAGCCAAGTGGCAAGGCGCTCCACGGGCGTCTCGAATTCGGGATGAAGGTCGACAAACGTCCGTAGCTGTTCAGCCAGCCAGCCGAGGGTGACCGCATCGTCCCCCCGCCGTTCCTCAAGCTCCTCAATGCCCCGATCAGTGAAGTACATAGCGCCTAGGCGAGGGCCGCCTCCATCAGGGCACGCTGCTGTTGCAGGTGAACCGACGCCGACCCCACCGATGGTGCCGACGACTCCGGTCGGGTGATCGGGGTCAGCCGCCAGGTCTTACCCGGCTCGGCTTCGGCCAGCCGTTGCGGCAGGTTCAGTGCCATGAAAGGCCATGCCCCCTGGTTGGCCGGCTCATCCTGCACCCAGCGCAGCTCGTCCACGCCGTCGAAACGTCTGAGTTGTTTGACCAGTTCTTTCGTTGGGAGCGGGTAAAGGCGCTCGACCGCGATAATTGCGAGCTGGCTGTCCTTTCCGGCCTGGCTCCGCGCATTCACCAGGTCCCAGCGAATCTTTCCTGAGCAGAGCAACACCGAGGTGACCTTGCTCGGGTCTTCGATAGTGGGATCAGCCAGCACCGTCTTCCACGACCCCTGGGTGAAGTCCGACGGCTGGGAGACAGCGAGCTTGTTGCGCAGCATCGACTTCGGGGTCATGACGATCAGTGGCCGATGGAGCTCGCCCAACGCTTGCTGCCGGAGCATGTGGAAGTAGTTCGCCGGATTCGACGGTTGCGCCACTGTGAACGCGTCCTCAGCAGCGAGCTGCAGGAACCGTTCCAGGCGGGCTGAGGAGTGGTCGGGACCCTGGCCCTCGTAGCCGTGCGGCAATAGGAGTACAACTCCAGATTGCTGGGTCCACTTAGCCTGACCCGAGACGATGAACTCATCGATGATCGTCTGCGCGCCGTTGGCGAAGTCACCAAACTGTGCCTCCCAGAGCACCAACGCTTCCGGGCTCGCTACCGAATAGCCGTATTCGAAACCCATCGCCGCGTACTCGCTCAGTAGCGTGTCGAAGACATGGAACTTGCCCTGATTTTCATCCAGATGTTTCAGCGGCACCCAGGACTCGCCGGTCTTGCGGTCAACGATGGAGGCAAACCGTTGCACGAAGGTGCCGCGGCGGGTGTCTTGTCCGGTGAGACGGACCGTACGCCCGTCCAACAGCAAGGAGCCGAAGGCCACTATCTCGGCGGTGGCCCAGTCGATCGGACCCTGGGTGATCGCAGCCGCGCGCCGCTGCAGCTGCGGCATCACCTTGGGATGCACCGTGAACCCTGCGGGGAAGGTGGTGTACGCGTCCGCAACCTTCTTCAGCATCTCCATGCTGACCGCGGTGCCGTGTTTGGCGGCGGACTTCTTCGGGTACGCCGGCACGCGGCTGTAATCCATGTCCGCGGGCGGCTGCGTCGTCCCCCGGACCTCTGTGAAGACATCCTCCAGCCGCTGCTGGAAGCGGCTCATGACCCTCTCGGCGTCCTCCACGGTGATGTCGCCTCGACCGATCAGGGCCTCCGTGTAGAGCTTGCGTACCGAGCGCTTCTTCTCGATCAGGTCGTACATCCGTGGCTGGGTGAAGCTCGGATCGTCGCCCTCGTTGTGACCGCGGCGGCGGTAGCAGATGAGGTCGATGACCACGTCCTTGTTGAATTCCTGTCGGAACTCGAACGCGAGCCGGGCCACTCGAATGCACGCCTCCGGGTCATCCCCGTTTACGTGGAAGATCGGCGCTTGGATCATCCGGGCCACATCGGTGCAATACATCGAGGACCGCGACTCAGTTGGGGCCGTGGTGAAGCCGACCTGATTGTTCACGACGATGTGGATGGTGCCGCCGGTCCGATAGCCCCGCAGCTGGCTGAGGTTGAGGGTTTCGGCAACCACACCCTGGCCAGCGAACGCCGCATCGCCGTGCATCAGCACGGGTAGCACCGGGAACTCCGCTCCGCGGTCGAGGATGTCTTGTTTCGCTCGCGCGATGCCTTCCAGCACCGGATTGACGGCCTCGAGATGGCTCGGGTTGGCTGCCACCGAGGTCTTGATCGTCGCACCGCTCAGGGCGGTGAACTTGCCCTCCGAACCCAAGTGGTACTTGACGTCTCCCGAGCCCTGCACGGTACGGGGATCAAGATTGCCCTCGAACTCCCGGAAGATCTGCTCGTACGACTTGCCGACAATGTTGGACAGCACATTGAGCCGGCCGCGGTGCGGCATGCCCATGCAGACTTCCTCGAGATTTGCTTCGGCGGCCTGCTCGCACACCTCGTCCAGCAGCACGATCGCAGACTCGCCGCCCTCCAGGGAGAACCGCTTCTGTCCTACGAACTTGGTTTGCAGGAACGTCTCGAAGATCTCGGCCTCATTGAGCTTGTCGAGGATCCGCAGGTGCTCCTCGCGTGGCAGGGACTCATGGGGCCGCTCTACTCGGTCCTGGATCCACTTGCGCTGCGCCGGCTCTTGAATGTGCATGTACTCGATGCCGATGGTCCGGCAATAGGAATCACGCAGGATGCCCAAGATCTTTCGCATCTTCATCCGGCCCTCACCGCCGGCGAAGGATCCGGTCGCAAATTCGCGATCCAGGTCCCACAGCGTCAGGCCGTGTGACTGTACGTCAAGATCATGATGGCGGCGCTGGCGATACTCCAGGGGATCGGTGTCTGCCATCAGATGGCCGCGCACCCGATATGCGTTGATCATCTCCATGATCCGGGCTTGCTTCGGGATCTGGTCTTCGTGAGCGGTGCTGAGGTCTTGTGCCCAGCGAATCGGCTCGTACGGGACGCGGAGTGCCCCGAAGATGTCGTCGTAGAAGCCGTCCTCGCCGAGTAGCAGGGCGTGCAGGCGAGCCAGGTACTCCCCGGACTGTGCGCCCTGGATAACTCGATGGTCATAGGTCGAGGTCAGCGTCATGATCTTGGAGACGCTCATGTCGCTGAGCCGATCGGGATCAGACCCCTGGAACTCTGGCGGGTATTCCATCGAGCCGACGCCGATGATCGCGCCCTGACCCTGCATCAAGCGTGGCACCGAGTGGCTGGTGCCGATGGTGCCGGGGTTGGTCAGCGTGATCGTGGTCCCGGCGAAGTCTTCCAGCGTGAGCTGGCCGGCCCGAGCCTTCTTGACCACCTGCTCGTACGCGTTCCAAAACTGTGCAAAGTCGAGGGTCTCGCAACTCTTGATGCTGGGCACAAGGAGCTGTCGGGTGCCGTCCTCCTTGGGCAAGTCGATAGCCAGCCCGAGATTGACATGAGCCGGCACGATCAGCGTGGGCTTGCCGTCGAGCACGTCGTAGGCGTTGTTCATCGCGGGCATGCTCTTCAGAGCCTGGACCATGGCGTACCCGATGATGTGGGTGTAGGAGATCTTGCCGCCCCGAGCCCGTCGAAGATGGTTGTTGATCACCACACGCTGATCGATGAGCAGCTTGACCGGAAGCGACCGGACGCTGGTTGCAGTCGGCACCGCCAGCGAGATTTCCATGTTCTTCGCGGTTCGCGCTGGAGCTCCGCGCATGGTTGTCTTCACGGGCTGTTCGATCGCGACGCTCGGGCGATCGGCAGGGCTCGGCGGATCGGCGGGTACACCGCCACGCGTTCCCGGGGCGCTCGGCCTGACCTCTTTTGTTGGTGACGGCTTCTCAACCGTTGGCGTACGACGTGGTGCCGGTTGGTCCTGCGGCTGAGTCGCGGGTGGGGCTTGCGTTGGAGCGGGCTGCGGGCGTTGCCGTCGTACCTTAGGTTCGGCGCTGTCGGCACTGTCGGCACTGTCGGCGCGCGGTTCGGGCACCTGTTGAGGCTGAGGTTGGGGTGCTTCCGAGGCGGCGCCATTGCCCGCGTCCGTGGTTGGTGCGCCATGTGCCTTGAAGTACTCCGCCCAGGTCTGATCAACCGAACTTGGGTCTACGGTGTACTGCTCGTACATCTCCTCGAGCAGCCAGTCGTTGGCACCGAAGTCGGCTTCCGCTGGCGCGCTGGTAGGTGATTGGTCGGGCACGATGGCCACTGTCGCCTTCTTCCTCATACGTACTATCTGCGGGGGTTAGCCCGCATTTGGCCTGCTCCCGGCACGCTCCTCCGCAGGCGCTACCTAGGCTACCCACGCTGGTCGACCAGTCAGCGACCGGTTGCGCGACACACCTCGTCAGCGGGCTATTCGGCCACAATCACTCTTGGCGGGTCAGGGCGGTGTTGGTCCGGCACCGGAACGGCCAGCATGCGCCACGCCAACCAGCAGGCTTCGACGGTAAAGACCACGAGTGCGAGGTTGCGAATGGCAGTAACGACCGTGGAGAGGATGATCATCATTTGTCCACTTCGGCCGAGATAGCCGTCATAGAACAGCGGATAAACCAGTTGAGTCAGCAGGGCCAGGATGAGCAGTTGTCCGGCCATCCGGTTGATCGCAGGCTGTTCGTCGACTGAGGCGTTGGGTCTCAGGACCATCAGCGCCGCCATCGGACCACCTAGCCAGAGCAGATACTGCGGACTCAGTGTCTTGTTCGTAATCGTCATGATCGCCACCGTCGCGACGACGACGAAGCCGATAGCGACCGGCGTCGATCCGTTGTGTCGGAAGGCGCGAATGGTCAACAAAATGATCATCGTGAGGCCGAGTAGCGTCGCGAGGTTACTGATCACGATCCAGACATCCACGCCGGGGCCGAAGATCTCATACGCCTGATATTGGGAGATGTCGACGAGCCATTGATCGGGGCTCGCGGCCCGCGCAAGCATCAGCGGAGTCGCCCAGATCGACTCGATTTGCAGGCCGCGATCGGACTGCCAGGTAAGCGGCGAGATCAGCCGGGCCCAGCCGCCAAAGATCAAACTGATCAAGGCAAGGCCGAATCCAACGATGACGAAGGCAAGGCCGGCCGGTCTCCGGTCGGACCGGTAGGAAATGAAGGCGCCGATGAGAAGCGCGGGCCAGAGCTTGACGGCCGCGCCCAGTCCGGTCAGTGCGCCAGTTATCCACGGCTTGTGTCGAGCGGCGAGGAGCGCGCCGCCTGCGAGTACGGCCGGGAGCATGTCGAAGCGCAGATACGACAGCGGGCCGATCAAGAGAACGAAGATCAACCAGAAGTCGATCGAGGTGTCATGCCGCCGGCCGGTAGATCGCCACAGCGCATAAGTGAAGACGGCATCTAGGGCCAGCATCAGAACAATGAAGGCGATCAGATAGCCAACCCGGCTACCGAAGGCGGCGCCGTACGGCAGCGCGAGGATCCACACCACCGGCGTCGGATACTCATAAAGCGTACGGTCCAAGCCGGCTGTGAAGAGCGCGTTGATCTTCCGGTGGTAATAGAAGACATCGCCAACCACGAAGCGTTCGAAGCCGGCGAGGATTCCCAACATCAACACGCGAGTGATCAGCCAGCCAATGATGATCATTCGAGGCCCACGGTGCGCGCCGTACCAGGTAACGAGGCGGCTCATTCACGACCCCACGGTTCTCATCGGCAGGGAAGCGCACATCGGAGTAGGGAGCCCTCGGTCGACGACAGAACGCATGCAACCTACCAGCAGCGCGCTGCTGGACTGGCTGGAAAGCCCGGCTACCTAAGATCGTCCCCTCGACGCGCCGATCTGTTCTCGAGGACAGCGACCCCGCCGAAGAGAAGCGGTGTGATCGACGTAGCGTCGCGCTTGGGATGACTAGCGGACACGGAGGGTCGCTGTGGTTGGTCGGATCCTTGTCGTCGGCGGCGGCATCGCCGGATTGTCCGCGGCGATCGCGCTGAACGACGCGGGACTCACTGTCGAGATGGTCGAGGCTCGATCGCAATGGCCCGTGACGGGCGCGGCGATCAATATGCATGCGAACGGGGTGCGCGCCCTTGGGCAACGGGCTCGGCGCTGGGCTACGGGCGGCGGCGGCGGTGCTGCCGACGTGGAGCTTCCACGATGCTCACGGCAACCTGCTCTGCACGACTGATCTGACCGATCTGTGGCGCGGGGTCGGATCGTGCCTCGGGGTGACTCGGATGGAATTGCAGCGTCTGCTGGTAGCACGAGCCAGCACGATCCCTTACCGGCTCGGCCTTGCCGTTATTGATCTTGCGTCCCGAGCCGAGGCCGTGACGGTCGAATTTGGCGACGAGAGCACCCGAGAGTACGACCTGGTCGTCGGTGCTGACGGGTTTGCGCTCGACAGTTCGCAGACTGGCAGTGAGCGCTGAGTCGCAGCGGAACGCGGGCACATTGGCGTGCCGAAGCGTCGCCCGTACGCGGCCCCCAACCTCGACGGCCTGCAGGTCATGCTTGGGGAGGGACGCTTCTTCGGACTGGTACCGGTGGGCGACGGTGGTGCGTACGGCTTCGCCGGGCTGGTGTCGGATCGTCTGCAGGTCCCGACCGAGAGCTTGCTTGATCGTTTTCGCGAGCACTTCGCCGACTTCGGTGGACTTGTCCCGGCGTACCTGGACAGCCTGAATGCCGCCGATCCGGTGCACCCGTCGGGATGGTGGAGTGGATCTCGCTTGATCGCTGGCATGCGGACCGGGTCGTGATCATCGGCGATGACGCACATGCCGCGCCGCCTCATATGGGCGAAGGCGGCAGCCTGGCGGTGGAGGACGCACTGGTGCTGGCACAGGAGCTCCGCAATGCCGACACGATCCAAACGGCACTACAGGCGTACGAGGCGCGCCGGCGTCCACGTGTCAACTGGGTTCAGGAGCAAAGCCTCGACGCGGCCCGAGCGTGGGGGCTTCCTGCCGCTGTACGTGACAGTGTGCTTGGAGAACACGGCGATCAGGCGCTCCGCGGGCGCTATGAACCATTGCGCGCGAACCTTGAGCGCCGAACCTTGAGCGCCGAAACCTTGAGTGTGAGACGAGCTCGACAAAGACCCGTCGCGCTCACTTCTCCTTGGCACGGCGCGCAGCCGGCGTCGCTAGCTCGTCGAGGTAAGCCTGATACACCTCGAAGCGGGTGACCTCCAACGCTTGGGCAAGCGAAACGTTGCCGTCGCTGCGTGCCTGGTGTGCCGCCGCGCGCAGTCCTTCAACGAAGTCCTTCAACTCGGCCAGGTCAGCCACTTGCCTCGACGCCACATGCTTAAGGCTATCGGTGTGGTCCGTTGCTGACGCCGGTCCCAGAATGATGCGCTGACAAGGTATTTTGTCTGGCGCCCCCGGCGAGATTCGAACTCGCGCTCCCGCCTCCGGAGGGCGAATCCGTTAGGCGGGAGAGTCGCCGAAATGTGCCCTGGCTAGGGGGTTCACCCGTTGGTCAGCGGTGGCAAACGTTGGCCGTCTGTGGACCTTTTGTGTACCCAGTGTGTACCAACAAATGATCATGAATCGATCCTGAGCAAGATCACAAACACATAAGCGGCCCCGACCGGTGCTGAGAACACCGACCAGGGCCAGGAACCCACTTCTCTGGAAAGCGAGTCCCAATGTCCAAAGTAACCGAGCTGGCCGCCGGCCAAATCAACGCATCCGGTGGCATCACCGTCGAGCTTGTCGAGGCCGACGAAACCCCCGCCGCAGTCATCATCCGCTGGCCCGCTAAGCCGACCGTCGTCCACCCGCGGCGCTTCCCCGATACCGCCGCTTCGATTGCCCGCCTGTTCGCTGAGGCTGTGAAGCGTCAGAACCATAACTGACGTTTAACGCTTGTCGGGATCTGCTTGTCGTGCCGCCATCGTTCGTTCTGGCGGCACATCCTCATGGTCTTTCAGTCTCACCGGCGGAAACCGAAACTCCTCAGTGAACCCCGCGGCAGCCCACCCGGCCATCAGCGCACCGATCCCCCCGGCCTCCCATGCACCAGCGCGGATATCAACCGATGAGTGTGCAAGCTCGATTATGAGGCGGGATTCCCGATTCGCCCATTCGCTAGCCTTCGGGTGCGTGCCTGCCTCCCGGACACACATCAGAATCAGCGCTGATGCCAAGGCCTCCGTTTTGGCATGTCGATCGAAAATCAGCGCTGATGCTCTGGCCTCCGTTGTGGCATGTCGATCAAGATCAGCAGGCGGCCATTGGAACGCGTGGCTCGCTTTGACGACCTCAGCAGCGGAGACTGCGGTGTGTTCGCGCTCCAACCTTTTGTCGTGCTCGGCCATGCGAACTCGTTCAAGCGACCGTTCGTGACGAACGGTGAACCAAAACACTGCAAACAGACCGAGCAGACCGATCAGCGCTCCGACGGAACCCTGTAGCAGGTTGGCCACCCACCATTCAAACCAGGACATAGACGATGGTTCACGCACAGCGAGACCCTACTGAGGAACGGTTGCCATCACACCCCCGTCGTCCCACAACCACCATGCATGTCGGGAACCGGCGGGGCTGAGCCGATAGGCCGACCAGAGTTGGTTCGTCGTAAGTCAGGCCCGCAGCAAGACGACTCTGGCGAAGACGGGGAGCTCAGGAAGCCGGGCGCGACGCTGCTTACCGCTCGCCCTTGCGCGACCTCATACCTTCCTCAGGCTTGCCGTTCATGATCATTGCCAAGCTCGTCGTAGTTCGTCTGGACCATCGTTCTCACGCTGATCCCTGGATGATGCCCATTGGCTTAGCCGGGTTCCTATTTGGGTAAAGCGTCTCCAGCTGCGCACGAGGACTCGCGTTACGGTACGAGGACTCGCGTGACGGTAAAGCCACAAACAAGCAGCAGAAGGGAAGGTCTAACCATGGCGGCAGAACAGTCCCGCAAACGGCAGATCGCAGAACAGCCCCGCAAACAGTCACGCAAACGGCAGATCGCAGAAGATAATCCGCGTGAGACACGAAAGTTGATCGCTCAAATGGAAGAGAGCCTTCGCGTCCTGAGCGGCATTGCACAGCACACCAGAGCGAAGAGGCTGCTGATAAGCGGCGCCGCCGTCACAGGCGCGGCGCTGGTCGCCAAGCGCCTTGCATCGCGTTCCAGCGGCCTCGATTTCGGGCGGCTGGTCGAGCGGATGCCTGAGAACGCTCCTCCCAAGTGGATCTTCCGCAACATCAGCGCGATCCGGGAGAACACGGAGCGCATTCTGCAAATGCTCGAAAGCGAGCGCACTACCGCCGGGCCTGCGCCGACGCGAGACGCCGGTGTCTGAGCGGTCAGGCCCCACAAGCATCGGATGCGCAGTTCTACGCACCTTTACCAGCGTGATTGAGAAGGTCGCCACGTGGCCCGTGAAGGTAACGCCAGCCCCAGGATCCGGATTGAGTTGAATGGTGGTCAGCGGTTCCTAGCCATCCGCTGGCGCTGCCACTGTCGGCGTTGCCTGGGCTTCACCGTTCCCCGTTACGTGATCTCGTACCCCGCTCAAACCCGACTCTGGTCCACCGCTCCAGCTCGTCATAATCCAGCGGCAAACCGCGACCGCCTCCGGCGAGGATCATCATCCCGGCGGCGATCAGCTCATGGCCAATGTGTGTGGAAGGCCAGACGTACCACGATCCCGCGGTGATCCCAGCGACCTCAGCCAGGATGTCGGTTCTGCCATCGGCATGTCGCGAAGCTGAGCGATCGACTCGGCGAGGTACGCGCCGCTCCGCCGCGTACCGCATTGCAGCGCCGTGAAGCTCGGAGCCGAGGAGTTGATCCGCGGTGGACATGCTCCAGTGTATCGACCGCAAGTTCGATTACCCCGGAGCTCAGCTCCTACTACTGTCTATCCGGATTGCTCCCGCCACGGCATGCGTCGCCAGGATTGAACACGTGAGGATCGACCAGACCCAGCTTGTGTTCCTGGCCGTAGGACTGCGAGACGCCGCCGGGGCCGTTCGGCCCGCTCCCGTCCAGGGGCGCGCCCGGGTCGTCGTTCTTTCCGGAGAAGACGCAGATCGAGTTCGCGTGCGTCGGACCGGCGGTCGGCTTCCCGTTGCCCGTGATCTCACCGGCGAATGCAGCACTCGCGTTCGCGCCCGTCACAGCCACCGCACAGAGCAGGGCCGCAACAAACGACTTCTTACTCATAGGTATCCCTTCCCCCCGTTTGCGCCGCCACCACGGTCAAGCGCCGAGCTGGATCTTAGGGGTGCGTGGTTGCGCGGTCAATCAAACACGCCGTCGAGCCATTCTGAACCTGAGTCGGCCTGTCGAGGAGACCAAAGTTGAGCGGGCTCCTCGGGAGCTTCGACGCCGCCAAAGGGACAGTGGCGTACGGCCCGACCAGCTAACGCCTCCATCTGGCGCGGACCGACCGCGGTGTCATTCCAGGTCTCAGCCGCCTTTGCCCCGAGTCGGCCCGCCAACCTGCGACGCTACCGATTAACCGGCGAGGCGTCCAGGTACGCCACACGACGGCCTAGTCGGCCGACTTGCCGGTGTCGGAGGAGCGTGGCTCATTGATCTCCCGCCAGTATGCGGGAGAGAGCAGGATCATCGGTTTGCCCTCGTCCTCCGGGAGGATTCTCAGCACCCCGGTTTTGTCGATCTTGTACGAACCATCCCACGTCACGGTTCCGTCTGCTGTACGCACGCTGAATTGCATCCGGGCAGCCTACTGGTGAAGGGGCGCCGCGGTGGCTATCCCGCCAACCGCGTACGCCGCTCATCCAGCCAAACTTCTTGTGGCGGGATCGTTGACGACCACGCCGTCAACCGCGAAGGGTTGCGGAACCTTTTCGGTTGCGTAAAGGGTCACGACTACTCCTCATCCGGCTGGGCGTAGCTGTGGTACGTAATCCCACCGTCGTTGGACAGTGCCTCTTCTAGCGGAGTCCGCCGCTTCGGCTGAGCATCCTTGGCAGCCGCCAACATCACACTCGCGGGCGTCGCGCCAACAGGCATCTGGTCCGCGGAGACACCCTGCCAAATCTGCGCAAACTTCACCCGGTCAGCCTCGACCGCTTCCTGCTCCGCCAGCTGGCGAAGCTTGACCGCCCGAAGCTCATCAGCGCGCCGCTCATCCAGCAACCTGCGAGCGTCTCGGCGTCGAATACAGTCGCGGCCCAAATCATCAGGCACAAACGCTATGGCCCGCCTACCAAGAAACGCAGGCCAGCCCTCAGGCGGCTGCGGATGGTCCAGCTGAAAATGGGAGAGCGGCACCAAATTCTCGCTTAAAACTTGGTCAGGCGCCGACTCAACGTCAGGGGCAGGGGTCTTAAACATCATGCACTCCAATTAGTCGATATTGATGGCGGGGCAGGCAGGGCGGCGTAGACGCCGGCAGAAAGGAGTGAATCCAACTGGGCCGCCCTTCGGGCCCGAGCCTGATTAAACGCACCGTGCAGTGCGACTCGAGCTGACGTTGACCTGCCCTCGCCAAGTCAGTTCCCCTCCGCCCATTCGGCGCTGCCATGCGCCGAACACGTTGTCGACCCGGCGGACGTTCAGGACTCTTCGCGATCTTGAATCCCTGCGGGACGGCACTTCCAGCAATGCTCCCTAGGTCGACCGTGTGAGTATGAAAGCCGGAAGTCCCGGCCGCAGAGCTTGCAGACGCGCACCAAAACCTGCATGTGTTTAAGTTTAGCCGAAAGTAATGACATATAGACATGTCGAACATACCGACAAGGCCCGGGTGTTGGCGCGATAATTGGTGCAGCTCATGATCGAAGAACTGACCGATGACCAGCTCGCCGAATACCGCCTCGCCTGGGTGCACGACTACGGCGGCCCATCACTCCGCTACGCCGGGATGTACGACATCATCGGCGTCCCCTTCGATGACATCGAATGCCTGCTCGAGGACGGCGCCAGCAAAGACGCCATCGTTCTCTACCTCCACGAAATCGCCTCCGACATCGATGAGGAAGAAGAACACAAACGGCAATGGCGAATCCGGCACCCGATCATCTACGCAATCAACAGGCTCGGCTGGCACCTGCAAATGGTGGGTCGCCGGCAGTGGAGGGAACACTGGCAATGACGACCCGAGCGAACACCACGGCACGCGGCTACGGCGGCCAACATCAGAAGCTGAGGAAACAGGTAGCCCGGTTGGTCGCATCCGGCTCACGCAGTGTGCTGGCGCTGCGGTCGACCTATCCAGCCATGGATGAGCTGGGATCTAGGCCACGACGATTACGACAGATCGATCTATCGAGGGCCTGAACACGCGGTGCAACCGTGCAGCAGCCGCACGGAAAGGCAATCGCTTGCGTAGGCAAGCGACCAAGGTCAGGCGCCGTGCGCTCAATACATCCCGCGATTGGTGAGCACTGAAAAGCCCCGTTTTTTGCAGGGCGCCCGTATGACCCCCGGAGTCAGCTCCTAGATCTCTCTCCCCGAGAGGGGGGTTAGCGTTACACCCTTGACAGGGGTAGGGGTTGCGAAAGTCAGGCGTAAGCAGCGGCACCATGATCAACATTTGCCCACCCACGCAATCACCCTGTTCGGAGGGGGAATCGGCGCCTGACCCCGTGGTCAGTTGATGATCATGTGGAAAAAACGCTGTGAATAGAAATGAACTGCTGACTCTGACGGTCAGTTGAGCGCTCCCCAAAAGAATCGGCCTTCATTCGATTGTTGCGTTGTGTTGGTGTGGGGCGCGCGGCGAGCATCATCACTCACTCAACATGATCATGCACTCACTCATCATGATCGTGTTGTTATCAACACGTTGGTCACGAGCGCGGCGAGCATCGGAGTGCTGGCTTCGGGTGTGGCCGGGTGATGGCATCTCCTCGTAGCTGCCGGGTTCGCGGGACGACGGTGGCGCATCAAGGGTCGAGCGTGCTCGATCGCGGCGGCGACGCCGTCAGGCGCCCTTGACGTGCCACCGCGGCGTATATGGTAGGCGGGAGCCCTCAGCCTCGACTGGTTGAGCCGCAGCACACCTTGTCTTGGAGGCGATCTCATGACGACCATGCGGCGTTGGGCTCAGCTGACCGGTCTGGCCTACCTGGTACTTTTCGTCTCGGGCCTCGTCGGCTTCCTCCTGATTCGGCGGCAGCTCTACGTGCCGGACGACGCCATGCGGACCGCCGCCAACCTCGTGGCGCACGAGGGGCTCGCCCGTCTCGGCATCGCCGTGGACCTCGTCACGGTGCTCGCTCAGGCTCTGGCGGCGGTCGGGTTCTTCGTCGTCTTCCGGCGCGTGGACTCCGTCGGCGCAGCCTCGATCATGGCGTTCGGGCTGGTGAATTGCGTTGTCGTGCTCATGGCCAGCGTGTTCTCTGCGACGGCGCTCCAGGTGGCCCTTCGTGGCGGGCCGACGTCGGCGAGCGAGGCCCTCACGCTGTACGACCTCAACGCCGCGACCTGGAATACGGCAGGCCTGTTCATGTTCGTGTGGCTGATTCCGATGGGATGGCTCACTCTGCGCTCCGGGTCAATGCCCCGTGTACTCGGTTGGATCCTTGTCGTCGGGGGCGTCTTGGGCGTCCTGGGCATCTTTGTGAGCGTCCTCGCGCCTGATGCCTCCGTCCTCGCTGTTGTGCTGGCGCTGGCCGTCATCCCCGGGGAGGTTTGGATTATGGGCTATCTGCTGATCAAGGGGATGCCGGGACGGCCCCAGGGGCCCGGACGACGAGCTTCCGAGGGTGCGGTGACGTGAGTGCCGAGGTCAGTCAGCCTCGAGTCTTGATGATGCGGTGCGCTGTGCCTACCGAGCTGTACCAATTGCAACAGTTGAGTGTCGGAGTTGGTCGCTCATTTGCCGCCGCCGCTGGTGATGTTCGCGACCGAGTTCAGCAGGCCACGCAGTGAGACCAGGTCTTCATTGAGCCGTTGTCGGTCTGGTTGGGTGAGCTGGACCGCAGTGAGATCGGTGATGACTTGCTGGAGTGTGGCGCGCACGGTGCCTAGTTGCTGGGCGATAGTGGCCATGATGTCCAGTATCTGTGATGGATGGTGTGAGCCAGTCACTCAATCCCTTCTCACCTGCCTGCCGGTAGCACGCTGCCCGGGTGTGCGCCAGCCCCGACGTACGTGACGCCGAGGCTGACAGTGGTGGTTGGTTAGCCGTCGCAGAGTTCCATCTCTTCGTGCCAGGCTTCCATCTCGCACCGGGTGCAAAGCGTCTGGCCTTCGGGCACGTCACGACCGCAGGCGCACCAAGGTGCGTCGTCTTCGGCGGCCGCAGCGTCCCTGATTCTGGCTTCGATCCAGGCGGTCAGCTCGTCGGTGAGTCCGGCGGCTCCTGCTTTGTGGTGGGTCCAGGCTTTTCCTATTGCGACGCGCACGGCCTCGCGGATGGGCGTGGATGGGGTGAGGCCGAGCCCCCACGGCTCAAGCTCAGTCGGTGCGCTCATGCGGGTGGCCACCCCGAATCGACGCCGCTGGTCTCGGCCGGCTTGTCGTCCTTGCTGCGTTCGCGCTGCTCGGTTGCAATGCGATCCCAGTCGGGCGCGGCCTCGGTCGCGTTCTCGAATACGACCACGTAGCTGTGCGCCTTGCCGTCTTCGCTCAAGCCGAGATAGCGGATGCCAACGCGGTCACCGACACTTGGCTTGGCCCGGACCACCGGCCACAGCAGGCCACCGCGCAGGCAATGCACGGCGACGTGTGCGCCGTCGTTGTCGTCGCGGACCACAAGCAGCGGATATGGACCGTACTTGGTTGCGCGTTCAGAAATCTCAACGATTCCGCCTATGAGCTGTTCTCCCTGGCTGGGATCCCAATCGCGCTGGTTGAGTCGTTCTTTGATTCGGTCTTCGATAGTCACTTCTGGTTCTCTCTCTGCGCCGTAGGGCGCTTGTCGTCGTGTCTGCGTGTCTATGTGGTGGGGGTGTGACGTGTGCGTGACCCCTTTAAGGGGGGTCACGCGCATCACACGTCCCGTGACTCACACGTGACATCACGGGTTACTCCTTCCTTCGTCGGTAACCAATTCCGCCGTGACCCACAGGGCTGGAAGGCCCGGACTAGGGTCGATACGGTCGGCAATGCCGTCTCGCATGAGCGCGTTCAGTTCGCGCGAGCACGTTTCGCGACGCAACCCGTGACCGTGCTTGTTGACAATCCAGTCGACGAGCGCCGCCGAGGTCTGCGGGACGCCCTTTGCGGCGATCAGTGCCTCGAGCAGCTTCCGCTTTGCCGGTGGCATTTCGTCGTCCCCGTGCTCAGCCGGCTGGGTTTCGACGGCGTACGCCAGGGGCGAGTCGAGGTCGTCCGGGTCAACCGCTCGGATGCGGCGGGTGACTCGCCAGGCGCCGCCGTGCACCTCGCCGCCGATCACGTCAAGTTCGGTGACGACTGTTTGAGGAGGAAGTCATCGGAGTCCTGCATGATCAAACACCTTTCGGCTGCAAGCCGAGGGGATATCCCTTGGCTTGCGTTGATTCTCGCGGAAGTTAGATGGAAAACCTACTCATAACCTGCTAAGGTCATCGCCCATGGGGATGACAGGCATGCGCGGCGGGCCCGGTCCAGAGGAAGGCGTGACTTTCGAGGCGCGGTGGGAGATGCTGGCGCACGGATATGCCGATATTGGTCATGGCGTCGACCTCCCGGAGCAGTTCACCGCCCGCTTCACCGTGAAGAATGACCACACCGTCGAGATGGACATTGCTGCCGAGGATGGCGCGCCGGTCTGCAACGCCGTGCGTGTAATACGTCACCCTGGCAGGCCTTCGCTCACCGGGCATGAGCTGCGCCGGTTTCCATTGGGTAACTGGGTGGCGTTCGCCTGCAGCATGGTCGGGGTCGGCAATCAGGGCGGGATCCGTACCACCGCCGGGGAGTGGAATTCCGAGCAGTACCGGGCCGACGTCGAGCGCGTGGTCAGGCGAAGTCGGCGCCGCAACACGGTGACAGACGACTTCCTGCGCGACGTCGCCCGCGTATACCGCGCCAATGCCGACTCTGCCCCGGTCGAGGCTGTCAGAGAGACTTACGGGCCGGTCGGCTACTCGACCGCGGCTAGATATGTGAAGCTGGCCCGTGACCGCGGCTTCCTGCCCGCGACGACCGCCGGAAAGGTCAGGGCCGGCTGATGGCAAGCGTCGAAAAGCGCGTCAGGAACGGCCGGACGAGATGGTATGCCAGATTCCGCACCCCAGACGGCACGCAGCAGACGAAGACGTTTGCCCGCAAGGTTGACGCTGATCGTTTCCTGGTCGATGTCGAGTCCAGCAAGCAGCGTGGCGCCTTCGTAGATGCGCGTCGGGCGAGCCTGACCGTCGGCGAGTGGGCCGACGATTGGCTAGCAGCACAAGCCGACCTCGCACCTACGACGCGCGACCGGTACGCAGGGCATCATCAGCGAGCATGTGCGGCCGCGGTGGGGACGGTGCGGCTGGCTGACGTGACACATGCCGAGGTGCAGCGCTGGCTCACCCGGCTCGACCTGGCGCCGGCCAGCGTCCGAAAAGTGCACCGTGTGCTCTCCATGGTGCTGGCGTACGCGGTGAAGGACGGCCGATTGGCGGTCAATCCGCGGCCGGGGTGAGCCTGCCACGCGTACGGGAAGCCGAGAAACGCTTCCTAAGCCACCCGCAGGTGCACGAGCTCGCCGACGCATGCGGGATCGACTACCGGCTCATGGTGCTGTTCCTGGCCTACACCGGCCTCCGGTGGGGCGAGATGGCCGCGCTTGACGGTGGTCGCGTCGATTTCCTCCGCCGTCGCGCGCTGGTTGCCGAGTCCGTGACGCCCGTCAAGGGCGTGATGACGTTCGGGCCTACGAAGGGCCATGAGCGCCGCGAGGTGCCGATACCGCGCTTTCTGCATCGATGATCTGGCTCGCCACGTCGCAGGGCAAGTCTGCTGATGATCTTGTGTTTGCTGGCCAGCGCGGCGCTGTAATGCGCTATCCGGTACGTTCCGGCGGGGCGCGCTGAATCGAGGCCTGCGAGCGGTATCGGTATTCCGCGGCTTCCATCCCCACGAACTACGCCATACGGCGGCCTCGCTGGCTATCGCCTCCGGTGCCGATGTGAAGGTCGTGCAGCAGATGCTGGGCCACAAGTCGGCCACGATGACGCTTGACCAGTACGGGCACCTTTTCGGCGATCGGCTCGACGTTGTGGCCGATGCTATGGACGCGGCGCGTACCGCTGCGCTGGCTGATGTGTACCCGTTGTGTACCACGGGGGAGGTGGTCGAATTGAGACACCGACGCGAAATAGGCGCTGACAAGGTGAAATGCTGGCGCCCCCGGCGAGATTCGAACTCGCGCTCCCGCCTCCGGAGGGCGGTGCTCTATCCCCTGAGCTACGGGGGCCCGGCCACGTGAGTGTGCCGCAAACTTGGTTAGTGGCCGAAAGGCAATGTACCAGCGTGCCCGCGGTACCCACTCCTCTCTTATCTCCAGTACATGAATATCGCTAGTAACTGAACGCCTTATCTCTCTTGGGCGTGAAGGCCTTGTCCGCGAGCTGATAAGACAGCGGGCCCAGGGCCGGGTCTGGCACAGTTTCGCGATGTGACCCATACCCACGTGGCCGGCTCAATTCACGCCGATTCCACCGCGCGGGCTCCTAGCTGGCTCAGCATGCCGGGCGACGTCAACGCCCTGCTCGGGATCCTATGGAGCAGCGGCGTAGCCAAGGACGAAAACGGTGTGCTGACGGTGGCAGGTCTAAGTGTCATCGAGATCGCCAATCAGGTCGGGACGCCGGTGTACGTAGTGGACGAGGCCGACCTGCGCGCCCGAGCCCGCGCGTTCGCCGAAGCCTTCGACGGCTGGGACGTCTACTACGCCGCGAAGTCATTTCTCTGTACGACCGTGGCCCGCTGGGTGGCTGAGGAGGGGCTCGGCATCGATGTGTGCACCGGCGGCGAGCTCGCTGTAGTGCAGCGCGCTGGAATTGATCTTCGACGGGTTGGGCTGCACGGCAACAACAAGAGCGTGGAGGAGCTGACGTATGCACTGACCGCCGGGGTCGGCAGGATCATTCTCGATTCCTTCGATGAGATTGACAGACTCAGCGCCCTTGGCTGAGCGGCTGCAGATCCGGCCGCGGGTCATGATCAGGGCAACCACCGGAGTGGAGGCGCATACGCATGAATACATCGCCACCGCCCATGAAGATCAGAAGTTCGGCTTCTCCATCGCCGGGGGTGGTGCCGCAGCCGCGCTGCTCGCCTGCCAGGAGCATCCGTGGTTGGACTTGATCGGTATCCACTCCCACATCGGCTCCCAGATCTTCGATGCCGAGGGCTTCGAGGTCGCGGCACGCCGTACCCTGCGACTGCACGCTGACTTCGCGGCGCAGACGGGCATCGAGCTGGGTGAGATGGACCTTGGTGGTGGCTTCGGCATTGCCTACACCAGCGCCGATTCTCCGTCCACACCAGCCGGGCTATCGGAGGATCTTCGCGGCATCATCGACCACGAATGCTCGGCGCTAGGCATCGCCGTCCCGCACCTCTCGATCGAGCCGGGCCGCGCGATCAGTGGTCCCAGCACGTTCGCCCTCTACCGGGTTGGCACCGTCAAGTCTGTGACATTGGACGGCGGCGCCAGTCGCCTCTACGTGGCGGTCGACGGTGGTATGAGCGACAACATCAGGACGGCTCTGTATGCCGCCGAATACTCCGCAACGTTGGCTTCTCGTCTTTCCACCGCGCCTCCGGTGCTGGCCCGCGTCGTCGGCAAACACTGTGAAGGCGGCGACATCTTGGTGCGTGATGAGTTCCTGCCGGCTGACATCGCCCCCGGTGACCTGCTCGCAGTGCCGGGCTCCGGCGCGTACAGCCGATCGATGGCGAGCAACTACAACCACGTTCCGCGACCGCCGGTGATCGCCGTGCGGGACGGCCAGATCAGCACGCTGCTCCGGCGCGAGACCATCGAGGATTTGCTGGCGTTGGATGCTGGGTAGAAGCTACGTGAGGTGAACCTGTCCCGGCTCAAAAAAAAATTTGGTTTCGCCGAGTTCCCCTGAATGAGGAACAATAAGACCGCCACGATTCGGGGTCGTGGTGTCGTTGTGTAAATGAGGTTTACGTGACTTTGACCAGCGTGCGACCCGCGCCTCTCCTTGACGTCTCACCACTCACACCACTCCGGGTGGCTCTACTCGGCTGCGGAGTGGTCGGCTCGGAGGTGGCGCGATTGCTCATCGGGCAGGAAGCCGACCTACGCGCTCGAGTGGGGCGACCCTTGGAGCTGGTCGGCATCGCTGTGCGGCAGCCGGATCGCGACCGCGCCGGCATCGATTCAGAGTTGCTCACTACCGACGCCGAGGCGCTGGTCACCCGCGAGGACGTCGATCTGGTGATCGAAGTCATTGGCGGGATTGAGCCGGCGCGGTCGTTGATCTTGGCGGCAATGCGGCACGGAGCCTCTGTGGTGACCGCGAACAAGGAACTCCTGGCCGCGGACGGTGCGGCGTTGTTCGAGGCTGCTGAACAGGCCGGTGCGGATCTGTATTTTGAGGCTGCCGTCGCTGGCGCGATTCCGATCATTCGGCCGCTGCGGGAATCGCTGGTGGGTGATGAGATCACTTCGGTGATCGGGATCGTCAACGGCACCACCAACTACATCCTGGATCGGATGGACACCGGCGGGATCAGCTTTGCCGAGGCTCTTCGGGAGGCTCAGCAATTTGGCTACGCCGAGGCGGATCCGACGGCTGACGTCGAGGGCTTCGACGCGGCGGCCAAGGCAGCGATCTTGGCGAGCTTGGCGTTTCACACCCGGGTCACGGGCGCAGATGTCTATCGGGAAGGCATCACTGGCGTTACTCCGACTGACATCGCCTCGGCGCACGACATTGGCTGCGTGGTCAAGCTACTGGCGATCTGCCAGCTGTCGCCGCCCGTCGCAGGTCCTGCGGAGCGGACAGTCTCGGTACGCGTCCATCCCGCGATGATCCCGCGCTCCCATCCGCTCGCCGCAGTCGGCGATGCCTATAACGCCGTCTTCGTCGAGTCGATGTCCGCTGGACGGCTGATGTTCTACGGTCCCGGCGCCGGCGGCTCCCCGACTGCGAGTGCCGTGCTGGGCGATCTCGTGACGGTTGCCCGGAACCGGCTGCGTGGTGCGGTCGGCCCTGGAGAATCCAGCTATGCGGCGCGCCCGGTGAGCAGGATCGGCAGCGTCTTGACCCGATATCACGTCTCCCTCGAGGTTGCTGACGTGGTCGGCGTACTCGCTACGATCGCGGATGTCTTCGCCGAGCACGGCGTGTCGATCGAAACTGTGCGACAGAACGGGCGAGGTGCTGACGCTCAGCTCGTGCTGGTGACCCACCGCGCACACGATGCTGCGCTCAGCGCCACGGTTCAAGCGCTACGAGGCCTCGATGTCGTACGTCAGGTCACCAGCGTGATGCGAGTTGAAGGCGATTGACGTGATCCCGGAGTCCTTCGCCGCGGACCGAAACACTTCTCTCAGGCACCGTCCCGGATACGGCGTGATCGCTCGCTATCGCGACTGGCTGCCGTTGTCCGACAGCGATCCCGTGATCACTCTCGGGGAGGGGAGTACGCCGCTGGTTGCAGCTGAGAAGTTGTCGGAAATCCTGCGTTGCGAGGCATGGATCAAGGTCGAAGGCACCAACCCGACGGGCTCGTTCAAGGACCGCGGCATGACGGTCGCGCTTAGTGTTGCCGCCGGGCAGGGTGTCCAAGCCGTGGTGTGCGCCTCGACCGGAAACACCTCCGCCTCTGCCGCCGCGTACGCAGCGCGCGCTGGTCTCTCCACGATCGTGTTGTTGCCCGCCGGTCGAATCGCGACCGGCAAGCTCGCCCAGGCGATCGTGCACGGTGCCAAAGTCGTACAGGTTGACGGCAACTTTGACGACTGCCTGGAACTTGCGCGCAAACTGGCGTACGACTACCCGGTCGCGCTGGTCAACTCGGTCAATCCCAACCGGATCGAAGGTCAAAAGACAGCTGCTTTCGAAGTGATCGACGAGCTGGGGGATGCGCCAGATGTGCATGTCATCCCGGTAGGCAACGCCGGGAATATCTCGGCGTACTGGCGTGGTTATAAGCAATATGCATCGGCCGGCAAGGCGATGCGGACCCCCAGGATGTGGGGATTCCAGGCTGCGGGCGCGGCTCCTTTGGTGTTAGGACACCCAATCTTGCAGCCCGAAACCATAGCCACCGCAATTCGCATCGGTAATCCGGCATCGGCTGAGCAGGCACGTGTCGCCCGCGACGAGTCGGGGGGCCTGATCGAAGCTGTCAGCGACGATCAAATCCTCGACGCGCAAGCTTTCCTCGCCCGTGAAGAAGGCATCTTTGTCGAGCCGGCATCGGCTGCCGGGGTTGCGGGCCTGCTGGCCAAGCAGCAACGCGGCGAGATCGAATCTGGTCTGCAGATTGCGATCACCGTGACCGGCCACGGTCTCAAGGACGTAGATACGGCGTTGTCGCGACTTGGTCCGATTCATGCAGAGGTCGTGACGGCCGACTTGCTCGCCATCGCATCGGTCTGCGGGCTGGTGGACTAAGCACCTCACGGGTGCGATCAATCCCAAGGAGGAGACCATGCGTGCTGACCTAGCGCAGCAGCGGGTCTTAGGGCCCGGCAGGTCGGTGACGGTCGAGGTTCCAGCCACGAGCGCCAATGTGGGGCCCGGCTTTGATTGCTTCGGACTCGCGCTGGACTGGCGGGAACGGGTCAACCTCGCGGTGATCGAGGACGGCTATCGGATCGAGGTGTCCGGCGAAGGTGCGGCCGAGCTACCGCGGGATGAAAGTCATCTGATCATCCGCGCCGTCCTGGTGGGTTTAGCTGATCTTGGTGTACGGGCACCAGGCCTGTGGCTTGGCTGCCGCAACACGATTCCCCACGCTCGAGGCCTGGGATCTTCGTCGGCGGCCATCGTCGCAGGACTACTTGGCTGCTGCCGGGCTGGCGGAGGTACCTGCCAGACCGGAGTGGCTGCTGGGACACGCCAACGCCATTGAGGGTCATCCGGACAATGTGGCGGCGGCGATCTACGGCGGATTCGTCTTGGCGTACGAAGGCCGAGCGGGAGTTACGGTGGCGCAGGGCAACGTCCATCCCTCCATTGCGGCAGCGCTGTTCATCCCCGACACCTCGGTGGGCACCGAGTTAGCCCGCGGACTGCTGCCCGAGATGGTGCCGCACGTGGAGGCAGCCGCCAACTCGGGACGGGCGGCTTTGCTGGTCCACGCCTTGGCCTCCGAACCCGATCTGCTCTACGACGCCAGCTGCGACTGGTTGCACCAGGGCTATCGGGAAGCCGCAATGCCGCGCTCCTACGAGCTGATGAAATCGCTACGCGGGCAGGGATTCGCGGCCATGATCAGTGGTGCTGGTCCGAGCGTCTTGGTGCTCGGCACCCGGACGGATCTGGCCGTACTTCAAGATCAACAGATAGCAGGATTCTCGGTACGGCTCAGTGAGATAGGCGCAGCAGCGTCGATCATGGATGCGTCGATCATCGATTCGAGCGACGTGTCGGGTCCTGCAGATCAGACTGTGATGGAAACTCCCGGCTCAGGTGCTAGCCTTATAGAGCCGACACGGTCAGGGCAGTTGCGGAGACCGGCTTCCCAAACCAGCCAAGTCACAAAGACGCACATCTGACCGAGTAGCGCCTCAAAGGTCAGGTGCGACGCGGACAAAGCTCCAAGGCATCCCCGTCAGCCATATCTCGAGAACAGTTGTCGCGATGCGCTGAGGACCTCAAGAAAGACCCGCTGGTCGGGGTATCACCCCGCCATGGATGGGCACCGAGGACGTGCCCGAACTGACAAGGACACACGTTGACAGAAATCGCCGAAATGACGAACGCATCTCCGATCGAGGAGGGCGCCGGCGAACAAGGAACACTCACCACTGAGCGTCGCAATCGCAAAGGCTCAGGCTTGGACTCGATGGTCCTTCCCGAGCTGAAGCAGCTGGCTAGCTCCCTGGGAATCAGGGGCATTGGCGCGATGCGTAAGAGCCAGTTGATCGACGCCATTCGCGCCGTCCAGCAAGACAATGGCCACCGCAACCTTCCCCAACAGTCCCGGGATAGCCGGGATATCGCCAGCGCGCTCGATGAGCTGCAGCAGGCACCGCGCGAGCCACGTGGCCAGCGCGAGGAGGCGCAGATGATCGAAAACCCCGTACAACCGGAGCTAGTTGAACCGACCCAGCCCGCCGCCACCTCGCCGGGTGAGCGGCAAGCGCCGGTCGAGAACGGCGACGGCGGACAGGTCCGCCAGGAAACGCCAAGCGGCGGTGGGGACGGGCAGCCGGAATCCGACCGCTCCGATCAGCAACCTCGTACGGAGGAGGCTCGTGAGGCCCGGCAGGGTGAGAGCGGCGAGCGAGGCGACGGGTCCCGCGACGGAAGGCAGAACGACCGGCAGGATCGCAGGAATCGCAACCCGCAGGCCCGCGAGAACCAGCAGCGTGACAACCAGAGTCGTGACAACCAGGGCCGAGAGAACCAAGGCCGAGACAACCAGGGCCGAGACAACCAGGGCCGAGACTGGGAAGAGGACGGCGGTAGTCGCCGCAGTCGCCGGCGCCGCAGCCGCGACCGGCAGAGCCGGCGTAACCGTGGGGGCAGTGGCAATCTTGAACGCTACGACTCCGAGCCCGTGGTCTCCGAAGACGATGTGCTCGTTCCCGCACGCGGGATCTTGGACGTCCTCGACAATTACGCATTCGTCCGCACCAACGGCTACCTGCCTGGGCCGGACGACGCGTACGTCTCGTTGTCGATGGTGAAGAAACTCGGCTTGCGTAAGGGCGACCTGGTCACCGGTGTGATCCGTACGCCGCGCGAGGGCGAGCGTAAGGAAAAGTTCAATCCCATGGTGAGGATCGACACCATCAATGGTGGCGAGCTGGAATCCGCCCGGCAGCGACCGGACTTCGCGAAGCTCACCCCGCTCTATCCGCAGGAGCGGCTGAAGCTCGAGACCACCCCGACCCAGATGGCCGGCCGGATTATCGATCTGGTGGCCCCGATCGGCAAGGGCCAGCGAGCGCTGCATCGTCTCGCCATCCAAAGCCGGCAAGACCTTGATCATGCAGGCCATCGCCAATTCGATCGCCGTCAACAACCCCGAGGTGAAGTTGATGGTGGTCTTGGTTGACGAGCGGCCTGAGGAGGTAACCGACTTCGAGCGCTCAGCCAAGGGCGAAGTGATCTCATCGACCTTCGACCGGCCGGCCGAAGATCACACCACCGTTGCCGAGCTGGCTATCGAGCGAGCGAAACGTCTCGTCGAGCTGGGTCACGACGTGGTGATCTTGCTCGATGGCATCACCCGGCTGAGCCGGGCATACAACCTGGCGGCTCCGGCATCGGGACGCATCCTCTCCGGCGGCGTCGACTCGGCTGCGCTCTATCCGCCGAAGAAGTTCCTGGGCGCCGCGCGCAACATCGAAGGGTGGCGGATCGCTCACCATCGTGGCGACAGCTCTCGTCGAGACCGGTTCGAAGATGGATGAAGTGATCTTCGAGGAGTTCAAGGGCACCGGCAACTCCGAGATCCGGCTACGCCGCGAGTTCGCCGAGAAGCGGATCTTCCCGGCAATTGACGTCGACGCGTCGAGCACCCGCCGCGAGGAACTGCTGATGAGCCGCGAGGAGCTGGCCATCGTATGGAAGTTGCGCCGGGTCCTTTCCGGACTTGAGAGTCTGCAGGGGCTGGAGATGCTGTTGGACCGGCTCCGCAAGACGCAGAGCAACACCGAGTTCCTGATGGCGATCACCAAGAGCATCCCGACCCAGGACTAGCCCGGGACTAAAGCAGGCCCGCTAGCCGTTCATTTGGTGCCGCGTGTTTACTGCGGCAGAATCACCTTTTGGTGCCGGTTCACGCCACAAGCGCAGCAGCTGCGCGGCGACCCGGCACACCTGATGAGGAGATGGATATGAAGCCCGACATTCACCCCACGTACGTAGAGACGCTCGTCACCTGTACGTGTGGCAACACCTTTACAACCCGGAGCACCGCGCCCAACGGCGTGATCCACGCAGATGTGTGCTCCAACTGCCACCCGTTCTACACGGGCAAGCAGAAGATTCTCGACACCGGCGGACGTGTTGCTCGCTTCGAGAAGCGGTACGCGGCTCGGCAGCCGACGGCCAAGAAGAAGGCGTCCACATAGCGTTATACGCAGCGCCGGGAGGCGGGGAGATCCCTGCAGCCCGGCGTTTGCTGCGTCTCGATCACCGACTTGTCAGCGTCGGTGATCGCTATAGCAAGCACTGACGCTGACAAGTCGGAGAGGAGCGTGTCGTGATGTTCGAGTCGGCCGCTCCGTTACGCGCCGAGTTCCACGAACTGGAAACGGCGCTCGGCGATCCGGCCGTGCATGCTGATCTTGCTCGCGCCCGCAAGGTAGGTCGCCGGTACGCCGAGCTGGTTCCGATTGTGAAGGCCCTGGACGAGTACGACCGGATCAACGATGATCTTGCGGCGGCCAAGGAACTCGCTGCAGAGGATCATTCGCTGGCCATTGAAGCCGCAGAGCTCGAAGCGCAACTCGTACCGCTGACCGACCGGTTGACGCGCTTGCTGGCCCCGCGCGACCCCAATGACTCCTCGGATGCCCTGATGGAGATCAAGTCCGGTGAGGGTGGCGAGGAGTCGGCGCTGTTTGCCGCGGACCTGCTGAAGATGTACTCGCGATACGCCGAGAACCGCGGCTGGAAGGTCGAAGTACTCGACGCACAGGAGACCGACCTCGGCGGCTACAAATCGGCCACTATTGCGATCAAGGCGCCCCGCGCGGCTGATCCTGACTCGATGCCGTATGGCGTCCTCAAATTCGAGGGAGGCGTGCATCGGGTGCAGCGGGTCCCGATCACTGAATCTCAGGGTCGGGTGCATACCTCTGCGGCCGGTGTATTGGTCATGCCGGAGGTCGCCGAGACCGAGATCGAGATCAACGAGGACGACCTCCGTATCGACGTCTACCGCTCATCCGGTCCGGGAGGTCAGGGCGTCAACACCACCGACTCGGCGGTGCGGATCACCCATCTGCCCAGTGGCATTGTGGTTTCCTGCCAGAACGAGCGTTCACAGTTGCAGAACCGTGAGCAGGCGATGCGGATGCTCCGGGCCCGGTTGACGGCAGCGGCTGAGGAAGAAGCCGCCACTGCCGCCTCCGCCGCGCGCCGCAGCCAGGTGCGGACCGTCGACCGGTCAGAGCGCATCCGTACCTACAACTTTCCGGAGAACCGGATTTCTGATCACCGGATCGGCTTCAAGGCCTACAACCTTGATCAAGTTCTGAATGGGGACCTGGACGCGGTGGTCAACGCGCTGCAGGACGCTGACACGCAGTTGCGGCTGTCCCAGTTCGCCGGCTCGACCCCGTGACCAGGGCCGTCCGGCCCTTGTTGATCGAGGCGGCAGGCCAGCTACGCGTCGCTGGTGTCGAGTCGCCAGAGCAGGATGCGCGGCAGCTTCTGGCGTACGCCGCAGGAGTGGAGCTCGCCCGACTGCCGCTGCTCGATGGGGTCGATGACGCAGCAGCGGCGTACTTCCAAACGTTGATCGACAAACGGTTGCATCGGATTCCGCTGCAGCATCTGACCGGTCGGGCCTACTTTCGCCATCTGGAACTGGAGGTAGGTCCGGGAGTGTTCGTGCCGAGGCCTGAGACCGAGGTGATGACGGGCTGGGCGATCGAGCAGTTGCGCCCGATGGTCTACGCCGTGGCACGTGGGGAGTCGCGACATTTGCCGGTAGTGGTTGAGCTCGGTACGGGGTCGGGCGCAGTCGCCAAGTCCATCGCCACCGAGTTGACCGGAACCCGGGTCTACGCGGTCGAGCTATCCGAGGAGGCTGCAGCATATGCATCCCGAAATCTCGCCGACACGACCGTTGAGCTCTATGTGCAGGACATGATCGGTGCTCTGCCAGAGCTGAACGGTGCGGTCGATCTGGTGATCGCGAACCCGCCGTACATCCCATTCGAGGCCTTCGAGTCAGTCGTGCCGGAGGTGCGCGACCATGATCCGCCGCTCGCGCTGGTTTCCGGTCAAGACGGTTTGGATGCCATCAGAGTGGTCGTCGCCGAGGCGGCTCGGCTGCTACGGCCGGCAGGTTTGTTGTGCGTCGAGCACGCCGACGTACAAGGCGAGTCGGCCCAACAGGTCGTCCTAGACCACGGTGGCTTTTCCGGCGTACGTGATCATCCCGATCTCGCTGGCCGCGCACGATTCGTCACGGCCCTGCGTCGTACTCAGTGATCTTGTCGTTGCAACGGCTGTCAGCAGGTGATTCTGGCAGGATTGACCGGTGACCACGACCGCCGTGCCCGGCGAACCCGACCGCGGAGAGGCGGCGGAGACCCAACGTCTCCGTGACGTATCGGCGGTTCGACTGCACGGCTGATGATCCGTCGCGCAATGCCGAGGCGACCGAGGCTGCTCGCCAGGCCATCGAGGCCGGCGAATGCATCGTGCTCCCTACCGACACCGTCTACGGGATTGGCGCTGACGCGTTCAGCGCCGAGGCGGTGCAGCGGTTGCTCGAGGCCAAGCACCGTGGCCGCGACATGCCCCCGCCGGTACTCATCGGCGAGCCGACCTTGATTCGAGCGCTTGCTGTGAACGTCCCCGAACCGGCAAAAGAACTCGTTGACAAGCACTGGCCAGGCGCACTCACGGTGATCTGTCGCATCCAGCCGAGTCTGCGAATGGATCTCGGCGATACCGAGGGCACTATCGCCCTTCGGGTTCCCGATCATGAACTGGCGCGCGAGATACTGCGACGTACCGGCCCCATGGCGGTGAGTAGCGCCAACATCAGCGGTCAGGCTGCCGCCCTGACCTGTGACGAGGCAATTGATCAGCTGGGCGACGCAGTGACGATCTATCTCGATGGGGGTCCGCTCGGTGATGCCAGCGGCGCGCCGTCGACAATCGTCGACTTCAGCCGAGATGACGAGGGTCAGATCTTGCGCCGAGGCGCTATCAGTGTTGAGACGCTGCGCGAGACTGTCCCGAACCTGCGCGATCTAACCGGCCAAGCCGACGAATCTGACGAAGCCGACCAAGCCGACGGCCCGGAGGAGGTCCCCGAACCCGACTCCGGGGACGTCCCCGCTGCAGGAGGTTGAGTGCGCGAGTACTTGTTGGTCCTCTGCATTGCGGCGGCGGTCACCTATCTACTGAGTGGCGTATGCCGTCGCTTGGCGCTGCGTACGGGCGCGCTGGCCAGAGTCCGAGATCGCGATGTGCACACCATCGAGATGCCCTACTTCGGTGGCGTTGCCATGCTGGCAGGCGTCGCGGCGGCAATCCTGATCTCCTGGCAACTCCCATTCCTGGGCCGTCTGGTGACGGTGCAGCAAGACTCTTGGGCAGTGCTGGTCGCAGCGGTCGTGATCTGTCTGGTGGGTGTGCTGGATGACGTCTTCGAGCTGCCGCCCTTGACCAAGTTCGCCGGACAGGTTTTTGCCGCGGGCATCGCCGTCGCGCTGGGCGTCAAGATGCTCTGGATTCCGTTACCGAACCAGATCGTCTCCCTTGACGGCACAACATCGGTAGCGATCACGGTCTTCTTCATCGTGCTCTGCTCCAACGCTGTGAACTTCGTCGACGGCCTGGACGGGTTGGCCACGGGCGTGGTTGGCATTGGGGCCCTTGCGTTCTTCGCCTATTCCTACTTGCTCACCGTCACCGAGGGCTTGACCCGAGCGACGACCTCGAGCCTCGTCACGGTTGCGATAGCCGGCGCCTGTCTCGGTTTCCTGCCGCACAATTTCTTCCCGGCACGGATGTTCATGGGGGATTCCGGCGCGATGCTGCTCGGTCTGCTGCTGGCCACCTCCACTATCAGCCTGACCGGTCAGATCGATATCTCCCAGCTGCAAGACGGCCGCGGAGGATTGGTGCCGACGGTTCTGCCGCTGGTCTTGCCGCTGGCCATCCTTGCGCTGCCGTTCCTAGATCTGTCGCTGGCTTTTGTGCGTCGCACCTACGCCGGAAAGTGGTGGTTTCTGCCAGACAAACAGCACCTGCATCATCGGCTGTTGGAACGTGGCCACAGCCAACGCCGCGCGGTGCTGCTGATGTACGTCTGGTCAGCGCTGGTCTCCTTCGGAGTGATCATCTTGGGGCTGGTCCAGACGGAACGGCAGTGGACTGTGGTAGCTGCTGTTGCCGCCGTAGCGCTGGTCTTGTTAGTGGTCACACTGGGTCGCCCGTTGCGTGCGAGGAATCAAGTACGGCGCGGCGAATCGCTGCCCTGATTGCTTCACTCGCTGCCACGCTCGATTGCTTCACTCGCTGCGCTCGCTCAGCGCGGATCGCGCTAGTAAGCCCGCCTACCTCGTCGTCGCTCGCAGACGAAAGAGCGTGTCCGCTCACTCCTCCTCGGCACGGCGGAGCGCGATCCGATTCGATACCTCTGTGCCAGCAGTTCCGCGCGCTGGCACTCGCTTCGCATGGATCATGCTGTCCGACTCATGTTAGGTTGCAGCCACGCAGCCCTGCGACCCTGGCTCGCGCCCGCGACCAGGTCTCCCATCCGATCAAAGATCAGCTTCGACACCGGCACCAAAGGACTGCAGGCAATGAGCGTTGATAGCAAACCCGAGCCTCAGGCGACCCATGCCGATGGCCCGAGCATTCACGTCATTCGGGCGCGCAAACTCCTGCTCGGCGGTGCCATCGGCGGAGTGACAACGGCGATCATGTGCATGATCGGCTTCGCGATCGGTTATGGCACGACCGGTTTGATCTCCGCTGCGTTGGCCGCCGCTATGGTGCTGTTCTTTTACGGAGTCGGTCAGTACGTCATGGTGCTGTTTGCCGACGCTGGTGCGCGGACGCTGCTCACGGTGTCGCTGTGCAGCTATACCGCGCGTGTGGTTAGCCTCGGGCTGGTCCTTGTGCTGTACAACGCGCATCGCGAAGCGTGGCCGATGTTGATCCCGATGGTCATCTTTGTGACAACGATCATCGTCGTCGCCGGCTGGCTGATCGTTGAAGTATTTGTCTTCTCTCGCTTACGAATCGGCGTGTACGACACCGAATACGAGGCGCCTAGCAAAGGTGCCTTGGAGCCGTGACCGTCGCCATAATCACTGCTAGCGTGTGTCACGCCATGACGGAACAACCCAAGGCGGCTCACGACCAGCCGAGATCGCAAGGAGGCGGGAAATCAGACGGCATGGACTTGGGGCTAAGAGTGCTCTCCTACTTGATCTCCGGCGTACTGATGTACGGGCTGCTGGGATGGTTGGGCGATCACTACTTCGGGACCAGGTTCTTGCTGCCGATCGGCATCGTTGCAGGCGCGGCCTTCGGGGTGTACGTGATCATCCGGCGCTTTGGCCGCATCGAGGATGCCGCACCTGTAGCAGGTGCTAAAGAATCGCAGCGACAGGCCACGGTAACCGAGCACAGGCACGAGGCGGAGTAGGGGGAACGGTGAGCGGTTTCTTGTCGGGCCTTGTGCCGCTGGAGACGGGTGGCTTTGAGGCTCCAGGTGTGCATAGCTTCGACTTCCCGCCGTTCTTCGAAAGCGTTCCCTGGTTCGACAAGTACATGCTGCAAGGCATTGTCTCGGTGATCTTGATCTTGGCTTTCTGGTTGATCATGGCACGTAAGAACGCCATGGTGCCGAGCAAGAGCCAATTCATTGGCGAGACGGCATACTTCTTCGTTCGGAACACCATCGCCCGGGACATGATCGGGCATGACTTCCGCAGGTACCTGCCACTCCTTATCGCCCTTTTCTCCTTCGTGCTGGTCAACAACCTTTGGGGCGTTTTCCCCCTCACCTTGCTACCGACTCCCTCACACGTAGGTTGGCCGTACGGTCTGGCGCTCATGGTGTGGGTGATCTACAACGGCGTCGGCATCTCCAAGTACGGCTTCTTCGGTTACCTCAAGAACACAACGTTGCCCTCGGGCGTGCCGGTGTTCATGTGGCCGCTGATCATCCCGCTTGAGTTCGTTTCCAATATCATCGTTCGGCCGATCACCTTGTCCTTGCGACTCTTTGCCAATATGTTCGCTGGCCACCTACTGATTCTGGTGTTCATATTGGGCGGGGAATACCTGCTGTTGCACTCGGAGTCGATCATCAACAAGACCGCCGGTGTGGTGGCCTTGATCTTCAGCATGGCGATATTCGGCCTGGAGATCTTCGTGCAATCCTTGCAAGCTTTCATCTTCACCGTTCTCACCGCCCAGTACATCTCTTCGGCCTCCGCCGAGGAGCACTGACCACCCTCGGTTTCGGCAGACTCCTCGAAACCCCGTCAAGAAAGTAGTCCCAATGACTCCACTGGAACTCACTGGATCTCTCGGCATCGTCGGCTACGGCCTCGGCGCCATCGGCCCCGGAATCGGCGTCGGCTTGATCTTCGCCTCAGTCATCCAGGGCACGGCGCGGCAGCCTGAGGCTCGCGGCGCGATGATGGGCACGGCTTGGATCGGATTCGCGGTGACGGAGGCGCTGGCGATCATCGGCATCGCCCTCGCGTTCGTCTTCGGCGGGCTGTGAGCGAGTGGTCGCGATGACCACGCTTCTGGTACCTCTCGCGGAGAATCCGCTAATCCCGAATCTGGCGGAAGTAATCGCCTCAATTGTGTTCGCGCTGCTGCTGACCTTCCTCATCGCCAGGTATCGTGGTGCCAAGGTTCGAGGCCACGTACGCCGAGCGCACTGCCGCTATCCAGGGCGGCATGGAAAAGGCAGAGAAGGCTCAGGAAGCTGCCGAGGCGGCCTTACGGCAGTACAACGAGCAGCTCGCTGAGGCACGCACCGAAGCGGCGAGAATCCGCGAGGAGGCCAAGAGTGAGGGCACCCAGATCCTCGCGGACCTGCGTGAGCAGGCACATGCCGAGGTCGCGCGGATCCGGACACAGGGAGAGGCCCAGCTCGAGGCGGAACGGACGACGGTGATGACCCAGATGCGTGCCGAAATCGGTACCTTGGCCACCACCTTGGCGAGCCGGATCGTCGGCGAATCGCTTGAGGATGATCAGCGAGCACGACGTACGGTCGATCGCTTCCTTGCCGAGCTCGAAGGTGAGGGCGAGCCCACCCCCGTTGGCAGATCATGAGTGCAGCCACCGACGCGCGACTGAGCTCGCTCGACCGGATGCTCGACGAGAGCGACGTTGGGGACGACTTTGCCGCGGGCATGTTCGCGGTGGTCGATGCGCTTGAGTCCTCCCCGACACTGCGGCGGGCGGTGACGGATCCAGGGACGCCGGAAGGCGCCCGGCGTGCGTTGGTACATGGATTGCTCGATGGCAAGGTTGATAAGGCGGTTGTCGATCTTGTCGCCGAGGCGGCGACGCTCCGCTGGGCCGGTGGCCGCACCTTTGCCGCCGCGCTCGAGCGTCAAGCCGTACGCGGTCAGTTGATCGTTGCCGATCGCAACGGTGATCTGGAGAACAGTGAGGACGAACTCTTCCGATTCGCGCGACTGGTGGAATCCAGTCCGGAGTTGCGTAACACCTTGGCGGACCGCTCCATCGACCTCAAGAGGCGGCAGGAGCTGGTCGGCGACCTGCTGAGAGGCCGTGCGACGTCCGCAACGAGCCTTCTGGCGCAACGGGCCGTGGCTGCGCGCGAACGGACTTTCGGACACACGATCGAGGGTTACGTGACGCTGGCCGCGGCACAGAAGAATCGTGTTGTTGCGACGGTGCGCGTCGCGACGCCGCTGTCGGTTGATCAACGAGGTCGGCTCCAGACGTCCCTCAGCAGGCAGATCGGCCGTGAGGTCACGATCCAGGAAGTAATCGACCCTGGAGTCCTGGGCGGAGTTCGCGTCGAGCTCGGCGGCGAGGTGTTCGAGGGCACCGTGGCGGGCCGGTTGGAGGAGGCTCGACGCCTCTTCGAATAGCTGGTGGACTAGATCACAATTAAAAATACGTACTTCGAGATAAAGAGCAGAAAGCGCAGGCGATGGCAGAACTCACGATTCGTCCCGAGGAAATCCGCGATGCACTGGATCGCTTCGTCCAGGGCTACACGCCCGAGACGGCCAGCCGCGAAGAGGTTGGCACGGTCGTCACATCCGGCGACGGCATTGCGCGGGTGGAAGGCTTGCCATCGGCCATGGCCAATGAGCTCCTCGAATTCGAGAACGGGACTCTCGGCATTGCCCTGAACCTTGATGTGCGCGAGATCGGCGTCGTCGTGATGGGCGAGTCAGAGGGCATCGAGGAGGGCCAGGTCGTCAGGCGCACCGGAGACATCCTCTCCGTCCCGGTCGGCGACGGGTACCTCGGACGTACGGTCGACGCGTTGGCCAATCCGATCGACGGGCTCGGCGAGATCACCGACATCGGCGAACGTCGCCCGCTCGAACTGCAGGCGGCCGGAGTGATGGATCGCCAGGGGGTCAATCAGCCGTTGCAGACCGGGATCAAGGCCATCGACGCGATGATCCCGATCGGCCGCGGCCAGCGCCAGTTGATCATCGGCGACCGCAAGACCGGAAAGACGGCCATTGCCGTCGACACGATCATGAACCAGAAGAGCGCCTGGGACAGCGGTGATCCGGAACAGCAGGTGCGTTGCATCTACGTCGCGATCGGCCAGAAGGGCTCGACCATCGCTGCTGTTCGCGGAGCTCTGGAGGATGCCGGTGCACTCGAATACACCACGATCGTCGCCGCCCCCGCTTCAGACCCTGCCGGCTACAAGTACGTTGCTCCCTACACCGGCTCAGCCATTGGCCAGCACTGGATGTACCAGGGCAAGCACGTACTGATCATCTTCGACGACCTGACCAAGCAGGCCGAGGCGTACCGCGCCATGTCGCTGCTCCTTCGTCGGCCACCGGGCCGCGAAGCGTACCCAGGCGACGTGTTCTACTTGCACAGCCGCCTGCTGGAGCGCTGCGCGAAGCTCTCCGATGAGCTGGGCGGCGGGTCGATGACTGGCTTGCCGATCATCGAGACCAAGGCAAATGATGTGTCGGCGTACATCCCGACCAACGTCATTTCGATCACCGATGGTCAGATCTTCTTGCAATCCGACCTCTTCAACGCCAATCAGCGACCAGCCATCGATGTCGGTATCTCGGTGTCTCGCGTCGGCGGCGCAGCCCAGATCAAGGCGATGAAGAACGTCGCCGGCTCGCTCAAGTTGGAACTCGCCCAGTTCCGCGACATGCAGGCCTTTGCGATGTTCGCCTCTGACCTGGACGCAACCACGCGTCGCCAGCTTGATCGAGGTGGTCGGCTGGTGGAGCTGCTGCGCCAGCCGCAGTACTCGCCCTATCCGGTCGAAGATCAGGTCGTTTCGGTGTGGGCAGGACTTCAGGGTCTGATGGACGAGGTGCCGGTCGATGACGTGCTCCGGTTCGAGCAGGAGATGTTGGAGTATCTGCGGCACCACGGCAGCGCGCTTCGCAATATCCGCGAGACCAAGAACTTCGACGACGACACAGCAGCCGGGCTACGGGAGCAGATCGCCGAGTTCAAGAAGGGATTCCAGACCTCGGAGGGCAAGCTCCTGGCCGGCCGCGAGGAGCACGTCGCTCTGGAGGAAGAGGACGTCACCCAAGAACAAATCGTGAAGCAGAAGCGTGGCTAACCCGATGATGATCTTGACGACAGGATTCCGAGATGCCGGCTAGCCTGCGCGAGCTGCGGCAGCGCCGCGCCTCGGTGACGACGATCAAGAAAGTCACCCGGGCCATGGAGCTGATCGCAGCCTCCAGAATCATCAAGGCACAACAGCGTGCGCAGTCGGCTGCGCCGTATGCGCGTGAGCTGACCAGGGCAGTATCCGCAGTGGCGACATTCTCCAACGTTGATCATCCGCTTACCACGGAGGCAGAGAATCCCACCCGGGCGGCGGTGTTGTTGATCACCTCAGACCGCGGGTTGGCCGGTGCTTATTCCTCCTCGGTGATCAAGGAGGGCGAGAAGCTCAATCAGATGCTGCGGGAAGCCAACAAGGAGCCCGTGCCGTACCTGACTGGCCGAAAGTCGATCGCGTTCTACAGATTCCGGCGTCGCGATGTCGCCGCAAAATGGGAGGGCTTCTCCGAAGCGCCGACTTACCCGCAGGCCCGAGAGATCGCCGACGCGATGATCGAGGCGTTTCTGACACCAACCGAAGAGGGCGGGGTGGACGAAATCCATGTTGTCTTCACCCGGTTTGTCTCGATGCTCACGCAGCGAGTCGACGTGATTCGGATGTTGCCCTTGGAGGTCGTGGAAGGCGAAGAGCCGCCACCTGATGATGACGAGATCCTTCCGCTGTACGAGTTCGAGCCGGATGCCGCGACGGTACTGGACGAGCTGTTGCCGCTCTATGTTGCCAGCCGCATCCATTACTGCCTGCTGCAAGGCGCCGCGTCAGAGCTGGCCAGCCGGCAGAAGTCGATGAAGTCAGCAACTGACAACGCGCAGCAGCTCATCGAGCGGCTGACCCGAGAGGCGAACCAGGCTCGCCAGGCCGAGATCACCCAAGAGATATCCGAGATCGTTGGCGGAGCGAGCGCTCTCGCCGAGGCAACCGCGGTCTCAGAGTAAGCGAATAACCAGATAGCACCAGACCGATGAGATGAAGAGGGAACCAGATGACCGCCACGATTGAAGAAGAGAACACCGAAGCGCCCGCGGGCGGTGTCGGCCGCGTGTCCCGAGTCATCGGCCCGGTTGTCGATGTTGAGTTCCCTGTTGATCAGATGCCCGAGATCTACAACGCGCTGACGGTCGAGACCACCGTCGGTGGTGAAACTCGCAGCATGACCATGGAGGTTGAGCTGCACATCGGCGACAACCTCGTTCGGGCTATCGCGCTGAAGCCGACCGACGGCATGCAGCGGGGCACGGAGGTGCGGGACACGGGGCAGCCGATCTCAGTGCCTGTTGGCGACATCACCAAGGGTCACGTGTGGAACGTGACTGGCGACGTGCTCGATGTCGATCCGTCGACCATCGAGATCACCGAGATAGAGGGCGCGCCCAATGGCCGCTGGCCGATCCACCGGCAGGCGCCCAAGTTCGACCAGTTGGAGTCCAAGACCGAGATGCTGGAGACCGGCATCAAGGTGCTCGACCTGCTCACGCCGTATGTGACCGGTGGCAAGATCGGCCTGTTCGGCGGCGCCGGCGTCGGCAAGACGGTCCTCATTCAGGAGATGATCTATCGCATCGCCCACAACTTCGGTGGCACCTCGGTGTTCGCCGGCGTGGGGGAGCGCACCCGTGAGGGCAACGACCTGATCCACGAGATGGAGGAGGCCGGTGTCTTCAAGGACACCGCGCTGGTGTTCGGGCAGATGGACGAGCCCCCGGGAACCCGGCTGCGGGTCGCCCTCTCGGCGCTGACCATGGCGGAGTACTTCCGCGACGTGCAGGGCCAGGACGTGCTGCTCTTCATCGACAACATCTTCCGGTTCACCCAGGCAGGCTCTGAGGTGTCGACCCTGCTGGGCCGAATGCCGTCGGCCGTGGGTTACCAGCCGAACCTGGCCGATGAGATGGGCCAGCTGCAGGAGCGGATCACTTCTACGCGTGGTCACTCGATCACCTCGATGCAGGCGATCTACGTACCGGCCGACGATTACACCGATCCCGCGCCGGCGACGACCTTCGCCCACCTGGATGCAACCACCGAGCTGTCCCGCGAGATCGCGTCTCGCGGTCTCTACCCGGCGGTGGATCCGCTGAGCTCGACGAGTCGCATCCTCGACCCCCAATACATCGGCCGGGAGCACTACGACGTCGCGGTACGCGTCAAGCAGATTCTGCAGCGCAACAAGGAACTGCAGGACATCATCGCGATTCTGGGCGTCGATGAGCTGTCTGAGGAAGACAAGATCGTGGTCAACCGGGCTCGGCGCATCCAGCAGTTCCTCAGCCAGAACACCTACATGGCGGAGAAGTTCACCAACATTCCGGGATCAAGTGTTCCGCTCAATGAGACCATCGAGTCCTTCCGGATGATCTGCGAAGGCGAAGTTGATCACATCGCAGAGCAGGCGTTCTTCAACGTCGGCAGCATGGATGATGTTGAGCGACGTTGGTCGGAGCTGCAGAAAGAAGCCTGAGGAGCGATATGGCTGAGCCTATGCAGGTGGAAGTCGTCTCGGCTGATCGTGTGGTCTGGTCGGGCAGGTCTTCCAACATCATCGCCAAGACGGTCGAAGGCGAGATCGGTATCTTGCCGGGTCATGAACCGGTGCTCGGAGTGCTCGTGCCGAGCGCCGTCGTGATCTTTTGCGACGAGGGGACGCCGACCCGGGAGATCGTTGCGGTAGACGGCGGATTCATTTCCGTCTCGCAGGGAAGAGTGTCGATCCTGAGCGAATACGCCCGGATGGCCGACGAGGTGACCGTTGCAGAAGCTGAGAAGGAGCTGGCCGAAGCGCAACGCATTCTCGATACAGGCGACGGAAGTGACGAAGATCGCAAACATTTCCTGCGTGCAACAGCGCAACTACGAGCAGCACAAAAAGCGCAGTAAGGTCGCAGCTACAAAATATTCCGCGCGATCTGAGGACGTTCATGCACGGCTGGCTCGGGGTCGTCGAGATCCTCGGTGTGCTGGCTTGCCTGCTGGCCATAAGCCTGTTGATGCTTGCCGTGCGGCGTCGCTGGCTGGATCGACTCGGCGGCACGTTCAGTTGTAGTTTGCGGCTGAGAATGTCGACTCCGGGCGCTGGATGGGTGCTCGGAGTCGGTCGTTATAGCGAGGGGATTCTGGAGTGGTTCAGATACTTCTCCTATTCGCTACGGCCACGAGTGGCGTTCCCGCGGCGCAACGTACGCGTGCTGGAGACGCGTATGCCGGACGCGGTAGAGGCGGTAGCACTGAACGCCGATGAGAAGGTACTGCGGCTCGAGATGCAGGACGGTCATGTGGAAACCGAGTGGGAGCTGGCCATGAGCCAGGAATCGCTGACCGGCTTACTCAGTTGGCTGGAGGCCGCGCCCCCCGGCGTACGGCGATTCGAGTGACGTTCCGGCCTTGGTGATCGAGGGCCGAGCCCTACTCCTTGGTGGCGAAGGCCGCATCGAATGAAGCCTCCGATGGGCGGATGCCGTTCATGCTGCGGATGAAATCCAGCGCTTCAGGTGCCCCGTCGAGACGGTCCATGCCGGCGTCCTCCCACTCGATCGAGATCGGTCCGGCGTAACCGATGTGGTTGAGCATCCGGAAGATGTCCTCCCAGCGGGTGTCACCATGGCCGGTGGAGATGAAGTCCCAGCCCCGCCGCGGATCTGCCCACGGCAAATGAGAGGCCAGCCGGCCATTACGACCGTTGCTCATCCTGATCTTGGTGTCTTTACAATCCACGTGATAGATACGATCTTGGAAATCCCACAGGAACCCGACGTAATCGAGTTCCTGCCAGACCATGTGTGACGGATCGAAATTGAGGCCGAAGCCTGGCCGGTGATCAATAGCCTGCAACGTGGCGACGGTTGACCAGTAGTCGTACGCGATCTCGCTCGGATGGACCTCGTGAGCGAAACGGACGCCTACCTCGTCGAAGACATCGATGATCGGGTTCCAGCGGTCGGCGAAATCTGCGTACCCCTCCTGGATGATCTTGTCATCAACCGGCGGGAACATCGCCACGTAGTGCCAGATCGCAGATCCAGTGAATCCGACAACGGTGTCCACACCGAAGGCGGCGGCCGCGCGTGCGGTGATCTTCATCTCTTCGGCGGCTCGCCGGCGTACGCCCTCTGGATCGCCGTCGCCCCAGACGCGCGGGTTGACCATGTTCTTGTAGCGATCGTCGATGATCGCCTCGCACACCGCCTGGCCATTGAGGTGATTCGATATTGCCCAACACCCAAGCCCGTGCTTTTCGAGGAGATCCTTCCGGCCCTGAACGTAGCTGTCGTCCTCGGCCGCTTTGGCAACATCGAAATGATCACCCCAGCAGGCGATCTCCAATCCGTCATAGCCCCATGCCGCGGCGAGCCGGCACATCTCCTCGAAGGGGAGATCGGCCCACTGTCCGGTGAACAGGGTGACCGGTCGTGGCTGGGCTGGCACGGCTTTGCCAGTAGCTTCCTTCAGCTCGCCGGTGTTGTCAGTGATCATCGGATCCTCCTCGTCGGACTTCATTGTTTGGCGTCGTCGGCGCCGACCCATGGCTTCGAACGCCGCCAGGTATCCAGAGCACGTCGCCGTCTGTTCCATTGACGACCCGGGTCAGGATGAACAGCAAATCGGACAGCCGATTGAGATAGGTGATCGCTAGCGTATTGACCCCGCCGACCCGCTCGCCATCTGCGACGGGCTCGGTTCCGTACGCTCGGACGGCGGCCCACGCGGCACGCTCGGCGCGGCGCACCACCGTACGCGCCACGTGCAGCTGCGCCGCAGCGGGTTTGCCGCCCGGCAGAATGAAGGACTTCAAATTCGGTAACGGATCACCGAATTGATCACACCACGCCTCCAGGCGGTCAATGTAGTCCTGGGTGACTCGAAGGTCCGGCGGCGGATCTGGCCGCGAGGGGACATGGAGCGGGTTCGACAGATCGGCACCCACATCGAACATCTCGTTCTGGATGCTTCGCAGTACGCCGGCGACCTCATCGGGTAGGCCGTCCGCCGCCAGAGCCACGCCGATCGCAGAGTTCGCCTCGTCTACATCTCCGTACGCCTCGACCCGAGGGTCGGTCTTGCTGACGGCGGACATGTCGGAGAGCTGGGTCTTTCCGCCATCGCCTGTTCGTGTGTAGATGCGAGTGAGCCGAACCATGATCACACCCTACGCAACGGCCTGTCGCTGCCCGGAACCGAGTTTGCGCTGTGGCAGTGTTCATAAGGTGATCCAGCCGCGAGCGCAATACCGATGCGCGAGCAGCTCGAAAATACGCATCCATCGGGCGACTGCGATCTTGATCATTGGTAGTTGCCGCGCTGCTGACCAGCTGCGGCCAGATCCCGGTATCCCCGCCAGCACCGAGCTCCCCCGGAACCGCGTCCGTCGAGTCTTCGGCACCCAACGCGACACCGGTGGCGGCCGATGGGGGCGACGTCTGCGAGTACTCCCTCTCCGGTACTGCAGCGCGGCCGGTGGCGCCGCCGCCATCGACTGGCGTGTCGACCAGCGGCACGATCAGCTATGTGCTCTCGATGACGAATGGCGCCGTCACGATCACATTGGACCGGGCCATGGCGCCGTGCACGGTCAACTCCTTTGTTTCCCTTGCCGAGCAGGGCTACTTCGACGACACGAAATGTCATCGGCTGGCTGATTCGGGGATCTTCATCCTGCAGTGTGGAGACCCCAGCGGGACCGGCAAAGGTGGTCCTGGCTACGAGTTCGCCAACGAGACAGACGGGACCGAGACGTACACCGAAGGGGTGGTGGCGATGGCGAATGGCGGCCCCGGCAGCAACGGTTCCCAGTTCTTCTTGGTGTGGGCCGACTCGACGAGCCTCGATAAGAAGCGACACTTCACGATCTTCGGCCACATGGACAAGGGCTCGCGCGATGTGGTGGCGTCGATGGCCGAGGAAGGTCAGGACGGCAGCAATCGCGACGGTACCGGCCGACCCAACAACCCCTGTGAGATTTCGAGCGTGACTAGACTTTGATCATTCCGCCGTCGGCCGCTGCCTGATGTCGGGAAAACGTGGTGTGCAATTGGGCGGAATGGGCGGAGTTTCCGCAGCGTGGGATTCAAGCATCTTAGGTTTTCCCGACATCAGGCATCTGCCGACGGCGGGAGACGTGATCAAGGCCCGCTCGAGCCGGCTGGTCGGCCGGCCCGCGCTCATTGCCACTGATCATCCCGGCTGATGATCACTGATCAAGGGGAGGGTCGCGCCGCTTCGGGCGCCGGTTGAGCAGCGCCATGGCCAGCACCAAGATTCCGAGGCCCATGAAGCCACCAATGATGTAGGCGGCGAAACCTTGGCTGCCGCGCGGATAGACGGCAGTCGGCGGTGTCGGAGATGGTTGGTTAGGCAGTGCGTCGAGCGGGATGAGTTGCAGAACGATCATCAGAAGGTCTGTCACGAACGCCCCCTTCGCTCAGGCAACGAGCACCACCCTTCCACACCGAGCGAGACAACGAACACGGCTTACAAGCCCAGGAACCGGCGCATGGTGGCGAGGAAGACCTGAGGTTGTTCGCTGTGCACCCAGTGGCCGGCGCCCTTGATCGTCACCAGTTGGGTACGCGGGAAGTAGCGCCCGCATGGCGACGGCGTACTCCGGCCGGATATAGCGTGACGTGGCGCCGGCAAGCCACAGCACCGGCCCTTGGTAGGGCTGGACATCAGGTTCGGGCCAAGCGCCCACCTCGCCGAGGTGATCGCCGAGCAGCTCCAAATTCATCTGCCATCGCCAGCCTTCACCTGAGGGCGAAAACTCGCGGCGCAGATTCTGCAGCAGGAAGCTTCGGATTGCCGGATCGCTGACGTAGCCGGCGAGCTGGGTGTCGGCCTCCTTGCGATCGGTCAAGGTCTGCAGGTTGATGGCGCGCATGCCGCGCACGAACGTGGCGAACTCGCTGGTCTGCCGCGTCGGCACCGGTGAGACATCCACAACACAGAGTCGCTCCACGAGCTCTCGATGGAGCAAGGCGAGTGTCATGGCGACCTTGCCACCCATCGAGTGCCCGACCACCGCCCACTGCTCAGGTCCGCCCTCGGCTCGGAGCAGGTCGGCAACGAGCTTGGCCATATCGGCATAGGAGAAGTGATCTGTCCACGGTGACCGTCCGTGATTAGGCAAATCAACCAGGGTGACTCGGGCAGATCCACTCAAGCCCTTGGCGATCGTTGTCCAGTTCTTTCCCTGGCCAAAAAGACCGTGCAGAAAGGCCACGCGCGGTCCGGCGGTACCCAGCTGGGTGCTGAATAGCCCATCCTCTAGCGGACGGGCCGTCACGGCCGCCGCTGCCAGCAACCGGTGTGCCAGTGCCGACGCTCCTCGACCCCGGACGAAGAAAGTAGACCAGGCGTGTCCGGCCACGCCACGATGTGCGGCGTGCCAGGGGCGATCTCGGTATTGCACGCGGGACATCGATACGGCTTCGTAGCCGACGCGCCCGGCACGCTGCGCACGATCCAACGGCCGTCCCGCTTCACCACAGACGTCGCGTGGCCCGAACTGAGTGGGCGCGCCTGCCTGAGGTGCTTACTCGGTCGTCGGGCCATACCTCGATCTTGCCTTATGTTGTTCCGGTGCGGTTGGTGATTGCCCGGTGCCAGGTGGACTACACGGGACGGTTGACCGCCCATCTGCCGATGGCGCCTCGGCTAATCTTGATCAAATCCGACGGATCGGTCTCGATTCATGCCGATGACCGGGCGTACAAGCCGCTGAACTGGATGAGCCCACCCTGCACATTCATCGAGCTGGCGCCCCCTGGCCCCGGGCAGCATCCCGTGCCGAGCGGTGAGCCGCTCTCGGCGCTCTGGGAGGTTCGCGGGCGTGACGGGGACACATTGCAGATCTGGCTGGGCGAGGTCTACCACGATTCTTCTTACGAACTCGGCAGTGATCCAGGTCTGCAGAAAGATGGCGTAGAGGCGCATCTGCAGGCACTTCTCGCCGAGCATCCCGAGGCATTGGCCCCAGGTTTGTCCCTGGTACGGCGGGAGCACCCCACTCCCATTGGCCCGGTCGACCTGCTCTGCCGGGACGCTACCGGGGCGTACGTCGCGGTCGAGATCAAACGTCGCGGGGAGATCGATGGCGTCGAACAACTGAGTCGCTACCTGGACCTGATGCGGCGCGACACGTTGCTTGGCACCGTACGTGGCATCTTCGCTGCGCAGTTGATCAAGCCCCAGGCACGGGTGCTGGCCGCGGACCGCGGGATCAGTTGCGTGACGGTTGATTACGACGTGCTACGCGGACTGGACAGCGGCGACGACAGGTTGTTCTGAGCGGCAGCTTGCCTGCGGGCGAGCGTCGGGTAGGGAGGGCGACGGATGCTGTCTGGACGACTAAGTGAGCACGACGCTGCGTCACCGAGCGGGAGCTGCGCATTGGCCGTCGTGCGAGCGCAGGAGGAAGACAGGATCTGTGGAGCCCGACCGGGCGCGAGCCCGCAATCAATCTGCCCTAGGCTGCGCTGGGCTTGGACGCCGATGTGTAGTCGGGCTGGTCAGTTGATTCGTCATCACCCTCTACCGAGGGCGTCTCGGTTTCTTCTTCGGTAGCGCGGGATTGTGCATCCACATCGACCTGTTGCGACTCGGGCTCTTCCTCGGCTGCCTTGTCCTCGCCGACCGAGCCGGCGTCGTCGGCCGCATTGCCGATGGTCGGATCGCTCTCCATCTCGGCATCGTTGCCGCTCTGCTCTCTTCCAAAGCCGACGATTGCGGAGAATTCCGCGTCAGGCACCTCAGGCACGTCAGGCAGGTTTTCAGCCGTCTCCACCGCCAATGCACTGAGCGAGGTGAGCTGATTCAACATTGCGTGCTTACGGCGGTTGAGCAGGTCTTGCTCATCTCTCATCTGGCGACGCCGCAATGCGAGCTCCTGCCGTGCGCGGTCGTCGATGGACGCGGCCTGATGCCGGGCGCGATCGATGATGTGCTCAGCGTCGGTGCTGGCATCTACCTTGACCTGCTCTGCCTGCGCGAACATCTCGCTGCGTAGCCGGGCAGCGTGCTCGGTTTCCTCGGTCACGCGCTCGCCCGCAGCTCGCTGCAGCTCTGTCGCCTTCGAGAGCATCGCCTGCATCGCCTGATTCGCTGAGTCCTGAGCATGTTTCAGTTCGGCCAGCACTCGCTCCCGCTGGTCGGCAACCTCTTGGCGTACGGCTGCGCTGTCACGTTCAGCGGCGGCGAGGAGTCCCTGTGACTCGAAGGTGGCGGCCTGGCGCATGCCTGTTGCGGCTGATTCCGCCTCGGTGCGAACGGCGTCGGCCTCCAGTCGAGCCGAGGCCAGCAACTGCTCAGCCTCGATCATGGCGTGTTCCCGCAGCTGCTGCGCATCTTGCTCACCCCGCTGCCGCAGCGCCTCCAGGTCGGCCAACTGAGCATCTCGCAGCTGGGCCAGTTCAGCCGTCGCATTCTGGCGTAGCTCGTTCATCTCGGCATGCACCTGCGCGCTCAGCCGATCAGCCTCCTGGACAGCATGCTGGGTGATATCAGTCGCCTGCTCCTCGGCAATGTGAAGCAACTCCTGAACTCGCCCGCCGAGTCCGGAGAAGTCTGCCTGCGTGGCCCGTGCATTGGCCTCGTCGAGCGCCTGGCGGAGCTCGTAGTTGTTGGCTCTCAGTGCGTCGTACTGCTGCAACAGCTGAGCGATCTGGGCTTGCGTCGCGCTTACAAAATGATCAACGACTGAACGGTCATAGCCCTTACGGACAAGGGGAAAGCGGCCGTCGTCGGTGGGCGAGTCAACTCGTGGGGACATGTTCACGCCGGCTCCTTACACGCCAAAGTGCCGTTACCCCGAGTCATTTCAGGGTAACGGCACCTGCGGCCGGAGAGCCAGCGGCTCAGCTGGTGATGATCATCGCAGCCAACCGCTGGCCGGGCGTGCTACTTCGATTTGGCGCCTTCGCCGGGCAGATCTGACGGGGCTACCAGCACGGTTGCATCACCGTCGATCTCCAGTTCGTGATCTTCGCTGGCCTTTCCGCCGTTCCGGGGCGATGCGCCGGGCCTGCTACCGCCCGAGCTGTCCTCGCTGGGACCAGCGGGTGGCAGCATGTCGGGACGCATCACGGTGCGATCCCCGACCTCGCCGCCCTCCAGATCACTGGGGTCATCGAGATCTGGGAATGCGCTGGCCGTCTGCTCGGCGAGAGCCGACAAGCTTGCCAACTGGCTGAGCACAGCCTGCTTGCGCTGATGCAACAGCTCGGTCTCCCGGCGCAGCTGCTGCTTCCGCCACGCGAACTCCTGCTGGGTGCGCTCATTGATTGCGGCGGCTTGCTTCTTGGCGGTGGCGATCCGCGCCTCGGCCTCCTGAGCAGCCGCGCCCTTGCTCTGCTCGGCCTCCGCGAGAGCTTCCGCCCGAATCCGCGCAGCCTCGGCCAGATCTGCCTCGAGCCGCTCGGCAGACTCGCTGTGATGCTTGGTTGCCTCGGCCAGCAGGGCAGCGGTCTTCTGCTGCGCCTCGTCATAGGTGGTCTTGAGCTGCAGGACCGCCTGCTCCCGTTCGGTGGCCAGCTTGGATCGCGCTTCGGCGGCTTCGCGCTCAACCGTGCGCCGCAGGTTCTCGGTGTCAAGGTAGGCATTCTGGCGGGTGGTCTGTGCCTCGTGATCGGCTTCGCGGCGAATCGACTCGGACTGCCGCCGAGCGGCTGCTATCAAGGCGTCACCTTCAGCCTTGGCCTTGTCGACCTGAGCCTGAACCTCCTCGCGCAATTTGGCGCGCAATTGGTCAACCTGGGCCGTACCGCCGCTCTTGATGGCGTCACCCTCGCGCGCGGCGTGGTTTCGCAGTCCATCTGCCTCGCGGCGCGCTTGCTCCTTGACTTTCTCGGCCTCGATCGTTGCGTTTTGGACGAGTTCGCGGGCCTGCTCCTGGGCCAAGCGCAGGATGTCGTTGGCGCGCCCGCCAAGATTGGCATAGTCAAGGTCTTTGTCGGTCTTCTCGCCAGAGGACGCGACCTCATCTTGGAGTACGGTCACCTGCTGCTCGAGCTGAGCAGAGTGTCTGCGGGACTTGACGACACTCTCCTCAAGAGTTCGGACGTAGTCGTCAACGGCCGTTCGGTCATAGCCCCGTAGTGCGGTCGGGAAGTTTCCGACAGCGCTTGCTGTGTCGTCGAACAGGCCAAGCCCCGTGTTGTCTGATGCGTTCACCGCAAGAAGCCCTCTCCGGAAATAGGTATGGACGCCCTTATCTGCTGACCGACAGGTTCGGCCAGGAAGTCTGTGCCCGCGTGAGCGACGGCCATTCGCTCAGCCCCAATGTGATGGGACACTGCGCGGATCCGCCGCGGCTTGCTCGACCAACTCGAGTAAGACGCCGCCAGTGTCCTTGGGGTGGACAAAGTTGATCTGCGAGCCACGGGTACCGGCTCTCGGTGCATCATAAAGCACCCGTACGCCGCAGTGACGCAAAATTGTGGATGCGGACCGGACATCTGACACAGCGTAAGCCACGTGGTGCAGGCCGGATCCACGTCTCATCAGAAATCGGTTGAGCACCGAGTCCTCAGTCAGCGGCATCAGCAGCTGGAGCTGGTTGCCCGCCGCTCCTGCCTCACTGGTCGCCAGCATGACCTCGGCAACCTGCTGGTCCAGGTTGTCCTCGCGGTGCACGATCTGCAGCCCAAGCTGGTCACGGTAGAAGGAGATCGCTTGGTCCAAATCAGGCACCGCGATACCAACATGATCAAGACCGAGTAACCCGGGAAGGACAGCCGCGAGATCGGGAGGCCTTCTGGTCATGCCACTTAGAGTGCCAGACTGGGGTCTGAGACTAGATGCGAGCGTCGGGAGCGATGCGCGAGCAGCTCGGAAATTTGTATCCGACGTGATCGTCAGTACACGGCTGCGAGCTTGGAGGTAGGAGTATGGGATCAGTAATCGTCGGCGGAGCACGTACGCCGATCGGCAAACTGCTCGGTGGCCTGAAGGACGTATCGGCCACAGATCTTGGCGGTCACGCGATCGCGGCAGCGCTCGAGCGTTCGGGCGTTTCGCCGGACCACGTCGACTACGTCGTGATGGGCCAGGTGCTGCAGGCGGGCACTGGGCAGATCTCCGCTCGGCAGGCCGCGGTCAAGGGTGGCATCTCCATGTCGGTGCCCGCCGTGACGATCAACAAGGTGTGTCTTTCCGGGCTGAATGCGGTCGCGCTTGCTGATCAGCTGATCCGGGCGGGCGAATGCGAGGTGGTCATCGCCGGCGGCATGGAATCCATGACCCAAGCCCCGCACCTGCTACCTGGCTCGCGGTCTGGTTACAAGTACGGCAACGTGACGATCATCGACCACATGGCCTACGACGGTCTCTGGGACGCGTTCACCGACCAGGCTATGGGCGCGCTGACCGATAGTTGCAACACCGGCGAGCACCTGGTTAGTCGCGAAGATCAAGATGCCTTCGCGGCGCGTTCCCATCAACGCGCGGCGGCTGCCAGCGCCAACGGCACGATGGCGGAAGAGATCGTCGAGGTTCGCGTCCCACAGCGCCGCGGTGACGATCTGGTGATCAGCAAGGACGAAGGCATCCGTGAGGGTGTGACGGCGGAATCACTTGGCAAACTCAGGCCGGCGTTCGGCCGCGACGGTTCGATCACTGCGGGTTCGTCCAGCCCGATCTCGGATGGCGCGGCTGCCATGGTGGTGATGAGCAAGGAAGCGGCTGAGCGACTCGGCGCTACTCCCATTGCCGAGATCGGCGCATACGCCAGCGTTGCCGGCCCGGACTCGTCTTTGCAGTTGCAGCCAGCCAATGCGATCGACCTTGCTGTGAAGAAGCAACAGATCAGCGTCGCTGATCTCCAACTCATTGAGATCAACGAAGCTTTCGCCGCAGTCGGTGTCGCGAGCGCAAGGTCGTTGGGCTTGAGCGAGGAGGAGACCGACGAGAAGGTCAACGTCAATGGTGGTGCTATCGCCCTCGGCCATCCGATTGGTGCTTCGGGAGCTCGGCTGCTGTTGACCCTTGCCATGGAGTTGCGGCGTCGTGGCGGCGGTTCCGGCGTCGCTGCACTGTGCGGCGGCGGTGGGCAGGGCGACGCCTTGATCATCACCGTTCCGACAGACACCAGCTCCCGCTAAAGCGGCGCGTCCCGCGTTGTCCGTTGGCTTGTCGGTTGACCGCGACGACGTCGGAACTGTCCTCGCTGCGGTCCGGTCGGGTAATCCGAGAGCGCTGGGTCGTTTGATCAGTTGGATCGAGAACGCATCGCCGGCGTTGCCGATGATCATGAAGGAGCTGACCCCGGATACCGGCCGGGCCCATGTGGTTGGCCTGACAGGGCCGCCAGGGGTCGGCAAGTCGACCACGGCGAGCTCGCTCGTTCGCGTGCTGCGGACCCGTGGTGAGCGGGTCGGCGTATTGGCCGTGGATCCGAGTTCGCCCTTTTCGGGCGGTGCATTGCTCGGAGATCGGGTACGCATGCAGGAACACACTCTCGACGGCGACGTGTACATCAGGTCGATGGCCACAAGGGGTCACCTTGGCGGCCTTGCGGCCGCCGCACCGCAGGCGTTGCGGGCGTTCGATGCGGCGGGTTTTGACACCGTGATCATGGAGACTGTCGGGGTGGGCCAGTCCGAGCTCGAGGTGGCAGAAACGGCCGATACAGTGCTCGTCTTGCTGGCGCCGGGCATGGGTGACGGGATCCAGGCCGCCAAGGCTGGGATCCTGGAGATCGGCGACATCTTCGTTGTCAACAAGAGTGATCGCGACGGCGCTCAGGCCTTGGTACGGGAGCTGCGGACCATGATCGCTCTTGCGGACCGAGATCCACACGATTGGAAGCCGCCGATCGTCTCAACGGTCGCGTACGAGCATCGCGGGATCGATGATCTGGTGCTTGCTGTGGACCGGTTCAGAGCGTTCCAAATCGATGCCGGACGGGCTCAGGAACGCCGTACGGCACGGGCGCGGCGCGAAGTGGAGAGCATCGCCTTCGCCAGGCTGCGCACCGAATTCCAGGTCAACGGTGCGGCGGGGATAGATGATCTTGCGGAGGCTGTGAGCCGAGGTGAGCTAGATCCGTATGCCGCGGCTGACCGAGTGGTCCTTGGGCGTTGAGTGCGACGCTGGGTGGCGGCGGTGTAGGGCCGCGGCTCTCACGCGGCGTGCCTGCCACCGATCTGGTCGCGCATCGGGTACAAAGAAGAGTATCCAGGCGTCTGCCTGTACATGGGGCAAACTGTTCGAATATTCTGCGATAGAGACCGGAAGGATGAATAGTCCGACATGGTGTGGGTAAAGCGGATCATCGTCTTCTTGGTCGTAGCCTTTGCGCTGTTCTATTTGATTGCGCAACCCCAGGCGGCTGCGGATGCCGTCCGTGCCATATTCGGAGCCTTGGCCCGCGTGTTCCGCTCGCTGATTACGTTCTTCCAATCGCTAGCTGCTGGCTAACTGCCCATGGGCATCATCAACTGGCTCGATCCGCACGTCGACAAATACATCTTGACTACGGCTGGTGAGCACAAGGTTCTCGAGGTCAAGAAGCACTGGGTGGCGAGTGCCTGGCCGGGAGTCCGTGCCGGAGTGGGCTTCGTGATCTTGGTCAGCGCTTTCGCATTCACAGGCGCGATCTTCTGGGTGATCTTTTTGCTCGGCCTGGTGATTGGCGTACAGGCGCTCTATCGAATAATCGAGGAGTACCGCGATCGTTTTGTTATCACGAACCAGCGGGTGTTTCGGGTACACGGAGTCCTTGCCACCGCACGCGCTAGCGTGCCGCTACAGAGGATTTTGGACATCACCGTCAACAAGCCCGTCATCGGCCGGTGGCTGAATTATGGGAATTTCGTCTTCGAGTCCGCGGCTCAAGTCCAAGGCCTGAACGTGATCACCTACGTAGGCGACATAGATCAGCGTGAGGATGTACTGCGCATGGTGATGCAACCGCCCGAGTTGCCTCAGCAAGTTTCCGGGATCGACGAGGATGACGGAACATGAGCACCGTGGAGCGACATCGACTGCCCTTCGACCCGATTGAGGAGGCCGCCAAGCAGTGGGCCACTCTTTGGGGCGAGATGCCTCGGATGCGTGCTGTTACGTCGCTGATGCGGGTACACCAGCTGCTACTCACTGAGCTGGACGAGTTGCTTCGACCATTGGGCCTGACCTTCGCCCGGTACGAGGTCTTGGTCTTGCTTTCCTTCTCCCGTCGTGGCTCATTGCCCTTAGGCAAGATCGGCGAACGCCTCCAAGTCCATGCCACCTCGGTGACGCCGCTGGTGAAGCGGCTGGAAGCGGCCGAGTTGATCCGGCGTACGCCCCATCCCGAGGACGGGCGCGCGGTGCTGGCCTCGATCACTCCCAAGGGACGGGACGTCATGGAGAAAGCGACCGACGCAATCGTCAATGCTCGCTTCGGACTGCGCGCGTTGAGCGAGGAGGAATGCGATCAGCTGACGTGGCTGCTCACCATGCCGCGCGAGGCCGCCGGCGACTTTTAGCTTTGGAGCTGCTCGCGCAATCGCGCGCGGAACCCGCCTACTTCGTCGTCGCTCGCAGAGGAAAGAACGCCGATGTCTGACTCCCTCCTCCTCAGGACGGCGGCGCGCGATTTCCCGACGCTCGCAGCTAGTGCTTGGTCGTGTTACTAGGGCGTCCTAGTATTTTGAAGTGGAGGTGCGATGACTGCAGCAGTGGGCAGCGGCAAGGAAAGGTGGGTTGCCGCCTTCGCCGAGGCTCAGGCCAAGGGACAGGTGCGCGACGCCGACTTCACCACCCTGTCAGGTCTCGAGGTCGATCCGGTCTACGGGCCGGACGACGAGGCTGCCGATCAGCGGATGGAGCGGATCGGCTGGCCCGGGCAGTTTCCCTTTACTCGGGGCCTCTACCCGAGTGGCTATCGCGGACGTCCGTGGACCATCCGACAGTTCGCCGGATTCGGCAACGCCCAGCAGACCAACCAGCGCTACAAGATGATCTTGGCGGCCGGCGGCGGCGGACTCAGCGTGGCGTTCGACATGCCGACGTTGATGGGTCGGGACTCCGACGACAGCCGCAGTCTGGGTGAGGTAGGCCATTGCGGCGTTGCGATCGACTCCGCGGCGGATATGGATCTGCTGTTCGCTGGAATTGATCTTGGCGCGGTGACGACGTCGATGACGATCTCTGGTCCAGCAGTGCCGATTTTCTGCATGTACCTCGTTGCAGCGGAGCGCCAAGGCGTCGACATCACGAAGCTGAATGGAACTCTGCAAACCGACATCTTCAAGGAGTACATCGCTCAGAAGGAATGGCTGTTTCCGCCCGGCCCTCACCTGCGGTTGATCGGCGACATGATGGAGTATTGCAGCGGCAAGATCCCCGCGTACAAGCCACTGAGCGTCTCCGGCTATCACATCCGAGAAGCCGGATCGACTGCTGCGCAAGAGCTCGCATTCACCCTTGCCGATGGCTTCGGCTACGTCGAGCTCGGACTCTCCCGGGGTTTGGATATCGACCGTTTCGCCCCAGGACTGAGCTTCTTCTTCGATGCGCATATCGACTTCTTTGAAGAGATCGCCAAGTTTCGCGCCGCGCGTCGAATCTGGGCGCGCTGGATGCGCGATCGATACGGCGCGCAGACCACCAAGGCACAGTCGCTGCGATTTCATACCCAGACGGCAGGGGTGTCTCTTACTGCGCAGCAGCCGTACAACAACGTCGTACGGACCGCCGTCGAGGCACTTGCTGCAGTGCTCGGCGGGACCAATTCGTTGCATACCAATGCGCTGGACGAGACGCTCGCACTGCCGACCGAAGAGTCAGCCGAGATCGCCTTGCGGACCCAGCAGGTACTCGCCGAGGAGACCGGCGTGATCAACGTCGCTGATCCACTCGGCGGGTCCTGGTACGTCGAGGCCCTGACCGACAAGATGGAGGCGGAGGTGGTAGCCATGCTCGATCGGATCGAAGAGCTGGGCGGCGGGTCGACTCGGCAGCACGAGATCGGCCCGATCACCTCAGGGCTGCTACTCGGCATCGAGGAGGGCTGGTTCACCGGACAAATCGCGGACTCGGCATTTCGCTATCAGACCCAGCTGGAAAAAGGCGACAAGAAGATCGTCGGCGTCAACGTCCACACCGGAACCGTGACGCCGCCGCTGGAGATTCTGCGGGTCAGTCACGAGGTCGAAGTCGAGCAGAACGCGAGCCTGGCGGCTCGGCGGGCGGCCCGGGATCATGCAGCGGTCGAGGCGGCATTGGGCGAAATGATCAAGGTCGCCCGAGCCGACGGGAACATGATCGAGCCGATGTTGACGGCCGCAAGAGCTGAGGCCACCTTGGGCGAAATCTGCAACGCACTACGTGCCGAGTGGGGAGAGTACGTCGAGCCGCCCCGCTTCTGAGCGGCTGTCCGACTTGCGACTTTCAGCGTTTTGACTGATGTAACCCGCTGAAACGCTGACAAGTCGGGTAATAGGGAGATCGCACGAGAAGGGCAAGGTGGGCCTGAGGAGGTGCATGTGCCGAACGGAGCTTGGTTGCTGCTGGGGATCGGGTGTGCGGTTGTGCTGGGCACGTTACTCGTGGTCTTCATCATTCCGTCCGCTGGGCGTAGTCGGCCTCCTCGCTTCGCCCCGCCACGCTTGAAGTTGCCGCAGCTTCACGATTCCGTCCGGCTCGCCGGCGGGCTCGCTGCTCAAGGGATTCAGCTATCTGTACGCGCCGCTGAGCTTTCCGCACCTTCGCCGCAACGTGGCAGGCCGGCTGGGCGATGCCATTGCTCGTATTGATGCTGTCGACCCTTCGCCGGTGCCCGAACGAGTCAGCCAGGCGATGCAGGAGACGGCGGACGTCGTTGACCCCGAGGAGTTACCACCGGCGCCAGGCGGGGAGCCTGTCATCAACCTCTTTGATCAAGCCAGACGTAGAGAAGAAGCGCGACGTAAGGAGCAGGCATGACTGAGCTGCCATCTCGATACGACCGTCATCAGGACCCGCTGCAGGTGTACGCCGAGGCTGATGCCGAGACGCGTGCGGTGATCGAGAAGGAACTCGATCGGATCGCCGCTCTTGATCAGCGCGAGGTGCGGCTCAACGCGCGCGGTCTCAACTACGGCGTCGTGATCACCCTCGCGTTCCTAGTGGCGTGCGTATACCTGATCGCGAGCGGACATGGGGTCGAAGGCACAACGCTGGGCGTGATCTTCATCATCGGCCTCGTTGCTGTGATCGCCTTTGGTCGCCGGCGCTGATCTTGATCGGTAGGACTTAGGACGGCAAGGCCTCGCGGGCATCGAACCAGCTCGCGAGGTCCCTGGGGCTGGCGGCAAGTTCGAGGTTGGATGCGATGCGATCAATGACATCCAGTGCGCCGCGCTGCGCAGCTGATGTCGATAGAACCAGGACTGCTGAGATCGCCTCGCACGCAGACGTGGCTGTCCCCGAAAGGCCGGCAGACGGCCGCGTGTCTGCCATTGGCGTAGCGCAACACCGAAGCGGAATTGTTGACCGCGTACATCGGCAGGCCGGCTGGATACCGGATGCTGATCTGAATAATCCCCTCGGGGTAGTCATTGCGGGTGAGGAACGCCACGGTCGAGTTGCTCACCAGGCCTCGGGTGACCGAGGTGACCACATAGTGCGGGGGGAGCGAACGAACACGGTACGGCAGCTGGACGGACTCGGGCGTCAGAGTCACGTGGCTGGCCAACTCCGGGAGCGTCTTGCGAGGATTGCTGACCCGGCCACACTCGATGATCACCCAGGCCGTGTCGGCGTACGCCCACCACAGCATTGCTCCACCGCCATTGGGCCAGACGCGCTCCGCATAGTTCGCCGAACGGGTGCCGACCCTGACGCGTGTTGGCTTCCTCGGCAACTGGCGAACCCAGGTAGCACCAGCAGCGCCCACTGCCACTGAGCACCGGGCTTCGCTGGGTTGCTCGGCGCGCAGAGTCGTGGTTTCCCAATCTCGTTCAACGGTCCGGCTCTGGATGGACCAGCCTGGCATTGGTCGAACCGTGTGGGAGAACGTCCATACTCCTGATTTCCGCGGCTCGACATCAGGCCGGTGGATCGCGCCGACCGTCGCGAGTACGGCCAGCATGGTCCCGCTGGCGACTCCGATGAGCCCGATCCGATGCCGGCGTCGCGCGCGGCTCCTGGCGTGGCGGCGAAGAGCGCGGGAAACGTCCGCAGCATTCGGCACCTGCCAGGTGGTGATATCGAGTGCAGCGCGCACCGCGTACGGGTCGGCGTTGATCATTGCGAGCGCCCGATCGAGTTCGATGCCGATCCGTGCCGACGAGCGGTCGAGGATTGCCGCGATTTCCGCGTAAGTGACGCCCTCGAGGCAACTCAGCATCACGACAGCCCGCTGCAGCTTCGGCAGCCTGTCGTACGCGAGGACGACAACTCGAAGCTCCTCCGGGATGCGGTCTGTGAATTGCCGAGGGATCGCCTCAGCTGGTTCTGCAGCGCGCAGGAAGGTACGCACCGTCAGCTCGCGCAAATCTGGTGGTGAGTCAACCAGCCTGGACCAGCGTGGGCCGGCGGCGAGCACCACCGCACCAGCCAGATCGGCTGGATCGGTGCTCAGCGCCGAGCACCAGCGAAGCAGATCCGCCAGCTCGTCGGCCTGCATGTATTAAGGCTAGTCAGCCCCGGCGCTCGACCACCGCACCCCAACCAGGCGGATACGAGCGCGCGATGTGTGAGCAGCAAGCCAAAATTAAGCCAAAGCGGCGGAGACGACGGCGCGGGCCGCTTCCTGGACCTCGGCGAGGTGCTCGGCGCCTTTGAACGATTCGGCGTAGATCTTGTAGACGTCCTCAGTGCCAGACGGCCGCGCCGCAAACCACGCAGACTCAGTCGCCACCTTCAAGCCGCCGATGGGAGCGTCGTTTCCGGGCGCTCTGGTCAAGATCGCGGTGATGGGCTCGCCGGCTAGCTCGGTGGCCGTGACCGAGGATGCATCGAGCTTGGCCAGCTTGGCCTTCTGCTCGCGGTTGGCGGGCGCATCGATCCGGGCGTACGCCGGCGCGCCGTGCTCGGCGGTCAGCTCGGCGTAGAGCTCGCTGGGAGACTTGCCAGTGACCGCCTTGATTTCGCTGGCCAACAGAGCGAGCAGGATGCCGTCCTTGTCGGTTGTCCAGGTGCTCCCGTCGAGCGCAAGGAACGATGCACCAGCGGACTCCTCGCCGCCGAAGCCGATTTCGCCGGTACGCAGACCCGGCACGAACCACTTGAAACCCACGGGCACCTCGACGAGGGTGCGACCGAGGTCAGCCGCCACGCGGTCGATCATCGACGAAGACACCAGCGTCTTGCCGATTCCCGCATCTGGTCGCCAGCCGGGGCGGTTCGCGTAGAGGTATTGGATAGCGACGGCCAAGTAGGCATTGGGATTCATCAGTCCAGCGTCCGGCGTGACGATGCCGTGCCGGTCGGCGTCTGCATCGTTGCCCGTCGCAATGTCGTACTCGTTCTTGTTGCGGATCAGGCTGGCCATGGCGTTCGGCGACGAACAATCCATCCTGATCTTGCCGTCGGTGTCGAGGGTCATGAATGACCAGCGCGGGTCCACCTTGGGATTGACCACGGTGAGGTCGATGCCGAGGTTCTCGGCGATGTAGCCCCAGTACTGCACGCTCGCCCCGCCCATCGGATCGGCGCCGATGTGCACGCCCGCCTCACGCACAGCCCTGAGATTCACGGCGTTGACTAGGTCTTCGCAATAGGCGCCCAGGTAATCGAACCGCTGCACCTCCGAAACCACGTCCGCGTAGGGCCGCCGCTGGATTGCCGAGCCATCCGCCAGCAAGGCATTGGCACGGGCGGCGATGACGCTCGTCGCGTCGCTGTCCGCCGGGCCGCCATGCGGCGGGTTGTACTTGAAGCCACCGTCTCGGGGCGGGTTGTGCGACGGGGTCACCACAATGCCGTCGGCCGTATTGTCCGCGCTCGATGTCGCATTGTGTACGACGATGGCCCGGGAGACCGCCGGAGTCGGGGTGTAATCCTCGTCGTCCGCGGCATAGGCCGTGACACCGTTCGCCACCAACACCTCGATGGCGGTCGTCCAGGCCGGAGTGGAAAGTGCGTGGGTGTCTTTGCCGATGAAGAGCGGCCCGGTGATGCCTTGGGACGCGCGATATTCCACGATCGCCTGGGTCGTAGCGGCGATGTGCGCGTCGTTGAATGCGGTGTCCAGACTTGACCCGCGATGTCCAGAGGTACCGAAGACCACCTGCTGGTCAGGGTTACTGGGGTCGGGCACAAGATCGTAATAGGCGCTGATGACGGCGTCGACGTCAATGAGGTCTTCAGGGAGGGCCGGCTGGCCGGCGCGCGGGTGAGCCATGGCCCACATTCTGCCGTCGTTTCGGCTGGTCAGTGGCGAGCTGGCGGATACGTTCTCAGCATGCGTGCTTGATTCCTCCGGTCTTAGCGCTCGGTCGGCGCGCTGCAGATCGCTGAGCTTTGACAGGATGGCGCTATGAGTTCGTCCAGCTTCAACCGCCCTGGCGCTGTTGATCTTTCGCAGCTCGCCCAACGGGCTCAACAGTCCGCTGCCACTCAGGCGAGTGCGCCGCGACCGGCGGGGGCGTCCTACGTCGTCGAGGTCACCGAGCAAACCTTTGAGGCGGAGACAATCCGCAAGTCGGTCAAGTACCCCGTAGTTGTTGAGCTTTACTCGCCGCGCGTCGCCACGGGTCAGCAGCTGTCCGATGCCCTGATCGACATCGCCAATGCCTCAGACGGGAAGTTCTTGCTGGCCCGGTTGAACGTTGACACCGCGCCGGGGATCGTTCAGGCGCTCGGGCTGCAAGCGGTGCCTACTGTCATTGCGCTGCTCAACGGTCAGCTGGCGCCGCTGTTCCAGGGAGTGCTGCCGAAAGATCAAGTGCAGGCAGCGATTGATCAACTGCTGAAAGCGGCTGTAGCGAACGGGATGGTGGGACGCGCGGAGCCAGCTGGTATTGAATCATCCGAGGAGGAAGAGCCAGAGCCCCAGGCAGACCCTCGGTACGCGGCGGCGGACGCGGCACTCGAACGCGGTGACTTCGCGGCCGCGCGGGAGGAGTTCGACAAGTTACTGCAGGCAAATCCGAATGATGGCGAGGCGCAAGCCGGGAAGGCCCAGGCGGGTCTTTTTGCGCGCGCCGCAACTCTGGATGCGCAGGCCACCCTTGCTGCGGCGAACGGTTCCGATGATCTTGAGAGTCAACTCGCTGCGGCAGATGTCGAGATGATCAGCGGCCAGGTGGAAGCCGCCTTCGGGCGCTTGATCGGGTTGGTCAACCGATTGTCCGGCGATGAGCGGAACCACGTACGGGTACGCCTGCTCGAGCTATTTGAAACGCTGGGCAATACCGACGAGCGGGTCCTCAAAGCCCGCCGCGATCTGATGACTGCGCTCTTTTAAACTCAGCCGAGCGCGCCCATCTCGTTGCCTCCCGCAAGAGGAGGAACCCCGCGCATATGCTGGCTTCCGCGCTGCGAGCGTGGTCGCGCGAGCAGCGCTATGTAAATTGCTCTAGACCGGGGAGAGGATCATGAAGCGGCTTTTTGTCGCCGTCGCTGCAACACTGCTGCTTGCGTTAGCCGGTTGTTCTGGCGCTGCTGCGTCCGGCCCATCGACGCCCACGAGCGCGCCGCCGCAGGCAGCATCTCCGAACGCCCCGAATCCCAGCGCATCGGCGCCCGCCTCGTCGGTACAAAAGTGCCTGAATGGGCGTTACCGGCTCGTTCGGTTCGTCGGCGTCGGCGAGAAGGGAACTTACGGCACGGGTCAGGGCGGAGATGTCACGGTGACCTTCGACAATGGGACCTACCTGCTGCGCGGTGCAGGCAAGGACCCGATCAAGCTAACGCTGGCAGGCCAGACCGCCGGCCTGCTGGTGAACGGCTCGGTCGGCGGTGACTACCAGTTGCAGGGAGACAGGGCCAGCTTCACCGTCGGCAAAAGCACCGGCTCGGCAACGCTCCAAGTCGGCCCCGTGAAGAAGTCCTTGCCTATCTCCGAAGTCGCCAACGTGCTTGCCCCTGACGGGGAGGCCGGTTTGTCCTGTGCCAACGATGCGCTCATCGTGACCCTCCAAGACGTCCGCCTAGAGCTAGGCAAGGTCTGACCCTCAACGCGCTGGCAAACGCCATACCGAGGCACAATCAGCGGGGTTGACTACGGTGTACGACCATCTTCGGTGTAGGCCATCTCATCGGGACCGAGCGCAACGGCAATATTGAGCCGGCGAAAGGCCAGGGGAGTCAGCAACTCGCTTGCTGTCGGCAAATCCACCAGCGCGACGGCCTTGATCTCGGTGGGTTGCAGCGACCAGCAAGCAAGATCGTTTTCGGCCACCATGCCACCATCGAAGATCATTTCTATGGCATCGTCCCAGCCCAGATACGGCGGCATCCAGTCGACGACCAGTAGCCGGCCGATTTCAAGCTCAATGCCGAGCTCCTCAGCTACCTCGCGCGCGGCACCGAGGCGTGGTGGCTCCAACGGTTCGACAATGCCGCCAGGAAGCTCCCAGTCTTTCTTGAACTGGGTCTCACACAGCAGCACGCGATCGCGTACGTCCCGCATGAGTACGTGGGCGATCAGACGTTTTTTCGGTAGCGCGGAGTTCATCACGCTAGAGAAGCCGTGACTTCCGCCAACCTGATCAGATGCGAGTCTGGCGAACAGGCAGAGATCCGCGTACGAGCCGTCCGAGCGTTCCAGTACCTGGCGGCGTACCCCCTCCAAGCGGAAACCGGCCCGCAGCACCGCGCGCCGAGCTAACAAGATCATCTGCCGGCGCCGAGACCTCGACACGGCGCAGCTGCTGGTCCACGAGCATCTCGTCCGCGGCGGCCCGAACCGCCCGCTCCAGCGATTCGGAACTGAGCGTGCCGTTCCAGTCAAGCGTCGCGATTCCGTCGTCGGAGACGCTGACGGTCAGCTCGAGACTCACCCGTCGAGCCTAAATCCCGTCCAGCCTGAGGCATCACGAGATCGGCCGAGCCGACGACCGAATGATCCGCTCCTAGGTATCGGTAGCCTGCGCCCCCTCAGCGGGCTTGGCCCGTCGAGGCTGGGTGGGCCCGGTCACCGCCTGATCACCTGTGGTCGTATGCGGTGAGGCTGCCCTGGCCGCTGCGATCACGCCGCGAGTGGCCCTCTCCGGCTCGATCTCCTGCTCCTCGTCCAACTCATGCTCGAGCCGCAACCAGACCGCACCAAGCGGCGGAATGGTGACGGACGCGGATGCCGTATATCCGTGCGACGGCACGGGATGAGCAACGACCTTGCCGAGATTGCCGATCAAGCCGGTGCCGTCGTACACCTCGGCGTCGGTGTTCAAGATCTCCTTCCAGACTCCCTCCCTCGGCAGCCCGATCTGGTGATCTGGGCGTGGCTCGGAGGAGAAGTTCGTGATGCAGGCGATCATCTGCCCGTCGCCGTCGTAGCGGAGCCAGGAAAAGATGTTGCCGCCACGATCATCGGCATCGATCCAGGAGAACCCCGATGCGTCCGTGTCTCGCTTCCACAGCGCAGGGTGCTCCTTATAGATCTGGTTGAGATCCTTGATCAGCCGCTGTACGCCGCGGTGACCCCACTCGGCGCTCTGCCACCAATCGATGCTGCGACTCTCGGAGAACTCCCGGCGCTGGCCAAATTCGGTGCCCATGAAGAGCAGCTTCTTACCCGGATGCGCCCACATGAAGGCGTAGAAGGCACGCAGCGTGCCAAACTTCCGCCACTCGTCCTGAGGCGCCCGCTCGAACATCGAGCCCTTGCCGTGCACGACCTCGTCATGACTGATCGGCAGGATGAAGTTCTCCGAGTACGCGTACGCCATGGCGAAGGTCATCTCGTGGTGGTGGAACTGCCGGTAGACCGGCTCCCGGCCCATGTAGCGCAGCGAGTCGTTCATCCAGCCCATGTTCCACTTGAATCCGAAGCCGAGGCCGCCGTAGTCGGTACCTTGCGTGACGCCCGGCCATGAGGTCGATTCCTCGGCGACCATGATGCTGCCGGGCTCGCGGCCGTAAGCGTGGGCATTGGTGCGCTGGAGCAGTTCGACCGCATCGAGATTCTCGTTGCCGCCATACTTGTTGGGCACCCACTGACCCGCCTCGCGGGAGTAGTCCAGATAGAGCATCGAGGCGACGCCGTCCACGCGGAGCCCGTCGATGTGGTACTCCTCCAGCCAGTAGTACGCATTCGAGATCAGGAAGCTCTTCACCTCGTTGCGGCCGAAGTTGAAGATGTAGGACCCCCAGTCGGGGTGCCAGCCCAATCTCGGGTCTTCATGCTCGTACAGCGCTGTTCCGTCGAAGCGCTGCAGTGCCCACGGGTCGGTCGCAAAGTGCCCAGGCACCCAGTCAACAATCACGCCGATCCCGGCCTGGTGGAGCTTGTCGACGAGGTGGCGGAACTCATCAGGTGACCCGAACTTCGACATCGGAGCGTAGTAGCCGGTGACGTGATAGCCCCAGGAGCCTTCGAACGGATGTTGGGCGACCGGCATGAATTCCACATGCGTGTAGCCCTGCCAGCTGACGTATTCGACCAGTTCGTTGGCTAGCTCGAGATAGGTGAGCCCTTGTCGCCAGGAGCCAATGTGCACCTCATAGATGGTCATAGGCTCCGCATGCATGGCCTTCTGGCCGCGGTACCACATCCAATCGTCGTCACCCCAGACGTACTGGCTCTCATAGACGATCGAGGCGGTATGCGGTGCGGCCTCAGCGAAGCGCGCCATGGGATCGGCCTTGAGCCGCCAGACGCCGTCGGCCCCCAATACCTCGAACTTGTAGAGGCTGCCGGTGCTGGCTCCTTCGACGAACAGCGCCCAAACTCCGGATCCGGGCACCAGCTGCATGTAGTGCCCCTCGCCGTTCCAGTAATTGAAGTCACCGACGAGCCGCACGGCCTGCGCGTTGGGAGCCCAGACCGAGAAGCGGGTGCCGGCGAATCGTCACCACGTTCGGGGTCTTGGACGGTCATTTCGTGGGCACCCAACCGGCGCCAGCACTCGGTGTCGTGCCCTTCGTGGAAACCGGTGAGGTCCCAACCAGTCAGACCGCCGCTCGAATCGTAGGACATGAGTGCTACTCCTGTTCTCTGGTCGGGCTCGCAAGCTCGCCGGATTCATGAGGCGGGCTCGCAAGCTCGCCGGATTCGCTGGGCGGGCTCGCGAAGCTCGCCCGGGTCGTTGGGCACCTGATTGATATCCGCGAAGGTCGGAGACGAATCCGACCCTCCTGAGTCGCGGTTGCCGGCTGCCAGATCGGCGACCGCACGAAGCGGGATGCGGATCCAGTCTGGCCTGTTCCGCATCTCGTAAACGACCTCATAGATCGCCTTGTCGGCCTCGTACGCGCGGAGCAGGCTCGCTTCGGTCGCGCCCAACTCCGCAACCGTGTAGCCGCGCAAGAAGGCAGTACGGCAGGCGGCCGCCCAGGCTGCGCTCCGTGGTCCTGGCACGCTCGCGGCGGCGTAATCGAAGGAACGCAGCATCCCGGCGACATCTCGCCACACCGAGTCCGGAGCGCGTCGCTCGGCCATTGTCTTGGCCGGCTCGCCCTCGAAATCGATGATCTTCCAGCCGGAGGGAGTGTGCAGCGTCTGGCCCAGATGGAAGTCGCCATGCACCCTCTGGGTATCCAAGGTTTGCGCACCCAGCTCGTCGAAGCAGCGCAGCAGACCAGTGACGTGTGGCGCCAGCGCCGGGGCGATCCGGGCCGCTTCGTGCAGTCGGTCCATCATGATCATCGCCGTACGCGCACCCAGCACCCTGGTGGTATCAAATGAGGAGCGAAGCGCATGGTGAATCTCCGCAAGCGCCCTGCCCAGCGCCTCAGCCTCTGCGGCGAAAGCAAACTCTGAGTTGATCGTTGTCGAGGCGTTCTCAGCTCGAAGTGAATCCAGCGCCAGCTCCCAGCCGTCGACGGCGCCAGCCAGCTTCTCGATCACCATGGCGAGATCGGCGTCCAGCTGCAGCCCGCTCGAGACCCAACTGCCCTCGATCCATCCGAACAGACCCGCGACGTCGGAGATGCCAGCCGCGTTGAGCGCGGCATGTACCTCGATATCGAGGTTGTGGCCGAGTTCCAGGCGCCGGAACAGCTTGAGTATTGCGGTATCTCCCAGCATCACCGAGGTGTTGCTCTGCTGCCCAGTGAACAGCCGTGGCTTGAAGGTCGGCACTGAATGCTGCTGCAGCTGTGGGATTGAATCGTGCCTCGCTGTCTGGACTGCGCAGTCGGCGACCTCCTCGTAGCGCGCTGAGAATCACCCGACACGCATCCGGATCCTGGGCGGCGTCGTACGCGATCACCGGACCAAGATCAGGATCGGTGAACCGAGCGATCTCTGCCTGATGCAACTCCGCGTGCGGAGCGGGCCGGTACGAGATCGCGAGGTGGTAGTACTCGGTCGGAGGAGGGTAACCGATCGGCTCGACCATCTCGGGCGGCTCGCCAGCGGGGGATTCCTGCGTCGGCTCGAGATCCTCCGCTGGCTGGCTGGCCGAGGCGACGAGCGGCTCGGGATCCTCCTCGGGCGGGTAGGCCAGCTCAGCGATCTCGAACCGTACTCCCGGCGCGGCAGCAGGCCGGAAGAAGTCGGAAACCTCGGTGAGCCAGGGCAGTGGCGTGAGCGATCGGAACTGGACGCGCCGACCCTTGCCGGCGAACCATCGCGCATTGGAGATGTACCTCAGGACCTGGTCGGCAACCTGAGGATCGGCTGTTCCGGTCACGGCGTCCTAACCCTGTGCGGTAGCGCCGGCCCGGCGGCAGCGCTTCGAGAGCCGTACCGGATCAGCGTGAGAATATGCGCCGGATCGTCGTAAGTGAGCCTGACGAAAGCATGCTGTCCCCAACGCCACGTCTGCCCTGTCAGCTCATCGTGGACGAGGCAGACGTCCCGCGCCGTCAGTCCCATGGCCTCCATGTCCAGGTAGAGCTCGGTCTCGACGATGTTATGTGGATCCAGGCTGACAACCACGAGCACCACATCGTCGCCACTCCTCTTGGAGTAGACCAACGCATTGGCGTGTGGAGCGTGGTGGAAATGCAGGTCGCGCAGCTGCTGCAGTGCGGGGTGCTCTTTGCGGATCTGGTTCAGCTTTCCGAGCAGCATGTTGAGGTTCTCGCCGCTCTCTTCGGCGGCCTTCCAGTCGCGCGGGCGGTACTGGAACTTCTCCGAGTCCAGGTACTCCTCACGGCCTTGAGCGAGCGCCGCGTTCTCGAACAGCTCGAAACCTGAGTAGATGCCCCACAGCGGGGAGAGCGTCGAGGCGAGGACCGCCCGGATGGTGAAGGCCGGCTTGCCACCCCACTGCAAGAAGTGAGGCAGGATGTCGGGCGTATTGGGCCAGAAGTTCGGCCGGAAGAAGCTGTCGCTCTCACTCGTCAGCTCCTTCATGTACTCCTCGATCTCCCACTTCTCATTGCGCCAGGTGAAGTAGGTGTAGGACTGCTGGAAGCCGGCCTTGCCGAGCGCATGCATCATTGCTGGCTTGGTGAAAGCCTCGGCGAGGAAGAGCACATCCGGATCGGTCCTGCGAACCTCAGCAATCAGCCAGGCCCAGAAATTGACCGGCTTGGTATGCGGATTGTCGACGCGGAAGATGCGTACGCCGTGGCTCATCCAGAGCTTGATGATCCGCAGGCTTTCCAGGTAGATCCCGTCGCGGTCGTTGTCGAAATTGATGGGGTAGATGTCTTGGTACTTCTTTGGCGGATTTTCCGCGTACGCGATGGAACCGTCGGCGCGCTTGGAGAACCACTCGGGATGCTCGGTGACCCACGGGTGATCAGGAGATGCCTGGAGCGCGAAGTCCAAGGCAACCTCAAGCCCCAGCGAGTTGGCCTTGGCGACGAACCGATCGAATGCATCGAAGTCGCCGAGGTCGGGATGGATGCTGTCGTGTCCGCCTTCCGGTGCGCCGATCGCCCATGGGTGAGCCAGGATCGGTCGGCCCCGGCGCCAATGTGTTGTTCGGGCCTTTACGAAACGTTGTGCCGATCGGATGGATAGGCGGCAGGTAGACCACGTCGAAGCCCATCGCCGCGGCCGCTTCCAAGCGTTCGTGTGAGGAGTCGAACGTGCCTGAGATCCACTTCTCGTTTTCCTCATCCCACTTCGCTCCCTGGGAGCGCGGGAAGAACTCATACCACGACGAGAACAGCGCCTTACGGCGATCGACGAAGATCGGATAGTCCGGCGTAGGCGAGATCCGCTCGCGCGGACCGAAGAGCTTCATGGCTTCGCGTACGTCGTCGGCTAGCACCACCTCGAGCCGATCCTCGACCTGTTGTCCCGAGTCGAGATTCTTGGCCGCACCCTGCAGCAGCGCCGCGGTCTGATACTGCCCAGCTGCCTCGGCGTCAGCCGCGGCTCTATCGAACAGGGCGATGCCTTCGGTGCACACCAACGCAACATCAATGCCAGCCGGAATCTTGATCTCTGCGTGGTGGACCCAGGTTTCCCACGGATCGCTCCAACCCTCGACGCGGAACGTCCACATTCCCTCGGAGTCGAGCACCACCGATGCCGTCCACCAGTCAAAACCAAGGGGAGTGGTGGGGCGCATCGGCTCAAGGCGCTCGTTGCCTTCAGGATCAGTGAGCACGACCGAAGCATTGACGGCGTCGTGGCCTTCCCGGAACACGGTCGCTCGGATCGGAACGGATTCCCCGACCACAGCTTTGGCCGGATAGGCGCCGCCCTCGATCACCGGTGACACGTTGTGCACCGGAATGCGATGAAAGATCGACCCGAGTCTCGGCAGGCTGACCGTGACGGTCAGGGCTGCCGCCAGGCGAGGTGTCCGGCGCTGTTGCGGCGACTGGGGATGAGGATGCTGGGGACCCTGGCTGTGCGACGTCGTCGCGGTCCGGCGTCGAGGATCCTGAAGTATTTGCCGTCACGATTGTCAACCTATCGGCCTTGGTGCTTCGGCGGCAGGGGTCGGATGCCCCCGACCTCCGCTGCATTAGGCACGGCAACCTGGGTACTTGCCCCGGTACGACAACCAGTTGCAGTCCCCGAGCCGATGAGAGCAGAAATCCCGTGCCATCAAGAGTTCGCCGGTAGGTTAATCCAGTGCGCGCTATCCGCCGTTTCATTGTTCGCCCAGTGCTGCCTGAGGCCCTTAAACCATTGGGCGATCTGGCCCGCAACCTTCGTTGGTGCTGGCACGTGGAGACCCAAGATCTTTTCCGCTCGGTGGACCCGCAGCTCTGGGAAAGTACCGCAGGCGATCCGGTCCGGATGCTGGCCGACGTCTCTGTCGAGCGTCTTCAGGCACTCTCGACCGACAGGCGTTTTCTGAAGAACCTCCGCCTGATCCAAGCTGATCTTGCCGACTACTTGGCCGGCGATCTGTGGTATCAGGGCTATGCGGCTGAGAATCCGACGGCACCCACCTGCATTGGCTACTTCTCACCGGAATTCGGCATTACCGAGGTACTGCCGCAGTACTCGGGCGGCCTCGGCATTCTGGCCGGCGACCATCTCAAGACCGCAAGCGATCTTGGAGTTCCGATCATCGGCGTTGGGCTGCTCTACCGGCAGGGATACTTCCGGCAATCTCTCAACGCCGCCGGCTGGCAGCAGGAGCGTTATCCGCTGCTTGACCCGAACTCCTTGCCGTTGACCATGTTGCACGATGACGAGGGCCCACTTCGGATCGACGTCCCACTCCCTGGGCGCACTCTGTACGCGCAGGTCTGGGTGGCTCAGGTCGGCCGGGTGCCGCTGCTGATGCTGGACTCCGACGTCGAGCAGAATGCCGGCTACGAGCGCGAGGTGACCGACCGGCTGTACGGAGGTGGTACCGACCACCGACTCGAGCAAGAAGTCTTGCTCGGCATGGGCGGCGTACGCGCCATTCGGGCGTACTGCCGGATCACCGGCACTCCGCCTCCCGAGGTGTTCCACACCAACGAGGGGCACGCCGGATTCCTTGGCCTGGAGCGGATCCGCGAGTACCTGCACACCGGCCTCGACTTCGATACCGCGCTGGAGCTCACCCGCGCCGGCACCGTGTTCACCACCCACACTCCGGTTCCCGCCGGCATCGACCGGTTCCCGCGGGAGCTCATCGTTCACCAGTTTGCGGGCTTCGATGGGCTGCCGTTAGACCGCGTTCTGGCCTTGGGAGCCGAGGACTACGAAGGCGGCGACACTAGCAAGTTCAACATGGCTGTGATGGGCTTCCGGCTCTCCCAGCGGGCCAATGGCGTCTCTTCGCTGCACGGCATAGTGTCCCGCGAGATGTTCCAGGGGTTGTGGCGCGCCTTTGACACCAGCGAGGTGCCGATCACCGCGATCACCAACGGTGTGCACCATCTCACCTGGGTGCATCGGGAGTTGCTCGATCTGCTCGAGGCGCCGAGCGGCAGTCCGTCGGAGAGCGATGGCTACGACTGGGACGCGCTGAGCAATGTCGACAGCAAGACGATTTGGGCGCTCAAGCGGCGGATGCGTGAGGATCTGATCGCCATGACGCGGGAGCGGCTGGCCGCGAGCGGTGCCAATCGTGGCTTGGCGACCGACTGGGTCGCCAAGGCGCTCAATCCGGATGTGCTGACCTTCGGCTTCGCCCGACGCGTGCCGTCGTACAAGCGGTTGACCTTGATGTTGCGCGATCCGGACCGTCTCAAGGCGTTGCTGACCGACAAGGACCGCCCGATCCAGATTGTGATCGCGGGCAAGGCGCATCCGGCCGACGAGGGTGGCAAGGCCCTGGTCCAACAGGTCGTGCAGTTCGCCGATGATCATGCGGTGCGGGAGCACATTGTCTTTCTCCCCGACTACGACATAGCGATGGCGAAGCGGCTGTACCCCGGCTGCGACGTCTGGATGAACAACCCGCTGCGTCCGTACGAGGCGTGCGGCACGTCAGGGATGAAAGCTGCCCTGAACGGCGCGGCAAATTTGTCGATCCTCGACGGATGGTGGGACGAATGGTTCGATCCGGCGTACGGCTGGGAGATTCCGTCGGCTGAAGGGGCGGACGGACTAGAGCGGCGTGATGATCTCGAGGCCAAGGCGCTCTACGACATCATCGAGAACGAGATCGTGCCGCGCTTCTATGATCTTGATCAGCGAGCGCTCCCGGAGCGCTGGATTCAGATGATCAGGGACACGATCGCCGGACTGGCTCCCAAGGTCGTGGCGTCGCGGATGCTGCGGCAGTACGTGACTCAGCTGTATACCCCTGCTGCGGTGTCCAGCCACGCCTTGAACTCCTCGAGTGGGGGAGCAGAGGCGCTCGCGAGCTGGAAGCGCAGGATCCGGAGGGCGTGGTCGACTGTTTCGGTCGAACACGTCGAGTCGCTCGCCGGCGAGCAGGTCGAGGTGGGGACGAAGATTCATGTCAGCGCGCTGGTTCGGCTCGGGGAGCTCACCCCGGACGACATCCAAGTGCAGCTGATCATCGGTCGGCTCGACGGTGACGATCACCTCTATGACCCGCGCGTGGATCCATTCCCGGCCGGGGTCAACATCGACGGTGGGCTGCGTCGCTACGAGGGTTGGGTGGAGGCCAAGCGTGCCGGCGCAATCGGCTACACCGTACGGGTGGTGCCGTATCACCCGCTGCTGGCGAGCCAGGCCGAGATGGGGCTCGCGGTGCTGCCAGCCAGCATGTCGACACCCACGTACTGATTTGGAGCTGCTCGCGCAATCGCGCGTGGAGTCCGCCTACTTCGTCGTCGCTCGCAGAGGAAAGTACGCCTCCGCTCGCTCCTCCTCAGCACGGCGGCGCGCGATCCTGGACGCGCGGACCCGCGTTCCCGACGCTCGCAGCTGGCAATAGAGCTGCTCGCGAGTGTCTGGTCTGCTCGCAGCTCTTAGTGGGAATCCGAGAAGCTGCAGCTGCTTAGTCGACCTGGAGGACGACGACCGTACGAGCTGGCAGCTGGAGACTCGATCCGGCCGCGATCTTCTCTGACGGCAGTTCCCCCTCAAGTCCGGTGTGCGCGATTACGGAGTAGGTCTCGGCCCAAGGCCCGTTCGGGAGGTCGACCTGGATGGCATCAGACCCAGCGTGAAACCAGATCAGGAATGCCTCGTCGGTGGCCCGGTCCGGGTTGTCGTAGGCGAGATACATGCCGAGCGTGCGTCGCGTGGCGTCGCGCCACTCAGACTCGGTCATTTCGGCATTGTTGCCACCGAACCACGCGATGTTCTTCCGTCCTCGCGGCTGACCCTTTGCGTCGAGCAGGAACTCCCCTCGACGGAAATGGTCCGGTCTGAAGATCGCACGCTCACCGCGTAGCTGAAGCAGCTTGCGCGTGAGCTCGGTCTGATCGGTCCAGGTTTCCTGGGTATCCCAGTGCACCCAGGTAATCGGTGAGTCCTGGCAATAGGCGTTGTTATTGCCCTGCTGCGTACGGCCTAGCTCATCGCCTGCCGTGATCATCGGCACTCCGCCTGCCAAGATCAAGGTCGCCATCAGGTTTTGCACTTGACGATGCCGCAGCGCGTTTGTCGCCTGATCGTCGGTTTCCCCTTCGACCCCGCAGTTCCATGATCGATTGTCATCGGAGCCGTCGCGATTGGACTCCCCATTGGCGTCGTTGTGCTTGGCGTCGTAGGTGACCAGGTCGCGCATCGTGAAACCGTCGTGAGCGGTGACGAAGTTGATGCTCGAGGTAGGCGAGCCTGCCGCCCCGATCGAAGATGTCTGGCGAGCCGGTCAGCCGCTGTGCAAGCTCGCCAACTCCGTGGGTATTGCCACGCCAGAAGTCGCGGATATGGTTTCGGAAGCGGTCGTTCCATTCACTCCAGCCCGGCCCGAAGCCACCTACCTGATAGCCATACGGGCCCATATCCCACGGTTCGGCGATCATCTTGACCTGGCTCAGTACTGGGTCTTCACGGATCGCACGTTTGAACGGGTGATCTTGATCCACATGATGCCGCTCGTCACGGATCAGGGTGCTGAGGAGATCGAAGCGGAAGCCGTCCACCCCCATTTCGACAACCCAGTAGCGCAGCGAATCCAGCACCATACGCAAGACGCCCGGCTCGGAGGTGTCCACCGAGTTGCCGCACCCGGTGACGTCGTAGTCGTTGCGTTGATCGTCGGTCAGCCGGTAGTAACCAAGGTGGTCGATGCCGCGGAAGGACAGCGTCGGACCCTCGTGACCGCCCTCGCCAGTGTGGTTGTAGACGACATCGAGAATGACTTCGATCCCGGCCTCATGCAGTGCGGAGACCATCTCCTTGAACTCACGAACCTGCTGACCGAGCGTGCTGACTGAGCCATATGCGGAGTGCGGTGCGAAATAGCCGAGGGTGTTGTATCCCCAATAGTTGGAGAGGCCGCGCCCGACGAGGAACGGCTCGGAAATGTAGTGGTGTATCGGCAGCAGCTCGACTGCTGTCACGCCGAGATCCTTGAGATGCTGGATGACCGCAGGGTAGGCAAGCCCGGAGTACGTGCCCCGGAGGTGTTCAGGAACCGAAGGGTGCAGCCGCGTAAAGCCCTTGACGTGCAGCTCATAGATCACCGTCTCCGACATGGGCGTCGGCCGATCTATTGGACGCGGCGGCGGCGAATCGGGTACCACGACACTGAGCGGCACGGCCGCGAACGAGTCCGTGGTGTCCGGGACGTAGTTGGATTCCTCGGTGTGGTCCAGGATCGGACCCGAGTAGTCGACGCCGCCGGTGATCGCGCGGGCGTAGGGGTCGACGAGCAGCTTGGCAGGGTTGAACCGAGTACCGGCGGCAGGGTCCCATCGGCCATGGACGCGGAAACCGTAGCGCTGTTCGGCGCCGATCCCCTGGATGAAGGCAGTCCAGACACCGTCGTCATGGCGGCCCATGTCGTGGTTGGTCTGGTTGCGATCCTCATCTACCAGCGCGAGCTCGACGCGCGTTGCCCGCGGCGCCCACAGTCCGAACGACGTACCACCGTCGCGGATTCGGGCGCCGAGAACTGAGGTGTCCTGCGGCACAGGCAACGCAGCGGATGTCATCTTTTACGAGCCTTCGCAGTTGACTGGATGTGCTCTGGACCGGTCAGGATGAAACCAGTCACTCCGCCGGCTGGCGGCGGAGCGCGTTCTTCATTGTGCCCCACATGGGTGACATATACCGCCGATCCGGGCTTCCAAACCGTTGAGCAACCGGTTGTTGTAAACCGTAGGCAACAGTCAGCCGTCGTTTCAACACAATCGGGCACAACTGCGGTGATCTCTGGTCTTCCAAACCAGGCAGCAACGTCGGACTCGATAACGCAAATTTTCGACCATTGCGGAGTTTCGACATGCGACTGGAGATTTGGGGTCGATTTTCGACCGATGAGGAGCTATTTGAGATCCTAATCAGGCAGCGCCCAGGCGGAGTCAGGTCAGAGCGCGGACCTTGTTGTTGCGAGGGTCATGAGTGAGCTCGACCTTGCCGAGTGCCTCCAAGAGCGGCGGCACATACATGCCGAAGCGGCCGCGATAGCCCTTGCGCAGGCCGTACCACCCGCCGACCGGGTTATCGGCCGAGCGGCCCCATGCCTCGACGGTGCCTTCCTTGGCCGGCTTCTGTTCGTCTGCGGCGCCCAAGTCGACCCAGTCACCCTGCTCGACAAGCCAGGCGTGAAGATCGTCGAGGCATCTGCAGCTGATACCTCAATTGGGTGGATCCGACCTGACAAAACAGTGTGGGAGGTTCTGCAGTCTCATCCGCCCACATGGTGTAGGTAGAAGTTCGGGGCGCCGTGCTGAGTTCCCATGGTTCGTCTTTGGTTCCTGCGGGCATGCGGCGAATTCTGGCAGAAGTTGCGGCACTGTGCGGGGTCGAGCTGATCGTTTCGACGCCTGCGATGCGAAACAACCGCTCGGCAGCCGCATCGGGCGGTCGTTGTGACGTCTGTGCGGGGATACGTACCCGTGACGAAGCTCGTACGGCCGAGCCGGTTGGCCAGCGTGCCACGGGAAGCAGCAGACTTGCATCTCGTGGTGATGAACGACATCAAGGAACTGGGCACGATCTTGTCGATCTGGGCCCATCCCGATGATGAGGTCTATCTTTGCGGCGCAATCATGGCGATGGCAGCTGCGGCGGACTGTCGCGTGGTGTGTGTTACGGCGACCCGAGGCGAACTCGGCGTAACCGATCCGCAGCGGTGGCCACCGGAGCAGCTTCCGACCATCCGAGAAGCCGAGTTGGCTGAGTGCCTACGGATCCTCGGCGTGACCGAGCACCATTGGCTCGGCTATCCCGACGGCGGTTGCGCCTCCGCAGATGCCGATGCAGCAGTAGAGCGCATCGCAGGAATCCTCCGTGATGTGAGTCCGGACACGGTCTTGACCTTTCCGCCCGACGGTCAGACCGGCCACCCTGACCACATCGCTGTTCACCGCTGGACGCTCGAAGCCGTACGACGCACCGGCATCGGCACGCTGCATGTCGTTGCCAACACGCAGGAGTGGCTCGACGACCACTTGGCTCGGTGGACCGAGCTGGGTGCAATCGTCGGTGAGCCGCCGGTTGCCTGGACTGGGCCACTCAGCATTGATCTCTCCGTGAGCGGCGAGCTGCTGGATCTGAAGTACGCGGCGCTGGCTGCGCAGGCCAGCCAGACCGAGGCGCTTCGCGGGGTGCTCGGCGAACAGGCCTATCGAGAGATGATCAGGGTCGAGCGGTTTGCGGCCTTCCTACCCCAACAGGCACCCATGTCACACGTCGCGATCTAGGATCACAGCCTTTGTTACTCGTGAGTAATGTGACGACCACGATGCGACCTCGATCTATGCGCGAGGAGAGCGGAGCGAGATGAAGATTGTCGTACTGGCCAAGCATGTCCCCGATGCGACCGGGGAGCGCACCTTCGCCCCGGACGGCACGGTCGACCGGACGGCGAGCGACGGATTGCTGTCCGAACTCGACGAGTACGCCGTCGAACAGGCGCTGCAGATAGCCGATGACGGGGACGACGTCGAGGTCGTTGTCATGACGCTCGGTCCCGATGATGCCGCCGACGCGATCAAGCGCGCACTCCAGATGGGCGCATCGGCCGGCATCCACATCGTTGACGACGCCGTGCACGGCTCTGACGCACTGGCTACGAGCGCGTTGTTGGCTGAGGCGATCAAGAGGGCGACACCAGATCTGGTGATCTGCGGCATGGCATCCACCGACGGCACCATGGGGGTCATCCCAGCCATGGTCGCCGAACGGCTCGGCTGGCCGGCGGTGACCCTAGGTGCCACTCTTTCGGTGGCCGATGGTCGGGTCACGATCCGCCGCGACGACGATGTGGCGAGCTCGACGATCGAGGCCGAACTGCCGGCGATCGTCAGCGTCACTGACCAGTCCGGCGAAGCCCGGTACCCCTCGATGCGTGGCATCCTCGCGGCCAAGAAGAAGCCTGTCGAGACGTGGACGCTTGCTGATCTTGGCATCGATGGCAGTGCAGTCGGCCTGGACGCGGCATGGAGCAAAGTCCTGCAGACGAGCCCACGTCCGGCCAAGGAGGCGGGGCGCGTCGTCGAGGAGGAAGACGGTACATCGGCATTCATCGATTTCCTGACTGCCGGAAAGTACATCTGAGGAGGAGGCAGAAGATGTCTGAGGTTCTGATCGTCGCTGAGCATGTGGATTCTCACGTATCCAAGCCAGCCCTCGAGCTCCTCACGCTGGCGCGCCGGCTCGGTGAGCCGGTCGCCGTAGTTTTCGGTGATACCTCCGAGACCATCGCCAAGGAGCTGGGGGAGTACGGGGCCGTTCGTGTCTTGACGGTGACCGATCCGGCCATGGACGACTATCTCGTCGCACCTCAGGCCGAAGCGCTGGCACAGATTGCTGCAGACCATGCAGCCGGCCGCGATCTTGATCACCTCCACTCCGGAGGGTAAGGAAATCGCCGGTCGGCTGGCGGTAAAGCTCGGCTCGGGCTTGATCACCGACGCCACCGACGTCGCCGCCGACGGCTCCACCACCCAATCGGTCTTTGCCGGTAACTGGACCGTCACCGCCGCGGTGACACACGGGGCGCCGGTGATCACGGTCAAGCCGAACGCCATCACGCCTGAGGCTGCACCTACCGAGGCTGCGACCGAGCAGATCGAGGTCACGATCTCGGATGCTGCGAAGACCGCGCGCATAGTGAGCAGGGAGCCGAAGAGGTCCAGCGGACGTCCGGAGTTGACCGAGGCGGCGGTGGTCGTCTCCGGTGGGCGTGGCACAGGCGGCGACTTCGCCGCGGTCGAGGAACTGGCAGACGTCTTGGGCGGTGCGGTCGGTGCCTCGCGCGCAGCCGTGGATGCCGGCTGGTACCCGTACGCGTACCAGATCGGCCAGACCGGCAAGACCGTGTCACCCCAGCTCTACATCGCCGTCGGAATCTCTGGGGCCATCCAGCACCGTGCGGGGATGCAAACCTCAAAGGCCATCGTCGCGGTCAACAAGGATCCCGAGGCACCGATCTTCGCGCTTGCTGATCTTGGCATCGTCGGCGACCTGCACAGGGTGCTTCCCGCGGTGATCGAGGCGATCAAGGAGCGCAAGGGATAACCAGCTAGAACCCGCTGAGGCAGACTGGGGCGTCATGAGTCGGATCTACCTCGACCACGCGGCCACTACGCCGATGGTCCCGGAGGCTGTTGAGGCCATGACTCGCGAGCTGACCAGGGTTGGCAACGCGTCGTCGCTGCATGGTTCGGGTCGTACGGCGCGTCGCGTGGTTGAAGAGTCCCGGGAGGCGATAGCGGCCCGGGTTGGTGCCCATCCCACAGAGTTGATCTTCACAAGCGGCGGAACCGAGTCCGACAATCTCGCTGTCAAAGGCGCCGTGTGGTCGGGAGGTAGGGCGGGTCGTCGTCGGGTGATCACCTCGACGATCGAACACCACGCGGTGCTGGATTCTGTCGCTTGGCTAGGTCGTTCGGCATTCGCCGAGGTGAGCTATGTGCCGGTCGATGCTACTGGTCGGCTGGATCTGGCGACTCTCGCCAGCGCCGTCGGCACGGACACGAGCCTGGTCTCGGTGATGTGGGCCAATAATGAGGTCGGGACCGTACAGGCGATTCCCGAGATCGCAGCGATCGCCGCCGACAATGGCGCGATCTGCCACAGCGACGCGGTCCAAGCCGTCGGTCACGTCGAGGTTGACTTTGCGGCAAGTGGGCTCGATCTGCTGACCTTCACCGCGCACAAGCTCGGCGGACCGTATGGCATCGGTGCCTTGGTGGCGCGCCGCGAACTTCGGCTCGCTCCGTTACTGCACGGCGGAGGTCAGGAGCGAGACGTTCGCTCGGGCACTCTGGACGTTCCGGCTGTCGCGGGCTTTGCTGCCGCAGTCGAGGTCGCCTCGCGGCATCGGATGCAGGAGGAGCGGCGGGTACGAGAACTGCGTGCCAGCTTGATCAACACGGTGCTCGCCGCCGTGCCAACTGCAGTAGTGCACGGGCCAACCTTCGAACAAGATCGCCTTCCGGGCATCGCCAACATCGGGTTCCCGGGGTGCTCGGCCGACGCGATCTTGATGCTGCTGGACTCCGCGGGGATCGACTGTTCGACTGGTGCGGCCTGCTCGGCCGGGGTTGCACAGCCGAGCCACGTGCTGCTTGCCATGGGATACGCCGAGAGCGATGCGCGCTCCGCGGTGCGATTCTCCCTTGGCCACTCCTCGACCGCTGCAGACGTAGGCGCCCTTGCGGCAGCATTACCTGAAGCCGTGGAGCGAGCCAAGGCCGCGGCTGCATTCGCGTAAAGATCGCTTGGTCGCGCCTGCGGCCCGTGAGAGACTTGCGGCTTGCCACGAAGCTGCCCATGGAGTAGAAGGACTGAAATGAAGGTACTGGCCGCCATGTCTGGCGGCGTTGACTCAGCCGTTGCTGCGGCGCGGGCGGTCGAGGCCGGACATGACGTGACTGGCGTCCACCTAGCCCTGTCCAAGAATCCGCAGACCTATCGTTCGGGCGCCCGCGGCTGCTGCTCCATCGAAGACGCGCACGATGCTCGCCGGGCCGCAGATGTGCTCGGCATTCCCTTCTACGTATGGGATCTCTCGGACCGATTCGCCGCTGATGTGGTGAACGACTTCATCGCGGAGTATGCCGCCGGGCGTACGCCTAATCCCTGCGTCCGCTGCAACGAGAAGATCAAGTTCTCGGCAGTTCTGGAGCGCGGTGTCGCGCTCGGCTTCGATGCCGTCTGTACGGGTCACTATGCCCGGCTGATTCGTACCGAGAATGACGTCGAGCTGCATCGGGCCGTCGACGTCGCCAAGGATCAGTCCTACGTGCTGGGCGTACTGAATCATGATCAACTTCGCCGGTGCTATTTTCCGCTCGGTCTCTCGCGCAAGGCCGAGGTACGCGCCGAGGCCGGGGAGCGCGGTCTCGCTGTGGCGAACAAGCCCGACAGTCACGACATCTGCTTCATCGCCGACGGAGACACTGCCGGATTCCTGGAGCGGCGCCTCGGCAGCAGGCCAGGCGACATCGTCGACGTCACCGGCGCCAAGGTTGGCGAGCATGCCGGATCACACCGCTTTACCGTGGGGCAGCGGCGGGGTCTTCGACTCGGCAGACCTGCCGCCGACGGCGAGCCTCGATTCGTGCTCTCGATCACACCAACAACGAACACCATTACCGTCGGTCCACGAGATGCCCTCGCGATCAAGATCATCGATGCGATCAAGCCCACCTGGACCGGCCGTCCAGTGGATGCAGGGTGGTCCGGTCAGGTACAGATTCGGGCCCATGGCCAGCCCATGGACGCCATGGTTCAGGTGCAGGACGAGCATCTTGCGGTTCGGCTGGACGTTGCAGTCACTGGCGTCGCGCCCGGTCAGGCAGTGGTGCTCTACGCCGGCTCGCGCGTTGTCGGAAGCGCGACCATCTCGGCCACCCAGGCGTGACCGCTAGGTCGTCGGACGGCGAACTGCCGCCGATCAGAACTACCGGAGTCGGTTCCTGGCCCGGCACGGATATGGCGGATGCGGTCAAGATCGCGTTCGCGGAGTGCCCTGATCTTCCCTACCTCCCGGAGTTGCCGGCGCGCGGACCCTACGCGCAGTTGATCGGACGCTCGACTGCCTTTCTCTCCGGTCTAGCCGTCGACCTGCAACCTGCCGGCTGGCGGCTCACCGACGCCTCCAGCCGGGAGCATCGGCTGGCCATCAGTACGCTGCGCGCGGACCTCGATCAGCTCGAGGAGCATGCACAGGGATACGCAGGCACCGTCAAGCTCTCGGTTGCCGGTCCATGGACGCTGGCCTCGATGATGGAGCGGCCGCGTGGTGATCGAGTGGTGGCCGACTCCGGAGCGCGTCGCGACCTCAGCCAATCGCTCGCCGAGGGCATCGCTCAGCTCACTGCCGAGCTGGGCCGCCGGCTGCCCGATGTCGAACTGCTCATCCAGCTCGACGAGCCCATGCTCCCTGCCGTACTTGGGTGGCACGCTGGCCACGGCCAGCGGACTGTCACGGCATCGCCCCATAGAGCCACCCGAGGTTTCCGGCGGCCTTCGCTACGTTGTCGAGAGGCTGTCGCCGACGCCCGTCGTCGTCCACTGTTGCGCAGCCGGCCCGCCCGTCGAACTGCTCCGGACCGCGGGCATTGCCGGGATCCTGGTCGACATCGACCAACTGTCCGGCGCCGACTGGGATGCCGTCGGTGCCAGCCTCGAAGCGGGGGTCTGGATCGGCATGGGTGCACTGCCGACCGACGGTACACCGGGCCGATCAGCTCGGGCCCGATCAGGTAGCACTCGGCGCGTACTCGGCCCGCTCCGCGATCTTGGCCTTGATCCGTCCGGTCGCAGCGCGCATCGTGATCACGCCCGCGTGCGGCCTCGCCTCAGCGTCTCGTGATGGTGCCGTACGTGCGCTGCGTACGCTGCGCTCTGCCGCTGACATCGTCACCGAGCAACTCGCCGACTGAATGCGCGCTGAGCTTGTCGAAGCGTGCATGTCATGTGCCCTTCGACGAGCTCAGGGCACATGACATGGTTGGGGTCCTAGCTGAGCGCGGGCTTCTTCGCCACGTAGAGCCAGGCGCTGGAAGAAGGCATCCAGGTCCTGTCCCGACACCCTCTCGGAGAGTCGGATGAACTGAGCCGTCGTCACGTTGCCGTACTTATGCTGCTTTGCCCAGCTGCGCAAGATGATGAAGAAGTCGTGCGATCCGACCTGCTGGCGAAGCGCCTGCAGCGTCATAGCGCCTCGCAGATAGCCCTGCGAACCGAACAGGTCAGCTGGATCGTCGAAATCCGCGGGCGCGGGCGTCCACAGGGGATCCGTCGCTGGGTGGCTGTCGTACTCCTTCTGGAATGTCTCGGCGGTGCTCGGTCCGCCATGAGAGGCATCCCACAGCCACTCGGCATAAGTCGCGAATCCCTCGTTGAGCCAGATGTCGACCCAGTTGGTCAGCGACACAGAGTTGCCGTACCACTGATGAGCCCACTCATGGACGTTGGTCAAGTCGTCCGGGATGCCGTCGAAGACTGGCCTGTTCTGCGTCTCCAGGGCATAGCCGACTCCCGTCTCCTTGACCACGATTCCGGCGCTGTTGAAGGGGTACGGTCCGAACCGACGCTCCTCATAGCGGATGATCGTCGGGATGAGCGCGCGCTCGTCCGCCACCGTCCCGAGCTTCGGCTCAATGAAGCTCCAGATCGGCAACTTGCGTCCGGTCGTTGTCCTCATGGTGGAGTGGTAGACGTTGTAATCGCTGATCGAGATCATGGCCAGGTACGTCGCCTGCTGGTGGGGCTGCACCCAGCGCCAGGTTTCCTTGCCAGCGTGTTTCCGCACACTCTTCAGATCGCCGCTGCCGGCCACCTCGAGTTTGGACGGAACGGTGATCTTCATGTCGAAGGTCGCCTTGTCGCGCGGGGTGTTGTTGTTGGGGAACCAGGTCATCGCACCGACCGGTTCGCTGAGGACGGTGGCTCCGGCTCCGTCGTCGGTGGGAATCCAGCCGTCCTGGGCGCCATCGGGGTCGATATGGGTGACCGGCTTGCCGTGGTACCGGATGCTGGCCGAGAAACGTCCCTTCAAGATCTTCGACGGCTTGATGATCAGCTTGTTGTCGCGCCTGGAGAAGTCAGCGGTGCGTCCATTGACTCGTACCTTGTCGACGATGAGGCCTTCCAGGTCGAGCGAGAACGACCTCAGTGGCTTCCTCGCCTTGGCGGTCAAGGTTGTTTTCGCCTTGATGTCTCCTGAGCTCTCGAAGCCAAGACTGATTGCGTAGTGCTTGACGTCGTACTTGCTGCTGCCTTGCTCCGGGAACAGCGAGTCAGGAGCCTGCCGTGACGCGGCCGCCGCCTGGGTTGGTGTTGCTGGCTTGGCGATTGCGAGACCGCTCGGAGTGGCGAGCAGGCCGAGTCCGAGAGCACCGATCGCCAGCGCGGCTGGGACGCGGCGACGGGGGGCAGAAGTGGGAACGAGACGCTGATCAGCAGACAATCGAGGCTCCTCAAAGGTGATCAACTCAAGTGATCAATTGGCAGGCCGACCCGCCAGACGCTAACAGCTGGATCCCTGGCGCGATGTGAAAGTCGCGTTATTGCTTCGTTATTTTTCCGCTGGTCTGCGGCTCCCTGCCGCGGCCCACCGCGACCGTCAGTAGCGGGCGCTACTGTGCTGACGTGGCCGACGAAACCTTCTTGGCGTCAGTGGGCGACGGAGAAATCGAGCTTCCGGAATCCCTGGCGAAGGCGAGTCAGCGGCACGCAGATCTCAGCGAGCGGGTGAACGACGCACGCTGGCGTTACTACGTGCTCGATGCGCCGACCATGTCTGATGGCGAGTTCGATGCGATCTTGCGGGAGCTCAACGATCTCGAGGATGCCTTTCCCGCGCTGCGTACGCCGGACTCGCCGACGCAGCAGGTCGGCCCGCCGCCGTCGACCACGTTCACTGCTGTGGAGCACCCGCAACGATTGCTGAGCCTGGACAACGCGTTCAGTCGAGACGAATTGGATCGTTGGGCCCAGCGCGCGATTCGAGAGCTGGGCGAGAAGCGACTCGAGCAGTCGGGTTACCTCTGTGAGCTCAAGGTGGACGGCCTGGCAATCGATCTGGTGTATGAGCAGGGCAGGCTGACCCGCGCCGCGACCAGGGGCGACGGGCGAGTCGGTGAAGACGTCACCGCAAACGTGAAAACGATCAAGGTCATCCCGCACCGGCTGTCCGGCTCCGATGCTCCCGAGACGCTCGAGGTACGCGGTGAGGTGTTTTTCGCCGTTGCCGACTTCGCTGCTCTCAACGAGTCACTCGTCCTGGCCGGAAAGGCACCGTTCGCCAACCCGCGCAACGCGGCGGCCGGGTCGCTTCGACAGAAGGATCCGAAGATCACGGCTTCGCGGAATCTTGGGTTCGTCAGCCACGGCATCGGCGTTCTTGAGGGCTTCACCGCCGATCGGCTCTCCGACGCGTACGCCGCGCTGGATCGCTGGGGACTTCCCGTCAGCCCGCATCGCAAGCTGGCCCGAACCCTCACTGAGGTGTGGGACTACGTCCAATACTTCGGCGAGCATCGGCACTCGGTGGAGCACGAGATCGACGGCGTCGTCGTCAAGCTGGACGAGCGAGCGGTCCAAGATCAGCTCGGCTCCACATCCCGCGCTCCACGCTGGGCGATCGCGTATAAGTACCCGCCTGAAGAGGTCACGACCAAGCTGCTCGACATCAGCGTCAACGTCGGGCGTACGGGCCGGGTAACTCCGTTCGGCGTGATGGAGCCAATCCAGGTAGCCGGGTCGACGGTGGGCATGGCGACGCTGCACAACGCCAGTGAGGTCGTACGCAAGGGAGTGCTCATCGGCGACACGGTGGTGCTTCGCAAGGCCGGCGACGTCATCCCAGAGATAGTCGGTCCGGTGGTCGATCTTCGCGACGGCAGCGAGCGGGCTTTCGTCATGCCGACCCACTGTCCGGCCTGCGGTACCGAGCTTCGGCCGGAGAAGGAGGGGGACGCCGATCTGCGTTGCCCCAACGCCAGATCGTGTCCGGCCCAGCTGCGGGAGCGGCTGTTCCACGTCGCCAGCCGGGATGCCCTCGATATCGAGGTTCTGGGATACCAGTCGGGTCAGGCGTTGCTCGACGCCGGGTTGCTGGTCGATGAGGGGGACCTGTTCAGTCTGACCGAAGAAAAGCTGAGCAAGACTGAGTTCTTTACGACCAAGTCAGGAGCTCTCTCCGCTAACGGCGCCAAGCTGCTCGCCAACCTCGAGGTGGCGAAAACTCGGCCGCTGGACAAGTTCCTGGTCGCTTTGTCGATCCGGCACATCGGCAAGGGCGTTGCGCCGGACATAGCGGCCGCGTTCGGTGACATCGATGCCCTCGCCAACGCGACGCCGGAGGAGTTGGCAGCGGTGGAGGGCATTGGCCCGACCCTCGTGACCGCAATCACAGACTGGTTCGAGGTTCCCTGGCATCGCGAGATTGTCGCGAAGTGGCAGGCTGCTGGTTGCGTGATGCGGGATGAGCCAAAGGCCGCCCGCGAGCAGACACTCGCCGGCCAGTCGATTGTGGTTACTGGCTCGCTCGAGGGCTATTCCCGCGATGTCGCAACGGAGGCAATTACCTCGCGCGGCGGCAAGGTCGCCGGGTCGGTGTCGAAAAAGACCAGCTTCGTTGTGGTGGGCGATGCCCCAGGATCTAAATACGACAAGGCTGTGGAGTTGAAGGTGCCCATCCTGAGCGGCGCCGAGGCTTTTGAGGTGCTGCTCCAGCAGGGCCCCGAGGCGGCGCGCAAGGTCGCGACAGATGGGGGAGTAGATCCAGCCTCTCTACAGCAGAAGAATGTGGAAGAGCTGCTGCTGTTGCTCCTCGCCGATCCCGAAGCCCCAGCTTCCGGTCATCGCGTGGTAGACGTACCAACCCAGCAGAAAGATCACAATCAGCCCACCGAGCAACGCCAGAGATACCCAGATCCGCATCCGCTTCTTCTGCTTGGTGCTCGGCACCTTCACCGGACCCCATTCACCGACCGCGGGCTGCACCCGTGGTGGAGTCGCTCCATGCAGATTCAGGTTGCTGAAGATCTTCGGCACCGAACTAGCTTATGAGTAGCTCCCGCAGCATCACGAGCGAAGCTCAAGCCCGAAGCCTTAGAAGAACCAGTCGTGAAGCCCGTGGAATCCGGACGCCACCAGCACGAACCTGCAGAGCCGGCCGACGAACACGGTCAGCCCGAACCAGAGTGGCCGCATGGTGGTCGCACCAGCCAGCAGCGCGACAGCGTAGAGCGGCGGGAAGCCGATAACAGCGGCGATGAGGACGATCGGGAGTCCCCAGCGTTTCTGGCCGACCAGGTCAAGCAGTTTTGCCATCACAGCGCGGAAGCGCGCCCGGGCGGGCCCGATGGGCCGCTGTTTCTGGAGCTCCCGGCGATGCCTGACGAAGGGCAGTTCCTTGCCTTCGCGTACGCCGAAAAAAAGCAGCAACTTTCCAATTGTTTGGCCGATGGCGATGCCAATCGCGATCGGAATGGGTCCAATGATCGCGGACATCTGAGAGGCGATCACATAGGCCTCGGCATTCACAATCGGGACGATCGCTGAGACGATTCCGAACCCGATCGAGGTGAGCAGGGCGACCAGCTCAGGCCAGCCGAACGCGTCCACGCGCTGAACGTACCTGAGGTGGAAGTGACTTACTTCACAAGCGCGGCGAGGTGATGCAGCCGGGCGATCTCGGAATCAAGGAACGAGGGTCCACCCAGACGTCCGATGATGATCACCCGGTCACGAGTCACCGGTGTCACCACAGCCGTGGTATCGCCCCATCCTGGACTCCAGTCCACGTCCAGATCGGTGCGATGAGTGGCGTCAAAAGGCGTGAACATCGCGGCCACCTCGGGAGTCAGATCTGGCGCCAGAGTGGTCGAGTAGCACGGTTTGGGCGCGCCATCGGAGATATCAAGCAGGCTCGCCCAATGGGAACGAAAAACGACCGGGCACAGCGAGACGAGCGTTTCCGCAGCATGCGGCGGGTCGGCAGCCATCCGCTCCAGCGCTTCGAGGTCGGACTGCAGCCCGCCACCCTCGGGGTAGCGGGCAATCCACTCCACGCGTACGCCAGCGAGGCTCTGACACGCAGTAACGAGCGTCTCTGGCAGCTGGTTGGGGGGCAGGTCGACGATGAAGTCGTCGACCACACTCCCGTCAGCCCTCTTTTCCACAATCTCGACGGCATTGATATCGGCGCCCACGCCGCCCATGGCGGTAGCGACAGAGCCGAGGGATCCTGGTCGGTCTGGGAGGGAGATCCGCATCAGGAACACGGGAACATCTTTCCTTACCTCGATTACTTGCATGTGTCGGGCCGATGAAGGGCGGCGACAGATCACGTGCTCCGCTGCTGCACGACGGAACTTCTGAGCGGCGGTCAGGACGGCCCAGAATTCATGGAAGCCTTGTGCCGTGCCGCGCTTCGAACCCTTTGCCGCGATCCGTTACGCGACCGACCACCTTGCACCCGTTGTCGCTCCACCGTACGACGTGTTGTCCGATGCTGACGTCGATGTCCTCGCGGCGAGATCGCCGCACAACATCGTGCGGATCGATGTACCACGTGGCGATGAGCACCGCTACGAGCTGGCGGCGAAGACCCTGCAAGAGTGGTTGAACGAGGGCATTCTTGCCATCGAGGCGGAACCTTCCTTCACCATCTACCGGATGCGGTTCACCGACTCAACCGGCGTACGGCGTGACATCGCCGGAGTGCTCGGCGGGCTCGAGGTGGTTGATGCGGAAGCCGGCGGGGTCTTGCCGCACGAGCGGACGACTGCGAAAGCTTCCACCGATCGCCTCGACCTCACCCGGGCCACGGCCGCAAACCTGTCGCCAGTCTGGGGCCTCTCGCTCTCCAAAGGCCTCACCGAGCTTCTCGCCGAGCCTGGCGAGCTGCTGGGTACGGTGACCGAGGATGGAATCGAGCATGTGGTGGAACGGGTGACCGATCCACACCGGGTTGCAGCAATCACAGACAAGCTGGCCTCCGATGATGTGCTGATTGCGGACGGGCACCACCGTTATGGGGTGTCACGGATCTACCGTGACGAGATCCGCGACGCGACTGGCCGCACCGATACGCCTGCCGAGCTGACTCTGGCCTTCGTCAACGAGCTCATCGAGGAACAGCTCAGCGTTGCGGCGATTCATCGTCTCTACAGCGATATCGACGTCGCTGATCTTGCTCGTGCGCTGGCCCGATCGTTCGACCTCGTTCCCACCGAAAGGCCGCGCGCGGCGGCCCTTGCCGATCTGCACCAGCAAGGGTTCCTGATCTTGGTCAGCAGTGACGCAGCGTGGCGGATGCGGGCGAAACCCGGACGGTTTGATGGCGTACGCGCGCTCGATGGCGGGTGGTTGGAAACCGCACTTGCCGACATCGGGTTGACCGTGAGCTATCAGCACGGCCTTGCCGAGACGCTTGCCGAGGTTGACAGCGGGCGGGCTTCCGCGGCCGTACTGATTCGGCCAGTGAGCGTTGCCGAGATCGAACGAACCGCGCGCGAAGGCTTGCTCATGCCGCCGAAGTCGACGTTTTTCACCCCGAAGCTCAAGACTGGTCTTGTGATCCGCTCGCTGAAGTCCTGACATCCCGGCTGCCGACGGATTCCGGGACGTCCACGAGGTCTGAGCGACGATGTGCCCGCACTAGGATGAGCCGGACCTCATGACCTCACAGATTTGGCACCAAGGAGATGTGATAGGTGGCCCTCACCGCTCAGGACGTCGCGAGCCTGGCCAAGTTGGCGCGAATCGAGCTGACCGATGCCGAGCTGGACGTCTTGGCGCCGCAGCTGGATGTGATCTTGGAATCGGTTGCCCGGGTATCCGAGGTAGCTGCCCAAGACATTCCGCCGACCTCACATGCGCTGCCGTTGACGAATGTGTTTCGGGAGGACGAACTGCGTCCATGCTTGCCTCGCGACGTGGTCCTAGCCGGCGCACCTGCGGCTGAGCAGATGCGATTCCGAGTCCCGCGGATTCTGGAGGAGGAGGCGTGACGTTACGCCAACCGCGCCGCGGAGATCATCCTGCAGTCTGCTGCTGATCTTGCACAGCAAGATCAAATCAGGCGAGCTGAGTGCTGTCGAGGTAGCTCGAGCACATCTTGATCGAATCGCCGAGATCGATGGTGAGATACACGCTTTCCTTTATGTGGATGGCGAGCGTGCTCTGGCGACTGCGGCACGAGTCGATGCCAAGATCGCGGCCGGAGATGAGGTCGGTCCGCTCGCAGGTGTGCCGCTGGCACTCAAGGACATCCTCACCTACACCGGTGCACCAACCACCTGTGGATCAAAGATCTTGGAAGGTTGGCTGCCGCCCTACGACGCGACGGTCACCCGGCGACTTCTTGATCATGACTTGGTGATCTTGGGCAAGACGAACCTCGACGAATTCGCGATGGGCTCCTCAACCGAGAACTCCGCGTACGGGCCAACCCGCAATCCCTGGGACACCAGCCGGATTCCTGGTGGCTCCGGTGGCGGGTCGGCTGCCGCAGTTGCCGCCTTCGAAGCCCCACTGGCCATCGGCACCGATACCGGCGGCTCCATCCGGCAGCCGGCGGCTGTCACGGGTACCGTCGGCGTGAAACCCACCTACGGCGGTAGCTCGCGCTACGGCCTGGTCGCTCTGGCCTCGAGTTTGGATCAGCCCGGTCCCTGCGCGCGTACGGTGCTGGATGCGGCTCTGCTACACCAGGTGATCGCCGGCCATGATCCATGCGATTCGACATCAATTGATCAGCCGGTGCCCGATGTGGTCGGCGCCGCCCGGTCAGCAGACGTTTCTGGGATGAAGATTGGCGTGGTCAGCGAACTTGGTGGCGAAGGGTATGCACCCGGCGTAGAGCAGCGCTTTCACGAGGGTGTCGAACTCTTGGCATCGCTAGGTGCGGAGATCGTCGAGGTCGCCTGCCCGCATTTCGTCTATGCCTTGCCGGCTTACTACTTGATCTTGCCTGCCGAGTGCTCCTCCAACCTCGCCAAGTTCGACGCCATGCGATACGGGTTACGGGTCGGCGACGACGGTGTCGCGAGCGCGGAGCAGGTGATGGCGATGACCCGGGAGGCGGGATTCGGCGCGGAGGTGAAGCGGCGGATCATCATTGGCACGTACGCGTTGTCCAGCGGCTACTACGACGCCTACTACGGGCAGGCACAGAAGGTCAGAACATTGATCTCTCGCGACTTCGACCAGGCGTTCTCCCAGGTCGATGTGCTCGTCTCACCAGCCACGCCGGTCACCGCCTTCAAGATCGGCGAGAAGGTCGATGATCCGCTTGCTATGTACATGAACGACCTGTGCACGATTCCGTCCAATTTGGCCGGCAACGCGAGTGCATCTTTCCCGGTGGGACTGGCGCCCGAGGACGGGTTGCCGGTGGGCCTGCAGGTGATCGCACCGCCGCTCGCGGACGACCGGCTCTATCGAGTCGGCGCCGCGCTGGAGGCTGCGCTCGAGTCGGACTGGGGTGGACCACTGCTGGATCGCCTCCCCGAGCTGGGCGCCAGTCCGATGACGGTGCTGTCATACGAAGAGGCGCTCGCGGCGTACGACCCAGTGCTCGGACTCGAGGTACACGTCGAACTGAACACCACGTCGAAGATGTTTTGCGGATGTTCGACCGCATTCGGCGCCGAGCCGAACACTCAGGTATGCCCTGTTTGCCTGGGTTTGCCGGGCTCGCTGCCGGTGGTCAACGCGAAGGCGGTCGAGTCGGCGATTCGGATCGGGCTGGCGTTGAACTGCACGATCGCCGAGTGGTGTCGCTTTGCGCGGAAGAACTACTTCTATCCGGACATGCCCAAGAACTACCAGATCTCCCAGTACGACGAACCAATCGCGTACGACGGCTGGACCGAGGTGGTCCTGGACGGTGAGATCTACCGGATCGACATCGAGCGGGCCCACATGGAGGAGGACACCGGCAAGTCGCTACATGTGGGCGGCGCAACAGGTCGAATCCAGGGCGCCGAATATTCCCTGCTGGACTACAACAGGTCCGGCGTACCGCTGATCGAGATCGTCACGAAGCCGATTGAGGGGACCGGCGTGAAGGCCCCGGAGGTGGCGCGGGCGTACGTGACCATGCTGCGTGATCTGCTGCGCGCGCTCGGCGTCTCAGACGTCCGCATGGAGGAGGGTTCGCTGCGCTGCGATGCCAACGTCTCGCTTCGGCCGCACGGAACCACGACCTTCGGCACCCGCACCGAGACCAAGAACGTGAATTCGCTGCGCAGCGTCGAGCGGGCGCTGCGGTATGAGATCACTCGGCAGGCGGCCGTCCTGGCCGGCGGCGGCAGGGTCATCCAGGAGACGCGGCACTGGCACGAGGAGTCCGGCATCACGACAGCCGGCCGGAGCAAGGAGACCGCGGAGGACTATCGCTATTTTCCGGAGCCGGACCTGGTGCCGATCGCGCCAAGTCGAGAGTGGGTCGAGGAACTGCGAGCGACACTTCCCGAGCCTCCGGCGGCCAGGATCGACCGGGTCAGCGCCGAATGGGGCTTTTCCCAGCTGGAAATGCGCGATGTGGTCAGCGCGGGTGCCGTCAATGCGATCGAGGCAACGGTCGCCGCGGGCGCCTCGCCCCAGTCGGCTCGCAAGTGGTGGCTCACCGAGATCGCGCGCCGCGCCAACGAGCTGGGAGTTGATCTTGAGAATGTCGGGGTCAGCGCGCAGCAGGTGGCCGAGATTCAGGCCTTGGTCGAGAACGGCACCATCAACGACAAGCTCGCTCGCCAGGTCTTCGAAGGCGTGATTGCGGGCGAAGGGTCGCCAGCCGATGTCGTGACTGCGCGCAAGCTGGCGATCGTCTCGGATGAGAATGCGCTGGCCGCGGCCGTCAACGAGGCGATCAACGCGAATCCCGACATCGTCGACAAGATCAAGAGCGGCAAGACACAAGCGGCTGGTGCGCTGATCGGATCGGTGATGAAGCAGCTGCGCGGGCAAGCCGACGCCGCTCGGGTTCGCGAGTTGATCTTGGAGAAGATCGGCTGATCAAGCGAGCTCGCCGATGGTCAGGGATTGACCGCGAGGAACAGAAAGGCAGCCAGCAGTACGAGGTGAACGACAGCCTGTAGCCGCGTTGCCCGTCCCGGAACCACCGTGAGAATCCCGACGACGACGGTCACTGCCAAGAGCACGATCTGGGTGTCATCCAGTCCGAGAATCAGCGGACCCTTCAGCCAGATCGAGGCGATGGCAATGGCCGGAATGGTCAGCCCGATGCTGGCCATGGCCGAGCCGAAGGCGAGATTCAGACTGGTCTGGATTCGGTCCCGACGCGCGGCCTGTGCCGCCGCGAGCGACTCGGGCATCAACACCAGCAGCGCGATGACGACGCCAACGAACGACGGAGGAAATCCGAGCGCCGCGACACCTGCTTCGATTGCGGGTGTCTCAACCTTGGCCAGGCCGACTACGGCGACCAGCGCGAGCAACAGCAGACCGAGGCTGGCCAACGCTCGTTCGGTACTCGGTGGATCGGCGTGCTCCTCTTCCTCCACGACCACCCCCGCAGAGGTCATCGGAAGGAAGAAGTCGCGGTGCCGGCGCGTCTGGGTAACGACGAACGCGACGTACAACGTCAGTGAGGCGATTCCCGCGAATGTGAGCTGGGACGCCGTGAACTCCGGACCTGGATGGCTGGTCGTGAAATTTGGCAGCACCAGACTCAGGGTCGCCAAGGTGGCCACGGTCGCCAGCGCGGCGCCAGTCCCTTCAGCGTTGAAGATCGTGAGCTGGAAGCGGACAGCACCGATCAATAGTGCAATGCCGACAATGCCATTGCAGGTGATCATCACAGCGGCGAACACTGTGTCACGGGCTAGCGATTCGCTCCCCTTGGCCCCGGAAACCATCAGCGTCACGATCAAGCCCACCTCGATGATCGTTACAGCGACGGCCAGGACCAGTGATCCCAACGGTTCACCGACCCGATGGGCCACGACCTCGGCGTGATTGACCGCGGCCAGCACTGCGCCGGCCAAGGCAAGAGCTACGAGGACCTGGACCACGACGCCGATATCGCGACCCCAGGTGAATACCAGCAAGACTGCGGCCAGGGCGGGAACTAGCACCGTCCACGACAAGACCTTGGACATGGCCTTGATCCTGGGGCGCCCATTCATGAACTCAGGCTTCCACAGCAGCCATGCTCGAGAGGGGAACTGCGGCCAAAACCGTCTGAGCCTCTCGATAGCGTCGAGCCATGGACTTCAAACTCGAACTCATCGGAGTGCCGGTCACCGACGTCGACCGCGCCAAAGCCTTCTACGTCGACCAGGCCGGCTTCAACCTCGACCACGATCACGCGGTCAGTGAAGACATCCGCTTCGTGCAGCTGACTCCACCGGGTTCCGCGTGCTCGATCGCCATTGGCAAAGGGCTGACGCAGTTGGCGCCGGGTGCTTTGGACAACCTTCAGGTCGTCGTGAGCGACATTCATCAGGCCCGAGCGGAACTCGCCGGGCGGGGCGTCGATGTGAGCGAGGTTGATGTGCAGCCTTGGGGATCATTCGTGTCCTTCAGTGATCCCGACGGCAACCGCTGGGCTGTGCAGCAGCTGCCTGACTATGCTAGCGTGCGAGCGTCGGGAAATCGCGCGCCGCCGTGCTGAGCCAGGCTGGCGCGCCGCTGTCCTGGACGAGCGAGCGAGCGGACACGCTCTTCGTTTGCGAGCGAGGGAGGAAGGCAGCGGCTACTAGCGCAGCCTCAGCGAGCGGAGCGAGCAATAGATACGGAGAGAGCGGAGGCGTTCTTTCTCTGCGAGCGACGACGAAGTCGGGGGATTCCCAGCGCGATGCGCGAGCAGCCCACAACAAGGGGCGGTGGGCGGCTCAGGCGATATCAATGAGGGCTGGACTGGCTGAGTCCTGCAGCCAGGACGCTCCGACCACGCGCCCTCAGGCACCGCCGCTAGGACGTCGTCGCAGCGCCAGGAAGATCAACAGCAGTCCGACAACCAGGCATAGCAGGCCGATAGCGAGCCACGTTCGGCTGCCTGTCATGAAGCTTCCCTTGATCAATCCGGCGCCCTGACCGATCCAGACGCCACCGACGAGGACCGCGAGGCCGCCGATGATCAAGCTGACCGTACGCGTCGCACTGGACTTCATCGTCTCACTCGGCCCTAACGGGTGATCTGGAACAGCCGGTCGTCATCCGATGCCGGATCACCTCGGCCGTCGGTGTTGGAGTTGGTCAACAGCAGGCTGCCACCGTCGGCGGCCACCTGGACAGTCCGGAGACGGCCGTAGTCTCCGCGGAAGTGCGCTATCGGATCCCCGGTCTTTGTACCGTCAACCGGAATCTCCCACAGCCGCTGGCCGCGCAGTCCTGCCATCCAGAGCGAGTTCTGCCAGTACGCCAACCCTGACGGCGATGCTTCATCGGTATGCCAGACCACCTTGGGGTTGGTCATTCCGCGAACGTTGCCGGACCCCTCCACGTCGGGCCACCCGTAGTCGGCACCCTTGGTGATCAAGTTCAGCTCGTCCCAGCGGTTCTGGCCAAACTCGGAAGCCCAAAGCCGGCCTTCGTCGTCGAAAGCGAGGCCCTGGACGTTGCGGTGGCCGTAACTGAACACCTCGTTGTCGAACGGGTTGCCCGGCGCCGGTCGGCCATCGAGTCTGAGTCGCAGGATCTTCCCTCCGAGAGAATCTTTGTCCTGGGAGAGTCGTCCGGTGCCGCTCTCGCCGGTACCGACGTACAGGTAGTCGTCGGGACCGACCACCATGCGGCCGCCGTTGTGGATGAAACCCTTGGGAATGCCGCGAAGAATGACCTTCGGCGCGCCGAGCTCGCGGCCGTCCCAACTCATCGAGACGATCCGATTGTCGTTCGCTGCCGTGTAATAGGCGAAGACGGTCTTTTCGTCCTTGGTGATGGCGAGCCCGAGGAGGCCGCCCTCACCACCCGGATCCACTTCGTCGATGGTCCGGACCTGCGACGCCGAGCCGTTCTCAACTCTGACGATCTTCCCTTCGTCACGTTCGGCGATCAGGAAGCTGCGGTCCTTGAGCGGAATGAGTCCCCAGGGTGCAGCGAGATCGGAGGCAATCTCGGTTGCGCGAGGGTCGCCGCGCGAGGCAACCCCGCTGGAGCTCGGGCTGCTGGATGGCGCGTTCGAGGGTGACGCCGAGCTTGCTGCGGTCGGCTCTGCGGTACGCGTTTCGGCACTGGGTTCGTTGGCGGAGCCGCTACAGGCGGTAGTCAGCAGCAGTGCACCGCAGGCGGCTACCAACCCAAAGCGCCTCCAGCGATGTCTGGCTGGCCGTTGTCTGGCTAGCCCGGACCTCAGAGTCACCACCACAGTCTGGCCTGCGTATCAAGGCAGATCTCATGTCCGAAGATCCGCTGAGTTCAAGATCTCGATCGCCTCGGGCTCGCCGACCAGCTTGATCTCGGCGACCTTCGTTCTGCCGTGGGCGTACAGCATCAGCTCACTGGGACTGCCGACCAAGGTGACCGTAGAAGCACCGCTCACGGCTCGGATGGTCTCCGGCGCGCCGTCTGCGTCGGCCGAACCCAGGCGCTCCAGGACAACGCCGACCTGAACCCGGCGAAACCAGGCCCGGCCCAATAGCTTGAGTCGGCGCCACATCCACTCCTCGACATCGTCGCCGAGTTGCCGGGAGGTTTGCGGGGAGTCCCCGGCCCGGCGTACGTCCTCATGGTGAATGAAGAACTCGGTAGTGTTCGCGCCTTCATCGACGCCGGGGATGGCGAAGATCGAGAACCGCGCCGGGCCACGACGCACCCGATCGACCAGCTCGGGGTATTCCCAGCGTTGCTTGATTTCGGCCATCCGCCTCTCGTACAAGCTGGACAGCGGCTTGGCGACGATGCCGCTCGCTCCCACGGGATCGGTTTCACGGATCCACAGATGCGCCGCGAGGTCGTGCGTGTCCCAGCCCTCACACAGCGTGGGTGCATGCGGCCCGACCTTGTCGAACAGGTCACACAACTCGGCCCGTTCGGACTTGGCAAACGTCACGAGCGCCCATCGTAGCCGGGGATTCTCGAGCTGGCATTGACGTGACAGCCGCGTAACACGCCGATTCCGAGCTGCTCGCGCATCGCGCGCTTGTGGTCCGCCTACTTCGTCGTCACTCGCAGACGATAAAACGTGTCTGCTCCCTCCTCCTCAGCACAGCGGGCGCGCGATTTCCGACGCTCGCAGCTGTCATTGGTCGGAAACCTCACCATCGCTGCTGCCAGGTGTTGGAACAATGGGCCGCGTGACCGACCCCGCGCCGGGAGTTGCCGGCAGCACACTGGACCCGGAGGTCGCCGCGCTGCTCAAGCGCGATGCGGCCGGACTGGTCACCGCGGTGATCCAGGAGGAGAGCACCGGAGAAGTGCTGATGGTTGGCTGGATGGACGACCTGGCCTTGCACCGAACTCTGACGACCGGGCGCTCGACCTTCTTCTCCCGCAGTCGCGGCGAGTACTGGGTGAAGGGCGAGACGAGTGGCCATCGGCAGTGGGTGCGTGAGGTTCGGCTGGACTGCGACGGCGACACCGTGCTGGTGAAGGTGCACCAGGAGGGCCCCGCATGCCATACGGGCGACCGCAGCTGCTTCGACCGACGCCAGCTTCCCGCGGTAGTTGCGCAGCAAGCCGAGGAAGCCGCGTCGTGAGCGACCTTTCCCCGACGCTCGAGGAGTTCCGCAAGCTGGCCGTGGAACGGCGAGTGATCCCCGTCTACCGGCGCCTGCTCGCCGACGCCGATACAGCGATCGGGTTGTATCGCAAGCTGGCGCGGAACCGGCCCGGCACCTACCTGCTGGAATCTGCCGAGCAGGGTGTGTGGTCGCGGTATTCCTTCGTCGGGGTTCGTGCCGCTGCGACGCTGACCGAGCACGACGGTGAGGCGGTGTGGACCGGCCATGCGCCGGTCGGCCTGCCGGTCGGTGGAGATCCCCTGGCGGCCGTGGGTGAGACGCTCCGCTTGCTGCACACCCCGCGCAGTGAAGAGCTGCCGCCCTTCACGTCAGGGTTGGTCGGCTATCTCAGCTACGACGCCGTACGCCGCATAGAGCGGTTACCCGACACCTGTGTCGACGACCTGAGGATTCCCGAGCTGACCTTCCTGCTGGCGTCGGATCTCGCCGTCCTCGATCACCACAACGGCGAAGTGTGGTTGGTTGCCAACGCCATCAACTTCGACAACACCGATGAGCGAGTCGATGAGGCGTACGCCGACGCCGCAGCTCGAGTGGAGGCCATGACGGAGCTGCTGATCGAGTCCACACCTGCCGGTGTGGTTTCAGCGAGCTTTGATCAGACCGCTCTGCCGATCCGGCGACAGCGCGCGCCGGAGGATTATCAGCGAGCCGTGAGGTCTGCGGTCGAGGAGATCAAGGCTGGCGAGGCGTTTCAGATCGTTGTCAGCCAGCGTTTCGAGGTTGACACCACCGCCGACGCCCTCGACATCTATCGCGTGCTTCGCCTGACCAACCCGAGCCCGTACATGTATCTGCTCCGGCTCGATGACTTCGACATCGTCGGCTCCTCGCCAGAAGCCCTGGTCAGCGTCAAGGGAACCACCGCCGTGACGCATCCGATCGCGGGCTCGAAGCCGCGTGGTGGCACTCCTGCCGAGGACGCCGCCCTGGAGGCTGAGCTGTTGGCGGATCCGAAGGAGCGCGCCGAGCACGTGATGCTTGTCGATCTCGGCCGTAACGATCTCGGCCGGGTTTGCCAGCCGGGCACCGTCGAGGTGGTGGAGTTCATGGAAGTCCGCCGCTACAGCCACATCATGCATCTCGAGTCCACGGTCACCGGCACCATTGCCGAGGACCGCACCGCGCTCGACGTCGTCTTGGCGGCCTTCCCGGCTGGCACGCTGTCCGGCGCGCCGAAGGTCCGCGCCATGGAGATCATTGACGAGCTTGAGATCACGCGGCGGGGACTTTACGGCGGCGTGGTGGGCTATCTGGACTTTGCCGGTGATGCGGATGCGGCGATCGCCATCCGGACCGCGGTGGTGCGTGACGGCGTGGCCTTTGTGCAAGCCGGTGGGGGAATCGTGGCGGACTCCGACCCGCCCACCGAGGATCAGGAGACTCAGAACAAGGCCGCTGCTGTCGTCAAGGCCATTTCGGTGGCGGAGAGTTTCGCCTCAGTCGGGCCGTCGGAAGCGCTCCTGACAGCCGAATCCGCCGCCAGATGAAGAGTCGCGCGCTGGCATTCGGCTGCCTGCTGCTCGGCGGGATCTTGGGCCTCATCTCCAGCGCACAGCCGTGGTGGCGGGCTAGCGGCGAAGGCGTCGTGGTGAAGTTCACCGGAACTCAGGTCACCGGCGGATTGAGTCAGGCGCTGGCGATAGTCGCGTTGGCCGGGACATTGCTCATGCTCGTTCTGCAGGCCCGGGGACGCCGCGTGGTCGGCGCGGTACTCCTCCTGGTGGGTCTTGGGCTTGTCCTCTCCGGAGCGCTTCGACTGCAGCCGAGCGCCGATGCCGTACGCAGCCAGGTCCGTGAGGTCAGCTTGGTCGACGCTTTTCAGCTGAGTGTGACCGCGTGGCCGTGGATCTTCGCGCTTTCTGGGGTCGCGATCGTCACGGGCGCGGTCTTGACCATGATCACAGCAGCTCACTGGCCAGCGCGATCCGAACGTTTCCGCGCGAGCCAAGTTACGGGCGCGGCAGGCGGACTTCTGACGACCCAGCAGAGCTGTGGAAGGCGATGGATGCAGGCGCCGATCCGACCACTGATGCGAGCGTCGGAAATCGCGCACCGCCGCACGGAGAAGGAGGAAGCGGAGGCGCTTTTCCTCCGCGAGCGACGACGACGGCGGTGGATTCACCGCGCGATGCGCGAGCAGCTGAAGGAATAGATGATCACGACACGCCGATCGGCGACGACCCCGAGGTGCGCGATCGGAGCTCAGGAGACACAATGGATGCCACCGAACAGGTGCAGCAATTACCCTGGTCGCCCACGAGCCATCATTCCCGGCCGCGTGCAGCGCGACTGGCGGGGGCGCGAGGCATAGGGCGAGAGAGGCGAGCGCAGTCCTGGGCGGTACGTGCTCGGAGTGCAGATCCCGATCAGCAGAAACGAGGGAACCATGGCAGGCACAGAGCAGCAATCGCGGCAGCGGTCCGACATTACATATGTGGTGAACCGGCGCGGGAAGCATGTGCACCACGGCCGCACCCTTGCAGCGTGGACCGGATCGGCTATCGCGCTGGTGGCATTCATCGTCGGCGGTATCGCTGTGGTGGTCCAGTACTGGCCGATGTTCTGGGTCGCGGTCGCCCTGGCGGCTGTTGCGCTGATTGCGACGGTAGTCCTGCAGCGTATGGGCTACGGGGCGAGCTGATCGGTTCGATCATGGGTGCCTTAGACGACATTCTCGCGGGAGTCCGGGAGGATCTGGCGGTCCGTCAAAGCAGTGTTCCGCTGGAGCGGCTGAAGGAGCGATGCCAGCACGTCGACGCCGCGATTGATCCGATGCCGCGCTTCCGGGGCCCTGGCGTCGCGGTGATCGCCGAGGTCAAGCGGTCGAGTCCGAGCAAGGGCACGCTGGCTCAGATCGCCGATCCGGCCGCACTGGCAGTGGAGTACGAGGCTGGTGGTGCAGCCGCGATTTCTGTGCTGACCGAGCAGCGGCACTTCGCCGGGTCCTTGGATGATCTTGTACGGGTACGCTGCGCGGTCGACATTCCGGTACTCCGTAAGGATTTCATCGTTACCGCGTACCAGCTCTTCGAGGCGCGTTCCGCGGGAGCCGATCTAGTGCTGCTGATCGTTGCTGCGCTGTCCGATCCAGAACTGATCTCCCTCGTCGAGCGCGCTCGTTCCATCGGGCTCACCCCGCTGGTCGAAGTGCATACAGCCGAGGAGATAAGCCGGGCCGTTGATGCCGGGGCCTCGATCATCGGTGTCAATGCCCGCAATCTGCAGACTCTGAAGGTCGATCCCTCGATCTTCGCGCGGCTGGCGCCGCTGATTCCGGACAGCATTGTCCGGATCGCGGAGTCCGGAGTACGCGGACCGCACGATGTGATCGACTTGGCGCGAGCCGGCGCCGACGTCGTCCTCGTCGGTGAGGCTCTGGTGACAGGTCGGGATCCACGCAGTGGCGTGGCGGACTTGGTGGCGGCGGGAGCGCACCCGGCGGTGCACAAGCCCTAGACGCCGGCCTAGCACCTCATCGGCATACGGCCGCAGACCAGAAGTAAGGAACCGAGTTGTCCAGGCAGTCAATTGCGACCTCGGGGCTGCCTGCGCAGCCGGGGGCGACCTCGGAACTGCCGCCGCTCAGCGGTACCTCGCTACCGGACGCGAGCGGTCATTTCGACCGGTTCGGGGGCAGATTCGTTCCTGAGGCGCTTTTCGCAGCACTGCTCCAGCTGGAGCAGGAATTCCACAAGGCTATGGCCGATCCCGTTTTCCGGGCCGAGCTTGACGAGCTGCTCGCTGATTACACCGGGCGCCCGAGCCCCATCAGCGAGGCCAAACGATTCAGTCAGCATGCGATGCGGACCACGACCGGACAGCTCCCGATCATCGCGTTGAAGCGCGAAGATCTGAACCACACCGGCTCGCACAAGATCAACAACGTGCTGGGCCAAGCGCTGCTGACCCGCCGGATGGGAAAGACCCGCGTCATCGCCGAAACCGGTGCCGGCCAGCACGGAGTGGCCACCGCCACGGCGGCGGCGCTGTTCGGACTCGATTGCACGGTTTACATGGGAAAGGTCGACACCGAGCGGCAGGCGCTCAATGTCGCTCGGATGCGGCTCCTCGGAGCTGAGGTGATTGCCGTCGAGTCCGGCACGCAAACCCTGAAAGACGCGATGAACGACGCGCTGCGCGATTGGGTCGCTTCAGTCGACAACACCCATTACCTGATCGGTACGGTCGCGGGTCCACATCCCTTCCCGATGCTGGTGCGCGAGTTTCAGCGGGTGATCAGCACCGAGGCCCGGGCTCAGCTGCTTGATCGTTACGGCCGACTGCCCGATGCGGTGGCAGCGTGCGTTGGTGGTGGGTCGAATGCGTTGGGCATCTTCGCCGACTTCATTCCCGACACCGAAGTGGCGCTGTACGGCTTTGAGGCCGGCGGTGAGGGCATCGAGAGCGGTCGACATGCCGCGACGATCTCGACTGGGGAGATCGGGGTGCTGCATGGCATGCGTACCTTCGTACTCCAAGACGAGGACGGACAGACAAAGGCCTCTCATTCCATCTCGGCCGGACTCGACTATCCGGGAGTCGGGCCGGAACACTCCTGGCTCGCCGAGGTCGGTCGTGCGCACTACGAGCCGATCACCGACGCGGAGGCGATGGAGGCCTTTCAGCTGCTGTCTCGTACGGAGGGGATCGTTCCTGCCATCGAGTCGGCGCACGCCTTGGCCGGAGCGCTCACACTTGCTCCGCGGCTGCCGGCAACCGAGTCCGGCGAGCCACCGTTGATCTTGGTCAACTTGTCGGGCCGCGGCGACAAGGATGTGGCGACCGCGATCACGTGGTTTGGCCTGAACACCTCCGGCACGGCATCGGAGGCCGTATCGGAGGCTGGGGCTACCACGGTCGGCACCGAGCCGACATCGTGAGCATCGACCTCGGCCACACCGGGCAGCGACTCCTCCAGATCCGCACTGAAGGCCGCGGTGCCCTGGCGGGTTTCCTCCATGTCGGTTACCCAACCGTCGACCTGTCCCTGCGCGCCCTCGCGGCGCTCACCGGAGATGGTGAGTCTGAGGGGGTCGACCTGGTCGAGGTCGGCTTGCCGTACAGCGATCCGGTGATAGATGGGGTGACAATCCAACGCGCTGGAACCAAGGCCCTGGAGCGCGGCGTACGGACGCGGGATGTCTTCGCGGCGGTCGAAGCTGTGGCGAGCCGCGGTACCCCGGCGGTCGTGATGACCTACTGGAATCTCATTGAGCGCTATGGTGCCGACCGGTTCGCTCGTGATCTTGCCTCAGCGGGAGGAGCGGGGGCGATCACCCCGGACCTGACTCCGGATGAGGCGGAGGAGTGGCTCGCCGTTTCGGATGCGCATGATCTGGACCGGATCTTCCTCGTCTCGCCATCCTCGACAGACGAGCGGTTGCGCGAGACAGTGGCGGCTTGCCGCGGCTGGGTATACGCCACGTCGGTCATGGGCGTGACCGGTCAACGGGCCCAGACCTCGACAGCCGCTCCGGAACTCGTTCGGCGAGTACGGCAGATCGATAGCTCCGCGATGGTCGGCGTCGGGCTGGGCGTGTCCAATGGCGCGCAGGCTCGCGAGGTGACCAGTTTCGCGGACCTGGTGATCGTCGGCTCCGCGCTGGTGAAAACCCTGCTCGATGCCGAAGATGCCGGGAGACCGGAGGATTTGACCGGACTGCATGCCCTGGTGGCCGACCTTGCCGCCGGCGTACGGGGCGGTCGCGGCAGCCAGGAGGCCAGTCTTTCGCCGGCGGCAGAATCGGGAACTCCGCAGCGATCGCCGGGGTTAGTCGGGACGTGAGCCGCACCGTACGATCCCGCTGGCCATGGTCGGTGTCGGGGTCCGCTGGCGCGGCGCGGATGCGTATCGCAGCCTGCTCATTCCTGGCTCTAGGAGTGTTGTTGGTGATCTCCGGATGCACCACGGCACCCAGCGGTCCGTCTGGCGAACGCAACGCGGATCCGGCTGGATATTCCGGCGGATCCTCGCTGCCCGAGCCGTACACCATGCCCGAGATCTCCCTGACCGACACCTCGGGACGGCCGTACAACCTGTCCACGACGCCGTCCAAACCGGTCACGTTGTTGTTCTTCGGCTACACCCATTGCCCCGATGTCTGTATCGCGGTGCTCTCCGACGTCTCGCTTGCCTTGCAGCGGCTCTCAGCAGCCGATCGAGACCAGATCCAGTTCCTCTTCGTGACCACCGACCCAGCCCGCGACAAGGAGAAACAGATCCGGCGTTATCTCGATCGCTTCAACCCGGCCTTCGTGGGCCTCACCGGCCCGCTCTCGACCATCAAACGCGCTGCGAGCCAGGTCGGGGTGGATATCCAGGGCATGAAGCGGCTTCCCAGCGGCGGTTACGAGGTAGGGCACTCGGCGCAGGTCATCGGGTTCAGTCGCAACTCCGGGGTTGTGCTCTGGACCCCGGGTACGCCGATTGCGTCGCTCAAACATGATTTCGCTTTGTTGGTGGATCGGTCGCGGTGAGCGTTTCCCCAGTCGGCACCTTTGCCACCAACCCGAGGCTCGCTGCTATCGCCGCATGGGTGTCGACCGGCGCACGACTCGTACTCGGTGGGGTGTTTCTCGTGGCTGGGGGGCTCAAAGTGATCGACCCGCAGTCCTCCGTTGCGGCCGTGCGTGCCTATCGCCTGCTGCCGTCCTCACTGGTGACCATCGTCGGATGGGGTCTTCCGTTTGCCGAGATCGCGCTTGGGGTGTTGCTGCTCGCCGGCGTCGCCACCCGTCTGGTAGCGGTCGCAAGCGCCGTACTCCTGCTGGTCTTCATCGCAGCCGTCACCTCCGCCGCTGCGCGAGGTCTCAGCATTGACTGCGGGTGCTTCGGCGGGGGTGGCGATGTCGCGCCGGGGCAAACCGCGTACGGCACAGAGATCGTTCGCGACGTGGGCCTGCTGTTGTTGGCCGCGTGGCTCGTGTGGCAACCCCGCAGCCGACTTACGCTGGACCGGTTCTCTAGCGAACGGGACGTGATACGGGAATCACCATGAACAGTCCGAAGAATCTCAATGCGCGGGAGCGTGCCCGGCTGGCGGCGGAGCAGGCCGCAGCGCGCCGGCGCGATCAGCGAATCTTGATCTCGGTCGTCGTTGCCTTCCTCGTGGTGGTGGTGGCAGGCGGCATCACCTTCCAGGCTTGGCGTACCAGTCGCTCGCCATCCGCCGCGCCATCCGCCACCGCCGTCGGCCAGTCCAGTCACGATCACCAACGGTCGCCCTATCCCACTCGGCTCGGCCGACGCACCGGTCACGATCACCCTGTACGAGGATTTTCACTGCCCGCACTGCGCCGACTTCGAAGAAGAGTTCGGGCCGACCATCACCCAAGCTCAAGAAAGTGGCGAGGCGCGGGTGGAGCTCTATCCCATGGCGTTCATCGACGAGGGCTCAATAACCGCCGCAAATGCGATGGCCTGCGCAGCCGAGGCCGGCTTCGGTCAGGCCTACTATCTGGCACTGTTCGCGAACCACACACTGCAGTGGAGCGATCCCCAGTTGATCGACCTGGCAACAAAGGTTGTGGGGTCGCCGCCCTCGGAGGCGTTCCAGACCTGTGTCAAGAGGAGAGCCCACGCCGACTTCGTGACGTCGATAAATGCCGCCGCCGACCAGAACCACGTCGCGCAGACGCCCACCATGTTGATCAATGGCAAGGACGTTGCTATCGAGTCGTTGACGCCTGAGTCCCTCAAGACGATGATCACCGACGCAGCCCAGAAGTAGGCCCGTTATATCCCTGAGCCTGTCGAAGGGCATATGACTAGGCTTCGACAAGCAGCGAGCGGAACAATACAATCAAATCCAGCTAGCCTAGGTTGCCGTCGTGAACACGAGCAACGGGAAGAAGTTAGGTGTGATGGGGCGAGTGTGGTGACGGCCGGGTGGGCGCAGGTGGTTCTGTCCATTCCCAGTCCCAGCACGAACATCTGGCATATCGGCGTCTTTCCGCTCCGCGCGTACGCGCTGTGCATAATCGCCGGAATCATCGTCGCCATGATCATCGCGACACGTCGGTGGCGAGCCCGAGGCGGTACGGCGGACAGCATGGAGATGATGGTCGTCGTTGGCGTGCCCTTCGGCATCGTCGGCGCTCGGCTGTATCACGTGATCACCGATTACCAGCTCTACTTCGGCCCCGGTCGGCACCCACTGAACGCGCTGAAGATCTGGGAGGGTGGCCTTGGCGTCTGGGGGGCTATCGCATTCGGTGTCCTCGGCGGCTATCTGGTCGCCCGCCGCCGCAGGATCGCCTTTCCCGCGGTACTCGATGCGATAGCGCCCGCCATCCTCGTCGCCCAGGCCATCGGCCGGCTGGGCAACTGGTTCAATCAAGAGCTGTTCGGTCGTCCGACCACGCTGCCGTGGGCGCTGGAAATTGCGCCGCAGTACCGCCCGCCCGGCTACGAGCAGTTCGCCACGTTCCACCCGACATTCCTCTACGAGATGCTGTGGAATCTCGCCGCAGCGGCTCTGCTGGTGTGGCTGGATCGCCGGTTCCGACTCGGCCATGGCAAGGTGTTCGCCCTGTACGTCCTGCTCTACACCGCGGGCCGGTTCTGGATCGAGGCGCTGCGGATCGACACGGTCAATGAGATCGGCGGATTCCGGCTCAACAACTACACCTCACTGATCGGCTTCATCGTCGCGCTCATCTGGCTGATTTGGCTGATCCGCAATCGGCCGGGGCGTGAGGAGGTCGTCGAGGGCATCGGGTTGCCAGCTGCGGAATCTATTGCAGAGCAGGACATTTCCGAGACAGCGTCCACTGACGATGCGGTTGCGACAGACAATTCGTCGGATAGCGAATCGGCGGCCGAAACCTCAACCAAGGACCCGACAGCGACGACCTAGTAGGTGGTGGTTTTTCACGTTCCAGATCCCAGCTGCGTGCGTTACCCTTTCCAACAACTTTGGGCCAATGTTGTCCTGCAAGCTCTGTGGCGCGCACTCTTGCCCCTAAGCGGTGCCGCTCAGCCGTGACCCGTGGCAGAGATTCACCGACTCTGCGCACCGGCTTCGACGACGGGAGTTTGTTCCATGACAGCCGCTCGAGCGCATTCCCAACACCGCTTGGCTGAGGGCCTTTACGATCCAGCATTCGAACACGACTCGTGCGGTGTCGCCTTCGTCGCCACGCTCACCGGAATTCCCAGCAACGCGATCGTCGCCCAAGGGCTGGAGGCGTTACGCAACCTGGACCATCGCGGGGCGGTCGGATCAGATCCGAAGACCGGTGACGGCGCCGGCATGTTGCTACAGATCCCGGACGGTTTCCTCCGCAGCGAGGTGGATTTCGAGTTACCGAGACACGGCGCGTACGCCGTTGGCAACGCCTTCCTCCCGACCGACAGCGATCTCGCCGCAAAGGCGAAGGCCAGCATTGAGCAGATCGCGTCGGAGGAGAACCTGACCGTTGTCGGCTGGCGACGGGTACCCACCAGTGACGCCTCACTCAGCGACCTCACCAGGTCGAACATGCCTTCCTTCGAGCAGCTCTTCGTGACGGCCAAGGGCGCACCGCTGATGGGCATTGCTCTGGACCGAATGGCCTACTGTCTGCGTCGTCGCGCGCAGCATGAAACGGGCATCTACTTTGCGTCCCTGTCCTGCCGGACCATCGTCTACAAGGGCATGGTCACCACCGCGCAGCTGCCGCAGGTCTTTCCTGACCTGCTGGACGAGCGGATGGAGAGCGCGCTCGTCGTGGTGCACTCTCGCTTCTCCACCAATACCTTCCCCGCCTGGGAACTGGCGCATCCCTTCCGGATGATCGCCCATAACGGGGAGATCAACACCGTGATGGGCAATCGCAACTGGATGCGGGCCCGCGAGGCATTGTTGGCCAGCGACGTCATCCCTGGCGACCTCGAGCGGTTGTTCCCGATCTGTACGCCGGACGCCTCCGACTCAGCATCGTTCGACGAAGTGGTGGAGCTGTTGCATCTCGGCGGACGTTCGCTACCGCATGCGATGCTCATGATGATCCCGGAGGCCTGGGAGAACAACGACTCGATGCCGCATTCCCGGCGGGACTTCTATGCCTTCCACTCCTGCCTGATGGAGCCGTGGGACGGCCCGGCTGGTGTGGTGTTCACCGACGGCACCGTTGTCGGCGGGGTGCTTGATCGCAACGGCTTGCGGCCGGGACGCTTCTGGGTCACCGACGACGGCCTGGTGGTCTTGGCATCCGAGGCCGGGGTGCTGGACATCCCGCAGGACAAGATCGTGCGGAAGGGTCGCCTTCAGCCCGGCCGGATGTTCCTTGTCGATCTTGGTCAGCATCGGATCATCTCCGACGAAGAGATCAAGGCGCAGCTCGCCGCAGCCGCGCCGTACGGTGAGTGGCTGATTGGCGGCAGGATCTTGCTGTCCGACCTGCCCGACCGCGAGCACGTGGTGCACACCCACGCCTCGGTCACCCGTCGCCAACAGGTCTTTGGCTATACCGAGGAAGAGTTGCGGCTGATCTTGGCTCCAATGGCCTCGGCGGGTATCGAACCGCTCGGCTCGATGGGCACCGACACCCCGCTCGCGGCGCTCAGTGACAAGCCGAGGCTGCTCTTCGACTACTTCTCCCAGCTCTTCGCGCAGGTGACCAACCCGCCGTTGGATGCGATTCGCGAGGAGCTGGTGACCTCGCTGTACAACACCATCGGCCCCGAATGTAACCTGCTCGACCCTGGTCCGGCCTCCTGTCGCCGGTTGGTGTTGCCGTTCCCCGTGCTGGACGATGACGCCCTCAGCAAGATCGTCAAGATCAACCGCGAGGGTGACCTGCCGGGATATCAGACCTATGTGGCTCGCGGACTGTACGAAGTAGACGGTGGCGCGGCAGCTTTGACGGCCAAGCTCGAGGAGCTGTGTGCCGAGATCTCCGCCGCAATCGCCGACGGCGCTCGGATCATTGTGCTCTCCGATCGGCACTCCAACGCCGAGCTCGCACCCATTCCGTCGCTGCTGTTCACAGCGGCCGTGCACCACCACTTGGTCCGTGAGAAGTCGCGTACCCAGGTCGGATTGATCGTGGAGGCCGGCGACGTCCGCGAGGTGCACCACGTCGCCCTGCTCATCGGCTACGGCGCGGCCGCGGTGAACCCGTACCTGGCCATTGAGTCCGTGGAAGATCTGGCTCGGCATCAGGTCTATACCAGCGTCGCCCCGGAGAAGGCGGTGGGCAACGTCATCAAGGCCCTCGGCAAGGGTGTGCTCAAGGTCATGAGCAAGATGGGCGTTTCAACGGTGGCGTCCTACACCGGGGCTCAGATCTTCGAAGCGCTCGGCCTTTCCCGAGAGGTGGTCGACCGCTACTTCACCGGGACGACGAGCAAGCTCGGCGGTGTCACGCTCGAGCAGATCGCCGAGGAAGTGCGTAGGCGGCATCTGACGGCGTACCCGCTCGACGGCATCCCGCTGGCGCATCGGCTCCTGGCGGTCGGCGGTGAGTATCAGTGGCGGCGCGAGGGCGAGCCGCATCTGTTCGATCCCGAGACGGTCTTCCGGCTGCAGCACTCGACCCGCTCCGGACGCTACGACATCTTCAAGCAGTACACCCATCACATCGACACGCAATCCGAGCGGCTGATGACGTTGCGGGGACTGCTGCGGTTTGCCTCCGACCGCCGCCCCGTACCCATCGAAGAGGTCGAACCAGTCAGCGAGATCGTCAAGCGCTTCTCCACCGGAGCCATGTCGTACGGGTCGATCAGCAAGGAGGCGCACGAGACGCTGGCGATCGCTATGAACAGGATCGGCGGCAGGTCCAACACCGGTGAGGGCGGTGAGGACAAGGACCGGCTCTACGACCCGGAGCGGCGCAGCGCCGTCAAGCAGGTGGCATCCGGCCGCTTCGGTGTGACCTCGGACTACCTGACCAATGCCAGCGATCTGCAGATCAAGATGGCTCAGGGCGCTAAGCCCGGAGAAGGCGGCCAGCTGCCCGGCCAGAAGGTGTATCCCTGGATTGCCCAGACGCGACACTCAACGCCGGGAGTGGGGCTGATCTCCCCGCCGCCCCACCACGACATCTACTCGATCGAGGATCTCAAGCAACTGATCCATGACCTGAAATGCGCCAACCCTTCCGCGCGAGTGCACGTAAAACTGGTCGCCGAGGTCGGGGTCGGGACGGTCGCTGCTGGGGTGTCCAAGGCCAAGGCCGATGTCGTCTTGATCTCCGGCCACGATGGCGGTACGGGCGCGGCTCCGCTGACCTCGTTGAAGCACGCTGGCGGTCCGTGGGAGCTCGGGCTGGCTGAGACGCAGCAGACCTTGCTGCTCAATGGGTTGCGAGACCGCATCGTGGTGCAGGTCGACGGCCAGCTGAAGACCGGTCGCGACGTGATCATCGGAGCCCTGCTGGGAGCCGAGGAGTTTGGCTTCGCGACCGCACCACTGGTGGTCAGCGGCTGCATCATGATGCGGGTTTGTCACCTCGACACCTGCCCAGTGGGCGTCGCGACGCAGAATACCGAGTTGCGCTCGAAGTTCTCCGGAAAGCCGGAGTTCGTGATCAACTTCTTCGAGTTCATCGCAGAAGAGGTGCGAGAACACCTTGCAGCGTTGGGTTTCCGGACACTCGCCGAGGCCATAGGGCACGTCGAGGTGCTCGACACCACCAAGGCCGAACAGCACTGGAAGGCACACGGTCTGGATCTCCGGCCGATCTTGCACATGCCTGATCTTCCCGAAGGCGCAGTACTGCACAACGTGACTGTTCAAGATCACGGAATAGCTGAGGCCCTGGACCAGGAACTGATCAAGATCTGCCGTCCGGCCCTGGAGACCGGTGAGGCCATCCGCGCCTCGATCGCGATCCGCAACGTTGATCGTACGGTGGGAACGATCCTGGGCCACGAGGTCACCAAGGCCACTCTCGGTGAAGGCCTGCCCGACGGCACGATCGACATCACCTTCGAAGGCTCAGCCGGACAGAGCTTTGGCGCATTCCTGCCGGCCGGCGTCACGTTGCGGCTGGAAGGTGACAGCAATGACTACCTGGCGAAGGGACTCTCCGGCGGCCGCATTGTGCTGCGACCTGCGCGCACGGCACAGTTCGTCGCGGCGGACAACATCATTGCCGGCAACGTGATCGCGTACGGCGCCACCGCTGGCGAACTGTTCATTCGCGGCCAAGTCGGCGAGCGATTCTGCGTCCGCAACTCTGGTGCCATCGCAGTGGTGGAGGGACTAGGCGATCACGGCTGCGAGTACATGACCGGCGGGATCGCCGTGGTCCTTGGCAAGACGGGGCGCAATGTCGCGGCCGGCATGTCGGGCGGGATCGGCTACTTCCTCGATCTCGATCCGACGCTGCTGAACACCGAGATGGTCGATGCGCTGGTGCCGACCGACGCTGATCTCGAGCTACTCAAGAAGCTGATCATCGCCCATCGTGAGGAGACCGGGTCGGATGTCGCCGAGTCGTTGCTCGCTGACTGGCACGCCTCGGCCAGACGATTCACCAAGGTGCTGCCGCGTGACTACGCACGTGTCCTTGCCGCCCGAGAACAGGGCGAGTCGGAGGGACTGGACGAGGCGATGATCACGAGCAAGATGATGGAAGCAGCCCACGGGTGAGTGCGCTCGTCGCGTTGGTGCTCCACCGTTCGGGCCGAGCGGCGAAACGCCCTTGTTGGGTTCTGCCGCTGGGTGCGCTCGTCGCGAGTGCTCGCCGGCTCTCGCCCGCGGGCAACCATCCGCCCCTCGCAGGCTCGGGGCTCCCGCCAGGCCCATCCACGCCCGCGGACGAGACCGGACGAGCCCTCGCTCCTCTCCAGCCTGAAGGATTTGGATATGGCTGATCCCAAGGGGTTTATGACGACGCCGAGACTGGTGGCGACGCGGCGGCCGGTGGCCGAGCGGATCCATGATTGGAAAGAGGTTTATCCGGGTACGCCGGGGCGGGCCGTGCTGCCGATCATCTCCGAGCAGGCGGGCCGTTGCATGGACTGTGGCATTCCGTTCTGCCACACGGGATGTCCGCTGGGCAATCTCATTCCGGAGTGGAACGACCTCGTCTGGCGCAGTGATTGGGACGAAGCCCTGGAGCGGCTGCACGCGACCAACAATTTTCCTGAGTTCACCGGTCGGCTCTGTCCGGCGCCTTGCGAGACCGCCTGTGTGGTCGGGATCAATCGCGATCCCGTGACGATCAAGAACGTCGAGGTCGCGATCATCGACAAGGCCTGGGATGAGCGCCGGGTGAACCCGCAGCCGCCGGAGTGGCATACCGGCAAGAGGGTGGCGGTGGTCGGATCGGGCCCGTCCGGGCTGGCGGCAGCCCAGCAGCTCACCCGGGCCGGGCACACTGTCGCGGTCTTCGAGCGGGCTGATGAGCCTGGCGGGCTGCTGCGATATGGCATCCCCGAGTTCAAGATGGAGAAGTCGGTCCTAGATCGCCGCATTCAGCAGATGCGGGACGAGGGCACCAACTTCCACAGCGGCGTCGAGGCTGGTGTGACGATCACCGGACCGGAGCTCAAGGAGCGCTACGACGCGATCGTGCTTGCCGTCGGATCAACAGTCGGGCGTGACCTGCCGGTGCCGGGGCGCCACCTCAGTGGGATTCATCAGGCGATGGAGTACCTGCCGCAGTCCAATCGGGCCTCGTTGGGGCACCGGGTGGACAACCAGATCACCGCCAAGGACAAGCACGTCGTCATCATCGGCGGCGGAGATACCGGCGCGGACTGCCTTGGTACGGCGATCCGCCAGCAGGCGAAGTCGATCGTGCAGCTGGAGATCATGCCAACGCCGCCCGACGAGCGGCCCGAGCACCAGCCCTGGCCGACGTACCCGATGACCTACCGGGTGTCCTCAGCACATGAAGAGGCAGGGGAGCGGGTCTATTCAGTCTCGACCTCGGAGTTCATCGGTGACTACGACGGCAACGTGGCGTCGTTGCGCATGTCCGAAGTCCGGTTCGAGGCGGGCAAGATCGTCCCCGTGTCGGGGACGGAACAAGAGATCCCGGCCGAGCTGGTGCTGCTGGCGATGGGCTTCACCGGCCCTGAAGCGAACACAGTCATCCCTCAACTTGGCGTGGCGCTCGATGAACGTGGCAACGTGGCGCGAGACAAGGACTACGCCACCAATGTGGATGGCGTGTTCGTGTGCGGCGACGCCGGCCGCGGTCAGTCGCTGATTGTCTGGGCAATCGCTGAAGGGCGAGCCTGTGCCGCAGGTGTTGACGAGTATCTGTCCGGCATCACGAAGCTCCCTCGGCCGATACCACCCACTGCTCGGCAGATGATGGTGTGATCCCGGCCAGTAAGTGTCGTCAGATTGCATCGAAATGTGCCCAGTGGATGCAGTCTGTCGACAGTTATCGAGCTGAACGCCAGTGGCAGAGTGCCCGGGCCCGGCCCGGGCGGCCGAACATCGAATTTGCTATCAGCGCATTCCATCGGCGGAGCCGCTCGGGATCCCAGCTGCGACCCAGCAGTCTGTCGGTGGACGCGATGATGGAGGCGCCCTCGTTCACCAGCTGAGCCTTGGTAAAGCCGAATCGTTGCCAGTTCGCCTCGATCAGCCGCCGGTCGCGGGTCAGATCACGCCGCTGAATGTCAGGTTCTCGGTGCACGCCGCCGTCGAACTCATGCAGCCGGTTTGTGCCGACGATCCACAGGTCACCACGGGCGACAAAGCGACCCCAGTGGTCGAGGACCTCATGCTGCGGCTCGATTGGGATGTCAGCGGCTAGATGGAGTACGCGCATGACTGATTCCCACGGTGACTCGCTCCGCTTGTCGAGTAGGCCGATGATGCGACGCAGCATGGGTGCGCCGCGGCGACGCTGTGCAGCAGTTTCGACCAGCTCGTCGATGGTGCAGTGGCCCAGCCGGAGTGCAGAGTCGCCCATGAGAACCAGATCGAGTACGCCCAAGTCACGAGCAGCGGCCAGCATTGTCTCAGCTGGAGTGGTTAGCCGGACGTTCGACACACGCTCCGAGGGCACGCGCGAAGGATGGCGGCTGACGTACAGGCCTGCTCGATGCGGGAACGGATCGCCCTGACGGAGGGCTGCGAAGACCGGGTGCGGAATCGTTTGAGGCAACCACCACCCTCGCACCTCGGCTGCAGTGAGATGGGTGAAGGCCGCCCGCGCCGGAAGAACGAGACTCCACGCCCGGAGCTGATCGACCAAGGCGTATGGCTGGCCATTCCTCGAGATAGAGGCCGTAGGACAGCCTGCGCCAACTAGCAAGACGTCGATGGCCGCGGAATGCTCGTCCCGCCGAGCCTGCTGAGGCTTCCACGCGTGAAACATGCGCATGGGGAGGTCTCATCAGACGGGCGGTGCAACATCTGTGGATGCCGCTCAGGGCCAACTTCACCTTGTGGACAACTGCCTGTCTAGCAGCTGCCATCGAAGCCCGTAGAGCTTCATCCACAAACTGTCGGCAGACTGCATCAGCATGAGCCGAGTGGATGCCATCTGACGACAGTTGTCGAGGGTGAACCCAGCAAGTCGATGATTGCTAGCATTGCTAGCAGGGTGATGGCAATGACAGCAATCAGTATTCGCAATCTCGATTCGGACGTGAAGGCAAGGTTGCGCATCAGAGCGGCAGAACACGGCCGATCGATGGAAGCGGAAATTCGGGCCATTCTGGCCGACGCTGTAGCAGAGCAACGACCTGTCGGTCTGTTTGATGCGATCCGAGCGGTCAGCCTCGAGCACGGCGGAGTCGATCTTGAGCTGCCGCGACGCAAACGGCGACAGCGACCGGTTGAGCTCAGGTGATCATCCTCGACACCAACGTCACTAGTGAGCTGATGCGGGCGCGGCCCAATGCGGCGGTCGTAGCGTGGCTTGCTGATCAGGACCCGAACGAGCTCTTCTCGACGGTGGTGACCGTTGCCGAGATCAGTTATGGACTGGAACGACTTCCAGCAGGCCGGCGACGCACGTCACTGGAGCAGTCCTATCAGTCGATCTTCGTCAGCATGGCCGATCACATTCTGGCGTTCGATGTTGAGGCAGCCCTGCGGTACGGACCACTGGTCGCTGACAAGGAACGGATCGGCGTAGTCATGGACCCCATGGATGCACAGATTGCTTGCATCGCGGTCTGTCACGGGGCGGCGATCGCCACACGTAACGAGCGTGACTTCGCCGATTGTGGCGCACCTCTTGTCAACCCATGGCGCGACCGGGGGTAGCCGGTCACTCGATCCGCTCGGCATGAAGCGGGCCTCGATGTCTCCGGTGGTGAGGTCACCTGCGTATCGGGCGAAGAAGTCCTCAATGGATTCAGTGGCAGTCGGAACGTTTTCCATGTAGGGAAACGCTAGGGCCCAGTCCCGTCGCGCCACTGACGCCACGTTGATCGAGTAGCGCCTGAAATGATGGCGAGGTGGCTACCTATGCCGCCTTCCTGCGCGGTGTCAATCTCGGTCCCAACAACAAGATCTCCATGCCAGCACTACGCGCCATGGCAGAAGATCTTGGGTACACCAATGTCGCGACCTATATCAACAGCGGCAACTTGATCATCACCTCGGCCAAGAAGGCCGCGACGCTGGAACGGGAATTTCCGAAGCGATCAAAGACACCTTCGGACGCCCGATCGACGTCACGGTCCGAACAGCCGTCCAACTGGAGAAGATTGTGGCCGAAAACCCCTTCCCGGACGGGAACCCGAGTCAGGTCAGCGTGGCGTTCTTGATGAAAGCGCCCGATGCGACCGCGAAGGACAAGGTGGCATCGGTGGCGAAGGATTACGAGCCGTTTACGTTCGCCGGTCAGCAGGTCTATGTCAACTACTCACAAGGCATGGGCAATAGCAAACTTGCCGAGCGGTTCAGCGCCATCATCGGCGTGAGCTCGACGATTCGCAATCTGCGAACGGTCGAAAAAGTGCTTGCGCTGTGCCAGAGGGATGGCTGAGCCATCCGCCGGCAAACACCTCGACGCATGTCGCGTCGGATCGAGCTGTCAGAGGCGCGGCGCAAACTGGTAGAGGGATCGGGCGACTAATGTAGGCGCTTGCTGACCTTCCCCGTGTGCAGCAAGAAGACTTTTGGAGGTTGGTGCGGATATGCCGGGGAGCATCCAGCCTGGGGACGGTTCTTTCGTCCACCTGCATGTGCACTCGGAGTATTCGATGCTCGACGGTGCGGCACGAATCGCTGACCTTTTCTCCGGTTGCGAGAGGTTGGGCATGCCAGCCATCGCGGTCACCGACCACGGCAACACGTTCGGCGCGTACGAGTTCTACAAAGCGGGCCGAGCTTCCTCGGTCAAGCCGATCATTGGTATCGAGGCCTATCTCACGCCGAAGACGCACCGATCGGAGCGACGTCGGGTGCTGTGGGGGGAGGGCGGCAGCGATGATGTCTCCGGGGGCGGAGCATTTACCCATCTGACGCTTTGGGCCGAGAACACCGCCGGCATGCACAACCTCTTTCGGCTCAGCTCGTTGGCATCGTTGGAGGGGTACTTCTACAAGCCGCGGATGGATCGCGAGCTGCTGGCCCGGTACGCCACCGGGTTGATCGCTACCACAGGCTGCCCGTCCGGTGAGGTGCAGACCTATCTTCGGCTCGGTCGCTATCAGGATGCGATTGCCAGTGCGGCGGAGTTTCGCGATCTGTTCGGCGCCGGCAACTACTTCGTTGAGCTGATGGATCACGGGCTGACCATCGAGAACCGGGTACGAGCCGACCTGCTCAAGATCGCCAAGGATCTGAAGCTGCCGCTGGTTGCCACCAACGACCTGCATTACGCCCAGCAATCCGACGCCGCGGCACATGAGGTGCTGCTCTGCGTGCAAACCGGCTCGACCATGGCCGACGGAAACAGGTTCAAGCTCGAGGGAGACAGCTACTGCCTGAAGTCGCCGGCGGAGATGCGTGCATTGTTTGCCGAGCTTCCGGAGGCGTGTGACAACACGCTCATGATCGCCGAGCGGTGCAATGTGTCCTTTAGTGAAGGCAACGGCACGTACATGCCGCGCTTTCCGTGCCCGGACGGGGAGACCGAGGACTCCTGGTTCGTCCACGAGGTCGAGGCCGGCCTTCGCCGCCGCTATCCGGGCGGGATTCCCGACGAGGTACGCAAGCAGGCTGACTTTGAGACCAGCGTGATCATCTCGATGGGCTTCGCCGGATACTTCCTGGTGGTCGCGGACTTCATCAACTGGGCCAAAGAGCACAGCATTCGCGTCGGACCGGGTCGCGGCTCCGGCCCGGGCTCGATCGCCGCGTACGCGATGCGGATTACTGATCTTGACCCGCTGGTGCACGGACTGATCTTCGAACGATTCCTCAACCCGGACCGCGTCTCGATGCCCGACTTCGACATTGACTTCGATGAGCGTCGCCGCGGCGAGGTGATCCGTTATGTGACCGAGAAGTACGGCGACGGCCGGGTCAGTCAGATCGTGACGTACGGGACGATCAAGGCCAAGCAGGCGGTGAAGGATGCGTCCCGGGTACTGGGGTACCCGTTCGGCGTCGGCGAGAAGATCACCAAAGCGATGCCGGCGCCGGTCATGGGCAAGGACGTCCCGCTGGCCAAACTCTTCGATCCTCAACATCCCCGCTACGGCGAGGGCGGTGAGTTTCGGGCCCTCTACGACATAGATCCGGACGTCAAGACCGTCGTTGACACGGCGAAGGATCTGGAAGGCCTGAAGCGACAGTGGGGTGTGCACGCCGCCGGAGTGATCATGTCGAGCGACCCCTTGATCGACATCATTCCGATCATGCGCCGAGAGCAGGACGGCGCGATCATCACCCAGTTCGACTACCCGAGCTGCGAAGCGCTCGGCCTGATCAAGATGGACTTCCTCGGCCTACGCAACCTCACAGTGCTCGACGATGCGCTGGCCAACATCTCGCTCAACCGCGGATTCCAGCTGGTGCTGGAAGACCTGCCACTGGACGACGCGCCGAGCTACGCATTACTCGGCCGAGGTGACACGCTGGGCGTCTTTCAGCTCGACGGCGGGCCGATGCGAGCCCTACTACGACTGATGCGCCCGGACAACTTCGAGGACATCTCAGCCGTCTTGGCGTTGTATCGGCCGGGTCCGATGGGCGCGGACAGTCACACGAACTACGCGTTGCGCAAGAACGGCCGACAGGAGATCACGCCGATCCACCCTGAGCTGGCCGAGCCGCTTGCGGAGATTCTGGACACGACTCACGGGCTGATCGTCTATCAGGAGCAGGTGATGGCGATCGCCCAGAAGGTCGCCGGATTCACCTTGAGCCAGGCGGACAATATGCGCCGGGCGATGGGCAAGAAGAAGAAGGAGATCCTCGACGCGGAGTTCGTGCCGTTCTCCGACGGCATGCGCGCGAACGGCTACTCCCACGCAGCGACGAAGGCGCTTTGGGACACCTTGGTCCCGTTCTCCGACTATGCGTTCAACAAGGCCCACACCGCCGCGTACGGGATGGTCTCGTACTGGACCGCGTACCTGAAGGCCAACTTCCCGGCCGAATTCATGGCGGCGCTGCTTACCTCCGTGGCCGACGACAAGGACAAGATGGCCATCTACCTCAACGAGTGTCGCCGGATGGGGATCCAGGTGTTGCAGCCAGACGTGAACGAATCGGCGGCCAACTTCACCCCGGTCGGTGCCGACATTCGCTTCGGCCTGACGGCGGTCCGCAATGTCGGGCACAACGTGGTGGAGGGCATCGTCGCCGCTCGCGAGGCCCATGGCAAGGCGGTGAACTTCCACGGCTTCCTTGATCAGGTCCCCCTCGTGGTGTGCAACAAGCGCGTCATCGAGTCGTTGATCAAGGCGGGCGCATTCGAGTCGATGGGGCATTCCCGCCGCGGGCTGATGAGCATGTACGAGTCCGCGGTGGACGCGGTCCTCGACCTCAAGCGCAACGAGGCGAATGGCCAGGATGATCTGTTCGGTGAGCTCGCTGAGACCGATCCGGTGTTGACCGGCAATGTGCCCGATATTCCTGACTGGGACAAGAGAACCAAGCTCGCCTTCGAGCGCGAGATGCTGGGTCTGTATGTCAGTGATCACCCCCTGCAGGGGCTGGAGCACGTGCTGGCCGCCGAGCGTGACATCGGCATCGGCGAGCTGCTCGCCGATGACGGTCCGCGGGACACGATGGTGACCATCGCGGGCATGATCACCAACATCACAAGGAAGACCACGCGGCGGGGAGATATCTGGGCGGTGATCACGGTCGAGGATCTGGAAGCCTCTATCGAGGTCCTGCTCTTCCCACGTGCTTACGAGATGACCTCGACCGTGTTGGCCACCGACACCGTGGTCAAGATCAAGGGCAAGGTGAAGGTCGAGGACGACGTCGTCTCCCTGAACGCCTCCGAGCTCAGTCTCCCCGACATCAGCGAAGCACCAAGCGGTCCCGTCGTCATCTCTCTGCCGGCGGCACGATGCACCCCGCAAGTCGTGCAACAGCTCCGTGACGTACTGGCCTCACATCCTGGTCTTACGGAGGTGCGGCTCCGACTGCGATCAGCGGAGAAGACAACGGTGATGAAGCTTGACGAGCGACTACGCGTGACACCTTCGCCTCCGCTGATGGCCGACCTCAAAGCGCTCCTGGGGCCATCGTGTCTGGCGTCGTGACCGAGTCTGCGTCAACCTCGACCCGAGGTACCTGGCGGCTAGCCGGTCGGTTGGCGGGCTTCGCCGCCGCCTCGCTGGGCTTAGGAGCTGCCGCCGGAGTGGTCTGGTGGCTGGTGGTGAAACCTCCGGCATACGAGCTGAACAGCACCGGCGGAGCGACGACGACGGAGCGCGGTCTGACTGAATTCATCGCCGCCGACGCATGGTTTTGCGCCATCGGTCTGGTGGTAGGGCTACTGATCGGAGTCGCGGCTTGGCGCTGGCTCCGAACTCTTGGCTGGTCAGTGGTGCTCGTGGTGCTGGTCTGCGCGACTGCGGCGGCGCTTACCTGTTGGCTGGTCGGCTACCGGCTTGGTCCTGGTGACTTTTCTGCGCGTCTGGCGGCAGCTCAGCCAGGCGAGCTCGTCGCCATTCCGCTAACGCTGCGCGCCCGCGCGTCCTTGTTGACCTGGCCGTTCTTCGCCATCATTCCCGTGCTGCTGGGTTCTTCCCTCGGCCGCGACGACGAGGAGCCACGGCCCTTGTTTCGGCGGCGGGGGCGGTCAGGTGAGCAGCCGCAATAGCGCGGTCACCCCGATGGCTACCAGGAACACCACCAGAAAGCCGCGCCGCAGCAGCAAGGCGATGACCCCGGCTGTGACGCCGGCGAGGGTGCGCCAATCGAGCGCATAGCGGCCGCCATGGTCGAAGAGCTCAACCGCCACCAGGGCAGACAGCATGGCAATGGGCAGGAACTGAGCAATTCGCTGCACCTTGGGGTGGTTCAAGAATCGACTCGGGCAGCGATACCCCCGCGAGCTTCAACAGGTAGCAGCCGATAGCTGCAACGACGATCGCCCACCAGAGCGGTGTCATGTGGCCTGCCCGTCCTCACTGAGCTCCGTGCCTTCCCGGCTGCCTTCGCGGTTGGGAAGCAGGCCGGCGAACAACGCCACCCCTGCCGCCGCAACGACGGGGACGCCCGGCGGCGTAAAGGGAACCAGCGCCAACGCCACGGCTGCGCCTCCTAAAGCGACCCAGCGCGCCTCGCGACGCCGCAGCATCGGCCACAGCAGAGCCAGGAAAACGGCGGGCGCAGCAGCATCAAGTCCAACTGCAGATGGGTCTATCGCTCGGCCGATCAGCGCCCCGGTCAGGCTGCCCAGTTGCCACAGTGTGAACAAGATCAGCCCGGTCGCCCAGAACGCATAGCGTCGCGCCCGCGGCGTCGCTTGAGCGACGGCCATCGCGGTTGACTCGTCGATGACGAAGTGCGCCGTCCACACTCTGGCAAGTCCGCGAGGGTGCAAGATCTCCGAAATCGGCACTCCATAGAAGGCGTTGCGCACCCCGAGGAGCAGGCCGGCGGATACCGCGGCGAAGGGTGAACCGCCCGATGCCAGGACGCCGACAAAAGCGAACTGGGACGCGCCGGTGAACATCACCAAGCTCAGCACCATGGTTTGGGCCACGGTCAGTCCAGAACCGATCGAGATGGCACCGAAGGAGGCACCGAAAGCCATGGCATAAAGACCGATGCCAATTGCGGCTCTTAAGATCACGCCGCGGTCGGCGGGCGGCTCTGCCATAAACCTCCTCACGCGGTGCCGACTGGCTGGTGATTATCGGAATCGGTGCAAGACACCTGGGCCGTAGAATCTCTCCGTGCTTCGGGTGATCAACCTTCGCGGCCGGCGGGCGGCCGGCGAGCGGCTAGATTACGCCGCCATAGTGCCCCGAGCCGAATTCGACGTAGCCGCGGCAACGGAGAACGTTCGGCCAATCTGCGAAGACGTCGCGCGGCGCGGCATCGCCGCACTCGCTGATTACTCCCTGCGTTTTGATCGCGTGCTTCCGACCAACTTCCGGGTGCCGACGACGGCTCTGGAAAATGCCGCAGCACGGCTTCATCCCGATCTTCGAAAAGCCTTCGGCACCGCGATCGAGCGGCGCCGAAGAGTGTGCGAGACCGAGCTGGGGGACACCGGCGGCGAGGTCAGTGTCGCGCCAGGTGCGGTGATACGGCGCCGGATGATTCCGGTGAGCCGAGTCGGCCTGTACGTCCCGGGCGGGTTGGCGCCGCTGGCCTCGAGCGTGATCATGAACGTCGTGCCGGCAAAGGTCGCCGGTGTCGGTTCCATCGCGCTCGCTTCACCGCCACAGATCGAGTACGGCGGCCTGCCGCATCCCAACATCCTCGCTCTCTGCCACATCCTCGGTGTCGATGAGGTGTATGCGGTCGGCGGAGCGCAGGCAATCGCAATGTTTGGGTACGGGGTTCCCGGCCTATGCCGTCAGGTCGACTTGATCACCGGGCCAGGAAACATCTATGTCGTGGCAGCGAAGCGGCTGCTCAAGGGCCGCGTCAGCATTGACTCCGAAGCCGGGCCGACCGAGATCGCGGTGCTCGCCGACGCAACCGCGGATCCAGTCCATGTGGCCGCCGACCTGATCTCACAAGCCGAGCACGACCCACTCGCCGCAGCGGTGTTGATCACTGATTCTGATGAGCTGGCCGAGGGAACCCAAGCCGAGCTGTCCGCGCAGGTGCCGTCGACCAAGCATGTGGAGCGAATCGTGCAGTCCCTGGCGGGTCGGCAGTCTGCCATCGTGATGGTGGACGATCTCGAACAGGGCGTCGAGGTGGCGAACGGCTATGCGGCAGAGCACCTGGAGGTGCAGACCGCAGACCCAGAGCGGGTCGCGTCCAAGATCGTCAATGCGGGAGCGATCTTCGTCGGGCCATGGTCGCCGGTCTCCCTGGGGGACTACTGCGCCGGCAGCACCCACATCCTGCCCACCGGTCGCTGCGCGTGCCACTCCTCAGGGCTGAACGTCCGGAGCTTTCTCAAGATGGTGCAGGTCGTGAGCTATACCAGGGCCGCGTTCGCAGACGTCGCCCGAAAGGTGGAGGTATTTGCCGACGCCGAAGATTTGCCGGCGCACGGCGCCGCCATCGCTCGCAGGTTCTTCCCGACGACGCGCAACCAGTGATGCCTGTTTCCTCGATTGATGGGGGAGCGACCGCGAGTCCGGCACTCGAGGATCTCCCGCTGCGCCCCGAGCTGATTGGCGAGCAACCCTACGGAGCGCCCCAGCTCGATGTGCCTGTCTGTCTCAACGTCAACGAAAATCCCTATCCACCAAGCGAGCAGGTGATCAGCGACATCGCCGGCAGCGGTGGCTGAGGCCGGCCGCTCCTTGAACCGATACCCCGAACGCGACGCACTCGGCCTGCGCGCTGATCTTGCGCGGTACCTCGGGCACGGTTTGACGGCCGAGCAGATCTGGGCTGCGAACGGCAGCAACGAGGTCATGTTGCAGGTGCTGATGGCGTTCGCCGGGCCAGGTCGGCGGGTGCTCTCATTCGCCCCGACGTACTCGATGTATCCCGAGTACGCCCGGGACACCCACAGCGATTGGCATACCGCTCCCAGGCGAGATGACTTCACCATTGATCCGGACGAGGCCGCAGCCGTTGTGCTTCAGACCCGGCCGGACGTGATCTTGATCGCCAGCCCGAACAACCCCACGGGCACCGCCGTTGACCTGGAGACCATAAGAGCGATCTGCGATACCTCGCCCGGAGTGGTGGTGGTCGATGAGGCCTACTACGAGTTCGCCCGGGTTGGCACGCCAAGTGCACTCGTGTTGCTGCCCGACTATCCCCGGCTCGCGGTCAGCCGCACCATGTCCAAGGCTTTTGCTTTCGCCGCCGGCCGACTGGGCTATCTTGCCGCGGCGCCCGCGTTCATCGAGGCGCTGCGGATCGTTCGACTGCCCTATCACCTCTCCGCGCTCACCCAGGCGGCGGCTCGGGTCGCCTTGGCGCACGCGCCCGAGATGCTGGCCAAGGTGGATCAGCTACGGCAAGCTCGAGACGACCTGGCGGGATGGCTCATCGCTCGCGGGCTCGAGGTTGCGGAGTCGGACGCCAATTTCGTCCTGTTCGGGCGATTCGCCGACCGGCACGCGGTGTGGCAGGCCTTGCTTGATCGCGGAGTGTTGATTCGAGAGACCGGACCTGACGGCTGGCTGCGGGTGTCAGCCGGCACGCCGACGGAGATGCAGGCCTTCAAGGATGCGCTGACTGCCACCCTGAGAACCCAATCACACAAGGAGATTCCATGAGCGCGGCGCGTACCGCCAGCCTCGAACGTCAAACCTCGGAGTCGAAGGTCCGGATAAGTCTCGACCTGGATGGGACAGGTCGTTCCCAGATCTCGACCGGGGTCGGGTTCTTCGATCACATGCTCACGGCCTTCGCTCGGCATTCACTGATAGACCTCGATGTGGAAAGCTCCGGCGACTGGCACATTGACGCCCACCACACTGTCGAGGACACCGCGATCGTGCTCGGTCAGGCACTCCATACCGCACTGGGCGATAAGCAAGGCATCCGACGATTCGGAGATGCGCTGGTACCCCTTGATGAGGCGCTGGCCCAAGCGGTGGTCGATGTGTCCGGACGGCCCTACTGTGTGCATACGGGGGAGCCGGCCGGACAGGAGTATGTGCTGATCGGTGGCTCGCTGGGAGTCTCCGGTGCACCGGCCAGCATTCCCTATGCTGGCTCACTTACCCGGCATGTCATGGAGACGCTGGCCTTTCACGCGCAGATCTGCCTGCATCTGACGCTGATCTCCGGCCGCGATCCACACCACATCGTCGAATGCCAGTTCAAGGCACTCGCCCGCGCCCTCCGCGACGCGGTGGCTATCGACCCGCGGGTGGTCGGCGTACCGAGTACCAAGGGAGCCCTGTGAGGACAGTTGTCGTCCTCGACTACGGCTCGGGCAACATTCGCTCAGCCGAGCGGGCCGTCGCCCGCGCCGGCGCGGATGTGACGGTGACCACCGACGCGAGATCTGGCGGCTGCTGCCGACGGTCTGGTAGTGCCCGGCGTAGGCGCTTTCGCTGCCTGCATGGCGGGCTTGGTCGCCGTTGGCGGACCTCAGATCGTCGCCGCGCGGCTGGCGGCCGGTCGGCCTACGCTGGCCATCTGTGTGGGCCATCAAGTGCTGTTCGAGGCCGGCATCGAGCACGGCGTACGCGCTGCGGGCTGCAACATCTGGCCGGGGCTTGTGGAGCGGCTGCACGCCGAGCGGCTGCCACACATGGGCTGGAACACCGTCGAGACCGCCGACGGCAGCCGGCTGTTTACAGGCGTCGAAACTGAAAGCTTCTATTTCGTGCACAGCTACGGCGTACGCGACCTACCCGCGGCTCCGGAACGGCAGATCACCTGGGCCGAACACGGCGGTGACCGCTTCGTCGCGGCGGTCGAGGACGGCACCCTGTGGTCGACTCAGTTTCATCCCGAGAAGTCCGGGAACGCTGGCGGTCGGCTGATCCGCAACTGGGTTTCAACCCTGTGACCGTGACATGCTGCGAGCGTCGGTAATCGCGCGCCGCTGTGCGAGCAGCATCAGAGGAGGGCTGACGCCATGGTGAGCCAGACAGAGTGGCTCGGCTACTGCCTCGCGCAAGCCGGGTGCGTGGCAAGACGAGCCGTGGGAAGGTGATGTCGTCGCCAAGGTTGGAGACAAGATCTTCGCGTTCCTGGGCGACGGTACCGCGATTGGTTTGAAGTGTGGCGACCGCGAAACTGCCGATCTGCTGCTGGATCGCTATCGGGGAGCTGCGTCCAAGACGGCCTACATCGGCCAGCACGGCTGGAACACCTTTACCCTCGACGGGACGATTCCGGCCGATGAAATGCAGGACTTGATCGACACCTCGTACCGGCTGATCGTGGCGAAGCTGCCGAAGTCCAAGCGTCCGGCCTAACGCGCGTCGGGAGATAGGGTCATCTGGTGCAATCGGCGAGTCCCTCACAAGCGGCGTCTCGTGCCGACCGGCTCGTCCTGCTGCCGGCGGTCGATATCGCCGGCGGACAAGCGGTGCAACTGGTTCAGGGCCGCGCCGGCTCGGAACAGCGCTTCGGTGATCCGCGGGCGGCAGCCCAACGCTGGCAGGATTCTGGAGCGGAGTGGATCCATCTGGTCGACCTCGACGCCGCGTTCGGCCGGGGCAGCAATGCCGAGATCGTGGCAGAGCTCACCTCACATCTGCGGTTGAACGTGGAGCTTTCCGGCGGCATTCGCGATGACGAGTCCCTGGAGCGGGCGCTCGCGACCGGATGTACCCGAGTCAACGTCGGTACGGCCGCGCTGGAGCGACCTGAATGGTGCGAAGAGATCATCGACCGCTACGGCGAGCGGATTGCTATCGGCCTCGACGTGAGGGGCAGCAAGCTCGCAGCTCGAGGCTGGACTCGGGAGGGCGGCGATGTGTACGAGACGCTGCATCGGCTGGACCGCGCCGGCTGTGAGCGTTTCGTGGTGACCGATGTGTCCTCTGACGGCATGCTTCGTGGGCCGAACCTGGAGCTGCTGCGGCGCATCTGCGAAGAAACGGACAAACCGGTCATCGCCAGCGGGGGGATCTCCACTCTGGAAGACATCATCGCCTTGCGGGACATGGTCGGCAGCGGGGTCGAAGGTGCGATCATTGGCACCGCGCTCTACGTCGGACGCTTCACGATCGAAGAAGCGCTCCGTGCCGCGCAGCTCAGCAGCACCACAGAGAGCAAATCCGCATGACCGTGGCGCCCCTCGATACCGATCACCCCGGTATCCAACGGCTCGATGGCCGGCTGCGCGACCTGCTGGCCGGCAAGAAGATCGTGATGACCGGCGTAACCGGCTTCATCGGCGAGCAACTGCTCTGGAAGATCCTCACCGAGCTTCCAGACACCACGCCAGCAGTGCTGGTACGCCGCAAGGGCTCGGCCACTGCCCGGGACCGGATGATTTCGGCGATCAAGAAGCCGATCTTCACCGACCTTCGGGACGCTGCGGGTGGAGCAGCCGAGCTGCTCGACAGCAGGGTTGAGGTTATCGAGGGCGATCTGCCCAACGTGCCCGAGCTGCCTGCCGATCTGGACGTCGTGGTGCATTGCGCCGGCGATGTCTCCTTCGACCCGCCGATCGACCAGGCGTTGACGACCAACGTGATCGGTACCAAAGCGCTGATGGATCGCATGCTGCAGGCCGTCAGCGACGAGAACGGCGACCCTCGCACAGTGCCGCACTACGTGCACATCTCCACCGCGTACACGGCAGGCCGCAGGCGCGGCGCCATTCTCGAGGCGCCCCACGTCCACAACATCGACTACGACGCGGAAGCGGCTGCCGGCATTGCCATGCGCGAGTTGATCGAGGCGGAGTCGCGTACGTCGGCGCGGCTCGCGAAACTGCGCAAGGAGGCCGAGCGCGAGCATCGCCAGGCCGGATTCTTGACCACCGCCGCCGACACCGAGCGCCGCCGCCTCGACTGGGTGCAGGCCGAGCTCGTCAAGGCCGGCACCGAGCGAGCCCGCTCGCTCGGTTGGACCGATGTCTACACCTTCACCAAGGCTCTCGGGGAGCGGGTCGTGGCCGATATCGGCCGGGACATCCACGTCTCGATCGTGAGGCCGGCCATCGTTGAGTCGTCGTGGCTGCATCCCTATCCCGGCTGGATCGAAGGCTTCAAGATGGCCGAGCCGTTGATCTTGGCGTACGGGCGTGGCGAGCTTCCGGAGTTTCCGGCAACGCCGGAAGCGGTCGTCGACATCGTGCCCTGTGATCATGTGGTGAACGCCATCCTTGCGGTGTGCGCCACGCAACCGGAGATCGGAAGTCCGGAGTATTACCACGTGAACTCCGGCGCTCGGAACCCGCTGACCTTCAAGGACATGTACAGCAACATCCGCGCGTACTTCACGGAGCACCCGTTCGAGGGAGGGCCCCGCGGGGCGGCCCGGCTGCCGCAGTGGCAGTTCCCCGGCGCGTCCTCAATCGAGCGGCTGCTCTCCAGTTCAGAACGTGCCCACAAGCTCGCCGAGCGAGTATTGGCCCAGGCGCCACGCTCTGACCGAACACGCAAGATCGCCAAGGACCTGGATCGCACCCGGGTACGGCTGGATTACCTGAGGCGCTATCACACGCTGTACCAGGAGTATGCGCAGTCGGAGCTGCATTTCGTGGACGACAACACGCTCGCGCTCACCCAGGCGCTGCATCCTGATGATCAAGCGGCGTTCGCCTTCGATACCTCAGTCTTTGACTGGCAGACCTACATCCAAGACGTGCACTGCCCATCGATCACCGCGCCGGTTCGTCGGATGGACGCTATCCGGCGTAAGCGCGGCAGCCGGCCGACCACCATGAAGGAGCTGTACAAAGACACCGCAGGCGATGCGGCGCTGGCGATCTTCGACCTCGACGGCACGATCATGTCGACCAATGTGATCGAGCAGTACCTCTGGGCGCGATTGCCGGAGCTGTCACGTACCCAGCAGCTCGCCGAGATCGGTCAGGTGATGCGGCGACTTCCCTCCTACCTGCGCGCCGAGCAACGAGACCGCGGCACCTTTTTACGCGCGGTCTACCGCCGCTACCGGGGGGCTGATCTGGCCGCTCTGGAGCGTTTTGTCGACCACTCGATGGCTCCGCACATCTTGAGCAGGCTGTCGCCGGAGGCCGTGCGGAGAATCCGTGAGCATCGCGCGGCGGGACACACCACGATTCTGATTACTGGTGTGGTGCGGCCGCTGACTCGGCCGATTCAGCCGCTGTTCGATGTCGTCATCGCTGCCGATCTTGGAGTCGACGACGAGGGCCGCTGCACCGGCTTCCTGACGGGGCCGCCCGTCGTGGGGGAGTCTCGGGCGGCCTGGCTCAAACGTTATGCAGCCCAGCATGAGATCGACCTGGACCGCAGCTTCGCGTACGCCGACTCCCACTCGGACCTGCCAATGCTGGAGACCGTGGGCAACGCCGTTGCGGTCAGCCCGGACATTCCGCTGATGCGGGCTGCAAGCCGCAATCAGTGGTCTGTCGTGGAGTGGAAGATCAAGCCGATCACGCCGCGCTGGGCGCTACCGAGCTAAGGAGATTGCTGAGATGGCCCGACCCGGTTTCGTCTTGGAGGTCGACGATCGCACTCCACCGCTGCTGGTGCCCGACGGAGATCGCTTCCGCCTCGAGAAGTTCCCGCTCGGCACCCGCGTGATCTATCCCGTCGAGTCGCTGCCGCGAGTCCCGGACCTCACCGAGGCCATTAATGCCGCACTCGACGCGCCAATCGAGTCAGCACCGCTGCTGGCCAGGCTGCAACCATCGATGAAGTTGACCATCGCCTTCGATGACATCGGCACACCGACGCCGAAGATGCAGCGACCCGATATCCGCGGCAAGGTGATCGAGGCCGTTTTGGCCCGCGCTGCTACTTGTGGCGTTGACGATGTCGCCCTGGTGAGTGCAAACGGCCTGAACCGTCGGATGACGGCCGACGAGCTGCAACACATCGTTGGCGAGCGCGTCTTTCGCTCCTTCTACGCCGATGGCCTGCTGACCAACCACGATGCCGAGGATGCCGACCGTCTGACCACCATCGGCAGCACTGCTGCGGGCGAAATCGCACTCAACGCCCGGGTCGCCGAGTCGGATTTGTTGATCTTCGTTCATCTGGTCGTTGCGCCCAGCCGCGGCGGTGCAGCGGCGATCGCGGCGGGACTGGGCTCGACCGCGACTATCGGCCAGCTCTCGGGGATGCAAGCCCATGGGGACGAGGCGACCGCCGTCGAGATCGCCGACCTCGTCTCCTCAGCGGTACCGGTGTTCCAGATCGACGCGGTGCTGGACAACAACACCTTTGCGCAGCCGCTGGGATTCCTGGGCGAGCGTGAGTGGGACTGGAACCTCAAGGACCGGGCAACGTGGTCGGCCGTACGCCGGGGCCTGGACTGGACTCCGAAACGTGCCCGCCGCCGGCTGATGGATCGGGTCGAGGGTGACTATCACGCGACGCTGGTCACCGCCGGAGCGCCGAAAGCAGTCGCACATGCAAGCCAGGCTCAGACGACCGCTCAGCAGCTCGTCGAGGTGACGGGGCCGGCGGATGTCGGTGTTCTCGGCGTCGGCGCACAGACGCCGTACAGCGTCGACTCGGTCGCCAACCCGATCCTCGCTGCCTGGAGCGGATTGGCGCAGACGTTCGGCTCCCACACAGGCACCCCGTTCGTACGGCCGGGCGGTGCTTTGATCATCTATCACCCCCTTGACGTGCAGTTCTCGCCGCTGCACCATCCGTCCTACGTCGACTTCTTTGCCGATGTCCTGAGCGTCACCACGGATCCGAAGCGGATCTCGGTGGACAACGAGGAGCAGTTCGCCAACGACTCGTGGTACGTCCACCTCTACCGCACCAGCCAGGCCTTCCACGGCGTACATCCGCTGTATCTCTGGTACCAGATCGCAGCGGCTCAGGAACACTGCAGCGACATCGTCTGGGTGGGCGGCGACCGGGAGAGCGCTGCCCGAATGGGCTTCCGCGCTGCATCCACTCTTGCGGATGCCCTGGAGATCGTGGCATCGAGTGTTGGCCGCACGCCCTCGATCAGCTATCTGCATTCCCCGCCGCAAGTTCTGGTCGACATTCGATGAGGAACTCCTCGGCGGTGAGACGAGCGGGGTGGGCGCGTACAGCACCGGTTCGTGGGCTGCGCGAGTTTGTCCAGGTGGTCGGTGTCAAGAGTGTGATGCGCAACGAGCTCTCGGTAGAGGTATACGGACTCGACGAACTGCGCCACCTCGCCGGACCGGCGGTGCTGGTGGCTAATCATGCTTCGCATCTCGACACGGCTGTCTTGCTTTCCACCTTGCCCAGCAAACGCCGGCGGCGAACTGCTGTCGGCATCGTCGGGGACTACTTCTTCGAGAGCTGGCTGCGATCGAGTGCATCAGCGATCGCATTCAACACATTTCCGATCGAGCGAGAGGGCGCGCCTACCGGCACTGCCGCCGGCTTGCTCGCCAGAGGCTGGAGTGTGGTCGTCTTTCCTGAAGGCACCCGATCCCGTGATGGATTCATGCGCCCGTTCCAGATGAATGCTGCGCAGCTCGCGGTGCAGAGTCAGGTTCCGGTCATCCCCGTGGGGATCCTGGGCACGTACGCCGCGATGCCGCGGGGGAGCTACTGGCCGCTCGCGGGACGCCCACGGGTGAGCATCCGGTATGGCACGCCGATCCTTCCCCGGCCAGGTGAGACGCCGCAGGAATTCGCTCCCACGATCGTGGCGGCGGTCAAGCAGCTCCTGGCAGAGGATGCCGCCTCCTGGTGGCAGACCCAGCGTGGCACGGTGGAGATAGCTGAGCCGCCGGCTGCCAGCTGGCGACGCATCTGGCTGCAGAGTGACCCGCCGGTGAAGGGTGGCAAGCCGCCCGAGGTGCAGATCTGGCGGCGGTGATGTCGGCATAGGATCTCGCATATGTCCGGTCACTCCAAGTGGGCCACCACCAAGCACAAGAAGGCTGTGGTCGATGCCCGGCGCGGGAAGCTGTTCGCCAAGCTGATCAAGAACATCGAGGTTGCGGCCCGCGTCGGGGGCGGCGACCCAGCAGGCAACCCCACCCTGTACGACGCCATCCAGAAGGCGAAGAAGAGCTCGGTCCCCAACGACAACATTGATCGCGCCGTCAAGCGCGGCTCCGGAGCCGAAGGCGGTGGGGCCGATTACGAAACCTTGATGTACGAGGCGTACGGGCCTGCCGGCGTGGCTTTTCTCATTGAGTGCCTGACCGACAACCGAAACCGATCTGCCTCCGACGTGCGTGTTGCCGTCACCCGAAACGGCGGCACCATGGCCGACGCCGGCTCGACTGCCCGAATGTTCAATCGCAAAGGCGTGGTGATCGTCGCCAAGCAGCAAGACGGCCGCAGCGTCACCGAAGATGATCTTCTTGAGGCCACTCTGGATGCCGACCCGGAAGAGATCAACGATCTTGGTGACAGCTTCGAGATCATCGCTGAACCGAGTAACACCGTGCCGGTACGCACTGCAGTCCAGGAGGCCGGCTTGGACTACGAGTCGGCCGAGGTCTCCTTCGTTCCGCAGTACACCCAGGAGGTCGACGGGCCGACGGCCGAGAAGCTGATGAAGATCATTGACGCACTGGAGGACTCCGACGACGTCCAGAACGTGTACGCCAACTTCGACGCCTCGGATGAGGTCCTCGCCAGCATCGGCTAGCGCGCGTCGGCTGACCCGAAGCCGCGATGATGTCGCCGTTCTCCGCAGAGAGCCACGAATGCGACTCAAGCGGCCGCTTCGGCCCTTTCGAAGCCTGCCGGTAACGATAGTCGCCGTTGGGCGTCGGCAGCCGTTCTGGCCTAGCTCCACGTGGTCTCGGACTGGCTGCGAGGATGGTTGCGAGCGGACAGCGTGTCGCGGTCGCGAACGTCAGAAGCACCACCTAGGCTGCCGAACATCTGTTCGTTTATTTGAGGGGCAAGGGGGATCGCGTGGGCGATCCGGTCACGCGGCAGCTGGGGGAACGTATGCGGGTGCTGGGAATCGACCCGGGCCTGACCCGGTGCGGTCTCGGCGTGGTCGATGGCGTGCCCGGTCGGCAGCCCCTTGTGGTCGCGGTCGACGTCGTCCGTACGCCGTCAGATCTCGACACCGCCCGTCGTCTCCTGGCCATTGACGAGGCGGTCGACAGCTGGATCACGCGCTACCGGCCCACGGCGGTAGCTATCGAGCGGGTTTTCGCCCAGCACAATGTGCAGACAGTGATGGGGACAGCGCAGGCCGCAGGTGTTGCGATGCTGGCTTCCGCGCGGCACGGGATACCAGTCAGCATGCACACTCCCAGCGAGGTCAAGGCCGCTATTACCGGCTCGGGCCGCGCTTCGAAGGAGCAGGTCGCGGCCATGGTGACCAAGATTCTCAAGCTCGAGGAGGTGCCCCAGCCGGCGGACGCTGCGGATGCCCTGGCACTTGCTATTTGTCACGTGTGGCGCGGCAGCACAACAGCGCGGCTCAATGCGGCAGTGGAGGCTGCTGGCAATCATGCCGAGCGGCAGCGCAGTACCTTCGGGAAGTCCTCCCAGCCACGCCGCCGGAGGCAGGAATGATCGCCCAACTCACCGGTGTGGTCGCCCAGGTCGGTCCCACGTCGGCCGTCATCGAAGTCGGTGGCTTCGGCGTTCAGGCGGTCTGCAGTCCGAACACGGTGGCAGGTCTGCGACTCGGACAGCGAGCCACACTGGCGACTTCACTCGTCGTACGCGAAGACTCGCTCACGCTGTACGGATTTGCCTCCGCCGATGAGCGCGAGTTCTTCGAGCTGCTGCTCACCGCGACGGGCGTGGGACCCAAACTGGCACAGGCTGCGCTCGCAGTTCTCAGCCCCGATGAGCTTCGTAGAGCAATTGCCACCGAGAACCTGCTGCAGCTGTGCAAGGTGCCGGGGATCGGCCGCAAGGGTGCCCAACGCATGGTCATCGAGCTGAAAGACAAGGTCAACACAGTTGGCCTGGCCGACGAACCCGTAGCGGCTGCTGGGCCGCCGCCGGCAGCGTGGCGCGGGCAGGTGTCACAGGGACTACAGGGCTTGGGCTGGTCAGCCAAGGATGCTGACGCTGCATGCGACGACGTCGCGCATCTGACACGCGACGACCCGCAGGTCAATGTCGCAGTCTTGATGCGAGCCGCGTTACAGACTCTGGCACGGAAGTAGATCACGATCGTGAGTCATGCCAGCGATGAAGACCTCGCCGCACTCGTACGTCCCTACGCCGACCCCGGCGAGCGTGCTGCCGAATCCATGCTCCGCCCCGCCACTCTCGGCGAGTTCGAGGGTCAGCAGCGAGTCAGTGATCAACTTGGCCTGGTCCTCGAGGCGGCCCGGCACCGTGGCGGAGTGCCAGACCATGTCCTGCTCTCGGGGCCGCCTGGGCTGGGCAAGACGACGCTGGCGATGATCATCGCCAGCGAGATGAATGCCCCGCTACGGATCTCCAGCGGCCCGGCCATTCAGCACGCAGGTGATCTTGCGGCCATCTTGTCCGGGCTTGTCGAGGGAGAAGTGTTCTTCCTCGACGAAATCCACCGGATGTCTCGCCCGGCGGAGGAGATGCTGTATTTGGCGATGGAGGACTTCCGGGTCGATGTCATTGTCGGCAAAGGTCCTGGTGCAACCGCCATTCCACTGGAGATCCCACGCTTCACACTGGTTGGCGCCACCACCCGTGCCGGTTTGCTTCCGGGTCCGCTGCGTGATCGTTTTGGATTCACCGCACAGCTGGATTTCTATGACGCGACTGCACTGGAACACATCCTGCACCGCTCCGCGGAACTACTAGGGGTCCCGCTGGACGAAGCCGGTGCGGCCGAAATCGCCGGCCGCTCCCGCGGTACGCCTCGAATCGCCAACCGACTGCTCCGCCGGGTCCGCGACTACGCCCAAGTGCGGGCAGACGGCCGGGTAACTCGCGGGCTCGCCCAGGACGCGTTGGAACTCTACGAGGTGGACGAGTTGGGTCTGGATCGGCTGGATCGCGCCGTACTCGATGCGATATGCCGCAGATTCGGGGGTGGCCCGGTGGGTCTGTCCACACTTGCTATCTCGGTGGGAGAGGAGCGGGAAACCGTTGAGGAGGTTGCCGAGCCGTTTCTGGTTAGGCAGGGCTTCTTGATGCGCACCCAACGCGGCAGAGTTGCGACTACTGCCGCCTGGCGTCATCTTGGACTGGCTCCGCCAGCCACTACGCCCTCTGGCTACGAGCGCTCACCGGACCTCTTCGGCCCCAACCTTGCGGACTGAGCTGCGTACAGGGTTCACACAGGCCATAGATGCGGCTTTTCGACGCAGACTGGGTAGAGTACGGCGGTCGGTGCGTAACAATCTCATTAGGTACTGCGCAAACGTGCAGCGCCCCCACAATCGGATGCCGGAGCAATGCAGCAATACACGACTCTGATCTTCATCGCTTTGTTGGCGCTAGTCTTCTACTTCTTGATTTTGCGGCCGCAACGCAAGCGTCAGCAGGCAATACAACAGACAATGAACGCCCTCAGCCCGGGGGACCGTGTGATGCTCGCCAGTGGTCTGTTTGGCACGGTCGTCTCTGTCGGAGCCAAGCAGGTCGTCATGGAGACTTCGCCTGGCTCCGAGCTCACAGTTTTGAAGCAGGCGATCAGCAGGATTGTCACCGAGGCCGACGAAGACAGTGCTGACGAGCAAGAGGGCTTCGACGAGCTAGAGGGGGTCGACGAGCCAGAGGCGCTCGACGAACACAGTGAGGCCAACGTGGCAGACGCCCCGATCACGGAGAATGCCGCGCCAGAGGAGCCGCTCCGGGCGGAGCGTCCCGTCGTGGAGCGTCCGATCGAGGAGCCCACGCCGGCAACCGCTCCGGAGTCTGTCGTCGAGCCGAAATCGGCATCGACCCGCGACTCGAAGCCTTCGACCGCTGAGTGAGCCTCAATTAGCTAAGAAACACTAGGAAACGACACGCCAGTGGCAACGACGACTGGTCACCCGGGCCGCACCCTGATCATCTTGGGCGTGCTGGTCGCCGGACTGATCACCCTGATGGCGGTCAGCGGAACGTGGACCCCGAAGCTTGGCCTGGACCTCCGGGGCGGCACCACCATTACCTTGACCGCCAAGAACACCACCGGCACAGGGGCCGTGGATCCGAACAGTCTGCAGCTTGCCAAGACCATCATTCAAAGCCGGGTGGACAGCCTTGGCGTTGGAGAATCCGAGGTCACCACATCGGGTGACAACCAGATCATCGTCACAGTTCCCAACGTCCAGCAGGACGAGCTCGTCAGGCTGGTCGGCCAGACTGCGGTGCTGCGGTTCCGAGCGGTGTACGCCGCAGAGCAAATACAGCCGCCGGAACCGACGCCAAGCACAACGGCCGAGCCAAGTCAGGGAGCAACCGCCAAGCCCAGTGGTGAGCCCAGTGCCGGCAGCTCCGAGACGGCCAAGGCTCCGTCCCCAGCCGCTTCCGCTCCCAAGACGGGCAATAACGCCCCGATGCCCGCGCTGCCAACCGCCCCTCCGCTGCCACTGGACAAGGCGTGCGTGCCGGCCGACGGCAAAGGAAGCCCGCCGGACAAGGCGTTGGACTGGCAGCCAACCGAAGCCTGCCAGGCCGCATTCGCAGAATTCACCTGCGAGACCAAGGTGACCGAGGTCGCCGACCAGGGTCTCTTCGCATGCAACCAGGAAAAGACCGAGAAATACCTGCTCGGGCCGACGCTCATTGAGGGCAACCAGCTGACCAGTGCCGTCGCCGGCATTCCGCAGAACAATGTCAACTGGGTCGTGAACCTGGAGTTCAATCCGTCAGGGTCGGCTGCCTTCGAGAAGGCAACGCGGCAGATTTCGCAGCAGAGCGAGCCACAGAACCGCTTCGCCATCGTGTTGGACGGAGTCTCGATCTCCGCACCATCGGTCAACGAGGCCATCCCCGGCGGCAGGGCCGAGATCTCTGGAAACTTCACCCAGAAGACCGCGACCGAGTTAGCCAACGTCTTGAAGTACGGCGCATTGCCCCTCGCCTTCGACGTGTCCGAAGTCAACAACGTCTCTGCCACACTCGGCGGCGAGCAGCTGCGAGCCGGCATCATCGCGGGACTCATCGGCCTCGCGCTGGTGGTGGGCTACTGCTTTCTGTATTACCGCGGTCTTGGCATCGTCGTGGTTGCCTCGCTCGCCATCGGCGCGATCATCACCTACGCCTGTATGGTGCTGCTCGGCAGCTCCGTTGGGTTCGCCCTCAACCTGCCAGGCATCGCCGGCGCCATCGTGGCTATCGGTATCACCGCAGACAGCTTCGTGATCTTCTTCGAACGCATTCGCGATGAGGTGCGTGAAGGTCGCAGCCTGCGCACCGCAGTAGAGACAGGTTGGCGCCGGGCCCGGCAAACGATCTTGATCGCGGACACCGTCTCCATGCTCTCGGCGCTGGTGCTGTTCGTGCTCGCGATCGGGGCCGTACGAGGGTTCGCCTTCACCCTGGGCCTCACCACGCTGATCGACGTGCTGGTGGTCTTCCTCTTCACCAAACCGCTGATGACGTTGCTGGCCAGGACCAAGTTCTTCGGCGGTGGCCACCCACTATCCGGGCTGGATCCGCGACACCTCGGCGTTCCGGCATTGCCGGGCTCGCGTACGCGCCGATCGGGCGTCGCGCGTCCGGCAGCGGCCACCGGAGAGGGGGCCTAAATGTCGAAGCTCGGCGAAATCGGGCATCGTCTCTATGCCGGCGAGGTCTCCTACGACTTTATCGGGCATCGTCGTCGCTGGTACCTCGTGTCGGCGATCATGATCGCGGTCTCGATCCTCTCCTTGGGGATTCGGGGATTGGACTTCGGCATCGAGTTCAAAGGTGGCGCAGACTTCAAGGCGACGACGGTGGTCACGGCGCAAACCGTCGACTCGATGCGCGACGCACTCCGCAACTCAGGCGTTCCCGATCTTGACGAGTCGACCGTCAATACGATCGGCAATAACCAAGTCCGAGTGCAGACCCGCACGCTCGACCCGACCGAAGAAGTGCCCAAGGTCCGGACCGCAATCGCCAACGAGGTCGGCATCCCACCCGATCAGGTCGCGTACAACCTGATTGGTGCATCGTGGGGTGGCCAGATCACCGAGCGCGCGCTTATCGCGCTCGCAGTCTTCATGGCACTGGTCGCACTGGTCATCGGAATCTACTTCCGGGACGCCAAGATGTCGGCGGCTGCCCTGTTGGCGCTGGTCCACGATTTGATCTTGACGATCGGTATCTACGCTCTCGTCGGCTTCACCGTGACGCCGGCGACCTTGATCGGTGTGCTGACCATCCTCGGCTATTCCCTCTACGACACCGTCGTGGTGTTCGACAAAGTTCGCGAGAACGTTCGCGATATCCGCGCCAGTACCGCGCGCACCTATTCCGAGGCTGCCAATCTCGCTGTCAATCAGGTGCTGGTCCGCTCCATCAACACCACAGTGATCGGTGTCTTACCGGTGGCGGCGCTGCTCTTCACGGGCGCATTCATCTTGGGTGAAGGTCCGCTGAAGGACCTTGCCCTCGCGCTGTTCGTCGGCATGGTCTCCGGGGCGTACTCGTCGATCTTCATCGCAACGCCACTGCTCGCTCAGATGAAAGAGCGGGAACCCGACATGAAGAAGCTGGCGGCGCGGGTACAGGCGCGTCGGGCCAAGGAGAGCCAGAAGGAACGGGTCGCCGCGACGGCTGCAGCGACCAGAGATCCCGCACCTGCCGTCAGGTCGACGTCTCAGGCCGCGTCCGAGATCGCTCACACCGATCCAGATCAGGACGCCGAGCCGAGCAACGCCGAACTCGAAGATGCCAACGCGGCGGTAGGGAACGGATCGAAACGGGTGAGCCCGGTCGAGGTGACCTTCAAGCCTGAGACGCGATCACACCGCGATGGGGCAGCGAAGCGCCCCCAGCCACAGAACAAACCGCGCAGCCAGCGGAAGAAGTAGGCACATGAGCCTCACCGAGCCGGCCCGCCGCCGGGACGGGTCGAGTAGGTCCGCAAGAGACGAGGCGCTGGTCAGCCTGCCGGCTCGTAGCTCATCGCCAGCCCAGGAGCTGCTCCGTCGCGGCCTGCTGGCGCTGCTGCTGTTGTCGATCGTCGTGTTGCTGGTGTGGTTCGATCGGGCCTCATACCGCGACACTTACGACGGTAGCGTCGGTCTGATCGACGCGATCTACTACGCGACGGTGACCATCACGACAACGGGCTACGGGGACATCACCCCCGTTGCGCCGCATGCCAGAGTCTTGAGTGCGATTGTGGTCACGCCGTTGCGAGTGGCGTTCCTGGTGTTGTTGGTCGGAACGACCCTTGAGGTACTCGCGCACCACGGCCGTCGTATGTTCAAAGACGCACGTTGGAGGAAACGGATGCGCAATCACATCGTCGTCGTGGGTTTTGGCACCAAGGGCAGAAGTGCAGTTGAGACGCTCAAGAACAACGGCACCAATCCCAACCAGGTCGTTGTCATCGACAGCCGACCATCCGCCATCACTGATGCGAACCTGCGTGGGTATGCCGCCATCGAAGGTGACGCGACTCGGCGTGACATTCTGCGCCGGGCCGAGATCATGAAGGCGCGTGAGGTGCTCATCACCGTTGACCGCGACGATTCTGCCATCCTCGTCATGCTCACGGTGCGTCAGCTGAACCCAAGCGCGAATGTCGTGGTGGCGGTGCGCGAGGACGATAACGCCTCGCTGCTGCGGCAATCTGGCGCGAATGCCGTTGTCACCTCATCCGAAGCGGTCGGCAGGCTCCTCGGCTTGTCGGCGGTCAGTCCCAATCTTGGCGCGATCATCGACGACCTGCTGTCCAGCAATGAAGGTCTCGAAGTAGGGGAGCGGCAGGTCACCAAGGATGAGATCGGTCGCTCGCCGAGCGAAGTCAACGGAGAACGCGTCATAGCCGTGGTACGCAACAAGACGCTGCGGCGGTTCTACGACCCTACGGTTGCAAGGCTCGAAGCCGGTGACCAGGTCGTCGTGGTGCGTCAGGCGGCCGAGGAGATTGAACAGCAAGCCCTCAATGCAGGTCGGCGGAATCGAGCGGCACAGCCGAGCTAGTGTCTCTTCCAGGACACTAGAGTCTCAGAGTGAGAGTTAATTGGGCTCCGCGGCACTCCCTACGGCAGTAACTGCGCGGTACCGAAAAAAATAGCGGTGTTGGCTCATCTAAGCCGAGAGTTCTGTCGGCGGAAGCAACTCGTTGTCTAGAATGGGCATTCTGCTGAGGAGGAACCGCTGTGAGTGATCACGGGGCAGCGATATGGTCGTCTGCCCAGGAGGCTCGGCCGCGAGGCCACGTCGCCCATGAGCCGCGCCGAGCCCTGATCATTCCCGAGTCCGAGACCGACGATGTTGCCAGCGAGCCGAACCCAAGCCTGCCAAACCGTATCGGTGCGGGCGCCGAGCAGCAGCGAGTCAAGATGCGGCAGCGCATCGCGCGTTTTGGCTCAAGCCGGCCTCAAACACCCGCACTCGATCCGCTCTTTCGCATCATCCGCGCCAATCACGCGAAGGCTGACCTGGGGCTGATCGAGCGGGCATACCGCACCGCCGAGCGACTGCACGCTGGCCAGACGCGGAAGAGCGGGGATGCCTTCATCACCCATCCGCTCGCGGTGACAACTATCCTCGCCGAGCTCGGCATGACCGAGGCAACGCTCTGCGCGTGCCCTACTGCACGACACGGTCGAAGACACGAACTACACGCTCACCCAACTGACTCACGAGTTCGGCGAAGAGATTGCGCTGCTCGTCGACGGCTGCACCAAGCTGGACAAGGTCAAGTACGGGGAGTCCGCCAAGTCCGAAACGATCCGCAAGATGGTCGTGGCGATGAGCCGGGACATCCGGGTGCTGGTGATCAAGCTTGCCGATCGACTGCACAACATGCGGACGTTGCACTATCTCCGGCCGGACAAGCAATCTCGTATTGCCTCGGAGACCCTGGAGATCTTTGCCCCGCTCGCTCATCGGCTCGGCATGAACACGATCAAGTGGGAGCTCGAGGACCTCTCCTTCGGCACGTTGTTCCCCAAGGTTTACGACGAGGTCGTCCGGCTGGTCGCCGAGGCCGCCCCGAGCCGGGAGAAATACCTCTCGCGCGTCATCGACCAGGTACAGGGCGACCTGCGTGCTGCCAAGATCAAAGCAACCGTCACCGGACGTCCGAAGCATTACTACTCCATCTATCAGAAGATGGTGGTTCGCGGCCGAGACTTCCAAGAGATCTACGATCTGGTCGGTCTGCGGATCCTGGTCGAGAACAGCCGCGACTGCTATGCGGCACTTGGCGTGCTACATGTCCGCTGGAACCCCCTACCGGGCCGGTTCAAGGACTACATCGCCATGCCGAAGTTCAACATGTATCAGTCGTTGCACACCACAGTTCTGGGTCCGGAAGGAAAGCCGGTCGAGCTGCAGATCAGAACCGATGACATGCACCGACGTGCGGAGTACGGTGTCGCAGCTCACTGGAAGTACAAGGAAGGCAAGGGGCGGGTACGGGCCTCCCGGTCAAGGGCGCGGACGATGCGGGCGAGCTGATCTGGGTCAGGCAGCTGCTGGATTGGCAGCGGGAGACAGCCGATCCTGGGGAGTTCTTGGACTCGCTGCGGTTCGAGATCAACACCAACGAGGTCTACGCGTTTACGCCTCGAGGGGACGTCATCTCCCTGCCCCAGGGTTCTACACCGATCGACTTCGCGTACGCCATCCATACCGAGGTGGGTAACAAGACCATCGGTGCACGGGTGAACGGTCGACTGGTGCCACTCGAATCAGTTCTCGCGAACGGCGACGTGGTGGAGATCTTCACCTCCAAGTCCGAGAACGCGGGACCCAGTCGGGACTGGATGAATTTCGTTCGCAGCCCGCGAGCGCGTAACAAGATCCGGCACCACTTCACCAGGGAGCGTCGCGAAGAGTCGATCGAGACCGGGAAGGAGTTGCTGGCGCGACAGCTGCGCAAGGGCGGCCTGCCGCTGCAGCGGCTCCTCACGCTCGAGCACCTCACCGCCGTGGCCGGCTTCTTCAAGCTGGCCGATGTCTCCGCGCTCTACGCCGCGGTCGGCGAAGGAACCGTCGGCGCCCAATCGGTGGTGAATCGACTGATCGCCGTCGAGGGTGGCGACGAAACGGTCGCCGAGGAGATCAGTGAGGATCGGGTCGTCACCGGTCGCCGGCGGCGCAGCAGCGGAGCGATCGACTGCGGCATCCGTGTCATCGGCGCGAGTGACTTGCTGGTCAAGTTGGCGAAGTGCTGTACGCCGGTGCCGGGCGATGACATTCTCGGCTTCGTGACCCGCGGCTCAGGCATTTCGGTGCACCGACTCGACTGCAGCAATGCGGCCAGTCTGCAGGCCGAGCCGGAACGTCTTATCCCAGTGGAGTGGGCGCCGAACGCCAAGAGCTCCTTCCTGGTAGCGATTCAGATCGAGGCCCTCGACCGGAATCGGCTGCTGTCGGACATCACCCGTGCGTTATCGGATCAGCACGTCAACATCTTGTCCGCGGGCCTCACCACCAGCAAGGACCGCATCTGCCGCGCCAAGTTCACTTTCGAGACCGCGGATCCAACCCATCTGGACCACGTGCTCCGTGCCGTACGCGGTGTTCCGGCGGTCTACGAGGCCTACCGCATCCAGCAATAGCAGCAGAGCAATCAAACCCGGATCGCGCTGCTAGGCGCGATCCGCGCCCGCAGATGTTCGCGCCGCCGATCTGCAGGAGAAGCCGACGAAACGCGTCGAGAACAGCAGCTGATTCTTCGACACGGGTCGTTTCGTCGGATTCGACGAAGACGGCGGCTCCCCGGCGAACATCGCAGCGAGCGGAGCGAGCCATTCGGACAGAGCGAGCTTGGCGAGCGAAGCAATCAAGCACTGCCGCCTAAGTCGCTGGCCGTGCGCTGAGCCTGCGCGAGCCATTCGCGATAGGTGGCGGCTGACGCAGCAGCCTCACGTGCGGCGCGATGATCACCCCGGGCTTCCGCCTGCGCGGCACGCACCTCAAGCGCGGCAATCTGAGCCTCCAGCTTCGCGGCGGTGTCCTCAGCCCGCGCCCTCGCCTCCGGATTGCTGCGTTTCCAGCGCTCGTCCTCGGCAGCCTTGATGGCGTTATCAACTGCGCGTAGTCGAGACTCGAGCGGCCGGACAGCGTCTCGGGGCACTTTTCCGATAGCCGACCACCGGTCGAGGATGTCTCGATAGGACGCGCGGGCAATACCAGGGTCACGCACCGGGAGCAGCGCCTCAGCCTCGGCCAGCAGCCTTTCTTTGGCTTGCGCGTTCACCCGGAGTTCGGAATCCTGCTCCGACAGCGCCGCCTGCTTGGCCATGAAGAAGCGATCTTGTGCTCCACGGAACCTCTTCCACAGCAGCTCATCAACATCGCGCGGGGCTGGCCCGGCCGCCTTCCAGCGGGCCATGAGATCACGGTAGGCACCGGTTGTCGGGCCCCAGTCGGTGGAGCTCGCCAGCCCCTCGGCCTCGGTGACAAGCTTCTCTTTGATCAACCGCGCGGCCTCGCGCTGCTCGTTCTGCTGGGCGAACTGTGCCTTGCGGCGTCGGGTATAGGTCGTGCGTGCGCTGGAGAATCGGTGCCACAGCTGGTCGTCGGTCGCCCGATCAAGTCGTGGTAGCGCTTTCCATTCATCCAAGAGGGCACGGAAGCGGTTTACCCCGCCCCGCCAATCGTTCCCGGCGGCGAGACGCTCGGCCTCGAGGACGAACTTTTCCTTCGCGGCCCGGGTCTCCTCCTGCTGCCGGGCCCGTTCTGCGCGTCGGGCGGCCCGCTGATCAGCGATCAGCGGAGACAGCGCCTCCAAGCGATCCTGCAGTCCATCCAGATCACCGACGGCTCGGGCCTCGGCGATCGTAGGGCGCAGCTTGTTGATCGAGCCGACGGCATCGTCAGGAGAAACAGCGCCGGTGGCAATACGTCGCTCCAACAGCGAGACCTCGAGCTCCAGCGCTTCGAATCGGCGGGTAAAGAAGCCCAGCGCCTCATCAGCTGGGACTCCGGGCACCTGGCCGACTACTCGTTCCCCGGCCGACGTACGGACATACACCGTGCCATCGGAATCGACTCGCCCAAAGGCGGCCGGGCCCGTCTGTTCAGGCCCAGCGCGTTCGGTCATAGCTCAATCCTGCCCGATTGTGCCGATAGTCTCGAACGTGTGCTCATAGCCTCTTTTCCCGCCGGGCCGTGGCAAACCAACTGTTACCTCGTTGCCCAGGGGCTTGGCGAGGAGTGCGTGATCATCGATCCCGGTATGGACGCGATTGCCGGTGTCGCAGAGTTGATCATGGAGCACCGGCTCAAGCCGGTAGCGGTGATGCTCACCCATGGTCACCTCGATCACATGTTCTCCGTAACGCCGTTGTGCCGCTCGTACGCCTCGGCCTGCTGGGTGCATCCTGAAGATCGGGTGCTGCTGACCGACCCGCTGCGGGCCATGGGGTTGGAGACTCGGCAGCTGCTCGAGCGCCTCACGGGGCGCCCGGCGAACTTCACCGAGCCGGACCAGGTCCACGAACTCAGCGACGGGGCAGAAGTTGCCGTCGCGGGCCTGAGCTTCCGGGTGCTCCATGCGCCTGGTCACACACCCGGCTCGACCATGTTCCAGGCTCCCGTACGATGCCAGCCCCGCTATCGACTCGGTGCTCTTCAGTGGCGACGTCCTATTCGCCGGCTCGATCGGTAGAACTGACTTGCCAGGCGGAAACCTGGCGGACATGCTGAAGAGCCTGCGTACGAAGGTGCTGCCGTTGCCGGACACGGTCGGGGTACTCCCCGGACACGGCCCGCAGACGACGATGGCCCGGGAGCGCGCGGGCAACCCGTATTTGCAGGATCTGGCGGAACTGCCCCCTCCGGCCGCTCCGCGGTCGGCCTGACAGCCCTCCGGTCGCTCTGCGGCCGGCTGACAACAAGGAGTAGCGTGAGTCGCCCGAAGCCGCTGTCCGGTTTTCCGGAGTACGCCCCGGAAGCCCGGATCATCGAACAGTTCGTGCTCGACCGGCTGCGCGAGACCTTTGAGCTGCACGGATTCGCCTCGATCGAGACGCGCGCGGTCGAGCCGTTGGATCGCTTGGCCAAACAGGGCGAGATCGACAAAGAGGTCTACACCGTGCAACGGCTGCATGGTGAGAACGGCCCAGCTGATCTTGGTCTGCACTTCGACCTCACGGTGCCATTCGCCCGTTACGTGCTGGAGAACGCTCACCAGCTGGCCTTCCCCTTCCGGCGTTATCAGATCCAGAAGGTGTGGCGAGGTGAGCGGCCGCAGGAGGGGCGCTACCGCGAGTTCACCCAAGCCGACATCGACATCGTGGACGTCGAGCGGCTGGCCCCGCATCATGACGTCGAGCTGCCGCTGGTCACCTTGGCGGCGCTCGAGCGCCTGCACATTGATCTTGGCCTACCACCGGTGCTGATGCGGGTCAACAATCGCAAATTGGCTCAGGGCTTCTATCTGGGCTTGGGAATTGCCGATCCCGGCGCAGTCCTCAGGCAGGTCGACAAGATCGACAAGATAGGCCCCGATCGGGTGGTCGAGCAGTTGATCAACGAGGTCAAGATCACCGAGGCGCAGGCGCGACGTTGCGTGCAGCTGGCCCAGATCCGCTCTGCGGACGCGTCCTTCGTGGATCAGGTGCGCCGGCTCGGGGTCGATCACGACCAGCTCACCGAGGGGCTCGAACTGCTGGCCGAGGTGGTGACCACAGCAGGCCGCTACGTCCCTGGTCGGTTGATCGCCGACCTCAAGATCGCCCGGGGTCTGGATTACTACACCGGCACCGTCTATGAGACCGAGCTCGTCGGGTTCGAGTCATGGGGGTCGATCTCCTCGGGCGGCCGTTACGACTCGCTCGCCAGTGATGGCCGGACCAGCTATCCCGGTGTCGGGCTGTCGATCGGTGTGACCCGGCTACTGGCTCCGCTGCTGGCCAAGGGGATGCTGCGAGCGTCACGGCCAGTGCCCACCGCGGTGCTCGTCGCCGTCGACAGCGAGGAAACGCGCGCCACGGCAATCGAAGTCGCCGAGCAGCTGCGGAGCCGGGGGATCCCGACCGAAGTCGCGCCGCGTGCGGAGAAGTTCGGCCGTCAGATTCGCTACGCCGACCGCCGCAGCATCCCCTTCGTGTGGTTCGGCGGCACCGTTGGCGGGGAAGTCAAAGACATCCGGAGCGGCGAGCAGGTATCGGCCGACCCATCTACTTGGATGCCGAGCGCTGAAGATCTGAAGCCGAAAGTGCTGAGCCTCACGCCATCATGCTGAGGCTGCGGACGGCCCGATCAATCCGGTTCCATGCTCGGTGATGGAACTTGCGCGATCTGGCTTGTTCGCGCCGTTGAGGTCGTTGTACGCGACGTGCAGCTCTCTGCCGAGATCGGTCACGGTGCGCCGCATCTCGTACAGCTCCTCCGGTGAGAAGCCCATCAGAGTGCGTACTGGAGCCGGAAACTCCGTCGCCGCGAGCCGTTCGTCGAAGGCACTGGCGTCCTCACCGTCGTTGTAGACGTGAGTCAGGTTGTGGTCGTTCAGGAACGTCGCAAAGGTGTCCCAGCGATCCGGATGGGCCTTGTTCAGCCTGTTCCAGTCGCATTCGGCATACAGCGCGATGGCGTCGGCGTCGTCCTCGATGCTGCTGATCGTGCGATGCGGGATCTCGTGGTACTCGGCGAGCTCGAGCGTGCGCGAGTCATGGGCAAGCAACAGTGCCGGTGTACCGGCGAGCAGCGCGGCGATGTTGCCGTGAATCCGGGTGCCGAATGAGAAGTCGTACTGAGCCAGGTGATCGAACCAGGTCTTCGGATCCAGGAAGAACCGCACGCGGTCGGAGCGAATCAGCGGATGGTCGAGGGTGATCGGCGCTCCCTTGGCGGCAACGGCAGTCATCCGCTTGCCCTTGGGGTAGCTGCCGTACAGCATCAGCTCGAGAGTTTGGATGTTCTGAGCCATGTACACCAGGTTCGGAAAGTGCTCTGCGGCGTACATGGAGAGTGGACCCATCTCGGGTACATACGGCGACACGTTCAGGGCGATCGCGGAGTCGAAACTAAGCGACTCCACCTTCTTCTCGACGTTGAGGTCAGGCCCGTACATGAACATCGACGGGCAGCCGATGACCTTGACGTGCTCGTCGCCGAAGCCAAGGGAGTTCAGATAGTCGCGAGTGCGCTCACCGCGAACGCCGATGGAGGGCGAGTGCTCCAACACAGCGCGGACGAATCGAGTGGTCGCGGGCTTGACACTGTCGGCGCCCTTGTAGACCCCGTTCAGCGACGCCTGTTCTCCGACTCCTAGCACGGTCACCGGGACGGTCAGCTGCTCAATGAGGGTGCTCAGCGCATCGAGCGTCTCGATGTAGGTGGGCCGAAACGCGTTGGCCAGCGGGATCACGACATGGTCGAAGCGCGAGTTGATGACTCTCGGATGGCTCTTTGCGAGCCCTGAGGTCTCCAGATCGTTGCTGGCAGTGGACAGCAGCCGATACACAGCCTGGCTGAAGACCAGGTTGCCGGTGTTATTGCCGATGAGATTCTGCCGATACGTCGTGTCGGCGTCGGCAACAGTAAACGGGTTCTTATGTGACCGAATCAGGATTTGAGGCATACAGGGGGGCATCCTCGCGTCTGGGTGGAACCTGCCCTGGGGAGTTTAGGCGAGAAAAAGTCCACGCGTGCCTGAAACGGCAAAGACGCGCCGTGAGTCGGAATTTGGGCTGATGGAACGCCGATCGCGACTCTGTCGCAGGCGTCGGCTAGGGTCCCGACATCGTGACTGAGACCGGACGTTTCACGCCCCTCGAGCTCGTCGACGGGCGTCCGCGCTGGGCTTCGACACGCCCAGCCCAGGTCTGGCGGGAAGTGCTTCGCCGCCGCCTGGCGACCCAACGGTTGACCGGCGACGCGCCGTCGACAGCGGCAGAGGTTGTTCGCGTCCTTGGGTGCGTCCAGTCGCAGGAGTACGGCCATGCGCTGTGGTCCCTTGGCATGCGGACCTCTGGTCTCACAGTGGCCGATGTCCAGGCTGAGTTCGACAGCGGCTCCTTCCTCCGGACGCACATCCTGCGTCCAACCTGGCATTTCGTGGCCGCGGAGGATATCCGCTGGATCCTGCAGGTCACCGCGCCGCGAGTGCAGAAGCTCAACCAGACGATTTATCGTCAGCACGGCCTGGACCCGGCCACCCTCGAACGGGGTCTCGCGATCATCATCGAGGAGCTGGAGGGTGGCCGGTATCGGACCCGGGTCGAGCTGGGGAGAGCGCTGGCCGATCGAGGGTTAGCCAGTCAGGGCATTGGTTTGGCGTACATCGTGATGAACGCCGAGCTCGCGGGGGTGATCTGCAGCGGTCCGATACGTGGCGCTCAACAGACCTATGCGTTACTCGACGAGCGAGTGCCGCGCTCGGAGGACGCGCTGCGAGCGTCGGCAAATCGCGCGCCGCCGCACGGAGGAGGAGCAAGCGGAGGCGTTCTTTCGTCTGCGAGCGACGAGGACGGCGGCGGATTCCAAGCGCGATGCGCGAGCAGCGCAAGAAAGGGCGACATCCCCGAGCTCGCGGCCAGGTTTTTCCTCGGTCACGGCCCGGCCAGTATCCAAGACTTGGCGCGCTGGTCCTCGCTGACCGTCGGCCAGTGCAGAGACGCTCTCGATGTCATCAAGGACCAGCTGGGCTGCATTTCAGTCGAGGGGGAGGAGCTGTGGTTCGACCCCGCCGCACCTCCGCCGGGCCCGGTGCCGGGCGCACTACTGATGCCGCTCTACGACGAGTTGACGTTGAGTTACCCGGTGATCAACTTTCCGCAGTCGACCGGACATCCACATCAACCAGGTGAGGACCTGTTCGTCGGTTGCGTGATCATCTCCGAGACCAACGTCGGTCTCTGGCGGCGTACCCTGCGTGGTCGCAAAATGATCATGGAGATCACTGTGAGCGCCGGTGTGCTGCCAAAATCTCGCGACATTTTGGAGGCCGCGGCCGCCGACCTGGCAACGTTCCTGGGTAAGGAGCTAGAGCTGACGATCACCAGCTGACCATATGCTCGCGCGGCGCCCGGGTAGCTGTGCCGTCGTCGCAGGAGACCTCGTCTCTGCTCGCGCTCGACGCTCGCAGAGAGGGCCGAGCCCGATAATGTGAGGTTGACGTTGAGGCGAGGAGGAGATCGTGACCGTGCGCTCGCCCGGCCATACCGTTTTGGCCTCGGCGGACAGCAATGTCTATACCTCGGTCCGGAGGCGTCCCAGCTCCCGAGCGGAGCGATACGCGATCGGTCGGGCCCTGCGACGCGAGGTGCCACGCAAGAGCCTGGGTATCTGGCGGCCTGCGGATGACCGTCCTGACCCGGTGGATTTGATCAATCAGTCCCATGAAGGCCGGCTCGACTGGCTGATTCCGGTGCGCGTTGCGCGGATGATCAGCTCGCCGTACGGGTTCCTGCGCGGCACCGCGATCGTGATGGCGGAGGATGTCGCGCGGACTTCCGGCGACGGGGATCAATCCGGTTGTCTGCGGAGACTCGCACCTCGGTAATTTCGGCTTCTATGCCTCGCCCGAGGGCGAATTGGTGCATCGACCTGAATGATTTCGACGAAGCCCATCCCGGCAGCTGGGAGTGGGACTTGCGCAGGTTGGTCGCGAGCATCTGGGTGGCGGGGCGAGAAAACGGGGCGTCTGAGGATCAATGTCGGGCGTCGGTCCTGGCATGCGTCGCGGCGTACCGCGCTGAGCTCCGGTTCCTGGCCGACCAGCCGTTGCTGATGCGTAGTTACAACCGTCTGGACGTCAGCCGGCTGCATGAGACGGCTACCGAGAAGTCACTACGCGACGAAATCGAGCGATCAGCGAAGCGTGCCCGCTCCCGTACCAGCGATCGGGCGCTTCCCCGCTTCACCGTCGAGCGAGGTGATCAACGGCACATCATCGAGGATCCGCCATTGATCACGCGGCTGAATGAACAGGACTACGAAGCGGTCGCAGGATCGCTGGACGACTACTTGGACACCCTGGCGCCACACTGGCGGCGAGTGGTTGGTGGCTACACCCTCGTGGACGTTGCCCACAAGGTCGTCGGCGTTGGCAGCGTCGGCTTGCGCGCCTACGTGGCGCTGCTCGAGGGAAGCACGCCAGACGACGTGATCTTCTTGCAACTCAAGCAGGCGCGTCGCTCGGTTTTGGCGCGGTACGTGCACGGCGACTCTGCGTGGCACGCGCATCAGGGGCAGCGGGTCGTGGAATACCAGCAGGCGCTGCAGACCGTCAGCGACCCGTTGCTGGGCTGGACAACGATCGGCGAGCTGCAGTACTACGTGCGGCAGTTCCGGAATATGAAGGGCACCATTCCCCTCGACGCGATCGACGCAGCCGCACTGACCGACTACGCAGGAATCGTCGGTCACCTGCTGGCCAAAGGGCACGCCCGCACCAGCGGGGCGTCCATGATCGCGGGGTACGCCGGAGGTGGGGACAAGTTGGACAAGGCGTTGGCACAGTTCGCCAGAGCGTACGCAGACCAGACTGAAGCCGATCACGCCACATTGGTCAAGGCGGTGCGTCGGGGAGCATCTGCCCGTTACGGAGGGTGCGCTGGAGGGGGCCGGTTCGGCTTTTCGGCCCTGAAATCTGCGCGGCTGCCTGATCGTCAACGGGAGCGGCCGGGCCGCCAGAGCACGCCAAGGCCGACGACGGCGAGGGCGCCGACGCAGAACGCGCCAATGCCTGCGTACGCGAGGCCGCGAGTCACGATCCGGTCGGTATTGGTGGATCTCTCGTCCCGATCGGATGCTCCATTGAGCGGTGGCCTGGGATTCCCAAGCACTACAGGCGCGATGCCGGTTGGCAGGTTGCCACTGCACAACGTGGTGATGAGTCGGTCGACAGCCCGGTCGCCTTCGCCCTCGATTCCCTCGGTTGCGAAGATCACCCAGGTGCTGCCGACGTCTGGATCCAGACCACAGGCGTCCTCGTCATGTCTGGACGCCACAACTTGTTCACTGTAAACCGCGCCCTTGTACACCCGATCGACCGCGAAGCGAATGTCGGTGCGAGCGGTGTCGCCACGTCCGACGACTTCCTTGCTGACGACTGTGCCTCGAAAGACGGCATCGGCTTCCCGCAGTGCGCGATTGGTGGAAATTCCAGCACAGCTGCAGGCGAAGGCTTTCGTCGTGTCAACGATCGCCGCGCAGGTGCCCAGCAACACGGCTGCCAACAAGACGACCAGGCGCAGCGTAAGCCTCGTCATCTGGTAAGTCTCGATGGGGTTGAGGCGGAAGACAAGAAAAGCGTGACGAAGGAGCGCAGCTGGCCCCGTAGGATCGGGTGTTGCTCCGGAAGGCATACGTGTTGCCGCCGCAAGGGATAAGGAGAGCAGCCCTGTGATGCGTACCCACGCCGCCGGCACCCTTCGTGCCGGCCATGCTGGAACCCCCGTGACCCTAGCCGGGTGGGTGGCGCGTCGACGGGATCATGGTGGAGTCGCGTTTCTTGATCTTCGGGATGCATCCGGAGTCGTTCAGGTGGTGGTTCGGGACGAGACCCTGGCCGCATCTGGCGCTCATGATCTACGCAACGAGTACTGCATCCAGGTCACCGGTGTGGTCGAGCCGCGGCCTGTTGGCAATGCCAATCCCGACCTTCCCACCGGCGAGGTCGAAGTTGTCGCCGCGGAACTAGAGGTGCTGAGTCCGTCCGCGCCAACGCCCTTCCAGATCGACGAGCGCGTCAGTGTGGGTGAGGAGACCAGGCTCAAATATCGCTACCTCGATTTGCGGCGGCCGGGCCCCGCTGCAGCGATCCGGTTACGCAGCGAGGTCAATCGGGTGGCCCGTACGCTGCTCGCCGAGCGTGGCTTCGTCGAGATCGAGACGCCGACCTTGACGCGTTCCACACCGGAGGGAGCGCGTGACTTCCTGGTACCCGCGCGACTCAAGCCTGGGTCTTGGTACGCGCTGCCGCAGAGCCCGCAACTGTTCAAGCAGCTGTTGATGGTGGCTGGGATGGAGCGCTACTACCAAATCGCTCGCTGTTATCGCGACGAGGACTTCAGGGCCGATCGGCAGCCCGAATTCACCCAGCTCGACATCGAGATGAGCTTCGTCGACCAAGACGACATCATCGAGCTCACCGAGGCACTGATCACGGCTATTTGGCGGCTGATCGGCGTCGAGGTCGCGACTCCGGTGCAGCGCCTGACGTACGCGGACGCGATGAACCGCTTCGGTAGCGACAAGCCCGACCTGCGGTTCGGCCACGAGATCGTCGAGCTGACGAGCTACTTCGCTGCAACGCCTTTCCGGGTGTTTCAGGCCGAGTATGTCGGTGCCGTCGTGATGCCTGGTGGCGCCAGCCAGCCGCGTCGGCAGCTGGACGCGTGGCAGGAGTTCGCACGACAACGCGGGCACCGCGGCCTGGCGTACGTGTTGGTGGGCGAGGACGGTGAGCTTGGCGGACCGGTGGCCAAAAACCTCTCGGAGTCGGAGCGGAATGGGCTGGTCGCTGCGGCTGGTGCTGCGCCGGGAGACTGCATCTTCTTCGCGGCCGGCCCGCGTGGCTTGGCGCAGTCGCTGCTTGGCGCCACTCGGCTGGAAATCGGTCGGCGCCTTGGGCTCATCGACGAGCATGCCTGGGCGTTTTGCTGGGTGGTCGATCCGCCGCTGTTCGAGTCGGCGAGCGTAGCCGTGGCAACTGGTGATGTCACCGTCGGAGCAGGCGCCTGGACTGCGTTACACCATGCCTTCACCGCTCCACAGGACCTGGAGACGTTCGACATCGATCCCGGCGCTGCACTCGCGTACGCCTATGACTTCGTCTGCAACGGCAACGAGATCTGCGGTGGCTCGATTCGTATCCACCGGCGGGACATTCAGGAGCGGGTGTTTGCCGTCATGGGGTTGCCAAAGGAGGAGGCGCAAGAGAAGTTCGGCTTCCTCCTTGACGCCTTCAATTACGGCCCGCCGCCACACGGCGGGATCGCCTTCGGCTGGGACCGGATCTGCGCCCTCTTGTCAGGAACTGACTCCATCCGGGAGGTGATCGCTTTTCCGAAGTCAGGCGGCGGAGTCGATCCGCTGACCGACGCTCCGGCGCCGATTACGCCCGAGCAGCGTAAAGAGGCTGGCATCGACGTCGAACCGGATATCTGATCTCGACTGCGCCTGCGGAAGCATTTTTGTGAAGGTCAGATTAGGCCGAGACGAAATATAATCCGGCCACATCATTCTTCGCTCGCCTAGGGAGCAGACATGACCGCAACACTTCTGACCGCTCAGGATGCTAACTGGAACGTCGAGCGCGGGGCTTTCAACATTCTGGTCGACCAGCAGCCGGCCGGCATTGCGCTGCCTCGTAGCGCCGATGACGTCAGTGCTGTTGTTCGATCTGCAGCCGCCGACGGGAAACGGGTTGCCGCGCAGCGCACCGGGCACAACGCGGAGCCGCTCGGCTCGCTCGCCAACACCGTGCTGTTACGCACGGACGGGCTTGGTGGCGTACAGATTGATGCTGATGCAGGCACCGCGCGGGTTGGTGCTGGCGCGCTCTGGGGCGACCTCTTGCCTAGGGCGTCCGAACTGGGCCTCGCGACCCTGCACGGTTCGACTCCAAATGTCGGCATCGCGGGCTACACGCTCGGCGGAGGAGTCAGCTTCTACCATCGCAAACACGGGCTCGCCTGCAACCGGGTAACGGCGATCGAGCTGGTCATCGCCGGTGGCGAGCAGATCCGCGTCGATGCCGACAATGAGCCTGATCTGTTTTGGGCGCTGCGCGGAGGCGGCGGCAGCTTCGGTGTCGTCACTGCGCTCGAGTTCGATCTGCTGCCGTTGCCTGAGATCTTCGCGGGCGCCCTGTTGTTCCCCGCCGAACAGGCGAGCGAGGTTCTGCAGGGATGGAACGAGTGGACCAGCGGAATGCCCGAGGAGATGACGTCGGTTGGTCGGCTGATGAACTTCCCGCCGATTCCCGAGATGCCCGAGCCCGTACGCGGCAAGTCATTCGCCGTGCTCGAGGTGATCTACTGTGGCGACGTCTCAGACGGCGAGGAGCTGGTGGCGCCGCTGCGCAAGCTGGGCAGCGTCGGCATGGATACGATCCAGGCTCAGCCGCCGGCTGGCATCGCCGAGCTGCACATGGACCCGCCTACGCCGGTGCCCTACACCAGCGAGTCGCTGCTGACTCACGAACTGCCGGCGTCGGCAATCGACTCGCTCGTCGAGGCGATTGGGCCAGGCTCGGGCTCGCAACTGGCCTCGGTCGAATTGCGCCACGGCGGCGGCGCGCTCTCCCGGGCACCAGCACGACGCCGGAGCGCTCGCCTCTCTGCCGGGCTCTTTCATCACTTTCGCGGTCGGCTTCGTCCCGGTGCCGGAGGCAATGGCGCCGACCCGCGCCTGGCTCGGCGCGTACAAGGCGGCGCTCGAGCCCTATGACGCCGGCAGCTACTTCAACTTCGTTGAGCACAGCTTTGACATCACCCAAATCTTCCAGCCGGAAATCCTCGATCGCCTACGTGAGGTCAAGCAGCGCTACGACCCCGAGAACCTATTCCAGTCCAACCACCCGGTCACGGGCTAGCCCGTAAGCGGCAACTGGTCACCAGCAACAGGCAGATCGGCGATTTCGGTGTGGCATCCGACCGGTTTCGGGACGGGTGAGGGCGGATGCAGGCCGGCTATGTTGATGCGTCAGCGACGGCTTGCAGCTCTCGAGTCATGTCCTCGACCAGCTGGGGACGGCCATGAAATTGAGCGGCAGTGTTTTGGAACAGCACGATCTTCCATCGCCCCTGCTGCTCTTCAGCGATCACGGTCTGGTGAGAATTCGTCTCGGAGTTGATCGCCGTCTGGCCAGGCGGAACTAGTCCGGCAATGGCCCTCAAGATCATCGCCTGCGGCCCTAGCGGCCGAACGGATTGCACCTTCACGGCATAGCGCGCGGTCTCGTGATCGGCAAAGATGTTCGACATTTCGGCGCCGATCGTCTCCCTGCCGGAACTGATGCTCCCGTCGAAGCCAATGATCACGCCGTCTTCAGCGAACGGCTCAGCCATTGCCTCGCCATCGTGATCGTTCCAGGCAGCGATGAGCTGGTCGTACAAGGCTTTGACATCGTTCTCACTCATGGTGTGCATCATGCTCCTGTTTGATTGCTTCGCTCGCCAAGCTCGCTCCGCACGGCGGCGCGCGATCCGGTGTGGGTCGGTATCCGTAGGATCTGAGGCGATGAGCGAGGATCTCTTTGGCGGCGCCGTTGGCGGTCCGATAGCAACGCCGAGTGGCAGCCTGGGCGACGCTGACCGTGCCGGCCTGCCGCTCGCAGTACGAATGCGACCGCGCACCTTGGACGAGATTCTCGGGCAGGACCATCTGATGGCGCCGGGCTCTCCACTTCGGCGGCTCGCTGCTGGTGAACCAATGTCGGTCTTCCTCTGGGGACCGCCCGGCGTCGGCAAGACGACGATCGCAGCAGTGGTCAGTCGCCAAAGCGATTCGAGGTTCGTTGAGCTCTCTGCCGTCACCGCCGGGGTGAAGGACGTTCGGGCGGTGCTCGACCAGGCACGCCGGGACCTCCGTACGGCGCGGCAGACGGTGCTATTCATCGACGAGGTGCATCGCTTCTCCAAGACCCAGCAGGACGTGCTGCTGCCCGCGGTGGAGAACCGGCTGGTCACGCTGATCGCCGCGACTACGGAGAATCCCAGCTTTTCGGTCATCTCACCGTTGCTGTCGCGATCCTTGCTGCTCACCCTCAAGCCGCTGAGCGATGACGACATCTCGACCCTGCTAGATCGGGCGCTGAGCGAGGATCGCGGGCTGGCCGATGCATACCGGCTCGAGCCGCGACGCTCGAGCCATGATCGTGCGGCTCGCCGGAGCTGACGCTCGTCGCGCTCTGACCTTCCTTGAGGAGTCGGCTGCAGGCGCGGCCGCTGTGAATCAGACCATGATCACCACCGACATGGTGGAGCGCGCGGTGGACCGGGCGGCAGTCCGATACGACCGGGCCGGTGATCAGCACTATGACGTCATCAGCGCCTTCATCAAGTCGATTCGAGGCTCCGACGTGCAGGCTGCGCTGCACTATCTCGCTCGGATGATCGCGGCTGGAGAGGATCCGCGCTTCATTGCCCGGCGACTGGTGATCTTGGCCTCGGAGGACATCGGCCTGGCCGACCCCACGGCGCTACCCACCGCTGTCGCGGCAGCCCATGCGGTCGAGTTCATCGGCATGCCTGAGGGGCGGATCAATCTTGCCCAGGCAGTCATCGCGCTAGCTCTGGCTCCAAAGTCCAACGCGGTCATCAAGGCCGTCGATGCCGCACTCGCCGATGTGAACGCCGGCAGGATCGGCCTGGTGCCTCGCCATCTCCGCGATGCCCACTATCCCGGTGCCCAGCGACTCGGACATGGCCAGGAGTACGCGTACGCACACGACGAGCCGCATGCTGTCGCCGCTCAGCAGTATCTTCCGGATGAGCTGGCAGGCGCTCGCTACTACGTTCCGACCGAGTACGGCGCCGAGGCGCCTCTAGTGGCCAGGCTGGCGCGCATCGAGGAGCTCTTGGGCCGCTCTGATGACTGACGGATAAGAGGGCTACAGGCCGTCCGGAAACTCCGACGCGGAGTGTGGATCAGCTAGGGGCCAGCCGCCTGATGCCAACTGGGCGCGGACCCGCGCCACATCCTCTCCGCGTGGCAGCTCATCGGTAATGGTCATGATGAGTTCGCCGATATCGGTGTTCGTGACAGGCAGCACACCTTCGCGTCGCAATTCTGCGGCGACCGCAGCGACTTCTTCGGACGTGAGCCGGCGGGCGAGCAGCGCGAGCAAGGGGATGTAGTCCTGCTCAGGCACCCCTTGCGGGTAGCCGGCCCGCAGCCAGTCAACGACTGTGCTGAGGAACGGGGGCAATGAGAGCTGTGACAACGCTAGATCCCTTCTATTGCCGCCGGATCAAAGATCGCGGCGGTTCGTAGCAGCTGGCTGCAAGGCTAGACGCCGAACAGCTGCTTTCCGTAGACGATGACGACGATGCCAAACAGGACCGCCAGTATGCAGAGCCCGAAGCAGACAACCCCTCCTGCCAGACCTGCTGGCGAAGGTTTGGTGACCTCCTCGCCAGCGGATCCGACGCTCACCAGCTGGCGGCTGGTGTTGAGAGAGCGAACGCCGAGCGCGAAGAGGGCAGGTAATCCGACCCCTAACAGCACGCCAACCAGAAGCACCTGCCACAGCGCATCCAAGGCCTTGGTCAAAATCTCCATAATTCTCCTTAGCTCGCAGTCTTGGCTGGCTCGCGCTCGGGCACCGGCGCCAGCCCGCCTTCCCACTCGGCATTGACGTTGTCCGGGGTGATGGGCGAGCGACGGGACCGGAGGAACATGTACGCGGCACCAAGCACCAAGATGCCGAACACCACGATCACGCCGAAGGCACCGCCAATGCCATTGGCCACGAACCAGCAGAGCGCTCCGACTATCCCGGCACTCGGCAGAGTGAGGATCCAGGCCACGACCATCCGGCCGAAGACGCCCCACCGGACCGGGACCCGACGGCCGACCCCGGATCCCAGGATGGAGCCACTGGCGACCTGCGTAGTGGACAAGGCCATGCCGAGGTGACTCGAAGAAAGAATGATCACCGCCGAGGAGGTCTCGGCAGCCATCCCCTGCGGCGATTTGATCTCCACCAGCCCTTTGCCGAGGGTCCGGATGACCCGCCAACCACCTACCCAGGTGCCGGCCGCGATAGCTATGGCGCAGGCGATCTTTACCCACAGCGGGATGGCATGCAGGTTGGTCCAACTGCCGTACGCGACCAGCGCAAGGGTAATCACGCCCATGGTTTTCTGAGCATCGTTGGTGCCATGAGCCAGCGACACCAAGGAGGCGGATCCGACCTGCCCCCAACGGAACCCCTCATCTCGCCGCTGTTCCGGCACGCTGGTCACGATCTTGAACACCAACCAGGTGCCCAGGCCGGCGACTAATCCAGCGACCACCGGAGCGAACACCGCCGGCAACACGATTGACGTGATGACCCCGTCCCACTTGACACCGCTCAACCCGAGTGCGGCAATCGTGGCACCGATCAGGCCACCGAACAGCGCATGCGAGGAGGACGACGGCAGACCAAATAGCCAGGTCAGCAGGTTCCACAAGATGCCACCCACCAGCCCGCACAGAATGATCACCAGCATCGGCACGCCCATCAGGCCCGGCACAGGCGCCCCGTTAGGGCCCTGGATGGCGATGATCTTGTTACTCACAGTCAGAGCGACTTCGATCGACAAGAAGGCGCCGACCAGATTCAAGATGGCGGATAACGCCACTGCCGCCTTGGGCTTCAGGGCTCCCGTGGCAACCGAGGTCGCCATCGCGTTGGCCGTGTCATGAAAGCCGTTGGTGAAGTCGAATGCGAGCGCCGTCACGACGACGATGCACAAGATGAATAGGGCTTCGGTCACAGGCACATCGTGCTAGGCCGCGGACCTGGCAATCCACCCCGTACGTGCCGCCGGCAGCATCGTTCATCGAGAATTCACCCCGGCAGTACCTGTCGTTCGCGGACGGGGTTGCTCCTCGATTGCTGGCCTGGTCCGAGGTTCCCTCAAGTGGCCATCCGGCGGCCGCCAGTCGAGTCGACACCTTCCTCACATCGTCGTCGCGGGGCCGGATCACCGATCACTCTGATGATCATCTCGCGAATCTCGACGGCGCCGACTACGACGAGGTCATGCTGAGGGGATCGGTGGCCCGGAATCCCAGCCTCGCCGCGGGACCGATCAGGGTAAGGTCACATAGTCGCGCTGCGTGGCCGCTCAGCGCTGTCCACAATGAAGAAGGAAATCGATGTCGGTAGGGGAGATCGCCGGTCTGATCGCTGCCATTGCGTTTGTTGCCTTGGTGGCATTCACGGCCGTGCCGCTGCTCAAGCTCGGACGGGTGCTTGAGGAGGTTCGGCTTGCGGTGCGTGACATCGGGCATGAGTCGGTGCCCATTCTGACCGAGCTGCGCGGCACCGTACGCGCCACCAATGATGAGTTGGTCAAGCTCAGCGTGGTGACCGAGGACGTCGCCAAGGTGAGTGCGAATGCGACGGTGGTCAGCGAGAACGCCGCACAGATGACCAGTTTGTTCTCAGCCACGCTCGGTGGGCCGCTGGTCAAGACGGCCGCGTTCAGCTATGGCGTACGGAAAGCGATCAAGGGCAACGGTTCACGCCGTAAGGCAAAGCGGAGCGTGTGATGTTCCGACGTATTTTCTGGTTCGTCATCGGCGCGGGCGTCGCGATCTTCGTCTCGATCAAGATCCGGAAATACCTGAAGAAGGCGCGCCCAGAGGCCATCGGCCAACGTGTGTCCGAATCTGCGAGCGGCATCAGCGACTCGGCCCGCGACTTCGTCGACCGGGTACGAGCCGGTATGGCCGAGCGCGAAACGGAGCTGCGTGAGACGCTCGGCCTGCCTGATGACCAACCTCCTCGCTAGCCGATTCTCGATTCAGCCCTCAAGGAACACGATCATGAAAACCGCCGAGATCCGGCGCCGCTTCTTGGATTTCTTCGCGTTGCGCGGTCACGAAGTGGTGCCGTCCGCACCCCTGCTTTACAACGACCCCACTCTGCTGTTCGTCAATGCCGGCATGGTGCCTTTCAAGCGGTACTTCACCGGGGCCGAGACGCCGCCTTTCGACCGTGCCACGAGTGTCCAGAAGTGCGTCCGCACGCTCGACATCGACGAGGTCGGCAAGACAACCCGCCATGCCACGTTCTTCCAGATGAACGGGAATTTCTCCTTCGGCGACTACTTCAAAGCCGAAGCAATTCGCTACGCATGGGATCTGGTTACCGGCTCCCAAGACGGCGGCGGCTACGGGTTCGACCCGGACAAGATCTGGGTCACCGTGCTGCACTCCGACGACGAGGCGGCCGTGCTATGGGAGAACATCGCGGGTCTGCCGGCTGAGCGAATTCAGCGCCGCGGGGTGCTGGACAACTACTGGCATATGGGTGTTCCTGGACCTGGTGGGCCCTGCAGCGAGATTTATGTCGATCGCGGCCCCGAGTACGGCCCGGATGGCGGCCCCATCGTGGATGAAGATCGTTTCCTGGAGATCTGGAATCTGGTCTTCATGCAGGAGGAGCTTTCTGCCGTCCGGAAGAAGGACGACTTCGACATCGCGCGACCCCTGCCGCGTAAGAACATCGACACCGGCATGGGTCTGGAGCGCGTCGCGTACCTGTTGCAGGGCGTGGACAACTTGTACGAGATCGACCAGGTCTATCCGGTTATCGACCACGCTGCTCAGCTGGCCGGCAAGGCGTACGGCGACCATCACGATGACGACGTACGGCTGCGGGTCGTCGGCGATCACGTCCGCTCGGGGCTGATGTTGATCGGTGACGGCGTGACGCCTGGCAATGAGGCACGCGGCTACGTGCTGCGCCGACTGCTGCGCCGGGTGGTCCGCGCCATGCGCCTGCTTGGCGTCACTGAGCCGGTGCTGCCGGAACTGTTGCCGATCAGCCGCGATCTGATGGCCGAGTCCTATCCGGAGGTGGCCTACGACTGGGCACGCATCGCGCAGATCGCGTACGCAGAGGAAGACGCTTTCCGGCGCACCCTGGCTACCGGTACCCAGATCTTTGATCTTGCAGTTGCCGATGCCAAGAGGGAGCAGCAGACCGTACTCAGTAGCGAACGCGCCTTCCAGCTCCACGACACGTACGGTTTCCCGATCGATCTCACCTTGGAAATGGCTGCCGAACAGGGGCTGCGTGTCGACGAGCCGGGCTTCCGGCGCTTGATGCAGGAGCAGAAGGATCGCGCCAAGGCTGACGCCAAGTCCAAGAAGGCAGGCGCTCAGGCGGTGGAGATCTACCGCGATCTTCGGGCGCTCGGCCCGACTCCCTTCACTGGCTACACCGAGCTCAGCACCGAGTCGAAGGTCCGCGGCATTGTCGTGGACGGGGTGCTCGCCGAGGCGGCCGAAGAGGGCGATGTGGTCGAGGTTGTCTTGGAACAGACCCCGTTCTACGCCGAGTCGGGCGGGCAGGACTCCGACGCCGGCCGGATCATTGGCGACGGCGTCGAGCTCGAGGTGGTCGACGTGCAGCGCCCGGTGAAGGGCTTGATCGTGCACCGGGTACGCGTCAAGCAGGGTGAGTTGCTCAGTGGCGCTCAGGTGCTGGCATCAGTGGATGGTGAATGGCGCATCGGTGCGTGCCAGGCCCACTCGGGCACGCACGTCATGCACGCGGCGCTGCGTCAGGTGCTGGGCCCGACCGCGCTGCAGAGCGGCTCATACAACAAGCCCGGCTACCTTCGGCTTGACTTCGCCTGGCAGAGCGGTCTCAGCCAGCAGATCCGGGCCGATGTTGAAGAGGCGGCGAACCAGGGCATCCGTAAGGATCTGAACGTCAGTGCGACGATCATGCCGCTGGCCAAGGCTCGCGAGATTGGCGCGCTTGCGCTGTTCGGCGAGACCTACGACGAAAACGTCCGGGTGGTCGAAATGGGCGGCCCCTGGTCCCGCGAGCTCTGCGGCGGAACCCATGTTCAGCACACGCTCCCAAATCGGGCTGGTGACGATCACCGGCGAGTCCAGCATCGGATCAGGCGTACGTCGTGTTGAGGCGTTCGTTGGGATCGAGGCGTTCCGATACCTCGCGAAGGAACGATCGCTCGTCATGGGACTCAGTGAGGCGCTCAAGGTGCAACCCGAGCAGCTGCCCGACCGGGTCAGCAAACTGCTGGTGCAGCTCAAGGCCGCCGAGAAGCAGATCGCCGATCTGAAGAGTCAGACCGTACTGGCCGACGTGAACAGCATCGTTGCCAAGAGCCACGACATGTGGGGCGTCGGTTATATAGCCCATCGCGCGGACGGCGTTTCGGGCAATGACCTGCGGACACTCGCGTTGGAGATCCGCAATCGGGTGCAGCACACGCCGTCTGTCGTGGCAGTCGTCGGCGGATCAGTCGACAAACCGAGCGTGGTCATCGTGACGACCCAGGGCGCCCGTGATCGCGGTCTGAACGCAGGCGATCTGGTACGCGTCGCCAGCGAGACCCTCGGAGGTCGCGGAGGCGGCAAAGACGACATCGCTCAGGGCGGCGGCACCGACGGGGCGCGCGCCGAGGATGCCCTGAAGGCCGTGGAGTACGCCATCGGGCGCACGCTGCAGTCGTCCTAGGCCGCGCGGTGGTTCAATCCTTCGGCGACGGGCTCGGCGGCGGGCCGGCGAAAACGTGGTGGTTGGGTTTGGTTGGTGAGCGGAGTTTGCGGCCCGCAGGTTTCAGGCATCTTAGGTTTTCGCCGGCCCGCCGCCGAGCCCCTCGCCTTCGTTCGGGGGTCGCGCGGCCCGGACCAGCAGCGTGTTTTGATGGACGGGCCCCGGCCTGGGTCACCTGGGAACGCGCGGCTCCGGTTGGGAACGAACGTGCACGTTTGTTCCTTACGCCCCACACGCGTTGCAACGTGTGTATCGCAGCAGGAACGCACGTGCACGTGCGTTCCCGCACACTCGCCCGGGTCCTTGCCGACCGATGAGCGGAAGGGTTCCGGCGCGGCGTGCGACTTGCGATCGATTGGGGAGATGCGCGGATCGGGGTGGCTGCGTGTGACTCCGGCGGCGTGCTGGCGTATCCGCTGACGACGGTCCGGGCCGGTGCCGATGAGATTGCCGAGTTGATGGCAGTCGTCGCTGAGCACGAGCCGATCGAGGTGCTCGTCGGCCTGCCGCGCAGCTTGAGCGGTGGGGAGGGTCCGGCTGCGGCAAAGGCGCGGGAGCGGGCTGCACGGTTGGCAGCCGGGAGCGGCGTACCGGTCCGGTTGGTGGACGAACGCCTGACGACGGTAACCGCAGCGCAGCGGCTCCACGAGACTGGGAAGCGAGCCAAGGAACAGCGGAGGTTGATCGATGCGGCGGCTGCGGTCGCGATTCTCGAGCAGGCCCTGGTGTTCGAACAATCTCAAGGATCTCCTCCGGGGGAGTTAGTATCAGCACCTGGCGGCCCGGTCACCGACGGGCCGGACCTGCCTGGCGGCTCAGGGCAGGAGAGGCCTGTGCAGACCTGAGGGAGATCAGCCAGCGTGTCATCGATGCTCGACCCGGAGGTCAAACCGAGCCAGGCGAAAGAGATGATCCGCACGGGCAAGGGCTGCCTCGCTGCCTTCGTGGCGGCCGCGGTACTCGTCGTCGGCGGCTACCTCGTGTGGAACAAGGCCACCACATTCCTCTCGAGCTTCGGTGAGATTCCCGACTATCCCGGACCGGGTAACTCCAAGATCCTGGTCGACATCTCGGGAGGCTCTTCCCTTGATGTGATCGGCGGGCTGCTGGTCGAGAAGGATGTCGTCAAGTCGAAGAAGGCGTGGGATCAAGCGGTGCGCTCAGAGGAGCGAGCCACCAGTGTTCAGGCCGGTCGATACCTCATGAAGACGCAGATGAAGGCCATCGATGCCCTTCGGCTGCTGATCAATCCCGGAAGCTCCAAGATCCGGCTCCAGTTCACCATCCCCGAGGGCCTGCGGCTCAGTGCCCAGGTGGACCAGCTGGCAAAGCGCACCAAGATCAAGAAGTCCTCGTACCAGGCAGTCTTGGAGAAGCCAAAACCGCTCAAACTGCCCAAGTACGCGAAGAAGCGACCGGAAGGTTTTCTGTTTCCCGACACCTATGAGCTGACAGCGGATTCGACGGCAACGTCGACTCTGAAGCAGATGGTGACCCAGTACAAATCGGTAACCCGCGAGATCGAGTTCGAGGCAGCAGCCAAGAAACTGAAGCGATCACCGTACGAGGTCCTGATCGTGGCAAGCATCATCGAACGCGAGGTGAACAAGGAGGAGTACCGCCCCAAGGTGGCCCGAGTGCTCTACAACCGCCTCGACAAAGGCATGAAGCTGGGTCTCGACTCGACCGTGATCTACGCGGAGAATCTCAAAACCAATACCACTACCAAGAAGGACCGGGCCAGCAAGTCGAAGTACAACACCTACCGCCACAAGGGCCTGCCCCCTGGGCCGATCTCGGCGCCTGGAAAGGCCGCATTGGAGGCGGCGGCAAATCCTGAGAAGGGTAAGTGGCTCTACTTCGTCACGGTGAACTTCGACACCGGCGAGACGAAGTTTGCCGAGAACCAGGCGGACTTCGAGAAGATCCGGCTGGAGTTCCAGACCTGGTGCCAGGCTCACCCCGGCCGCTGTGACACCTGATGTCGGCTCGCTGGGCGTTCTGCGTCGCTGCGCGGTTCTTGGCTCACCCATTGAGCATTCGCTCTCTCCGGCGTTGCACGCTGCCGCCTACGCCAGCCTCGGGCTGAACTGGAGCTACGAGCGGGTCGAGGTCGATCAGAAACAGCTCGCGTCCTTCGTCGACAGCCTCGACGCATCCTGGCGCGGACTCAGTCTGACCATGCCATTGAAAGAAGCCGTCCTCGAACTTGGTGAGGTGATGAGCTCGCCCGACTGGCCGGCGCCGGCAACACGTTGATCTTGGAAAGGGGCACCCGCCGGGTCTACAACACTGATGTGGGAGGCCTGACCTGGGCCGTCCGTGACGCGACCGCTGCACCGGTGCCGCGGGTCACGATCCTCGGCGCGGGAGCGACGGCAAGGGCGGCTCTGATCGCCGTGGCACAGCTCGGTGCCCAGCAGGTGAGTGTTCTGGCGCGTACGCCGTCTCGGGCCGAGCCGCTTAGGGCGCTAAGCCACCAGGTCGGCGTCGAGCTGGACATCAGGCCCTGGTCGGTGCCTCTTCCCGATGCGGATCTAGTGGTGTCAACGGTTATCTCAGGTGCCGCAGACAGCATTGCCCAGGCCGTCGCCGATAGCGCCCCCGTCATCGTCGATGTGATCTACGATCCGTGGCCGACCGTGCTGGCGACGACCGCTCAGCAAGCGGGCTGCACGGTGATCAGCGGACGGGACCTGCTCGTCGGTCAAGCACTGCTGCAGATCGAATTGATGACCGGCCGTTCCGTCGCCGCCGATGTTCTCTACGCCGCCCTCCCCACCGAATTGTCAGCGTGAGTCGGCCGTACCCTCCGGTTATGACCGAGGTCCCAGAGACCACCAAAGGGGTGGTTCGCCGCCTGATCACCGAGGTGCTGAATGCGGGCAACCTCGACGTGATCGACGAACTCTATGCAGCTGCGCTGGCGCCGGCAGCCCGCCGTTGGATCGGCGCGTTCCACACCAGCTTCACCGACGTCCGGATGGAGATCGTTGAGCTGGTCGCGGAAGATCAGAAGGTCGTCGGCCGGTTCACCTGCTCCGGAACCCATCAGGGCGAGTGGCGCGGTCATCCGCCGACCGGCCGCCGCTTCGAGCGAGTCGACGAAGTCGCGATCTTCGATATTCGTAACGGCAAGATCATCAAGGCCTGGTCGCTGGAGGACACGCTCTCCCGCCTCGAGCAGCTTGGGCTGGTGCCTGCCGTGGGATCTCAGCTGGCCGACCAATAACCCGTGCCAAACTTCTGATCGTGCTCAGATGGCTTACCGCGGGCGAGTCGCACGGTCCGGCACTGGTGGCAATCCTGGAGGGGTTGCCGGCCCATGTGGCCGTGACAAGCGGCGACATCGCCGACGGCCTGGCTCGTCGCCGGCTTGGTTTCGGGCGTGGCGCCCGGATGAAGTTCGAGGCAGACGCCGTAACCATTTTGGGCGGGATACGGCATGGCGAGACCCAAGGCGGCCCGATCGCGATCCAGGTCGGCAACACGGAGTGGCCGAAATGGCAGACCGTGATGGCCCCCGACCCGGTGCCCCAGGACGAGCTTGAAGGGCAGGCGCGCAATGCGGCGCTGACCCGACCGCGTCCCGGACACGCCGACCTGGTCGGCATGCAGAAGTACGACTTCGATGAGGCCAGACCGATCCTGGAGCGCGCTAGCGCGCGCGAGACGGCGGCACGGGTGGCGCTGGGCCGGGTCGCGTACGCCTTCCTGCAGCAGGCGCTTGGTGTCAGCGTGCTGAGCCATGTCGTTGAGCTGGGAACAGTGAAGGCCCCTGCCGGAGTGGTTCCGACGGCGTCGGACCTGGCAGCCATCGACGAGGATCCGTTGCGCTGCTTCGACCGGACGGCAAGCGCAGCCATGGTCGCGGAGGTGGAGGCCGCCCAAAAGGATGGCGACACCCTCGGCGGTGTGGTGGAGGTCGTTGTCTGGGGTTTGCCGCCGGGGTTGGGTTCGCACGTGCATTGGGATCGCCGGCTGGACGCGCAGCTGGCTGGCGCGCTGATGGGAATTCAGGCGATCAAGGGCGTGGAGATCGGCGACGGATTTGAACTGGCTCGCAGCAGGGGGAGTGCGGCGCACGACGAGATCGTCCCTGGTGATCATGGCATAGCCCGGGCGTCGCACCGGTCGGGCGGCACTGAGGGTGGCATGAGCACCGGTGAGGTGCTCCGGGTGCGTGCGGCGATGAAGCCGATCTCCACAGTGCCGAGGGCGCTGCGAACCGTGGACGTCGCGACGGGCGAGGCCGCCGTCGCACATCACCAGCGCTCCGATGTCTGCGCCGTTCCGGCGGCCGGTGTGGTCGCGGAGGCGATGGTTGCGCTGGTGCTGGCTAACGCGGCACTAGAGAAGTTCGGCGGTGACTCGGTGGCCGAAACCAGGCGCAACTGCGAGAGCTATCTCAAGCAGGTGGCCGATCGCGGCCTTCAGGTGCGACCTAACCCATGAATGCGTCGCACCTGAGCCCTGTGCCTGTCGAATGGCCGATTGTCTTGGTCGGTGCCCCCGGCTCTGGCAAGAGCACTGTGGGAGCACTGCTCGCCGAACGGCTCGGGGTCGCGTTCCGCGATGTCGACGCCGTCATCGTCGGAGCGGACTGGCAAAGTCGATCGCCGACATCTTCACCGACGACGGGGAGGCGACATTCCGCGCCCTCGAAGAACAGATCACCGCTGAATTGCTGCCACTCACCGGCGTCTTGTCGCTCGGCGGCGGCGCGGTGTTGTCCGCGACCACCCGGGCGGCTCTTCGTGATCATCGAGTGGTGTGGCTCAGGGTTGGTCTGGCGCAGGCTGTGAAGCGCGTCGGTCTCGATACCGCGCGACCTTTGCTGCTCGGCAATGTCCGCGGCCAGCTGCTCAAACTGCTGAACGAGAGAGCCGAGCTCTATGGCGAGGTAGCCACCGATGTCATCGACACCGACCGCACAGCACCCGCCGAGATCGTCGAAATGATCATGAACGCACATGTCGTCCAGCACTGAACCCGACCCGGATCCCGGTAACGGCGGAACAGCCCTATGAGGTGCTGGTGGGCTACGGGCTGCTGGCTGAGGTGCCGGCCCTGCTGGGCTCGGGCGTACAGCGCGTCGCACTGCTCCATCCGCCGACCATGATCAAGACAGCAGAGCGGTTGTCGCACGAGTTGAGCGCGGCCGGGCTGGAGCCGGTTCGCGTTGATCTGCCCGACGGCGAGGCGGCGAAGAGCGTCGCCGTCGCAGAACGATGCTGGTCGATTCTTGGCAACGCTGGTTTCACCCGATCCGATGCGGTGGTCGGCCTGGGCGGTGGCGCAACGACCGATCTGGCCGGGTTCGTGGCTGCGACCTGGCTCCGAGGCGTACGGATGATCATGGTACCGACCACCCTGCTGGGCATGGTGGACGCTGCGGTGGGAGGTAAGACCGGGATCAACACCGCGGAAGGCAAGAACCTGGTCGGCTGCTTCTATGAGCCGCTCAGCGTGATTTGTGATCTTGATGCGCTCGGAACGTTGCCGACTGCAGACCTGATCGCCGGTCTCGCGGAAGTGATCAAGTGCGGCTTCATCGCCGATCCGGTGATCTTGACCATGATCGAATCAGACCCAGCCGTCGCGCTACGCGCCGATTCCGCCATGCTTCGAGAACTGGTCGAGCGAGCCGTGTCGGTCAAGGCGGCGGTCGTCAGTGCTGACCTTCGCGAGAGCACCTCTACCGGCTCGGCGGTGGGTCGGGAGCTGCTCAACTATGGCCACACCATCGGTCACGCCATCGAGCGTCGCGAAAGCTTCACCTGGCGGCACGGCAACGCGATCAGTGTTGGCATGGTGTACGCCGCCGAGCTGGCTCGGCTCGCCGGTCGCCTCGACCATGAAACGGCCAACCGGCATCGAGTCGTACTGTCGCAGGTCGGACTGCCAACGACGTACGCCGCCGACGCATTCGACGATCTGCTACACACAATGGCCCTGGACAAGAAGGCCCGCGGCTCGACCTTGCGCTTCGTGATCTTGAACGGGCTGGCCAGTGCGGAGATTCTCGCCGCACCATCGGAGGATCTGTTGCGCGCGGCGTACGCCGCTGTTGCGGCCTAGTTCAAGCGCGGTGCGCGGAGCAAGGGCGATGCGCGAGCAGGGCAAAGAAGGGGTCACAGATGATCGAAGCATGGGGTGAGCTCAACGTTCGGGAAACCTTCGCCGAGGCGGCTCGGACGTTCGCGGCTCTGGTACGTCGTATCCCGGAGGATCGTTGGGACGGTCCCGGGCTGGGGGAGTGGGATCTGCGCGCTCTGGTCGGGCACACCTCGCGGTCCCTTGTCACAGTCGAGACCTACCTCGCTCAACCGGTAGAGACCGAGGAGGTGCCCACGCCGGCGGCGTACTACGTCGCCATAGCCGGCATTGATCATGCTGCCGTTGTCGGCCGAGGTGTGGAGGCCGGCCGGGCGCTCGGAGATAATCCTGCAGAGTTCGTGGACGCGCTCAACGAACGCGTACTGATCAAGGTGAACACTGCGGGTAATCCGCTCATGCATACCGCGGCGGGCGGCATGCGCCTCGAGAACTATCTCTCCACTCGGACCTTCGAGCTGGTGGTGCACAGCCTTGACATTGCGGCCGCCGTTCCCGACATCGAACCACCCGAGTTCAGCGATCAGTTGCTCAGCGAGGTAGCCAGGGTCGGCGCAACAGCGGCAGTGCTGCAGGGCCGCGGTGTCGAGCTGATGCTTGCGCTCACTGGTCGAGGGAGCCTCAGCCCGGGTTTCAGCATCGTCTGACTTGTGGCTGGGTGGGTGTAGCCTGGGCGGCTGCCAATCACAGGGCAAAGGGAAGAGGGCAAGTAGGCGTGGCGTCGACGAATGATCTCAAGAACGGCATGGTGTTGGACCTGGACGGACAGCTGTGGTCCGTGGTCTGGTTCCAGCATCACAAGCCCGGCAAAGGCAACACCGTGGTACGCACCAAGCTCAAGCATGTGCTCTCCGGCAAGGTTGTCGACAAGACCTTCAACTCTGACACCAAGGTAGACACGGCGAACGTCGATCGGCGCGACATGCAGTACCTCTACCACGATGGTTCCGGCTTCGTGTTCATGGACACCACCACCTACGACCAATTGACCATTCCGGACCAGACCGTCGGCGACGCGAAGAACTACCTGCTCGAGGAGCAAGTGGCAACAGTCGCTATGCACGACGGCAATCCGCTCTATCTGGAGCTTCCGGCCTCGGTCGAGCTGGTGATCACCTACACCGAACCTGGTCTCCAAGGTGACCGCAGCACTGGCGGTACCAAGCCAGCCACCGTTGAGACCGGTCTGCAGATCCAGGTTCCGCTGTTCTTGACCACTGGCGAGAAGGTCAAGGTGGACACGCGAAGTGGTGAATACCTGAGCCGCGTTGGAAGTTGATCATGCCCGGCAGCTCGACGCGTAGCAAGGCACGCAAGCGGGCGCTTGACATCTTGTTCGAGGCGGAGCTGCGTGGCCTGGATCCGCTGTTGACCCTCGAGGAGCGGACGGCTGCAGCAGACCCGCCGGTGCGCGCGTACACCGCTGAGCTGGTACGCGGTGTGGAAGCTCACTCGGCCGAGATCGATGCCAGGATCAGCTGAATGTCTGGCACCTGGCTGGACATTGCCACGGATACCCCGGGTGGATCGCAATGTGCTGCGGATTGCGGTCTTCGAGATCGACTTTGGCGAGGTTCCGGATGCGGTCGCCGTCACCGAAGCGGTCCAGCTCGTTTCTGAGCTGTCCACCGATGAGTCGCCGGCATTCGTGAACGGCCTGTTGCGGGCGATCACTGCTGGAGACGTGCGTCGCACTACATTGTGAATCAATGCATCCCGTCGACGTCGCAACGAACCTGCTCGAGGCCTTCAATGCCGGGGACCGGGCCGGATGCGTGAACTCCTCGCGCCGGACCTGATCGCCTGGGTAACGAACGCCGACGGCGAGGCCGACCGCGTCACCGGGGGGCGCGAGGAGTACCTCGCCCGGATCGCCGCGATGAACTTGCCGGCAGCGCAGTACCGCGTCACGCTCACGCAGTCGCCCGCCGCCATTGATGATCATCTCCTGCTACTCATGGTCGAGGTCCAGGCGGAGCGGAACGGTCGGCGGCTGCACAACTTCGCTGCCCACGTGCTACGCGTGGACGACGGTCGAGTCACGCAATGGCGGATGGCCGACGCCAAGCCGGCCGAAAGTGATCAGTTCTGGTCTTGACGAAGTCTGATCTCGCGGCGTAGGCATCAAACCGCATGCGACGTTACGCGCGGGTGATCATCAGTCCGAGCCAGGCGGCGAGCGATTCGATCTCGGTCTCCACGTCAGCGCGCATCGCCCGGTTGAAGCGCACATCCTCGTGCAAGGCGTTGATGGTGAGAGTCCCAGCTCGGCGGTCTGCCTTAGCATCGAGCTTGCCGACCAGGCGGTCGTGATGAAGCACAGGCAGCGCAAAATAACCCCAGCGACGCTTCTCGCTCGGCTTGTACATCTCGAGGATGTACTCGAAGTCGAAGAGGTTCATCGTGCGATCGCGGTCGTGAACAAGACGATCGAACGGCGACAGCAGCGCCGTACGGCCGGTGAAGGGGCGGTCAAGGGCGTTGGGGTCCGCTCGCCATTCCCCCTCCAATCCCTCGATCTGCACGGCTACCCCGGCGTTTCCGACTGAGATCGGCTCGCCGGGGACGACGGCCGTCTTGGCGCGGGCAATGCCGAGCGACCGGAGCCGTCGCTCCTGTCGGAGCCGTTCGGCCTCGGCGGCAGGAACTGGCTCGAAAGGTGGGTAGACACGCTCGGGCACGTCCCACAGCCGCTGCCGTCCGGCACGTCCGGCGATCGCGACCTCCCCTCTGACGGAGAGCAGCTCGAGCATCTGGGTGACGTTGCGGCTGTCCGTCCAGCCGCTCGAGCCCCATGGGACCTGGCTTGTGTCTGGCAGATCGCGCGAGAGCAGCGGCCCAGCGTCGCGAAGTCGGGCGACGATGTCGCGCCGAAAGCGATCGTTCGCTTCTAGCCAGGCGCGGACTTTCGGGTGTGTGTTGTAGCCACTCTGATCGGGAACGTAGAGCGCGACGGCGCTCATGGGCCGGATGTAGGCACGCAGCTCGAACAGCGTCCGGTCCTGCTGGAGTGCCCGGGTCAGGTCAGCCGGCTGATAGGACGCTCCGAGCCGGCTCCACGCGACGAGATCGGCGTTCGGCGCGATCGCGGCCGTCGGGTCAACCTGAAGCAAGGTCAGGTGGTCGACGAGGTCGACCAATGTGGATGGCCTAGTGGCGTCAAGAAGCTGGGCTCGCACCGCGATCTGCCGCGCCTCTTCGCGGCTGAGTCGTATCACGCCCATACGTCGGCACATTGTCAGAAAGTGGTCACGAGTGACACGCCGCATCGGCGTGTCGCATGTGGTTCATGACCACTTTCGCAAGAAGTGCGGGTCTAGGGTGATCACCCGGTGAGGTGATCGAAGTCTCCTCGTACCCAGCCGATGTAGCGGTCGGCAGATCGGCGCACCCACTCAGCGGCGTCGCCAATGACCTGCCCGCCGAAGTTGTCGTAGAGCCGGTCGAAGTCGAGCGCCATGACCCGGTCAGCCACCTTCGCCACCACGGCCGCCGACAGGGGGATCTTGTTCGGGAAGCTGCGCATGAACGAGACCCAGTGCTCATCCGGTGTGCCAGCCACCGTGTCGCCACTCAGCAGCACACCGCGACCATCAGCTGCCACAAAATGCGCGACTGCGCTGCCGGGAAAATGGCCGCCGATTCGATGGAGCGCCACGCCGGGCAGTACCTCAGTCTTCTCATCCCAGATCGTGACAACTGGGTCGTCCCGCTGCAGCCACTCACGATCGGCTGCCTGCAGATAGACCGGTACGCCGCCGAATCGGTGCGACCATTCGACCTGCACACCGAACATGTGTGGATGGCTGGCCGCGACCGCAGCAATCCCGCCCACCTCCTCAACGGCAGCGACCACGTCATCGTCGACGTACCCAGTGGGATCCCATAGCAAGTTGCCCGACCTCGTGCGCACTAACAGGGCGCGCTGGCCAATCCCGACCGACGGCTCGATCGTGATGCCATACAAACCCGGCTCGACCTCGGCAACCGTTCCCGCGTGCCCAGCGGCGGCTAGTTCCGCCAACGTGGTCCACTGCTGGCCGGTGGGCCGCACGTACTGACGCTCATCGCTGCAAATCGCGCAGACTTACGGGCGGCTTATCGGTGTCGGGCTGTTCCACGGCACACGTACGACAGATCCAGGCGGACACGATTCCTCCCAAGATTGTAGACTGGGTTTTACTCGCCCACGCCGAGATCGTAGACCTGTGGGCAGAATCTGATCCATGAGCCAGCGACCGGCCACCAGAGCGACCGCCATCGACGGTCACCCGATCGAGTACCGCATCGAGCGTCGCGGCGGCGCTGCCGTATTGATCTTGCACGGTGGGCACATGTCGGCGCGCTGCCGATTCGGAGAGGAAACCTTCCTCGCTGCCGGCCAGTCGATTCTTGTTGCCTCCCGGCCCGGATATGGCCGAACATCTCTCGGCGCTGGGCCCTCGGCGCCGGAGTTCGCCATCCGACTGGCCAGTCTGTGCCGCCGGCTCGGCTTGAGCGAGGTCACCGTCGTCGGCATCTCCGTCGGCGCCCGAACCGCGTTGACCATGGCCGCATTCCACCCAGAGCTCGTGCCACGCGTGATCTTGATGTGTCCCACCAGTTTTCGACTCTGGCCGAGCCGCAGCGGCCGACGCATCGCGTACACGGTTTTCGCGCCCGGCGTGGAACGCGCTACCTGGGGCACGCTGCACCGAATGCTCCGGCACGACCCCGACAAGCACTTGCCAGGCATCGTCGCGAATCTCACCACGCTTGATGGCCAGGAGGCCGTACGACGGCTTGGGCCAGATGCCGAAAAGATGACGGAGTTCTTGTTGCGCTGCCAATCCAGCCGCGGTTTCCTCGTTGATCTTCGTACGCCTACCGATGTCACTGCCGACGTCGGCCAGCCGACGCTGATCCTGGCCACCCGAAACGACGGCGCGGTGAGCTTTGACCACGCCGAGCACCTGGCCGCTACGATGCGGCACGCGACGCTTGTCGAGGTCGACACGCCCACCCACCTGTTGTGGTTGGGGGAGGGATCGGATCACACGGCGGCAGCGATCCAGTCCTTCATGAGGTTGTGAAGCGCCCGACAACAATGCTGCCGGATTTGCGTCACGATCGGTCGAGGAACGGTCCGGGTAATCGTTGAGAAGGTTGGGAGGGCGGACAGAACCGCCCAACGGGTGAATAAGGAGTGCGGATGAAGTATCTGCTGCTGATCTACGGCGACGAGACAGCAATGGAGTCCTACGCGGCAGACGCAACGCCGGAGGAGCGAAACGCTCAGGTCAAGGTCTGGTACGACTACGGCGACTGGCTCACCGAGAAGGGTTGGTACCTGGGCGGAGACGCTCTTCAACTGACCTCGACGGCGACAACCGTGCGGGCCCTCGACGGCAAACCCGTTGTCACCGATGGACCATTTGCGGAGACGAAGGAGCAGCTCGGCGGCTATTACCTTCTCGAGGTCGCAAACCTCGACGAGGCGATAGAAGCAGGTGCCCGCTGTCCCGGCGCGTACTTCGGAACGATCGAGCTGCGCCCCGTTCAGGACTTCCCCGCCCGACCGGAAGGCTGACGCCACGGGAGACCCACGTCAGGATCTCGACCTCCTGTTCCGGCGCGAGGCGGGACGGGCGGTCGCGGCCCTGATTCGAGCGACCGGCAGCTTCGACCTGGCTGAAGAGGCTGTCCAAGAGGCCTTCGTGCAGGCCTTGCGCACCTGGCCGACCCGTGGGATCCCGGACAATCCCGCGGGCTGGATCATTCTCACGGCACGCAACAAGGCAATCGATCGGCTGCGACGAGAACGCATTGGAGCTGTCAAGGCGGGAGAGGCCGAGGAGCTGCGCGCGCTCGAAGGCTTGGGAGATGACGTGCAGCAAATTCCCGACGAGCGCCTTCGGCTGATCTTCACCTGTTGTCATCCCGCCTTGCCGGTGGAAGCTCGCGTCGCGCTGACGCTGCGCACGGTCGGAGGACTCTCATCGCGGGAGATCGCGCGCGCGTTCTTGCTCACCGAGCAGGCCGTGCAGCAGCGTCTGGTCCGGGCGAAGCGGAAGATCCGAGCGGCCGGCATCCCGTACCGCGTGCCACCCCGGGAGCTCCTGCCCGAACGTCTGAGTGGGGTGCTCGCAGTCTTGTACCTGATCTTCAACGAGGGTTACGCCTCCACCGAGGGGGAGCTGGTGCGCAGCGAGCTCTGCGACGAGGCGATCTGGCTGGTGCGCGTCGTGGATCGGCTCATGCCAGACGAGCCGGAGACGATGGGCCTGCTCGCCATGATGCTGCTGCATCACTCGCGACGCGATGCTCGGGTTGATGCCGCGGGTGATCTTGTGCTCCTGGAAGACCAGGACCGCGCTCGCTGGGACCAGGAGATGATCGACGATGGGCTCGCGGTGCTCGACGCGGCCATCGAGATCCGACGGCCCGGCCCGTACCAGGTGCAGGCGGCGATCGCCGCACTGCATGCTCGCGCGCCACGTCCGGAGGACACCGATTGGCCGCAGATCGCGACCCTGTACCGCGGGCTGAAGGCGATGTGGCCGACGCCAGTGATCGAGCTGAACAGAGCGGTCGCGGTAGCGATGGCCGACGGGCCCGACGCCGGGCTCGCGCTGATAGAACCGCTCGCCGAGGAGTTGGATCGGTATCACCTGTTCCATTCGGCCCGAGCCGATCTGCTCCGTCGCGCCGGGCGTACCAGGCGAGGCTCACCTCGCGTATCGGCGAGCTGCGGATCTTGCGACTAATCCCGTCGAGCGCAAGTTCCTGCTGCGACGCCTTTCCGACGCTTGAGCGCCCGAGCTGTCTAGCCGCTTCCGCGCAATGTGTGCTGGTCAGCCGGGTCGCGGCCGGATTCGCTGATACCCTCTGTTGCGGCCTACAAGCTTCACCTCCGGCCCTCGAGGCAGGAAAGGGCGGTCATGTTCGCAGCCGTTAGTGCGCCCGGAAATCTCGGTGCCTAAACTTCGGCAGCTGGAGTCTCCGCCGGCGCTTCTGGTGCTCGAGGACGGCCGCGCCTTTTACGGGCGGGCCTTCGGCGCCGTCGGCGAGACTTTTGGTGAGGCAGTCTTTACGACCGGCATGTCGGGCTACCAGGAGACTCTGACCGACCCGAGCTACTACCGGCAGGTGGTCGTCGCCACCGCACCGCACATCGGCAACACGGGCTGGAATGACGAGGATGGCGAGTCCAGCAAGATCTGGGTCGCCGGTTATGTGGTACGCGATGCCGCTCGGATTCCCTCCAATTGGCGTTCTCGCCGAGATCTTGATCATGAGCTGCGCGCTCAGGGCATTGTCGGCATCTGCGAGGTCGATACCCGCGCTCTGACCCGCCACATCCGGGAGCGAGGCGCCATGCGAGTGGGCCTCTCCAGTACGGAAACCAGCGCGTCGGCTTTGCTGGAACGGGTCAAGGCGCAGCCGTCGATGGTCGGCGCGCATCTCGCCGACGAGGTCAGCACCCCGCAGCCATATGTCGTCAGGCCGGAGGGTGAACCACTGTTCCGGGTGGTGGCAGTCGATCTCGGCATCAAGTCAATGACACCGGTGCGGATGGCCGAGCGTGGTCTTGAGGTTCACGTGGTTCCGTCGACGATCTCGTTCGGCGACATTGAGGCGAGGAACCCGGATGGGGTGTTCTTCTCCAATGGCCCAGGCGATCCGGCCGCAGCTGACCAGCAGGTCGAGCTCTTGCAATCGATCCTTGCCGCCGGCATCCCGTATTTCGGCATCTGCTTTGGCAATCAGCTGTTCGGCAGGGCACTGGGCTTCGGCACGTTCAAGCTGGGCTACGGGCATCGCGGTATCAACCAGCCGGTGATGGACCTCACGACCCGCAAGGTCGAGGTCACCGCACATAATCACGGGTTCGCTGTGGCTGCGGCGCCTGGGGAGCGGCACCAGACGCCGTACGGCATCGCGGAGGTAAGCCACATCTGCCTGAACGACCAGGTCGTCGAGGGTTTGCAGCTCACGAATCCGGCTGGGAAGCTGCTGGGCTTCTCCGTTCAATACCACCCAGAAGCCGCCGCCGGCCCACACGACGCGAGCTACCTCTTCGATCGGTTTGTCGATCTGATGGAGGGTGCCTAATGCCCCGCCGAACCGACATCGAATCGATCCTCGTCATTGGCTCTGGTCCGATCGTGATTGGCCAGGCGTGCGAATTCGACTACTCCGGTACGCAAGCCTGCCGGGTACTCCGGGACGAAGGCTTCCGGGTGATCTTGGTCAACTCCAACCCGGCGACGATCATGACCGATCCCGAGTTCGCCGATGCCACCTACATCGAGCCCATCAATGCCGACTTCGTCGAGCTGGTTATCGCGAAGGAACGTCCGGATGCGCTGCTGGCCACGCTCGGTGGTCAGACTGCGCTGAATACAGCCGTCGCCCTGCACGAGAACGGGGTTCTGGAGCGCTACGGTGTCGAGCTCATCGGCGCCTCAATCGAAGCCATCCAGCGGGGCGAAAATCGCGAGCAGTTCAAGGCGATCGTGGAAGGGCTGGAAGGCATTCCAGGCGGCCCGGCCGAGGTGGCTCGGAGCCGCATCTGTCACTCGATAGAAGACGTCCTGCAAGCCGCGGACGATCTTGGTTACCCCCTGGTGGTCAGGCCCAGCTTCACGATGGGTGGACTCGGCTCTGGCCTCGCCCATGACGAAGCCGATCTTCGGCGGATGGCCGGCACCGGCCTGTCCGCCAGCCCGACGACCGAGGTGCTGATCGAAGAGTCGATCGTGGGCTGGAAGGAATACGAGCTCGAGGTCATGCGGGACAAGGCCGACAACGTGGTGATCGTCTGCTCGATCGAGAACCTCGATCCGATGGGCGTGCACACCGGCGACTCGATCACGGTGGCTCCCGCGATGACGCTGACCGACCGCGAGTTTCAGCGGATGCGCGACGTGGCCATCGGCATCATTCGGGCCGTTGGAGTGGACACGGGTGGCTGCAACATCCAGTTCGCCATCGATCCTGCCAACGGGCGGATGATCGTGATCGAGATGAACCCGCGGGTTTCGCGATCATCGGCCTTGGCATCCAAGGCGACCGGTTTCCCGATTGCCAAGATCGCTGCGAAGGTGGCCATCGGCTACACCCTCGACGAGATCCCGAACGACATCACCCAGCAGACTCCGGCCAGTTTCGAACCGACCTTGGACTACGTCGTCGTCAAGGTCCCTCGCTTCGCCTTCGAGAAGTTTCCAGCGGCCGACTCCACGCTGACCACCCACATGAAGAGCGTTGGCGAGGCGATGGCCATCGGCCGCAACTTCACCGAGGCACTGGGCAAGGCGCTGCGCAGTCTGGAAGATCCCACGGCACCGTTCGACTTCACTGCCGAGATCACCGATTCGGCTGAGGAGCTGCTGCAGCGAGCCGCGCGCCCACACGATGGCCGACTCAATGTGATCATGCAGGCGCTCCGCGCGGGTGCCACCGCGGATCAGGTACACCAGGCGACCAAGATCGATCCGTGGTTTGTCGATCAGCTCGTGCTGATCTTGGAAATCGCAACGATGATCAAGTCTGCGCCGGAGCTGACCGCCCAGGCACTGCGTACGGCCAAGCGGCACGGCTTTTCCGATGCTCAGATCGCCGCCTTGCGGCACCTGAGCGAGGACGTGGTACGCGGGGTCCGTTGGGCGCTGGGGGTTCGGCCGGTCTACAAGACCGTTGACACCTGCGCCGCCGAGTTCGCTGCCCGGACCCCCTACCACTACAGCTCTTACGACTCCGAAACCGAGGTCGTACCCCGGGCCAAGCCGGCGGTGTTGATCTTGGGCAGCGGGCCGAACCGCATCGGTCAGGGCATCGAGTTCGACTATTCCTGCGTACACGCCGCGATGTCGCTCTCCGCAGCGGGCTACGAGACGATCATGGTGAACTGCAACCCAGAGACCGTCTCCACTGACTACGACACCGCTGACCGGCTGTACTTCGAGCCGCTGACGCTCGAGGACGTTCTGGAAGTCGTACACGCCGAGCAGGCAGCCGGACCGGTGGCGGGCGTGATCGTGCAGTTGGGTGGACAGACGCCGCTCCGGCTTGCTCAGCCGCTCAAGGATGCCGGCGTGGAGATTGTCGGAACCAGTCCGGAAGCGATCCACCTCGCCGAGGAGCGCGGCGCCTTCGGCCAAGTGCTCGCCGAGGCCAACCTTCCGGCGCCCAAGCACGGATTGGCTCGTTCCTTCGCCGAGGCCAAGACGATCGCCGATGAGATTGGCTACCCCGTGCTGGTACGGCCGTCCTACGTCCTCGGCGGGCGCGGCATGGAGATCGTCTACGACGAGTCGACCTTGTCCTCCTACATCACCCGGGCCACCGAGGTCTCACCTGCCCACCCCGTGCTCGTCGACCACTTCCTCGATGACGCGGTGGAGATCGACGTCGACGCGCTCTTCGACGGCAGTGAGCTTTACCTGGGCGGCGTCATGGAGCACATCGAGGAGGCAGGCATCCACTCCGGCGACTCGGCCTGCGCCTTGCCGCCGATCACGCTCGGCGCGGAAGTGGTGGATCGGATTCGCTGCTCAACTGAGGCGATCGCACGCGGCGTCGGCGTCCGCGGCTTGATCAACATTCAGTTTGCCCAGGCCGGCGACACCCTGTTCGTCTTGGAGGCCAACCCGCGTGCCTCGCGTACGGTGCCCTTCGTCTCCAAGGCAACCGCAACCCCGCTGGCTAAGGCTGCTGCCCGCATCATGCTCGGCGCGACGGTGCAACAGTTGCGCGATGAAGGGCTGTTGCGAGCAACGGGTGACGGCACCACCGAGGACTCCTCGGCACCGATCGCGGTCAAGGAAGCGGTCATGCCGTTCAATCGCTTCCGTACGGTTGATGGGATTTCGGTGGACACCATCCTCGGACCGGAGATGAGATCGACGGGTGAGGTGATGGGCCTCGATGTCGCTTTCGGTACGGCGTTCGCGAAGAGCCAGGTAGCCGGTTTCGGTCCCTTGCCTACCAAGGGCACGGTCTTCATCTCGGTCGCCAACCGCGACAAACGGTTCGTGATCTTTCCGGTGAAGCGCCTTGTCGATCTTGGTTTTGAGATCTTGGCGACAGCTGGCACGGCATCGATGCTGCGTCGCCACGGCGTCGTGGTGACCACCGTCCGGAAGTTCAGCCAAGGTGTTGGTCCGGACGGGGAGAAGACCATCGTGCAGGCGATCTTGGACGGCCAGGTCGACATGATCTTCAACACGCCGCACGGGCTGAGCACCGACGGCCGGCCGCGGTTCGACGGTTACGAGATTCGCACCGCCGCGGTGCTCCGCAACATTCCCTGCGTGACGACGGTGCCCGGCCTCGCGGCAGCTGTCCAGGGCATCGAGGCGATCATCGCCGGCAATGTGGGCGTACGGTCCCTGCAGTCGTGGAGTAGCAGCGATTCGTGATCATCGATCTCGGCTACCGACGCCTCGTCCGGCCACTGTTGTTTCGGGCGTACGACGGGGATGCGGAGCGAGTTCATGAGCGAACGCTCGCGGCCATTGCCCAAGCCGGACGCAGCAAGCAGACCCGCAGGGCACTAGCTGTGCTCTGTGCTCGGCATCGTCAGCCGGTCAGTGTCGCCGGAATCCAGTTTCCGGGCCTGGTCGGACTCGCTGCCGGGATGGACAAAGACGGGATCGGCATCAAGACCTGGGGCTCGCTCGGCTTCGGCTTCGTCGAGCTCGGAACGGTGACAGCTCAGTCCCAGCCAGGCAATGACCGACCGAGACTGTTCCGACTACCCAGCAGTGCAGCGATCATCAACCGGATGGGCTTCAACAACCGCGGCGCTCAGGCCCTGGCCGATCGACTGGCGACTGCCGGGGTGGCCCGCGGCAACATGGCGGTCGGCATCCCGATCGGTATCTCGATCGGCAAGACCAAGAACGTGCCACTGGCCGACGCGATCGAGGACTACCTCGCCTCGCTGCGCATCCTTGCGCCGTACGCGGACTATGTCGCCGTGAACATCTCCAGCCCGAATACGCCTGGACTGCGCTCGCTGCACGATGCCCAGCCGCTGGCCGACCTCATCCAGGCGCTCGTGACCGAGGCATGGCGGCTCGCCGCCGGCGATCCACCGGTGCCGATCTTCGTCAAGGTCGCGCCAGACCTGACCGAGTCAGCATTGGAGGACGTTGTCGGCGTCTGCAACGACGCCGGGGCCGAGGGACTGATCGCAACGAACACCACCGTGTCCCGGGACGGCCTGCTAGCCGAACCGTCGGCCGCGGAGCCTGGGGGGCTCTCGGGAGCTCCGCTCACCAGACGAGCCCTCGAGGTCGTCCGTTTCCTTGCTCGACGCACGTCGCTCCCGATCGTCGGGGTGGGCGGCATCATGAGTCGCGACGACGGCCAGGCGATGCTGGACGCCGGCGCCAGCTTGCTGCAGATCTACACCGGATTTGTCTACGCGGGCCCGACTCTGGTTCGAGCTGAAGCTGTCCGGACGCGAGCTCTAGAAGCGGGCACCTTTTGCTGCGAGGACCGGATCGCGCGATCCGCGCGTCGAAGAAGCGGAGCCTGGAGGTTCTGATCAGGTCCTACGGTGAACGGCTCGCGACAGTGCTCGCCGAACGCGGTCCGCTCTGTGTCGGTGTCGATCCGCACCCCAGCATGCTGACCTCCTGGGGATTAGCGTGCGACGCTGCAGGCCTGGAACGCTGCGCTCGCGGCATGGTCGAGGCGCTGGCCAGCATCGTGCCGGTCTTCAAACCTCAGTCGGCATTCTTCGAGGCGTACGGGGCGGCCGGCATCGCGGTCTTGGAGCGCACCTTGGCCGACATCAAGGCGGCCGGTGCGATAGCGCTGCTCGATGTGAAACGCGGCGACATCGGCTCCACCATGGACGCGTACGCGGCTGCCTATCTCAGCGACGGCTCGCCGCTCGCCGCCGATGCCATCACACTCAGCCCGTACCTCGGTTTCGGGACTCTGGACGGGGCCATTGAGCTGGCCGATCGAGGTGGTCGCGGGGTCTATGTGCTGGCCTTGACCAGCAATCCCGAGGGCCGCCAGGTCCAGCATGCTGGCGCGGCGGATGGGCGCACCATCGGCCAGCTGATCGTCGATGAGGCTGCCGGCCGCAACGCCGTCCGGCGCAAGCCCGGCGCCAGCCTCGGTCCGGTCGGAATAGTGGTCGGCGCCACCATCGGTCAGACCGGAACCGACTTCACCAAGCTCAACGGATCCATCCTTTCCCCGGGCATCGGAGCCCAGGGTGGTACGGCTGCAGATATCGCGGCGGTCTTCGGCGAAGCGACCCGTTTTGTGCTTCCCTCCAGTAGCCGCGAGGTGATGTCGGCCGGACCGCAACCAGCGGCGCTCCAGGCTGCCGCGACACGGATGCTGGGTGAGATGAAAGCTGCCCTCAGGTTGAGGTAAGTTCTCAAGCCTCCACTTCCAGGCCCGTCAGACGAGGACGCGAGCTGTGACGATACCCCCGCTGAGCGACGAGCAGCGTCAACAGGCACGCCATGCGGCAACCGAGGCGCGACGCCGTCGCGCCGAGATCAAGCAAACTCTGCGCTCCGGAGAGCGCAGCCTCGCTGAGGTGCTCGACCTTGCCGAGACGGACGACGTCGTTGCCCACGCCAAGGTCATCGACGTGTTGAAGGCACTTCCGCGGGTGGGTTCGGTGCGGGCGACCAAGGTCATGCAAAGGCTCGACATCGCCGCTAACCGCCGGCTGCGTGGGCTTGGGTAAGCACCAAACGGCAGCGCTGATCGCTGAGTTCTCCGATCGGTCGGTGCCCCCGCCAGCTCAACAGTCGTGAACCAGGCCCGTCTCACCGTTCTCTCCGGACCGACAGCGGTGGGAAAGGGAACCGTCGTGACGCGCCTGATCCAACTCCATCCAGAGATCTTCGTCTCGATCTCCGTGACCACGCGTCCACCGCGCCCCGGCGAGATCGACGGGGTGCATTACCACTTCGTCTCTGATGACCAGTTCGATGCACTGATCGCTGACGGCGCGCTGCTGGAATGGGCCGTCGTACATGGTGTGCAGCGGTACGGCACGCCGCTGGCGCCGGTCATGCAGGCGCTTGCAGCGGGTCGTCCGGCGTTGTTGGAGATCGATCTTCAAGGAGCGCGGCAGGTCAAGGCCAGCTTGCCTGAGGCCCGGTTCGTCTTCCTGGCGCCACCGTCGTGGCAGGAGTTGGTACGCCGGCTGGTGGGCCGCGGCACCGAATCGGCGGCACAACGCGAACGGCGGCTGGAGACAGCGCGGGCCGAGCTGGCCGCTCAAGCCGAGTTCGACGACGTGGTGGTGAACCACGAAATCGACCAGGCGGTTGCAGACTTGGTAGCCTTGGTCTGTCTATAGCCGGACAGGCGTTTTGGCGTGTGCAGATCCATCTCCACGGCGAGCGCGGCCTGTGCCCCTGCCGGCTGGCCTGTTCACCCAACCAAAGGTTCATACGTGTCTGGAAACCATCCCATTGCGGAGGGCATCACCAATCCACCGATCGACGAGCTGCTGAAGCAGTCAGACTCCAAGTACAAGCTGGTTTTGTTCGCAGCCAAGCGCGCTCGCCAAATCAACGCCTACTACTCCCAGCTGGGCGAAGGTCTGCTTGATCACGTTGGCCCACTGGTCGAAACCACAGTTCAGGAGAAGCCCCTCTCGATTGCCCTGCGTGAGGTGAACGAAGGCAAGCTGCGCGTCTTCGATGTCGACCCTGATGCACCGGTGGACGAGGACACCGACACGCGCTTCGAGCCTGCCTGAGCATCCGCTCCTGGTGATCGACAGGAGGACGCGGTGAGTCGCATTGTCCTCGGGGTGTCTGGCGGCATTGCCGCGTACAAGGCCTGCGAACTCTTGCGACGGCTGCAAGGTGCCGGCCACGAGGTCACGGTGGTGCCAACTGCGGCCGCTTTGGAGTTTGTCGGCGTCAGCACGTGGGCCGCGTTGTCCGGCCGTCCGGTGCATACGTCGGTGTTCGACGACGTGCATCTGGTGCCGCACGTCAAGATCGGCCAAGAGGTCGACCTCGTCTTCGTGGCGCCTGCGACTGCCGACCTGCTCGCTCGCGCCGCCAGCGGACGTGCCGACGACCTGCTCACCAACGTGTTATTGACCGCGCACTGCCCGATTGTTTTCGCGCCCGCCATGCACACCGAGATGTGGCTGCATCGCAGCCACGCAAGCCAATGTGACCACGCTGCGCAGTCGCGGCGCCGTCGTCGTACGGCCCGATGTGGGACGGTTGGCCGGACCTGATGCCGGCGTGGGACGGCTGCCTGATCCCGCCGAGCTGTTTGCCGTTGCCGTCTCCGTGCTCGAGGACCCCGGCACCGCTGTCCGCGCGGCGAGCCAGGACATGGCAGGTCTGAAGGTCGTGGTCAGCGCCGGCGGCACCCGCGAGCGGCTGGACCCGGTCCGCTTTCTCGGCAACTCTTCCTCGGGTCTGATGGGATGGGCACTTGCCCGAGCCGCGGTGCTGCGCGGTGCCGACGTGCGTCTGGTCGCAGCCAACGTAGGGCTGCCTGCTCCGCCAGGCGCGGAGGTCGAAGCGGTGGGCTCCACAGCAGACCTGGCGCAGGCCATGGCCGTGGCCGCCAAGGATGCCGATGTTGCCGTGATGGCGGCGGCGCCAGCCGACTTCACGCCCGCCACGCCCAGTCAGACCAAGATCAAGAAAACGGCCGACGATGGTCTGGAGCTGACGCTGGTCCAGACCATCGACGTACTCGCCAGCCTTGTTCAGGCCAGAACAGACTCGCGCCAGGTCCTGGTCGGCTTCGCCGCGGAAACCCCCAGCGAGGGACAGACGTTGCTGGATCTGGGGCGGGCCAAGCTTGCGCGCAAGGGCTGCGACCTGCTGGTACTCAACGAGGTCGGCCCGAATCTTGTCTTCGGTCAGCCGGACAGTCAGATAACAATCCTGAGTACTGAAGGTGCGATCGGACCGACCAGCGGAAGCAAAGACACACTTGCGCATCAAATTTGGGATGAAGCAATCGCCTTACGGTCGCGCCGGTAGGTTTCCGGGACATGGCTGGCAGACTTTTCACCTCTGAGTCGGTGACTGAGGGACACCCGGACAAGATCGCCGACCAGATCAGCGACTCGGTACTCGACGAACTGCTGCGGCAAGATCCGAACAGCCGGGTAGCGGTGGAATGTCTGGTGACGACGGGGCTGGTCGTCGTGGCCGGCGAGGTCACCACGGAGTCCTACGTGGAGATCCCCCGGGTAGTCCGGGAACGCATCATCGACATCGGCTACGACTCCTCGACCAAGGGCTTCGACGGTGGCTCCTGCGGCGTGGAGATTGCGATTGGCCAGCAGTCGCCCGACATCGCTCAGGGCGTCGACGTGGCCTTTGAAAGCCGAACCGGCGAGTCAACCGATCTCCTCGATCTGCAAGGAGCCGGCGACCAAGGCCTGATGTTCGGTTACGCCTGCAGCGAGACGCCGTCGCTGATGCCGCTGCCAATCGATATGGCCCACAGACTTGCCGAGCAGTTGGCCACGGTGCGCAAAGACGGCACCATGCCGTATCTGCGCCCCGACGGCAAGACCCAGGTGACTGTCGAGTACGACGGTGATCGCCCAATTCGAATCGACACCGTCGTGCTGTCGAGCCAGCATGCCGCCGACATCGATCTGGACGCATTGCTCGCTCCTGATGTTCGTAAGCACGTCGTCGACCCGGTGCTGGAGCGCTACGACATCGACATCAGCGACTATCGGTTGCTGGTCAATCCGACCGGGCGATTCGAGATTGGCGGACCGATGGGGGACGCCGGCCTCACCGGCCGCAAGATCATCGTCGACAGCTACGGCGGCATGGCGCGTCACGGCGGCGGGGCGTTCTCCGGTAAGGATCCGTCGAAGGTCGACCGATCGGGTGCCTACGCGATGCGTTGGGTAGCCAAGAACGTGGTGGCGGCGGGGCTCGCCGGCCGCTGCGAGGTGCAGGTCGCGTACGCCATCGGCAAGGCTCACCCGGTGGGCTTCTACGTGGAGACCTTCGGCACTGAACTCGTACCGGTCGAGCAGATTCAGCAGGCCGTACTGGACGTATTTGATCTACGCCCAGCGGCGATCATCCGCGACCTCGATCTGAAGCGGCCGGTGTATGCCCAGGTGGCGGCGTACGGACATTTCGGCCGGAGTTGCCTGGGATGAGCTGGGAAAGGGTTGATCGCGCCGAGGCGCTGGCCGCCGCGGTTCGCGGCTGACAATGGCCTGGTTCGAAAAGATCTGGGGGCCGTTTCGTCGCCTGTGATCGTAGACGAACCGGATTCGGCCGGAGTGTCAGTGGCTGCCGCCTATCATCTGGTGTGCCCGAACCCAGCCAGCCTGAGCTTCCTGTTGCCAGGGTGGTTGTCGACATTCCCCTCAGTCACCTCGACCGGCCCTTCGATTATGCGGTGACGGCCGAACAGGATGCCGACGCGGTGCCGGGTTCCCGAGTGCGGGTACGGTTTGCCGGCCGGCTCCGGGACGGGTTCATCCTGGAACGGGTAGCCACCGCTGATCATGAAGGGGTCTTGACCCCGCTCCACAAGATCGTTTCCAGCGAGCCGGTGCTCACCAGCGAGATCGCCGGGTTGATCAGGAAGGTCGCTGATCATTACGCGGGAACGTTCGCCGATGTGATGCGCCTGGCGGTCCCGCCGCGACATGCCGCGACAGAGCGCGCCGAACGGGCTAGGACGGACCACTCCTTGCCCCATGATCATCCAGCGGGCCCCTTGCTGGACTATCCCGACTGGCGCAGGATTCCTGGCTGCGCTCCGTGACAAGCGCAGTCCCCGCGCGCTATGGCAAGTAACGCCTAGCACGAACCCTGGCGGGGACTGGGCGCTCGGGCTGGCCACCGCTGCACGTGCGTGCGCGGACAGCGAACGGGGCGCGGTGATCATCGTGCCCGACCAATCTGATCTTGATCGGCTCAGTGAAGCCTGTCGGGACGTTCTTGGTGCGACTGGTTTCGCCGTGTTGATTGCCGAAGCTGGCCCAGCGGCTCGCTACCGAGCCTTCCTGTCAGCGTTGCGCGGCGAGGTGCGGGTGGTAATCGGAAATCGCGCTGCCGCGTACGCGCCGGTTCATGATCTTGGTCTCGTCGCGCTCTGGGACGATGGCGACGACCTGCTCGCCGAGCAGCGTGCTCCCTATCCCCACGCGCGGGAGGTGCTGGCGCTGCGTGCCGCCGATGCGCACGCTGGCGTGCTGTTCGCGAGCTACGCCCGAACCGCCGAGCTGCAGAGCTGGCTCGAGCGAGGCTGGCTTCGCGAGATCGCCGCGGATCGCGCGGCCGTACGGCATGCGGCACCGCGAGTGAAGGTCGCCGCGGACAGCAACTATGCGCTGCTGCGGGATCCGGCGGCACGCGCAGCTCGTCTGCCGCACGAAGTGTTCGACATGATGCGAGCGACTTTGCCGCAGGGACCGGTGCTGGTTCAGGTTCCGCGAGCCGGCTACCTCGTGGCTCTGGTCTGCCAAGAGTGCCGCGAGCCGATGCGATGTGGCTTCTGTGGCGGCCCCACCAGAGTGCGGGCCGGAGAATCCGCCGAGATGGCTGCTGTCAGTGCTAGCTGCGCGTGGTGCGGCCGGCCGCAGGTCGACTGGGAATGCCCGATCTGCGGCTCTCGGCGGGTGCGGGCGCCTGTGGTTGGCGCTGAGAGAACAGCAGAGGAACTGGGCAAGGCTTTTCCGCAGACACCAGTCCGGCAGTCGATCGGCGGGAGGCGGATTGCCAAGGTGGCGGACACCTCGGCCATTGTGGTGGCTACGCCGGGCGCTGAGCCGTCGGCCGTGGCTGGTTACGCAGGCGCTGTTCTGATGGATACGCCGTTGCTGTTGCTGCGCCAGGATTTGCGCGCGGCTGAGGAGGCGTTACGCCGATGGCTCAATGTGATCGCACTCGTCAGAAGCGGTGCAGACGGCGGTTCGGTCATCGCCGTCGGGGAGAGTGCCGGGCGGGCGCTGCAAGCGATGGTCCGGGTAGACCCAGGTGGGTTCGCCGCCCGCGAGCTCGAGGACAGAACCGCCGCTCATTTTCCACCTGCAGTCACGCTGATCACGATTGAGGGACCTCCGGAGGCGCTGGCGGAGTTCGTCGCGCTGGTTCAGCCGCCGACTACACACCGAGATACTCGGTCCGGTGGAGCATGACATACAGCGAGCGCCGGCAGATGACACGCGAGGACCTGTTCAGCGCGTCACGATGCGCGCTCCGCTCAGTGACGGCGCAAAGCTGGCGCGTGCCACAAAGGAGGCTGTTGCGATTATGAGCGCGCGGAAGAGCAGCGGCTCCCTCCGCATTCGCGTCAATCCGGTCGACCTGAGCTGACTGATGGTCCGGCTAGTGGTCACCCTTTAGTCGTCCTCGAGGGCTGAGTCGGCCAACCGAACTTCCTCCCGGTCGAGCCGTCCCTGGATCCGGCGGAGCACGATGTCATCGATCCGGCGCTGATCCCCAGTTGTCTGCGACCGGTTTCAGCCAGCTCCATTGCCTGGCAAATGTCGGTCAATTAGCATGATCGACATTGAGACGCTGCGTCGGGGCGTTGGTGGCGTTTTCAGCTGCGACGACCCAGGAGTGCACTGTGCTCACCTCAGCGCCCGGATCACTCGATGTCACTACTGGGCCTCACCAGCACACGGCGCGTGGCTGCCAACGGAGGAGTAGCTCATGAACCCGCTCAGTCTGATCCTCGGCTTTCTCCCGCTCATCGCCTTCAACGTCCTGGCTGGCCGAGTCGCCAATAACGGAATCGCGTGGGGAGCTCTTGTCGCCTTGGCCATTGCGCTGATCAACATGGCCATCACGCGGCCGCGGTGGCCGCCGAAGATCATCAACTTGATCTCGGCAGGCCTGTTCCTCGTGCTGACCCTGATCGGGTTCTTGGGCAACCGCAGCATCGACGGTTGGCTCTTCGACTGGGCCAGCGGTCTGATCACCCTCACGCTCGGCCTGCTGCTCCTCGTGACCATGCCGATCATGCCCTTTACCGAGCAGTACGCCCGGGAGAGCGTGTCGCGCGAGTACTGGGGGACACCAACATTCAAAAAGGTCAACCGGGTGCTCAGCCTGGCGTGGGGGTTCGCAATCGTCGGCATCGGGTTGTCCAGCATGGCGGTGGCGGTCCTCGACGAGCGTGCCGGCTCGACGTCCGATACCAGCCTGCTGGATCTCATCCTCAATTGGGTCGTGCCCATCGGCATCCTGGTGTTCATGGTGCGGTTCACCGCGAAATATCCCGACCGGGTACGCAAGGCTGCCGCAGCCTCGCATGAGGCCCTAGCTGAATCGGCGGGCCGGCCGAATCGGCTGGGCCGTCAAGCGCTTCTGCAAGCACCTAACGCGAAACAGGGCCACGCCTGCGTCGGTGGCATTTCACTATCGTGACGGCCGTCAGGAAAATGATACGGTCGAGCCAGCGAGTGAAGGAGCCCAGATGAGCGTGCGCGAAGGTTTCCGTCCTATCGAGGAGGGAGTACATACCGATTTCCGGGAGTCGATGAGCTACGCCGACTACCTTGACCTCGATCAGCTGCTGGCCGCGCAGCACCTGAGGAGCGATCCGCCGCATCACGATGAGCTGCTCTTCATCGTGCAGCACCAGACCACGGAGTTGTGGCTCAAACTCATGCTGCACGAGCTGCGCGGGGTACGTGCCTACCTCGATGCCGACCACGTGCACCATGCCCTGAAGTGCCTGGCGCGCGTCAAGCACATCCAGCGCACGCTCACCGAGCAATGGTCGGTACTGGCCACCCTGACACCAAGCGAGTACGCCGAGTTTCGCGGCACGCTCGGCAGCGCATCGGGCTTTCAGTCAGCGCAATACCGCGCCGTCGAGTTCATCCTGGGCAACAAGAACGAGCAGATGCTCAAGGTGTTCGTCTCCGATCAGGCTGCGTACGCCATGCTGGCGGAGCTGCTGGAGCAGCCATCGGTCTACGACGCCTTTCTTGAGCTTTCTGGCCCGCCGCGGGCTGGAGGTTCCAGACGACGTACTGCAGCGCGACGTACGGCGACCCTGGGTGCTGCAGCCGGCGTTGATCCCGGTCTTCCAGTCCATCTACGACGCCGTCGACCGGGCGTTCGACCTCTACGAAGCGTGCGAATCCCTGATCGATGTTGAGGACAACTTCCAGTTCTGGCGATTTCGTCACCTGCGGACTGTGCAGCGCACCATCGGCTTCAAGACCGGCACCGGCGGCTCATCTGGCGTGCGCTTCTTGCAGAAGGCATTGGACTTGACCTTCTTTCCCGAGCTCTATGCGGTGCGAACCGAGATCGGCAGATGAGCGCGCGGTTTGCCGTTGACGATCTTTGGATCGGTCATCGCTACGGACCAACGGTCCTCGAGGACGTAGCCGGTCGGCTGCGGCCGGTCGAATTCGGGCTTGCCGCTGTCCAACGGTCTGGGGTACCGAGACTTCCGGGGCGGTCATGCCTGGCATCGCCGACCGGCATGTCCATCTTGGTCTGGTAGCTGCCGCCGCGCTCGCCGACACCGCTGTGGTTGAGGTTCACGACCTCGGGTGGATACCGCAGGTAGCGCGTAACTGGAAGATCAAGTCACCGACTGGCGGCGTCGTCAAGATCGCTGGGCCGTTCCTGACCGCCGTTGGCGGCTACCCGACCAACCGCGCGTGGGCGCCGCCAGGATCGGTGCGAGAACTGGCAGGACCTGAAGACGGCGTTCGCGCGGTCGAGGAAGCGGCTCAGCATGGGCACGATGTCATCAAACTGGTGTTGCACAGCGGTGGGCCGCTGCTCGATGACGCGACACTCATTGCCGTGGTACGCGCCGCACACCAACATCGGTTGCCTGTTGGCGTCCATGCCGAGGGTGAAGGTCAAGCTCGCCGCGCCTTCGAGGCCGGTGCCGACATCCTGGTCCACGTGCCGTGGACCGAGTCATTGCCTGATGATCTGATCGCTGCGATGGCGCGCTCCATGACCTGGACGTCGACGTTTGCGATTCACCCCGACGCAGGCCGGGAGATGGCACTCGACAATGCTCGTCGGTTCATCCGGGCCGGCGGGCGGCTGCATTACGGCACCGACATGGGGAACGGCCCAACGCCGGTTGGGCCTCGATCGGAGGAGATCAGTGCTTTGGGCGAGGCTGGCCTCGCCGGTGACGCTCTCCGGGAAGCCATCACTACCAATCCAGGGCGCGACGGCCTGCCGATCTCGTGCGCCGTGCATGCATTGCTTCCGCTGCCGAACGACGCGGCCGAGGCCGTGGTCTGGATGAGTCAGGCCCGCCGGCTGGTGGGCGTAATCGAGGAAGGAGCCATCGCATGACCGATGACCTCGCCGACCGGGCGGCAGCGCTCGACGCAGCCGACCAGCTCGCCGGCTTCCGCAGTGAGTTCATCGGCTCAGACGATCCGGCAATCTGCGCCTACCTCGACGGCAACTCCTTAGGTCGTCCACTTCGGGCCACTGGTGACCGGATCAGCAGCTTTGTTGAACAGATCTGGGGAAAACGGCTCATCCGCGCCTGGGACGAGGGCTGGATGGATGATCCGATACGCATCGGTGATCAGATCGGTCGCGTCGCATTGGGCGCGGTGCCCGGCCAGACAGTCGTCGGTGACTCGACGAGCGTGATGCTCTACAAGTGGATTCGGGCCGCACTGGCGAGCCAACCTGGGCGAGACGAGATCATCGCCGACATCGGCAACTTTCCCACCGATCGCTTTGTTGTGGAGGGGATTGCTGCCGAGCTGGGGATGCAGGTCCGGTGGCTGAAGGCGGAGCGGAGCGGCGGCGTCACCGCCGATCAGGTGAGTGAGGTGGTGGGTTCACGCACCGCGCTGCTGCTGCTCAGCGACGTGGCCTATCGATCCGGATACCTGGCCGACGTACCCGCGATCACCGCGCTGGCTCATGATCATGGTGCGCTGGTGCTCTGGGATGTCTGTCACTCGGCGGGCGTGATCCCGCAGCAGCTCGATGACTGGCGGGTCGACCTGGCGGTCGGCTGCACGTACAAGTACCTCAATGGCGGGCCCGGCTCACCGGCCTTCGGTTATGTGCGCGCCGATCTCCATGAGCGTCTCCGGCAGCCCATCCAAGGCTGGATGGGCTCGTCGAGTCCGTTTGAGATGGCGGAGCACTACACGCCGTCCGATGGCATCCGTCGCTTTCTCAGTGGAACTCCGTCGATCATCGGGATGCTTGCCATCCAAGACATGCTGGCGCTCATTGAACGAGCCGGAATTGCGGCGATTCGAGCCAAGTCCGTTGCGCTGACCGAGTTCGCGATTCAGATCTCCGACCGGATACTCGACCCGCTCGGTGTCCGTATCGGCTCGCCTCGGGACCCGGCGCGGCGGGGAAGTCACATCACGCTGGAGCATCCTGAGTTTCGCGTGGCGACAGCTCGGCTCTGGGAGCGGGGGGTGATTCCGGACTTCCGTCCACCCGACGGACTGCGGATCGGGCTCTCGCCGCTGAGCACCAGCTTCGCCGAGGTGTACCGGGGTCTGCTGGCCGTCCGGGAGGTGCTGTGGTGGCAACCGGCCGAGTTAGTTGAGTCTTCTTCGGCGACAGATCGAGAGCTTCCCTGATGATGCGGACTCTCGCTCCGGTAGCGCCACCTCGCTGCTTCGCACGATCATCGGCTGCTATCTGCGTCGGTGCGGTGGCTGGATCGCCGCCTCGGCCTTGACCGAGCTGATGGCGACGGTGGGGGTCAGCCAGACGCGGACCCGGACAGCCATACTTCGGGTGCGTAGCAAGGGCCTGCTCGATCCCGAGGTGCGGGATGGCAGCGCCGGTTACGCGCTGGGGCCAACCGCCATTGCGGCCCTGGAGCGAGGCGACCGGCGCATCTACACAGCGCGCCAGATGGACCCATCGGACCGCTGGTGCCTGATTTCGTATTCGATCCCGGAGAGCCAGCGGCAGCTGCGGCATCAGCTCCGCCGTCGGCTGGCGGGGATCGGCTGCGGCACTGTTTCGGCCGCGCTCTGGATTTGTCCGGAATATCTCGCTGCAGAGGTGGAGGAGATCTTTGCCGATCTCGGCGTACGCGCCTCGGCCGCCATTTTCTTGGCCGATGAGACGCGGGTGGCCGGTGGCCTCGAGCGCGCCGTCGGGGAATGGTGGGACCTGCCCGCCATTGCTGCTCGGCATCAGAATTTCCTGTCCGCGTACGGCTCTGTGGCGGCTTCCGACCTCACTCCCCGGGAAGCGTTTGCGACCTGGATCGGATGCGTCGACGCCTGGCGGGTCATCCCGTACGTCGACCCCGGCTTGCCTGCGGCGTGGCTTCCTGCCGACTGGCCGGGCAACCTGACCGTCCGTCCTCTTCGCCGATCTTCGGGAGCAGCTCGAACAGCTCAGCGGCCGGTATGTACACCAGGTGACGCGTCGATCTTGATGCGCCTGAGCTCGTCGAAGGGCGCGCTTCGACGAGCTCAGCGCGCATGTTCATGTGCGCCCTAGACTCCTCCGGTGCGAATTGTCTTCGGCGGCACTCCGGATGTCGCGATCCCATCCCTGGACGCGCTGGTCAAGTCCCGCCATGAGATCCTCGCCGTGGTCACCCGGCCGGACGCACCCAGTGGCCGGGGCAAGAAGCTTGCCGCGAGTCCTGTCGCGCTACGGGCCGGCGAGCTGGGCATCGAGCTTTTGAAGCCGCAGCGGCCGCGCGACGAAGAGTTCGTCGACCGACTGACCGAGCTAGCCCCAGACTGCTGTCCCGTCGTCGCGTACGGGGCGTTGCTTCCGCAGCGCGTACTCGATATTCCGCGTCACGGTTGGGTCAACCTGCACTTCTCGGTGCTGCCGGCCTGGCGAGGGGCAGCACCTGTGCAGCGCGCCATCCTGGCGGGTGATCAGAGCACCGGCGCGACCACCTTCCGGATCGTGCTCGAGCTCGATGCCGGGCCGATCTTCGCTTCGGTGACCGAGCCGATCCGCCCGGACGATACGGCTGGCGACCTGTTGCACCGCCTCTCACTCAGCGGTGCCCGACTGCTCGTTGACACTCGTCGACGGGATCGAGGACGGCACGCTTACCCCGTCCCCACAGCCGGAGACTGATGCTCAGGTGAGCTACGCGTCCAAGATCACCGTGCAGGATGCTGAGATCGATTGGAGCCAACCGGCCGAGGTCATCGATCGGCTGATTCGCGGCTGTTATCCGGCACCGGGGGCCTGGACCACCTTCAACGGTGATCGGTTCAAGATCAACTCGGCGGGGCTTTCCGAGCCTCGTTTTCTCGCCCGGCGCACTGGAGATCACGAAGCGGTCCGTGCATGTCGGCACCGGGACTCGAGCCCTGGAACTTGGTGAGGTGCAAGCCCAAGGCAAGAAGCCGATGGCTGCCGCCGACTGGGCGCGCGGCGTTGCCTTCGACGCCGAGCCGAAGCTCGGTGCCCGCCTGATTGAGCTCGAGTGAGCAGTCCCGACACCGCGCGCGGTCAGAGACGGCGTCGTCCGGATCGGGCCCGACGGGCGGCCTTTGACGCGCTGCGGGCCGTGAACGGCGACGGGGCCTATGCCAACCTCGCGATGCCCGCGCTGCTTCGGGAGCGTCGGCTGACCGGTCGCGACGCAGCGTTCGCCACCGAGCTGCTGGCAGGGACCTGTCGCTGGCAGGGAAGCTACGACACGATCATCGCTGCCGCGGCCGGCCGGCCGCTCAAGGAGTTTCAACCCGCCGTCGTGGACCTGCTGCGACTCGGCGCGCATCAGATCCTCGCTATGCGGGTTCCCACGCCCGCGGCGGTCGCCGCAGGCGTTGATCTGGCCGCAGCCACGGTCGGAGAGCGGGTCACCGGGCTCGTCAACGCTGTGCTACGCCGCATCGCCGAACGGAGCCTGGACGAGTGGCTGGACCAGCTCTCGGAAGGGCTCGATGATCATGATCGGCTGGCGTTGCGGACCGCACATCCGCGCTGGATCGTTGACGCGTACGCCGAACTGCTGGAGCCGTCGGAGCTCGAGCAGGCGCTGGCCGCCAACAATCACAGTCCAGCTATCAGCCTGGCTGTGCGTCCAGGTCTCGCCGAGGTGGACGACCTGGTACGCGCCGGGGCGCGAGCCCAGCGGCTACTCACCCTTTGCCGCTCGCTGGCGTGGCGATCCTGCCGAGCTTGCGCTCGTCCGGGACGGCCGAGTGGGTGTGCAGGACGAGGGCTCCCAACTGGTGACCTGGGCGCTGACCAGGGTGGACGCTGTACCGGGTTGGTGGCTGGACCTTTGCGCCGGGCCCGGCGGCAAGTCCGCGCTGCTGGCAGGCCTGGCCCGTCTGGATGGCAGCAAACTGCTGGCAGCGGACGTGGCGCCGCACCGGGCGCTGCTGGTCACTGCTGCGCTACGCGCCTATGCCGGCGACGGATCGGTGCCGACAGTTGTGGTCGCCGACGGTACCCGGCCTCCGTGGCGCTCCGACTCGTTTGCCCGGGTGCTGGCCGATGTGCCGTGTACGGGGCTGGGTGCACTCCGGCGCCGGCCGGAGTCCCGCTGGCGGCGCGGACCTGCGGACGTGGAGCAACTGCACCCGCTGCAACTGGCATTACTGGCCTCTGCCATTGACAGCGCCGCTCCAGGAGGCATCGTCGGCTACGTCACCTGCTCGCCACATCGCCGCGAAACCAGTGACGTGCTGAGCGAAACCCTCGCTGTACGTAGCGACGTCGAGGTGATTCCGGCTACCCAGTTGCTGCCCGAGGTTCCGGACGCTGCTCTTGGGCCCGTATCTGCAGCTCTGGCCGCATCGACACGGCACGGACGCCATGTTCGCGGCCTACCTCCGCAAGACGGGCTAACACTAGAGTCGGCATCCGTGGCCCCGAGAATCATGCCGAGCATCCTGTCGGCCGACTTCGCGAACCTGCAGACGGCGATCGAGAGTGTGCCGAGCTCGGACGCGATACACGTTGATGTGATGGACAACCACTTCGTCCCGAATCTGACGCTCGGGCTTCCTGTGGTCGAGTCGATCCGCAAGATCACCGACAAGATCTTGGACATCCACCTGATGATCGAGCAGCCCGACCGCTGGGCGCCGGGGTACGCGGAAGCTGGAGCGGAATCGGTCACCTTTCACGTGGAGGCCGCTGCGGCACCGGTGCGGCTAGCTCGTGAACTACGCAAACTGGGGGCCCGGGCCGCCATGGCGCTCAAACCGGCCACGCCGATCGAGCCGTACGAAGACCTGCTGCCGGAGCTCGACATGGTGTTGATCATGACCGTTGAGCCGGGCTTCGGCGGTCAGAGCTTCCTCGACATGTGCCTTCCCAAGATCACCCGAACACGAGCGATGCTGGACAAGCTTGGTGGTGATATCTGGCTGCAGATCGACGGCGGCGTCTCGGCCAAGACGATCGAACGCTGCGCGGCGGCGGGCGTCGACTCCTTCGTGGCCGGATCATCAGTTTTCGGCGCCGAGGATCCCGACGCCGCGGTGGCCAAGCTGCGCGAGCTCGCGGCTGGCTTTGCCCGCTGAGCCTGTCGAAGCGCGCCCTTCGACAAGCTCAAGGCGCATTAGTGGCCTGAGGCCACCTAGCCCTGGCGGCGGCGTAGGTAGCGCTCGAATTCGGCGGCGATAGCATCTCCACTGGCTTCGGGCAGCTCGGTGGCATCCTGCATCTGCTCCAACGACGCGACGTACTCGGCGACCTCGGAGTCTTCAGCAGCCAGCTCGTCAACGCCGCGCTCCCACGCCCTGGCGAGCTCGGTCAGCTCACCAAGATCAAGAGAGGTGTCGAGTACTCGCTCCAGCTGGGAGAGCAGCGCCAATGTGGCCTTCGGGCACGGCGGGTGCGAGACGTAGTGCGGGATAGCCGACCACAGTGTGAGAACGTCCACGCCACCGCGGCTCAGGACGTCGCCGAGTACGCCGATGATGCCGGTCGGACCCTCATAGCTCGATGGCGCGAGGCCGAGCTGCTTCATCAGCTCGCGGTTCTGGGTCGAGACCGATACCGGGATCGGGCGGGTGTGCGGCGTGTCGGCAAGCAGGGCACCGAGCAGATGCACCCGGGTCACGTTCGCCGAGCTCAGCGCCGATGCGATCAAGGTGCTGAACTGTCGCCACCGCAGATTGGGCTCCAGGCCTTGGACCAAGATCAAGTCGCGACCGTCCGGTAGCTCGGCGATCTTCAATTCCGTGGTAGGCCAGGTGATCTCGCGCTCATCGTCCTCGGTGAGCTCCACGCGGGGGCGGTTGACCTGGAAGTCATAGAACTCATCAGGGTCCAGTGCGTAGACCGATTCGGCCTGGTATGTCTCGGCAAGATGTTCGACGGCTCCGGTCGCCGCGTTTCCCGCGTCGTTCCAGCCCCCGAAAGCCATCACCACCACCGGGTCGACCAGATCGCGCAGGTCTCGACCGGCCGAGCTGGGGGAGTCGGGCATGTGCTTCACTGTAGCCGTCGCGGCGCAGCCGAACTTGCGCTCCACATCGTGGTAGTTCGGCACGAAGTCGGCCCGGGGCGATTATTCTCGCGAGGTGCCCGATGGCCTGAGGCCGCCGCCTCCCAGACCTCCGTACCACACTCTCGCAGCGTGTGGTGATCGCGGACGGCGCCATGGGAACGATGCTGCAGGGTTATGACCTGACGCTGCAGGACTTCGATCAGCTCGAGGGCTGCAACGAGATCCTGAATGTCACCCGTCCAGATATCGTCCGGGCGATTCACGACGCGTACTTCAACGTCGGCGTCGATGCGGTCGAGACCAACTCCTTCGGCACCAATCTCTCCGCGCTGGGGGAATACGGCATTGCACACCGCATCTCCGAGTTGGCTGAGGCCGCAGCGCGGATTGCCCGCGAGTCCGCTGACGCGTACAGCACACCGGAGCGGCCACGCTGGGTGCTCGGCAGCGTCGGCCCGGGCACCAAACTGCCAACGCTCGGCCACGTCTCCTACGCCCAACTGCGCGACGCCTATCAGCAGCAGGTCGAAGGCCTCCTCGCCGGCGGCGTCGACGCCGTGCTCATCGAGACCTCACAAGATCTGCTACAAACCAAGGCCGCCACGCTGGGTGCCAAACGGGCGCTGGCGTACGCCGGGCGCGATCTTCCGGTGATCGTGCACGTGACGGTCGAGACCACGGGCACCATGCTGCTCGGGTCCGAGATCGGTGCAGCGCTCACCTCACTCGAGCCGCTCGGCATCGACATGATCGGGCTGAACTGTGCGACCGGCCCATCGGAGATGAGCGAGCATCTGCGGCATCTCTCCCGGTACGCGACGGTCGGGGTCAGCTGCATGCCGAATGCTGGTCTGCCGCAACTGACTGCCAAAGGGGCGGTTTATCCGCTGCAGCCGGTCGAGCTGGCTGACGCGCTCGAGCAGTTCGTCGGCGAGTTCGGACTCGGGTTGGTGGGTGGTTGCTGCGGCACCGGACCAGAGCACCTCCGGCAGGTGGTCAAACGCCTCGAAGGCCGACAGGCGGCGGATCGCTCGGCTAGCCACGTCGCGGCGGCTGCTTCTTTGTACGCCGAGGTGCCGTTCCGGCAGGACATCAGCTACCTCTCCATCGGCGAGCGGACCAACGCCAACGGGTCAAAGGCGTTCCGCGACGCCTTGCTGGCCGAGCGCTGGGATGACTGCGTCGACATCGCGCGGTCCCAGATCCGGGACGGCGCCCACATGCTCGATCTCAATGTCGACTACGTCGGCCGAGACGGCGTCGCCGACATGCGGAATGTTGCCTTCCGGCTGGCGACCGCATCGACCCTGCCCATCGTGCTGGACTCCACGGAGCCGGCGGTGCTGCGAGCAGGCCTGGAATGTCTCGGTGGCCGCGCGGTGATCAACTCCGCCAACTACGAGGACGGCGACGGGCCCGACTCTCGTTTCAGCCGGGTCATGAGCCTGGTCGCGGAGCACGGCGCGGCGGTGATCGTGCTCACCATCGACGAGGAAGGCCAGGCGCGGACAGCGGAGTGGAAGGTACGCGTCGCGCAGCGGGCGATCACCGACATCACACAGAACTTCGGGCTGCGCCAGAGCGACATCATTCTCGACTGCCTGACCTTCCCGATTGCCACCGGACAGGAGGAAACCCGCCGGGACGGCATCGAGACGATCGAGGCCATTCGCGAAGTGAAGCGGCTCTTCCCCGATGTCCAGACCACGCTGGGCCTGTCCAATGTCTCCTTCGGTCTGAACCCGGCGGCCCGCGTAGTGCTCAATTCGGTGTTTCTCAACGAATGCATCGACGCCGGCCTGGACTCCGCCATCGTGCATGCCGCCAAGATCATCCCGATGGCCCGGATCCCCGACGAGCAACGGGAAGTGGCGCTCGACATGGTCTACGATCGGCGGCGGCCAGCCACCGACACCGAGCCTGCTTACGACCCACTGCAACGCTTCCTGGAGCTCTTCGAAGGTGTGACGACAGCCGACGCCAGAGCTGAGCGCGCTGCGGAGCTCCTCACGCTCCCGGTCGGGGAACGACTGCAGCGCCGCATCATCGACGGGGAAGGCAAAGGGCTCTCAGACGACCTTGACGCAGCGCTGGCGGCGGGTACGCCGGCGATGGAGATCATCAACACCGACCTGCTGGCCGGCATGCGGGTAGTCGGCGAGCTCTTCGGATCGGGCCAGATGCAGCTGCCCTTTGTGCTGCAGTCGGCTGAGGTGATGAAGACCGCGGTCGCCTACCTGGAGCCGCACCTGGAGAAGACCGATGCCCGCGGCAAGGGCACCATCGTGCTCGCCACGGTCAAGGGTGATGTGCACGACATCGGCAAGAACCTGGTCGACATCATCTTGACCAACAACGGATACACCGTGGTGAATCTGGGCATCAAGCAGCCGATCGGTGCGATCATCGACGCCGCCCAGGAGCACCAGGCTGATGTCATCGGCATGTCGGGTCTGCTGGTCAAGTCGACCGTCGTGATGAAGGAGAACCTGGAGGAGCTCAACCGCCGGGGGATTGCGACCGCCTACCCGGTGTTTCTCGGCGGGGCGGCGCTCACCCGCGCGTACGTCGAACAAGATCTTCGCGAGGTCTTTGCCGGCGAGGTCCGATACGCCCGGGACGCGTTCGAAGGACTGCGGCTGATGGACGCACTGATGGCGGTCAAACGAGGCGAGGAGGGAGCCGCGCTGCCAGCGCCGCGCGAACGCCGGGTCAAGGCCCGCGGGTCAACCCTCGTCGAGGATCGAGTGGAGACCGAGCTGCCCCGCCGCTCCGATGTCGCGGTCGACATCGACGTCCCGACTCCGCCGTTCTGGGGCGACCGGATCGTCAAAGGCATCTCGCTAGCCGATGTGGCCGGCTATCTCGATGAACGGGCCACCTTCATGGGCCAGTGGGGATTAAGAGGATCCAGGAACGGACCGTCGTACGAGGAATTGGTCGAAACTGAGGGCCGGCCGCGGCTGCGGCTGTGGCTGGACCGCATCCAGACCGACGCGATCGCGGAGTTCGCTGTCATCTATGGGTATTGGCCGTGCTACAGCGAGGGCAACGATCTCGTCGTCCTCCGTCCCGGAGCCGATGTCATCGACCCGGGAGCGGAGCTGCACCGCTACACCTTCCCGCGGCAGACGCGGGGACGGTACCTGTGCTTGGCGGACTTCTTCCGCGATCGCGATCTGGCGGCACTCAAGGGACCTGACGTCGTGGCATTCCACCTTGTCACGATGGGATCGCAGGTCGCGAAGGTGACCGCCAGTCTGTTCGAGCACAACGCGTACCGGGACTATCTGGAGTTGCATGGGCTCAGCGTGCAGCTGACCGAGGCGCTGGCCGAGCTGTGGCATGCCAGAATCCGCGCGGATTTCGGCTTTGCCCGCGACGATGGTCCGATGGCGGAGATGATCCGCGACCAGGCCTACCGCGGCTCCCGATACTCCTTTGGCTATCCCGCCTGTCCGGAGCTGGACGATCGCCGCAAACTCGTGGCTTTGCTCCGTCCCGAGCGAATCGGCGTGGAGCTGTCCGAGGAGCTCCAGCTGCATCCTGAGCAGTCCACCGACGCGATGATCGTGCACCATCCCGAGGCGAAGTACTTCAACGCCCGCTAGACGCAGTCGACAGCCGGATAGATTTGCGCGTCTGGCTGCGGCTGGAAGAATGGCCGCGCCATGAGCGACACCACAACCTCCACACTGGCCGCCGCGCTGTGGGACTTCGACGGCACGCTGGCCGACACGGAGCCACTGTGGATTGCCGCCGAGTACGACCTGATCGACAAGCTCGGCGGCACCTGGTCCCAAGAACATGCCGAGCAGCTGGTGGGTAACTCGCTGTTGGACTCCGGCTCCTACATCCTCAACACCATCGGCCGAGTTGATCTGAGCCCGGCGTGGGTCGTTGACCAGCTGCTGACAGCTGTCGTCGACCATGTCAAGAGCAATCCAATTGTCTGGCGTCCTGGAGCGATCGAGCTGCTCAAGTCGTTTTCCGAGGCGGGCGTCCCGTGCGCCTTGGTATCGGCGTCGTACCGGGTGCTGTTGGACGCAGCGCTCAGTCAGCTTCCTGAGGGCACCTTCCAGGTGACGGTCGCCGGCGATGAGGTAAGCCGTGGCAAGCCGCATCCGGAGCCGTACGAGAAGGCGTGCACGGCCCTCGGGGTATCGCCACGACACTGCGTGGTTCTCGAGGATTCCGAGACGGGCTGCCGCTCCGGCAACGCGGCAGGGGCGCTCGTCGTTGCCATACCCCACCGAGTAGAAATTCCGCGGGCTCCCCGGCGACTCCATGTGCGCTCGCTGGCTGAATTGGACGTGGCCACCCTGGCGCGAATGCTGGAGCAGTTCGATGGTGACTAGCGCTCTGCGAAGCGTCGGCATTGCGCGAGCAGAAGAAAGCGCCTGACCCGCCGCGTACTGACGGCAGTCGCTCTGCTTTTGCTCCTCACCGGGTGCCGAACCCCAGGTGAGGCGCCCGTGCCCACTCCGACTGCAAGCTCGACTCCACGACCATTCACGGTCATGTCGACCGATCAGATCCGAGTCACCGACCCGGCCGCGATCACCGATGCCGCTTCAACGGTGCTCGCGCTGAACGTGTTCCAGCGGCTGATGACAGCCGATCCGGGCGGCTCCGTACTCAAGCCCGACGCGGCTCGGGACTGCCTGTTCACCTCGGCAACCATCTACACCTGCACCCTCAACGACGATCTGGCGTTCCACAATGGCCATCCGCTGACGTCCAGCGACGTGAAGTTCAGCATCGAGCGCGCTGCTCGTCTCAAGGTCCCCGGCTCCTCAGCCGCCGCGCTCTCGTCGTTCCGCAGAATCCAGACGCCGGACACCAAGACCGTACGGTTCGTGTTGAGCAGGCCGGATACCCAGTTCGGCTGGGCACTCGCTTCCCCGGCGGCGTCGATCGTTGACGAGGAGGTCTATGACGCGGACCGGGTGCAAGATCCGAACGATCCGATCGTCGGCTCCGGGCCGTTCCTGGTGACCAAGTACACCGGAAATCAGCTTCAGCTCAGCAGGTACGACGCGTACGTGGGCCGCAACCCGGCGCGCCTCCCCGCGCTGGTCTACCGCAGCGTCGCCGACTCCCCGACGATCGAGGACGCCATGAGTCGAGGCGCGGTCGATGTCGTCTGGAGAGGTCTCGACACGGCAGCCGTCACCCGGTTCAGCCAACAGATACGGCAGAATCCCGATCGCCAGACCCTCAACGGCTTTACCGAAACCGTGCTGGGCGGCGCCCGGGTGCTGCAGCTCGAATGGTCGCCGAGCTCGCGGATGCGGTCGGACAAGGATCTGCGGCAAGCCATCGCGGTGGCCCTGCAAGGAGATCGCACCTCCGATTCTCTCGTTCCGACCGGCGTCGAGGGACACACGGCCGCATTTCCGCTCGGTGGGAAGGCGAAGCCCAAGGTCACCTGGAAGAGCCGCATCAACCTCACGCTGGGCTACGACTCGACCATGCCCAACGGCCAAGACCTCGCCGCACAGATCCGCTCGCGGCTGGAGAACACCGGCGGGCTCAGCGTCCAGCTCCGGCCAGGCGATCTGAACGCGGATCTGAATCTGGTTGACCGGAAGGCGTGGACATCAACGGCGCTCGCCTGGCTGCAGCCATATCTGGACACGCCGCTGCCGGCCGTTGATTCGACGGTCAGCAGCATCGAGAACGAATTTCGCGCGACTACCGACGGTGCCACCGCAGACCGGTTGCTGGCCCTGCTGCAGAAGCAGGCGGCCGTCGATCTGATCATGCTGCCGATCAGCCAGTCCGATGAGCATCTCTACCTACGCCGAGGCGTGGAGATGTCCGGCGGCTCGTTTGGCCCTGGCTGGCAGCTGGGATTCTTCGGTATCAGCAATGCCTGACCACCTCGAGCTCTCCGGCGTTCGGCGTGGACCGTTCGAGGTGGGGGAGCGGATCACCCTGACGGATCCGAAAGGACGTCGGCATTCGATCGTGCTGGCCGTTGGCGGCCTGTTCCACACCACCAAGGGTTCGATCAGCCACGACGACCTCATCGCGCAGCCCGAAGGCATGGTGGTCAACACCACCGGCGGCATGCCATTCCTGGCTATGAGGCCGCTGTTACACGAATTCACCGTCAGCATGCCGCGCGGCGCCGCCGTGGTTTATCCCAAGGACGCGGCCCAGATCTTGATGAGTGCCGACATCTTTCCCGGCGCGCGTGTTCTGGAGGCGGGCGCCGGTTCAGGTGCATTGACCTGCAGCTTGCTTCGCAGCATCGGTCCGACTGGCAGCTTGACCTCCTACGAGCGGCGCGAGGACTTTGCCAACTTCGCCCGCCGGAACGTGGCGAACTTCTTCGCCGCCACGCCGGCCAACTGGGAGCTGCGGATCGGCGATCTGGTTGGCTCGCTGACCGATGAGCCCGTCGATCGGGTCGTGCTGGACATGCTCGCGCCGTGGGAATGCGTGGCCGCGCTGGCCGAGGTGATCGTGCCGGGTGGAGTGTTCTGCGCGTATGTGACAACGACGACCCAGCTTGCGCAGACTGTGGAGACGCTGCGAGTCCACGGCGGCTTTACCGAGCCAGAGGCGACGGAATCGCTGGTCCGGGCCTGGCACGTAGCGGGACTTGCCGTACGGCCCCGGCATGACATGGTGGGCCACACGGGATTCGTGATCACTGCACGGCGCATGGCGCCAGGCTTCACAGCACCGTTACGCAAACGTCGCCCAGCGCCCGGCGCGTACGGGGATGATTACAAGGGACCGCACAACCTGCCCGGGTAGTGTCTTGACAGGAGGTGTGTCATGGCCGGATCTATTCGTGATCGCGGGGCGTATGAGGACCGCGAATCCTTGATAGCTCAAATTGGTGCGCTCAAAGACGAGCTCGATAGGCTCCGGGACCGGGTCACTTCCCATCCCCATGACATCGCCATGCTGGAGCGTCGGCTGGCCGATGCTCGTTCTGATGCGAGAACTGCCGCTGCCAACAATGAGCGTCTCGCAGCGACGCTGCGTGAAGCGCGGGATCAGATCGTGTCCCTTGAAGAGCGAAGTCGACCGGCTCGCCCAGCCCCCCGCAACGTTCGCAGTTTTCCTTGCCGGGCATGAGGACAATACTGCGGACATCTACACCTCCGGCCGCAAGATGCGGGTCAGCGTAAGCCCCGATGTTGATCTTGAGGCATTGACCCCCGGCAAGGAGGTCATGATCAACGAGGCGATGAACGTGGTGAAAGTCCTCGAGTTCGATGAGGTCGGCGAAGTCGTACTGCTCAAGGAGATGCTCGAGGACGGTGACCGTGCGCTGGTCATCGGCCACGGTGATGAGGAAAGCGTCGTCCGCCTCGCCTATCGGCTTCATGATCAACACCTGCGCTCCGGAGATTCGTTGTTGATCGATCGTCGGGTGCATTTCGCGTACGAGCGGATTCCCAAGCTGGACGTCGAAGAGCTGGTGCTGGAAGAGGTGCCTGACATCGACTACTCCTTGATCGGCGGCCTGGGCAACCAGATCGAGGCCATCCGCGACGCTGTCGAGCTGCCGTTCCTGCACAAGGAGCTTTTCGACGAGCATGAGCTGAAGGCTCCTAAGGGCATCCTGCTCTATGGACCTCCGGGCTGTGGCAAGACCTTGATCGCCAAGGCGGTCGCCAACTCACTGGCGAAGAAGGTCACCGAGCGGACCGGTGAGGAAGGACGCAGCTTTTTCCTTAATATCAAGGGTCCTGAGCTGTTGAACAAGTACGTCGGAGAGACCGAGCGGCACATCCGGCTGGTGTTCCAGCGGGCTCGCGACAAGGCAACAGATGGCATGCCGGTGATCGTTTTCTTCGATGAGATGGACTCGCTGTTCCGGACTCGCGGCTCCGGTGTGTCCTCCGACGTGGAGAACACCATCGTGCCGCAGCTGCTGAGCGAGATCGACGGCGTGGAAGGCCTCGATAACGTGATCATCATCGGCGCCTCCAACCGTGAGGACATGATCGATCCGGCGATCTTGCGACCTGGCCGCCTTGATGTGAAGATCAAGATCGAGCGGCCCGACGCGGAAGCGGCACGTGAGATCTTCAGCAAGTACCTCACTCCCACCCTGCCGTTGCATCCGGAAGATCTTGCTGAATTCGATCATGACAAGCATTCGTGTGTGCAGGCCATGATCGACCGCACCGTTAGCCGGATGTATGAGGAGTCGGAGGAGAACCAGTTCCTGGAAGTCACCTACGCCGGTGGCGACAAAGAGGTTCTCTACTTCAAGGACTTCAACTCCGGGGCGATGATCCAAAACATCGTGGACCGGGCGAAGAAGATGGCGATCAAGGATTTCCTGGACACGGCCGTACGAGGTTTGCGAATCGGACACCTGCTGCAGGCGTGCCTGGATGAGTTCGCGGAGAACGAGGATCTACCCAACACCACCAATCCGGATGACTGGGCGAAGATCTCGGGCAAGAAAGGTGAGCGGATCGTCTTCATCCGGACCCTGATCTCCTCCAAGCAGGGCACTCAGCCGGGCCGGTCCATCGACACCGTCTCGAACACCGGCCAGTACCTCTAAGGCCAGTACCTTCTAAGTCAATCGGCTACGGTCGATCGGTTACGCCTACTGACGCGTTTCCCCGCACAAGGGCGCGTATCTAAGGGATTTCGGCCCTAACGTCTCTCGTTCGCGGCTTGGTGCGGAGAAACGGAAGTCGCGGGTCGGTCAGACTCGGCTGGTGGCGCCTTCTTGCCCGTGCCGCTGCGGGTGCTGTTCGCCCGGGTGTGCTGGATGAGCTGAAGCCCGGCCCGCCAGCCGATCAGGAAAACGGCGAGGAAGATGCTGGCGACGATGATGAAGGACAGCTGTACGCCGGCGCCGGTCAGCACCCTCAAGGCCATCCCACCGATAACGGTTCCCAGCCACACGGCGACTCCGGATCTTAGGGCGTACGGGCGGCGCCAGGTGCGCCCGATCAGGGTGCCGAGAAGGCACCCCGCGAGGAATGGCCACGCCGTATGTGCGACGCCGAGAAGGTCGTTTGCCTCCTGGTGACTACTGCGTCCGATGATCGCGAAAATCAGAATGCAGATTACGTCGACAGCGATCGCTGGCAGGATCTGCATGACCCTCACATTACGCTGAGGCCATGGCTTCTACAGCCAATCGCGAGGAGTCGGCAGCGGCCGGCTCTGAGCTGACGGCGCGGTTGAACGCTCGTGTCATGGGAATCGAGACCGAGTACGGCATCAGCGCGCTGGCACCCGGTTCAGCAGCAGTGCCGGGTGGTTTCAGCAACGCCTTCGTTGAAGAGGATCTGCATCCGATGCAGCTTTCCAACCACGTCGTGAAGGCGTACGGGGCGTCTGCAGCAGGTCAACCCGCCGGTTGGGACTACGAGACGGAAACGCCACTGCGGGACATCCGGGGCTACGAGATTTCCCGGGCCGCCGCCCACCCGGATCAGCTGACCGACACCGATCTCGGTATGGCGAACGTGATCTTGACCAATGGCGCGCGGCTTTACGTCGACCACGCCCACCCGGAGTATTCCAGCCCGGAAGTCACCAACGCGTTGGACGCTGTGCGCTACGACAAGGCCGGAGAGTCCGTGATGGCGCTCGCGGCCCAGCGCGCCACGCAATCCTTGGGTCGCTCTGTCCGGCTCTACAAGAACAACACCGACGGCAAGGGCGCCTCGTACGGCACGCACGAGAACTATCTGCTGCAGCGCAGCACTCCCTTCGACCGCATCGTCACCCAGTTCACCGCATTTCTGGTCTCCCGGCAGGTGATCATCGGAGCCGGCCGGGTTGGCCTCGGTCAATCCAGCCAGACTCCCGGTTTCCAGATCAGCCAGCGAGCCGACTTCTTCGAGGCGGAGGTCGGACTGGAAACCACGCTGAACAGGCCGATCATCAACACTCGCGACGAGCCGCACGCCGACGCGAGCAAGCATCGCAGGCTGCACGTGATCACTGGAGACGCCAACCTCTCCGAAATCTCGACCTATCTCAAACTGGGCACCGCCTCCTGGGTGCTGCGCGTCATCGAGGCTGGCGAATTGGGTAGCGATGTCCGACTGGACGGGCCCGTGGCGGCTATGCGGACGGTCAGCCATGACGTGTCGGTTCGTGAGCCGCTCTATCTGAGCGAGGGACCCAGCATGACGGCGCTGGACCTCCAGGAGGTGTACCTGGACGCCTGCCGCAATCACTACGAGCGGGTGGCTGAAGATCTCACCGAGACGGCGCGGATCGAGGCAAAGGACATCTTCACTCGCTGGCAGGACTGTTTGGACGCGCTTCGCAGCGACATCTTCAGCCTTGCCGATCAGCTCGACTGGGTGGCCAAGCTCAAGCTCATGGAGTCTTACCGGGATCGCGACGGACTCAGCTGGTCTGCTCCCAAGCTGGCGCTGATCGACCTGCAGTACGCCGACGTCGACCCGCGCCGCAGCCTCTACCGCGCACTGCTGGCCAACGGCAAGATGCGCCGGCTCATCAACGATGACGAGATCGAGCGCGCCCGTAATGCACCGCCGGAGGACACTCGGGCATACTTCCGTGGCCGGGTGATGCAGAAGTTCGGCTCCGCGGTGGTTGCCGCTTCCTGGGATTCGGTGATCTTCGACGTACCCGAACGGCCGGCGCTGCAGCGGCTGCCCCTGTTGGACCCGCTGCGAGGCACTCGAGAGCAGGTCGGCCAGCTGATCGATGAATGCAGTTCCGTCACCGAGCTGTTCGCGGCGCTCGGCCGCTAGATCCATGGCCCTGCCTTAGTCGGGGCTGCGCCGACGCCAACCTGCGGCGGCTAAGAATGTCGTGGTGTTGTGGGTGACGTTGGTTAGGCTGGGCGACAGTACAGACGGGAGCAGCTATGGCTGAGTCAGAGCAGAGCCAACGCAAGGCGCGGCGAGCCGACGATCGTGAGGTCGAGGAGCTGGCGCCTGCTGATACCGCGCACAAGGCGGAGTTGGACTCCGAGGTGGACTCGCTGTTGGACGAGATAGATGACGTTCTTGAGGTGAACGCTGAGGAGTTCGTGCGCTCATTCGTTCAGAAGGGCGGCCAGTGAACGACAGGCGACATGAAAGTTGAGCTGACCTCTGAGTTTTTTCGTATCGGGTCGTCTTCATTTACCGACTTCGTCTCACGCGTGGCTCCGGATGTATTGCCGTCCTCGCGTCCGGCCCTCGCCGGAGTAGGTGATCTCACACCGCATGGCACCACGATCGTGGCCGCAACCTTTCCCGGCGGCGTCGTCGTGGCCGGCGATCGGCGGGCGACGATGGGCAATATCATCGCGCAGCGCGACATCGAGAAGGTGTTCGCGGCGGATGAGTTTTCGATCATTGGCATTGCCGGTGCCGCCGGGCTCGCGGTCGAGCTGGTGGGTTTGTTCCAAGTTGAGTTGGAGCACTACGAAAAGATCGAGGGCGCCCCGCTTTCCCTGGTCGGTAAGGCAAACCGGCTAGCGACGATGATTCGCCTGAATCTTGGCCTTGCCATGCAGGGCCTCGTCGTCGTGCCCTTGTTCGCGGGCTGGGATGAGGCGACCGGCGAAGGCCGGATCTTTTCCTACGACGCAACCGGAGGCCGCTACGAGGAGCATGCGTACTTCTCGGTTGGGTCCGGATCGGTGTTCGCCCGGGGATCGCTCAAGAAGCTCTATCGAGGAGATTTCAACGCTAGCGAAGCGGCCATGGCGGTGATTCAGGCGCTCTATGACGCTGCCGATGACGACTCAGCAACGGGCGGACCGGACATGGCCCGGAAGATCTTTCCGGTGGTTTTGGCTGCGACCGAGGACGGCGTGCAGCGTTTCAGCGATGAGCAGACAGCCGAACTGATCGACCAGCTCATGGCAAGCCGGGCTCAGCGGCCCGATGGACCAGGAGCTCCACTTGCTTAGTCCCTTGCGCCAGGAATCTGGAGCGCACCGATGAGCATGCCGTTCTACGTTGCCCCAGAGCAACAGATGAAGGATCGAGCGGACTACGCCCGAAAGGGCATCGCGCGGGGTAGGTCCGTTGTCGTGCTCTATTACGCCGACGGCATCTTGTTCGTTGCCGAGAACCGGTCCCAGGCATTGCACAAGGTCAGCGAGATCTACGATCGCGTCGCCTTCGCTGCTGTCGGTCGATACAACGAGTTCGAGAATCTGCGTCAAGCCGGCATTCGTTACGCCGATGTGCGCGGCTACACCTACGACCGGACCGACGTGACGGTGCGCGGACTGGCCAATATGTACGCCCAAGTGCTGGGCACGATCTTCTCCTCTGGTGGCTGACAAGCCCTTCGAGGTAGAGATTGTCGTGGCTGAGCTGGGCGCCACCCCGCTACAAGATCAGATTTACCGTCTGACCTATGACGGTTCAGTTGCCGACGAGGCGAACTTCGCGGTGATGGGCGGTTCAGCCGATGCCATCGCTGAGGTCGTGAGCGCCGGATTCCGTCCCGGGCTTGGTCTCAACGATGCGGCGAGGCTGGCGGTACGTGCGCTCAGCTCTGACGGCGGCCAGAATGCCGCGCCGCGCGAGCTCGGTGTGGAGGCATTGGAGGTCGCCGTGCTGGACCGGACCAGGGGAATGCCCCGCAAGTTCCGGCGAATCAAGGGTGATCGACTTGCCGCGCTGCTCGCCAACGGACCCGAGCCAGCCGACGGTGCCGTCGACAATGCGCATGGCTGAACAGAGCCCAATCGGCCGAGTTGTGATCATCGGGGCTGGCCTGATCGGGGCATCGATCGGATGCGCCCTTTCGGCGGCGGGCTACGCCGTACACCTTCGTGATCACAAGATCAGCCACGCCCGGGTCGCAGCGGGCCTGGGCGCCGGCACGATCGATCCTCCGGTGTCTGCGGACGTCGACCTGGTCGTCGTCGCGGTGCCGCCTGGTGCCATCGCCGATCTGGTCGTGCACAGCCTTCAGCACTATCCGAACGCGACCGTCACCGATGTCGGTTCGGTGAAGGCTGGGGTCCTCGACACCTTGTGGCAGCGTGATGTCGAGCTCAGTCGCTACGTGGGATCACACCCAATGGCCGGCTCGCATCACTCCGGTCCGGTGACTGCCCATCCAGGACTGTTCGTCGACCGGACCTGGGTCGTCACACCACACCGGCGTTCGGCGCCCGAGTCCGTGGCACAGGTGCAGGCAGTCGTCCAAGCATGCGGCGCACGTGAGGTGATCATGGACGTTGATGATCATGACGCGGCGGTGGCGCGGGTTTCTCACCTGCCGCACCTCATGTCGGTACTGGTCGCAGCACATGTAACCCGGGTTTCCGAACCTGACCTGCTGCTTGCAGGTCAAGGCTTGCGCGATGTCACTCGCATTGCCGGTAGCGACCCGCTGCTCTGGGAGCAGATTGTTGGGGCGAACTCGAACGCGGTGCTCGAGGAGCTCCGCAGTATCCAAGATCAGCTCGGCTTGTTGATCAAGGCGGTGGAGGCCGCACCGGCTACCGACGAGCTACGCACGCAGCTGGAGCGCGGCGTCGCCGGCACCCAGAAGATCGGCGGCAAGCATGGGGCGGCAGCCGTGCGCTACAGCGAGGTCGTCGTCGCTATTCCTGACTCGCCAGGAGCGCTCGCGCGACTTTTTGCCGACGTCGGCGCTGCGGGGGTGAACGTGGAAGACATCTCCATCGAGCACGACCCGGTCCGCGAAATTGGCTATCTCGCTCTGTCGGTGACACCGGACGACGCGGATGCGCTGGTCGAGACGATGTTGTCGCGTGGCTGGGCAGTCTCCTAGCAAGCGGCCGGTACGCTGAAGCGCGTGTCTGAGGTAGCGATGACCCACCAGGTCCAGACGTCGACCGAGACCAGTTCAACCACTGGAGCGAATCGGCCACTCGTCATCGCTATCGACGGGCCCAGCGGCTCAGGCAAATCAAGTACGGCTCGTGGAGTTGCCGACCGCTTTGGTTTGGCCTTTCTCGACACCGGTGCCATGTATCGCGCTGTGACGTGGCTGGCCCTGCAGGAAGGCGTTGACCTCGACGACCGAGCGGCTGTCGCGGAGCTGTTGGCCCACGCCTCAATGGATGTCGACACGGATCCTCGTACGCCGGCAATCTCTATCAATGGAGTCGATGTCACCGAAGCGATCCGGGCTCCCGAGGTGTCGGCCGCTGTCAGCGCCATTGCCACCAACCTGGACGTACGTGAAGATCTGGTCGGCCGCCAGAAGAAGTTGATCGCCGACGCGGGCGGGGGGATCGTTGCCGAGGGCCGGGACATCACCACGGTCGTGGCGCCCGACGCTGACGTACGTGTATTGCTGGTTGCTGATCCTGCGGCGCGAGTAGCGCGGCGGCATGCCGAGCTCGCGGAGCATCAGATCGACGTGGATGACGTTCATGATCAGGTGATCCGCCGTGACCGCGACGATTCATCAGTCGCGGAGTTTGAGTCGGCGGCTCCCGGGGTGCACGTTGTCGACTCGACATCCCTCAGCCTGGAAGAAGTGATCGAGACGATCTGCGCATTCGTTCCGATCCGGGCGCTTGGAGACAGGCGTGATCGAAGGGGTTAGCCCCGATCTCCCGTACACGGATCGATTGCCGGCCCCAAAGGTGTGGGGCCTGCGGCTTGGCAGGCCTCTCGTGCGGTTCGGCCTGCGGCTTTCCTGGCGGGTCACGGTGCATGGTGCCCAACACGTTCCGCGGTCGGGGGCGGTGATCTTGGCAGCGAACCACATCGGGATCTTGGACGGGCCGGCTCTTTTGGCTCTGACTCGGCGGCTGACTTTCGCCCTGGTAAAGCGGGAGGCCTTCACCGGGGCTGTCGGTCGGTTTCTCGCCTACATCGGTCAGATTTCCCTCAACCGCCGCGAGGTAGACCCGCAAGCCATCCGGAGGGCGATTCAGGTGCTGCGAGCCGGCAAGGTGCTGGCGGTCTTCCCCGAAGGGCTCCGCAGTGGCGGTGAAGTCGCCTGGGCCCGGCGCGGTGCTGCCTACCTGGCCATGGTGTCGGGTGCGCCTATTGTCCCGGTGGCCATTCTCGGCACTCGTGAACCTGGTCAAAGCAAGAACCAGCTGCCCCGGCTGCGGGGATCGATTCATCTGGTCTACGGAGAGCCTTTCGTCATCCCGCAAACTCCGTGGCCGCGCCGCAAAGCAGCAGTTGCAGAGTGGACCGCAGTCGTACGGGAGCGCTTGGCCGATCACATAGTCGCTGCGCAGGCGCTGACCGGGCTACCCTTGCCGGGGCCACCGAAGGCCCGAATCCGTCGTCTGCACCCATCCAGTCCCTAACCTCAGCCCACTCGAGAACTCGGAGCGAAGCGACATGAGTGACATCGCAGCTACCGAGGAGTCGCAGGTGCTCCCCGTCGTCGCGGTGGTTGGTCGGCCGAATGTCGGTAAGTCGACGCTGGTTAATCGCATGATCGGTCGCCGGGAAGCCGTGGTTCAGGATGTGCCCGGTGTGACCCGAGATCGCGTCTCCTACGACGCCACATGGAATGGGCGTCAGTTCGTGCTGGTGGATACCGGCGGCTGGGCTCCTGATGCCAAGGGCATGGCTGCCCAGGTCACCGAGCAAGCCGAGCTGGCGGTCGCGGCAGCCGATGCGGTGGTCTTCGTCGTCGACGCGCGGGTCGGGACGCAGGACATCGACGAGGCCGTCGTGAAAGTGCTGCGTCGCAGCGGAAAGCCTGTGCTGTTGGCGGCCAACAAGGTCGATGATCAGCGAACCGAGGCAGAGGCTGCGGCCCTTTGGCAGCTTGGTCTTGGCGAGCCGATGACGGTGTCTGCCTTGCACGGCAGGGGGAGTGGCGACCTGCTGGATGCGATCCTCGCGGCGATCCCGCAGGCGCCTCGGATGGTGTCGGAGGGTGAGCGCGGTCCGCGCCGGGTGGCAATCGTTGGAAAGCCGAACGTCGGTAAGTCGAGCCTGCTCAACAAAGTGGCTGGGCAGCAGCGGGTGGTCGTCGATGAGGTTGCGGGAACCACTGTGGACCCCGTCGACGAGCTCGTCGAGGTCGACGGCGAGATCTACCGGTTCATCGATACGGCGGGGATCCGCCGCCGGGTCAAAGAGGCCTCCGGACACGAGTACTACGCCAGCCTGCGTACCCACGGCGCGATCGAGCGTGCGGAGGTATGCATCGCGGTCGTCGATGCCAGCGAGCCGGTCACCGAGCAAGATCTTCGTATCCTGACGTCGGTGGAGGAGGCCGGCCGCGCGCTGGTGATCGCGTTCAACAAATGGGACCTGACCGACGACGAGAGACGCCGTTATCTGCGCCGCGAGATCGAACGTGATCTTGTGACATTTCGAGTGGGCGTCCAAGATCAACATTTCGGCGTTGACCGGGCGCCATGTCGATCATCTTGGCGCGGCGATCAAGGAAGCCCTGGCTGGGTGGGAGATGCGCGTCTCGACTGGAAGGCTGAATGCCTTTCTGGGTCGAATCGTGGCGGCGCACCCGCATCCGGTGCGTGGCGGCAAGCAGCCCCGGATCCTGTTTGGGACCCAGGCTCATGCCGGCCCACCGACCTTCGTGCTGTTCACTACCGGGGAACTCGAGCCTGGCTACGTGCGCTTCTTGAGGCGCCGGTTGCGGGAGGAATTCGGCTTTCAAGGAACGCCGGTGCATGTCGAGGTACGCGTACGGGAGAAGCGAAAGCGAAAATGACCAGCGACGAGGTGCAGGTGAGTGATCAGCAGGCGCTGGTGATCGAGCTGATGCAGGCCCTCGAGTCCGGCGTACACGGGGATGCGTTGCGCCGCTTCTTCCACGATGAGGCGGAACAGATCGAGTATCCGAGTCTGGTCGACCCTCGGGTTGGGCAGTCGAGGCCTGGATGGCATGATCGCGGCAAGCGAGCTGGGTGCCGGGATGCTGGCGTTCCAGCGCTATGACGTCAGTCGCTGGATTGAGAGCGATGACACTGTTGTCTGCCAGGCCGAATGGCATGCCGAGCTGGCGAAGGATGCCGGGCCGCTGCGGAAGGGGCAGCGACTTCACACCTACAGCGTCTTGATCTTCACCTTCCGCGACGACAAGATCATCCGGCAAGAGGCGTACGACTGCTACGAGCCGTTCTCGTCGGTGTTGAAGTCGTAGGCCTCCGTCAGCCACTCGCGAAGTTGATCATCGACTTGATCAACGTCGGTCAACTTGATCATGTGAACGACCCGATCGGCAGCAGTCGGCAGCGTACGGGCAATTCGGTCATCAGTCACCTCGTAGGGGAGATAGAGACTGAGCAGCACGGAGCGGACCCGCGGCCGGAACTCCGCGATCTTGCTATCACTCTTGAGGAAGATGCCGACATTGACCGCGTCCTCGTGAATCGGCCCAAGGCTGCTCAGATGCTCGATGACAGCGCCGTAGATCTCGCCGACCCACGCAGGATGACGCGCCAAGAGATCGTCGACGGTGATGCCAGGAACACAAAAGTGCGCCTGGTTGGCTGATGCGAATTCCCGCTCGCAGTTCGGACATACCCAACGGGCCACGCCGCCGATTGTGCCGCAGTAACGGTTCGCGCCCGATGCTTTAGACCGAGATGGCAGCTGCTTCAAAAGTCCGGGCAAGGTGCTCAGGAGAAAAGAAGACCTCAGGCGAGAGCGTCCCTGCATTGACGCTGATGAAGTCGTCCATGGCCGGCTGGTTGCCCTGAATGGCACCGAGCAATTGCTGCATTTCCGGCGGCGGCGGCTGCAACGTAGCGAGCTGGGTCGACCCACCCTCTCTCCGACGAATCCGCGGCAACCCCAAGCAAGTGCTGGGGCGCGCGCGATCCATCCAGGTCCGATTGCCCAGTCTCCAACGACGATGCCGTACGGGTAGCCGAGCATGCGCGCCATGCGCACGGCGCCGACACCGTTGCCATCTGCGCGGTAGCCCGCGTACGACTGCTGCCAGAGGTCGATTGCCTCATCGAATTCCATCGCAAGGTAGGCCGCAAATCCCAAGCCCTCGAGGGTGGCGCTGTTCGGCCCAAGGGTCAAGGCAGTCTGGAACAAGCTACGGGCGGCGGCTACATCCCCTTTCCTGAGTGCTGCCCGGCCGTCCGCGATCAAGTCCTCCACCATCGCGGCCACGCTGATGATCATCTCACGGTGAGTAGACGATCACTGAGTCGCCGAGATGGGCAACCAGGTCCGAAGACAGCCGCAGCAACAGTCGTTACTGATCAGAAGCGTCCTCGTAGTAGAGTTCCCGCTCGTGGCCGCTGCTCCCTGGGCGAGGTCAACGGGCTGTGGCGCAGCTTGGTAGCGCACTTGACTGGGGGTCAAGGGGTCGCGAGTTCAAATCTCGCCAGCCCGACAAGTCAATGTCGGAATTGGTTCCAAACTTTTCCATGTCGGCGGCACGTGAAAACTGACCCCCGGCGCGGCAACTGAATATTTGACCCCCTCCGGTGAGCCTGGCTCTAGTCGAGCCAGGGAGGAAGAGGGTGTTGACCGTGGAGGACTGGGCGGAGATCCGTCGGCTGCATCGGGCGGAGGGGATGCCGATCAAGGTGATCGCGCGGGTGCTGGGGTGTCTCGAAGAACACGGTGAAGGCGGCGTTGGCCGCCGATGCGGCCGCCGAAGTATGAGCGGCCAGCCGCGGGGTCGATCGTGGATGAGGTGGAGCCGCGGATCCGGGAGTTGTTGCAGGCGTACCCGACGATGCCGGCGACGGTGATCGCGGAGCGGATCGGGTGGACCCGCTCGATCCGGGTGCTTCGGCGCGGGTGGCCGAGCTGCGGCCGGTGTATCTGCCGCCGGATCCGGCGTCGCGCACGGCGTATGCGGCCGGCGAGATCGCCCAGTGCGATTTCTGGTTCCCGCCGATCAAGCTGCCGGTCGGGTTCGGGCAGACCCGCACCGCCGACGCAGCTGCCGGTGCTGACCATGATCTGCGGCTATTCGCGCTGGCTGTTGGCGCTGCTGATCCCGACGCGGCGGCCGAGGACTTGTTCGCCGGCTGGTGGCGGCTGCTCGAGCAGCTGGGGGCGGTGCCGCGGGTGCTGGTGTGGGACGGTGAGGGCGCGGTCGGCCGCTGGCGCGCCGGCGGCCGGAGCTGACCGCGGAGTGCCAGGCGTTCCGCGGGGTGCTGGGCGCCAAGGTGCTGATCTGCAGGCCGGCCGACCCGGAGGCCAAGGGGCTCGTCGAGCGGCTGCACGACTACCTGGAGACGCTCGTTTCTGCCCGGCCGCACGTTCACCTCGCCGGCCGATTTCAACGCCCAGCTCGGCGGCTGGCTGGCGCTGGCCAACACCCGCCGCCGGACGGGCGCTGGGCTGCGCACCGGCCGACCGGATCGGCGCGGACCGGGCCGCGATGCTGGCGTTGCCGCCGGTGCCGCCGGCGACCGGGTGGGGATCGTCGCTGCGGCTGCCGCGTGATCACTACGTGCGGCTGGATTCCAACGACTACTCGGTGCATCCCGCCGGCGATCGGCCGCCGGGTGCTGGTGCGCGCCGACCTGGACCGGGTGCAGGTGTTCTGCGACGGCCGGCTGGTGGCCGACCACGAACGGGTCTGGGCCAAGCACCAGACGATCTCCGATCCCGATCACGTGAGGGCCGCGCAGAGTGCTGCGCCGCAGCAGCGGTTCACCGCTCGTACCGCCGGCCACCGAGCCCGAGGTGGAGACGCGCTGCCTGGCCGACTACGACACCGCGCTGGGCGTCGCCGAATTCGACGGCGGGGTGGCGTGATGACGCCACCAAGACCGCCGCCCGGGACGTGACCGGCCGAGATCGCCTATCCTGACCCGAGCGTTGAAGGCACCCACGCTGCGCGAGTCGGTGCCGGCCGGCTGGCCGAGCGGGCCCGGAGCCGAGAACTGGACGCCACGAGGAGTACCTGGCCGCCTGCCTGCAACGCGAAGTCGCCGCCCGCGATCCCACGGCGGCGAGGGCCGGATCCGCGCCGCCCGGTTCCCGGCCCGCAAGAGCATCGAGGAGTTCGACTTCGACCACGCCCGCGGCCTGAAACGCGACCTCATCGCCCACCTCGGCACCCTGGACTTCGTCACCGCCAAGGAGAACGTGGTCTTCCTCGGCCCACCCGGCACCGGCAAAACCCACCTGGCGATCGGCCTGGCGATCCGCGGCCTGCCAAGCCGGGCACCGGGTGCTGTTCGCCACCGCCGCCGAATGGGTCGCCCGGCTCGCCGACGCCCACCACGCCGGCCGGCTCCAGGCCGAACTCGTCCGGCTCGGCCGCTACCCGCTGCTCGTCATCGACGAGGTCGGCTACATCCCCTTCGAACCCGAAGCCGCCAACCTGTTCTTCCAACTCGTCTCCACCCGCTACGAACGCGCCTCGCCTGATCGTCACCTCCAACAAGCCCTTCGGCCGCTGGGGCGAAGTCTTCGGCGACGACGTCGTCGCCGCCGCCATGATCGACCGCCTCGTCCACCACGCCGAAGTCGTCACCCTCAAAGGCGACAGCTACCGACTCAAAGACCGCGACCTCGGCCGACATCCCAACAGCCACCACCGAGGACCAATGACCACCAGGGGGTCAATTTTCACCTGCCGCCAGGGGGTCAGTTTTCAGTTGCCGTTGACACAGAAAACATCGGCGAACAGGACCGGCGAGTTATCAAGGGCGGTTCGCACTTGTGCGCACCTTCGTACGGCCATCGCTACCGACCCGCGGCTCGACAAGGTCACGGCGTACGCAGCACAACCAGTCATCTCGGATTTCGCTGCGTGCTCCCTGCCTAGTCTTCAAGGCAGCCAACGCCCACAAGCTCCAAGCCCTTGACATCCGATCCGTGATCTACTGGCCGACTCACAGGTCCGGTGGGGGGTCGACGCCCTCGGCCGATGGGAGTTCCACGCCTGTGTCAAGAACGCGGCCGGTTCGCGTGGCCACGACGTGCGCATCACCGACAAGTCGGCTCACCGACACAGCCTCATGCGAGAGCCTTTGCCTTCAGCTGGTCGAACTCGGCCTGGGTGATCGTTCCCGCGTCGAGGAGTTGTTTGGCCGACGCGATCTGATCGGCGCTCGAGCCGCCACCGCTCGTGGCGGCGACTGAACGCACATACTCATCCTGCTGTCGCCGCATCTCCTGCTGCTGCGCCATGGTGCGCTCCGTCATGCCGCCGCCACGGGCGATGAGGTAGACCAAGACGCCGAGGAATGGCACGAAGATGACAAACAGGCACCAGGCAGTCTTCGCCCCCCCGCCCATGTCGTGGCTACGGAAGATATCCGCGAAGACATAGAACACACACATGATCCATGCGAAGAAGATGAAGAACTCGAACAATGCGAGCAGGAACGACCCGTTGTCGTTGAACATCTACTGCCTCCAGTTTGGGGTTGGTGCTGACGAGGCGCCCAGGTCGGACCTGCGAAGATCCCGGCGTAGGCGACCCCGCTCAGCATGCGTACTCATTCGATCATGTTTCGCGGCTGGGGTCCTCACATACCGCCAGACCTACCACGACGAGCGACAACGGTATGGGCAAATGTCGGGCTGATTCCCCCAGTCTGGAAGAATCCTGCGCGATCGCCCGTCCTTGATCGACCGCAGTCCGCCGGTGATGATCAGCATGCGAACCTTGCTCGCGAAAAGTCGAGCACGCGTGCAATCTGGGGCCGGCGTATACCAGCGAGGCGTAAGGATGATTCCGATCTCTGAGTTCGCCTTATGATCAACACCCGCAGTGTCGACGGCACGTGAAAACTGACCCCCTGACGGCAAGTGAAAACTGACCCCCTCCGTGATGCTGACCTCAGCCGAGGTCGGGGGAAGTCAGTGTCGAAAGTGGAGGATTGGGCGGAGATCCGCCGGCTGCATCGGGCGGAACGGATGCCGGTCAAGGTGATCGCGCGGGTGCTGGGCTGTTCGAAGAACACGGTGAAGAAGGCGTTGGCCGCGAACCAGCCGCCGGGGTATCGGCGACGGTCGCTAGGCTCGGTGGTGGATGCGTCGGAGCCGCGGATCAGGGAGTTGCTGCAGGCCTGTCCGACGATGCCGGCCACGGTGATCGCGGAACGGATTGAGTGGCCGTACTCGATCCGCACCTTGAGCACACGGGTGGCCGAGCTGCGGCCGATCTATGTGCCGCCGGACCCCGCCTCTCGCACCTCTTATCTGACTGGGGAGATCGCCCAATGCGATTTCTGGTTCCCGCCGATCAGGCTGCCGGTCGGGTTCGGGCAGACCCGCACCGCAACCCAGCTGCCGGTGTTAACCATGATCACCGGCTATGCCCGCTGGGCCTCGGGTTTGCTGGTGCCGACGCGCGCCGCGCCGAGGACTTGTATGGCGGCTGGTGGCGGCTGATCGAGCAGCTGGGGGCGGTGCCGCGAGTGCTGGTGTGGGACGGTGAGGCCGCGGTCGGCCGCTGGCGGCCCCGACAGCCGGAACTAACCGCGGCCTGTCAAGGTTCCGCGGCGTGCTGGGCCAAGGTGATCATCTGCAAACGGGCCGACCGGAGGCCAAGGGCGGCATCGAGCGGTTGCACGATTATCTGGAACGCTCCTTCCGCCCGGCCGCAGCTTCGGCTCGCCTGCTGATTTCAACTCCCAGCTTCAGGCGTGGCTGCAGCTGGCGAATCGCCGCCACAAACGGTCCCTGGGATGTGCCCCGGCGGACCGCATCGTCGCAGATAAGGCGGCGATGCTGTCACTGCCGCCGGTGCCGCCAGCCACCGGGTGGGAGCACACACTACGGCTGCCGCGGGACCACTATGTGCGGTTGGACAGCAACGACTACTCGGTGCACCCCAGCGCGGTGGGCCGCCGAGTGCTGGTCCGTGCCGACATGGACCGGGTCCGGGTGTGGTGTGATGGCGACCTGGTCGCCGACCATGAACGGATCTGAACCAAACCATCTCCGATCCCGCCCACGTGAACGCCGCGCAACTGCTCCGGCAGCAGCGGCTTGCCCTGGTGCCGCCAGCCACCGAAACCGAGGTGGAACAGCGTCGTCTCGCCGACTATGACAGCGCATTGGGCGTGGCCAGAGACGGAGGGATGGCATGGTGACCGGCGCAAACACCGCCGCCCGCGATATGACCAGCGAGATCGCCTATCTGACTCGAGCGTTGAAAGCGCCCACCCTGCGGGATTCGGCGAGCCGGCTCGCCGAGCGAGCCCGGGCCGAATCGTGGAGCCATGAGGAGTACCTGGCGGCTTGTCTGCAGCGTGAGGTCGCCGCCCGGGATGCCCACGGCGGCGAGGACCGGATCCGGGCCGCCCGGTTCCCTGCTCGCAAAGGCATCGAGGAGTTCGACTTCGACCACGCACGCGGTTTGAAACGCGACCAGGTAATGCATCTGGCCACCCTCGACTTCATCGCCGGCAAGGAGAATGTGATCTTCCTCGGCCCACCCGGCACCGGGAAAACACACCTGGCAATCGGGCTGGCCATCCGCGGCTGCCAAGCCGGGCACCGGGTGCTGTTCGCCACCGCCAGCCAATGGGTCGACCGGCTCGCCGACGCCCACAGCAGCGGACGGCTGCAGGCCGAACTGGTCAGGCTCAGCCGCTACCCACTGCTCGTGGTTGACGAGGTCGGCTACATACCCTTCGAACCCGAAGCGGCAAACCTGTTCTTCCAACTCGTCTCCAGCCGGTATGAGCGCGCCAGCTTGATCGTCACCTCCAACAAGCCATTCGGCCGCTGGGGTGAAGTCTTCGGCGACGAAGTCGTCGCCGCCGCCATGATCGACCGGCTCGTCCACCACGCCGAAGTCGTCTCCCTTCGCGGCGACTCCTACCGGCTCAAAAACCGAGACCTCGGCCGAACATCAACAGCAAACAACGAAGACCAATGACCAACCAGGGGGTCAATTTTCACTTGCCGTCAGGGGGTCAATTTTCATCTGCCGTTG
>CAWJUB010000017.1:0-72664 GCA_963845915.1 uncultured Actinomycetota bacterium
CTCCTCTCGACCCACCCTTGGAACGTCAGCCTAGATCGGTGAGGCACTGAGCGCCGCAGGAACCCGATAGCTCGACCCCAACCGGACTCGCGTGACGAAGACAGGCGTGCGCCATGCCACCCGGGCTGGCATACGGTCCCTGGCCGCGGCAACAATGGAAGGAAACTGGCGGACGGTCCATTGGTTCACCCGATCGGAAGGATGCGGCGATGCGGATGGTATGGAGAGGCACCATCTCCTTCGGCTTGGTGACGATTCCGGTGCGGCTGTACGTGGCGACCGAGAGCAAGAACGTGCCATCTCACCAGATCCACATCAGCGATGGTGGCCGAGTGCAGTACAAACGAGTCTGCTCGATCGACGGCGCCGAGGTGCCGTACGAGGAGATCGGCCGGGGCTACGAGTCGGCAACCGGTGAGCTCGTGGTGCTCAGCGATGTTGATCTTGCCATGTTGCCGGCCAAGACGTCGCGCTCGATCGAGGTCATCTCTTTCCTGCCGCTAGCCGCAGTGGATCCCATCTATCTCGATCGCAGTTATTACGTGGAGCCCGAGCCGCAGGGTGCCAGGGCGTACCGGCTGTTGCGCGACGCATTGCGCAAGCAGGGCCGGGTCGCCGTCGCCAAGGTGACGCTCCGCGAACGCGAGATCGTTGCGGTCCTGCGGGTGCACGATGAGGTGCTGGTTCTCGCGACCATGCTTTGGCCTGACGAGGTGCGAGAGCCCCGGTTCGGTTTCCAAGCGGGCGAGGCCGAATGGTCTACGCCGTCGGAGGAGCTCGCCATGGCCGAGGCATTGATCGACTCCCTCTCCGATCAGCAGTTGGATCCGGACCGGTACCGCGATGTGCATCGAGAGACGCTGACCGCCCTGATCGATGCCAAGGCGAGCGGGCGGACTGTGGCCTCCGAAGCTGAGCCGGGAGCCCCGCCGCTCGACCTGTTGAATGCGTTGCGCGCCAGCATCGAGGCGGCCAAGGAACGCCGATCGACGGGAAACGGTGGAGGTCGGCGGCCGGCTCCGAGTGCGGCTGCCACCACCGCTGCTGCCAAGAAGAGGCAGAAGAAGCCGACGGAGAAACCCGCGGAACCCGTACGCGGTGCGCCGAAGAAGCGCGGCTAGCGTCGAAAGCTGGCAGCAATCCCAAAAGCTCCACGACACGCCCGAATCAATCAAGGACTACGAAGTCGCGGGGTGGTACTAACAGCGGCATGAGCAGTTGTCCCGAATGCGGCTTGGACTCCTCAGATTTGGATGCCTCTGACCTCGACGCTAGCTATATCGGCCACACCTATCTCGATCACTGCCACGGCACCCTGATTGTGCACCGGGACCGCTCAGTGGAGTGTACGAGCGAGACGTGCGAGCTTCCAGATCTGCTGCGTCACGCATTCATCGTCGACTGCATAGCATTGGGCGGCTGCTGTAGGGACGACGAAGAGACATTGGGGTTTGCAGCTTCCTAGCACCCCGATTTGCGTCGCCCGACGAGAGCCACGTTAAATCTAGTCGGGGATGACTGTGCAGATGATTGGCCGCGAACTGGACGAGATCGTCCGTGAGCTCTACGTGCTTCCGCCAAATGACTTCGTCGCCGCTCGAAACGAGTTGGTGCGACAGGCCAGGGCGGCTGGCCGCCCAGACGTCGGCGAACGGCTGCAGCATCTTCGCCGACCCACCCGGAGTGCCTGGCTCGTTAACCTTCTGGCGCGCGATTCGGCAGCGATGCAGCGGTTGTCAGCATTGGGCCGGCGGCTGCGGGACGCCCAGACCGGGTTGTCCCATGCAGAGTTGCGCGGCCTTGCCGAGCAACGTCGCCACCTGATCGCTGAGCTGCTCGATCAGGCCCAGGCCCATGCGGCCGACGCTGACCTCCGGCTGACCCCTGCCGTGCTGTTGGAGGTCGAAGCGACACTGCAGGCCGCGCTTGTCGATCTTGCCGGTGCCTTGACCATTCGCAACGGCCGCCTCGTCCGGCCGCTCTCGCACGCTGGCTTCGGGCCGCGCCCGCGTGCCGCAGTCCGAGCGATCCGCGCGAGTGAGGCGCAGCAGCCTCCGGAGGAGGCGCCGGCGGAGGACGCGACAGAGGCGTACCCCACTCCCGTTGCGGATGAGTTGGCAGCCCGGCGGCGACGAAACTCCACGACTCAATGGACCGTCGAGGTTGTCGAGGGACCTGACGCGGCAATGGCAGCGCCGGAGACGTCAGTTACGCCGCAGGCCGACAAGGAGGTCCCCCCGGCGACTGAGGCCGAACGGCAGACACGTCGTGATCTGCTGAAGGCAGAGGAGGAACTTGCCGTGGCCGAGGCCGCACACTGGCAGTCCGAGTTCGAACTCGCCGATGCGGAGGCGGCTGTTGAGGCCGCTGACGACGTGATGAGCACCCTTGACACCAAACGGATAGAAGCGCGCCGGGACAGAGTTACCGCCCAGCGCCATCTGGCCGAGGCGCAGTCGCGACAGCGGCACGCCGTGAACGCCCTGGCCGACGCTCGCGAGCGGCTCGACGCCGCTCGGCGGACAGCGGGCGAGGACGAGTAGCTGCCGACTTTCTGCTCGCGGCCGCCTTCAGGTGACGCCAGGTTGGGCGCTGACCTGAATCGCTCGGCCGGTCTGGTCATCGGTTCGGCTGGCAACGATGACGCAGCATCGGCTCTCGCCGCGTTCGAGGCGGGCTTCGAGCAGATCAGCAGCGATCGAGTCGGCGAACCCGGCGAGCAGGGAATGGTTCAGCCTGCAGATGAGATCGGTGTGGTCGGCAGCCAGAGCCTGAAACGGACAATTGGCCAGGACGACCGTGCTGCCCGTACGGCGGGGCTCGTAGCCATGTTCAGTGAGTATTCGGACCACGATCTCCAGAGCCGTATCCACAGACGAGCCGTGATCACGTGCGGTGGCGGCAATTGCCGACCCGTATACGGCCGCAGTGTCGTTGACCACATCAAGGATCGGGGTGTGCGTACGCGCCGACTCGGCGATGGCGTCAGCCATGATGCGCGCCGTGAGTTCGTAGTCGCGCGCCGGAAGAGTAACGGCGAACTCTTTCGTGCCCCGGCGGTAGCGCTTGGCGGGACGTCCGGCTCCGGGCCCTGAACGTCCGGTGAGGCGTACGTAGTCAGCCTCGAGGAGCCCCTCCGCCTCGAGCCGGTCGAGATGAAATTTCGCCTTGTGACGAGCAATGCCGACCGCTTGCGCTGCCTGGTCGCGGCTTACGGGCTGATCTTGAGAACAGACGAATCGGTACAAACGTCGCCGTACGGAGTCGGCCAGCACGCTGATGCCGGTAACGTTTCGATCGAAGCTCCGCACGTCGCGCCTTCTCTAACGGATAGATGTCTTGACGTTAGACGACCCCAGGTCTAACGTCTAGTTCAGTATCCAATAGAAGTCAGCGTCGCCGAAAGAAGGCCGCTCAATGTCGATTGCCGCTTTGATTACCTGGATCCTCGCTGCCGGGGTCGGGTTGTTCATGCTGATCCGCTGGGCAACTCGCGGAGGCGTGCGCAAGGTTGAGGGTGCGGGAACCCACTTCCTTCCAGCCCGGGTGTTCACGCATTTCGGACTGGCCGCTGCCGGACTCATCCTCTGGATCGTCTACCTCGTGACCGACAACCATCTGCTGGCCTGGATCGCGTTCGTGGATCTCCTCCTGATTGCGCTGCTGGGCTCACTGCTCGTCCGAATCTGGACCAAGGACGGCCGCGCCGCAATGGCCGGCACCAAGGCCGAAGTCGATCTTGCCGAGCAGCACATTCCGCGTCCGCCTGTGGTGTTACACGGCGTCTTCGCCATCAGCACCGTCGTTCTGGTGTTCTTCGCCGCACTGGGTGTCGGGCCGGGAGCCTGACCTGCGTACGTCGGCTCGTCGAGTCCACGAAGCTGCGGGCAATGTTTGAACTCAAGACCGAGCACAACTTCTCCGGTGCGCCTCAAGAGATCCTCCTCGGCAGCGAGGAGAGTCTGCTGGCCAATATGCGTGATTGAACGAACGATTCGACGAAATACTTCAGCCGCCCGTCGGCCACCCCGATGAGTTCAGACGCACCGCGGAGTCTGATCAGCCGACAACACAAGCGAGCAACAAAGGAGCAGCATCGTGACCACCACCGATTGGACGACCGACACCAAAGGCACCGGCCAGTACGCCGAAGTCAATGGCATCAATCTCTATGTCGAAACGGTCGGAACCGGGCGCCCGCTGATCCTGCTGCATGGCGGGCTCGGCGCCGGCGAGATGTTCGGTCCGATCCTTCCGGCACTCGCCGAGCGCCACCAGGTCATCACCGTCGACCTGCAGGGCCATGGCCGAACCGCTGATATTGATCGACCGATCGACATCCGCCTGATGGCTGATGACATCGGCGCACTCATCGACCATTTGGGTCTCGACAAGCCGGACGTTGTCGGCTACTCACTCGGTGGTGGGGTGGCGTTCCACACAGCAGTGAGGTATCCGGACAAGGTCCGTCGACTTGTCTTCGCTTCGGCCCACATCCGGCGCGATGCCATTCCGCCCGAGATGCTCGCTCAGCAAGCTCAAGTGAACGCCGCCGCTGCGGAGTTCATGAAGGACACACCGATGTACGAGCTCTACCAGCGGATCGCGCCACGACCGGAGGACTTTCCTCGACTGCTGGACAAGATCGGCGCAGCGATGGCCCAGGACTTCGATTTCTCTGACGAGGTTCGTAGCCTTCAGATGCCGACGCTGATTGTCGCCGCTGACGCTGACATGGCGCCCCCCAGCCACTACGTGGAGATCTTCAAGCTGCTCGATGGCGGACTCCGGGATGGCGGCTGGATGGGCGAGGGTCGACCTAAGGGGGGTCATGCGCTCGCCATCTTGCCGGGCTTGACCCACTACAACCTTTTCGCTTCGCCACTCTTCACTGCGGCCACCCTGAGCTTCCTCGACGAGAGCTGACAAGGTGAGGCCGCGAAGCGGCGCCGGCAACCGGGAAGGGGCAACGGATCGCCTAGCTCAGTGCTGACCGGTCCTCGTCCGTACCAGTTGCCGGTTGGCTGAGGTTTGAAGCTGCGATCTGTAGCTCTACCGCCTCGGCCGCGAGATGGGCAAGGAGTGCGGCGACCTGCCGCTGTTCCGTCGGTGGGCGAGCAATATGAGATGCCGCGATGACGGCAAAGTAGGCCGAGCGGGAACTGCACGGGATAGGGATACCGATGATGTCGTCGGTCGGCAACCCAAGTCTCGCCACATCAATGAGCCGTCCGGCTCGAGTGATGCTGCCGTCACCGTGAAGCACCGTCGCAGGCAAGGGCTCATCGATCACGAGTTGACAGCTGTCGGCATCGAGTGCGGTCCGGACTATGTTCGACATGGCGTCGAGCGTTGGTGCCGGCGCCCCAGTCGGTATCGGAGCAGCAGCGCTTCGCAAAGCGGTGAAGTAGTCGAGTCGCTGATCGGCCACAGCTTTCTGACGGCCACCCCACCAGCTGAGTTGCTCGATGGCTGCTCCGACGATGACCAGCAACAGGACCGTCAGGATGTCGTCAGCGTTCACGATCGCGAAGCTGTAGTACGGCTCGGTCCAGAAGTAGTCGTACGCAATAGCGGTCGTCAGTGCTGCGACCAAGCCGGCCGGACGCATGCCCGCAGCAGAAACGCACGCAACGGTGAGGACCAGGATCAAGGTCACCTGATTCTCATGCAATTGGGTGCGGCCTAGAGTCAGCAGACCCGCAACAAGAGGACCGAGAAACACCGCCGCCGCCCAGACAACCGAGCGGTGCCGCGCCAGCCAGTCAGACGCCATCATGTGCCTCATCCCCTCGCAACGAGCCTACGTCGCCGAATGATCATGATCCCAGGCCGCTCCTGCAGACCGCGGTCTCGGTCCCACTCAAAAATCCGACAGTGTGGACTTCTCGACTACTAAAGCGCCAGATCATGCTCGAAAATCCGACCGTTGCGGACTTCTCGACAAGAGTGGAGCTGCAGAGCGATCGCTCTCTCACCCGATGCGCGAATACCCGATTTCGCGGTTGACTTGGTGCGGGTCGCGAATCTCCTGCCGCAGACCTGCGCTGAGCGCCGTACGGATCGAGGTACCGGGTGACCAGGACTGAAGAGGCGAAGACGGCACCCAACGGCCTGCGATTGTGGTTGATGAGCGACGTGGGCGATGAGAGCAAACCCCGCGGCGGCCCGCATTCGAGCCCGAGCCAAACGCATAAGACGCACAAATGGTGGCAAGTCATGTGCCTCACCGGCGTCGACTACTTCTCCACCCTCGGCTATCAGCCAGGCATTGCCGCGTTAGCCGCCGGTGCGATCTCGCCCATCGCAACGCTGGTGCTGGTGGCGCTGACCCTGATCGGCGCATTGCCGGTCTACCGACGAGTCGCATCAGAGAGCCCGAACGGTGAAGGCTCATTTGCCATGCTGGAACGGTTGATGTCGTTCTGGCAGGGCAAGATCTTCGTTCTTGGTGCTGCTCGGCTTCGCCGCTACCGACTTCATGATCACCATGACGCTGTCCGCCGCCGATGCTACGGCTCATATGGTGGAGAACCCCGTCTGGAACCATTTCTCAGCGGCCATCAGATCATCATCACCTTGATCTTGCTGGCGCTGCTCGCCGGCGTTTTCCTGCGCGGATTCAAAGAGGCCATCAGCGTCGCCGTCATCCTGGTAGCGATTTACCTTGTTCTGAACGTCGTCGTCATTGCCGACCGGTATCGCAGAGGTGATGGCAAACCCCACGCTATGGTCGAACTGGACCACCGCGCTGACCCAACAGCACGGGAACCCGCTGGTGATCGTCGGTATCGCGTTACTGGTCTTTCCCAAGCTTGCGCTCGGCCTCTCCGGCTTCGAGACAGGTGTCGCCGTCATGCCGCACATCGACAGCGGGCCCGACGACACTCCCGAGCATCCGATCGGTCGCATTCGCGGCGCCAAACATCTGCTGACCACGGCCGCCGCAATCATGAGCGTTTTCTTGATCACCAGCAGCGTTGTCACGACCTTGCTGATCCCGCCGGCCGAGTTCCAGCCGGGTGGATCGGCCAACGGGAGGGCCTTGGCCTACCTCGCCCATGAGTACCTCGGAAGCACCTTCGGCAGCGTGTACGACGCCTCGACGATTGCGATCCTGTGGTTCGCGGGGGCGTCTGCGATGGCTGGTCTGCTGAACCTGATCCCCCGCTTCCTGCCCAGGTACGGGATGGCCCCGCAATGGGCGCGTGCCGTTCGACCGCTGGTGCTGATCCTCATCCTCGGCGCATTCCTCATCACGATCATCTTCCGCGCCAACGTCGACGCCCAGGGCGGCGCGTACGCCACGGGTGTTCTCGTGGTGATCACCTCTGCCGCCATAGCCGTTACTCTGGCTGCCCGGCACGCCAGGCAGCGCAAACTCGCCATTGGGTTTGGCCTAGTAGCGCTGATCTTTGTCTACACAACGATCGCCAACATCATCGAACGCCCTGAAGGCGTCCGGATTGCCGCGATCTTCATTGCTGCCATCCTCGCCGTGTCCTTGGCCTCCCGGTTCGCACGCTCCTTCGAACTGCGCGCCACCAGCGTGACATTCGACCCAACCGCGCAGCTCTTCATCCGCGACACCGCCCGCCGCACGATCAGGTTCATTGCCAAGGAACCCGATCGGCGGCAGCGGTCCGACTACAGCGACAAGCTGCGCCAGGTAAGCCGCGACAACGACCTCACTGACCCTAACGACGTGATCTTCGTCGAGGTCACCGTCACGGATCCGTCTGAGTTCGCTGGCAAGCTCGACGTACACGGCGAAGTCCAGCACGACCGGTACCGAGTGATCACTTTCAGCAGCTCGAGCGTTCCGAACGCACTTGCTGCGCTACTTCTGGCCGTACGTGACAACACCGACCGATTGCCACACATCTACTTCGAATGGACCGAAGGCAATCCGGCGGCGAACCTGCTCCGCTTCCTGTTCTTCGGTGTCGGCGAAGTGGCGCCAGTGACCCGCGAGGTCATCCGGCGTGCTGAACCTGATCGCGATCGCCGCCCTCATGTCCACGCTGGATGAGTCCTGCGCCCTGAGAACGCATCACGGTCAGGCCGCACAGGCACAAAATCTGGACTTTTCGGCATGATCGTGATGCGTTTTCAGGGCTCTCTGTTCATCACTGGCAGCCCAGCGATCAAGGTACGGATCTGCGGGAGAACGGCTGGATCAATCTGATGACCGCCAGCGTGCGGCAGTTCGATCACCTCGGCACCACGCTCGGCCAGCTGACGCGCCAGCAGTTTGGTCATCTGCGCCGTGATCATCGGGTCTCGAGCGCCATTGGAAATGATTGCCAGGGCGCCGCTCAAATCCGCGGCCGGAGGTTCGGCAAAGGGCACCATCGCTGCGAGCAGTACCGCACCGGCGAGGACTCCAGGCCGCCGCAGCATCATCGCCGAAGCAATATTGGCGCCATTGGAGAATCCGACGGCGACCAGCGAGCCGTCGTCAATCCCGTACGTCTGACAGGCCAATCCCACGAATTCGGCGAGGTCGTCGGCCTGCTGGCGTAGATCATCTTCATCGAAAACACCCTCGCGGAGCCGGCGGAAGAACCGCGGCATGCCGTTCTCCAGAACAGTTCCGCGCACCGAAAGCACAGCCGCACCTGGGGAGAGATGATCACGCAGCGGCAGTAGGTCGTGCTCATCGCCACCGGTGCCGTGCAGCAGCAGCAACGGCGGTCCGGCCGCGGCATCATCGGCGGGTTGAAAGACGTGCGGCCGATCAAGCCCGATCTGCTCAGCGCTCACGGAATGTCCTCCTCGAGCTGGAGCGGTGGCAGCGCAGCGGCGATCTGTGCCCGGTCGGGCTCGAGCCAGGGCGGCAACTTCAGGCTGCGACCAAGCTCGAGCAGTGGCTCGTCGACTGCGAAGCCTGGCGCGTCGGTGGCAATCTCGAACAACACGCCACCAGGCTCACGGAAGTAGATCGACTTGAAGTATTGCCGGTCGATGATGTCGGTCACCGAGACACCACGGGCCCGCAACTCCTGCTGCCACAGTGACTGGGTGGCCAGATCCGGCGCACGGAACGCGACGTGATGAACGGTGCCACCGGCCTGCCATCCGCGATCACGAACACCGGCAAAGACATCAACGAGCGCACCTGAGCTTCCTCCGGCCATGCCAAACCGCGATCGTTCCCCCTCTTCACCTGTCAGGCTCATGCCGAGGAGCTCGGTCAACATCGTGGCTGACGGATCGAGCTGCCGTTCCGACAAGGTGATCGCATGGAGGCCGCGTACGGCATGCTCGGCCGGGATATCGGCCACCCCGTCCCAGCCGGAACGATGATCACCGTCCGAGGCAACGAGATCGATCACCATGCCGTCGGGGTCACGGAAGGTGAGCACCTCTTCCTCGTCGCGGGCGCGGGGTTCGTCGGCATCGATGCCCAGCTGCCTGAATCTCGTCTGCCACCAGCCGATCGCCGCTCCCGGCACGCTGAATGCCGTTGCGGTCGTCATGCCGGCACCTTGGCGACCCTGTGGCACACCCGGCCATGGAAAGAAGGTCAGCAAGCTCGACGGGCTGCCCTTCTCGTCGCCGTAGTACAGGTGATAGGTGTCCGGCGCGTCGAAGTTGACTGTCTGCTTGACAAGTCGCAGCCCGAGCGCCCGGGTGTAGAAGTCCACGTTGGCTTGGGGATCGGTCGCTATGGCGGTGACGTGATGGAGGCCGTGTGGGCTGACCTGCGTCATGATGATCAGTTCCTCTCTCGCTTTTGCGCCCTGAGCTTGTCGAAGGGCGCCATCAAGCGTTGCGGTTTCGTACCCAGATATGCCTGCTCCAGTAGGACAACGACCTGCTCCTCGGTGTAATCCCGTGGATTGGGGACCGGGGATGCACCGATGATCTTGGCAACACCTGGGATGGCGTCATCGTCCAACCCCAGCTCGGCCAACGAGGTCGGTGCATGTAGCTGAGTGGCCAGCTCGAACATTGCCGCACCAACCTCGTCGGGTCCGCCCAAACCCATGGCACGGACTGCCCGTGCGAACGGGACAGGGACAGCCGCCGCATTGAATGCGGCCACGTGGGGCAACAGCGCACTGTGTACTCCGGCGTGCGGGAGCTGATATTTGCCGGCGACTACGTGCGCGAGCTTGTGCTGCAGGCCCATCGTGGTACTGCCCAATGCCCACCCGGCAAGCCAGGCACCGCGTAGCGCTGCGGTTCGGGCCTCAAGATCATCCGGCCGGGCGACAGCCTCGGGTAGGCCATTCGCCAGTGCTCGGATGGCTTCCTCCGCCACCTCCAACGACCGTATGGTGGCGTCTGGTGCGTACAGCGATTCCAGTGCATGGGCCAGCGCATTCATGCCGCTCGCGGCGGTGAGATCGGCCGGCATCGAGATCGTCAGGACAGGGTCGTAGACGACGAGGCGTGGCAGCACTCGGGGATCTCGACCGGTCGTCTTCTCGCCATGATCGGTCTGTCCCCAGATCGGGGTCATCTCGCTGCCGGCGTACGTGGTGGGCACGGCAAGAATGGGCAGTCCGGTGTCCCGGGCAACGACCTTGGCAAGTCCAGTTGCGGAGCCACCACCGATCGAGATGACTAGGCCGACCTCAGCAACGCGTGCCGCGTCGACAGCCCGTACAGCGACGTCAACCGGAACATGCTGGACGACATCCGGGATCCGCGCAACAAGATCATCGCCGAGACCCGCACTCACCGCCGCCGCCGCATCAGCTTCGTGCCGACCAGAAATGATCATGACACGGGTGCCGAGGGTGCGCGCTTCCGATGGAACCTGCGCGAGGCTGCCGCGTCCGAAGATCACCCGTACGGCATTGTCGTCCGAACACTGCAGCCGGATAGGTGAATGGCTGTCCATCCCGTCCCGGCAGATTCATCCGCGCTCCAGCGCCGAGCAGCGAAGACTCACCAAGACATCAGACCACGCTTCATTCCCTGGCCTTTCCTCGCGTACGAGAGAGTGTTTTCGCGTCCATAGACCGGGTATGCATATTCCGAGGCTCTACGCCCTATCAAGGAATGCAGATTCGTGACGCAACACCGATTCATCCGATGCTCGCCCACGGCCGTGTTGAGTATCGCCCACCTTGGACACAACGTGTCCGACGGCCGCAACTTCGACACCATTCACCATTGGCATCGCCCGGCCCCTTTGGAGCGCGGAAGCTCGGTGCACTGGAATGACCACATACCCGTGCTCGGCGAGATCGGTTGTTGTTTATCAGTGGATCAGGGGGCGAACGGCGCATTTGCCCATCTCAGTGCAACAACTCAGCAAGCACGAAAAGTGTTGCCGAGGCCATTGCTGCGGTTCGCACTATCGTCCTGGTCACATCGCAAGCTGCTGACCATCGCCAAGATCGCCGAGGCGCAGGCTGTTGATCTTGATTGAGTGCTGGATACCTGAGATCTCGTTTTGGCCGATCAATCTCGGGTAGGTGACTTGAAAGGCATCTCATGCTCAGATCCAGCAGACCTAGGAAGCGATAACCGTGACTATCAACCCTGAATTCGGCAATGTCACCGGGACCAAGGACAAGGACTACGACATCATCTGGTTCACCGAAGCCTGCCTGAGCAACGTGTTGCGGTTGGAGACCTACATCGAGGACGCCGGGCTGGCCGGAGACGCCGAACTCGCCGATTTCTTCCGCCGCGCACAGCACGAAAGCCGCAAAGGTGCTGAAGAGGGCAAGAAATTGCTCGCGAAGCGCTTGGCCGTGCGCGCGTAGCTCTGAGCATACGGACCCGACCCAGAAGGGGCGCCTGATGGCAACGACCAGCTTTCAAGACTTTGACCTCGCCGATGCCGATCGCGACTGGGACGGCGATGCGGCCGATAAGCGGGTCCGCAAGTGGGCCGATGCGGAAGATGAGCCAAATCAGAAGTACCGCGACACCCATGTCTGGTACGACGCGGACAAGAAGGACAATTTCACGGCGTACAAGCTGCTGATCTGCGATGTCGTCAACGGCAAAGTCCTGGCAGTACCGCGCGGAGTGATGGCGGCGGGCGGCATCATGCAGGGCGCTCGCGGTGGCATCGACATTCCTGCAACGGATGTGGATCGGGTGAAGAGCCACCTGGCGAAGTACTACCGCAAGATGGATCGCACGCCTCCCTGGGAAGACTGAGATCCTGGGCTGGCTCCGTTACGTCGTGACCGACAGGCCGATGGCCGAGAGGCCGCGCAGTGCCTCCTCGACTGACAAAGGGCTCCACGGCTGCTCTGCTCGAGGCAATTGATCAAAAACCTTGCCGTAGCGGCCCAGGGTGCCGATGTCGTGCGGAAAACGTTCTCGGTCGAGCCCCTGAAAATGGCCGGCGATACCGTGGCGGCGGAGCACCTCGGCGAACTGTTCAGGCGTGGCTATGCCCGGTGATTCGGCGCCGTGCTCGAACAAGAACACGTTCGCCTCGGCGTACGGCTCCGCCTCGGTGAGGTATGCGTCGAGAGACTGCAATGCCGGCTGCACAGAAAAATAGGTCCAAAACGGGACGGCGGCGACGCAGATGGTCTGCCACGGATCACCCAGAATGAAGCTCGGTATAACCAGACGGTCGGCCGGCTCACCCCGGGAGCGATACCAATTCCGCATCACTGTCGCCACCGCAGCAGCGGTGGCCTGCGGGCCGTCGTAGCTGATCTCGGAGCACCCGTAGCCACGTGAAGCGCACCAGGCATGCACGTCGTCACGGAAATCCGGGTCAAGGCCCCACTCGGATTCCGCCACGACATCATCTGCTGCAGGGGTGTGCGGTAGCGCCAGATACTCTTCGGGAGGCGTACCACCGCGACCACCGACTTGAAAGACATGCCGTGGTCCCACCCTGGTGACCGGCCAGTGGGAGTGATCACGAACGACAACGACGGTCCCGCCCGGTGCCAAGCGCTCTTCGACAAAGGAGGCGTACGCCTCAGGCAACCGGCACCACTTGACGCGAAAGTAACTCATCCGCTCGGCCATCAACAGGTCCTGTAATTGATCATGCATGTGGTGCAGCACGATGTCGGGATTGTGGTCCAGCAGTGCGGGCGCGACCGAACGACCAAAGTCCATGGCCTGATCCGCACGATCAGTGTCGCCCACATGCGCCACCGGCAATAAGACCGTGTCGGGCAACCACGGCACCTGCATGGCTGCCGCGAGATGGGTCAGCGCGCCATTGCTCGAGCCGAGCAAGACCGCCGGGTAACGCCGCTGCGGATAGCGAGCCGCGAACGACTCAGCGACTGTGGACAGATCCACCTCGCCAAGCCGGCGAGGATTGATTCCTTCGGAAGCGCCGATCCGGCTGTAGATGCCGCGCAGCATCGACCACGGCAGCCGGCCGGCAACGCGTACGGCGAGCCCAGCCGACGACGAACTGCCGAGATTCGGAAACGGCTGCCCATTGAGCGCCGCGATTGTGGCCGCATGCAAGACGCTCGCCGAATCGAAGGAGGCGACCACCTGCTTGGGGTCGAGATCGCTCACTCGATCAGCCTGGCAGATGGCATGACGCGATCAGCTGACTAACTCATTGATGAACCGCAGGAACCTCGCCGAGTCCTGCTGCGGCCACGAATGACTCGCGCCTGGCATCAAGACGAGCTTGCCGCCAGCCATCTCGGCTAGCTGCGCGGCGTAGGCGTGTGTGGTGAGCGGATCGTACTCGGTGTGAATGATCGTGATCTCCGCCGTCACTCGCGGCAGGATGTCCTCAAGATGCAGCGCGATGGCTGAGGCGAAACCACGGAAGATGCGTGGAATGCCGGCCCGAGCCCAATCCGGCACATGGTGGTAAAAGGCCGAGTTGTCGTGCGGATCGCCCCGAACGAAAACGTACAACTGCTTGATCATGGAACGGTACGCCGGATCGACAGTCGGGCTTACCAGCACCAGCCGGCTGACCAAGCTGGTCAGGGACGCGGCAACGGTGGCTGCCTGGCTGCCGGCCGACAGACCGATGAGCACATCCACCGGAGCACCATCGTTGTCGATGTCAGCCGCCAGATGGCGGCCATAAAGCTCCAGAGTCTTGATCAACGCCGCGCCAGGCCGGCGGCTGGAGCAGCGTAGCGTCGTAGCCGTGGCTGCGAAGATGCTGTACGGGCGGCTGCCACGTACGCGCGTACCGCGAGCCCAGGTACGGCAATGACGCGAGTCATGAACGGACCTAAGCACGTCCGGTGGGGGCACTTCAATGGAAAGACGCAAATCACCCAGTTCGGGTGTATCGGCGAGCAGACCGATGGCAACACGATGGGTTAGCGCAGACGCGATCGCCAACAGGAGTACCTCAGATGACTGGTGAAGCAATGGCCCGCACCACAGAGCAGTGCGAGCTCGGCGAAGGCGCTCGATGGGATGATCGCCGTGCGGAGTTGCTCCGGGTCGACATCCTTGCTGGGCACGTTTATCGCGACACGATCACCGATGATGGCGCGCTGGTTGCCATTCAGGTTCATCGTGTGCCCGGGACGGTGGGAGCGGTTGCCCCCATTCACGACGATGAGGGCTGGCTGCTAGCAGCAGATCAGGGGTTCAGCTACCTGCGTCCAGATGGCACCGTACGGGCTATTGCCGACGTCGCGCCGGACTGGACCCGGATGAACGATGCCGCCTGCGATCCCCAGGGCCGCTTCTGGGCGGGCACTCTTGCTTATGATCAACGACCGGGTGGAGGGGCCCTTTACCGGCTCGATCGCCGTGGCCAAACCGAGCTGATGCTCGACGGATTGACGATCTCGAACGGACTGGGTTGGAGTCCAGATGATCGAACGATGTATCTGGTGGACACCGGACCTGGTGTCATCCACGCTTTCACTTTTGATCCGGACGAGGGCACGATCGCCGGAGGGCAGGTGCTGGTCGAGGTGCCGGCAGACATTGGATCACCGGACGGATTGACAGTTGATGCGCACGGTGATCTTTGGGTAGCGATCTATGGAGGTGGACGGGTCCAGCGCTACTCACCCACAGGCGAACTACGCGAGGAGCTGTTCGTCCCAGCCGAGCAGACCACCTGCTGCGCGTTCGCTGGCCCTGGACTGCATCGCCTCTACGTCACGACTGCGACCGAGCACTGGACTGACGAGCAGCGCCGTGCACAACCAGCTGCTGGTCTCGTTTACGCCTTCGAGACCGACGCGACGGGCGTGCCCGCGGCACACTTTCGTCCGGATCCAGCCTGGTGGGCAACGGTGGTCGCATGCAGAGGCTCTCTCAAGAAGCCGAGGGGTTTCTCCGGTACGCCGGCGCAGGGTCGCTCCGTACACCGCCGCCTGGGTGCGCCGTTGCATACCGAGCTTGGTCAATAGGCTCGAGACGTAATTCTTTACCGTCTTTTCGGCGAGGAACAACCGCTCACCAATCTGGCGATTCGTGCATCCCTCGGCGATGAGATCGAGGATCTCTCTCTCCCGAGCGGTCAGGCTGCCAGCCACGGGATCTGGCTCAACCGGATGCCGCAGCCGGTCGAGCAGTTTCTCCGTCATTGCTGGATCCAGCAATGACCGCCCCGCGGCCACCTGCCGGATCCCTTCAAGAAGGCTGTTACCGGCGATCTGTTTGAGCAGGTAACCAGAGGCGCCGGCCATCACGGCAGCAAAGAGCGCCTCGTCGTCATCGTAGGAAGTCAAGATCAAGCACCGGACATCCTCAGAGGAGGAGCGGATCTCCCGGCAGACATCGATGCCACTGCCATCCGGCAACCTCGCATCCAGCAGTGCGACATCGGGTGCCGCCGCCGGAATACGGTGCAACGCATCACCTGCTGTCGCGGCCTCACCGACGATGATCACATCATCGGTGGTCGTCAGCAGATCGGTTAGCCCTCTGCGAACCAGCTCATGATCATCAAGAATGAAGACGCGGATGGGCTGATGTCTGGTTACTTGGAAATCGGGATCGACCACCGTAGCCGCAGCCCCCCTTCAGCTGAGTCGCCGACCTCGAGGTAGCCACCTTGGCGCTCGGCCCGTTGGTTCAGGTTTTCCAAGCCGCTCCGCCGCGTGCTGTGGCCTATGCCTACTCCGTCGTCGATCACGGTCAGGTAGAGCCGCTGTTTGCCCGCTTGGATCCGCACCCGCACCTGCGTGGCCTGAGCGTGTTTCGTCACGTTGGTCAACGATTCCCGCAACACAGCCTCGACATCGGCGATGGTCGCCTCGTCGGTAATCGTGTCCAGCGGCCCAACGAGCGAGACATCGGGACGTGCGGGCAGTAGCGGCGCGAGTTGGTCGACAACCGCCAGCGCGCTACCTCGCAACGACCGTAAGGAATCCTCCTGCAATGCATGAATCCTGGTTCGGATCTGACGAATCGTCTCATCGAGTTCCTCGACGGTTCGACCCAGACGCGCCTTGACCGCATCGTCTCCGATGGTCGCAGCAATGCTTTGCAAGCTAAGGCCTGCTGCGAAGAGCCGCTGGATGACATGATCATGAAGATCCCGAGCGATCCGATCCCGATCTTCCAGAACCCCAAGCCGCTGTTGATCAGCTCGGGCATCGCTGAGCTCCAACGCGATGGCCGCTTGGCCGGCAAAAGTTTCGGCCATGTCCAGGTCCGAGGCCGTGAACGGCGCGTGCGGTATGAGTCGGCCGGCCACGATCGCACCGCGTGGACCGGTTTCTCCCAGCAGCGGAAGCGCCATGGCCTGGCTAACCGGTACATACGGCCGCAAGTGCAGATACACGTCCGGATGTTGATCAACGAATGCCACCCGTACGCCCTGGCCGTCCTGCATGGCTCGCCACGCGAGGCTGTTCTCGGTCGGGTACCGAATTCCGATGAGCTCGCGTTCGGCGGCACCGGTAGCAACAGTGACCTCTAATTGCACCGGATGATCACTGGTCGGCCTCACCAGCGTGACGACATCGGCTGAAGCCAGGCGCTTCACGCTCGTCGCAATCTCATGAAGGGTCTCGGAGTAGTCGGCTTCCGGGTCAAGCAACTGGCGACTGACCTCGCCGGAGGCCCTCAGCCACTCTTGCCGCCGACGTGACTCCTCGTAAAGTCGCGCGTTCTCGATCGCAATGCCAGCCGTCGCCGCCAAGGCCAAGACCGACTCCTCGTCTTGGGCGGTAAAAGGCTCGCCATCGGCGCGGTCGGCCAGGTACAGGTTGCCGAAGACCTCGTCGCGGCTACGGATCGGGACGCCGAGAAACGTCGTCATCTTGGGATGCCCGTCCGGAAAGCCGGAAGATCGGGGATCTTGGTCAATCCGGGTCAGCCGGATCGGCTTGGGATCATCGATCAGCACGCCCAACACGCCCCGCCCTTTGGGAAGCTCGCCAATTGCCTGGACGGTGTCATCCTCCATCCCCACGTGCAGGAACTGTTCGAGCATGCCGTCGCCGCCAATGACTCCCAACGCCGCGTACCTGGCGCCTGAGACGTCCTTTGCGGTGGCCACCAGACGACGCAGCACCGCGTCAAGAGACAGCTCTTGGACGATGGAATGATTGGCCTTCAGCAGCCGCCGCAGCCGATGCTGAGCCATCATGATCACCGACGCCTGCTCCACGAGTTGGTTCGTCAGCAGTTCGACGGACAGCCGCGGATCGTCCGCGGGATCCGAGAACATGGGTCCCGGCTCGCTGGTCTCGCCCTGCGCAGCCATGTCGAGGACAGATTACGATGACCGGACAATTTGACGCCACGCGCCCCGTCTCGAGGCATCACCCTCCAGCTGAATCATCTACCGCTATCTGGGTGGCCAGCAGCACCGCGGAATGGGCGACGTATGGACGCAATTGGAACCACATTTCCAACTCCGTAGGACTTTCGACCCTGGGTTTATTCACGGGCCAACGTGATCCTAAAGAGCGGGCGGTGAAGCCTGGCTCTCACGCTGGCCATCTTCACCGCCTCGATTTGAGCGCGGCGCCGCCGACTGGGTGCTGCTCCGCAGGGAAATGGAGGCCCTGCCGCCATGACCTCAGTGCCGCAGCAGCAACCCTCACCCAGCAAATTCGTCGAGCTGTCCGAGAACGAGTGCATCAAACTCTTAGCTGATCACACCGCCGGTCGAATCGGCTTTATGGGACTCGACGGCCCACAGATCTTGCCGGTGACCTATCAATACCGTTTCGGCAGCGTGATATTTCGTACCTCTCCTGTCGGAGCCCTTTCCGGATTGGCGCGCCGAACCAGCGTCGCCTTCGAGATCGACAGGATTGATGAGCGGAACCAGTCGGGCTGGAGCGTTCTGGTACTCGGATTCGCCGAAGAAATGGTCCATAACCGTCTGCTCGCCTCCGCATGGGAAATAGGTCCGGTGCCCTGGGCGGACGGAACGCGAAATCTCTTCATTGAAATCAAGCCGCGGAAGATCAGCGGTCGATCCGTACACACCCGATCGGGCTACTAACCGACCTATTGGCCACGCGCCCGACGCATGCGCCCTGAGCCTGTCGAAGGGCCATGACCGCACACTCAGCACAGCATGCGCCCTGAGCCTGTCGAAGGGCCATCCCTATGCAGTCAGACCTCATCAGCCCACGGCTCGAGCAGCTCCAAGAGCCAGCTTCGTACCGGGAATTCATACTTCGCGATCACGCTCAGCGGCGCCTCCTGCAGGGCACGCTCCCAGGCCAGGGCGCGGGTCACACAACCGGTACTCCGTGCCAGTCCCACCGACCACCGCAGCTCCTCAACACCGCACAGGCTGCTGAACGGCTCAAGGTAGGCGTCGCGAAGCCGCAGCAGGCGCGAGTCGTGAAATTGCCGCCCATCGACCGGCACGCCGGCCTCGAAGGCAATCGAGTTCAAGGTGGCGAGCATCGTGCCGAAGGGATGGCCTATTGACGCGTCACCCCAATCGATGATCCGGACAGACGACAAGTCCGCCATCTCGCCCGGCCAACCGACGTTGTTGGAGTGCAGATCATCGTGCTGCAAGCTGTCCGGAATCGGCGACGCGGCGAGCTCGGCGCACCGGCCCTCGTACGCCGGTAGCACGCGTTCCAGCATGGCGGCCTGCTGCCGAGTCAACCCGCCTTGTTCGATTGGCTGACTGGCGAGCTTGTCCAGCAGCCGGTCGAACTCCAACGGGAGTTGGACAGGACCTCGGTCCGGCGCCCCACAGGCAAGCATCCTGGAACGATCGGCGGCGAGGGCGAGCTGCGCCTCGCCGTATCGAGGAAGCAGCCGCTCCCAATACCCCCACAATGCGTCAGGCTTCGTTTTCGACCGGAGCATCGGCCCACCGTCTCGAGTAATCGACCACGCCACAGCGTCGTCGTCGCGAGCAGCTGCGGTGCCAGACCCGGACAAAGCTCGTCGAGCAGTGCTACTAGCTTGGCCTCGTACGCGGTCCCAGGACCATTCACCTTGAACCAGATGCGACCCTCGGTGGTTTCGAATCGGATGGTGCTAGACCAGACCCGAGCGTGGGTCTGCTGCCACTCGCCAGTGAGCCGGATACCGCCCGGCCCCAGCTGCGCCGCCACCCATGTCCGAGCCGATTCGAGGAAGGCGCTGCTGGTCCATACGGCTACCGGATCGGGGGCTCCGTCGGGGCACATCCTTGGACCTTAGATCAGCTGCCGGCTGGCGTCACTTGTTGATCTTGGCGTGCAGTTCAGATATTGCCGCGACATGCGAAGCGCTACACGGCTGTGCGGGCTGCGACGATGGAGGATAAGGCATGGCCGCGACGCGGCAGGCAGTGCGTAAGCCGCAGACCGTGAACCCGGCGGCAGCTCGACCTGCCCGGCTGCGCGTGCGCTGGGATCGAGTAAGTGTGCTGGTGGCATTGCTGGCCGTTTTGACGACCGTTACCGTCCACGCCGTCATCTCTGCGGTCCAGGACGGCCTGCGAGCAATGTCGGCTGAATCACCGCCACCGGCAGAAACAACCATCGGTGTCGCCCAGCAGGCTCCAGAGGCACACCATAAGTGCCCGTCGCCTGCGGCCGCGGTCGTGCACACTGCACCGTCCGTAACCGACGCCACAGTCCGGACCGTGGCGTTGACCTTCGATGATGGCCCAGGGCCGGCCACACCAGCCGTGCTCGACATACTGCAGAGGAATGGCGTGCACGCGACGTTTTTCGTCATCGGTCAGCGGGTGGCCGCCGAACCCGACATGGTGCAAAGGATTGCCGCTGACGGGCACGCGTTGGGCAATCACAGCTGGTCACATCCCATTCCGAGTGCGAAAGCCGGTTGGAAGCGCAGCACCGTGACAGCGGAGATCGAACGCACCAATCGCGCGATCTTGGCCGCCACAGGTCTCAAACCATGCCTGTTTCGTCCGCCTGGCGGAATCGTCAAGGGCGCCCGGAGAGCAACCCGCACTGCTGGCCTCTCGATGATCTTGTGGTCAACCGACCCCAGGGACTGGGCGGCCGCAGCAAGTAAGAAATCCGCCTCGGTCATCCGGAAGCGCGTCGCAGCGGGACTGACTGAGAAGCATCCGGTGATCTTGCTTCACGACGGCGGTGGCAACCGATCGGCGACAGTTGCCGCTCTGCAAGGGATTATCGACGACTACCGAGCGCGTGGCTACCAATTCGTCACCCTGGCCGCGCCGGGCTAACACACCGAGCTACCGGCAGGGTACGGGCTCTCAGGCTTCCAACACGTACGTGCCAGGCGCGTCCGCGATCGGACGGTACTTGCGGTTGCCCATTCGCGGTGGCTTGCGCATGCCCCCAGCTCGCGACGCAATCCATTCCGCCCAGTCTTCCCACCAGGTCACGGGATGGATAGTCGCGGCGGCCATCCACGCGGCCGGATCCGCGGGCAACTGCTTTTTACCTTCCAATACACGATGAATGGACTTCGGACTCGGGGGATTGACGATTCCCGCAATATGGCCGGAGTTTGACAGCACGAAGCGTACGTTCCCGGCCGGCAGCCGGGCACCCGCGTAGGAGCTCTTCCATGGCGCAATGTGATCTTGCTCAGCCGAGAGGAAATAGAGATCTTGATCAACTTTTGCAAGATCAAGACGCTCTCCAGCCAGCTCCATGACTCCTCGGGCAAGCTGGTTCTCCACATAGCAGCTGCGCAGATAGAAGGTGTGCATCTCGGCCGGCATTCGAGTCGAGTCATTGTTCCAGCTGAGTAGATCGAACGCTGCCGGCTCTTCACCCATCAGCCAGCTGCTTACGGCGTAGTTCCAAATCAGATCGTTGGTCCTCAGCAGGTTGAAGGACCGTTGCATGTCCTCCTTGGGCAAGAAGCCAGTGCGCTTCATGGTCTTCTCCAACCGCCGGATGCTTGCTTCGTCGGTGAAGATGCCAAGCAGGCCCGGCTCGCTGAAGTCGATCAAGGTGTTCAGGAACGTCGCCGAGTTGATCAATTCGAGCCCGACGGCATCGAGGTATGCCAGCGTCGCCATCGTCAGCGTTCCACCGAGACAGAGGCCCAGGAGGTTGACCGTCTCTGCGCCGGTGATGTTGCGGACCACCTCAAGGGCCGCAATCGGTCCCGAGATCAGGTAGTCATCCATCTGCACATTGCGCATCCGCTCGTCCGGATTGCGGTAGCTGATCATGAAAACCGTGTGTCCATGATCGACGGCCCATTGCACCAGGCTGCGGCCCGGGGCGAGGTCCATGATGTAGTACTTGTTGATCCAGGGCGGGCTGAACAGCAGCGGAATCTCGTGCACCTGAGCGGTGCTCGGCGCGTACTGGATCAGCTCCATCAAGTCGTTGCGGAAGACAACCTTGCCTGGTGTGACCGCCATGTCCTCGCCCACGGTGTGCACGCCCTGCACGACCTGCTGCGGGGCACCGCGATTGGTCCGGACGTCATGAACGAAGTTGCGCGCCCCTTTCGCCAAAGACAGGCCGCCGGTGTCCAAGGCCTTCTTGATCACTGCCGGGTTTCCCAGAGGGAAGTTGGTGGGAGCCAGCGCATCGATGATCAACTGCACCGCGAACTCCGCTTTCTGCTTGACTGCGGGCGGTGTTTCGCTGTCTCGGATTATCTCGAGCAACGACTGTTCCCAGTCGTGATATATCTCCCGAAGCCACCAATACCCGGCATTGCTGGTCCACGCCGGATCGGTGAAACGCCTGTCCTTGCCGCGCTTCGGTGCGTACGACGGGCTGCCGCCAGCTGCGCGGATGGCAGCAGCAGCAGTGGCGCGCAGCATCTCGCTCCCCGTACGAGTGATCACGCCGGCTACCTTGTCGGGGCGAGCCGCCGCGGCCAGGCCCGTGCGCAGCAGTGGCGAGAACAAAGAGAGTGGGTCGAGTCGGCCCATCAAGTCGCTGCCGTTGAGCAGATCGGTGCCTGCAGTCAGCAGCGGACCAAGTTGATCACGGACCGCCTCATCGATGGTGTCCCAGTCATCGTCGGCGCCGGCTGTTGGCCGGCCAGCTTGAGGGGTGCTTGCCTCGCTCATCGCGCTCCCCGACCCTTGCGGTGTTTCAGAGTGACCCGACGCAGCGCCTGATACGCCTCAATCAACGAACGGCGCTGGGATGCGGTCAGATCAGGATCTGACTGAATCGCTTCGATCACCTCTGCCGACGCATCCTCCGGCTGGTCGCCGCGCAGCAAGTCGGCAGAAACGTTGAGAGACTCAGCGATCGCCCGAAGAACCTCTTCCGAAGGGGCCCGAAGCCCGCGTTCAATCTGGGAGAGGTACGGATTGGAAATGCCAGCCATCGCCGCGACTTGACGCATCGACAACTCGGCCAGCTCTCGTTGCCGGCGGATGATCTCGCCAAGTTTTAGCTGATCATCCGCCGACTGCTGTGTTGTCACAGCACGAGCATACGGTTTTACTTCAGGACGTCCCGCACGGCTGAGGTGTACGCCGCGGTGGCCTCGGTGATGAAGTCGTTCTGCGCCTTGACGACGGTGGTCACCCAGTCCAGCTGGGTGGCGTCGGCGAGCTGCTGCCGGTAGTCGACGTAGCTGGCGACAGTCTTCTCGTAGGTGTCGAGAGCTGCGCTGCCGGTCTTCTTGCCGGTCTCGATCAGCTTCTCGTTGAAAACGCGATAGCGCTCGTTAACGTCGCCAAAGCCTTCAGTGAGATCATTGATCTTCTTAGTTGTGGTCGTGGCCATGATTGTGCTCCTTGGATTGTTTGGGTACAACGAACACTATGTTAGCCAAAAAACGCTAGCTAAGCTAGCGGAGCTAATGCGAGATGAGTCACATCCGCAGATCTCTACGATGGGTCCATGAGTCCTGCGCGAGGAGTCCTCGGAGAATCTGGTGGGCGAACTGATCCGGCAGGCAACGCAAGCTGGCCGAGCTGTCGATGCGTCAGGTCGCCGCGATGGCGGGCATCTCCAATCCGTATCTTTCCCAGATCGAGCACGGTCTACGCGCCCCATCGGCCGACGTGCTCGAGGGAATTGCCGCGACACTGGGTGTTCCGGTCGACTCACTGCGTCCTCGCACCAGCGATGATGATCACGCCTGCTGATGGCGACGATGATCACGAAGCAGAGCCGCAACAGCCTGGTGAGCATGCCGCTACTCGTCACTGCGATTTCGGCTGATCCAGGACTGACGGCTAGGCAGCGCCGGGCTCTGATCGAAATCTATACCGCGATGACTGAAGCAACCGCCAGCCGACGCTACGGCCGAAGCTCATAGGTCTTGATCGAGGTTCAGGCGCCGTGGCCCAACAATTCGAGTCCGTCGATGACTACATAGCAAGCTTCCCGCCGGAGGTGCAGGCCGAGCTCCAGGCAGCGCGTCGCACGATTCATGCCGCGGCTCCGGATGCAGAAGAGTCGATCAGCTACGCGATTCCGACCTTCAGCGTGGCTGGCCGACCAGTCGTCTACCTCTCCGGTTGGAAGAAGCACATCAGCATCTACCCGGTGCCTGAGCTCGACGAGAGCATCGAGCCGACAGGTCGCTCCTTATCTGTCCGGCAAAAGCACGGCCAAATTCCCCCTCGGAAAGCCGATCCCCCAGGAGTTGATCACCGCTCTGGTCGAACGATTAGTGGCACAGCGAGGCTGACGGGCGCAGTAGGCCATCGTCGCGTCGGAAACCTACGTGCACGTAGGTTTCCTCTGGTCTGCATAGCTAGCAACGCATGCACACCGTCAGCAACGAAGGTGCACGTAGGTTTCCGACCGGGGTACGCGAGGAGCGTCGCTAGCCGCCGAGAGGACCCGGGACAATCGCCGGCGGAGTGATCGGTTGTGTCTTGCGATAGACGCTGTTGACCTTGTAGGCGTTCTTCTCCATCTTCAGCGCATCCTGGCGAGCCTTCGCCATCTCGTCTGGGCTGAGGTGGCTGACCTTGGTCAGAACCAATGTCTCCTCTTCTGGATCATCGACGGCACCAACCTGGACATTTCCCACGTCTGGTGCGTAGAACTTCCGCTGGTGTCCGCTCTCGGGTTCCAGCGGACTGCGCTCATCGGTGATCATCACGTTCTCGTAGCAGCCGGCAGGCACACAAGTGTGCTGCTGCATCATGAACACCTTCGCGCAATCCAAGAACTCGATCTCCGGCGACCAGCCTTGGAGATATTCCGGTGTTCCCAGCTGGGCATTCCCGATCATTGAGTTGCCCGGCTTGGCGTCATCTATCCCGGCGATCCAGACGTCTGGCGCGCCATCGAACTTGCCGTTCTCATACTCCTCGGGATATTCACCCATATTCCAAATGTTTGCGCCGCTGTCTTGCGCCTGGAAGTTCAGCTCGGCTTCTTGGATGGTTCCTTCGTTGATGTCCTTCTCCAAGATGACAACCGTCCGTACGCCGTTGATCACCTTGGTGAGATCGGTGACGGTGGTGACCACCTCGTGAGGCAGCAATCCGCCGCCGCGGTCGGCCTGCCCATTCAAGGTGAACTGCGTGCCAGGAATCAAAGGATTCCATTTGTTGTCGATCTTGGTTGGGTTGGAAAAGTTGAAGGGCGTGAACGCCGTCACCGGGCTGCAGGGCGGCGGCTTCTCAGGATCATCACCATATGCCGCGACAGAATTCGCGAGCGTCAATAGAGAAGCAAAAAGAACGATCAGGACCGCAGGTCGGACCCTTCGGCTGGGCATTGAGCCCCCCTTCCTCGGGGTAGGTACGTGTCAGCCCGTGGACGATTTCTGGGCGTCCCTCCCAATGCTCGGAGCATGCGGCGCTCACTGTGAAATACATATCGGTGGGCATCACATGAATCGTTATCGATTCGATGTATTGAACACGTATTTCGAGCCAAGCGGGTAGCAGTCGAGCGGAGACGCGTCACTGGGCCGACGTACGTGGTGCGGATGCCAGGCGGTGTTCTCGGGGACTCATTCCGCGCTCCCGACGAAACGCGGCGCTCAGCGCAAAGGCGTTGCTGTATCCAACCTGGTGAGCAATGTGATCGAGAGTATGCGACGTCTCGCTGAGTAGGTCAGCAGCGAGTGCCAGCCGCCATGTGGTGAGAAAGGTCATCGGTGGCTCGCCGACGAGGTTGCCGAACCTGCGCGCCAGCCCCGCGCGCGACATCCCTACGGCAGCAGCAAGGCTGGCCAGCGTCCAGGGGCGGTCGGGATTGTGTTGGATCAGCAGCAAGGCGCGACCGACGACCGGATCACTCTGGGCGCGGTACCAGCCTGGCGGCATGGCGTCCGGGCGATCGAACCAAGCTCGCAGGGTCGAAACCAGCAGCAGATCAAGAAGCCGATCAAGGACCGCCTGCTGGCCGAGTTGATCTTTCCCCATCTCGTTAGCCAGCACGTCGATCAGCGTCTGATCGGTCTCCGCGTACTGGACATGAACGACCGGCGGCAGCGCGGCGAGTAGCCGCTGGCTAATCGCGCCGGGCGCCACATAAGTGCCCGTCAGGAGGAGAGTTGCCTCGACAACTCCATCGGATGCATTGCCCCAGGTGCGTACCCCGGTGCCTGCCTGCCAGTCGAGTTCGCCGCCATCGAGGCTGGTGCAGGACTGGTCTGGATGAATGAGGGCCTGAGGTGGCGTAGCCGGGTGATCGGCCACCGTGTAGTGGTCAGGTCCGCGTAGGACGACGGCGTCGCCTTTGCTGATGCGGACCGGGTCGGCGTCGTCCGGCAAGATCCAAGCGTGGCCGCGGACGACAGCCACGAGGGCAAGCGGCGCCTCGTCCTGCACTCGGATCGACCAAGGTGGAACGAGGACCGAACGCAGCAGGAATGCACGCCGCGCCCGAGGGCCATCCAGCAACCCAGCGATCACATCCATCGCGACAGAGTAGACGATCTCACATGTTTGTGCGACTGCATGCCATGTCTAGTCGCAGATATCGATGCTGAACTCTGTCTCATGAATGCAATCCACGACACTGCACGTGCAGGCAATACCCAGTGGCCGGTGACCCGATGAGCGCGGGCCTGAACCTGCTGACCGGCGTGGCCGCGATTGGATCGGCAACGGTTGGCGGAGTTTTCTACGGTTTCTCAACCTTCATCATGCGCGGACTTCGACAACTCCCGACCGCTTCGGGCACAGCTGCGATGCAGCAGATCAACCTTACGGCCGTGAAGCCTGGATTGATGGCGGCAATGTTTGGTACCGCTGCCGCATGCGCAGCGGTAGCCGTCTGGACCGGTGTACGCGGGTCATCGCCTCGAAGCGTGGCAGTAATCGCTGGCAGCGTGCTCTACCTGGTTGGTGCGGTCGGAGTGACCGCCGCATACAACGTGCCCTTGAACAACGCTTTGGCCGACCTTGACCCGACGGCACCGGGAACCGACGCCATTTGGCGGGACTACCTGAGCCGATGGACGGCCGGAAACCACGTACGCGCACTCGCATGCTTGGCCGCCGCTGCGCTCTACACCTGGGCGCTCACTACAGGCGAGGAGTGAGTAGAGGTGGTGCGGTTCCGAGCGGTGCGCTACTTCCACATGTGAAGACGTACGGTCGTCCCGGCGGTGGTGGAGCGCAGCTGCACAAGATCGCACTTGCGGTTCGCGGAAGCGAGTCCATCGCGGTCACTGGTGACGAGTGCCCGCCGACCCGCCAGCACGTCGTCGATCATGGTGCCGTCGGACACCTCGCAGATCAGCGCGTACGGCAGGTCCCAGACCCGGATGGTCCCGTCGATTGCCCCCCGGCGCAGACTGCAGGAGGCGAGCCGGCGTGAGGTGGCGGCGAGCTCGGTCACCTTGTCTGACCAGAGCCCGGCGCCGTAGGCCTCCAGGGTCACAAAGTTGAAGACCCGATCCACCGACTCGGTAGTGAAGGTGTAATCGGCCGATTCGGCGTCCAGCTCGGGCAGCTCAGTGCCGAACATGGCCTCGACGTGGGCCGCACCGGCGTACTGGGAGTTTCCGTGATAGCGGTCGCCGTCCATGATCGCCGGGTGACTGCGATGAGCTTCCTTGATCACCGACGGGTCCAGGCTCTGCACGTCGTACGGGCAGATCAGCCAGAGCGGAATCTTTGGATCGACGGCCACATTGAGCAAGGCCTCGTGCAGCTGGCACTCCAGAATCTCTTCCGGACGACGGCCAGCCCAAATAGGCTCGCCAATTCCGCGTACGGGACGTCCATAACCTGAATGCTGATCAACAAACTTTTGCCAAGCAGGAATAATGCGTGCGGGATTTCGGCCAAGCTTGGCCATGTCGACGAATTTCACTTTGCGAGACTGGGTGCCAAGGCTTTCGCGCAACCAGTTGGCATGGCGTCGCACAACCGCGACCATCACAGTCTCGCCCGCGGCGAGCCCGTCTTCGACGAATGGTGTGAGCACGGAGGCATAGTCATCCGCGTCGCGCCACATGAACGCTTCGTGCCGATAACTCTGTTGCGATCTTGGTGGTGCAGCTTGCGGCATACGGTTTCCTGATGCAAATGGCGACTGGCGTCGGGTGGGGGTGCACGACACTGGTGCGGCCGCATCTCGGGGCTAAAATGCTTGCTCGCGAGTTCGCCGTTACTTTACCGAAACCATCGCGGTGCGCCAAAACCCGTTTCGCCGAAAATGGACACTTCGTGACGGGGATCACCGGTCGACGATCGGTTCTTTGCGGGATCGCGCAATCTTTTGATTGGGCCAGCGATACTCCGGAAGAAGGCAATCGCTAGACGTGAGAGCCGCTCGGCTGCGGCGAGGAGCGCTCCGAGGCGATCGCACCACGTTGGTTGGAAGACCGGTTTCGGCTGTGCGGTCCTGCCGACCTACAGTGGCGCCATGTCGGCGCGCTGGCTCGTTGTAGTCGTGGCCGCGGTTGCCTTCATCGCGACGCCTCTGCTGATTGCCTCACCTCCAGCCACGCCGTCTGAGACTTCTGCCACCGAGCTGGCCGGCCGAATCCAACAATCGGCCAGCGTTGGCTGGTCAGGGTTTGTGGAAGCCGACGGAACGCTGCAGGTGCCCGACAACGAGTCGTTTGCCACGCTGGCTCAGCTACTCGGAGAGAACACTCAGCTTCGGGTCTGGTGGCGCAACGCGGCTGATTGGCGCGTCGATCGGATCCGCAGCACTGGCGAGACCGACATGTTCCGGCAAGGCGGCGGCACCGTTCGCTGGGTCTTCGAGTCAGAAACTGCGACGTATTCCCCGGTCTCCACGATCAGATTGCCCGACGCCTCAGACCTGCTGCCGCCAACCTTCGCGCGGTCGTTGCTGCAGGGCGTACGCGGCGACGAACTACGCAGCCTGCCTGGGCGAAAAATCGCGGGCATTGCCGCAGCGGGTCTTCGGCTGACCCCAGCTGATGAGGCCACCACGATCTCGCATGTCGATATCTGGGCTGACCCCGTTAGTGGACTGGCGCTGGAGGTCGAGCTCTACGGGCTCGGCGAGCAACGTGCTGTCCTCACCACATTGCTTCGCGAGCTCAACCTCGAAGCACCCTCCGCTGCAATGACGAGGTTCACCCTCGCTGGCGGCGTACGAGTCGTCTACGAGGAATCGGTGGATGTCGCTGCCGCGGCAAACGCGTTCGCACCCTACGATCTGCCCGCTTCGCTTGCCGGGTTGGGCTCACGCGACGGCGAGGATCCGGGCGCCGTCGGTATCTACGGACGGGGCCCAACGACATTGATCGCCTTGCCGCTGCGCGGCCGGGTCGCCAGACCACTGCGGCAACAACTTCAGGATCGCGGCAACGCGCAGCTGACAAACGTCGGCACCTTTGTGCCGGTCGGTCCGGTCGGGCTGTTGATGACCCCGTACCGGGGACGGGGCGATGCCTTCTTGCTCGCGGGCACTGTGACGGCAGAAACGCTGCAGCGGGCAGCGGCTGAGTTGCTGGAGCGGCAATGACGAGCTCCGCGACGACCAATGGGCACGTCATCAAAACGCGAGCACTGACCAAGCGCTACGGCGAGCTGCGCGCTGTCGACGGCGTGAACCTGGAAGTCCGGGCCGGGCGACGTGTACGGATTCCTCGGCGCGAACGGTTCGGGCAAAACCACGACCGTGCGCATGCTGCTCGGACTGGTGCTCCCGACGTCCGGCGAAGCCGAGGTGCTGGGGATGCGCATGCCGACCGCCCGCCAGAGCGTGCTGCCCCGCATCGGCTCACTCGTGGAGAGCCCGGCCGCCTACCCGCACCTGTCAGGCACCGCAAATCTCGCATTGCTCGACGCCTCCGGGTCCGACCGCAGCAGACGAGAAGTACGCCGCACCCGGATTGGTACAGCGCTGGAGCAGGTTGGCCTCAGCCCTGGTGATCGCCGACCGGTCCGCACCTACTCGCAAGGCATGCGTCAGCGGCTCGGGCTGGCCGCCGCCCTGATGCGGCAACCGACGCTACTGATCTTGGACGAGCCGAGCAATGGGCTCGACCCACACGGCATTCAGGAGATTCGGAAACTGTTGCTGGAGCTCAACGCCGAAGGCACAACGATCTTCCTCTCCAGCCACTTGCTTGCTGAGATCGAGCAGATGTGTACCCATGTTGGCGTGCTCCGCGACGGTCGGCTGATCTTGCAGGAGGAGCTGGACACCTTGCTGCGACCGACTGGCCTGGTCGCGGTCCGAACCCCGGACATCGACGTGTGCTCGGAGTTGCTGGGCGACGTTGTGGCGTCGGTCGAGGATGACCGACTGCTCGTACGCGCCGAGAGTCCTGCCCGGCTCAACGCCTACCTGGTCGGCGAGGGAATACGCGTCGACGAGATCGGCCCGTACCGCCGGACTCTGGAAGAGATCGTTCTCGACGCTGAGGCGCGAGCATGATCGTCGTCGAGTTGATCAAGATGATCTGCCGGCCCCGTACCTGGCTGATTCTTGCGATGTTGGTTGCCCTACCGACCCTGGTCGCGGTTCTGCTAGCCGTTACCGATCTTGGTCCGCGGCCCGGCACCGGTCCGCCCTTCCTATCCGCCGTCCTCAATGACGGCACACTCTTCCCACTGGCCGCGCTTGGTGTCGTGCTGCCTTTGCTGCTCCCGATCGCCGTGGCCGTCCTCGGTGGTGACGCCATCGCCGGAGAAAGTCAGACGGGAACGCTGCGCTACCTGCTCGTCCGGCCGGTCGGTCGCACCCACCTGCTGCTCGCGAAACTCGCCACCGTCGTGGCGTTCGTACTCCTCGCCGTATTCGTCGTCGCCGCGGTGAGCTACGCCGAGGGCCGTCTGTTGTTCGGCAAGGCCCCGGCTACCGGCACCGTAAGCCTGAGTGGCTCGACGCTCACCCAGCAGGAGCTCGGCTGGCGAACCGCATTGGCGCTTGGTTACGTGATCATCTCCATGCTCGGCGTCGCGGCGATCGCCTTGTTCTTCTCAACCTTGACAACGTCCGCAATCGGCGCGGCTCTCGGCACGATCGGCGTCCTGGTCGCCTCAACCGTGTTGCTCGGGCTGGACGCGGCCGACGCGTTGCATCCCTTCCTGCCGACCCGTTATTGGCTGGCCTTCGTCGATCTGTTCCGAGACCCGATTCTGTGGCGAGACGTGGTGCGTGGGCTGGTGGTTCAGCTGGGATACCTGACTGTTTTCACGCTGGCTGCCTGGGCAAACTTCGGCACGAAAGACATCGATAGCTAAAGATCAGCAAGCGATACCGCTCGGTCCTTGGGGCGTCTCGATACCGAGCACAGAGCCAAGCGCTGCCACTACGACAGGGCTGCTGGGAAGGTCGCCGTGCGCGGTCGTCGAGCCTGGGCAAGCGTCCTGGACGACGATGTTGAGGGCACCCGACAAGGCAGCGGAATCGACAGGCGTCACCACTTGATCGCTAGTCGAGCGAACGGTTGCCCAAAGCGGGCCGTCCGGAGTCTCATCGCCGGCGTTCAGCCGGCGCAGCAAGTCGCTGTCGGGAACCAATTGCTCGCAGGCCGCAGGGCACCCGCCAGCGAATTCGGCTCCGAGAGCTGCCTGACTCGATCCATGGTGTGGTGAGCCGAGCGTCAGGACGCGCCGCGCGAGCTTGGCGCCGCCGTCGTCTCGTACCCATATCCGGGCAACGACCCCGCCGGCTGAGTATCCAATGACGTCAACCGAGGCTGCGCCAGCATCCTCGCGTACTCGAGCAGCGACTTGCCCGAGATGTTCGGCTTGCACCCGAAGATCACCGGTGCCATCCCCGACCGGCTCCACGATCACCGCCGTGCGGCCAGCTGAGCGCAATGCGGTAGCCAGCGGCTGGAGAGATTGGCCATTGCCGCCGTATCCCGGCACCAGGAGTACTGGGCCGGGCTCTGATTGTGGAACAGGATCAGCGGACTTGCCGGCGCTGCGCAGCACGGCAATCACCGCCATAGTCATGATCAACAGCAGCACCACGGCTGAGGCGCCAAGTACCAGACGTCGTCGTTGCGGGGAGAGTGCGTCGAACATCAGTTCGGCCTGACCTGCAGTTGCACGACAACACCCGCGTGGTCTGACGGCCAGAGCCCGGTAGCCGGGTCTCGATCCTGCAGCTCGTTCCCGGTGAGTTCCGCTCGGCTGGCCGTGATCTCTACCGGCGGCGCGGGTCTGGCCAACACGAGGTCAATGCGCCGAGTGAAATCCGGGGTCTTGTCGTTGACGAGCTCGTCTAAGGTCGCCGTGCTGCCTGGGTCCGCACGGCCCGGCTGATGCACCCAGAGATCGGCAAATCCGTCGTCCTTGGTGAGCAGTCGGTATGCGCCGCCGGATCCGATCGGCAGCGACGTACGCGCGGCCGGACTGGCCGGGTTCGAATTGCAATCACAGACAATCACCGTCGACACACCTGGAGTTACCTCCAGGCCCGTTGAGCAGTTCGTCAGCTTGGGCTCGGGCCAGTTTGGCGCTGTGTGACTCCAAGTGTGTGGTGATGAACCGGATGGGGCTCGATCCAACGGTGATATCAGCCCAGGCGTACCCCCGAATGAAGGGAAAGGTCACGTCCCCAAGCTCGACCTTGAACTGCGTCGTGTAGTGGCCGCCGCCGCGGCCCTCGATGCGGATTCCGGAGTCAGCTCGAAACAAGATCACGTCGCGATCGGTCAGCCGTACATCCTCGGCCGCCCCGGCGGCCCCGGACAAGGGGTTGCCGGTGAAGGCCGGCGCCTCCACATCCGACTCCTGCTGCGCCGACGCAACCTCATACGGCGTCCCGCGGCTGGCCAGATCGCTGAGCAAGATCGCCAGGAAGTCATAGTCGACATCCGTCGCGTTGAGTTGCCCGATCTTGTCCAGCTGCATTGGTCCATGGCGCCACAGCGCAACCTCCTGCAGACCGACCAGATCCGGCCGTGCCGCTGCGATCTCAGCGGCGAGCAACCGGCTTCGAGTCCTGAAGTCGGTGCGGTCCACGATCTCTCGTAGCTCATGGTTTGCATGGCCTAGAGCGAGCACACCCTCAGCACCCGTTCGGTCGTACGCCGCACGTATCGGGCGGTCAATGTTCCCGCCCAGATAGAGATTGCGAGTCATGACCGTCAACGTTTGACCGCTGCTCGCCGCGGAATCGCCTTCGAGCGGATTTGCTCCTCAGAGTGCCGAGGTTGATCAGAGCCGCCGCGCAGATGATCGTAAGGGCGAGTGCTATCCAAAGCCCCGTAGTGGTCCTGCCTCGGCGACGCGCCACACCATCCATTCTCTGCAGCGGATTACTCAATGCCTGGCGCTGGTGGACCCAAGCGCCTCCAGCTCATTCTCGACGGCGGCCGTGACCCGAGCGGTTTCTCCGGTGGCGAGCAGGTCAAGCAATGCCCCGCGCAGCATCGCAAGAATTCTGGTGCGTTGCTGGGCAGCTGCCGCTGTGGAGCGGAAATGCTCCGGCTGATGCTCCTGGAGAACCTGCAACCAGTCGCGCACGGTCGATTCTGCGAAACCTCCCCAAGGACCCTGCGGCGTCGTCAGCGATCGACCGTAGGCCTCCACCCAGAGGTAAAGGAGATCTCGATGCCGGGCATCTGACAACCACTGCCAGAGCCACGAAGCGGCTTCCGCAAGATCATCATGTCCCTGCTGGGCGACGGTCTGGAGCATCGCTAGCTCAGCTTCGCGAGCACGGGCCAGCAATTCGCGGACGAGGCCGTCCTTGGAACCGAACAAGAACAGCAATACTCGCGGACTTGAGCCAATGGCCTCAGCCAACGGCCGCAATGACATGTCGATCAAGCCGTGTTGCAACACGTATCGATAAGACCTCTCCAGCAATTCCTTTTTACGGGGTGATGGGGATCTGCCGCCGTCGACCACGGCACCATTCTGCCTGAAACGACTGTGTCAGTAGCGCAGCACCGGCTAGGCTCTACTGAAACAGTTGTGTCAGTGGGCTGAGGGAGCAAAAGGCGTGCTGGAGTCCGAGCGACCATCGGTCGTCATCAGGCAGGCAGATAGACCCGGCGATCTCGGATGGGTGGTGATGGCGCATGGCGAGCAGTACGCCGCAGAGTTCGGCTGGAACACCGAATTCGAAGCGCTAGTTGCTCGCATCGTCGCCGACTTCGCTGCTGATCATGACCCCAGCCGCGAGCGAGCCTGGCTTGCCGAGATGGACGGGCATCGGGTCGGTTGCGTGTTCTGCGTACGCAAGGACAACGAGACGGCCCAGCTCCGTATCCTGCTGGTCACCAGCGACGGCCGTGGCCACGGACTAGGCCGCCGCTTGGTCGCCGAGTGCATCGACTTCGCGCGCGCCGCCGGATACCGCCGACTGGTGCTGTGGACCAATGGTCCGCTTGCTGCCGCCCGTCATCTCTACCTTGCGGCCGGCTTCACGCTCGTCGACGAAGCGCCGCACCACAGCTTCGGCATCGACCTCATCGGTCAGAACTATCAGCTCGATTTGGTCGGAGGCGGGAGCTAGACCAGCACAACTCGCGAGCGGCTGACCACCATTGTCGGCACGCTCGGGGCGTGACCAAGGGCGATGTTTTGCGGGCGGCAGACTGCCGGTCAGAACCAGGACGGGCCATGCGGCGTGTACGGCTCTTCGAGTGAGGTGATCTCGTCGTCGGTGAGGTGGATGTCCAGTGCGGCGATCGCCTCCGGCAGGTGATGGGGCTTGGTCGCTCCGACGATCGGTGCAGAGACGATGGGATTCTTCAGAACCGTTGCCCTTACACCGAATCCGAGGGTTATCGATCGGAGTTCACCGTTCACGCTGGTGTAGGAATCAGGATCGGGGTTATCAGAGCCGGCCGGATCTCCGAAAGTTGCCCGCCTGCCGGCGCTTGCCAAGGCCATGAACATCGAACTGGTAGGACAGAACGAATGAGCACCGCTCAGGACTACCAAGCCGCGGAGCAAACTCCTCCGCCGCCCAGCCCGCCCTGGCGAGCTCATCATCGGCGACAAGGTCAGGCCGCATTGGATCGACGGAGGTGCCCGTTTCTGGTACGCGGTGAGCAATGGCGCCGGCAGGCGGTTCATGCTGGCCGACCCGGCGGCGGGCACCCGCGAGCCAGCCTTCGACCACAGCCGGCTCGCCGCCGCGCTCGCCGCGGCCTCCGGACAAGAGGTCGACGAGGCGTTACCGTTCATGGCCATCGAGCTGGCGCGGAACGCCGTGGAGTTCGACGCGTTCGGCGAGCATTGGCGCTGCCGCCTGGACAGCTACGCCTGCGAGCGGGCCGAGTTCACGCCGCCGGGCAATCCGCTGGAAGTGCCATCACCCGACAAGAGGGCCGCGGTGTCGCGCCGGGGGCACGACCTGTGGGCGCGCTCGCTGTCCGACGGCCGCGAGTGGGCACTGACCACCGACGGCGAGCCCGACTACCAGTACGGCTCTGGCCCGGACTCCACAAGCAACGGCACCCTGCTGCGCAAGTTCGGTCTGCCGTATCTGCCGCCCGCGGTGGCCTGGTCGCCCGACTCTACGAAGGTGCTGGCACATCGGACCGATGAGCGTGGCGTCCGGCAGACCCACCTCCTGGAGGCCAGACCAGCCGACGGTGGCGCGCCCCTCCTGCGCACCCAGCGATACGCCTACCCGGGGGACGAGCAGGTGCCCCACGCCGAGTTGGTCGTCCTTAACGTGCAGGCGGGCACCATGGTCCGTGCACAGGCCGAGCCCCTGCTCAGGCCGCAGTTCTCGCCGATCATGATCAGATGGGCTTGGTGGGCGGAGGACAGCTCGGCGGTGTACTACCTCAGCCAGCCCCGCGACCTGCACACGCTCACCCTGCACCGGCTGGACCCGGCGACCGGCGAGGTCACCACCGTGCTCAGCGAGACCGGGGCGACCCGCGTGGAGCCCAACCAGTGGATGACCGAGCCGCCGATCGTGCGGGTGCTGGCCGACGAGGTGCTGTGGTACTCGCAGCGGGACGGCTGGGGCCACCTGTACCGGTACGACCTGCGCACCGGCGCGCTGCTCGGGCAGGTCACCTACGGGGAATGGGCGGTGCGGCAGATCCTGTGCGTCGACGAGGCTGAGCGGGTGGTGTACTTCACCGCCTCCGGACTGGTTGACGAGGATCCCTACCGGCGTACGGTGTGCCGGGTCGGTTTGGATGGTCGGCTTCGACAAGATCACAGACGATGAGCTGGACCACATCGTCACCATGCCGGACAACCAGGAGTACTTCATCGACTCCGCGTCCACTGTCGACACCCCGCCAGTGACAACGGTTCGCGACTGGACCGGGCGGGTGCTGCTCGAGCTGGAGCACGCCGACATCACCAAGCTCACCGCCACCGGCTGGACACCGCCGGAACGGTTTCGCGTCAAGGCGGCCGACGGGATGACGGACATCTACGGGGTGCTGTACCGGCCGCGAGGGTTCGACCGCGGGCAGCGCTACCCGGTTGTGGACACCGTCTACCCCGGCCCGCAGGTCGACCGGGTCGCCCCGTGCTTCGACCCCGGCGGGATGGGCCTTGACGCGGAACCCATCGCGGCGCTGGGCTTCGTGGTGGTGGCGGTCGATGGGCGAGGCACCCCAGGCCGGAGCAAGTCCTTCCACGACGCCTCGTACGGCCACTTGGCCGACGCGGGCTGCCTGGCCGACCATGTCGCGGCGCTGCGGCAGCTGGCCCAGACCAGGCCCTGGATGGACCTGGACCGGGTGGGCGCGTTCGGCCACTCCGGAGGCGGGTTCGCCACGGTGCGGGCGATGCTCGACTTTCCCGAGACGTACAAGGTCGGAGTCGCCCTCTCCGGCTCGCACGACGCCCGCTACTTCAACCTGGGCTTCGTGGAGGCCTACGACGGCGCGGACAACCCCGAAGCCTGGGCCCGTGCCTCCAACGTGGACATCGCGGACCGGCTGGCGGGCAAGCTGTTGCTCATCCACGGCGAAATGGACGATCAAGTCCACCCGGACCACACGCTACGGCTGGCCGACCGGTTTATCGCCGCCGACAAGGACTTCGAGCTGCTCATCGTGCCCGGGGCCGAGCACACCTTCATCGACTGCCTGGCCTACGTCCGCAAGCGCTGCTGGGACTTCCTGGTGCGCGAGCTGATGGGCACCCAGCCACCTGCCTACCGCCCCGCCCCTATCGCCATCGACCCCGAGTTGCTCGGCGAGCTGTTCGGCTGAGCGCGACACCACAGACGAGGACTAGGAACCTCGATCCCCACCAGCGATCACGGCCAGCGGGAATCCATTGGAGCGGATGACGGGAATCGAACCCGCACTGTCAGCTTGGGAAGCTGATGTTCTGCCATTGAACTACATCCGCCTGACTAGGCGTTTTACTCTTCGATACGTACCCTCGTACCCCACTCGGATGACTTAAGGACTTTCGGAGCAACCTGCGTAAGGGTAGCGCAGGCTCACGCGATGGAGGGCAACCCTGGAAGGCGCCTCAGTGCGCGGTGGCCGGGCATGTGTGTCGTGGAGCCCAGTGATATGTGGATTGGTCGGCTCAGTACCTCATCTCGCGGGAACCACGCCGGTTCGAGTGCACGATCTGCACCGCGGTCGCCCCACTCCCGGTCTCCAGCGTCCGCACATAGGCCACCCCGACAGGCTAAAGATGCCCAAGCCCCCCGGATCAGCTAGGCCTGCATGCAAACTTCGTCGGTCACGGTTACCGAGCCTTTCCGAGTGCGTGAAGATCTACGGCATTCTGGTCGCAACGTGCGGGGCAAGCCGAGCAGTACAAGCGGCTGTTTGGTCAGTACTGATCCGGCAGCGACGGCCAGCGTTCAGACGCCCACTGCGACCAGGACGTATGCTCTGGCGGGACCGGTGGGATCTCGGCACCTCGCAGTTCCTCGTCGTCCGGCGCTTGGAACTGCACCTGCCACAGCTTCAGTTCGGTGTCGCTCATCTGGAACTGACCCGGCTCGGTCTCGTATCGACTGATGATGCGTCTGCGCTGCTCCTCGTAGTCAATCGGCAGGTAGACGACCTGGGCGCGGACGCCCAGCGTGTCCGCTATCCAACGGAGCGCTGAGCGTTCATCCTTGCCCCACAGGCCGAAGTCGAAGACGACGTTGGTGCCCAACTTGGCAACCCGCATCCCGACCTCCACGAGTTTGCCTTCGATCCGGTCACGCTGGCCAGCACGGTCTTTCGACCGCCAGCGCGTCGGATTGTCGCCACGGAAGATCGCGAACTGCCAGTCGTCGGGGGTCAGCCGAAGGGCGGACTCGCTGATCTCCAACTCCTTGGCTCGCGCGGTCTTCCCCGCTCCGGGCAGCCCGACGATCAAATAGATGGTCATCACCGGTTGACGCTAATCCTCATGCCCAGCAGGGAAGATCTCGGCGGCCGGGTTATAGCAAGCGTCAGCGGGGCGCCGCCCCGCGGGAAAGCCACCAACAGCTCCGACACCCACCCGCTCCCACACTCGGACGATCAGGGATCACGCACGGACGCCAACGCGGGGTGTGCCGCAAGCCGATTCGCCTGCGGATCGGGGCACGCCACGACGTCAAGCGAAGGATCGGGTTAAGTTAGTGCACAACCACCAAGACAACACCCCTAGCCAGGAGCAACTTCACGCACCGACCCCGAAAAGTGGCACAGGTCAGGTTGTGGACAATCGACTTACTTGTCCACGACAACGACCGAGACCTTGGCAGATAGCCCATCGGGATCCGACTGGAGGATGCAGTTGTTGAACTTGGCAGAACGCCCCTGGTGCTTAACTACCCCCAGAGCGCCCGTCGCTCATCGCCCGGGCCAGCGCCCGATCCCGCTCGGCGTCGGCTCGCTGATATCGCATAGCCATATCGGGGTTGCGTGCCCCAGGCGTCGCATCAGTTCTTTAGTCGTCGCGCCTTGCCTCGCAGCAAGCGTGGCGGACACTCCCCTTAGCCCATGAAACGTGAAGCCCCTCAAACCGACTGACGTGGCGGCTGGTCGCCAAACGTCAGCACCGAAGTTGGCAGAGGAAAGGGCACCGCCCTTTGGCCCGACGAAGACCAATACATCAGGACCAGCCTCGGAGAAGCGTTCTAGTGGTCCGGCGTTGAAATCCTTTTACGGTTGATTTTGTCCAGGATGTCGTCGGCGGTCTTGGTCCAGATGAATGGGTGCTTGCGGTCGTTCCAGCCGTCGATGAATTGACGGATCTTGATCATGAGGTCGCGGACGGAGCGGAAGCTGCCGCGATGGATGGCTTGGCGCTCGATGATTCCGAACCAGACTTCGACCAGGTTCAGCCATGACCCGGAGGTGGGGGTGAAGTGGACCTGGATCCTGGGGTTGGCCGCTAGCCAGCTGCGGATCTCGACGCGTTTGTGGGCGGCGTAGTTGTCCATCACCAGGTGCAGCTCGCCGTCGGGGTAGCTGCGGGCCACATGCTTCAGGAACGCCAGGAACTCCTGATGTCGGTGCCGGTTCTTGCAGAGCCCGGTGACCTTCCCGGTGGCGATCTCCAGCGCGGCAAACAGCGTGGTGGTGCCATACCGGACGTAGTCATGGGTGCGCTGCTCAGCATGCCCGGGCTGCATCGGCAGCGTCTTCTGGGTCCGGTCCAACGCCTGGATCTGGGACTTCTCGTCCACACACAACACGATCGCGTTCTCCGGCGGCGCCAGATACAGCCCGATGACGTCGACCACCTTGGCGACCAGCTCGGGATCGGTGGAGAACTTGAACGTCTCCACCCGCCACGGCGTCACCCCGAACGACCGCCACGCCTTCAACACCGTGGCGTGGTCCAGCTTCAGCCGGTTCGCCAGCAGCCGCGACGACCAATGGGTCACCCCCAACCGGGCCGGCGGCGGCCGCAACGTCTCAGCGATGATCTTCCGCTGGTCGACCGTCTTGGGCCGGCCTGGCCGGTCCACATCGACCAGCCCGGCCATGCCAGCATCGACATAGCGGGACCGCCACACATTCACCGTCGGCCGCGATACCCCGACCCGATCGGCGATCTCGGCGTTGCGCAGCCCTTCGGAAGCCAACAACACGATCCGAGCCCGCTGCGCCAGCCCGGCCCGCACCGAGGAGGCCCGCACCAGCCGGGTCAGCTCCTCGTGATCACCAACACGCAACAACAGAGACGGAGCGGCAGGATGAGCCATACCCCCATCATCCCACCAAACGTAAAGTTACTTCGTCACCACGCCACTAGGTGGTGTCGGAGCGCCGGAACTATATGTGGCGGGATCGCCACGGCCCGACGGCCGGCGTCAGACTTTGGGGGCCGACGTGGCGCACTCCCCAGCGAGGACCGAGAGGGCCTCGGCCACCATCACGGTCTCAGTGTCGAACATCGAGAGCGTGGATATCGTCTTCGACGAGCAGCTCACCTTGGAGAACCGAGCGGGTTACTACGATCGTGCCAGCGCGCTGGTGGACATGATCCAAAGCCATCTGCTGCAAGTGCTGGCACTGACCGCGGCCAGTTCGACGCGCCAGCCGTGCTCGGCCCGAACCCGACGGCGGAGTCAGCCGCGCCGGTGAAGTCATCAGCGACCAGCCCAAGCACCCGGGGCGGTGCCTCTAAGCGGTCCCGGTGGCGCGCGTCACCCTTTGGCGAGTTCGAGGCGGAGCGTCTGCTCCAGTCCGATGCGCCGGGTACATGACTCCCAGCGGAATGACCCGGCGAGTTCGCGCGCCTCAGTGGGTGTGATTCCGCGGAACGGCTCGGCGAATTCCGGTATCAGCGCCTCGGAGATAAGGATGTGGCGCAGCAGCCGCGCGGCCCACTTCTGCGGCCCCCACGGATACGGGTTGAAGTCGGGGAACTCGCGGGCGAGCAGCGACTCGATCGGATCGACTACATCGCGGATGTGGTCGTCCGTCCCGCCCCAAGAGTCGGCGCCCAGCCGCGCCTTTTTGGCCAAGAAGTCCTTCAGTAACAGCATGTAGGGACTGTCGGCTGCAGCGAACACTACGCCCTGCAGTCCGATGTCCTTGTAGAGCCACAGTGCCCATGACGCTTGGTACTCCCGGTAGATGTCGAGCTGGTCCTGCAGTAATTGGTACCGCTCCTCGGCCTGCTGCAGTGTGCCGTTGTAGAGCGGGCCGAACTCACCGATCCAGATCGGCAGACCGAGGTAGCGCATGAAGGCCGTACGCCGCAGGAACTGCTCATGGATCGTGTCCTTGTTGTAGACATCGCCCTTCGCGCTGCCGGGGTACCGTCCGTCCAGCTCGCCAGGGTAGTGACCATGCGGATCTAACGAAGTTCTCCATGTTCATCCAGCCGCCAAGGCAAGGACCTTGCAGGCGCACGGCGGTGTCCGAGCCGTCGACGATGGAAGCGCCGTTCACGCGGAGGTAGCTGGTCGGGGCGATCTCCATGATGCGGATCCTTCTGTGTCGAGTCAGAGTTTGGGTCTTCAGCAATCGTGCGGCGCAGTGGAGTCGCGGACAACGAGGCGGGTGGCCAATTCGATGTGGCGGGTGCTGACGACATCGTTGGTGATCATTTGAGCCAGGGATCGGGTGGCCACACGGCCCATCTCGAGTAACGGCTGTGCGACCGTCGTGAGTCGCGGCGCAGAGCGGCGCGCGAGGAACGTGTCGTCGAAACCCACCACGCTGAGGTCCTGGGGTATCCGAATGGATCGCCGACGGGCCTCTTCCATGATCCCAAGCGCGATTTCGTCATTAGCTGCGAAGATCGCCGTCGGCCGGTCGGATCGATCAAGTAGGTCACGGGCCGCCTGCCTGCCCGCGTCGTAGCTGAAGGCTGAGTGGGTTATCAGCGACTCATCCAGTTGGATGCCTGCCTGGCGCAGTGCAGAGCTGTAACCGGCTAGCCGAGCATGGCTGCAATCCACCGAATGCGGGCCTCCAGCATGCGCAATACGTCGATGCCCGAGGGAGAGCAGGTGTTCGGCAGCAGTAATGCCGCCGGTGAAGTTGGTGGCACCGATGCTGATGCACTTGGTATTGGCAACTCGGAGGGGATCGACGACAACAACCGGGAAGCCACCCTCATCCAATGCTTTGACAGCTGAACTTGAGGCATCGGCGGTTATGAAGATTGCGCCGGCGTGATCGGATTGGAGGAGCACTTGAGGATTGAGCCCGGAGGCACCGATCACCACCTCGAACCCTTCGGCTGCGGCGGACGAGGTAATGCCTTCTAAGACGGCGATGATGTACGGACTTTGCAGTTCAGGAACCACGACCTCAATGGCTCGAGTTAGCTCGCGAGGTCGGGCCGAACTAGACCCAGCCGGTCGGTACTTAGAGTCCCTCAGGTGTTTCTGCACCCGCCGGCGAGTCTCCAGCGAGACGTCTGTGCGGTCATTGAGCACCTTCGACACGGTGGCCACGGAGACCCCTGCGGCGTCCGCGATTTCCGCTAGCGTGGTACGGCCTTTCGGCACTGTTGCCTCCGGTATGAAAGTTTCGGCGATCCGAAACTACTGTCGACCCTCCTGCAACTGTTATGTGTACACCAAAAACCGGTGCAACTCACCTCTTGACACAATCCCAGACCGTCCCTATTTTATTCAGTGCCTTTCGACTATTTCGAAACTTTTCGAAGCTCCATACAGCTTCCACTGTCTCTCCTGGAGGATCGATGACAACTTCGCGTACCAGCCGACGTACGTTTCTCGGCCTCGCGGCTGGCTCAGCCCTCGGCGCCTTCGGTCTGTCGGCCTGCGGCACCTCTGGCCCTGCCCAGCCTGGGGGAGCCGCCAGCGGCAGTGCACCCGCGGGTGGTGGTGCGGCTGGGAACGCCACGATGTGGGCGCTGAGCGGGCAGCCCAACCAAGACATTCGTCAGAACGAAGTGGACGCGTTCAACAAGATCGGCAAGGGCACCATCAAGGTCACCTTCTTCCAGAACGACCCCTACAAGGCCAAGATCCGCACAGCGGTTGGCGCTGGACAGGCACCGACGCTGATCTTCGGCTGGGGCGGCGGCATCCTCAAGTCGTACGCCGACGCCGGCCAGGTGGACGATCTCACGAGCTGGCTCAACGAGAATGCTGCCCTCAAGGACAAGTTCCTGCCATCGACGTGGAAGGCCGCGACGATAGACAAAAAGATCTACGCCGTTCCGATCACGACGACCGCGCCGATTGTCATGTACTACAACAAGACGTTGTTTGACAAGGCGGGTGCGCAGCCCCCGGCGACTTGGGATGACGTGATGAAGCTGGTCGACGTCTTCAACTCCCAGGGCGTAGCGCCGTTCGCCCTAGGCGGCCAGTCGAAGTGGACCTCGATGATGTGGCTGGAGTATCTGCTCGACCGGATCGGCGGTCCAGAGGTGTTCGACGCGATCTACGCGAATAAGCCCGATGCATGGTCCGATCCCGCGGTGATCAGCACCGGCCAGAAGGTCCAGGAGCTGGTGAAAGCGAACGGCTTCATCAAGGGCTTCTCCTCGATCGCGGCCGACACCAACGCCGACCAAGCGCTGCTCTACACAGGCAAGGCAGCGATGATGCTCCACGGCGCGTGGGTTTATGCAAGCATGAAGTCGGTCAATCCGAAGTTCGTGTCCAGCGGACTCGCATTCGGAAACTTTCCTACCGTGCCGGGCGGCAAGGGTGACCCGAAGAACACTGTGGGCAACCCGGCCACTTACTTCTCCATCTCGTCAAAGGCCAGCGACGAGGAGAAGACGGTTGCCAAGGCCTATTTCACCGATGGGCTGTTTACCGACGCCGTCGTTGACGCGTTTATCCAAAGCGGCGGCGTGCCGGTGGTCAAGTCGGCCGAATCGAAGTTGGCCAGTTCACCGGATGCGCCGTTCCTGCAGTTTGTTTTCAACATGGCTAAGGACGCTCCTAACTTCCAGCAGTCCTGGGACCAGGCGCTGAGTCCCACCCAGGCGACGGAGTTGCTGAACAACATTGATCAGCTGTTCTTGTTGAAGATCACGCCGGAGCAGTTTGCGTCCGCAATGAACGCCACGATCGGGAAGTGACATGACCGCCCTCGCTCCTCTGGCGCAGCGCGGGACTTCGACCGAGGCGCTGGAGTCGCTCCCACCGGCAGGCAGCGTAAAGAGTCGACTCGGCATCCTGGTCGTTCCGGCTCTGCTCATGTTTCTCGGCTTTGCCTTTATTCCGCTGATTGGCGTTCTGGTGCTCTCGTTCACTGACTGGAACGGAATTAGTGCCATCAACTTTGTCGGCACCCAGAGCTGGCGGCAAGTGATGACCGATCCGGAGACCTACCATGCGCTCTGGCTGACGTTCGCGCTCATGATCTGCACGTGGCTGATTCAGACACCGATCAGTTTGCTGCTGGGTACCTTCATCGCTGGCCAGCAGCGCTACCGGGCGCTGCTGGGGGTGCTGTTCTTCCTGCCCTTGTTGATGTCGTCGGCTGCGATAGCCATCGCCTTCAAGTCCCTCCTGGACCCGAACTTCGGGCTGAGCGCCGGCCTGCATCTGCCCTTCCTGGCACAAGATTGGCTGGGCGACCCCACGCTGGCATTCGTCACAGTGGTCTTTGTGATCGCCTGGCAGTTCGTCCCCTTCCACACACTCCTCTACCAAGGTGGGGTGCGGCAGATCCCGGAGCAGCTCTATGAAGCGGCTCAGATCGACGGGGCAGGGCGCCTCCGGCAGTTCTTCTCGATCACTCTGCCGCAGCTGAAGTACACGATCATTACGTCCTCGACCCTGATGCTTGTCGGATCACTGGTCTACTTCGATCTGATCTGGGTCCTCACCCAAGGCGGTCCGGGCAACGCAACCCGCATCCTGGCCCTGGACATGTACATCACCGGATTCCAGGCCAATCAGATGGGTGCGGCGAGTGTCATCGGCGTCATCCTCGTCGTTGTCGGACTGGTGTTGACGATCATCATCCAGCGGCTCGGCGGCCGCGATCTGCGGGCTAGCCAGATGGAGGGGATGTGAGATGACGACGACGGTTGCCACTCCGGTCGCTGCGCCTCCGAGGGCTTCGGCTGCCCGCCGCCGACGGGTGAAGGGCAGCCGCAACTATCTCGGCGGCTTCTTTGCCTGGGTGTGGTTGGCGATCATCATCATTCCGGTCTATTACGTGGTGATCACCACCTTCAAGGATCAGGGCGCCTACTTCACACAAAATCCGCTCGCCCTACCCAGCCCCCCAACGCTTACGGCGTACAAGGACGTGGTCGAGGCTGGACATCGGGCGTTACTTCCTCAACTCGGTGATCGTCACCATCGGATCGGTGATCCCGATCGTGCTCTTCAGCTTCCTGGCGTCATACGCGATCGTCCGTGGCGACAGCCGATTACTGCGGTTCAGCCGTACCTTGTTCCTGCTCGGCCTCGCCATCCCACTGCAGGCGACGATCATCCCCATCTACTTGATCATCACCCGAATCCATATGTACGACTCGCTTGGGGCGCTGATCTTGCCATCCATCGCGTTCGGGATTCCGCTCACCGTGTTGATCTTGAGCAACTTCATCCGCGACGTACCCCGCGAGCTCTTCGAATCGATGCGACTGGACGGCTGCACCGACTGGCAGATGGCGTGGAAGTTGGCGTTCCCATTAACCCGGCCGGCGATTGTCACGGTCAGCATCTACAACGGCCTCAACGTCTGGAACGCCTTCCTCTTTGCCTTGATCTTGACCCAGAGCCCCGAGAAGCGCGTCATGCCGCTGGCGCTGTGGGCCTTCCAGGGCGAGTACCAAGTGAACATCCCGGCCGTGCTGGCTGCTGTGGTGCTTTCCACCCTGCCGATCTTGATTCTCTACATCGTCGGCCGTCGGCAACTGCTGCGCGGCCTCACGGCCGGATTTGGGAAATAGTCCGTCGCGCCCCGCGAGCGGTCCTCCCCGCCAGCTCTGCCACCCCCCGACACAAGTTCGTCTACGGAGAAATCCCAATGACCACCTCCCCTACCGAATGCGCAACGGGTAGGGACAGCCCACCGTCGTCAGATAAGCGCCTAACTTACCGAGGAGGAGTCTCATGGCACCGCAGCCCACCAAAGAGGACAAGTTCAGCTTCGGTTTGTGGACGGTCGGCTGGCAGGCACGAGACATGTTCGGGGAGGCGACCCGCCCTGTGCTGGCAGCCGTCGAGGCGGTCCACAAGCTCGCCGAGCTTGGGGCGTACGGCCTTACCTTTCACGACGACGACCTGATCCCGCCTGGCAGTAGCAACAGCGAGCGGCAGCGGATCATCGACGAGTTCACCGCCGCGCTGGATGAGACCGGAATGGTGGTGCCGATGGTGACCACCAACCTGTTCTACGACCCGGTCTTCAAGGACGGCGGCTTCACCAGCAATGACCGGAGTGTGCGGCGGTACGCGATGCGCAAGGTGATGCGCAACATGGACCTGGCCGCCGAGCTGGGCGCCCAGATCTATGTCTTCTGGGGCGGCCGGGAGGGCTCGGAGGTCGACTTCGCCAAGGATGTCCGGGCTGCTCTTGACCGGTATCGGGAGGCGTTGGACACGCTGGCCCAGTATTCGATCGACCGCGGCTACGGGCTGCGGTTCGCGATCGAGCCCAAGCCGAACGAGCCACGAGGTGACATCTTGTTGCCCTCGATCGGCCACGCGCTGGCGTTCATCAATGAGCTGGAGCACGCCGACATGGTGGGCATCAACCCCGAGGTTGGGCATGAGCAGATGGCGTCGCCTCAACTACACCCACGGCATTGCGCAGGCGCTGTGGGCCGGGAAGCTGTTCCACATCGACCTCAACGGGCAGAAGGGCCCCCGTTACGACCAGGATCTGGTCTTCGGCCACGGCGATCTGCTGCAGGCGTTCTCCACCGTCGATCTGCTGGAGAATGGGGCGCCCGGAGGTGGCCCGACATATGACGGGCCTCGGCACTTCGACTACAAGCCGCTGCGTACCGAGAACATGGACGGTGTCTGGGAGTCGGCGAGGGCCAACATGGAGCTGTATCTGACGCTGCGCGATCGGGCACGGGCGTTCCGGGCCGATCCCGAGGTGCAGGAGGCGCTGGAGGCCGGCCGCGTCGGCGAGCTGAGCCAGCCAACACTCAACGACGGCGAGACCTACGAGCAGCTGCTGTGCAGACCGCAGCGCGTTCGAGGACTACGACCTCGACACCGCCCCGGACCCAGGGCTACGGCTTCGCCCGCATCCAACGGCTGGCTATTGAACACCTCCTCGGCGTCCGCTGAACGCCAGTGTGTTTATCTCACAAAGGTGAAATGACCGCAGGTCGGCTGGGCGGGAAATCGGCCCCGCCACGCTGTGGCTGCGACCCCAGTACCACCGCTCTGGCTTGGCTGGAAGCCCTCCGCAACTTCACAGACGTGCGAAAGGTCGACAAACAAAATGCCATTTGAGTTCCATGTCGCGACAACCGGATCCGACGATGCCGACGGCTCCGAGGACCGTCCGCTCCGGACTATCAATCGGGCTGCGGACCTCGCCCAGCCCGGGGATACCGTCGTCGTCCACGGCGGGGAGTACCGCGAATGGGTCCAGCCGCGGCGCGGCGGGCTCAGCGAGCTGCGGCGCATCACCTACACCGCGGCCCCCGGCGAGCACGTCGTGATCAAGGGCTCGGAACAGGTCACGGGATGGGACCGGGTGAGCGGCAACGTCTGGACGGTCGCCGTGCCGAACAGCCTCTTCGGCTCCTTCAACCCGTTCGCCGAAGAGATTGACGGCGACTGGATCGTCTACCCCGACAAGTCCGCGCCGAAAAAGCACCTGGGCGATGTCTACCTCAACGGAACCAGCTTCTACGAGGTCCTGACCCTTCCGGAGGTGTCGGATCCGCCGCTGCGCACCGAGGTGATAGACGACTGGACCGGAACAGTCGACCGGATCCGCGATCCCGAGCAGACGCGACTCGTCTGGTACGCCGAAGTCGGTGATGAGCAGACCACGATCTGGGCCAACTTCCAGGGCGCGAATCCGAACGAGGAGCTCGTCGAGATCAACGTACGGCGCTCCGTCTTCTACCCGGTCGAGCACCACCTCAACTACATCACCGTTCGCGGGTTTGAACTCGCCCAGGCCGCCAGCCCGTGGGCCCCGCCGACGGCCGACCAGCCCGGCCTGATCGGGCCGAACTGGGCCAAGGGCTGGATCATCGAGGACAACGTCATCCACGATGCGAAGTGCTCGGCCGTCTCGATCGGCAAGGAGATCTCCACGGGCCACAACTACGCGACGCTGCGACTTGACAAGCCGGGCTACCAGTACCAGCTCGAGTCGGTGTTCGCCGCCCGGCAGATCGGTTGGGACCGTGAGCACGTCGGATCCCACATCGTGCGCCGCAACACCATCTACGACTGCGGCCAGAACGGCATCGTCGGCCACCTCGGCTGCGTGTTCTCCACGATCGAGGACAACCACATCTACAACATCGCCCTCAAACGGGAGTTCTACGGATACGAGATCGCTGGCATCAAGCTCCACGCCGCCATCGACGTGATCATCCGCCACAACCGCATCCACGACTGCTCACTAGGAATCTGGCTGGACTGGCAGACGCAAGGCACCCGGGTGTCGCGGAACCTCTTCTACCACAACAAGCGCGACCTCTTTGTGGAGGTGAGTCACGGACCCTATCTGGTCGAGCACAACATCCTCGCGTCCCCGGCCTCGCTGGAGATATTCAGCCAAGGCGGCGCGTTCGTCAACAACCTCGTTTGCGGGACAGTCTCCCTCGAACCCGTCCTCGAGCGACCCACCCCCTACCACGTACCGCATAGCACCCAGGTAGCCGGCTACGCCGCCATCCACGGCGGCGACGACCGCCACATCGGCAACATCTTTCTGGGCGGCGACGCCACCCTGGCCTACGGAGCGTCGGCACGATCAGGTAGTTTCCCCAACCGGGTCGAGGGAGCCGAGCACGGCACCGTTGGCTACAACGGACACCCGGCATCGATGGAGGACTACCTCGCCCTGGTAGGTGACCCCACTCGTGGCGACCACCAACGATTTCATGGGCGTGAAGCAGCCGGTCCATATTCGCGACAACGTTTACGCCGGTGGAGCTAAGCCGTTCGAGGCCGAGAAGGGGGCAACCGTTCTCACCGGCACCGATGTGGTCGCGACGGTCGTCGACGAAGGCGCCGAGGTCTACCTGGAGTCCCGCCTGCCGGCCGAATTCGACAACGTCCGCCTCGGCATCATCACCGGATCCGATCTTGAACGCGTCCGGTTCGTCGATGCCGAGTTCGAGGAACGCGACGGCAGCCCGGCCGTCGCTGGCCACCGACCTGGTCGGCGTCGAGAAGACCAGTCACGACTCCTACCCGGCCGGACCGATCACCGCGCTCGCATCGGGCGTGACACGCACCCGTCTGTGGTAGGCGAACAAGGCCCAACACTCCATAGCGGTCCATAGCTTGAGCGTCGAAGAGGATTTCGTGGGCCATCCAGATCTTTGGGAAACCTGGTCGGCAACCTGCACGTCGGACTACGGCGCTCAGGAGAGCGGTGGAGCACCGGAGAGCAGTCCGCCAGAGAGGAGGTGGCCAGCAGTGTGGGCACATTGACCGTGGCCCAGCGGCTGTTGAACGGCGGCTGGACCGTGCTGGGCGTCAGCGGCCAGCCGGGACCGACCGGCGAGAGGTTCCGCTGGATCGAAGCCGACCGCGGCCGTCGACGACCCCGTGACCCCGGTGGCCGAGAGCCGTCTCGACGTCCTCCTGCCGGGCGCGGTGCCCATCGACCTGCTGACGGGCAGTGCTGCTCGGTCGGACGACCTACTCGTCTTCGACGCGGCCACTGTCGACGATCTCGCACGGATTGCGGCGGTACTTGACCGACTGGGCCGCCCGGCTGTCGCCGTAGGCTCGGCCGGCTTGGCGAAGGCGGTAGCCGCGCGGTGGGGCGGAAGCCACCCGGCACCCCGCCCTGCGCCGGCAAGCCGGCTGCTAGTGACGGTGAGCTCGCTTCACCCTACAGCGCTCCTCCCGCTAGCGCGGCTCCGCGATTACCTTTCCCGATGCGAAGATCACGACACACAGATCCTCACCGGCCCGCCAGAGCGTTCCGACGCCGCCCACGCCACCGATATCGCCACCCAGCTCGCCGCCGACGTTGCCGACCAGCTGCAGAGGAGGCGTATGACGGGCTCGTTCTGGTCGGCGGTGACGGAGCTGCTGCGGTTCTCGACCAGCTCCAGGTCGAGTCCGTCCGGATCTACTCCGCGGTCGTGCCCGGAGCCCCGGACGGGCGGGTCGTCGGCGGGACTGCCTACGGGCTTCGTCTCATCACCAAGTCCGGTGGCTTCGGGGGCCCGGACACCTTGACCACTATTGTCCAGCGGTTGCGGAGCGCCCACCTGGCGTCCGAAGCCGCTTGCGCCCAGCCGGTCTCCGCCTGCCCCAACCCGAAGGAAGACTCATGACCATCCGAAATCACCAGCCGACCCTCGCGCTTACACTAGGCGACGTCGCAGGCATTGGACCGGAGATCACAGCGAAGACCCTCCTGCTGCACCCCGAGCTGCGCAAGATCTGCATACCGGTGGTGATCGGCGACGCGGACTCTGTCCGGCTTGGAGCGTCACGGGTCGGGCTCGACCCCGACGCAGTCCAGTTGATCTCCGATCCGCAATCTGCGTTGAACGACCCGAACACCATCGAGGTCATCCAGACCGGCGACTCCTTTGGCGACGTGCCTCTAGGCGAACTCAGCCCCCGAGCAGGCTACGGTGCCTACCGGTTCGTGGTGGAGGCGTGCCGCCTCGCGCGGGAGGGACGAGTCGACGGCATCGTCACCGCCCCGCTCAACAAGCAGCCATGCAGGCGGGCGGGCACAAGCCCAGAGCTGGAGCTGCCAGGAGAGTTCTGCCGGGTAGAACTGGCGGACGCGGGCAAGGTCTACGATGCGCTCTTCCAGTTCCGCCCCGAAGGCATCTGTCATCTGGCGGCGAACCCCGCCCCGAGCGGGCAGGCGCAGATCGACGTCTTTGACAACAACGTGCTGAGCGCTCACAACCTGATGCAGGCGGCGGGCGATCTCGGGGTTCCACGGGTCGTTTACGCCTCGAGTGAGATGGCGACCGGCCTGCTGACCGAGGGCAAAGCTCCCACACAGATCCCGTTCGATGAGACCGAGTGGCATCCGTCCCCGAATGCGTACGCCCTGAGCAAGTACATCAGCGAAGTGATCGCGGACTCGGTCGCGGTCCGCTACCCGCAGACGGCCTGGGTAGGGCTGCGCATTAATAATGTCATCGCTCCCGACGGCTACGACCGGTTCCAGGACGAGTGGGACGACCCTAGCCTCAGCAAGGCAAACTTCTGGAGCTACATCGACGCCCGCGACGTCGGCTCTGCCTACCGCGCGGCGCTGGAAGGGACGAGCAGCGGCCACGAGGTGTGCCTGATCGCGGCAGCCGATACCCGGGCGAAGCGGGGACTGCGCGAGCTGATGGCTGAGTACTACGACGGCTACGACCGCTTCGCGAGCGATTACGAGGATCCGAGGTCGGCCTTCGACTGCGCCAAGATGAAGGCGCTGTTCGGCTGGACCCCGAGTTACAGCTGGCGCGACCACTGAGCCGCGGCCCACTGCGCCGCGCAGGACGACACGCTGCTTTCCCAACCCGGAGCACAGACTGGCTCGTCAACGCTACCCCGCTGTGCACATCGGCGTACCGGGCTGGAGCGCGGGCTGGAGCCCGTCGCGGGTAACACGAGCGCGGCGTCGACCGCTCCTCGCCTGTCGCCGTCGCCGGTAAGGACGTTAGGAATGGGTCGAGAAGTAGGCTGAGTTCATGTCCGCCGAGATGACATCGGGCGAACCGGCAACTCGGGCGACCCTTGCCGAGGTCGCCGCGCTCGCCGATGTCTCCATCTCAACGGTCTCCAAGGTGCTCAACGGCCGCGGCGGCGTCTCCGAAGAAACCCGTGCTCGTATTGAAGCGCTCCTTCAGGACCACCAGTACAACAGGCGCAGCCCAGGCCCAAATCATGCTCCGCTGATCGAGGTGCTGTGCTTTGAGATCGCCAGCTCATGGGCTGCCGAGGCAATCGCGGGGATCGAACGGCTGGCTCGTGAGCACGGCGTGGGCATGGTGGTATCGGGGACAAACGACCGCCAGAAGCCGGACCTGGACTGGATCGAGGGGGTTCTGAACCGCCGCCCTCTCGGGGTCATCCTGGTCGCCTGCAATCTTCTTGATGCCCAGCAACGGCAGCTTCGCTCACGCAGCATTCCCTTTGTCATGCTGGATCCCACCGAGCAACCGGCTTCCGACGTACCGTCAATCGGCTCCGCGGATTGGAGCGGCGCGTACGCCGCTACGCGGCACCTGATCGAGCTCGGTCATCGCGAGATCGCAATCATCACCGGTCCGGAGGACATGATGGCCGCGACAGCCCGGCTGTCCGGTTTCCGAGCCGCCCTGGAGGCCGCGCGCATCCCGCTCGACCCGAAATACGTGCGGCGTGGCGAGTTCCACCACAGCGACGGGCTCACCGAGGGGCGCGCGCTCCTCTCCATGCCCTTGCCGCCGACGGCGATCTTCGCCTCCTCCGACGTCCAAGCACTCGGCGTGTACGAGGCAGCACGCGCGCTCGGGGTGGCAATCCCCTCGGAGCTGTCGGTGGTCGGATTCGACGACCTCAAGATCGCCCGATGGGCAGGACCGGCGCTGACCACGATCCGCGTCCCCATTGCTGAGATGGCCGAGCAGGCCGTGCAGGTCGTGCTCAACCTTGCCCAGGAGCGGGCGCCTGCTTTCTCCCGGATCGATATGGCGACGACGCTCGTGGTGCGGGACAGTACCGATGTTCCGCCCGCTCGGCCCGCGAAAGTTTCGTTCACACAGTTGAAACTTGACGCGATCTAGCCGGACAAGTATCGTTCCGCTTATCGCGGCGAGTTGCGCTTATCTGCGACTCGAGGCGGGAGGACAGCGGCGTTTCGTCAGGACAACCCACGGGTAAACCTCTGACACGGCGACGCCATCCGCATAGGCGACCTTGGGCTGGTGCCAGCCCCTACGAAGCATCTGTGTGCTCAGGCGTACGCGGATCAAAGAGGAACCACCCCGTCGCCCTACCCGAAGGAGCACCGTGCCGCTGATCCAGATCGACCTCGACCGTGAGCTCTTCGACTCACTCGGCGACAAGCTGAGCGACGCAGTCCACCAGGCGCAACTCGACGCACTGGGCATCCCGTCCGACGACCTGTTCCAGGTCTTCACCCCGCATGGGCCGGGCGAGCTTCGCTTCGACTCCGGATACAACGGGGTCGACCGGCAACGTCTCGTCCTGCTGCGCATCACGATGGTGCACATGTATCCGGTGCGACGAAGCAGCGCCTGTACCGCGCCATCGTCGAGCGGTTCGCCGATGCCGGCGTACGCGCCGAGGACATCTTGATCTCCGTCGTCGAGAACGGCTTCGAGGACTGGTACGCAGGCCGGCTCTGACGAGAAGACCACGCCCGAGAAAAGAGGAACCCCTGGCCATGATGCGACACGACGGCGCGGCGCTCCGCGTCCTCTATATCGGTGGCACCGGCACGATCAGCACGTCTTGCGTACGCCTCTCCGTGGAGAGCGGGATGTCGGTGTTCGTGCTGAACCGCGGCAACAACAGCGCGGCTCGGCAGATGCCTGAGGGCGTCATCTGGCTGACCGGCGACGTCACCGACGACGCCTCGCTTCTTGCGGCCATCGGGGACCAGCGGTTCGACGCCGTGGTCAACTTCTTGTCCTACGACGCCGACGACGTGCGCCGGATGGTTGCGATGTTCGGCTCCCGCACTCGGCAGTACGTGCACATCAGCTCCGGGTCCATCTACGCCAAGCCCGTGCAGCAGTCACCGATCAGTGAGTCGACGCCCATCGCACCGAACCCGGTCCTCGACTACGCCACCGCCAAGTGGCGGGCTGAGCTTGCGCTGCAGCAGGCTCTAACCGAGCAGGGCTTCCCGGTCACGATCGTCCGGCCCTCGCATACCTACGACGACGCCAACCCGCCCGTCCCGGGAGGCTGGACGGTCGTGGACCGGATCGCCAGAGGCGCAGAGATCCCGGTACACGGGGACGGAACGTCGCTATGGACGCTGACGCACGCCGAGGACTTCGCCCAGGGCCTTGTCGGCCTGCTCGGCAACCCGAGAAGCATCGGGGAGGTCTTCAACATCACCGGCGAAGACGTCTACACCTGGGACCAGATCTACACCATCATCGCCGACGCACTCGGCGTCGAGGCCAAGCTTGTGCACGTGGCCTCCGAGTTGTTCCCAGTGGTGGCACCCGACTGGTTCTGGTCGGGCGAGGTGCTCGGCGACATCGGCCACTCCGCGGTGTTCGACACCAGCAAGATCCGGCGGTTCGTGCCCGGCTTCAGCGCCAAAGCTGACCTTCCACCGGGCTGCACGGCGCATGGTCCAGTGGCGGTCGGACCACCCGGACACCACCGGCGCTGACCAGGCGACCGATGCCGTCCTGGACCGCATCGTCGACGCCTACCACGCGGCTCGGGCGGTCTTCGCCGACCGGGCTCCGCAGCCTGCTGGAATTGGCTCGTGAACTGGCCCCCCACTCTGTCCCTCGGCGAGCTCGGCGCTACGGGACTGGCCGTCACGCCGATCTGCTTCGGAACTAGCCCGCTCGCCAGCATGGCGCAGCTGTACGGGTACGCCGTCGAGGAGGAGCGAGCCGTCGCCACCGTTCTGGCCATCTTCGAGAGCCCGGTCAACTTCCTCGACACCTCCAACGGCTACGGCGAGAACGGCACGGCCGAGCGCCGGATCGGTGAGGCGATCCGGCGGACCGGCGGGCTCCCGTCCCAGGTCGTGCTCGCCACCAAGGTCGACCCGGATCCGCGTACCGGCGACTTCTCCGCGGACCGGGTCCGCGTTTCACTCGAGGAGTCGATGGAGCGGCTGGGCATCGACAAGATCGCGCTGCTCCACCTGCATGACCCGGAGCGGATGTCCTTCGAGGAGGGAGTGGCTCCCGGTGGGCCGGTGGAGGCGCTGGTGGACCTTCGGGAGCAGGGCCCGGTAGAACACCTGGGTGTCGCCGGGGGTCCGGTCGGGCTGCTTCAGCAATACCTTGACACCGGCGAGTTCGAGGTCGTGCTGAGCCACAACCGGTACACCCTGCTCGACCGCTCCGCCGAGCCTCTGTTCCAATCCGCTGCCGACCGCGGACTCGGCGTGCTCAACGCGGCGCCGTACGGCGGCGGCATGCTGTCGAAGGGTCCGAGCGTGCAGCAGAACTACGCGTACGGATCCCGAGATGATCGGATCCGGGAAGCGGCAGAGGCGATGGAGGCGGCCTGTCGGCGGTATGGCGTCCCGCTCGCCGCCGCCGCCCTGCAGTTCTCGATGCGGTCGGAGATGATCGACTCGACCGTCGTCGGGGTGTCATCGCCAGAGCGGATCACTCAAACTCTCGAGCTGGCCGCCGTGAACGATCCCTGACGAACTCTGGCCCGAGCTCGAGCGGCTGACTCCGCCGCAAGAGCTCTGGCTGTACTGAGTGGTGTGAGCGGCTATACCGGGCGGGATGAATTTTCTCTCGGATCGAGGAGTCTCATGAGCGTCAGCCCAACCAAGCAACCGATGTTCGCGACGTACCCCAGCCTGCAGGGTCGGGCGGCGTTCGTCAGCGGCGGCGCGTCCGGCCTCGGCGCGGAGTTCGTGAGCCAGCTGGCCGGGCAAGGCGCCCGTACCGCGTTCATCGACATCGATACCGACCGTGGCAAAGCGCTCGAGCAGGCGCTTCGAGACGAGGGCGCCGATGCGGTTTTCTCCGAGTGCGACGTGCGGGACGTCCCTGGCCTCCAGGCGGCGATCACCCGATCGGCCGAGCAGCTTGGCCCGATCCGCGTGCTGGTCAACAACGCGGCCAACGACCATCGCGACAAGGTCGCCGAGATGGATCAGAGCGCTGTGGGATGACCGGATCGCCGTCAACGTCCGTCACCACTTCTTCGCCGCCCAGGCGGTCGCAGAGATGATGCGGGATGCCGGGGGCGGTTCGATCATCAATCTCGGATCGATCAGTGCGCACATCGACCTCATGGATCTTCCGGGCTACATCACGGCCAAAGCGGGTGTGGAGGGTCTGACGCGGACCTTGGCGCGCGAGTACGGGCCCTGGCACATCCGGGTGAACTGCATCATCCCGGGCTGGATCATGACTGAGAAGCAACTCACCGAATGGGTGACTCCGGAGGCGGAGGAGTCCATCGCACGCAACCAGTGCCTCCCCGACAAGCTTTATCCCGAAGACGTTGCTCGGCTCCTACTCTGGCTAGCGGCGGATGACTCCCGCTCCTGCACGGCGCAGCGGTGGATTGTGGACGGAGGCTGGATGTGAGCAGCAGGGCGGAGCGATTCACTGTCCCCTGTACCTTCCACGGCGAGGGGCCGTTCTGGGATTCGGTGAACAACCGGCTGCTGCTGGTCGACATGCTTGCCGGCACTGTCGTGGCAGTTGGTACAGACGGCGACACCCGAGCGACACAAGCTCGCAACAGCAACAGTTGCCGCTGCAATTAGGGCCCGACGGGGCGGCGGCTACGTGCTCGCCACGGAGAACCAATTCGTGCTGCTCGGCCCCGATCTGACCAGCAGACAGCGCTGCCTCCGGTCTTCACCGACCCGCTTATCCGGATGAACGACGGCGGCTGCGATCCCCAAGGGCGCTTCTACTGCGGAACCATGGCGTACGCCGAGACCCCTGGAGCCGGGACCTTGTACCGCCTCGATCCCGATGGCAGCGTCCAGGTGACGCTTCGTGAGGTGACTATCTCCAACGGACTGCAGTGGAACCGGGCGGGCGACACCGTGTTCTACGCGGACACGCCTACCGCCCGGGTCGATAGCTTCGACTTCGACCCGGCGTCAGGTGCTTTCACCGACCGCCGGACCTTCACCGAGATATCGGGCGGCGGATATCCGGACGGCATGGCCATCGACGACGAGGACGGCATCTGGGTCGCCCTCTGGGGTGGCAGCGCCGTGCACCGCTACGACAGCACTGGCCGGCTCGACCTTGTGTCGACCTGCCCGTGTCCAACGTGACGGCTTGCGCGTTCGGCGGACCTGACCTGAGGACGCTGTTCATCACTACGTCCCGACAAGGCCTGGACACGGACGATCAGCCGGATGCCGGCGCCGTTTTTCGCTATGACGCGAGCGTTCGGGGCGCCCCGCAACACGCGTTCGCCGGCTGAGGCTGGCTCATGACACCTGCTGCAGCACTCCGTCCACCCGCCTCGGCAGCCGCCACGGGTTGTGCTCTTTCAGCGCTGGCGGCAGTACGTCATCCGGCGCGCCCTGGTAGGTAACCGGCCGCAGGAACCGATCGATCGCTGCGGTGCCCACCGAGGTCGTCTGCACCGACGTAGTTGCTGGATACGGCCCGCCGTGATGCTGAGCATAGGTCACCGAGACACCAGTCGGCCAGCCATTCCACACCACCCGACCGACGCGCTCGCTGAGCACATCCAGCAGCGCGGAGGTAACGGGTTCCTGGCCGGAGGAATGGATGGTCGCAGTGAGCTGTCCCTCGAACACTCGTGCGGCGGCCAGCAGCTCATCCTCTGATCTGTAGGACACCACGAGCGCCGCCGGACCGAAGCACTCCTGTGTCAACGCCTCAGAGTCCGCCAACAGGTCTGAGACCGTCGTCGCGAGGATTGTGGGCGCCGGATCGCCCTCCGGGTTGGCCTGCCCGGCGATCACCCGCACGCCGGGTCGCTGCGCCAACTGCGCGAGTGCCTCGGCATAGCCTGACCGAATGTGTTCGCTCAGCATCGGCGCCGCCGGTCGTTCGCCGGCAAGGGCCGCGACCCGGCCTTCAAGACCAGCGCCTGCCGGAACGAACAGCAGCCCGGGCTTGGTGCAGAACTGGCCGTTTCCGAGTGACATGGAGGCGACGAAGCCGGACGCCACGTCATCAGCCCGGTGCGCACCGGCATCCGGCGTCACGAAGGCCGGGTTAACGCTGCCGAGTTCGCCGTAGAACGGAATGGGTTCCGGCCGGGATACGGCGAGGTCGAAGAGGGCCCGGCCCCCGCGGAGCGAGCCGGTGAAGGAAGCGGCACGGATCCGCGGGTCCTTGACCAGAGCGATCCCGGTCTCGAAGCCCCTGACCACAGCGAAGATCCCGTCCGGTGCCCCGGCCTCAGCCAGCGCATCGGACACGTGCGCCCCGGTCACCCAGGACAGCTCCGGGTGGCTGGGGTTCGCCTTCAGCAGCACCGGGCAGCCAGCAGCCAGGGCCGAGGCGGTGTCGCCACCGGCCACGCTGAAGGCGAACGGAAAGTTGCTCGCTGCATACACCGCAACCGGTCCGATGGGCCGCAGCATCCGCCGCAGGTCGGGCCGGGCGCCCATGGGCCACGCAGGATCGGCGTGGTCGATGGTCGCCTGCAAGAACGAGCCGTCGCGGAGAATCTCCGCAAAGAGTTGAAGCTGGAACGTGGTGCGCTTCAGCTCTCCCTGCAATCGGTCTAGGCCGAGATGGGTCTCCTGCGCGGCGAGTGGTACGAGCTCCTCCGCCGCGGCGTCAAGCCGGGTCGCCAGGTGCTCCAGCCAGCTTGCCCGGTCTGAGGGGCGAGAATCCACGAGCCCGCGAGCGGCTTCCGCGGCGGCACCGACCAGTTCGTCGAGCTCTTCCGGTGGTGTGTCGCCCAGTCCCTGGCTTTCTTGCTCGTCCACAGTCATCCTTATTCCTGGTCGAGATCCCGGCCGACGAGGAGCAATATCCGCCGCATCGGGGCACGGTGGATGTAATGGTTGAGATCATTCCCGGCGTACCACTCGTTGCTATGCAACATCCTTGTCAGCATGCTCTCCGATTGCCCACTTGCTGGGACCCGGCCCCTCAGGGCAGCAGGATCGTGCGGCCGATACCGCCGATGCGCAGCTCGGCGTACGCCTCGTTCACCTCGGCGAGCGGCCGGCGGCCGCCGATCAGCTCGTCGAGGGGAAGCCGGCCGGCCAGGTAGAGCGCGAAGATGCGAGGCAGGTCGAGGCGCGGGTTGCTGGAGCCGTACAGCGAGCCGACGATGCGCTTCTGCCGCTGCACGAGTTCGTTGATCGGCACCGCGACCGTGGCGTCGGCGCTGCTCAGGCCGACCGCGACGAGCGTGCCGGCGGGCCGAGGCACTCGACCGCCTGCCGCATCGTCTCCGGGCGGCCGACGGCCTCGATCATCCAGGGCACACCACCGTCGGAGAGCCCGAGCACCCGGTCGACGACGTCACCCGCGCCTGCGTCCACGACATGCGTGGCGCCGACCCGCTGGGCGAGCTCGAGCTTGGCCGGGTCGATGTCGATCGCGATCACCGGATGGGCCCCGATGAGCGCGGCGCCCATGACGGCCGCAAGGCCGACGCCGCCGGTGCCGAAGACGGCGAGCGGCTGACCGGCCGCCCGGTGCACCGCGTTCAGCACGGCTCCGACGCCCGTGATCACCGCGCACGCGGAGATGGCGGCGATCTCCGGCGGCACGCCGTCCGGCACCGGGAGCACGCTCGTCTCGGAGACCACCACCCGTTCCGCGAAGCACGAGACACCCATCAGGTGGTGGATGCGCTCCTCGCCCTGATGCAGGCGGGTCGTGCCGTCCATCAGCCCGTTGGTCGTCGCGAGCACCCGGCCGAACCGGCAGAGCACCGGGTTGCCGGCCACGCATGCCTCGCACTCGCCGCAGCGGGGCCGCCAGAGCAGGGCCACCCGGTCACCGACCGACACGCGGGCGCCGGCCCGCGGACCGACGGCCTCGACGATGCCGGCACCCTCATGGCCCACCACGAGGGGCAGCTTCGCCTGCAGGTCGCCCGTCATGTAGTGCAGGTCGCTGTGGCAGACGCCGGCGGCCTCGATGCGGACCCGGACCTCCCCGGCCCTCGGCTCATCGAGTTCGACGTCCTCGAGCTGGAGCGGCGCGCCGATCTCCCGCAGCACCGCCGCCCTCATCGAAGGGTTTTCGCGGCAAGGCCGTGCTGGAGCTCGGCGAGGAGTGGCTCGCGCACGGCGCAGGACTCGAATGCGAACGAGTCGGCGAGCGCATCAAGCTCGGTGTCGTCGAGCCCGCGGAACCGGCTTGCGTACTCATGGGCCAGCGGCTGGGCGATGGTGATGTTGAGCAGCAGCGTGCGCACCCAGTCGAATCGGCCCCAGGGGTAGGGGTCGAAGTCGGGGAACTCCCGCGCGATCAGGTCTTGAACGGGCTGCGTCACTTCGGCGACGCCGATTCCGTCGCTGCCCCACTGGTCGGCGGCAAGCCGGTTCTTCTTGGCCACGAAGTCGTCGAACCGGCGACGATACGGCGTGTCCGGTCGAACCGAGACCAGACCCTGCCGACCGATGTCCTTGTACATCCACAGCGCCCAGCTCGCCGAATGCCGCCGGTAGAGGTCGAGCTGGTCGGCGAGGATGCCGCGGAGCCGCGCGTCCTCCGGCTCGTTCCCGGTGTAGATCGGTCCGAACTCCCCCACCAGGATCGGGGTGCCGGTCGATCGCGCGTACGCGGATCGCTTCAGGAACTTCTGCTCCGCCTCCTCGCGGCTGTAGTGAGGGCTGCGCCCGAGGCCGGCATCCACATAGTCGTGCAACGTATAGACGGCGTTCTCGAAGGGCTCGTCGAAGATGTCGAACTCCGTCGCATAGGTGTTGCCGTCGAGGAAGACGGTGTGATCCGGGTCCACCGCCCGGATCGCCGTGACCAGCCGCCGGTAGAACGGTCCCACGACGCTGCGGGACTCATCCGCCGGCTCGTTCAGCAGGTTGTACCCCGCCACCCAGGGGTTGCCTCGGTAGTGGTCGGCGATGGCCTCCCACAGGTTCACGACCCGGTCCTGGAAATGTCGGTGCTCCCAGAACGCGGGGACGTGCGTGGGGTTGTCGGAGTGCCAGTGGTGGTTCTGCGAGCCGGGCAGGGCGTGCAGGTCGACGATCGAGTAGACGCCGTGGCGGGCCAGCGCGTCGATGGCCCGGTCGAGGTGGCGGAAGCCATCGGCCTCGATCTCGAACGGTCGAGCGTCGTCCTCGAAGTGCTTGTAGCCAACGGCGATTCGCGCGAGGTTCATCCCAGCCTCGCCGAGGAAGGCAGCGTCCGGCTCATCGAAGAACCGGGTGAGGAGGCGCTCGAAGAAACGCTCGGCCCGGTCGTCGCCGATCGCCCGCCGTACCTCCCGCCGCATCAGCGTCTCGTTCGCCGAATATCCGGTGATGAAGTTCTCCATGTTCAGCCAACCACCCAGGCAGACGCCGCGAAGGAGCAGTGGCTCGCCGTCAGGGCCGAGGAATGACGACCCGGAGGTTTGGATCGTCGGCGTGCTAGCAGTCATCCGACTCCTATGTAGGAAAGTTTCGCCGAACGGAGAGAGACTTTTCTCATGCCAACCTACGGACCGGACCAACGAGCGTCAAGCGGGTGGTGTGCCCGTGGTGTGCGTGCACTCCACCAGACGAACTGCGCCTCATTGCGTGTTGCTCGAGGTGCCCGTCGTGTCGCAATGCAAATTCTGCCGCACAGCAGGATCTCCCATCACGATCGACATCTATTCACACGTCGCTGCAGCGAGCACCCGCGAAGCGCTTGGGCGACTATGCACGACGTTATCAATCAGGAGCTAAAGGCCAACTGCTGCAGTTTGCTGGGAGCAGCTGAGGATCGAGATCGGTCGGCTGTTCGCCGCGGATCGGGGCTGTTACGGTCCGCCGCGGATCACCGCCGATCGAGGAGGGCTGGCGGGGGGAGGCGCAATGGGGCACACCACCGGCAGACGAGCGCACCGGCCCCGTCAGCCCCCGCCGCCGGTCCCGGCGGCGCTGTTCCCGGCCCCGGGCCGGCGTGGTAGGAATTGTCTTCGGGCTGGAGCAATGTCGCTGCCATCGGCGTGCGCCGCCCGGACGGCCCACGACGCGGAACCTCGACCCAGGGACTCGGATGCGCGCACTGGTCATCTCCGGCGCCGGCGGCCACGCGCTGCTCGACCACGACGTGCCGCCGGCCGACCCGGGTGACCTGCTGCTGGCCCCGCTGGCCGTCGGGCTGTGCGCCACCGACCTGGAGCTGCTTGACGGCTCAATGGTGTACCTGCGCGACGGGCCGCGCGCAGCTGCCCCTGGTGCCCGGGCACGAGTGGGTGGCCCCGGTGGTGGACCCCGGCGCGCCGGGCAGCGGGTTCGCCGTGGGCGACGTCGTGGTGGGGGAGTGCAGCATCGGTTGCGGCGACTGCCCCGTGTGCGCCTCGGGCGCCTACCACCAGTGCCCGCGGCGGCAGGAGACCGGCGTAATGAACCGCGACGGCGCTCTCGCCCAGCGGCTGCGCTTCCCCGCCCGCAGCGCCCACGCCGTGCCGCCGGGCGTGGACGTGGAGGACGCCGTCTTCGCCGAGCCGACGGCGGTCGCGCTGCGGGCCGTTCTACGCTCCGGCGCCGAGCCCCGCTCGCGCGTGCTCGTCGTGGGCGGTGGCACCCTCGGCTGGCTTGCCGCTGCGGTCTTCCTCGACCTCCTGGACGCCGAGGTCGCCGCCCTGGAGCCCGATGCCGGTCGCATGGGCGGCTGGCGGCGCTGGGCGTGCGCGCGGCCGGGGCGGAGGAGGTCTTCGACGTCGTGCTGGAGGCCAGCGGCAGCCGGGGCGGCGTGGCCGCGGCCCTGGACCGGCTGGGCCCCAGCGGGCGCCTGGTGGTGATCGGCCTGACCGGGGCGGAGTCGGTGCCGGTGGACCTGGACCGGGTCGTGGTGAACGACCAGGTGGTCCTGGGGTCCCTCTGGGCAGCCCCGACGTATGGCCGCAGGCCCTGGAGCTGCTCGGGCGCGGACGCGTGCGGCCCTCAGCGCTGGTCACCCACCGCTACCCGCTGGAGGCGGTCGGCGAGGCCGTCGCCACCATGCGCGACCGGGCCCCGGGCACCGGCAAGGTCCTCGTCCTCCCGTAGGAGCCGGGTCGGGACGAGCAGCAGGAGCACGACACCACGACGAGGAGGAGCGACGCGTGAAGAGCAAGGACGTCCACGGGTTCAACTACGACGGGTCCTGGGGGACCAGCGGCCTGGACCTGTGGCAGCACCACGACCACGGGAAGATGGCGGTGGAGATCGCCCGGGGCAAGGAGTACTTCCCGGGCTGGAACGTCGCCCGCTGGTGGCTGTCCCACGAGGCCCACCAGCGCGACCCGCAGCGCTTCCTGGCCAACTTCGAGGCCGGGCTGGGGATCTTCGCCCAGCACGGCATCCTGGTGATGCCGTTGCTGTTCAACCGGTGGCGCGACCCGGTGTGCGACTTCGGCGGCGTGCCCCTGGACCACCTGATCCCCCACCACAGCGCGTGGACGAACGTGGACGACCTGTTCGTCAACCCCGACGCGGGGGACCCGGTCGCCGCGCCCGTGCAGGGGATCTTCCACCGCTACCTGGCGGATGTGGTGGGCGCGCACCTGGACGACGAGCGCATCTACGCCTGGGACCTGTGCAACGAGCCCCTCATGGGCAGCTACGTCGACGACGAGAACAGCCCGATCCGCAAGGCGGAGCTGACCTGGCTGACCTGGTGCTACCGGGTCTGCAAGGACCTCGGCGCCCAGCAGCCGCTGACCATCGGCAACTACCCCAACGTCAAGGCGCTGGAGCTGACCGAGCCGATCAGCGACATCCTCAGCTTCCACCCGTACTACATGTGGAACGGCAGCGGGAACCAGCTGCAGACCAAGTCCAAGGACGGCTTCGAGGGCTACCTGGACGAGTGCGTGGCGATCGCCGAGCGCGCCGGCAAGGAGCTGATCGCCAACGAGACCGTCTGGGGCGCGCGCGACGACGCCACGCACGTGGAGGTCATGCGCTACACCCTGGCCCAGCTGACCCAGCGCGGCATCGGTTTCACCGTGCACGCCCTGCACCACAGCCTGGTCGCCGACCTGCACCGCGACGAGTGGGGCCCGGTCGGTGGCCCGGAGTGGCTGCACTTCATCGAGGCCGACGGCTCCCTGCGCGCGGGCCACGAGGCGTTCAACGAGTTCGCCCCCGTAGGCGACGGCGACCGGGGAGGCTGCGCGGGTGGGCCTGAATCGCCCTGGAAAGGCCGGAGGGTGCTGATCCAACACAGGAGGATTCAGCCATGTCAGCACCGACGAAGTACGACCAGGAGTTCCGTGAGCGGGCGGCCCGGACGTATAGGGAGCGGCTCGAGGAGCAGTGAGTCCAAGCGAAGCGGCGGCGCCGTCGGAGTGATGTTGGACCCCGAATCCAGAGACGTTGCGGAACTGGGTCGAGGAGCGGGAGGGGTTGAGTCCGGGCGGTTGGCTGGACTTTGAGGTGGTCAGCCGGGAAACCCCACACGGTGGCGCTCGGCTGACGGTGCCTGCTCAGGTCGGCTATCCGTACCGGCTCTGGCTGCTGGTCACGTACGCGCTGACGGAACAAGGTTTGACGATCAGTGTGGAGGCCACCAACACCGGACCAGACCCGGCGCCGTTCGGTGCGAGCATCCATCCCTACCTGGGCGCGGGCGCCGGTGTGGTCGACGGCTGGGTCCTCGAACTCCCGGCGGCGAGAGTCCTGACGGTCACGGCCGACAGGCTTGTTCCTGTTGACCTTCGCTCGGTGGCTGAACTGGACCGTTTCGATTTTCGTCGGCCACGGACCATCGCGGACACTTTTGTCGATCATGCTTTCACCGACCTCTCCGCCGGTCCCGGATGGCAGATTCACCGCCGCCTAACGGGTGCGGGAAGGAAGCGGCGTCGCTATCACCTGGGGTCAGGAGTGCCGTTGGGTGCAAGTACACACGGCCTGAACACCCTGATCCCCGACTTAACAGGCTCGGCTCAGCGGTTGAGCCCATGACGTGCCCGCCGGACGCGTTCAACTCGGGCCGTCACCTGATCACCCTGCCGATCGGCGGCTCCACGACCGTGGAGTGGCAGATCACCGGTTTCTAGCGGAGATCTGGGGGAGAACCCAGAAGTGGCCAGTGGAACCCAGAAGTGGCCAGTGGAGGATGCCCGGCGAACCGGCCATACGGGCCTGTGCGGCGGTGTGACATGCTGTCGAGGGTCCGGCCGCCCAGCCGAACTCCGGCTACCGCTCGTTGGATGGTCGGAGTCGGGCGCAGCGGAGGCGATGGAGCAGCCCGCCAGCGCTACGAGGTCACGCTAACTGCCACCGCACTGCAGTTCTCGACCCGATCTGAGATGATCGACTTGAGGGTCTTGGGGCCGGCGTCTGCTGGACGAATCGCCCAGACCCTCGAGCTGTCACCACCACCATCCCCGACGACCTGTGGTCTGAGCTCTTGAGGCCGCTCCGAAACCCTGCTCTGGCTGAGCTGAAGCCAGTTCGCCGGGTCTGGAGCGCCCAGGTCCGGCGCGGTGAACGAGAGGACTGATGGTACGTCTGTTCAGAACGGAACATCGGGTTGACACCGACGTTGACATCTCGAGTGTCGCGTTCTGGCGCCAGCCCTTTCACCTCCGGGATGTGGCTTTCGGCCGGCTACGCGCCGAGCGGCCCGTGAGCTGGCATCCCGCGCTGGAAACGCCCGGCTACCCGAAGAGCAAGCACCACGAAGCGGGGTTCTGGGCGGTGACCACCGTGGAGGACATCGCCTACGCGAGTCGTCATCACGAGCTGTTCAGCTCAGAGCTCGGGCAGGTCAACCTACGCCCCGCCCCGTTCCAGGTGGACCCGAACATGCTGGTCCTGGACCCACCTGCCCACGACAGCCTCCGGCGAGTGGTCAGCGCCGCCTTCACACCCAAGGCCGTCGCGCGGCTCGAGCGCACGATCGAGCGGCGATCCAAACAGATCGTTGCCCGGGCCGCCGCTCGTGGCGAGTTCGACTTCGTGCGCCACGTCGCGGCCCAGCTTCCGCTGCGGACGATCGCCGAACTTTTCGGGTTACCGCCCAGCGAGCATGACTCCTTCGTCGTCGCCGCCGACGCCTACGTCGGTTCAGGCTTTCCGGCCGAGCTTCCGGCGGGTATCACGATGCAGGCGTTCTACGAGGCCCAGGTCGCGTACTTGAGGAACCTGTGCACCGCGCTGGCCCGCTTCCGCCGGAGAGTGCCCGCCGAGGACCTGGTGACCTGTCTGGTGAACGCAGAGCTCGATGGCCGGCCCCTCAGCGACGACGCAGATCCTCTCGACGATGCTGTTGCTCGTCGTCGCGGGTGATGACACCACCAAGCAAGCCACCACGCTGAGCCTGCTCGCACTTCACGCCAACCCGGCCGAACGCGATTGGCTCGGCGAAGACTTCGAAGGCCGAATCGACGACGCGCTGGAGGAGTTCATCCGATACGCCTCACCGGTCATCGTCTTTACCCGGACGGCCAGCGTCGATACCCAGCTCCACGGTGTTTCCATCACCGCCGGTGACAAGGTCGCGTTGTTCTATTGTTCTGGTAACCGAGACGCAACCGTGTTCACCTCACCGGAGACCTTCGACCTGAGACGACCCCGTGCCCAACACGTCGCATTTGGTGGAGGTGGCGTGCACTTTTGCCTGGGGAGCGCCGTGGCGAAAGTTCAGTTGAAGTCGCTGTTCCGGGAGATTCTTCGGCGGATGCCGCGGTTGGAGGTCGGCGAACCTGAGTTTGTCTTCAGCGAGTTCGTGCACGGGGTAAAAGCGTTGCCGGTGCGGGTCATCCGGTGAAAACCTCGAGGGAATGGGCGCGGTCGCCCATTCCCTCGCAAGTTGCGCTTCCGGCTCAGGCGCCGGCCAGCGACCCGCCGATCCCACCCACACTGAAGTACCGGTTCAGCGCCGCGAACAAGATCACCGGCGGCAACATCATCATCACCGCCACGGCCATCACCAGGCCCCAGTTCGTCGAGTTCTGCTGGAAGAAGCTCTGCAGGCCCACCGGGAATGTGAACTTTTCACTAGATCGAAGGAAGACGAGGGGGACCAGATAGTCGTTCCAGGCCACCAAGAAAGCAAAGATGGCCGTGGACAGGATGCCTGGCAGCGAGTTCCGCAGCACGACGCGGAGGAAACCGCCGAAGACCGAGCAGCCGTCCATCCACGCTGCCTCCTCGAGATTGATCGGGATGGAGTCGTAGTAGGCCGCCATCATCCAGATCGCGACCGACATGGTGAAGCCGACGAAGATGATCGTGATGCCCGTCAGGGTGTCCACGAGGCCCAAGTTGGCGAACAGGATGAACAGCGGGATCACCGCGGTGACGAAGGGCAGCGCCTGCACAATGAACAACACCAACGAGAATCCGGAGATCAACCGGCTCCGCCCCCGTGACAACACATACCCGGCCGGCGCCGCAACGGCGACCGACACCAGGACGGTAGCCAGGGTCGTCACCATGCTGTTGCGCAGCCAGAGCAAGACATCGGTCTGGCTGAATATATTGACGAAGTTCTCGAGCGTGAAGGTCGCCGTGCTCGTGCTCCCCAGCGAAGGCTGGAGGGAGAGCACGACGACCGCGAGGACCGGGATGAGTACGACGGCGGCGATCACCAAGACGAGAACGAACTTCCCCCAGCTGCCGCGCGGTTCCGGGTCAGCTTTGGTGGGCTCGGCCCCGAGGTGGGAGTCAGTCGCGTCGTGGCTTTCCGAGAACTCCACTGTGGTCATAGGATCTGCACCTTCTTGATTTGCCGGTACAAGGCGACGGAGATCACGATCAAGACGAGAGTCATCAGGAAGGCGATCGCCACACCGGGGCCGGTCTGGAAGTTCTGGAACACCGTGACGTAGGAAAGCACGACCAGCGTCTGCGTGGCATTCACCGGTCCGCCGCCGGTCAGCAGGAAGATCGTGGGGAAGTCGTTCACGCAGAAGATGGTCATCAAGATCCAGCTGATGTAGGTCGATCGCGAGATCATCGGCAAGGTGATGTTCGTGAGTGTGTTCCACTTGCTCGCACCATCGACTTTGGCGGCCTCGTAGACGTTGTTGTCCACCGACTCGAGGGCGGCGGCCATCATCATCATCATGAACGGGAAGCTGATCCAGACCTTGAAGACGCAGACCGTAATCTTCGCCAGCAAGGGATCGGCCAGGAAGAGGACGTTGCCCAGTCCCAATGCCTCGGCCAGGATCGGCAGCGGGCTCTGGGGGGTGGCAACCAGCCAGTTCCACGCGGTCGCGGAAACCACGACCGGGACCACCCACGGAAGCAGGAGCAGGAGCTTGAAGGTGTTCTTGACGGGGAACCGGGTCTTGAGCAGAAGGGCGAGTGCGAGACCGACGAACCAACTGCCGAACACGCCGACCAGCGTGAAGACCACCGTGAAACGGGCCGCCGCCCAGAAGGTTGGATCGGTCAGTACATCAGCGTAGTTCTGCAAGCCGACGAAGTCGCCAGCATCGATCAAGCTGCCGTCCCGCAAGCTCTGCCATCCCGCATAGATCACCGGATAGAGGTTGATGAGCAGCACCAGGAACAGCGCAGGCGCGGCGAAGGCGCCCAGCGTCAACGGACTCGCGCCGGGTCGCCGGGTCTTGCGCGGCGCCAGTGGTGGTCCGGAGCCGCGGACCGCGACGCCCGTTCGCGCTCGAGTCAGGCCCTGTCCGGCGGTAGAAGTCGACATTTGGCTCACCTCATCGGCTGCGGGCGCGACCCAGTCGCGGCCATAGCCGTGCGTCGCTCGGGTGTTGGATTTGTCAGGATCGGCTGGGGAAGCACGTCATCACTTCATGGTGGCCTTGACGTCAGCCTGAAGCTTCGTCAAGGCCGACTTGGCGTCTGTTTTCCCACTGAGGATCGACTGGGTGAAGGTGTTCATCGCTGGGGTCGCGTCGACCGTCGTCACATTCAGGAAGTTGGCCCCCCCGCCCGGGGCGGCCCACGTCTTGGCAATGGGCTCGCCACTCCTCAATGATGCGAACCTTGTCCTTGTCGGCTTGGAACTCCTTGGTCTTGCTGATCGACTTGAGCGGCGGCAGTCCGATGCCGGTGTTCTGGGTCCAGAGCGGGGCCATGTTCTGGTAGTAGTAGGTAAGAAAAGCCTCGCTGCCTTTGATGCTCGGATTGTTCTTGTACATCATGATGTTGTTGGGGAAGTAGAGGGCGCCCTTCTTCCCCGAGGGTGACGTGAGTGGGCTGATGACGGCAATGTCCTTAGCCACGTCCCCACCGAGGTTGTCGGCCAGACCGCCCGTGTCGTAGCCGAGTCCGAACTTCTTGGCCTTCCACTGGGTCTGCACGTTTGCGCTGGTGTAGGTGGAGCTGGCCGGGTCGACATAGCCCTTCGACACCATCTCGAGGACGAAGTTCACAGCCTCGATGTTCTCCGGCGTGACACAGTTCGGCTGCTTCTGCTCATCGAAGAGTCCACCACCGTTGTTGATCATCCAGCAGACTATTGCGTGCTGTCCGGTGTAGGCGCCGGCCCCTGCTCCCGTGCCGTACCCGTAGACGCTATTCTTCTTCAGCGCTTCGGCCGCGTCCAGGTAGGACTGCCAGTCCGTCGGCACCTTGGCCCCGGCCTGGTCGAAGAGAACCTTATTGGCCCAGATCACTCGCATATCGAGGTTGTACGGGATCGCCGCGTAGCCCTTCTCCACCTTCAGGGTGTCGATCAATCCCGGCAGGAAGTCGTCATACAGCCCGTTCTGCTTCCAGGTGGCGTACAGCTCGTCGACGTAGGCGATCCCGCCTTGCGCCTCGTACTGGAAGACCTGCGTTCCGCCCCCGGAGCTGACCGCCGGGTTGGTCTTGGAGGCCACCGCCGATGCGAACGTCTGGTTGAAGTTCGCCCACTGGATGACCTGGTAGGTCACGGCGGGCAGACCGGCTTCTGGCTTGTACGCCTCGGTGATCTTCTGGTCCAACGGATTGAACGCGGTTTGACCCCAAGGCATGTTCCAGAACTTGATCGGCTCGGTGCTGCCACCACCTCCGGCACCTCCACCGCCACCGCCACCGCCACCGCATCCGGCCAGCACGGCCGGCCCGGCGACCGCAGCTGCGCTCAGCGCCAAGAAAGAACGACGTGTCAAACCTGACTTGCTTACCATCAGATGGGCCCCTTTGCTCAGACAGACATAACGATTTGGCGGGTCTTGCTGAATTTGCTCTCAGTGGATCATCACGTCTTCGGCCAGCGTTGCCCTGAAGGCTTCGTTGACGATCGGCGCATGACGCCCCAGCTCGAGCGAAGGTAAGGTGGCCGCTCCAGACCCGTCGAGAGTTCTGGTAGCGTGCGAAACTTCCGTTCTTGGAAGCACAGTAGGCCCCCACCTTCGTCGCGTCAACGTGTTCGTCAAGGTGCTTGACAGACACCTGGAAGCCGCTTCCCTTAGTCGTATTCGGTCCAAGGCCATGATGGATCGAGCATCGAAATACTTCGAGTTACTCGGCATGTGCCACCTGGCCCACCAATGGTCAGCCAGTTCTGCCGGGGGGCGGCGGTTGATCGACCTGGTATTCACTGCCCTGGACAGCCCGTACTCAGTCGAGATCCTGCGAGGGGTCACGTCGAGCCCTATGGATGTCGTGGTCGTCGATGCCGGACCCTTCCGACTCGCGGCCGTGGTCAAGTGGACTCGCCTCCGCCGGACGGTCCGGGGCCATCATCTTCGCTTCCTCACTGAACCCGTTGGATCAACACATCCTCGACCACGCTCACGTTTCCGTACGTGTTGATCGATCCGGACGCCAAGTTGCCAGAGCCTAGCGTCGCCACCGTGGTGGGCCGGCGGGGGCTCTCGACGGTGCGGCATCTGCTCGGGCTTGGTCACCGGCGGATCGCCGTGATCGATAGATCGGTCGCGATGCTGTGCAGCCGCGCCCGCATCGACGGGTACCGCGCCGTACTGGAGTCTGCGGGCGTCGAGGTTGACCCGGCTCTGATCCGTGACGGCAGGCGGACTTGGAAAGCCAGCGCGGGTGAGGCTGGTCAGGATGCCGCTTGCTTGACAGGTTCCAGCACACGGAGCGATTGTGGCTACGCAACCATGTTCTGGGATGGACCGCATCGGTTGCTGGACGCCGATTCGGCGGTGGCGACGGACCTGAGGCTGGGCGGGCTATGGGTCTCCGGGCTGAGGGATACTCCGGGGCGATGACATCGGGAGGGACACTTGCCTGGCGCTGAAGGCGTGTCCAGCGCACCGCGACGGTGGCTCGAGGTCACCGGATCTGCCGAGCTGCGGGCGGCGGTCGACCGGGTCATCCCGGCCGACGAATGGCCCGGGGGGTGGGAGGGTGGTGTCGGAGCAATACCTGGCCGAGTACGGCACCGAGCTGCGATGGGCTCTGGATGCGATGGAGCGGCTTGTCGATGAGCTCAAGCGGCGAGGCTTTGCTGTGGCGGAGCCCGACGAGCAGGACCGTGTTCTGCGGGAGACCTCCAACCAGCAGACTCTCTAGGTGCCGACTTCGCTGGACTGCTCCGACTGTGTTGGGAAGGCTTCTACGCGTCCCGGCGCAGCGCAGCCGATCGAGGTCACGACCAGTCGTGGCCTGATGGCCTCTCCATGATCGGCTTTCGTGAGGTGCCTAACGGAGTGACGCCGGTTGAGCCGGAGTTGCCGGCGACGACGCCGCCGAGTCGTCTCCGTGCTCATTATGACGCGATCGTGATCGGCTCCGGCCCCGGTGGCGGTGTGGCAGCGCAGACCCTGGCGCTGGCCGGACACAGCGTCCTGGTCGTCGAGCGCGCCCGTGCCCTGTCGAACAGCAGCCTGCGGGGTGATCATCTGCACGGAAAGCGCAACGCGGTCTACAACTCCGTGGCTGGTCCGGGACGTGGGCATCCGCGGATCTCGGCGCAGGACGCTGATCAAGGACGTGAGCATGAGCGGCTCGTGGATGGTGACGGAGATGCCTGGGCCTATGGGTTGAACGCCTACGCCTTCGGTGGCGGCACCCGGCTCTGGCAAGGAATGGCCTGGCGGTTCTTCCCCGAAGACTTCGAGATGGCCCGCGTGTACGGCAATCCGGATGGAGCGACGTTAGCCAACTGGCCGATCGACTACGACGAACTGGAGCCCTACTACACCCGCGCCGAATGGGAGCTTGGGGTCGCTGGTGAGGAGGGCGCGCTGACCTTGCGGACGCCGCGATCGAGGGGCTACCCGATGCCCGCAATGGGTACTGAGCCCGCACGCGAACTGTTGGCGGGCGCCGCAGAGCGGCTGGGATGGACCTGGGGCCCGATCCCGTTGGCGATCAACAGCGTGCCCGCTGCTGGCCGTGCCGCTTGCGTGCGCTGCTCGTCATGCGTCGGGCACGCCTGTCCGGTGGACGCCAAGAATGGTGCTCACAACACCTTCCTCCCGCGTGCTCTGGCCACCGGCAACACAGATCTTGTCCTCGACACCGAGGCGATCGTCGTTCGTGATCGGCCGGGTGGTGCCTCGGTCGATGTGATGACCGACTGCTCCGGCGAACCCCTGTTGCAGACAGTGCGCGCCGACCTCGTCGTCGTCGCCGCCGGAGCGGTCGAGTCGGCGCGGCTGCTGCTCGCGAGCGGACTCGGTAACGATCAACTCGGCCGGAATCTTCACGATCATCGTTTCGTCAGCCTGCACTGCGAGGTCGACGAACCAATAAAGAATGGGTTGGGCCCCGGCCATTCGATTGCCACCCTGGACCACGTACACGCCGACTCGATCCCCTGGGGCGGCGGCGTGATCGTCGATCTCATGAGTGTGCTCCCGTTGACCTCGGCGACCGACCCCGCCAGCGGCGTTCCTCGCTGGGGCGCCGCTCACAAGCAATGGATGCGAGACCGAAGGCCGTACGCCTTCGGCGTGTTCGGGATGGGGCAGGAGATCCCGAGCGAGACCTCTGCAGTCACGCTCGCCAGGGTTTCCGACCGCTGGGGCAAGCCCGGAGCCCGCCTGCGCAAGAGCGTCCACCCGGCTTCACTCCGGGTCGAGGCCGGCCTGGTCGATTACGGAACTCGCTGGCTGCGCGCCGCCGGCGTACAGGACATCCGCCGTCAACTCGGCGGCGCAACCGCCTCAGCTGCCGGCGAGCACTCCTGCGGCACCGCACGAATGAGTGACGACCCGGCCACCGGCGCCACCGACCGTTATGGACGACTCTGGGGCGGCAGCCGAGTGGTGGTCTGCGACTCTTCCTTGCATCCGACCAACGGCAGCGTGAACCCGACCCTGACGATCGTGGCGAACGCGATCCGAGTCGCCGAGCATCTCGTGGCGGA
>CAWJUB010000018.1:0-263762 GCA_963845915.1 uncultured Actinomycetota bacterium
GGGGCTGCTGATCGGTCTGGGTACCGGCTCGATGGCCTTGGTGTTCGCGGCGACGATCGCCAACCGCTGGTTTGTACGCCGTCGCGGCCTGGTGATGGGCGTACTGACCGCCGCCGGCGCCACCGGTCAGCTGATCTTCCTCCCGGTGATGGCCGCGCTGACCGAGCGGCAGGGCTGGCGGACGGCCTCGCTGGTTGTCACCTTCGCGGCGCTGGCCGTCGTGCCGTTCGTGGTGCTTGTGCTCCGCGACTATCCCGAGGACCGAGGAGTTACCGCGTACGGTGCTCCGCCGGGTCGGCCGCAACAGCGGGCGATCGACTCGACCGGAGCCGCGAGCCGGGCGGTGCGTGCTCTGGCCGAGGCGGCACGTACCAGGACGTTCTGGGCTCTGGCCGGTGGCTTCGCAATCTGCGGCGCCACCACCAACGGCCTGATCGGCACCCACTTCGTACCGTCCGCCCATGATCACGGCATGCCTGCGACCACGGCCGCCGGGTTGTTGGCACTGGTCGGGATCTTCGATATCGCCGGGACCGTCGTCTCCGGCGTACTCACCGACCGGATCGACCCACGCCTGCTGCTGGTCTGTTATTACTTCTTCCGCGGTGTCGGCCTGCTGGTGCTGCCCTGGCTGCTCTCGGACGCCGTGCACCCGAGCATGCTCCTGTTCATCATCATCTACGGTCTGGATTGGGTGGCCACGGTGCCACCCACGGCGGCGCTTTGCCGAGAAGCGTTCGGAACGTCCGGCACGATCGTGTTCGGCTGGGTGTTCGCCTCACACCAGATCGGGGCGGCCATCGCCTCCGCCGCGGCGGGGATCGTACGCGACACGACCGGCCAATACACTCTCGCCTGGTTCGGTGGTGCTGGCCTCTGCCTAGTGGCGGCCATCGTGTCGATCACGATCCGGGGTCGTCAGCGCTCCAGCGCGTAGGCCATTGCGCCAACGACTTCGTTCAGTGGCGCTCTTCGAGGCCAACTGCCTCGCGCAGTCGGGTCACTGCTTCCTCGAGCGCGTCGTCCTCGAGAGCGCGCGAGGCCATCAACGCGGCGAGCGCCTCGGCGATGACATTGAGCTTCTCCTGCGCGGACTCAGCGCTGCGGCGCCCGGCGTTTTCCAGCAGCGCCACGAGCAGCAGCGTGAGGACACTTGCGACGGTGTGGATAGCGACCTGCCAGGCCTTCGTATCGGTTCACAGCGGCAGGCTGACGAGCCAGGCTACGACGATCGCCACGCATGCGATAAAGAACGGCGGGCGGCTGACCCGCTGGTAGGCGGCCTCGACGAAACGTTCGAACGGCGAGCGCCGGGCACGGGTAGCTGCGGCGGGACGGTCGGTCTCCTCGCGCACGCCCGCCCGCCTATGTTGTCGGCAGCTGGTCGCGCCGGTCATCTGACTGAGCTAGCGATCTTCGGCGGCATTTCGATGGTCGGCGAGCAGGTCCTCGGCTCGTCTAGGCCCACAGCCAGTGCTTCCTGTTCAGCTCCGCTGACCGGCTCAGGTAGGCGTTCCGACGGTCTGCGGAGGCGGGAGCTTACGCCGGGGCGCGGCAGGCGGAGTTCGCCGCTTGGGCGGGACGGTCCGTGGGAGGGCTCACTGAGTGGGGGCGAGGGTGACAGAAAGCGCCTTCAGCACAGCCTCAGGTTGCTCGAAGGCGGGGTCGTCCGCCGCTTGCTCGACCACGTGCAACGGCCATCCGAAGCGGGTGCTTGCTTGCTGGGCCACAGCCAGCGGCGTTTGGCGGTCATGGCGTCCCCAGATGAGGGTCGTGGGGACCGGGATCCTCGCGAGCTCCTCCTCCGGAATGGCGCGCCACCCGAATTGGGGGATGAGGCTGCGGAGCGCCATCTTCTGATTCGGTGAGTTCGCCCCTTCGAGGGCGCACGTCATGAGTGGTTGCCAGAGTGGGCCAAGCTGTTCTCGCAGCCCGTTCATGTCGACGAAGCACTGCCGGAAGAACCGATCGCGGCTGCCGCCCGTTGGCTTAGCGACGAAGTTGATCATGGTGAGTGTGAACATCGGAGACGGCCGCAGGTGGCGGAGGCCGAACGTGTCTACCAGCACCAGCCCGCGGATCTGATCGCCGTGTACGCCGGCGAAGCGCGCCCCGATGGCACCGCCAAGCAGGTGGCCCACCAGATAGGCCGGTGATGGGCAGGTCTGCTCGATCAACTCACCGAGCCACGCGAGCACCCGATCCGCGTCAAGTGGCGCGTCGCCCAACAGAGAAGTGCCGTGACCCGGCAGGTCTGGAACGACCACGCGATGGTTCCTCATAAGGTCCGGGATCACCCGAAGCCAGGTGAGGGCGAACTCTCCCGGCCCATGCAGCAGGACGATCGGCGGCCCGTCTCCTCCGATCAGCACGGCGGTCGAGATGCCGGCCAATACCAGGCGTTGTTCAGTAGCGGGGGTCGCGTCCAGCAATTGCTCGCGGGCGCGATGGCCGCCAGAATCCCGGCCTCTGGTGCTTGCATCAGGATTGTTCATGGTCGTGACCTGCCCTCCGGGGAACCTTCGAGCACCGACGCTAGACGCGCATTGGTGACATCGCGTCGGGACATAAACCCATCTGGCAGGGGTGGGAATGGGTGGATCCATGTAGAGCCACATTCGACGGTTGACAGCGGCTCACCAACTAAGCGCGAAGCAACCAATTGGCACTCCGCGTCGGTTCGAAACGCCGCGAAGTGCGCTCAACCAACGCGAAGTGCGAAGATCGCCGGAATTCAGGGCGGCACGCCTGAAGTGCTGACGCTCCACCTTCTCCATGCCGCTCCACCTTCTTCCTGACGCTCCACCAATATGTGGGGTGTAGCGGGAGAAAGTGGAGCGTCAGCCCGTAGATGGGGGTGTGCCATTGTCTTGAGGACGGGTTGCACAGGGTTCCTCGACGTGACGACAGCTGGTGCGGCATGCCGGCGGTCCACCGCTGGGCCGCTGACTCGGCTCTGGGTAGGTTACGGGGTGCTCCGCCGGCTGCCGCATAATCCAGTGTTCCGGCGTGACTGACTTCAAGCTATCCGTGCTACCACCCATCTCCTCGCCGGATTCGGTTGCCAGCTGTTGCCGCCGGTACGGCTCACGGGTTGATGGCGAGAAGCACACGCGGCAAGCAAGATCAGGTGCACGGTGCCCTGCAGGCCCGACAGTCGACGACCGAGAAGAACGCAAGCAAGATCCAGCGTCGCCTCGTCTGCCCAATGCAGGTCCTCCAGCACCAATAACGTCGACCCGCTCGCAGCATGGACCGGATCCGACGGAACAGCTCGAGACGGTCCAGGCCGGCGGGATCGCCGACCATCTCCTCGAGCTCAGGCAAGGCGTCGACCACCGCGCCCAACGCAGCGGCTGCGGTCAGCCTGTCAGCGGCTCCACGGCGAACCTCGACCCCACTGGGCGCTGCCGCCGCGACGGCGGACATCAATGACGTCTTTCCGACCCCGGCTTCGCCACCGACGAAGACCAGGCGACCCTCCCCGGCAACGGTGTCGGCGAGCAGCTCGAGCAGCCTGTCGACCTCCCGGTCGCGTTCGATGAGCACCCTGCCATTGAACGCCCAGCCCGTTGACGGGGCATAGCTTCGGCGCGTCGCAGCCCGCCCTCATTGCTCGGAGCAAGTCCTCAGCGATGCCGCAATTCACCGTTTCTCCGCACAGGGTCGAATATGACGGCCGAATCGGCCCGTTCGAGCTCCGTTTGCGGCTTTATGCGGAGAAACGACGTGAGACGGCTACGAGCCGCGAGGCTTCTCAGCCGACCGCGCTGTTGGGATCAGCTGTCCTGACTGGAGGCCGAACCACGAGAATCACAATGCTGACCAACAGCACCCACGCGGGGAACAGCAGCTGGAACCACCTGTGCTCCCCGGCCGCCACGAGCAGCCCGAGCGCGACCAGGTAGCCGAGGAAAGAGACCCAGCGCGGCAGCCCCGCCGTGCGCAGCCCCAGCGTGCTCACCGAAATCGTGAATACTGCGGCCATCCGCATGGCGTAGACCGAGATCAGCGTCTGGGTCGTGCTGCGACCGTACGCAAAGAGTTCGGCATTGGGATCGGATCCGGTGAGCAACGCCAGCAGGCTGGTCGAGGTGACTGCGCCGATGAACAGCATCGCCAAGAAGAGCAGCCCGCTGCCCAGAAAGACTGTGGAGAACAGGCGGTCCTCTACCTCGCCGAGCTGCTCGCGGATGACGCCGATGAACCACAGGAACGCGATCCCGGCAAACGGCACCAGCTGGAGGCTCAACCGGATCAGGCTCTGTCGCCGGACATTTGACTGAAGGACCTGAAGACTGCTCTCCGACAAGGCAATGCGGATCATGGTCAGGCCCGCCAGGAGGAGTACGGCGAAGATGATCCCCGCGATCGCAGCGGACCGCCGGCTGCGCCAGCGACGGGCAATGAGAATGGGTGCAGCGGTGGTCACATCCCTTGCCTCCTTGGATTTCAGGCGGCCCTGAGTTTGCTCGGTACGGTGCACTCTAGGCGGTACGAGCGGCTGGTGTCAGGGCCTCGTACTCGACGCGCACAGATCAGATATCGATCGGGAAGGTGAGGAGAACCACTGTGGCGATGATCAGGAACACGATCGCCACTCCGAGCAAGATCCATTGAGCGCGCGGACTGCCCAACCGAGTAGATGCAGCGGCGAAGAACAGCACTAACGCGAAGAGCACCGTGAGGATGGTGTAGTTGTCTCCGCGCTGGTTGAACTTGAGTGCATCAGCGAAGCGGCTGTCCGCCTGCTGGTCCGCCACCGCGGACTCGGTCGTTCCAGGTGGCACGTACTCCTTCATCTTGAACGGACCGCTCGTCGGCTCACCTTGGGCATGCCACGCGTTGTAGGCCACCCGGAAGTGGTCGGTAAAGCGCTGTTCCACGTACGCCGCGAGAGCGGTTTCGCCCTGCGCACGGGCTTGCAGGTACACGCCCCAGATGCTGAGGTCGGCCTGGCGCGCGGCATTGGCGACGCCGGCCTGGCGGGCCGCCTCGATCCTGGCGCCGGACGCCTCGCTGAAGGCGATGGACATCTCGCCACTCCATTGCGATGACTGGAAGCCGCACCACGCCGTGAGCACCGCCGTGATCGACAGCACGACAAGAACAACCGTCTCCCGAACATGCCCCTGCGGTCGCTTGCCCGGCTCTTCCTCCGTCTTGATGTCCGGTACTTCTGCTGTGCCGGTATCGCTTCCTTCGGCGGCCGATGGCATGGAGGTACCTCGCAATCTCGATTACTGGTGGCGCAGGATCTCGAATGAATCGTGGCATGCGATCATCACCCGGTATATGGCCAGCGGGAGTGTCGCAGCTTGCGGCGCTGAACCAGAGCCTTTCTTGTCAAAGCTGACTTGACGCGACCGGCCTCGAGGACGTTCTGCGGATGAGGTTCACCTCGAAGACGGTTCGGCGTTCGAACATAGCCTGCGACTGGCTGAGGCGGTTGACTGCGCGCTCGGCGGCGGATCGGCCGAGGCGCGACGGATTCTGATCGACGACCGAAACGGCTGGCTGAAGGGCGCTTGCCATCGGAAAGTCACCGAACCCCACCATCGCCAGATCAGTTCGTCCCAGCTGCTGCAAAGTGGGAATGATCTCGATGGAGGTTCTCGAGTTGGACGAGAAAATCGCGGTCGGTGGTGTTTGCTGGCTGAGGGTGTGCGTCAGCATCTCACTGATCAGGCCCGGACCCGCCAGGAGGATCAACGAGTCATCGAGCGGCACATCGGCCGCCTGATAGGCGGCTTTGAAACCCTCAAGCCGGCGTGACGTCGTCGCTACGGCGTCGTCGGCACCGAGGAACGCGATCCGCCGGTGACCAAGCTCCATGAGGTGTCGAACTGCCATATCGGCGCCGCCGTAGTCGTCTTCTAGAAAGACGTCCGCGTCGATCCCGTGTGGCTCCCGGTCGATGAAGACGATCGGTTTGTGCGAAAGCCAGGGGATCAAGTAGGACTGGTCCGGCGCGATCGGCGCAATGATCAGACCGCTGATCTGTCGCAGCAGGAGTGCTTCGACGATTGGTTGCTCGCGCGCCGGATCACTTCCGAGGCTCGTCACGGCAATCGCGTGGTCGTGCTCCTTGGCGAAGGTGTCTACTGCCTCGATGATGGCGGCGAAGAACGGGTCAACGATGCTGGGTACGGCGATGCCGAGCACCGATGCCTTGCCTTCGCGAAATGTCCGGGCGAGCATGTTCGGCACGAAATTGAGCTCGCGCATTGCCTCGCTCACGCGCTGCCGGACTGCGTCAGAGACGTGCTGCTCGTTTCTGAACACCCGCGAGACTGTCTTCGCGCTGACACCGGCGCGGTCAGCGACATCTTGCATCGTGACCAGGACTGGACTCCTTTTCGAAGCTCATTGCGTTGGCGGCGCCCGATAGCCGACCTGCTCTCAGCAAGAACGAGGGCCAAGATAACTGAGGCTTGTCATCGATGTCAATCTCTGATGTCATCGTTGACATGACATTTTGACCGGCAATGTCATCGATGACATACTTCATGGAAATCAGCAGCAGTGACAACGCAAATTCACAATGACCTGGAGTGCCCGTATGACCACCACAACCGAACGCACGGCCAAAACACTGGCCGACATAGCCAGTGAGGACGGGATTTTCTCGATCATTGCTATGGACCAGCGCAACACGCTGCGTCGGATGTTCGTCGGGGCTGGCCTCGAGGGCACCGTTGAACAGCTAAGGGACTCGAAGGTCGCGGTAGCCAGAGCGCTGACCCCGTACGCCAGCGGCATTCTGTTCGATCCGACGTACGGTGTTCCGGCCGCCACGGAGGCCGCCGCTCTCGCGTCCACGTGCGGCCTACTTGTGGCTTCCGAACCCGCGGAGCGCGGTGTCTTCAACGGGGAACCCCGAACGCACCGTGATCCGGCGCTGAACGGGCAATGGGTGCTTGACCAGGGTGGCGACGCCCTGAAGTTTTTTGTGCAACTGCGCGCCGACCGTCCGACACCCGGGACCGGTGAGCCGGATCTGGTTGCAGAGGTTCTGCAAGTGACTCGCGAGGTGGTCGACGACGCGCACAGCGCGGGTGTCCCAGCGGTCATCGAAAACTTGATCTATCCGCTTCCGGGGGAGGAGTTGACGGCGCAGCAGCGCGAGGACGCCATCATTGAGGCGGCGCGAGCGCTGAATGACATTGATGGCGTCGATCTGTTGAAACTGGAATACCCGGGCTCGGTTGAAGGTACGCGACGTCTGGCCTCGGTCCTCACCCGTCCCTGGGCAGTCTTGTCGGCCGGGGTGCCGTTCGAGCAGTTCACCGATGTACTTCAGGTGGCCTTCGACGAAGGTGGCGCCTCGGGCTTCATTGCGGGACGGTCGGTGTGGAAGGAGTCGATCGGCCTCGCCGGCGCTGAACGGGACAGGTTCCTGACCGAGGTGGCTCGTCCCCGCCTGCACCGCCTCGTCGAGGTCGCCTCCACTCGTGCCACTCCTTGGACCTCGATCGCCCCGCACTGAGCCACATCAAGATCAACGGATGGGACGTCGAAATGACTGAAGAACATGCAGTCGAAGCGATTGTGGTGTGCGGTGTGCCGGGGAGCGGAAAGACAACCTTTGCCCGAGGTCTAGCCAGGCGGCTGCACTGGGCCCTGCTCGACCTGGACACCCTCACCAACCCGCTCTTCCAGTACGCCGGCGGCGAGTTTCTGGTCGATGTACCCAGCCCTGGGCTGAACGTACGGGCGAGTATCAACGACATCCGCTACACCTGCCTGTTCGATACCGCCCAGGAGAACCTGGCGCTCGGCATCAACGTGATCTTGGTCGCGCCCTTTACGTCTGAGCGGGTATTCCCTGAGGCTTGGGCTCGGCTGACCGAATACCTTGCGATCCCCGGCCACCGCGTGCATCTAGCCTGGTTGGACACACCACCTGCCGAAGTGGTGAAACGTATGCAGCTGCGTGGCGCGGCACGTGACATAAAGAAGTTGAAGGAGTCTCATCGCTTCCTGACTCCAGACGTGACCGCCCCTCCCAGGGTCGTGCACACCCGGATCGACGGGCTGCAGACCCCCACTGAGCAGATCGAGCACTTCTTTGCCGAGTTCTCCGGCCGCGCTGTCTTGCTCTAGACCCCTTGCTTGTCCCGCCTAGCGGCAGGTGTAGCCCCCGTCGATGGGCAGCGAAACCCCGGTGATCATCGACGCGGCGTCGCTCAGCAAGAACGTGATGGGTGCGGCAATCTCATCCTCGGTGGCCCATCGGCCTAGCGGCATCGCCTTTAGGAACGGGCCGCCGATGTCCTCACGACCCCAGTACCAGGCAGACATGGGGGTCATGACCACCGTCGGGTTCACGCTATTGACCCGGATGTTGTACTTGCCGAGCTCCAATGCTGAAACTCGCGTGATGTTGTCGACCGCCGCCTTGGAGGAGCCATAGGAGATATGGCCGTTCAGAGCCACCAGACTGGCCTGGCTTGAGACATTGACGATGGATCCACCATTGCCGATCCTGATCATGGATCGGGCCGCGTACTTGATCACGAGTAACGCGCCGCGGGCGTTGATGTTGATCACCTTGTCGAAGACCGCAATATCGGTATCCATCGGGGTCGCAATCTCGCCTCCGTAGCCGGCGCAGTTGACGACCCCCCAGATGTCCAGGCCGTCGAGAGCGTCGCGAACGCTCTCTTCTGCGGTGACGTCGAAGGGCAGAATGCGGGCGCCAGTGTCGGCGGCGATGGCTTCGAGAGCCTCCTCCTTGGACCGTCCGCTGGCGATGACGTCGGCGCCGGCCTCCACCAGGTGCCGAACGGTGGCACCGCCAATCCCGCCACTAGCGCCAGTGACGAGAACCGGACGGCCGTTGAAGTCAGTCATGGTGATTTCGCTTCCTTGTCAGGACGCCAGGCTTCGCGAGGTCAGGGCCGCGTTCGGCGTACTTTGGCCTCGGGAGTCGGTGCGGCATGAGCGTAGCCCAGATCACTCAATTTGCCCCTGGTGACGACAAGATCAATGTCACCGATGTCAAGAATCCGTCGATGCTGCTGTGTGATGTTGATGATCGGCCGCGTTGGTCAGTCGGCCTCTCCGGACGACCTCGACGCTAGTCTGCCGCACTGACCAGCCCCGACCACCACGGCGACGTGAGGTTTCTTGCATGGCCACCGACGAACGGTCCGCCCTCCTTGGCATCGATCTCGGCACGAGCTCCGTCAAGGTGGCTCTTACGTCGACCGACGGCGAAGTGTTCGCGCAGACCGGGGAGGCCTACGCCGTGAGCCACCCCGCTCCGGGGTGGGCTGAAACGCACGCTGACGACTGGTGGACCGCGATTTGTGCGGCGACCCGCGCCGTGCTGTCGGCGCGGCCCGACCTCGACGTTGTCGGGATCGGGTTGTCGGGCCAGATGCACGGCGTAGTAACTGTGGACGAGCGGGGCCGGCCGACCCGGAACGCGATCCTGTGGGCAGACACCCGGGCCCAGCGGCAGGCGGCGGCATACCAGCTCCTGCCGGGCGTCACCCGGGCGGGCCTTGCGAACCCGCCGAGCCCCGGTATGGCCGGGCCTATTCTCGGCTGGCTCACCGAGCACGAACCATCGACCATCGCTGCGACCCGGTGGGCCCTGCAACCGAAGGACTGGATTCGGCTACGGCTGGTCGACGCCGCCGCCTCAGAGCCGAGCGACGCGTCGGCGACCCTGCTCTACTCGGTGGCTGACGATGGCTGGGACGAGACGGTGGTTGCCATCGCTGGGAATTGATCCGGCGATTCTGCCCATGATCCTGCCGACCTCTGGCACTCTCGCGGGCACGCTCACATCGCCGGCGGCCTCCGATCTCGGCCTGCGGAGCGGGCTCCCGGTCGCCGCCGGCGCCGCTGACACCGCAGCCGCGGCCTTGGGTTCGGGCCTGACCGAGACCGGCGACGTGCAGTTGACCATCGGCACCGGCATCCAGTTGGTCACCCCGCTGAACGGCCCGGTCCTGCCTGAACCGGACGCTGGGTGGCCGGTCGTGCACTGCTATCGCGCCGCAACCGACGTGGGCCATTACGCCATGGCGGCGAGCCTCAACGGGGGCAGCACGCTTGGCTGGGTCCGGGAGATCCTCGGGGTCAGCTGGGCTGAGCTGTATGCCGCGGCCAACTACCGGCCGGCCCCCGGCAATGGCCTGGTTTTCCTACCTCATCTGCACGGCGAGCGGACCCCGTACCTGGACCCGACGATGCGTGGCGGATGGCTCGGATTATCGTCCGAGCACACCCGGACCGACCTGCTGTACGCCGCCCTGCTCGGCGTCGCATGCGCCGCGCGCCAAGCGCTCGACGCGCTGGTGGAGATCCAACCCGCCGCCGCCGTCGGGGCACTGCGGCTCGCCGGCGGCGGCACGGTGTCTGCACCCTGGAGCCAGTTGCTTGCAGACGTCCTCGGCCGGGAGCTTGCCGCGGTCGAGGTGCCGTCGGCCTCAGCTCGCGGTGCCGCCTTCCTCGGCGGCCGGGCCGCAGGTTTGATCACCGACCCCGACCGATCGGCCCTCACGGCCGAGCTGGGCCCCACCACGACTCCGTCGCCCGACACGGCGTTGCACGATCGTACGTTCGCTGCTTTTCAGGCAGCTGTCTCACGAACGCGATCAACGCGCTCGTCGTCCTCGATCGCCTGGCAGAGCTGAAAGCCGGGGCCAGAAATTCGAGTGGGGGCCGACGGTTGGTCGACCCCCACCTGTGAAGTTCAGCAGCTGGACTTGTAGACGGCGCCGGCTGCTTCACCGTCGACGTTGTCCTTGGTGATGATGGTGAAGCCGGTTTGGACCTTAGGCGCCGGAGTGCCCCCTTCAAGGGAGGTAACGGCAGCATCCACGCCGTACTGACCGATCACCGCCGGCTCCTGCGCCACCAGAGCCTGAACCGTTCCGTCCTTAAGGGCCTTCACCTGGTTCGGGCCCGCATCGAAGCCGACGATCTTAACTTGCGCACCCTTCCCGGCCTGGCGAACACCGGTGGCCGTGCCTTCCGCAGAGAACAGGTTGGCTGCAAATACACCAACGATGTCGGGATCCTTTTGGAGCGCCGAGCCCATGATTTTTGCCGCTGTGGCCGGATCATCGTGTGAGTATTGGACCCCAAGGTACTTGAACGCCGAGTCCTGCTTGACCGCGTCTTCAAAGCCTTTCACACGCGCGTCAGTGGTGGAAATGCCCGGGTCAACGGACATCACCATGACCTTGCCGCCGTTCGGGTTGAGCTGCTTGATGGCATCGAAAGCGGCCTTTCCACCACCCTCATTGTCCGAAGCGATCGCTGAAACGGCGATTGAAGGATCTTTGACTGTGGTGTCGACGAGGACGATCTTGATACCGGCCGAAGCTGCTTGGTTGAGCGGTGCTTGCATCGCGGTCACATCTGTGGGTGCGATCAGGATAGCGTCCGGTTTGGCGGCGACGACCGAGTCGAGAATCGGCTTTTGGAGCGTGGGGTCGAACTTCTGCGCTCCTTGGGTTTTGACGGAAACGCCCAGCTTTGCCGCCTCCGCTTGGATGCCACATTGCATCGTGATGTAGAACTCGTCGCCAGCCACTCCCTGAATGAACTGCAGGTTGTAGTTCTTACTCGCCTTTTGTGGCGCTGCAATTGACGATGCAAGGCCGGTTGGTGCAGCGCTCGCACTGCCGCCGCCCTGCGGTGCCGGCTGTGCTGTTTCGGTTGGTTTGGAACTCGTACAGGCTGCCAGGGGCAGTGCCACGAGGAGCAGCCCGGCCGCGCTCAGGGCGGTGGTGCGATTCACTGGTATTCCTTTCACTTGTCTGATGCTGCGGAGTTGCGACGGAACAGAGCGAGAATCGGGTTGACGTGTGCTGCGCCACGTAAAGCGGCGGCACGACGGGACTGGTCCACCCAGACGGCCGCGATGAGTACGATGCCGACGGCAACCCCCTGCCAGAAGGGCTCCACGCCGATGATCACGAATCCGGCCTGGAGAACAGCGGGAATGAACAAGCCCACGACGGTGCCGAACATCGAACCCTCGCCACCGAAGATTGACGTGCCGCCGATGACCACTGCTGCGATGACGTTGAGATTCGTCAGTGACTGCCCGGCGATCGTCGTGGTGCCGAACTGGGCGAGGGCGAGAACGGCGCCTAGTCCGGCGAGCATTCCCATCATTCCGTAAACCATGATCAAATGGCGCTCGACATGGACACCGACCCGGCGGGCGGCCTCCTCGTTGGATCCGATGGCGTAGGTGTAGCGGCCGAACTTGGTCTTGTGTAGGACGATTCCGCCGATGATCACTGTCACTAGTGCGACGAACGGCAGTGACGGAATGCCGATGATCTTGATGTAGGTGTTGAAGTCGGTCAATGCGCCCGGCACCGACCGAATGTCGATGCCGCCGGTGATCACCTGAGCTAGCCCAAGCGCTATCGAGAGCGTTCCCAGCGTCACAATCAGGGGCGGGATCTTCGCCTTGGCTACCAAGGATCCATTCAACAATCCCCAGAGGGCTCCGGTGACGAGCGCGGCCACTATGCCGATGGCAGCAGTTCCCCAACCGTCGCCGCCGATCCCCTCCATCACTTTCGCTGCGACAACTGAGGAGAAGACGAGTACCGATCCGACCGACAAGTCGATGCCCGACGTAATGATGACGAAGGTCATCCCCACCCCGAGAACGGCCCAGACGGCAATGTTCTGCGAGATGAGTGAGAAGTTGCTGGTGGAAAAGAACTTGCCGCCAGCCGTGACAGTGAAAAACGCAACGATCACCAGAAGGACGCCGAGAATCCACACTGATTGCAAGCTCGTGATCCGCTTGATCAGCGATTGCTGGCCCTCATCTGCAACGTCGACCGCGGCATCGTCTGGGGGAGTGATAACGCTCATGCGAGTTCCTCCTTGCTGAAGTCCAGGGCGCCGGTCATGGCGCCTACCAACTGTTCGACCGTGGTGCCCTCAGAGGGAAGTGTCGCCACCCGAGTGCCCAGTCGCATGACCTGAATCCGGTCAGCTACCTCGAGCACCTCAGGCATCGAATGGGAGATCAACACAACCGCAATGCCCTTGTCGCGCACACGCTTGATGGTGTCGAGTACGTTTTTGGTCTGCACCACACCGAGGGCAGCGGTGGGCTCATCGAGGAACACCAGTTTGCTGGCCCAACTAATCGCACGGACAATGGCGATTTGCTGACGTTGCCCTCCGGACATCGAACCTACCGGAGCCGCGTATGACCGGACCGTGCCTCCGAGTTCGTCGAAGCCCGCTTTCGCTTTTGCTCGCATGGCCTTTTCGTCCATGAATCCCAGCGGGCCAAGGATTCCCTTCCGCGGAATCTCCCGGCCCAGAAACATGTTCTGGACCGGGTTGAGGTGCGGGGCCAGCGCCAGGTCCTGGTAGACGACTTCCATGCCCATTTGAGTCGCCTGCTCGGGACTGGTGATCGTCACGGGCTTGCCCTCGAAAAACAGCTCTCCCGAATCCAATTCGAGGTTGCCGGTCAAGGCCTTGACCATGGTGGACTTACCCGCACCGTTGTCACCGATGAGCGCGACAACCTCGCCCGGGTATATGTCGAAGGCGGCGTTGTTCAAGGCACGGACGTGACCGAAGCTTCGACTCAGTCCGCGGGCTTCCAGGATGGGTGTCTCTGTTCTCCGTGTTGCCTCTTGCGGAGTGGTACTAGGCGTCGTCATCTTCTGGGACCACCTCGATAGCTGGTGACAAAGGTCGGTGAACAGGGGTTTCAGTGGAGCATTGCAGACGAGTGGAAGTGATGGCGTGCAATCGTCTGCGTTTTGGTTTCATGTTGTCGCTCCCTTCGGTCGTCCTGACAAGAGACGACGACCATCTGGTACGCACTCGTGACCCAGGACCGTCGGTGACGTGCACCACCTGACGACACCGTCCGCGTCGGTGTGGCAGACTCCCGCGGCCTTGATATCCACAGGAACCTCACCGGCACAGGGCCTCCGGTGTCAAGGTTGACTTGACATAAGTGCATCTGTCAAGGAATCCTTGACGCCATGACCTCAGAGTTCACCACGTCCACCCGTACGCACACGATGACGCTGTACGGCATCCGCGAGGAGCAGCCAGGCTCTCGGTGGCAGGCCTTGCACGACGTCACCCGCGACGCCTACCACCGCTGGTACCTCAGTGAGGGCTCGGCGGCCAGGCCCGATCTCGGTACGTGTCGCAGGATGCTGGCGAAGTACATGCCCGAGCTCGTCCCGGTGTGGGAGCGCCTCGTGGAGCTTGCCGGGGGTGACGAGGTCACCGCCAGGCTGCTGACGCTATGGGACCCGCCGCGTTTCCTACCCGGCTGTTCGCAGGCGACGCTCGGTACCGCTCCTGCCGCTGGCGGCGTCAGCCGCGCTCCGCTGTTGATCCGTAACTACGACTACGGCCTCGACCTGTTCGAGCGAGTGGTGTACTCGAGCGCGTTTACGGGCAGGCGGGTCCTCGGCATGAGCGATTGCCTCTGGGGGCTTCTTGATGGCATGAATGACGCAGGACTTGCAGTGTCTTTGGCATTCGGCGGCAGACCCGGTTCCAGCCCCGGCTTCGGCATTCCGCTCGTCGTTCGCTACCTCCTGGAAGTCGCCGCGTCGATCCGCGATGTGGCTTCGGTGCTGCGCCGCGTACCGGTCAATATGAGCTACAACCTCACCGTCGTCGATGCCTCGGGTGATAGCTTGACCGCGTTTGTCGCCCCGGACTCCGCACCCGAGTTTTCCTCGGCCCGAGCGGCTACCAACCATCGAGGCACCGTCCCGGAATATCCCGAGCGTGCCCTTTCGTTGCGGAGCGTCGAGCGGCAACGGTTGCTGATGTCCTTGCTGGACTCCGATCCCGACCCGACCGGGTTGACCTCGGCCTTCCTACGTCCACCGCTTCGCAGCACTGAATACGGAAGGGCGTTCGGCACCTTGTACACCGCCGTCTACCGTCCGAACGACGGCACCGTCGACTACCTCTGGCCGCACGATTCGTGGCAACGCAGGTTTGACTCGGTCGATGAGACGAAGACAGTCATGCTGAATGAGTCATGACCGCCGTTGAAGCTGCCAGCCGTTATGAGGCGAAGCGGGCGACGTCGGTGTAGTGCTGGGAGTGCTCGTCGAAACGGGCCAGCAGCCGCCGGGCCTCATCCGGTACGACCGAGCGCGTGGGGTCGCCGCCGGTAAAAGTGGCGATCGCGTCGCGGTCGTCGAAGGTCATCGCGGTCAGGATCTCCGCACCCGGACCACCAAGCTCGGAGGTATCGCGGCGCCAGACCGTGAGGTCGCGCAGTCCCGGGATGCCGCGCGCGAGAATCGCCGGCGCAATCTGCCCGGTCAGCAGCTCCCGGTACGCGGTTGAGGTTGCCTCGGTCGAGGTCCAGCCGCGCCAGAGTCGAAGGATCATGATCAGTGCCCCTTCCTTTCGTTTCCTTGTCTTGCCGTTTGCTGGCAGCTTGTCCCTTGCCGAGCGCTACGCCTGAGACCAGCTTAAGAAGACCGCACCAAGTTGCGTGCCCGCCAATATTGCGGGTAAGGCCCGAAAGAACGCGTGGCGCGGGTTTGTTGCGGTCACGGGGAGCGGCGATCAGATCGCGGGTTCTGGCATCGATGCGATCGGTCAGCTGCGCACCGCACAAACCGCGCCACGCGTACGAAGGACGGCACGAAGAGGCGAGACAAAGGGGCTAATCAGATGCAGCAGGTGGATTTCGTACTGATATGGCTCGCATGTGTTGCCCTCACTCTGCTCGTCACCACATTGGTCCTGATTCACCGGCAGAGCTCGCCCTCAACCAGTCCGGTGGATGTGCTGCCAGACTTCGCCATCTTCGACTGCGGCGCCTCGATACACCTCGTACCTCTGGAACTCGACTACCACCAAGTCGACAACAGTGGTCGCTGTCGCTGCGGGCCGGCTATCACCAACAACCAACGCCGCTTCGGCACATCCGTTCGCTATGTCGACCACCGTTCGGCAGCGTGGCGACAGTCCGTTTCGCCGACGGTCACGCGCGACCGCAGGGAAACCTCGCAATAGGACCCCGTACGCTCAGCAGCCGCTGCACGCTCAGCAGCCGCCACTCCAAACGGCTAGAGGTTGGTCATCCGCTCTGAAGCCTCGCTGTAGCGGCCGCCTTCCACCTGGATTTTGATTGCGGCGTCTTCGATCTCGGCGAGTTCGTCAGCGGTCAGCTCGACGTCGGCGGCGCCGAGGTTCTCCTCGAGTCGGTGCGGTTTGCGGGTGCCGGGGATCGGCACGATCCAGGGCTTCTGAGCCAGCAGCCAGGCAAGGGCGATCTGGCCCGGCGTCGCGCCCTTGCGTTGCGCGATGGTGGCCAGCAGATCCACCACGGCCTGGTTGTGCTGCAGCGCCTCCGGCGAAAACCGTGGAATGGTGCTGCGAATGTCGTTGCCGGCGTCGAAGCTCGTCGAGGCCGTGATCGTGCCGGTGAGGAAACCCTTGCCGAGCGGGCTGTACGGCACGAACCCGATACCCAACTCTTCACAGGCCGGTAGCACCTCTTCCTCCGGACGCCGCCACCACAGCGAGTACTCGCTCTGCACCGCCGTCACCGGCTGCACCGCATGCGCCCGTCGAATCGTCGGAGCGGCCGCCTCAGACATACCGAAATGCTGCACCTTGCCAGCCTCGATGAGGTCCTTGACGGCGCCCGCAACGTCTTCGATCGGTACGTCCGGGTCGACGCGGTGCTGATAGTAGAGATCGAGGGTCTCTACGCCGAGTCGCTGCAGAGAACCGTCGACGACCTGCTTGATCACCTCCGGACGGCTGGTGACCCGCCCCCTCGGCTTACGCTCAACCGGGTCGATGTCCCAGCCGAATTTGGTGGCGATGACCACCTGCCCCCGAAACGGAGCCAGCGCCTCACCAACGAGTTCCTCGTTGACGTAGGGACCATAAATCTCGGCAGTGTCGAAGAACGTGACACCCCGGTCCACTGCGCTCCGGATCAGCGAAACCATCTCCTGCCAATCCGGCTTGTCGCTATAACCCCCGGTCATACTCATGCAGCCCAGCCCGATCGCGGACACCTCGAGGCCATTCGTGCCGAGTGTGCGCTTGTCCATGGTTCGTGCTCCTGTCTCGGGATAGCCGGCGACCGAGTGCCCGGCCCGCCTGCCTACGGTATCGATCGGGGCGTGCTACGAGTAACTGCTGGCAGATTGCAATGATTTGGTGCTCCTGGTTGCGATCTTCCAGCAGTTTCTGCAGTCATCCCGGCTTGACTCCGCTAGCCAGCTTCACCGACACGGGCACCTCGAACCACTCACCCCGGCGGTAGTCGAGAACCAGCCTGTCGAAGGCCGCGCGAACCTTCTCGCGGGTCTGCTCAGGCTGGCCCAGGAAGGTCGCTGAGGTCCGCACCATTCCGCCCAGCATCCCCTGCCAAAGCTCCTCGGCGGATTGGATCTGATGATCGAACGCGACCGTAGTGATCTCGACTCCGTTCAGACCACTGCCCGTCAGCAGCTTTGCGAACTTCTCGTCATCGGCGAACTGGAAGAATGCGGGCCCGGCCGGAATGTCAGGTGGCGGCGTGGCGCCCGCCTCCGCAAACGAGTCGAGGAACACCCCAAGGAAGCGCATGCGGTCAGCCGCGTCCCACGTGGTGAGTGCCAGCCTGCCGCCACCACGGAGAACTCGTACCAGCTCTGCGACGGCCAGCTCGGGTCGACTCAGATGCGGCGCCACAAAATTGCTGATAACAGCATCGAAAGAATCGTCTTCGAACGGCAACGCTTCGGCCTGAGCCACTCGGAATTCCACAGTGGGATGTAGCCGACGGGCCAACTCGACCATCGCCGGAGCCATATCCACTCCGACCACAGACGCGCCTAAATCGGCAGCTGCCGCGGCGGCGTACCCCGGCCCGGTCGCCACATCGAGAACCCGCGAGCCTTGCTGCACTCCAGCGGCTTCCAGCAAAGGGCCAACAAGTCGACTCGTGACCCTGCCCATCACATCGTCGTACGTCGGCGCCTGACGTTCCCAGCCGGCCGCCTCGAACGCGGTGAATGCGTCTGCGTCCGTGCCGAAGCCGGACTGGTCGGAAACGGGCTCGTTACGCGTCATAGCTCTCCGTACTCCAGGCGTCGTCGATCGGTTGGTAGCTCAGTTGCCGCATCGTGTCCTGCAGATCCGCGCGGCGGTAGCGGTTGGCAGAGATGCCGTTGGCCACCATGAACTCGAGGCCGTCGGTCTCCACGGCCGCGCGCACCAGCTCGGCGGCGTCACGCGGGCTGAGCCACGCAGCCACCTCGTGAGCTGGCACGGTGTCAGCGTCGGGGCGGCGCGCGGCGAAGTAGCCGATCCGCAAAGCAACCACCGAAGTCGACGTCGTGGCCGCCACCCACGCCCCCAGCGCTTCCGCCCATGCCTTGGTCGCACCGTAGAGGTTGGCCGGGCGCGGCGGGTCACTCGTCCTCACCTGTACGTGGGCCGGCGCCGCGGAGACCACGTGCAAGCTACTGGCCAGTACGAGCCGACGGACGCCGCAATCCGCGGCGGCCTGGGCGACGTGGTAGGCACCGAGCACGTTGGCCGGCAGCAACCGTTCCCAGGAGGCAGCGGGGTCCGGAACCGCGGCCAGGTGAACCACGGCATCGGCACCAGCAAAGACCCGATGACAGGCGTCAGGGTCGGTCACGTCCAGCGCGGCGATGTCAGTGCTCGGTTCCAGGTCAGTGCCGAGCACGTCCCAATCAGCAGGCAGCAGCGGAAAGTATCGCGCGTCCAATCAGGCCGCCAGCCCCAGTCAGTACGACGCGCCGCAGCGGCTCCACCATGACCGCGACGCTACTCATGCCGAGGCTGGTCTGCGAGCCCGAGGTAGATCAGCTCGAGCCGCAGCTGACACGCTCCCTCACATTGACCGGATCCTCAGCAACGCCACGTTTCACTACGCTGTCGAGCGTGGAGCGGGTGCGGTGGGGAATTATCGGCGTCGGGGACGTGACTGAACGCAAGAGCGGGCCGGGCTTTCAGCAGGCTGAACGATCCGAGCTGGTTGCCGTGATGCGCCGACGTGGCGATCTTGCCGCCGACTACGCACGACGACACGACGTCCCGCGCTGGTACGACGATGCTGACGAGCTGATCAACGATCCGGAGGTCGATGCCGTCTACATTGCAACGCCACCTGACTCACATAAGGAGTACGTAGTCCGTGTTGCGCGGGCAGGCAAAGCCGTCTATGTCGAGAAGCCGATGGCTCGCACAGCACAAGAGTGTGAGGAGATGATTTCGGCGTGCGATGAGGCGGGAGTGGCTTTGTTTGTGGCCTATTACCGCCGCGCCATGCCGCGCTTCGTCACGGTCAAAGAACTGTTGGACAGTGGCCGGATCGGTCAGCTCCGGTCGGTCAGCATCCGCAACGAGCAGCCTGCCCCAGTAGGCGATGCTGACAACGGCGGGTGGAGGTTGGATCCAAAGATCTCGGGCGGCGGCTACTTCGTCGACCTTGGCTCTCACATTCTCGACTTGCTGGACTGGCTGCTGGGTCCGGTGACCTACGCGGCCGGAATCGCGACGAACCGCGGTGCACACTACCCAGCCGAAGACCTGGTCACCGGGGTCTTCACCTTTCGCTCCGGCGTTGCAGGTACCGGTGTCTGGAACTACGACTCGTTCCAACACCAAGATCAGATTGAGATCATCGGAACAGCGGGAGCGCTGCACTTCTCCTGCTTCTCCGACGCGCCCTTACGGCTGGTCACCGCTCACGGCGTCGAGCACATCGCGGCGCCGTATCCCGAGACGGTTCAATTGCCCCTCATCCAGGCGGTGGTCAATGCTCTGACCGGTCATGGCGAGTCACCCAGCACCGGGCAGAGCGCTCTCAGAACGGCTCGCGTCATCGACAGCCTGCTATCGGACTACCGGGAGAGTCACGGAATCAACTACGGTCCCCCGAGGTCAAGCGGCGGCGGCGGCCAATCGCTATGAGTCCCGATGCAACGACGAGGATGGCGGCCGCGACCAGCCAAAGTCCAGACGATCCGCGTGCCGTCGGTGCGGTCGCTGCTGGCGACGGCTGCGGCGCGAGCGAAGGGGCTGTCGATGGACCGCGGCAGGCCGCTTCAGCCGTGAAGGTGAAGCTGCCAGAGATCGGGTGACCGTCCGCGGAGGTGACCCGCCAGTCCACGGTGTACGCCCCGGCCGGCGAACCCGGCTGCAGATCCTGCGTCACGGTGTTGTCGACCAGCGATGGCTTGCCAATCTGAACCGGACCCTCCGGGCCGGTGATCACGAGTTTCGTACCGAGTGCGATGGCGGGTTCGTCAAAAGTCAGCACCACGCTGGACGGCGTACGCGCAACCTTCTTCCCGTCCGCCGGGCTGGTTGACTTCAGCACATTGTGCGCCGAGGCAGGGCTGGCACCGATCACCAGACCGGCTATGGCGAGAACGGCCGTGGCCAGGGTGGCGGCCAGCAGCCGCCACCCCATGCCACGCACCTTTGCCAAGACAGACATGCCGGCTACGCCGAGGGGGTTCCGCTGGACCGGCGTACTGCAACCACAGCAGTCGCGACGCCGGCTACGCCGACGACCAGGCCGCCGATGCCGAGCCCGCGGGCGAGCGTGTCGGTCGAGTCAGCAGGGCTCGCGGCCGTCTCGCCAGTGTTCGGCGCTGGCGCTGCTTCCATCTCGCCACCTTCAGCGCTACCCGATTCGGCCGCGGTGATCACGAACGTAGGAGTGGGATACTCCGGCTCTTCGCCAGACGCGGGAGTTGGTTGATTCCACTTGACCACCTCGCCGTCAGAGTACGTCTGGATGGCCGGCAGCTCGATCGTGCCCGGCTTCGGCAGGGGGCCGGCCGAAATCGAGAAATCCTGATACTCACCAGGCTTCACTGCAGCCGCCTCGCTCGCCGTCCAGGTAACAGTGGTAATCGCTTTAGTGATCTTGGTTCCTTCCGACTCCACCGGCTCGGGGAGCGGAGCCTCTGTCATCTTGACCGTCCACCCTGGGATCGGCTTGCTGCTGACGTAGAGGAACGGAGTGTCCTTGGGCAGCTGGACCTCGAGCTTGACCGTGCTGGCGGTGTCGGACTCATTGGGTACCCGGAAGGTCAGCGCACTGAACGAACCGGAGGCGGTGCTGTCGGTGTGCACCGTTACGTGGGCGCCGGCCGTTGCAGGCAGCAGGGCGAGCCCGGCAGCGCCAAGAGCGGCGGCCAGGGCGCTCCGCTTCAGCCAGCGGCGGCGGGTCGGCAACGTCGTAGTCATGAAAGTTTCTCCTTGAGATGGTGTAAGCAAGACAGGGGTCACCCGCGGCGCATGCCAACAGCAGACGATTTCCGGGTGGGTAAAGCGTGAAGAAGGAAGAGGAAAGCGCCTGCAGATTCGGCGCGCGTCAGCGAACGGCCGGTGGACCGCGTGGCGCCGCGGGCTCGTACGCCGGCGCAATCCACGGCGACCTCCGCCAGCTGATGATCAAGCGAGGCCGGTCGTCGGCCACGCGTCCCGTCAGACTTCCTAGTGCAGCTCGAATCGCCTGCTCAGCGGTGCGCCACAACCACGCCTCGCCGCGCCCGAGCAGCCAGGCGGTGGCTACGGTTGCCACGATGTGGGCGACGATCATCGTCCAACTCGTGGTCCCGGCGTCGGCCATCGGCATCCGTGCCGTGCATGGCACACGCGGCACCGAGCTGGTGAGCGGCAGTCTCCAGGCCGCTGGGGTCGCAGCCGGGATGCGCCGCAGCAGAGCCAAACAGCAGGTGCAACAGGGTTTGCTGCACTCCGAGGACGGCCAGCAGTACGCCAGTTCTGCATCGACGCGCGGTAAGTGGTACCGCGACGAGGCCGAGCACGATGGCTGTTACGGCGAGTACGCCAAGAGCAGGTAAGTCGCCGCCGCCAACGGCGTGAGCGCTGGTAGCCAGCAGCAACGACGTAGCGCCGAGCACCGCTACCCGGACAGCGCGCCACTGCGGCCGCAAGGCGGCGACGCTCGGGCTCGAGCTCGACGAAGTGCTCACGACGACCTGTCCTGCCTGGTCAGGGCGGCGAGGCGCTCGTTGTAGCGGCGAAGCTCAGCGTCGTTGTCCCGTTCGGCCTGCCGGTCCAGCTGGCGAGCCCGGCGCTGGTCGTCGCGCAACCATGCGAAGACCAGGGCAACGCCCAGCAGCAGCGACGGGATGTCGCCGGAGCCCCAGGCGATCGCACCACCAAGCTGTTGGTCCGCGAGCAATGCCGCGTCGTTGGTCTGGCCGATCGCATGCCAGTAGTTCGGAGCGAGCAACGTTCCGGATGACATCAATGAGACGCCGAAGAAGGCGTGGACACTGAGCATCACGAAGAGCATCAGTACCCGGAAGGGGTACGCGGGCTGTGCGGCGCCCGGATCGACGCCGATCATGCACCAGATGAACAGATATCCGACGAACAGGAAGTGGGCGATCATCAGGACATGGCCAACGTGGGTGAACATGGCGATATCGAAGAGTCTGGTGTAGTAGAAGATCACCAGGCTGGCAATGAAGAGCAGCTCCGCAGTGATCGGATTGCCCAGGAATCGCGCTGAGGTGGAGTGCAGCAGTTGCAGCAGAGTCTCCCGAGCTCCGAGGCTGCCGTCGGTACGCGGCCGAAGCGCCCGCAACGCCAGCGTGACTGGGGCAGCCAGTACCCACAGCAGCGGGACCATCATCATCAGCACCATGTGCTGCAGCATGTGCGTGGAGAAATGGACCCTGCCGTAGATCGCCGGTCCACCGCTGGTCATCAGGACCAGCAGCGCGCAGCCAGCCAGCCAGGACACCAGCCGCGACCACGGCCAACTGTCGCCGCGGCGCCTTAGCCGAACGACACTCGCCACGTACAGTGCTGCGGCTAGCCCAGCAATGGTCAGCCACAGAACGTCCGGGTAGAAGGAGAACACATAGCGCTGCACCGTCAGCGGCGGTGGCGGGGGAAATCCGAGGAGCAGTGCGACCGGATCGACATCGGTGCCGGAGGCGGGCGGCGCCGATCGGCTGAGCGCTACGGCCAGGCCGATCGTGGCTCCCATCACCATGACCTCGACTGCCGCGAGTCGGAGAAACAGGCGCGGGCGATCGGGCAGCTGGCGGATGGTGCGGGTCCGGTGAGCCAGGCCGGCCAGACCGAGCAACCCGAGTGCTGCAGCCTTGCCAAGGACCAGCAGCCCGTACCCGCTGGCCAGCTCGCGCAGCGACCCGAGCCGCAGCAACGCGTTGATCAATCCGGACGCGGCGACCGCGATGAAACACCAGAGGGCGAGGCTGGAATAGCGCGTCACGACGACCTGCAGCTGGTCGCCGAGGCGGCGCGCGATCAAGACGAGGGCGGCCAAGCCGCCGACCCATAAGCAGACTCCCACCAGGTGGATCGCCAGGCTGTCAACGGCGTTCATGTGATCGCTACCGACGGCGGAGTGGCCAGCCAGCGCAATCGGCAACACCGCCACCAGCGACAGCGCCGCACCCCACGCGGCCGTCGTCACCTGAGTCGCCGTAACGGCAAAGGTGAACACCACCAAGATCAACAGCGCACTGACACCGAGCGCCCGGCCCAGATCGATCTGCCCGACAAACGTCACGAGCAGCCAGCCGAAGCCCGGATCGGTGACCCGGATACCTGAGACGTCTGCGGCGGTCAGCACAATGAATGTCAGCGAGGCGGCCAACCACACCGCGGCCGCGATCGCAGCGCGACGAATGACGACGAGCCTGAGACCGGTCAGCTCACCGGCCGGGGCACCGCGCTCGGGCGCGAGGCACCACGTACCTACCGCGAGCAAACCCACGGTGAGAGCTGCAGCCAGGTCGTGTACGGCCCGCACCAGCGGCAAGCCGTAGCGTACGAGCGCACTCGAGGCGAACGGGCCGCCGCCTTTGAGTTGTCCAGACACAACAAGCAGTCCGAGAGCGACAGCGATGCTCAAACCAACCGCCGCCAGGATCACCAACCCCGCGCGCCGGGAGTCGGTACTGCCTCGCGTCGCGAGCAAGGCAGGCCTAGACATGCCGCCAGTCTAGGGACGGCAACCGGCCATGAATCTGTTCCGATCTGATCTCATTCGGCGGAATGCCGGTCACGTCAAGCCGGTGTTCCATTGCACTCTGACGGGCAGCCCGCCCGATTCGCCTCCTTCGTCGCTCGCGAACAGCCGCTGTCCAATCACCCGTGCCCTAGCCGCGAGCTCCTGCAGTCGGCGAAGCGGGCTGCCCGTCATAGTGCATTCGATGGCAGATCGGTATCGGCTTGGCCATTGCGTACTGAGCCCTTCGACAAGCTCAGGACGGCGCATGAACCTCAGCCGGTGGGGCTAGCAGTTGGTAGCGGCGTCGGTGAGGCGGACGGTTCCGCCGTCACCGAGGGTGATGGCACCGGTGATGACGTACCGCTGACGTCTGCCTCGACCTTGCAATTTCGGAGATCGTCATCCATCCGCCCTTGGATGGACTGCAGTCTGCGGACGATGTCGTCGAGCTGTTGGAGATTCACGGCGGAGAGCGCTGGGACCGACCTCACTCAAGATCGTGGCGACGTCCTGGGCTTCGTTGATCACTCGAACGCAGGCGGCATTGACTCGCGCACCAGCCTCGCTGGGAGGAGGCGGGCCCGCAGGTGACGGTGTCGCTGGCGCGGAGCTTTGCAGCGCCGAAAAATCCGGAGTGGTGGTGTTCAGCAAGCCGACGATCAGGACACCGACAGCAATGCCAGCAACAAAAGTCAGTACCGGGATCCACCAACGCGATCGCCGCCGGGTGGGTATGGCATTGTCATCGGGGGCTTGCTGTTTTGCATCGGTGCCAGCCACCTGGCGCCTCCTAGGATGGAGCGGCTAGATGATCTTCAATCGGGGACCGGCTAGTGCAGTCGGCTGAGCGGTCTTGGCTGCGCCGGATTGCCTCGGCGGTCTCCTCCGGCCTCGGCAGAGGCTATCGCTTCACTGTCACTACCCTTCGCTGGGTGGTGGTCCTCGGTTGGGTGGCGGGCGCAATCGCGCTGACCGTACTGGTGCCGTACCGGCCGGATACCACCGGCAGCAACTTCGGCGACCTGCTGCCCGCCGATAGCCAGGTCTTCAAGGTGGAGCAGCGCATCCTCGAAGAGTTCCGGGTGCCACTGCTCTCCGGCACCACCGTCGTCGTACACGAACCAGGCGGGATGAATCTGCTGACCCGTGCTGACTCGCTGCTGTGGGCGCTCGCGACGACCCAGGACACGCTGCAAGCAGGCTCGCCGCCGAAGCCGAACACGATCGCGGCGGCGATCCCGGTACCGACCGGCCGCTCAGATGTCACCGTCACCTATCTGTACGTCGCGCCTGGCACGGGCCTGCACGATGAGGTGCAGCTCGCCGATCGATACGCCGCGCACTTCAAGAACCAGCCGGACGTCAGCTCCTACGTCACGGGCTTCGTCCCGGCTCAGATTGCCCAGCTCGGTTACCTGGACGCGCGCTTGCGTCTGTTCGAATTCGCCAGCGTGCTGGTGATCGTCGCCGTGGTGGCGTTGGCTTTTCGTTCGTTGCTGGCGCCGGTGGTCGTCGTGGGTGTCGCAGTCGTGGGTTACCTGGTGTACTTCCCGCTGCTGTCCAGCCTCGCCGCGGCCTTCGGTTTCACGGTTCCGGCCCAGCTGGAGCCCGTACTCGTTGCTTTGCTGTTGGGCGTGGTCACCGACTATTGCGTGCTGTTTTTCTCAGCGTTCCGGGATGAACTACGCGGCGGACTCGACCGGAAGGAGGCTGCCCGCGCTGCGCTGCGGGTCAATGCGCCGATCATCACCGTGGCCGGCTTCACTGTTGCGGGTGGCACCATCGCGCTATTGGCCGCGCCGTTCCATGTCTTCCGGGGCCTCGGCCCGGCGCTGGCTCTCACCGTGCTCGTCGGGCTAGCCGTCTGCCTCACCCTGGCGCCTGCGGTTATGACCATCCTGGGCTGGCGGCTGTTCACTGTGCTTCCGGTACGCGGCTCCCAAGCGCGGAACGGCTTTCTCCGTGCCGCCCCCCGCCGTAAGCATCGCCTGCTGGCGATGCTGACGCTGCCGCCCAACGGCGCTGCTGGTTGCGCTCGCGGTAGGCGGCGGCCTCGCGCTCGCCGCCGTCCCACTCACTCACGCTCGGCTGGACCTTTCCTTCGTCGCCGCCCTGCCGCGCGACGACAGCGTTGCCGAAGGCGCCGATCTTCTGGCCTTGGCCGGTCTCCGTGGCATCAGCGCGCCCACCGAGATCCTGGTAGAGAAGCCGGGCATCGTGGCTGACCGGGTCGACCTGGCCCGACTACAGATCGCATTAGCAAAGCAGCCTGGGGTCGCTCGCGTCATCGGGCCCGCGGAGCTGCCGACGAAGCAGCCCAGGGGCTTGCTCCTGTCCGAAAGTGGCAACGCGGCGCGCTACCTGCTGATCTATGACAGCGACCCGCTGGGCGCCCAGGCCATCGGCTACATACGGCAACTGGAGGAAAGCCTTCCTGATGTCGTGGCGCGTTCTGGCCTCTCCGATGCCGAGGTATCTGTTGCGGGCCAGACCTTGTTCGCATCTACGGTGGCCCAGCTGACTCGGCGAAGCATCGAGGTCACCGTGCTCGTGGCCCTGGTGATCGAACTCGTGATCTTGGTCCTCTACCTGAGGGCACTCGTCGCTCCGGTGGTGCTGCTGCTGGCCAGTGCGCTGAGCGTCGCAGCGGCACTTGGGCTGACCACCTTCCTCTTCCAGGACGTGCTGGGTCAGCAAGGTCTGACGTTCTACGCCCCGTTCGCCGCTGCCGTGCTGCTGATAGCCCTGGGCGCGGACTACACCGTCTTCTCCGTTGGATCGATCTGGGAGGCGGCAAGCCGTAAGCCGCTGGCGGAAGCGATCATGGATGCGCTGCCGCGTACGTCGCGAGCGATTACCACAGCCGGTGTGATCTTGGCGGCGACGTTCGCGCTCGTCGCGATCATTCCGCTGGCCACATTCCGCCAGATCGCCTTTGCCGTGACCGTCGGGTTGATGATCGACACCCTGATCGTCCGGCCGGTACTGACGCCTGCCTTGCTGACCCTGCTCGGGCCTCGCGCCAGCTGGCCAAGCAAGCGCATCACCCGAGGTGAACGACGTCCGCTGATGACGGCTAGGGAGTCAGCCAATGGCTGAGGCGAGGCGACGTCGTCTGTCGCCGGCCCGGCGGCGCTTTCTCCTTCAGGTGCTTGGGGTGATCGCCGCTGTTGGCGTGCTGGTCTGGGGCGCGGACACACTGGCACGGATCGGTGCCCAGAGCCTGTTGGCACGCAACATCCAGGATGCGACTGGCGTCGAGGTCCTTCCGGAGGTTGACGCGCATGGCATCTTCTTTCTGCCGCAGCTGATCCGCGGGGCGTACTCCGATGTGCACGTCACCACCCTGGGCATAACGAGCGGCCCGCTGCGCATCAATCGTGTCGAGTCCCGACTGTCCGACGTCCGAGTGCCGTTCCACGATGTGTTGGTCCGCGATATCCGCCGAGTCGGCCTCGGCCGTTCGGTGGAAAATTTCGATCTGACGTATCAGGATCTCAACGCCTACTTCGCGGCGACCGGTCGGCGCCTAAAGCTGGCACCGGGACCGAACGGGACGGTCAAACTGACTGGAGTCGTCGAGATAGCGAACCAGAGCGTGCCTGTTTCGGCCGACGCGACCCTATCGGTCGAAGACGATGTGCTGCGGATCTCACCGGAGAGCCTCGATATGGGGTCTGGTTCACTTCAGGCGGCGAGCCGCTTATTGCTGGGAAAGCGGCTCAGATTGATCGTCCCACTCGGCACACTGCCCTTCGGTCATCACCTGACCGGCGTACGGGCCGACTCCGAAGGCTTGCACCTCACCGCGGAGGGGACCGGCATCATTCTGAGACCCTAAAGGCGTTCCCGCGGGAACGCCTTGCTCAGAGGCCGATACCCGTCCAGGATCGGTTACACCGAACACGGGCCCTGATTTTGCATCGCCAGTGGAGGCAAAGTGCCTCAAATCGAACCATTTCCGGTCACTGGAGATGCGTTTTCAGGGTAGGCGGCGAGGTACATCGCGTCGGCATCGAGACGGAGGAGAAGATGATCAACTACGAGCTTGACGACAAGGTCGCCGTCGTCACTGGAGGGGCATCGGGCATCGGCCTCGCCTGTGCCCATGCGTTGGCCCGCTCGGGCGCCACGGTCTGTCTGTGGGATCTGAAGCCGGAGCTGTTGGAGGCTGCGGTAGCCGAGCTGGAGCAATACGGGCGACCCACGCGTACGGCGATCGTCGATGTGTCCGATTCCGAGCAGGTCAACACCGCGATGGAGGACGTGGCGAACGCCCTGGGCCGGGTCGACATCGTCGTGGCCAACGCAGGCATCGGCGGGGAGCAGAAACCGACGGCTGAGTACAGCGACGCCTCCTGGCACAAGGTGATCGGGGTGAATCTCGACGGCGTTTTCTACACCCAGCGCGCGGGAATCCAAGCAATGCGTCGCAGCGGTGGCGGCTCGGTGATCAACATGGCCTCGATCCTGGGCCAAGTCGGCTTTGCGATGTCCAGTGCCTACGTCGCGGCCAAGCACGGCGTTCTCGGGATGACCAAGGCCGCCGCCTGGGAGCATGCCGCCGACGGCGTACGGGTCAATGCCGTTGGCCCAGGCTTCATCATGACCCCACTCCTTGAGGCCAACCTCGACCAGCCGGCGATCGACTTCCTAGCCAGTCAGCACGCCCTGCAGCGAATGGGCAGGCCGGAAGAGGTGGCCGAGCTCGTGGCGTGGTTGGGCAGCGATGCCTCCTCGTTCGTCACCGGCGCCTACTACCCGGTGGACGGGGGCTATCTGGCGCGCTGAGTGTTCCGACCGTTACTGTGACCGCCGAGCTCGAGTTACTTGATTGGCGCCGCCAGGTCGCCAAGCTGTACACGGCCGTACGAGCGGAGCCGGATCCGGCGCGTGGTCATGCCGTGTGGCGAGCGGGACGCGACCACCTGTTCCGGACTCATCCACAAAGTCCACTGAGAGCAGATGATCCGCTACGCCGCACTGGCTTGCCGTACTGGCCCTACGACTCTGCGCTGCGGTTCGAGCTGGAGCTGCGGCCGGCGGCCGAGGCAGGGCGTCGGTTGGCAGTGCCCGGTGGCAGCGAACAGGACAGCACAACAATGGTGCTGATTGGCAGCGTCGAGCTGCCGCCTCCGGTCGCCGCGACGGTCGACGTGTGGTGGCTCGACCAGTACGCCGGCGGGATCTTCCTGCCGCTGCGAGACGGGTCGTCTGGCACGAAAAGCTACGGCGGTGGTCGCTATGCGCTGGACACCTCGAAGGGTGCAGATCTTGGTGGAGACTTCGACCATTTGGTCGTCGATCTGAATTTCCTTTACCACCCGTCCTGCCGATACGACGATCGCTGGGTGTGCCCCTTGGCGCCGCCCGGCAACACCATCAGCGCTGTAATCTCCGCCGGAGAGCGACTGGCCTGAGTATCGAAGCTGATGTCGTGGGTGTCACCCGGCAGGCCGCATGGTCACAGTGATCCGACGCTAAGCGCGAGCCGATGTTCGATGTCCGGACGAAACTAACCGACCCTGCGCTACCGAGCCGGATCAGAAGCCTGGGATTTCGAGATCATGATGTGGTCGACGTGTTGGCCGCGGCCGCAACAGTAGCGGCTCGAAAAGATGATCTTGATGCCATTGCATTCATGGCTGAGCAACTAGTCAGCCGGATCGGAAACCTCCAACACATCGATGGCAGCATCTGGTCCGGGCCTCAGGCTCATTCCGAGGCCGTCGGTACGGGTGTGCTGCCGATGCTGACACTGCTCCTCACGGCGCCGGAGGTAGCGGCGTTCCATGCGAGCCGAGGCATCCCGCCTGAGGTTTCCTCCGCGACTCTGGCTGATCTTGGTCAGCAGGTCTGGGTGCACCGGCTGACATATCACGAGTTCGGTCTGCACACGCAAGGCTGGCTGCTTTCGGCCTGGTGCGGGGCGCTGTACTGGCTGGGCCGATTGCAATTCGAGCTCTGTCTTGAGAACACGATCGCCAGCCGGGGAGAGACTCGTGAATGGGTTCTTTCCACCCATATCCCGCGAACAGGACCGCTCAAGCCCACGCTGGTCGACGAGTCATTCGCTGAGGCGACCAATTTCTTTGCCCGATATTTTCCCGACTATCCGACACAAGATTTCTTTTGCGCGAGTTGGATGCTGGACCCTCAGATCGCTGAATTGCTTCCAGATTCTCATCTCGCCGCATTTCAGCGACGATGGACCCTGTACGGCGATTGGCAACCGGGCAATGCCGACGTGTTGTTCTTTGTCTTCAATCGGCGCGAGCCAACGAACCCAGAATCATTGCCCCGCGATACCGCTCTGCAGCGCGTCCTCGCAGAAAGGATGGCCGCGGGCCTGAATTGGTCGACGGTCAAAGGTCGGATTCATCAAGAGAGCGCGTCGTGATAAAGACAGCGGGTGAGCATGTCGATTCTTGATCATGAATGTCCCAGCCAGCCGGCGAACCACGAGATCAGCGCCTGGCGACAATCCACACGCGATCCTCGAGCTCTGGTTCAGAGATTGGTGAGGCGAGGTCGTCAGATTGGGCGAAGTATGCTGAGGCCCAGCCAGTATCCACGAGCAATTGCTGAACACTGGTCAGGTCGAAGACAGTATTGTAAATCGATTCCTCAAACCGCGTAAATTTGTCGCTATCGCCGTCCCGGATGAAGCCCGTGAATAGTGTCTGTGCCCTCGAACCGCCGTCATATATTCCGCGCTGGATCGTGAAAGTGTCGCCGGTGTCCGTGACCGAAATACCGTTCCATTCTCGCAGGCCCTGTCTGGTATATAGATCGAAGATGAAGCATCCGCCGCTTACGGTCGCCGCAGCCACAGAGATGAAGCAACTACGCAGGTCATCAACGTCAGGAAGATGGTTGAGGGCGTTGTAGGTCGCTACCACTAGCCCACGTGGTTTATCGAGCTGGAATTGGGCGGCGTCTGCCTGCACAAATGTCGCGGACGAATTGGTCACGCTATCGCGCATATTTTCCTTGGCGAGCTCAAGCATCGGGCTCGATAAATCAAGGGCAGTAACATCAAAACCCTGCCTCAAAAAGTACGCCGCAAACTGGCCCGTTCCGCAGCACAAATCGAGAAGCGTCCGATGTCTGCGTACGCTCCTCGGCATTCCTTGGTAGAAGCGCTCGATCCGGGGCGCCACTCGACGCGCAAAGCCTGACCATTGGGTGTTGTAGATCCTCGCGAATTGGGCCCCATACGCTTGGGCCACATCCACCTCCCGGAACCCTCATTCAGCGCTTTGCTGGATATGACAACTATGAACTAAGCCACGTTTATGCGTGGGGTGACTCTGACCGTGAGTTCGGCATCGAGGGCCTGAGCGAGGCGGCCGAGCACGCGAAGGCCTGGGTACGGTGCCGCCAGCTTCGAACCGCGCTACAGCTGACTGGGTCATCCCGGCGGCGGCCGCGAGCTGAGCCTGGCTCCAACCAAGCTGCTCGCGCAACGTACTGAAGCTGTACGGCCCAGCTCGTAGGCGAAGTCTGGCCGCGTGGTAGGCCTCGCCGGCACCCGGCTCGGTCATCCGCCGATCGCGCAAGGTCTTCCCAATTGCTGCGCTCACTCATCGCTTGCCCTCGCTCTCCTCGGCCACGTCGTGCTCCTCCGCAACACATTGGGCCAGTGCCCGCCGCGCCCGCTCTATCTCCCGGTCCTCGTGCATCCGGGTCTTGGTGAACACCGTTAGCAACACGATTCGTCGACCGGAGGCAATCCAGTAGGTGCACCCGCACCGCCAGCCGGTTCAAATGGATTCGCAACTCGCGGAGCATTCGGTCCAACTGGCGGGTATAGGGCTCGCTGAGCACAGCTCCTTCGTTGGCGAGAAGGTCGATGTAGGTCACACGGCCCTCGCGAACCGATCAGTCGGCAGCTCGCACCGGCCACTCCCTCACTTCCGGTTCCAGCTCAACCGTACCCCAAGCCATAGCGTTGATGCTATAAGTCGCGAGTGACGATGACACGTCGATATGCCGGCGTGAAAATTGAATTGACGCCGGTTCCTTATGAGGGCGTCCACAGCAAAGCTCGTCGAGAGTTCTGCTGCGTAGTTACGTGGACGGAAATGTGCCGGTAGCGCAGACTGTCACGCCCGTTTCCACGCGCTACAGCCGGAGCGAATCTCGCAGACTCTGAACCTGACGATCTCCCTGACGTCGCTCATATGACCGCAGCCGCTGTCACTGCCGTTGACGACGCCAGTCGTCACGACGGTGGACTTGCCGATTGAGTACTGGGCGTACACCTTGTGATGGTCGGGCTCACGATCACACCAGAAGATCGTGTGATGGTTCGCGCTGAGGCAGGCCACGTTCGCGCCATGCGTGGCGCAGGTACTGTGAGCAGCTGCCGGCGGACCTACGGCTGCCGTGCCCGCGATCGTCGCGACGGCAACGAGGTACTTCACGTACATCATGGCCGCAATCATCGACACCTTTTAAGCCTCTTACCTGAGTGGCTACCCAAACCTCGCGTGGCGCAAACAGGCTACGCCTCAGTTACATGGCCTCTGAAGAACACATGGCCGGCGGCATCCCAGTAGCAGCTGAGCTCAGCGGGTCGGGGCCGACGGCGGACGGAGGTCGCTCGCCTGCGCGGCCGCCATCAGATCCCCGCGCCCGCTGACACCAAACTTGCGCAGCAGCGCTGACACATGCACTGACACCGTCTTCGGGCTGATGAACAGTGCCGTCGCGATGTCGCGATTGGACGCGCCGGCCACCACCTGGCCAAGATCTCGCGTTCCCGTGGCGTCAAGCCGTCGGGGCCTGAAGTGCGGATCGCCTCCGATTCCGCCGCGGCGGGCGACGTCGGCGATCAGCGCAGCCAGCGGGGCGGCTTCGAGCTGCTCCGCCAGAGTGGCAGCGGAGGACAGCTCAGCCGCGGCGGCGCGCCGGTCGCCGGCCGCCAGCTCGGCTTCGGCAAGCCGCAGGCTCGCGTACGCCTCGGGATACGGCTGTCGCAGGAACGCCAGCGATCGCGTACGCCCATCCACTCCTCAACGGCGAGCCGGACGGCTTGCTTGCACCGAGCCGGAGGTACTCGGCGCGGGCCTGCGCCGACCCAGGCCTCGATCTCGCCGCGCCCAACCACATCCGCCGCCGTCGCAACTAGCTCGTCCGCCCTCTGCCGCGCGGCCGCCTCTTCGCTGCGAGCGCGACGCGCATGAGCGGATATGCAGCGGTCGGCCTCGAGCCTGAGCCCGACGGCGCACAGCCGCGCGGTGTACAGGGCATCGTTGCCGGCCACCAGCTCAAGGCCAGCGGCGATCGCAGCCCGGCCCTCGTCGTAGCGCCCGGCCCATGCGGCGCTCTCCGCGACAACCAGCCGCCGGTACGCGACAATGTCCGGCTCACCTTGGCCCTGGCCATCGGGTTCTACCCAGGACAGCAACGACGCGGCCAGATCGTCCTCGCCCCGCGCGGTGGCCACTCGAGCCCGGATGATGCAGGCCATCCGGCCCGCAAACCGGAACTCGATGCGACCGCGAACGATGTCGGTCTGCGCGATCGCCTCGTCCCAGCGGCCGAGAGCAAACAGTGCTTGGCTAGCGTTGTTCCGATTCATCGCGCCGCGTCGGAGGTCGAGCCCCAAGGCTTCGTTCTCGGTGATCGCCGCCTCGGATAGCTCGAGACATTCCTCGTTACGGCCGGCGCACAGCAGCAGGTGCCCGAGGTTCAGCATGGCGCGGCCAATGTCCTCGATGAGAGCCGTGGGCGCGGGCCAGATCCAGCGCTTCCCGAAGGTCCCGCTCACCGTCTTCAATCCGACCAACCGAAACCCGCGCGACGCCCGAGGCATTGAGCGCTAGACCTCGGGCGGCAAGGTCACCCTCATCGGCGGCGAGCCGCAACGCCCGCTCGGCCTGGGTGACCGCTTCGTCATTCCTTCCCCAGATGCCGAGTGCCAGGGCGTGTTCGGCCGCGAGTCGAGATCGACCCCGCGCCTGAGGCGCCGAGTCGAGAAGTGCGGCGGCCGCCTGGTAGGCCGCGAACGCCGCCGGGCCGTTGCCGTCCTGCAGGTGGTACCGCGCAATTCGCTGCCATAACTCGGCTCCGCGCTCGGGGTCGCCGGCGATCTCCGGTTCGGCGAGGGCAGCGGTGGCGAATGCGACAGCGCGATCGAAGTCCCCGGCACGGCCGAGGTGCTCCGCGGCGGCGGCCAACACGTTCTCCGCGGGAACGTCCCGCTAGCGTCGGCGGCGTCGGGAACGCGAGCCCAGAGTTCGAGTACCCGTTCCAGATACTCACCGGCCTCGCCGAAGGCGTATACCCGCTCGGCCTCCTCGGCCGCAGCCAGATACGACACGAGGGCAGCCTGCAGATCGCCGGCCGCCGCCTGGTGGTAGCCGAGCTCGCCTGGACCGGTCGAGAGGTCTGGCCGCTGCGCCAGCACTGCAGCGATGATCCCGTGCACCGCGGCCCGCTCGCCGGGCAGGAACTGGTCGAGCACCGCCTCGGCGAACAGCGCGTGCCGGAACCTGTACGTCGACGTTGCCCGGTCGACGGTCAAGATTCCGCTGTCGACCGCCGAATGCAGTGCGCCAAGCAGCTCCTCGGTTGAGTCGCTTGAGAGTACGTCCAGCAGCTCGAACGTTGCCGGACGGCCTACCGCGGCGAGCAGCCGGACAAGATCGCGTGCCTGTGGTTCGAGCTGGCCGACGCGTACATCGGCGAGGTTGCGTACGGCTTCGGGGACGCGTAGCTCACCCTCGGACCAGATCGCTGCCAGTTCCTCGACGTAGAAGGGGTTTCCTTCGGAGCGCCGGTAGATCTCCCCAGCTTGGCGTCCGTCGAAGGTTCCGAGGCTGGCCAGCTGCGCGATCACCGCAGCCTGGTCCAGCGGACCCAGGTCCAAGCGCGACACCCCGGGTAGCCGAAGGAGCTCGCTGAGCCAGCCGCGTACGGGTGAGGTCCGGGTCAGTTCGTCCGATCGGTAGGTCAAGAGCACGAATATGCGGGCCTGAAACTGCGGCGTACCCAGTCCGCGGATCAGGTAGCTCAGCAGGTCCCTGGTGGCGCGGTCAGCCCAGTGCACGTCCTCGACGACGAGCGCGAGCGGGGCCTCGGCGCTTTTGGCCCGCAGCAGGTCGAGGTAGGCCGCGTAGACCCGACCTCGAGCCGTGTCCGGTGACAACTGCGTTGCCGCCTGCTCGATCTCGCCGCGACGCCAGTGTTCCAGGACCGGTGGCAGTTCCTCCGCGGTAAGTGATCGCAAGGCATCCACCAGCGCCAGGTAGGGCACCGAACCCTCGGCGAGGTCGATGCATCCCGCGCTCAGCAGCTGCCAGCCTGCGGCGGCGGCCCGGCTGCAGACATCTCGGCGGCCAGCCGACTCTTCCCGATTCCGGCGTCTCCGGCAATGACCACAGCGACCGGGCTGGCCTCGTGCTGCCGATGCGGAGTGCCTCGTCGAGGGCGCCGGTCTCCGCCAGTCGTCCGACCAGTCGAGCCTGCCGCAGAGCCTGGGCATGGGGTCATTATCGACCCGCTGTTCGGCCGCCTCCGTTCCGCCGTCGGCGGAGGCTGTTGGTCAGCAGCTGTCAGAGTTCCGGGATGAACAGTGGCGCGGGCACGCCAGCTCCGGTCAGGTTGTCGCACCGTACGAGTTGACGGTCGATCCGAAGCAGCGGACAGCGCAGCGATGAGTCTGGAAAGATGATCTTGCGAGTCGCTACCGGCGGATCCGGGTCGATAGGGCGCGCCATCGCCGGGACCGCCGCCGAGCTGGCCAGCATGATCAGGATCGCAGTTGTCGTAGCGATCCGAGCAGGACGGAAGTTGATCATGGCTGCTACCTCCTGGAGATGTGGTGGTAGCTGCTAGGTTGCGGCGCGGACCGACCTGCGCACATCGCCCAAGCGCCTCAAACGTCAGGGCCATCGCCTTAGATTTCCGCCGGAACTCCTTAGATCCCTACGTCGTGAGCCCGGCCGCAATAACGTCCGATGCCGCGCGCAAGGTCTGCAACTCAGCTTCAGTGGCATCGGCCAGCAAGGCGGCGATCGCTCGTACCCTGGCTGCCCGGCCCCGTTCCAGCAGCCGCTTTCCGGCCGGAGTGGCCGACACAAGGACGACGCGCCGGTCGGTTTCCGAGCGTTCCCGCTGCGCCAGCCCGGCTGACTCCAGCGCGCTGACCAGCTTGGTGATCGCCGGCGCCGATACTTGCTCCAGCTCAGCGAGCCGGGTCATGGGCTGCGGGCCGGCGAAGACCAACACCGACAGCAGCGAGGCCCGGGGGCCGTCAAGGTCGAGGTCGGCGTCCGCCGCGCGCGCCGTACGCAGCAGCCGTACGGCGGCCGAATGCACCAGATTCGCCGTCTGGTGCCGGTCGTCTTTCGGCAGCCCAGCTGGCAACTGCGGCAGCAGCCGTTGACCGCGATCCTTAACCATAGTTATCCTTTAACTCAGGTTAACTATCAGGATAGGACAGGTCATGGCACTCGGGCCAGTCGGACAAATCCACATCAGCGTTACCGACATCGACACCTCAGTTGCGTTCTATCGGGATGTGCTCGGCATCCCACTGCTGTTCCAGGTGCCTAAGATGCCGATGGCATTCTTCGCCAGCGGCGACGTGCGGCTCTATCTTGGCGTGCCGGAAAGTCCCGAGTTTCGCAGCAAGGCGGTGCTCTACTTCACCGTGGCCGACATCGATGTTGAGTACCAGCGGCTGCGGGACGAGCACGGCCTGTCGTTCACCGGCGAGCCCCACGTCGTGCACCGCGACGCCAGCGGCGAGCTCTGGATGACGTTCACCCGCGACCCCGACGACCACTGGATCGGCCTGATGCAGCAGCGCGAGGCGCCTGCCGCCGTCACCTAATCGCCCAGGGGCGGCTGGTGCAGCTCCGGCGGTACCTCACCGTTCACGGCAGCTTCTGCGAGCTTCCGACCGAGCCATGGTGCGAACTTGAACAGGTTGTCACCCCACACGAACACGATGGGGCCGATCCTGTCCGCGTCGAACCCGTCGCCTCCTGGAAGGGTGACATCGCAGGCGATCTTGTCGATCGGTGTTGGGGCTACGCCGTTCAGCGCCTCCTCCACGTACGCGACAACTGCTGCTCGGGAGCGGCGTTCGACTTCATCCGCCCCCAACTCCCATGCCACATCGCTGGCGGGCAGGCCCGCGCCGATGGCCCAGGTGGTCGGGCTGGTGAGCTGACTGTACGACGTGAACCCCGATCTCCATGCCTCGCTGCGTTCGATCCAGCATGGCGGCGTGATTGCTGCTTCGAGCCGGAAGGTGAACCGTACGTGGCGTTCCAGGCGGTCGGGTAGGAGCAAGCCGGCATCGGCGGCAAGCTTCGGTGTGCCGGCACCAGCCGCGACCACGACGGCGTCGTAATACGAGGTGTCACGCTGCGCCGTCACTATCCGGGCACGCTCGCCGATTGCCTCGATCGCGACCACCGACTCTGCGATCAGGCGATGTCCGAGCTGCCTTACGAGGAACTCGCCCGTGCTTCGAACATCGATCACACCGCCTGCAGCGTCGTACGCGAACGGTCCTACCGGTCGATGAGCCGGCACCTCACAGGACGCCGGAAGCCCTTCGCTGAACTGAACCGATGCACCTGCCGCCTCGGTCGCTTGATGCCAGGCATAGGCGGGCTGGCCGCTGACCAGCACTCCCTCGGAGCCGACCAGGGTCTTGCCAGCCATCGCCGACCACTCCTGCCACCCTTCCTTCGCCTGCATGGCTAGGGCGGCCAGTTCGGGATCGGCATGCAGCAGTCGGAAGATGCGAGTGTCGCCGAGCGAACGGCCGGCCATTGGCGCCTCAGCCTCGTAGCAGTCGACCTCGACGCCACGCAGCAAGCAACTGCTGGGCGGTCGCAAGACCTACGACGCCAGCGCCAACGACCGCGACGCGCACCACTTCACTCTAGTTATGAGCTATGTCGCAATGATGGGGAGATGGATACCGAGGTCGTGCAGTTGCGTACCGGAGCTCGTCTTGCCACCGATATCACTCAGATGATCAATCAGTTCTGTCGCGAACGCGGCGACGGGCTGTGCCACGTCTTTGTTCCGCATGCAACCGCCGGCGTTGCCGTGATCGAGACCGGGAGCGGCTCCGAGCCCGATCTTGAGGACGCTATTGATCGGTTACTGCCCCGTGAGGACATCTACCAGCACCGGCACGGCAGCCGCGGTCACGGCCGCGACCACGTGCTGCCGGCCTTCATATCGCCCTCGCTGACGCTGCCAGTCGTTGAGGGCCGGCCCGCACTGGGCACCTGGCAAAGCGTCGTGCTGGTGGACACCAACACTGACAACCCTGACCGGCAACTACGGCTGAGCTTCCTTTCGGCTTGAATCTGACCCGTGTCCACTAGTCAACAGAAGTCGTCCGAGCCGCGCTGGCTAAGCCGGACCGTGTGGGCACGTGACCGGTCCGCGCCGCTACGCGCGTTCCTGGTCACCGAGTCGGGCAGCGCTGTGTTGCTCGTCGCCGGGATCGCTGTGGCCTTGGTGTGGGCGAACGTGCACGACGAGTCGTACGAGGCGTTCTGGAGCACCACCTTCTCCATCCAGCTCGGCGGGGCCGGGATCTCGCTGGACCTGCGCGAGTGGGTGAACCGAGGGCTGATGACGTTCTTCTTCCTCGTCGTCGGGCTCGAGGCGCGCCGCGAATTCGACCTCGGCGACCTGCGGGAGCGACGGCGTTTCGTGCTCCCCCTCGTGGCCGGCCTGGCCGGGATGGCCGTACCGGTCGGCATCTACTTGGCGATCAACGCCGGCCGCACGAGCGCGCACGGCTGGGGCGTTGCCATGTCCACCGACACGGCGCTGGCGCTGGGCCTGCTGGCCCTGCTCGGTCGGGACATTCCGGACCGGATGCGAGTGTTCGTGCTCACCGTCTTCGTCGTCGACGACCTGGTCGCCCTCGCGGTGATCGCGCTTGTCTACAGCGACGACATCTCGCTCGCTTCACTGGTGCCCGCTCTGGTGGCGTTCGTCCTGCTGCTGGTCGCGGTACGGCTGCGGCTACAGCGACGGATGGTGTACGTCGCTCTCGGCGTGGTGCTGTGGGCTGCGTTGTCCAGCAGCGGCATCGACCCCGTCGTAGCCGGCCTGGTGATCGGGCTGGCTGCACCGGCGTACACCCCGACCCGGAACGACCTGCAAGAGGCGACCGGGCTGGTCCGCAGGTTCCGCGAGGAACCGACGCCCGAACTGGCCCGGTCGGCACAGGTCGGTCTGGGGGCCGCACTGTCGCCCAACGCTCGGTTGCAGGCCTTCTATCACCCGTGGACCAGCTACGTCATCGTGCCGATCTTCGCGCTGGCCAACGCGGGCCTCGTCCTCGACCCGGACTTCCTCGCCGAGGCGTACAGCTCCGCGATCACCCTGGGCATCATCCTCGGCTACGTCGTCGGCAAACCCGTGGCCGTGGTCGGCGGGTCGTGGGCGGTCACCCGGCTGAGCCGCGGTCGGATCCGTCCGCCCATCGGCAACGCCGCGGTGCTTGCCAGCGGCACCATCGCCGGCATCGGCTTCACGGTCGCGCTGCTGATCGCGTCGCGGGCATTCAGCGGTGCCGACCTCGACAAGGCGAAGCTCGGCGCGCTGTCGGCCGCCGCCCTTTCCGCCGGCCTCACCTGGATCGTGCTGCGACTCACCGCGCTGTTCCCGGCACAACGGCGGGCCCGGCTGCTGCTCGGCGACACCACGCTGATCCAGGACCTCATCCCGGCTGTCGATCCAGACCGCGACCACATCCGCGGGCCGCGCAAGTCTGCGATCACCGTCATCGAGTTCGGCGACTTCGAGTGTCCCTACTGCGGGCACGCCGAGGGCAGTGTCCGCGAGCTGCTCACCGACACCGAGATCCGGTACGTCTGGCGACACCTGCCACTCGTCGACGTGCACCCGCATGCCCAGCTCGCCGCTCAGGCCGCTGAGGCTGCCGCCGCCCAGGGCGCGTTCTGGCCGATGCATGATCGTTTACTGCAGCACCAGGACGCGTTGTCCTTCGACGACCTCATCGAACATGCTGCCGCCCTCGGCATGGACGTCGACCGGTTCCGCGACGACCTCGCTTCCGGCGCGTACGGCACGCGCGTCGCCCAGGACGTCGAATCGGCAGATCTCAGTGGCGTGTCAGGTACGCCGACCTTCTTCATCAACGGTCAGCGGCACTACGAGGCGTACGACATCGACACTCTGACCAGCGCCGTGACCGCGGAGCGTCGGCGGCTGGCCGCAATTGGGCGCTGACACCTTCTAATGCGGTGTCAGCACCACCTTGCCGATGTTGCGGCGTTCGGCTAGGTAGCGGTGCGCATCACCCGCCTGCTCGAAGGGGTACGACCTCGCGACTACCGGCATCAGCTGTTTGCTGTTGAGATCGCTCAGCAACGGTGCGGTGATCCGGTCCATGCCGCCTTCGCGGCGCCACCAGCTCAGCAGGTTGAGCCCGAACACGCCACGATTCTGATTGAGCAGCCGGCCAGCGTTCCACCACGGCATCGTCGAGGTCGGGCATCCGCAGCAGGCTCCGTAAGGTGGCTCTGCATGTCGCGGCCGTTCTCATTCATAGCCTCCGACAGCCCGTACATGATCAGCCGACCGCCCGGCCTGAGGATCCGGTAGTCCTTCCGGAACGAGGTCGGACCCATCGGATCCAAGATCACGTCCACGCCCTCGCCGTTGGTCAGTCGCCTGACTTCGGCTTTGAAGTCTTGGGTGCGGTAGTCGATCGGATGATCAACACCCTGAGCCTTGATGGCCTCATGCTTCGCCGCCGAGGCGGTGCCAAAGATCTCAGCGCCTGCGATGCGGGCGACCTGGGTTGCCGCGATCCCGACCCCACCGGCCGCGGCATGGATCAACACTCGGTTCCCCTCCCGCAGCCCGCCCATGATCATCAATGCGGCGTACGCCGTGCCGTAGTTCACGCAAAATGCCGCGCCTTCTTCAAAGCTGAGGTGCTCCGGCATCGGCATCACATCTCGCGCGTGTGCAACTGCGAGCTCCGCCTGACCCCCGAACTTGGTCCCTGCCATGACGCGCTGCCCGACGGTCAGCCCGGTAACGCCCTCGCCGATCGTCTCCACCTCACCGGCAACCTCATAGCCCAAGACGCACGGCGGCTTCGGCGCGGCGGGGTACAGACCCACCCGCGCCATCGTGTCGGCGAAGTTGAGACCGGCCGCATGCACCGCGATCCGGACCTCACCGGCTCCAACGGCAGGGTCCGGCCGCTCCAAAACCTCGAAAACCTCCGGTCCACCGCTTCGGGTCAGCACAACAGCCTTCATGGTCGAAATCTACGTGCGGTGCTGCGACGCTGTGCCGCTCTCTTGCTCACTGCGTGGTCGGGTCGCCGTCCGGGGAGCCAGCGATCACCTAGCCAGAACAGGCATGAAACCGCAAGCAGCAAGATCAAGATCGCCACGCAGTACAGGGCCACAGTCCCGGCGCCACTCTCTCTGACATCGAGGAAGAAATAGGGATACCAGCCGGTCATCGCACCAACCACAAGGGTGTAGGTGAGCCACACGACGGGCCAGATCAACCCCAACAGCACAACCCTGATGCTGATGCGGCGCCGCGGCCCGAATACCAGCCAGCCAAGCACCACGAGTGTCGGAACGACGATGTGCACCAGCGTGTCCGATGCCCACAGCCAGCCGCGAAAGTGATCGAGCGGATGCAACAGGAACCAGTGCACCAGGCCAGTGATCGTGATGCCGGTCAGCGCGTCCAGTCGAGCGATCCGCCAACCAGACCCGTCTCGATCGGGCCGTCGCGCCAGACTCAGCGAGGTGGCGATGACGAGCAGATTGGCTTGTGTCGTGAAGTAGCTGAAGTACTGCCACGCTCGTACCGCGTGGGAAGGCGGAGCGAGACCCGGCTCGTCCCAGACACCGAGCCAGTCCTGAACGAACTGCAGGCCGAAGGAGAAGCCGGCGATGGCGAATGTGGTGGCGAAGCAGAGGCGGGCGAGCCGATCCTTGCTCATGGAAGAAAACGTACCGCCGTCAAGGTGGGCCGCGACTCTCGATGCCCGCCGCGCAAGCCTTGACACTGGCCGGCTAAGCCGTCGTTGGAGCCGGAGCAGCGGAGGGCCCGGCCTTATTCAGAGCCGAGCAGGAATACCGCGACCCATCAGGACTAGCCATCGTCCAAGTCGCGTGTCCGGCGACTGCGCAGAATGTGCAGCACGATGGCGGCGGACCAGCTGAATCCGTACGTGCCGTGGCCGGTCCCGGCGACGGGATTGAAGTACTCCCACAGTCCGGATCGATGGGCCAGCATCAACAGGTCGTCCTCCAGCTTGTCCGCCAGCTCGTCGAAGCCGTGCCGGCGGAGGCCCGTTGCGACGAGCCAGGTGGTGTTCATCCAGGTCGGACCGCGCCAATACCGGCTGGCGTCGTACTTGGCCGATGTCCGGTCATAACTCGGTACGCCGAAAGTTGCGGTCGAGTCGATACCGAACTCTGGCCCGGTCAGAGTTGTCACGATCCGCTTCACGATCTCCTGATCAAGATCCGGCAGCAGCAGCGGCAGTGCGCCACCAACGGTGATCTCCGGCTGCAGCGTCGCGCTGCGCATGTCGTACGCCTCCGCCAGCTCGGACCCTGCGGCCCAGAGCTGACCTTGCAGCGCGGTGGTGATCGCAGCGGCATGTTCGAGGTGCGGAGTCGGGTCGAGCCGGAGTCGCCGCGCGATCTCTGCCATCGCCCGTTCCGAGGCGGCCCACAAGGTGTTGAAAACCGGATCCACAACCGCGAACTCGGCCTCGTCATGGGCCCAGGCGTCGTCATAGCCGTGGTCCCGGTAGGCCAGGGCGAGCCGGATGTAGCGGGCGTAGTCGCCGTCGGTCGGGCGCTCGTGCTCACCAGCATGATCAAGATCGCGCCGGGTATACCGCTCGAACAGCGACAGGTCGGCCGGCACCGCTGCCAGCGGGGCGTCCCAAGACGGGCAGTTGTCGAGGCCCGATTCCCAGGGATGCAGGATGAATGCCAGCCCGGTTTGGGGATCGATCCGCCGCCGTGCGACGTAGTCGGTCTGCGCCTTCAGCACTGGATAGATACGCGCGGCGAATCCGACTGGGTCGGGCAGATGGTCCAGCACCGCCAACGCAGCAGAAGCATGCACGGGCGGCTGAATGATCCCCGAGGTGGCGACCGGCGGTGATCCCGGCACCTGGCTCGACCGCCAGAAACCAGGTCCGGGAAAGTACGCCTCCTCCGGTACGGCCGGATTGAACACGATGTGCGGCACCCGGCCGTCACACCACTGACCACCGAACAGACTCAGCAGCTCCGCGGCCGCCCGCTGCGGCGCCCAATGCTGCAAGCCGAATGCAATGAAGGCGCTGTCCCAGCTCCACTGATGGGGATAGAGGCCGCCCGACGGCACCGTCGCGTGCCCATGCCAATTGCTGGCCAGCACGCGGATCGCGGCGCGTTCCAGCGCTTTGCGATCCGATCCCGTCAGCTCCATGCCAGCTGCCGGATCCGCCGCACTGAGACCGGCAACACGTCGTCGAGCTCGCCGGACAGGCGGCACTCGTACGCGAGCTCGTCCGCGTAGTCGATAGCGGCGATGGCGGCCAGCGTCATGGACCAGTCGATATGTCCGGCTGTAGGTTCCAGCCGGTTGCTATCGCTGAGCTGAATGTGTCGAATCCACTCCGCCGACTCGAACAGCGCCTTGATCGGATCGGCCTCCTCGATGTTCATGTGGTAGGTGTCTGCGGCGATACCAAACCACGGCGAGCCGATCTCGGCGCACAGCGCGGCCGCCTGGGCCAGCGTGTTGATCATGTGGTTCTCGTACCGGTTCAGCGGTTCCAGAGCGATCACTACGCCAACCTGCTCCGCGTGCGCGGCAAGTTCGCCGAAACCCTCGATGAGCACGGCGTGGTCGTCGGCGACCGAACGCGGGGAGACGAACGGTGGCAGCCGAGTCGAGAACATTCCGTACGACGCCGGCGTCATGGCCAGCCGGCCGCCGATCTCGGCCATCACACTCAGCTGAGACTTCATCTGCTCGATGGCGTCGCGACGCTTCGCAGCGTCGAAGTCGCCGACAAAGTGCAGCATCTCGACGCAGACCGTGGGCATCGGTACCCCTGCCGCCGCTGCCTCGCGTAGCTCCGGCAGCCGCGCGGCGAACCGTCCTTCGCCGGCGCCGCGAAGCTCGATGGCATCGAAGCCGAGCGCCTGAGCATGATGCCACTTTTCGATCATGGTCTCGCCGCGCAGATATTGCTCCTGGACGGCCAACCGTACGGTCTGGTTCATGATCACTACTCCGACGGAAGTCCAAGATCACCTGCAGCAGATCGGCTGGTGGCTTGTCGATCAGTTCGTACGCCTCGGCTGCTCGCCTCGCGGGTATCAGATGCGTGACCAGGGGGAGGGGATCGAGCCGGCCTCCAGCACAGAGCCTGATCACCGTCTCATGCAGCCGTTCTCGACTCCACCGGCCGCGAAGAGCTGGCGGCAGGCTGCCAATCTGGGAAGAGATCAGTGTGACCCGGTTGTGGTGGAACTCCTCGCCCAGCACCAATGCGGTTGCGGGACCTTGATAGAAGCCAGCCGCGACCACCGTCCCGTCGACGCCGGCGACCCGGATCGCCTGGTGCAGCGCGGGATAGGCGCCGGTCAATTCGATCACTCGATCCGCGCCGCGTCCCGCCGGTCAGGTCCCGAACGGCGACACCAAGATCACCGGTAGCAGCGGACAACGGCGTAGCGCCGAACTTTCCCGCCAGCTCCAGCCGATACGGCACCATGTCGACAGCGACGACCTCGACACCCTGACCAACCAGCAACTGAGTTGCCAGCAGGCCGATCACGCCCTGCCCGAAGACAACTGCCGTCTCGCCGACGCAAGCACCCGAGGCCAGCACCGCATTCAGCGCGACTGCGCCTACCCGGGCGAATGTCCCGACCACCGGGTCGACGCTGTCAGGCAGCCGATGCCCGACGAGCCGCTCGGCGGGCAGCACCGCGCTGGAGCGATGGCACCACATTCCCCAGACCAGCTCGCCGACCTCGAGCCCGGTGGTGTCAGTCGCCCAGCGCATCGATCTCGCCGACCTCGGAATAGCCCCAAACGTCGATGGGATAGGAGAACGTGGCCTGCCCAGGCAGGAAAAGTGCCGCTTCGGCATCCCAGTGCTTCTCCAAGTACGGGTTCGTGCCGCGGTACGTCGTCAGCTCCGTGCCTGCCGAGATCCCGGAGTAGAGCGTACGAACCGCTACCTCACCAGGACCTGGCTCTGGTGCTTCGTACTCCCGTACGCCGACGGTCCGCGGCTTGATCAACTCCACTAGGTAGGCCATCAGCCGGCCCTCTGCGCGATCGCGGTGGTACGGCGGGCCAGCTCAGAGATCGACGAATTGTCAAAGCCGAAGATCACCGAGCGGGTCCGATCATGAAGCGGCTCGATGAAATGGGATGGCAGCTTGGCTGCGCCGAGCACGGTACCGACGACCGAGCCGGCCGTTGCGGCGTTCGAGTCGGTGTCCCAGCCGCCTTGCACCACGGACCCGACAGTGGCGGCGTAGTCTCCGTTCCCCCAGAGCAGTCCGACCATGATCAGGCACGCGTTGTTGATCGCGTGCACCCAGCTGTAGTGCCCGAAGCGAGCCCGGATGGTCTCGACTGCCACCTCCCAGCTGCAGCCGTTCCGGTAAAGATCATGAACTCCACTCAGTGCCTCGGCCAGCCGGGAGCCAGACGGCACGTAGTCCAGCGATTGCTCGACTGCCTCCTGGACGGTAGCCGCAACACAGGCGGATGAGATCAGAGCGGCCGCCCACATGGCGGCATAGATCCCGTTGCTCCGGTGGGAGAGTGACGCATCCCCATAGACCAGCCGCGCAGCGGCACCAGGCTGGCCGGGAAAGACCCAGCCACACACGTCGGCGCGGATCAGCGCGCCGATCCACTCCCGATACGGGTTGCGGGTTTCGCCCACCGTCGCAACGGGCACGTTGTGCAGCAGACTGACCAAAACGGCCCGCTCCGCGGTGAACACGCGCAGATAGGGGAGCAGCGCCAGCCAGGCGTTCGCGACCAGGCTCGGGGTGAGCTCAAAGCCGTAGTGTTCCAGCAGCCACAAGGCCCAAGATCGAATAGTCGATGTCGTCGTCGCGAGCCGAACCGTGGACCCGGCCACGCGTTGTCTCCGGCCAGCTCGGGTTCAGCTGGAAACCTTCCGGCATCGGATCGAGCGCCGGGATGTAGTCCCGCAGCGGATAGGCGTCAGCAAGCTCGAGGTAGCTGCGGATCCGCTCCGGAGTCCAGAAGTCGCCGTTCTCGATGGGCTTGCCGAGGTTGCAGCCGGCGATCCGACCCAGCCAGCCACCGAGGATCCGGTCGGCTAGCGTCGCCAACTGCTGCGCCCTGACGCTTGTCGAAGGGCGAGCGGGCCAGCCGGCATGGCATCGAGGATGTCGTCGATGGAGTCCGGCTCCTGGTACGCCCAATCCGATCTGCGCTCGGTCTTGATCAGCTCCTGATACAGCGCCTCAAGCCGATCACGATCATCGGCATCGGTCGCGGCAAGCTCGGCTTCAAGGCCGGAGACGTCGTAGCCGCTCTCGATGCGCTGCCGCAATTCGTCCTGAACAAGATCGGAAACGCTGAGCGGGTCGTGCACGCCTAGCCCTTTTCGGCCCCGGCTGTCAGGCCGCCGGTGAGCAGCCGTTCGGTGGCAAAGAAGATGATGATGATCGGCAGGGTGAGTACGACGGAGCCCGCCATCAGGACGGTGGTCGGGATCTCGACGCTGCCGGAGAGCTGCGACAGACCGAGCGAGACGGTCCAGCGCTCCCGCCGATCAACCAGGAACAGCAGCGCAAACAAGAACTCGTTCCAGGCGATCATGAACACGAACAGGCCGGTGGACATGATCGACGGCAGGGCCAGCTTCAAGCTGATCTGACGTAGCACGCCCATCCGGCTGAGACCATCCACCAGACCGGCCTCCTCGATGGCCTCTGGCACTGTCTCGAAGTAGTTGCGCAGCATGTAGATCGCCACCGGCACCGTCTGTGCGGTGTACACGATGACCAGTCCGACAAGGGAGCCGCGTAGTCCGATTCGGGTGAACCCGACGAACAGCGGGATGGCCATCAGGATCGCCGGGAAGAGATAGGCGGCCAGGAAGACGCCACTGATGTAGCGCCGGCCGATGAACGGCAAACGGGCGATGGCGTACGCACCAGGGATCCCGATGAGCAGTGCTAGCACCACTGACGAGAAGGCGACGAGCGCGCTGTTGGCCATGAAGCGGCCGAAGCCCTGTCCTCCGGAAGCCGGTGAGGACAACACGTTGACGTAGGTCTGCAGCGTGAACTCTGACGGCTTGACGATCATGGACGCCGGATTTTCCAGCAATGACTCGATCGGCTTCACCGACAGCAGCAGCATGTAGTAGAACGGCACCAGCACTGCGATCAGGAACGCAATGATCACGACCCAGCGACCGATCCTGAAAACCCGGCTCTGTACCCGGTGCCGGGTGCCATGAGCCATCCGGCGTGGCTCCGGTGGAGCGGCGACCTGACTGGGCGGAGTGACAATGCTCGGTGGTCATACCCGCTCTCCTCTCCTGCGCAGGATCAGCAGATAGAAGCCGAGCATCACGATCAGCACCAAAGCCATGATCACCGACTGCGCGGCTGCCGCGCCCACATTGCGCTGCACCGTCAGGTAGTTGTAGATCTGCACACTTGCCACACCGGTTCCTGCGGCACCGCCGGTCAGCAGGAAGATGTCGTCGAACTCGTTGAAGGTCCAGATGGTGCGCAGCACGGCGAGCAAGCCGATGATCGGCATGAGTTGCGGTAGCACGATGAACCGGAATGATTGCCAGGGCGTGGCTCCGTCGACCAGCGCGGCCTCTTCGGGCTCGTCAGACATGGCCGCCAGCCGCGCCATCAGAAACAGGAACGCAAAGGGGAAGTAGCGCCATCCTTCGAACACGATGGTGGTCAGCAGCGCCGTGGGTACCGGGATCTCCAGCCCGAAGAGATTCCACGTTCCGACTGCCTGAGAAAGGAAGGGAATCGGCTCATCCCACCCGAGGACCTTCTGACCGATCACATTGACGATCCCGAACTGTGGGTTGAGCATCGTGCGCCAGATGAAGGTCACCGCGACCACGGGCGCTACGTAGGGCAGCAGATACGCGGCGCGGACAAAGGTCCGGCCGCGGAACGGCTGACGGAGGGCCATGGCGGCAAGCACGCCGAGGAAGATGACCAGAATCACCGAGCCGAAGGTGTAGACGAAGGTGATCAACAGGCTCGACCAGAAGGTGCTCGAGGTCAGCACTCTCTGGTAGTTGACCAGCGTGAGCGGCTCGAAGAAGTCGGCCCGACCAATCTGGATCAGGCGCATCCGCTGAAAGGAGAGCAAGATCGACCACAGCAGCGGGAAGATCACGATCAGCAGCACGACGACGAGCGTTGGCGACATCAGCGTCAGACCGAGGCGTGCGTCCCGCTGGGTGAGCGTCACGCGCTTCTTGTTCGTGTCCGGCTTGGTTGGGGGTTTTTGCTTTTCGGTTACCGCTGTGGACACGGTGCTCCTTGATGTTCGTACGTCCCGGCGCGCCGGGCTGGCAGCTGAAGGTGAAATTGCGTGGACCCGGGTCGGGGGTCCCGGGTCCACGAAATCGGCTGCGGCGACTAGCCGCCGAGATCCTTCTGGATCTGTTCCGCGCTCTTCTGTGCTTCGTTCGCGGCGTCGGCTGCGCTCGCGCCGGAGTTGAGCATCTTGGCTAAAGCCTGGGGAACCACGTACTGTCCGGCGACGGCGGCTGCCAACTCGCCCTGCCCTTGCGGGATGCCCCACCGATCGAAGTTTGCCGAACTTGAGGCGATCGTGGTGAGGACCTCGGCCGGGTAGATATCTGTCAGCGGTTCCTTCTTGTCAACGCCGGCGCTGAGCTTGATCCAGCCATCGGCATATTCCTTCGGATTGGACGAGGTGCCGGACCGAGCGGGGATCTTCCCTTCAGGAGCGATCGCCAGCCAGTCCATGTAGCCGTCACTCATCATGTACTTGACGAGATCCTTCGTCTTCGGGTTGGCGTCCTTCAGGATGTTCCAGGACACGACCTCGCCCCAGGCGACCGGGTTGGGAGAGCTCGGGCCTTGCAACGTCAGTGAGGATGCCGGTGTTCTTGGCAAGCCACTGCGGGTCGCTTCTTGCACTGCGGGCAGGTGGGCAGCGCATCCTTGCGGAGGCCTGCGAGCTCGTCGAGCAAGAAGGACGACCAGATCACCATGGCGGCATTTCCGGCAAAGTAGGTGGCCCTGGTGGTGTCGGCGTCCTGGTTGCCAGGCACCGATGTCTTCTTGATCAGGTTGGCGTAGAAGTTGAACGTCTCCTGGCACTGCGGGCTGTTCAGCGTGATCTTGCCGCCACTGTCGACAAGCTGGCACCCGTTGGCGACCGCCATATACTCAAAGGTCTGCTGGGTAAAGGAGTCCGCGGGTGCGGTTGCGGCAACGATGCCGGCTGTCTTGCCCTTCTTCAGCTTCTCGGCCGCACTCTGGATGTCGGCGTAGGTCTTCGGCTCTGGCAAGCCAGCGGCCTGGAAGAGGTCCTTCCGGTAGAAGAGCAGATTGGCGAAGCCATCACTCGGCACGGCGATCTGCTCGCCATCGGCGCTGGTCAACTCCAGGGTGCGTTTGAAGAACGTGTCAGCACCCAAGTCCGTCAACGACCTCTTTCGCTGCCTCGGGGTCGACCAGGTCGTCAGTGCGCAGCTGGTTCATGCCGTTGAGTGAGAGAGCGGCAATGGCATCGGGCAGCTCTTTTGCCGCTGCCGCAGATGTCAGCACGGTGGTCAGCTGATCCTCGGCTATCGCAACCAGCTTGACCGTGGCGCCGTTCTTCGAGGCCCAGCCGTCCAAGATCTTTTGCTGAGCCGCCACCCGATCGGCGATGTCTTCGGTGGTCCAGACGGTGATGGTGTTGTCGGCTGCTGAGCCGCCGCCGGAGCCGCCGCCCGAGTCGCTACCTCCACCTCCACCGCCGCCGCAGCCCGCGGCGACCAGCATGGCGGTGACAGCAACACCTGCCAGGAAACGTGATCTGGGCAATTCAGGGCTCTCCTTCACTGAACGGGCTGGCTCTCATCTCGAGCGCCCGGGGACCTGGCGGCTGCCTCAACCGCACTTTGCTCATCAAATCAGCTAATTAGGATCGATGACAAGACTTAAATGAGAATTTGGAGGACAAAATTCGATAACGGTCGTACGCTGTGCACAGGCTGAGGCCGCAGCTGGCCGAGGAAAGAGGGGCTGGGTTGTCGTTAGGGCCCAACAGTGCCGGTGAGCTCTTGCAGCTGTTCCGGACTGGCGAGGTTGCCACCCGTGGGGAGTTGCAACGCGTTACTGGCCTGGCCCGCTCAACGGTGACCTTCAGGATCGACGCACTGCTGGAGGCCGGCTACCTGGTCGAGGACGGCAGCATCGTCGACGGCCGCGGCCGGCCCTCCACCCGGTTGCGCGTCAATGATCATCTGACAACCATCCTGGTGGCCGACCTCGGCGCGACCCACGGCCGTCTGGCAGTTGGCACTCCGGCGGGGGACGTGCTGGTCGAGTCCGTGATCGAGAGCAACATCGACAGGGGGCCAGAGGCGGCACTGGCCATGGTGACGCGCAAGCTTGATCAGCTGCTGAAGCGGTCCGGGCGTACCCGCTCCAGCCTGCGCGGTGCCGCAATCGGCGTTCCAGGTCCGGTCAACCGGCACACCGGCCGGATTGCTCGCTCGATCAGCATGCCGGGCTGGGACAACTATCCCGTTCAAGATCATCTGAGTGATTACTTCCAAGTACCCGCGGTGGTGGACAACGACGCGAACCTGATGGGTCTTGGGGAGCAGCGACGGGTCTACCCGGACGCCCATCAGGTGCTCTTCATCAAGGTCGGCACCGGCATCGGGGCATCGGTGATCATCGACGGTGAGCTGCTGCGGGGCACGGATTCGGCCGAGGGCGATATTGGGCACGCCAAGATCACCGGGGTGGAGGAGACCTGCAGCAGTTGTGGTGCTCGCGGGTGCCTCGCAGCCATTGCCAGCGGACGTGCGATGGTCCGCGATCTACGTCGTCTCGGTCTCGAGCCGTCCACCATGCGTGATGTTGTCCAACTGGTACGCGCTGGAAACCCCGATGCCGTACGGGTCGTGACCGCTGCGGGTCGGGCCCTGGGCGATGTGTTGTCGACGGCTGTCAGTCTGCTCAATCCCGACATTGTGGTGATCGGCGGTGACGTCGTACACGCTCACGAGCGGTTCATGCTTGGCGTACGCGACACGCTGCTGGCCCGCACCCAGCCGCTCGCCATCGCCCGGCTCACCATCGCGCCCAGCGCGCTCGGCGACCGCGCCGGCATCACCGGAGCCGCCGCCATGGTGGCCGATGTGATCTTCGGCAAGGCTGCAGTCGACGCCGAGATCAACTCGTCACATCCTTCGGCGTCATCAGCCCAGGGTGGCACCGAACGCGCGACCCAGTAGATAGGTGGCCGCTGCGGCGCCGTACCCGATGCCAAGTTGACGTAGTGCTCGCTTCAGCGGCGACGCGCCGGACAGAATGCCCACAATCGCGCCGGTGCCCAGCAATGCGATGCCCACCAGCGCCGCGGCGATGATCACTGCGGTCAGGCCGGAGGCGCCGAACAGGTACGGCAACACCGGAATCAGGGCACCGGAGGCGAAGAAGCAGAAGCTGGAGATGGCGGCGTTCCATGCGGAACCGACTGCCTCGTGCGGGTCCACGCCGGCCGTTTCCGGTGCGACCGCGTCCAGGTGCAGCGTGGCCAGCACCGTACGGGCATGCTCCTCGGCCTCTGGGGCCTGCATCCCGCGAGCCCGGTAGACCAGCGCGAGCTCATTGGCATCCACGTCAAGATGGGGCAGCGCCGACTGCGATTCCGGGTCGGGCTGAGTCGATTGCAGCAGCTCGCGCTGCGAGCGGACCGAGACGTACTCTCCGGCACCCATCGACAGCGCCCCCGCCAAGAGCCCCGCCAGCCCGGTGAACAAGATCGTTTGAGCATCCACGCCGGTGGCCCCGATGCCGAGGACTAGGGCGAGGTTGCTGACGAGGCCGTCATTGGCGCCGAAGACGGCGGCCCGGAACGTCCCGGACAGTCGTTCGCGGCCCCGGGCAGCAAGACCACGCAGCACTTCGCCGTGAATGCGCTCATCGGCCGCCATCTGGTCAGTGGCGTGCGGGTCGGTGTCATACGGTGATCGGCCTTCGGCACGTTGCATCAGGGCGAGCACGAAGACGCTGCCGAAATGCGCGGCCAGGAAGACCAGCAGCCGGGTACGCACGCTGCTGCGGCGTGGTGCGCCGACGTCGTCGCCGAGCAGCTCCAGCCAGTGCGACTCATGCCGCTTTTCGGCGTCGGCCAGCGCTAGCAGGATCTCGCGCTCCTCGCCGGTGCGCCGCTCGGCCAGCCTGCGGTAGCCGGCGGCCTCAGAGCGCTCATCGGCGAGATATTGCCGCCAGCGACGGATCTGACCCCGCGTACGGATCGGAGAAGTCGTCACCTCCACATCATGGCTGCTAGCCTCGCGCCCGTGCGGTCTCATGCGCGCACCTGGATCACCGCCGCCTCGTTGTTCGTGGTGAGCTGCGTGGTCGGCTTATGGGTGTTGCACCAAACCCATCGCTGGCCAAAGGGGGATGGGCCGCACTACGCGATCATGACCAGCAGTCTGGTGAATCGCGGCAGCTTTAATGTCAAACCCAGTTACACCTCAGGCGACTACATCGGTATCTTTTCCGCCGAACCGCTTGATTTTCATCTCAATGCGCAATACTTCTCGCCGGATAGCCCGGCCTGGTATACCTATCACAGTTTCGGCCTACCTTTACTGCTCGCCCCTTTCCTGCTCGCCGGAGAGGCGCTTCATATCCCGGCGTTGTATGCCTTGCAGATCGGGATGGTGATTTTGCAGGCGCTTGGGGTCGTTCTGGTTTATCTTTACGCGCTGCAGCTCGTACGCCATAACGGCGCTGCATTGGTTGCGGCGATTACGCTGCTGGGATCGATGTCATATTTGGGTTTGGCCAGCAGCATTTATCCGGACGTGCTGACGGCCGCAATCCTGGTTGGCAGTTTGTTGTGTCTGGAACGACTGCGCCGTAAGCCCCACAGCTTGCTTCCGATGGCGATCTTGAGTGCGTTGGCCGGCTTCGCGCCATACCTCCACGTGAAGACCGGCCTGATGTCGGTCACGCTCTTGGCGCTCGGGCTGTGGCACTGGTGGCGCAACGGCCGTTCGCGGAAAGCGCTGGCCTGCCTGCTGCTGCCTGCCGGTCTGCTGGTTGCCGGCTACGCCGTCGCAATCCATGCCTGGTACCACACCTGGGTGTTCACTGCGCCGTTCAGCAACGGTCTGCTCTTCCACTTTCCGCCCGGGAAGTCGATCATCGCCAATCTCTTTGATACCTCCCGTGGCATTCTGCCCAACAATCCGGGATACCTGTTGATCTTGGTCGGTCTACCGCTGTGGTGGCAGCGTGACCGTCGCTCGGCTCTGGTCACTCTCGTGGTGCTGGCTCCGTCATTGCTGCTGCAATCAACGTTCGCCGATTGGGCCGGCGGCTGTGCTCCGGCCGGCGGGCGCTACCTGATGCCTTTCGTTTTTGCCACCCTTCCGGCTGTCGCATTTCTCTTCGCCGAGTTGCGATGGGCTTTCCGCTTGCTCATGATGGTGCCGATAGCGGCGGGCGTGATTATGGGGGTTCACTATATCCAGTTGGATTTCGTCTGCTCTTATGCGGGCGATCTCAATCCCATGCTTGTCGACTGGTTAGCGATGCACCATATTCGCCCGGACTTCGCGATCCCGATATTCAGCCACGATCTCAACCTGAATGGCGGACTGGGGACGACACTGCTCCTCATCGGACTCGGTGTCGCACTGGCAATGCTTCTCGCCGGAATAGTCATCGCGCAGCGTAGATCGAGATCCGCATTGTCGAATTCTGATGATTCGCAGGTCGGTGCCACCTCCCTGAGAACCTGACATCTACCGGCGGGCCGTCGCGCCTCGCGATTCTGCGGCGACCTCCGCGAACCGGCTCAGGTAGAGCAGCCATCCGCCATCGCCGCCAACGCCATCGCGCGCAGCTTCCCAGCCCACACCGTGGCGGTCGAGGTGGCGGTGCTCGAGCGCGACTCGAGTTCGGCTAGGACCCAGCTCGGTAAACCGGACCTCGACCTCGCTGGTGCGTGCTGGGTCTGTTTCCAGTTGCCACTGCGGGCTGATGTCCCAGCTGAAGAGGAGTCTGTGCGGGGCCTCGAAGGCGAGCACTCGGGCCCAGCGGCACTCGCTGCCATCCACGCCTCGGTCGTAGATGTTGCCGCCTGCGTGGGTCTCGAATACCGTCTCCTCGATCTCGACATCAAGCAGGTTATGGTCCCGCGGCTTGATCCGATCAAAATCCTCAGTGAAGACGCGGAAAGCGCGCTCGATCGATACCTCGACCACGGTCTCAGTTGTGACCGCGGTCGTCTGCGGTGTGATTGTCATTGCAGATCCTCGATTTCCTTGTCGTTCTCTTCCTCGGCGATGATCTTGAAATTAGCGAGCGCCTGGCTCCAGAACGCGTCCAGCTCAACGCGGAGCCGGGCAAAACCATCGGACTTGGCTACGTAGACATGCTCGCGGCCGAGCACACGCACGTGAACCAGATCGGCGTCCTTCAGGATGCGGAGGTGTTGGGAAACTGCGGGCCGACTGACCGGTAGCCCCTGAGCCAGTGCCGTGACCGACCGCGGCTGCTCGATGAGCCTCGCAAGAATGCCGCGTCGGGTGGGATCACCGAGCGCAGCCCACGGGTCGGCGGATCGAGTAGACACAATGCGTAAGTTATTACTTACGCATTAGCGAGTCAAGGTGACAGGACCTTGGTTCGATCAGAAGATTCGAAACGTTCCCGCGGGAACGTCTCTTGGCTGCTCGCTCAGTCCGAGAATTGTCAGTGCTGGTCGGTACGTTCGTCCTTGTCAGGGCAGGTTTCTCGGGGGAGGGCAGGGATGGTGAGCAGCAAGATTCATGACGGACCAGGGGTGGTACCGGGGCGTTATGCGGGTGAGGCGATCCCGATCCATGACGGGCCGACTCCGGAGCAGCTCGCCTTTCAGCAGCACAAGACGGACGCCGATGGGTTGGCTGGTCGGATCTGCGCTGCGGCCGCCGAGACGGCTCGATCCAGCCTCGGTGTTGTTGGAGTTGGTGGGTGAGTTCGACGCGATCGGCGGCATGAAGCATTGGACCGGGTTCAAGTCGTTGGCGCATTGGCTGTCGTGGTCGTGTGCGATGACGCCGGGGGTGGCACGGGAGCATGTCCGGGTCGCTAGGGCATTGCGCCGGATGCCGACCATCGCGGGATTGCTTCGCGAAGGCCGGCTGTCCTACTCCAAGGTCCGCGAGGTGACCCGGGTGGTTGATGTGGTCGATGAGGCTCGGTTGGCCGGGTTGGCGTTGACCGCCACCGCCGCGCAGCTGGCGAAGATGATCTCTGGGTTCCGCAGCGCTGATGGCATGCGCATCCCACAACAGAACAAACGCTCCGTGACCTGGCATGAGCGAGAGGACGGCATGATCGATGTCCGGGCCCGGCTCCCCAAAGAGGAAGCCGCTGTGCTGATCGCAGCCATGGATGCCGCGAGGGATCAGTTCGGGCCGCCACCGCCGAAACCGGATCCGGCGGGCGATTGCTGTGAGCCTGCGCCGGGTGTCGGGGCCTACAGCAAGGCTGATGCTTTGTTGGATGTGGCCCGGGTGTTCTTGAACACGGCTCCGCAGGATCGGTCTGGGGAGGACCGCACCCTGGTGGTGGTGCACGTCTCGGCAGACAACCTGGGACGCGTTCCCGCCGGAAGCCAGGAGCCTGCGGTGCTGCGGGCTGAGCCGGTCGAAGCCCAATCCACTGATGGGGCTTGCATCGGAGGCGTTCCCGCGGGAACGTCTCAGCCTGCTGAGGCCGTCTGCCACATCGAGAATGTGGGTTCGATCGAGACGGCCACCGCCCAGAAGTTGGCCTGCGACAACCCGGTGCTCGGTGCCGTGGTGGACAAGCATGGCAGTGTGCTCGCCCTCGGGCGCACCAAGCGATTGGTCAGCACAGCGCAACGGCGGGCGCTGATGATCCGGGACCACGGCATGTGCCAATACCCGGGCTGCCACCAAACCCGGCATCTGAAAGCCCATCACCTGATTCCCTGGATCCTGGGCGGCCGCACCGACCTGGAGAATTTGATCTTGCTATGCCAATGGCATCACACCGCCGTCCATGAAGGCGGCATCTCGATCATCAACGAACCCGATGGTTGGCTGTTCACCAAACCTGATGGGCAGCCCTGCGACAGCTGGGTCAGCGACGAGAACCTAGCCCGGCATCTCGACTTCGCCCGCCGCCGCGCCCAACAGCAGACCGCCGAGCAAGATCAACTAGCCGAGGTGGACAGCTTCCATCATCCCGATGCCCGCACCATCCGACCCCGCTGGACCGGCGAACCCTTCGACCTGCACGCCTGCGTCCAAGCCCTCTTCACCATCAAACTCCCCAAGCCCGGCGAAGACCAAGATCAACAAGCGGCCTAGCGCCAGCGTCTCTTGATCGCCGGAAAGACGGACAACACAACGGCGAAGCGGACAACATCTCGGCCGGGTCGGACAACACGTTGGACAACACCTGATTGGCAGATTGACCACCGACAGACGACGTCGGAGGCGATCGATGAGCAACTCCACGGACCCGAGGCCCTCGGCGTACCGAACATTCAGCTCGCGTAGTTCCGATCCGGCTCGACTCTGCTGTGCGTTGACCCGACTGTCGCAAGCACTGGCACCGTCTGTCCCACCTAGTGAACTGCGCATCGACTATTTGCGGGGGGTCTGCGATTGTCGTGGCTTTCGACCTGAGGAGATCGGGTGGCCCTCAGACGAGGCCTCGTGAGCGTCGGAGCGGCGGTCGCATGCTGCGCGCTCACTGCCGCCTGTACATCCGAGCCAGCTCCGGGCGCCACTCCATCTCCGACTCCAGTCTCCACCACGCCCACCGAATCTCAGATCGAGCGCCAAATGAGACTCGACTACGAGGCTGCCGAGAAGGCCTATCGAGCCAGCACATGCGGAGCAGGATCGGCTCTAGGCGAGCTTGGTGAGTGCGCGAAGGCGACTCCGGCGCTCAAAGCAACTGCAACTGGCGCCTATCTTGGATCTCTGTCCTGAAGTCGCTGCGTCGATATCACGAGACAGGCATTGGCGCTGCAAGCGGAACTACCAAGATCCTCGGCGTCGTTCGGAATGGATGGCAGGACGAACGAGTTCGGCTGATTAGCTTGCGAAGACAGCTCAGGTCGTCCGGTTCATAGACAAGGCGGGCAAGACGTGACGCCCAAGGAGATCGCGCGACTACGTGCAGGATCTCACCGTCGATGCAAGTGCTGGTCGACTGGAAGGTGCCGACGGTCGCATCACACGATGGTCAGAGTCGTTCGAGGGACAGCCGTGCGCCGCCTGACGGCCTGAGTGCCGTTCGCCATCTGTCTGGCAATCGGCTTCTCGCTGCTGCCAGTGCTGCGTCAGCAGAGCCGGTGCCGAGCACCAGAAAGGCTGCCTGCGTGCCATGCTGCGTCATTGATCGGCAAGAGCGTCAGGCCAAGACAAGGCTAGAGCGCGCGAGACGGCGAGTGCCCACCGACGCGAGGCCGACGCAGTCAGAGATGCAGCGAACGAGCGATTGCGACAGCGCGCAAGAAGTTCTCCGCAGCACACGCCGCTTACATCCGCCAGCTGACCACTTACAACCGATGCGTGGTGACTTTCAATCCGAGCACCAACCCCGGTGGCTGCGGCAACAGACCTGCTGCACCAACGGCTCCGATGTTTAGCACCAACAACTTCTCCGGGCCAGGAAACCCGGCGATCACGGCCGGCCAAGCAGCGGCAATTGCCGTAGCTCGCCTCCAACTTCCCACCATCGCGCCCGGCATCGGCCCGTCGCCAGACCTCAACCCATGGAATATGGCGGCCGTCGGCTACCCGTTGTGGCTTTGGGCAGATGGGCCTACCCATGTTGGCCCGATCTCAGACTCCGTTGCCGGCCTCTCCGTCTCGCTCGATGCCGAGGTGAGCAGCCTGACGTTCCGAATGGGCGACGGGCACTCGGTCACCTGCGCGGGTGCTGGCCAGCCCTGGACCAAGTCCGTGCAGCCGGGCGCCAAATCTCCCACCTGCGGCTACTCCTACGCCAAGCCTTCGTTGCCGGACGATAAGTACGCAGTGGCGGCCATCGCCAACTGGGCTGTCACCTGGACGAGTAACGGCCAGTCGGGCGTGATCAACGTTCCTGCGGTCGACACGACCGACCTTCCGGTCGGAGAGCTCCAGGTGCTCGTTCGATGATCATTTCAGACCAGCCGCGAGAAGATGCCCCTCGCGGTCACGCAGTTCCCCTTAGGGCTTCATGATCATGAAGCCTGCCCCCCGAAAGGAAGTCCGTGAAGGTTCAGCACTACGCCGCCGTCATGGTGGGACTATTCGTCCTGCTCAAGAATCCGCAGTTACGCAACGAACGTGGCCTCAGCCAGTCGGCGGAGAATGCGATCTTGCTCGCCGGTGCCGTCACAGTGGCCGGGATCGTGATCACGTTGATCACGGTCTACGTCCGCGCCAAGCTCCCCAAGATCTGACCCGTGCGCGTCATGGCCCGCGATGAGCGCGGCCTCAGCGAAAGCGTGCAGTGGGCGATTCTCTGGCCTCTTCTGATGCTTCTCACCCTCGGGATCATCCAGGCCGGCATCTTCCTGCATGGCCGGAACGTCGCACAACGAGCAGCGACAGCGGCAGTCGACGCTGCCCGCGGCAGCTACGGCACGGCGACCGACGCTCAACACCTGGCCGAAACCATTGCCAGCTCCGGTGGTCTGGAGAACATCTCGGTACGCGTCCAGCGGACCGCTACATCAGCTAGCGCCGACGTCTCGGGAAACGCTCCGATGATCTTCGATCTTGGTCTTGGCCGGATCACGGAGACTGCCACAGCGCCGCTGGAACGGGTCACTCAGCCATGATCATCAGTTCACCAGGCATTGCACCTAACCAGCGGGGCGCGGCGACTGTCGAGCTCACATTGCTGGTGCCCGCCCTGCTATTGGTTGTCGGGCTACTGGTCGCCGGCGGTCGTTTGTGGTTTGCCCGCACGACGGTCAACGAAGCGGCTCAGACCGCTGCTCGTGCCGCATCACTGTCGCGATCCGCGTACGCTGCGGCGAGCGCCGGACAGGAGGCAGGATCGCAATCGCTCGCGACAGCGGGACTCCGCTGCCGCTCGACGTCGGTCTCGATCAACACTGCCGCCTTCAGCGTTCCCGCGGGAACGCCCTCCACCGTCAGCTCGACGGTCATCTGCAGGGTGGACTTCTCCGACATCGTCCTTCCCGGCTGGCCTGGCTCCATCCAGCTGACCGGCCAGGGATCCGCCGCCCTCGACACCTATCGCAGCCGATGAGCATCAGAAGACTGATCATGAAGCACAGGACGGCCGATGCCTGCGATGAGCGCGGCCAGTCGATCAGCCTCTTCGTGCTGCTGATCATGGGTGCGTTGATCATGACGACCGGTCTGGTGATCGACGGCGGCCAGAAGGTCGCAGCCACCAGCCGGGCCGAGTCGGCCGCCGCTGGGGCCAGCCGAGCCGCCGGCAATGCGGCGGCGACACAACAGCTGGGCGGCGCAGACCCCGCGAGTGCCGCCGTGCTTGCTGCAAAGGCCTATCTTGCTGGCCAGCCAGGGATCAAAGGCACGGTCGCCATCGCCAATGGTTTCGTCACGATCACTACCAGTGCCGAGGTGCCAACGATCTTTCTCTCAGTCATCGGCATCGGCTCGGTCAGCGGACAAGGCTCGGCGCGCGCCAACATCGTGCCCACCGGAGCATCCCGATGATCATGCAAACCCGTACGACTCTGGGAAGAAGCGAATGACCATCGACATCGAGCCTCGCGAGAAACGTCTCGCCGGGAATGCTCCGAAGCGGCCGACGGTGCAGTCGGGCAGTTCAGCTGCCACGCCGCAGCCACCTCGCTTGCCGGCCCGACGTAACCCAAAGTGGATCGCGCTCGGCATCGTCGCGCTCTGCTTGGGCGGCCTGCTCTCGTACATGATCTACGCCGCGGGTCGCCACCGAGACAGCTGTCGTCGCGGCAGCTCACACGGTCTACCGGGGCGAGACGATCGAGCAAGCCGACTTAGCAACGATCACTGTGCGCGACGGCTCGCTGCCGCACGCAATTCCTGCGGCTCAACTCCAGGATCTGGTGGGCAAGCGAGCCGCATTCGATCTTGTGGAAGGTTCAGCCATCGTCTCGACAGCAGTCGCGGACGTGGCAACCCCGGCCGAGGGCCGAGCGATCGTGGGGCTGAAGCTTGCACAGGGCCGAGCGCCAGGCAGTCTGTTGCTGCCGTCCTCGCGCGTACGCCTCATCGCCATGCCGGCTGCGGCCGACAGTTCCACCAGCGACAAGCTGGCAGGGAGCATTTTCGTCGGTAGCGTCATTGACCAAGCGCCAGCTGCCGACGGTACGTCGATCTTGGTCAATGTCGATGTCGACGCGGCGGCCGCACCAACGATCGCCATGCTGGCCGCTCAAGATCGAGTTGCCTTGGTACGCGACGCGGGCAGGTGATCAAGATATGGCGATACTGCTACTGACATCGGCGGGTGGATCACCTGGCGTCACCACCTTGGCCGTCGGTCTTGCACTTACCTGGCCGCGGCCGATTTTGCTCGCGGACTGCGATCCCGGAGCCCATCAGGCCATCCTGGCGGGCTATCTCGGCGGCCGATCGCCCGGCGGCAAAGGCCTGCTACGCGTAGCGGAGGCGCACCGTGATCGTCGCCCACTGCGCGAAGCGGTTCTTGATCAAACGCTGCCGCTGTCGGAGGAGCAGGACACCCGTCGGCTGTTCCTGCCTGGCTTCAGCAAGCCGAGCAGTGCAAGCCATTTCGGTGGGGTGTGGGAAGACTTGGCCGAGGCGTTCGACCGCCTGGCCGATGTCGATATCGACGTGATCATCGACTGCGGTCGCCTTGGTCAAGCCGGACCACCGCCAGCGCTGTTGGAGCGCTGCGCCCTGACTGCCGTGGTGCTGAACGCGACTCTCCGATCGGTCATGAGTGCCCGTGTTCACCTGCCGGCGCTCCGTGATCATCCGCGGCTCAATTCCAAGGATCGCGGACATCTCGGCCTGATCGTCGTCGGCGAGGGGCAGCCGTACCGCCGCAGCGAGATCGCCAAAGTCCTGGATGCCCCAGTGATCACGAGTATTGCTCACGACCCGCAGACTGCTATCCACTTCTCTGACGGAAGACCGCGACACCGACGATTCGACTCCTCCCCGCTGATGCGCAGCATTCGCGACGCGTCTTTCGAGTTGTCGACCACGATGCAGCGATCAGCCGAACTGGTAGGTGGCCGATCATGAATGAGCACGCCGAGCATTCCGCAGCCCTGACCGACATTCCGATGCTCGCTGAATACGAAGAGGAGCTTGTCGGCACCGCTCCCAGCTATCGACCCAGACGGCGAACCATTCGGGGTCTATAGCGCCGCTGAGTTGCGCTCCAGCCGCGCCAGCCTGCCTCGCAGCGATCTTGACTGGACTCAGGTTGTTGATCTTCGCCGCCGCGCATCCGAGATCATCACCGATGAGGCCACAGAGCACGCCCAGTCCACCGGCCGGCCGCTCGCCGACGAAGACCGGCTGCTGCTCGGCCGTTCGATCATCCGGCGAGTCGTCGGTGATCACGTTCGTTCCCTGCATCGCAGCGGCGCCGAGCTCTGGTCGCCGGCTCAGGAGGAGGCCTACGTCACTGCAGTCGAGGATGCGGTCTTCGGCTACGGCCGGCTGCAGCCACTGCTGGAGATGCCGGACGTGGAGAACATCGAGATTCATGGCTGGAACTCGGTCGTCGTCCAGTACGGCGACGGGCGGCGGAGGCAGATGCCGCCGGTGGCCGACAGCGACGCGGAGCTCATCGAGGCGGTTCGCTTCTTGGCCCAGAACAGCGAGCCGTCCCGGCCCTTCGACGACACCCATCCCACGATGACCCTCGCCCTCGGAGAGCGGTTCCGGCTGCACGCCATGGCTTTCGGCCTGTCGTACCGACCCAGCATCGTGATCCGGCAGCACACCCTGACCGATGTGTCTTTGGCTGATCTTGCCGACGGTGGCCTGATGCCGTACGAGGTGGCGCAGTTCCTCGATGCCGCGATCTTGGCCCGCAAGTCGATGGTGATCTCCGGCGATCAGGGCGCAGGCAAGACCACACTGTTGCGTGCCTTGATCAATTCCATTCCGCTGAACGAGCGCTTCGGCACGCTGGAAACCGACTACGAGCTGATGACCCACCTGCAGCCCGGTCGGGAGAACATCTTGGCGCTGCAGGCGCGCGTCGGCCACGGCGAGATGTCTGGCGGCAGTCGGGTCGGCGACTTCACGATCTCCGAGCTGGTGCCAGAGGCCTTGCGGCAGAACCTCTCTCGCCTCGTGGTCGGCGAGGTTCGCGGTGGCGAGGCATCGGCGATGTTCGAGGCGATGCAGGCGGGCACGGGCACACTGAGTACGACCCATTCCCACTCGGCGGAATCGACCATGGACCGCCTCGCGTCGCGAGTTGCCCAGGGCGGCGTCTTGACGATTGACGAGGCCTACCGGCAGATCGCCCACAACATCCACCTCTTCATCTTCGTGAAGCTGGTGGACGAGAGCTGGAAGGGCGGTACGCGGCGGCGCTATGTGTCGGAGATCCGGCAGGTCTCCCGCGCGATCGAGCACGGCCGTCCCGTTACCCATCTGACTTACAACGCGATGGGGACTGCCAGACAACCCGCGGGCTACTTCCCCGACGCCGACTTCGAGGCTGAGTTGCTGCCATTCCGCCGCGATCTGCCACCTGCCAACCGAGATGTCAGGCGCCATCAGTGATGGAGATGCTGGCAATCACTGCAGGCTTGTTGATCACCGCCGGCCTACTCGGAATCGTGCACGGAATGCGACAACAGACGCGAGTGGCCGGTACGCGAAGACCATCTCCTGGCCAGCTGTGGGCGAAGATCACCAGGCGGCCAGCCGGCCAAGCGGGACGACGCCGCGACTTGATCTTGCTCGGCAGCCTGATCACGGGCTTTGTCGTCGCCATGCTCACCGGATGGCTGATCTTGATCGTCATCCTGCCCGCACTCGCCCTCGGCCTGCCCTACCTGCTGATCCTCCCCAAGCAACGTGACATCGAGCTGCTGGAGGCGCTCGATCGCTGGGTACGCTCGCTGGCGGCGACACTGGCTACTGGAAAGTCGATCACCGATGCGATCCGGATCTCACGTCGTACCGCGCCACCACTGATCGCCGATGAGATCAGCCTGCTGGTCGCCCGGCTGAACAACCGTTGGGAGACCCGCGATGCACTGATGCGGTTCGCCGACGCGATTGACTCGCCCGATGCCGACGGTGTCGTCGCCGCGTTGATCTTGGCGTCGAGCCGCGGCGCGAACGGGGCTTCTGTCACCTTGCAAGCCCTGGCCGACTCGATTCAGGCGCAGCTGAAGGGCCGACGAGCTGTGGAAGTCGAGCGATCCAAGCCGTACGTCGTGGTCCGGCAGGTGACGATCATCTCGCTGTCCACTCTGGTTCTGGTCTTCGCCGCATCGCCAGCGTTCTTTGCGCCGTACCGGACACCTCTGGGTCAGGCGCTGCTATCGGTGCTGTTGATCAGCTACGTTGGCTCGCTGCTCTTGATGCGACGCAAGGCGCAACAGCCAACGCGACCCCGCATACTCATCGGACAACACCGATGATCATCAGCCTGGTGCTGCTCTCCGGCATGCTGCTCGCCGGAGGGCTGAGCTGCCTGGTGATCGCCTTTGCGCGATTTACTCCGCGGCTGGAGGCAGCCGTGGAGCGGATCGGCGCCGACGGCGCGGCAGCCGCAACCGTCAAGCGATGTTGGTCCGGTCAGCAGTCAATCCGAACGGCTCGGCGCCTTGCTGTACCGCGTTGCGCCGATCCCGCTATCCCATGGGCAACGTCGGGCGTTACGGCTGCAGGACAAGTCCATCGCGGAGTTCTATGCCGACAAAGCCGTGATGGCGATCGTCGGCGCGCTGCTCCCAGGATTGGCCGGCGCCGCGTTCGCGTACCTCACCGGTCATCTCAGCGTGATCCCTGTAGTCGCCGTTGCTATTGGTGGAGTGATCGGCTTCTTCGTGCCTGATCTGCTGCTGAGGCGAACAGCGGCACGTGTCCGAACGGGAGCCTCCGAGACGCTGCTGGTTTACATCGATCTTGTGACCTTGGAGCGACTGACCAACGCCTCGGCCACCCAGGCGCTGCAGAACGCTGCCGCGCTCAGTGACGCTCCGCTCTTCGTCCAGATCCGCACAGCACTGGAGCGTTCCCAACTCGAGCAGCAGTCCCCGTACCCCGAGCTTCGCAGGCTGTCTGATCAGCTCAAGCTTCCCGAGCTGGCCGACATTGCCGACATCATGCAGCTCGACGAAACCGGCGCAGCGCTGTCCGGCACGCTGCGTGCTCGAGTCCGCGAGCTCCGCGATGCCCACCTAACGCGGGAGCACATCAAGGCGAGCGCGGCGGCCGAGGGCATGACGATCTATATGACGCTCCCGGCGCTGATCTTCGGCCTCATCTTTCTCGTCGCCGCCATGCTTCGGATTCTGACTGGCTGATGTCTCCACAACGCGTACGGCGACGAAGATCCGCAACCGACAACACCTTTGGCGAACGGACAACACCTGGCTGTTCCCATCGACCGGCGAACTCGGAAGAGTAGAGGAAGAGTCGTGGGGAGCAGCGCGGAATGAAGGGGACAGGCAGGGGATGGGAATGGCTGAGCGAGTGATCCGTTGATGGCTCGACTGATGCGCGGTCTCGGGTCACTCGCCCTCCTGGTGCTCGGTCTCGCTGGCATTCCGATCGCCCTGGCCCTGCTCGGCGGTAATCCGCTGCCGCGCGAGCTGACCTGGAGTGCAGTGCTCCATGCGCTGTTCACGCCCGTCGACGGCACAGTCTTGGTTGGACTGATCTCGATTGTCGGCTGGCTGGCGTGGCTGGTGTTCGCTGTTTCGGTGCTCAGCGAGCTGGTGGCGATCGTTTCCCAGCAACGGATCCGGATCCGCCTCCCCGGACTCGATGCGCCGCAGCGATTCGCGGCCGGCTTGCTGGTCTCGGTGATCACGATGATCTCGGTGCCGCAGGCCGTTCAGGCCGATCCGGCTCCCGATCGCCAGGCCGTCGTCATAGCGGCGACACCCGAGCCGCCAAACCTGATCATGAAGCCGACCGAGCCTACGACGCCGCCAACGGCAGCCGCACCCCGGTCAGAACACGTCAAGGACAGCAGTCATTACCACGTGGTGCGGGCAGGCGATGATCTGTGGAGTCTGGCAGAGCGGTACTACGGAGATGGCCGGGACTGGCGCAAGATCGCAGCAGCGAATCCAGAGATCCTGACTGGTGGGCCCGACCGGTTGCAGATCGGCTGGCGACTCAAGATTCCCGACGCGGATGCCGCCGTATCCGACGAGAGCCGGCGGATGATCACCGTGCGTCGCGGTGACACGCTTTCCTCGATTGCCGAGCGCGAACTGGGGTCGGCGTCGCACTGGATGGAGATCTTCCGCGCAAACCGCGGCCAGCTCAGCGACCCCGACGAGCTACCCGTCGGCGTCCATCTCATGCTGCCTAAGCAGCAGAAATCTGCAACCACGGCAACATCCCGCCATCATGATCAACACCGTCCGGGCGAAGTGGCACCCGAGCACGAGGACCGAGCTGCGCCGCCGGTCGAGCCATCAGCTGCACCAGCTCGACCGCCGACTCCTGTGGAGAGTGTGCCGGAGGTGCCGACGAGTACGGCTCCGACGGCTGACAATTCGGCGGTCTTGCTGGCAGGTGTCGGAGGTCTCTTGGCAGCCGGAGTGATCAGCGGACTGGCGTGGCGGCGTCGTCTGCAGCTGCAGGCCAGGCCACAGGGCCGACGGATCGTTCATCCCCCAGCACCGGCCAGCGCCGTCGAGGTGGGGCTCGGTCAGCGACAACGGCCGTTGAGTTTGCGGACGCTTGATCGTGGCATGCGGGCGATTGCCGCGCACTGCAGGAACGCCGGCATCGCACCACCGCCGCTCCAGTTGGCATTGGTCGGCGAGACGGAGATCGAGCTGCGCATGAGTGAGCCGTGTCCGAGCGCCCCGGTCGGTTTCACGGTCCGCGGGCGGTCCTGGTTTCTCGACCAAGCCGACGTCGACTATCTCAAGTCAGTTCCGGGATTGAGTGAGGCGGCTCGCCCCTGGCCCGCGTTGGTCACGCTGGGTCGCGACGATCATGATCGGCTGGTGCTTGGTGATCTTGAAGCATTTGGTCTCTTGGAGCTTCAGACCGACTCAGGCTTCGCCACGTCGGATCTGCTCGCCGCCATGATCGTCGAACTTTCCTTCTCGCCATGGGCCGACGAAATGATCATCACCATGGTGAGCGATGATCGGCGGCTACCAGAAGCGCTGGGCAAGCACAATGTCATCCACACCGACGACTGTGACGGGCTGCTCGACCGGCTGGAGCAGCGCGCCGCCATCCAACGCGAACATCGTCGGTACGAAGTGCTGAGTCAGCACCGTATTGATCCGGACCTCGCCGATCCGTGGGCTCCCGAGGTGGTTCTGGTGGACCGGCACCTTACCGATGAGCAGCGGGAGCGGCTCAGCACACTCACCCTGGGCAGCCCAACGTGACAACTGCTGCCGTCGTCATCGGACCGACTTCGGGCGCAGCCTGGTCGCTGCATGGAGATGCGTCTTCAACCGAACGACGGGTCGTGCTGGAGCCAGTGGGCCTCTCGCTCTCGCCGCAACTATTGGAGTCCACCGAGCTGACGGCGGTCGTTGATCTGATCGAAACGACCGGTAGCGAAGATACGACTCCGGCACCTTGGTGGACCGAGGTCGAGGTGCAGCCGGAGCCGCCACCCGACAACGTCACCTACCTGGACAGCCGATCGACGTGGGGGACAGCAGACACAGCAGAAAGGGCCTTGATCATGGAGGCAGCGATGGAGGCGGGCCGGACGGTCCACCATCCAACCCTCCAGCTATTAGGGCCGATTGAGCTGCTCGGCGCAACCGGCACCGTCCCACCGCGCGCAGCCAAGCAATGCCTGGAGTACTGCGCATGGCTGCTTGAGAATCCCGGCAGGACCGCCCAGGCGATGGTTGCCGCGCTGGCCGTCGCTGAGGGCACTCGACGTTCCAACATGAGCCGGCTGCGGAGCTGGCTTGGTAGCAGCCCGGACGGGGAGGCCTACCTACCAGACGCCTATACGGGACGAATCACCTTGCTTCCCGCCGTGAGTTCAGACTGGCAGCGGCTGCAGATCCTCACCGCGACCGGCGTCAACCGGGCTAGCGATGCTGGCCTGCAGGCTGCGCTCGAACTGGTACGCGGTGCTCCACTCGCCGACGCGGCGCCTGGTCAGTGGCACTGGGCCGAGGAGCTGCGCACCGACATGATCTCGTGCATACGCGACATCGGCGTCGAGCTGGCCGACCGCGCACTGCTCGCTGGAGACCTGGAACGGGCTCGCTGGGCGGCGTCTCGGGCTTTGGTGGCCGCGCCGGGCGACGAGCTCTTACTCGCGGTGCGGATCCGCACCGAGCACGCAGCCGGCAACGTGCCAGAAACAGAGCGGCTCACCCTGCAGCTCGCGGCTCAGGCTCGAACGCTCGGCGTCGACCTCGATGACGAGACAGTCATGTTGCTGCAACAGGTCATGGAAGGACAGGTGCGGGCCCGCCTGGCGTAGGAGTACTCGCCGGCGACTCCGGATCGGCAATCCTCCCACTCTTGACGTTGATCTACGAGAGCGCCTTCGCCACTCCCCTAATGCTCCGTGGCGCCCGAGGCTGGCAGCAGCGCTTCCGCTCGGCGCTTGAGCACGCGGGCTGCCCGGCAGAGTGCAGATGAGTCCAGTGATAGCCTCGCGCCGCCATGCAGAAACAGCCGCCTTCAGGCTTCACCGCCAGCCTTGAGCTGAACGGTCTGCCGGTGCTGGTCTGCGGCGGAGGCTCCGCCGCCCTGTCAGCTATCCGGCGACTGCTGGACTCCGGCGCAGCAGTGACGGTGGTCGCGCCGGAGATCGGGGCGACGGTTGCCGATCTTGCTGCTCGCGAATTGTTGATCATCCGCCGACGGCCGCCGGCGCCCGATGACTTCCGTGGCGTAGTGCTGGTTGTTCCTGCTACGGGTGCCGCGGAGCGTGACCAGGCCATCGCGGCGGCAGCTCGTGATCATGGTGTACCGGCGGTTTCGCCATCGCCAGCGACGATCGAGACGCCAACCGGTGCTGGCACTGTGATCTTGGTCGGTGGCGGACCGGGAGATCTTGGTCTACTGACCGTCGCAGGTCTGGAGGCGGTCAGGGAAGCCGACGTCATCGTGTGTGATCGGCTGGCTCCGCTGGCGGCATTGCAGCACGCGAGACCGGAGGCGTTGATCATCGAGGTGGCCAAGATTCCGCGCGGCGCGTCGACCTCTCAGCAGCGGATCAACGAGATCCTGATCGAGCACGCCACAGCGGGCAAGACAGTGGTCCGGCTCAAGGGTGGCGATCCCTTCGTCTTCGGCCGAGGCGGCGAGGAGTGGCAGGCCTGCGCAGCGGCCGGCGTCCCCGTCACCGTCATCCCGGGCGTCTCCTCGGCCATCGCGGGGCCAGCGCTCGCGGGTGTGCCGTTGACCCATCGTGAGCTGACTCAGGGCTTCACCGTGATCTCCGGCCACGCAGCACCGGGAGATCCCGGCTCGACCCTGGACTGGGAGGCACTTGCCAGGGCCAACACGACCTTGGTGATCATGATGGGTGTCGCCACCCTGCCGGCCATCACTACGGAGTTGATCAAGCACGGACTCGCCCCGGAGACCCCGGCGATGACCGTCGCTGACGCCGCCATGTCAAGCCAGCAGTCCGTACGCGGCACGCTAGCCGATATCGCAGTACGCACCGAAGAAACCGGCATCAAACCGCCCGCGATCACCGTCATTGGCGCCGTTGCCGGCTTCGCCCTGACCGCGGACCAGAATCAGGACTGATCAGGTCCCGATCTGCCCCTGAACCAGTTCCGGCTCAGATGAAAGCCGTGGAGTTGATCTCGCGCATTCTGTCGTTGCAGCTGGCTGGGAACTCTTCGGTCATCATCACCGATCGCACTCTGGTACATCGCTTTCACGGCTTGCGAAATGTCAGGATCATCAACGTCCAACTTGTCCAAGGCATGAGCGAGAGTGGCGCCGTCGGCGATCGCATGCAGCCCGTAGACCGAGCCCACCGCCTCGCCAGGGTCAGCAGCCTTCTGGGAGAAAACAGTGGTGGCGAGGAGCTCAGGCTGGATGTTGGCGGCATCGCTCATGATCGCCTTCTGCAGGCTCGACACGGCACCCATGTACTGCGCATAGGAGTCGACCCCGAAGGACTGCCAGGTCGGCAGCAGCGCTGCAAGATCACTGCCGACGTAGCCACGTACCATCAGCTGAGCCGAGGCCCGGGCGCCCTCGAGTTCCACCTTCGCGGCAACGACCGGGAGCGTCAGAGCGCCGCTCACCTTGATGTCGGACACCACAACGAGCGCCCGTAGGGCAACACCAAATCGATAACTGTGCTCGCCGCTGACGACGTCCTTCCACCGAGCTGCCCCAAACATCAGCGCGTCGTGCTGAACGCTTCCCTCCACATTCCCGACCGGGAAGCCAAGATTCGCCGCGGCGCTGACACTGAGGCTGTAATTCTCCTGCGTCCAGTTGTCCAGCTCGTCGGCCGATGGCACGACCGGCATCTGGTGACTCGACGGCAAGCCGGCGGCAACATGCACGCCCTCGACCGACATATTGACCGGAAGCATCTTGGGCATGGCCACCTCCTCAAGCACCGGTCACCTTGCCGGCTTTGGAAAGTCAAGCATTAATGCACGACACTGCGTTCTCGGTAGCCTCGCGCCTGTGGCTGATGAGCTGCTAGGCGAAGCGCACAGGCGGCTGCTTGACGATCTGACGACTCGGCTGACTGCGCTCCGGCAAGGTGACCTAACGGTCCCGCGCGTCGTGTTGCTCACCGGACCGGCCGGGAGCGGGAGGTCGCGGATTGTTCGTGAGTTCTATCAACTCCTCCAAGCGACCCGGCCGTCCATCCACCTTGTTCACCCAGAGGGAACTTGCCTATCTCCGGGAGCAGCAAGGCGACTAAGCACTGCCCGATTCGAGCTTGCCAAGCCGCCACGCAGAGTTGCTGCGGGAGAGCGATGCTCGACCAAGCGGCGCGATGTCGATATGGAAGATCACCTCAGGCGCCGCACCGAGTGCGTGTACGAGCAGTGCGCGGGCAACCAGCGGCGTCACTACGACGACGTTCCGACCATCGGGCCATGGATGATCATCGAGCACCCGGCCCACCCGATTGATCAACTTCGCGAGACTCTCCCCGCCATGAGGTTCGGCACTCGGATCGTGCAGCCAAGATTCGAGGCCGGCGGCGTCCTCGCTGGCAACATCGATCAGTGCCTTGCCGGTCCACGCCCCGAAATCGCACTCGCGAAGCTCAGCAATGGGCTCCGCGCCAGGGCCCAGGCGTACGGCCGTCGCCTCACAAGCCTCTTCCGGCCCCCGCAGCCAGGACGCGAACCGACCGCTGAGTCGCTTGATCTCAGTAGGGACCAATGGGCCCGAGCCGCCGAACACCAGCGCCCGGGTTGCCGGCGTTGCGGCGTGGGCGACCACGAGCAACCGCTGCGCCATCAGCTGCGAGACCGCCTGTCATCGCTCGCCTGACTGATTTGCCAGGCGACGGTCAGACCGACCAAACGGGACACGAACAGCGCAACATAACCGAGGCCGGCGAGTTGCTCGATCATGACCACTGAGCGTGATTGTGCGGTGATCGGAACGACATCAGACAAACCAGTGCTGGACAAGTTGGTGAAGCTCAAAAACAGCAGCTCCATCCAGGTGCGTGGTTGATCAGGATCGACGGCAGCGATAAAGGATCCGGGTTGAAGCAACTGGACGAGCTCGAACACGTACGCGAACCCCCACGCAACCAGGGTGAACGTTGCGCCGACGGCGTACAGCTCATCGGTGGTAACGGTGCGATCGGCCAGCATGTACACCATCAGGCTGCCCGCGGCCCAGAAGTAGAAGAGTGCGTGCAGCACCGACGAGGCCGCGTCCATCGCGGGGACGGGATTAATCTCATCGGCGATGGAGAGTCCCGACGCGGCAACGGCCAGAGTGACGGCTATCCAGGTCGGCCCCGGAGAGTCACGCGTTGCCAAGATCGCTAGCGCCAGCACGAGTGCGCCAAAGATCTCGAAGAGAACTACCCCCACGCCACCTGTCTCGATGAAGGGGTAGATGAGCACGCCAAGCAACTGCACCACGAGCAAGATCGCGGACGGGTGCCTGGCCACTTGTCCGACGACTCCTTGGGTGGGCATGCCCTTCATCGACACGCCAACCTGATGCGGTGTGGAGCTCGCTTCATCCGCGCCGTTCTCCATGCGCGCACGATACCCAGACCTGCCGGTGAATTAGCGGATCGGAAGGACTGGGAACGACTGACAAGTCGGCCTCGCGACGATACAGTGCAAAGGTTCGCGGAGGACCTGGAAGTTCGGTGAGAATCCGGCACGGTCGCGCCACTGTGTGAGTTGCACTGCATGTGGGTTGTACTGCACTGCTCGAGTCAGACCCAACCTCCGACGAGCTCCGTCAACGCGGGTCGCAGAAACCCGGAGGAGGAATCAATGTCTGAAGCCACCCATGCCAGACCCGTCGCGGTTGCGACGCCCCCGTTCTCTCTCAGCCAGGTGCTGCCGTGGCTGATCTTCGCGGCGGTGCTCTTCCTCGTCGCGTTGTACTTTCTCTCTGCTGAGCAGGGTGCGACCTCAATCTTCTCCGGCACCGCCGTCCACGAGTGGGTCCACGACGGGCGCCACCTGCTCGGCTTCCCCTGCCACTGAGCCGCACGATGACTTCAGCACGCAATTTCCTGGTCAGAGGTCTGCTCGCAGGCATCGTTGCCGGTCTGGTGGCCTTTGGCGTCGCGTACGTGGTGGGCGAACCGTCGGTCAATGCCTCAATCGCCATCGAGGAGTCCGGCGGAGCGGCCCATGATCACGCAGCCGATGATCACGCGATGATCACGCGCGGAATCCAGCACGAGCGATGAGCCGGCGGCCACGGAAGTGCCTCGCTCCCTTCAGTCGACTGCCGGCTTGTTGACCGCAACGCTGGTCGCCGGTGTCACTCTCGGTGGCCTGGTCGGAGTGATCAGCGCACTTGCACTGGGCCGCCTCGGTGGTCTGGGCGTACGCGGTGTCACCCTCTCGGTAGCCTCGATGGGCTTCGTCAGCCTCTACCTGCTGCCCTATCTGGCTTATCCGCCCAATCCGCCCGCGGTCGGCCATCCCGACACCATCGGCATGCGCAGTGCGCTGTACTTCATCATGGTGGCCATCTCGATCATCGCCGCTCTCACCGCAGTGTTGGTCGGGCGCAAGCTCGCGAATCGATGGGGCGGCTGGTACGCAATGCTCGCCGCCATCGCCGGTTATCTCGTGGTAACCGTCACCGCGATCGCCTTGCTGCCGACCTACAACGAGGTGCCAGCAGACTTCCCGGCGACCGTGCTGTACCAGTTCCGGATAGCAAGTCTGATCACCCAGCTGGCGCTCTGGGCCAGCATCGCAGTGATCTTGGGGGAGCTGCTGCACCGGCTGCAACGGCGCAGCGATCTCGAGGTCATCGAACCCGAGTACGCAGAACAGCCGCTCTGACGTGATCAACCCACCCTCAGCCGGCGCGTACGCCGAGGCCCGCCGCCGCTTGGATGCGCTGGCGAAGCCGAATGGTGCGCTGGGCCGGCTGGAGGATCTGGCCGCATGGGTCTCGGCCTGCCAGGCGACGTGCCCGCCTCGCCCGCTCGATCGGGTGCGTGCGGTGATCTTCGCGGGTGATCATGGCGTCGCCAAGGACGGCGTCTCAGCCTATCCACGCGAGGTCACGTCGGTGATGGTGCGGGCCTTCGTGGCCGGCCAGGCTGGTGCCAACTGCCTCGCTCGGCAACACGACGTGGCGCTGCGGGTCCTCGATCTTGGTGTTGATGATGATCTTGAAGACCTAGCCGCCGAGGTTTCGGCGTACCACCTCGGCCCCGCCGAGCCGATCGACAAGACCGATGCCCTGACGGCAGCCGACTGCCAGCAGGCGGTACGCGCCGGCGAGGCGATCGCGGAGGACGAGATCGCCGCCGGCGCCGATCTGTTGATCATCGGCGACATGGGGATCGGCAACACGACACCCGCAGCTGCCCTCGTCGCAGCGACCTTTGGGCTGCCGGCTGGGGAGGTGGTCGGGCGCGGCACTGGCGATAGACGATGACCGGCTTCGGCATAAAACTCAGGTGATCGCGACCGCGCTTGATCGGATCGGGGAGCGTGCGGAGGACCCGTTCCAGCGCCTTGCCGCTCTTGGATCTGCCGACATTGCCGCGGGCGTTGGCTTCCTTCGAGCCGCGGCCCGCAACGGAGTGCCCGTGCTACTGGATGGGGTCGTTTCGGTCGCCGAAGCATGCGTCGCCGAGGACCTGGAGCCCGGGGTAGTGGCCTGGTGCGCGGCCGGGCATCGATCAACCGAGCCGGCACAGCGACTCGCCCTGGAGAAGCTGGGTCTGGAGCCGATACTTGATCTTGGTCTGCGGCTCGGTGAAGGTACCGGTGCCCTTACCGCCCTTCCGGTGCTGCGCTCGGCTGTCCTCATGCTCCGCGAGCTGGCCCTGCTTGCTGATCTCATCCCCGCCAGCTGAGGCTGTCATGCTGGACGCGCTGCGGCTCTCGGTCGGCACGCTGACCGTCGTGCCGTCCGGCGCCATCGGCGAGATCGACCGCCGCACCGCGGCCCGCGCCATGATCATCGCGCCGCTTGCCGTGCTGCCGCTCGCTGTCGCCGTTGGGCTGCTGGGCTGGCTGGCCCGCACCGCTGGGCTGCCTGGCTTGGCGGTCGGGTTGTTGATGGTCGGCGGGCTGGCGCTTGGCAGCCGTGCTCTGCACCTGGACGGGCTGGCCGACACCGTCGATGGGTTCGGCTCTGGCTGGACGGCCGAACGATCCCTAATGGTGATGCGGCGCGGCGACGTCGGCCCCATGGGTGTTGTCGCGCTGATCGTGGTGCTCGGCCTGCAAGCGGTATCGATCGGCGAGCTGGTCCAGGATGTGTTCGGTGCCCTGCTGGTCGGCGTGGCCGTGTGCTGCTCTCGCGCGGCTCTGGCCCTGACCTGCGTACGCGGTGTGCCGGCTGCCCGAGGCGACGGGCTCGGCGTGGCGGTTGCCAATTCCGTGCCGCGTACGGCTGCCGCTGTCAGCTGGTTCGCTGTGCTGCTGATCATGACCGGGGCTGCGACGCTGTCCGGACACAGCCCGGTCAACGGGGCTCTCGCGACCGTGGCCGCCGCCTTAGCGGTTGGCTTTCTGGTCTACCGATCCGTACGCCGGCTAGGCGGCATCACCGGCGACGTGATGGGCGCGGCGATCGAAATTGCCTTCACCGTCATGATCACTGTCATGATCATATGAGGCTACAACTGCAGTGCCCGGCCAGCGACGATCATGATCACTTCATCGCTTACCGCAGCCATCTCCTGATTGACCACTCCGAGCAATTCGGTGAACACCCGACCCGATCGGTACGGCGACACCAGTCCCCAGCCCACCTCGTTGGTCACTGCGAGTGCCAGGCCGCGCCGAGCCCGCCACGCTGTGATCAGATCCTGCAGCTGATCATGAAAAGCGCCCTGCCAGCTCGCCAGCGGCTCTTCCCAGGTGCCGAGCCGGTCGATGACCGCGGTCAGCCAGGTGCCGAGGCAATCGATCAAGATCGCTCCTGGCGCAGTGCGCAGCGCGCCGGCGACGTCGCTGGTCTCCATCGTGTTCCAGTGCGCTGGTCGTCGCGCGCGGTGATCGGTGATGCGGGCGGCCCATTCGGCGTCGGCAGCAGGGTCCGGCGATGGGCCGGCCGCGACGTAGCTGACCTCGGCACTGTCAGAAAGCAGCGCCTCGGCGTAACGGGACTTACCGGAACGCACGCCTCCGGTGATCAGAATGCGTCGATCAGGGAGGCAGCGTGCTCCGTATCGGTCGATGGGTTAGTCATCGCCGATGACTCTATCGAGGCACTGGCCGTCGGCGGCGGGACTTGCACTCGGCTACCTGGCCGATCAGGTCGTCGGCGACCCACGCCGTGGCCATCCGGTCGCGGCATTCGGCGCCGCCGCAACCTGGCTGGAGAACCATAGCTACGCAGATCAGCAGGCGGCCGGCCTGCTGCACACGGCCGCTCTGGTCGGCGCAGCGGCCGGGCTGGGTGTGGTGCTGGAACGATTGATCGCCGATCGCGCTACAGCCACCGTGCTATCCACGGCGGCAGCCACCTGGGCAGTTCTCGGTGGCCGGTCATTGAGTCGGGAGGCCGCCGCAATTGCCGGGCAGTTGACGACCCAGAACCTGGCTGCCGCGAGAGATCAAGTCCGCCACCTCGTGGGGCGCGATACAGCTGAGCTATCTACGGGGGAGGTGGCGCGCGCGACAGTCGAATCCCTTGCGGAGAACGCCTCGGACGCGGTTGTCGCGCCGCTGCTCTGGGGTGCAGCTCGCCGGGTTGCCCGGGCTGCTCGGATACCGCGCTGCCAACACCTTGGACGCCATGATCGGGCACCGCTCGCCGCGCTATCGCAGATTCGGTTGGGCGGCAGCCCGGCTGGACGACCTCGCCAACTGGATGCCCGCGCGCGTGGCCGCACTGGCGGCGGCGGCCTGGGCACCACTGGTCGGCGGCACCGCGGGAAAGGCTGTCGACGTGGTGCGCCGCGACGCCCGCCAACATCCGAGTCCCAATGCAGGCGTTGTGGAGGCGGCATTCGCCGGGGCGCTGGACGTGCGACTTGGCGGCCACAATTACTACCACGGAGCGATTGAAGATCGCGGCTTCCTGGGCGACGGCCGCCCGGTCGAGATCGCCGATATCGCGCGCGCCAGCCGCCTCGCTGCTGCCGTGTCGATCAGCGCACTCGCGGTGGCCGTGCTGTTCCGCGGCTGGCGATCATGACCATCGTGATCTTGGGTGGTACCACCGAGGCGCGACAGCTCGCGGCTGCTCTGATGGGAGCCGGGATCGATGTGGTGTCAACGCTGGCCGGCCGGGTCAATAGTCCCCAGTTGCCAGCGGGACGTGTCCGGATAGGCGGCTTTGGCGGCGTCGACGGCCTCGCTGACTTCTTTCGCGCCCAACATGCCTCTGCCGTGGTGGACGCGACCCACCCGTTCGCGGCGATGATCAGCAGGAACGCGGTGCAGGCCGCCGGCCTCAACGATATGGCGCTCATCCGATTAGAGCGCCCCGGCTGGAGCGAGCACCCCCGCGCGGGCAGCTGGACGTGGGTCTCCGACACCGACGCAGCCCGAGCCGCCGCAGATTCCGGCCTGCCGGCCGTTTCTGACCACCGGACGGCAATCCTTGCCAGACTTCGAATCGTGGGCTGATCGCGAGGTGTTGGTCCGCCTGGTCGATCCGCCCACTACGCCGATCCCGCCGCGCTGGACGGTCATGACGTCGCGAGGACCTTACGCGTACGCCGGCGAACACCGGATTCTCATCGATCACGCCGTCGATGTGCTGCTCAGTAAGGACTCCGGCGGCACGCATACCGTGGCCAAGCTGGATGCCGCGGGTGATCTTGGCATTCATGTCGTGATCATCAAGCGCCCCGAACGGCCGCCCGCGAGCGTCGTCAGCGCGGTCTCCGAAGCGGCCGCGTGGTGTCGCTCCGTTGAGAATTTGCGGCTCATGGGACGATCGATGTCATGAGGTTGCTTATCAGACTGGTGGTCAATGCTGCCGCGCTGGCGATCGCGACGTGGATCTTGAGTGGCATCAGCCTGACCGGCTCGAGCACCACCAGCAAGGTCATCACGTTGTTGATCGTTGCGTTGATCTTCGGGGTGCTCAACGCGATCATCAAGCCACTCTTTGCGCTCTTTACAGCACCACTGATCCTGCTAACTCTGGGGCTTTTTCTCATTGTGATCAATGCCTGCATGTTGTTGCTTACTTCATGGCTGGCCGGGTTGTTCGACCTCGGCTGGCAGGTCGACGGATTTTGGACCGCGGTGCTTGGTGCGATCATCATCTCCATCGTGAGCTTCCTGCTGAACGTCTTCCTGCCCGATCCGGACGACTCGAGACGTGGCTGAGGAGTCCACCAGTCGTCCGATCCGCGTCGTCTTCGTCTGCTTGGGAAACATCTGTCGTTCACCGATGGCGGAGCGTGTTGCGGAGCGGGCCGCCGCCGACGCCGGCCTGACCAATGTCGAGTTCTCCAGCGCTGGCACCATCTCTGAAGAATTCGATGATCCGATGGATCGCCGGGCTGCCGCTGTGCTTGAGGAGCGCGGCTATCGATTTCATGATCACATGGCGCGCCGGGTCACCGCCGCTGAGATTGCTGCAGCCGATCTGGTCGTGGCTATGGAGGACAGTCACGTCCGCAGCGTCTTGAAACTGGCGCCTGATCCGAGCAAGGTCAGCTTGCTGACGGACTTCGATCCAGCGGCCGAGCCGGGTTCCGGCGTACCGGACCCCTACTTCGGTTCTGACACCGGTTTCTACGACACCCTTGCGGCCATCGAAGCAGCCATGCCCGGACTCCTCGACCGCATCCGGACCTTGCAAAGCTAAATCCGTCCCTGAAGATGAGAGAAATGGGTCGATTCACCTCGATTTGGCACGCGCGGGCCATCCTGAGACGAGAAACGTGGCTTCTGCAGATGAGCACGCGCATTTATTTTGTGACCGGGCATAAGTCCTAGTCGAACAGGGTATTTCCGCCATCGACAGGGTCCCTGCCGCGGCACCTCTCACAGGTTTTTCATTGGTGACTTGCCAAGCTCGCCGATAGGGACTCGGGGAGGAACTGAAGATGATAAAGCCACGACACACGTGGCCGCTGGTGATAGCAGCCACGCTCACCTGCGCAGCATGTGTGAGCAACCCAAGCGCGCCTTCGGGCGCTAATCCAGCAGGCCCGTCCACGCTGGAGCCGAGCCCGGCCAGTCCGGTTGCGGCGCAGCCGCTGCTACCGACCGGTGCCGAGCCTGTCAACCTCAATCCGGCAGATTTCAGCGCCGACATCACCAACGCCTACTGGCCCATGAAGCCCGGCACCCGATGGGTCTACCGGAATGTGGAGGAAGGCAATCCGCCGCAGGACATCGTCGTCGTTGCGACGACGGAGACGAAGAAGTTGGCCAACGGCATCACGGCCCGGGTGGTTCGCGACACCGCGCGAAGCGAGGGCCAGCTCGTTGAAGACACCATCGACTGGTACGCCCAAGACAAGGCAGGCAATGTCTGGTACATGGGCGAGCAAACAGCCGAGTACGAAAACGGCAAAGTCTCCAGCCGAGCGGGATCTTGGGAGGCCGGCAAGGACGGTGCGATGCCGGGCATCATGTTGCCTGCGCTGCCACAGGACGGCCAGAAGTACCGCCAGGAGTACATGAAGGGCGAAGCGGAGGACAACGGCGAGGTCATCGCGACCGATGCACTGGTCCAGGTCAAGACCGGCCGCTACAAGAGCTCAGTGGTCACCATGGACACGAGCAACCTCGAGAAAACCGCGGTGGAGTACAAGTTCTATGCACCAGCTGTCGGACCGTTGCTTGCCCTGGACGTCTCAGGCGGCGCGTCCCGCGAAGAGCTGGTCAAGATCGAACAGGCTGGTCCTGCGGCTGGCACCGGGCCGATCGGTAAACCCAAGGTCGTGACGGCTATGGCTCGCCGTCGATGATCGTGAAATCCTTGATCTCGTGCGAGTCCTGATTGTCGAGGATGAGCCTAAGCTCGCCAGCCTGCTGCGGAAAGGATTGACCGCACAGGGGCTCGCGGCCGACGTGGCAACAGACGCCGACGAGGCCATGTGGATGGCCGCGGCGACCGCGTACGACGCGATCACGTTGGACGTCATGCTCCCGGGGACCGACGGATTCACGCTATGCCGTGATTTTCGGCGACAAGGCGTGACCACGCCGGTGCTCATGATCACCGCGCTCGACACCATCCATGATCGGGTGACCGGCCTGGATAGCGGCGCCGATGACTACCTTGCGAAACCGTTCTCGTTCGACGAGTTGCTCGCGCGGCTCCGGGCTCTGGCTCGGCGGCCGCGCGAGGTGCGGATGCCGGTACTCGCCGTCGGCGAGCTGAAGCTCGATCCGGCGGCGCGTACGGTGCACTATCGCGACACCCCGATCGAGCTGACTCCGAAGGAGTTCGCGCTGCTCGAGGCGTTGATGCGCCGGCCAGGTGAGGCGGTATCCCGCTTTGATCTGCTGGAGTGCGCCTGGGATGACAGCTACGACAACCGGTCAAACGTCGTCGACGTCTACATCGGCTACCTACGACAGAAGGTCGACCGGCCTTTCGGGACCGACAGCATCGAGACCGTACGCGGTTACGGCTATCGGCTCCGTACCGAGGAAGCCGGATGAGCGGGCTGCCTATTCGCTGGAAGCTCACGCTGGCTTTCACGCTCGCGCTGACGATCGTCCTCACGGCTGTCGGCGTCTTCTTGCATTTCAGCTCAGCACCGATGTGGACCACGAGATCGAACGTGATCTGCGCACCCGCGCCGCTCAGCTCAGCGGTCTGCTGATGCGGGAGCCGATTTCCTCGCTGCCGACCGCTGCCGCTGAACAGCTCGAACCAGATGAGACCATCGCCCAGATCCTGACGCCGACCGGTGGGGTGGTCGCGGCCACCGCGTACGCCGATGTCCGGCTGCTGACGCCTGAGCAGCTGCGTGATGCGGCGGTAGGAGAGATCTTCGTCGACCGGCCGGGTGACCAGTTGCTTGACGAGTCGCTCAGGGTCTTCGCCATGCCGGTCCAGGCCCGGGACGAGCCCTTCATCGTCGTCGTCACCGACTCACTCGACGAGCGGTCGCAGACGCTGGCCTCAACTTTGGGTGTGGAGGTCATCGGGCTCATTGCCGCGCTGATCGCCTCCTGCGATCGTCGGCTACTGGGTGACCGGGCTCGCGTTGCGGCCGGTCGAAGACCTCCGCCGCCGAGCAACCTCGATCAGCGGCCACGACTTGATCGATGGTGACCGAGCGCCGCTGCCGGTCTCACCGGTCAAAGACGAGATCGGACGCCTGGGAGACACGCTGAACGACATGCTCGACCGCATTGGGCAGGCTCAGGCCGCGCAGCGGGATGCATTGGAGCAGCAGCGACAGTTCCTCGCCGACGCCAGCCACCAGCTGCGTACCCCCGTGGCGATCATCAAAGCCGAGGTCGAGCTCGCCCAGGCCGGGAACGACGAAGGGCGATGAACTTCAGGCAGCGATGACATCGATCGGTGAGGAAACTGACCGACTCTCCAGACTCACCGAGCAGCTCTTGCTGCTCGCCGCGGCGGATGAACATCAGCTCAGCCTGAGCCGGGAATCATCACGCTTCGCGGTCTGCTCGACGACGTGGCCGACCGGGCCCGGGGGCGTGCGCAACTCCAGGGTCGCAAGATCACCGTGGAGTCCGATGAGACCACCATCGTGGCGGATCGGCAGCGGCTCGAATACGCCCTAGGCAACTTGCTGGACAATGCCCTCATCCATGGTGCTGGAGATATGTCACTGGTCGGCCAACATGTCGGTGATGTCGTCACGATCAGGGTTCGTGATCATGGAACCGGGTTCTCGGAGAGCTATCTCGCGCATCCGTTCGTCCGTTTCGCACCGACGTCGAGCACCGGCCGCGGCACCGGCCTGGGCCTGGCCATTGTGCACGCCATTACCGAGGCACACGGCGGCGTCGTGAGCGTGGCTAACGACGTTGGGGCTTCGGTGACCCTCTCATTGCCGACAGACCCGGCTCGGCCGGTTGCCGTACCTGGTAGCGACCCGAACGCGCCAGCAGGGGCCAGCGATCAAGAACGGCAGTGGTCTTCGCATTGAAGCCACGGCCGCTGGAGTATCTGGTCAAGATCGTCACCGAACCTGTTCGCAGATAGTCGATCGCAAAGCGCTGGAAAGTCTTGTTGCGATTACGCGACACCGCCACTCCGGCAGCGGCTGCCATGTCGTGAGAGTTTCCGCCGAGGTCGGCGATGAACTGGCAGTTCCGGGTCAGGTTGCGACTCAGGGTGTCGGAAACGACCAGCGTTGTCGCGTCGTCTGCGGTCACGCAGCCCGGTGCGGAGGCGGTGAAACTCTTGAAGTTGCTGGGGAACTGGCGGCCGAAGGTGATGTCGGACCAGCCGCTCGCGTAGACCACAAGCGCACCGGCGGTCACGACACCGACCGCGATCTGCGCCGGTCGGGCGCGTACCAGGGCGATGATGCGGCCGATCGCGGCCCCGACGACAAGGGCAACCGGAGCCGCCGTAAAGCCGGCGTAATGAGGAAACCAGGTCGGAGTGACGAGCAGGAAGGCTGTTAGCCCGATGAACAGCAGCACGGCCAGCCGCGCCTCGCGATAGCTCCAGGCCAGCGCGGCGCAGCAGAGCAATGCGAAGACCGCAACGACTGTGATCGTCACGTGCTGTCGACCGACGATGCCGAGGCCGACGATTTCATCAAGCCGCGAGATGAGCGTGACGTCGTTGCCCCCGCGCCGGAAGACCTGATCTCGTACGATCTGGTTCCACATCGCTGTTGGCGCCGCCGCGAAGAACGGCAGACAGATCAGTGCTGCGGTCAACACACTCCCCATCAGCACCTGCCACGCCTCGCGGAACCGGCGTCCCAGCAGCAACCAGCCAAGAACGATCAGGACAGTAACGACCCCCCAGACCTTGATCGTCACGGCCAACCCGAGCAGCGCCCCGGCGGCAAGAGCCCGGCCACGCGGCAACGAGCTGGCGCGGGCAACAGGCTCGAGCAGGATGATCGCGAGCAGCAGTGCTGTGGTGGCCGGGCTCTCCAGCAATGTCGACTTGTCGGCGTACACGGCTGGATAAAAGACGGCATAGCTGAGTCCACCGAACAGGGCGGCAACCAGGCCGATGGGCCTGAGGATTCTCCAGATCAGGACAGCGTTCAGCGCTCCCAGCAGCATCCACGCCACTCGAGCAGCGGCGAAACCGTACGAGTCGCTGGCGAGCTGCGCACCAAGGGCGAACGGTGTCAGCAGCAGCGGCATGCCTGGCGGATGGAGCAGCAAGAAGTCCAGGTAGGGAAGCCGACCGTGCACCAGCCCGGTGGCGGCGGCGTAGTACACCCCGTCGTCGTAGTTGCCGAAACCGAAAAGCCCACCGCCGCGCAGCACCGGTATCAGTCGGAACGCGAAAGCGATCGCAGCCAGCGCGATCGCCCACAACCAGTGCCAGTTGGGGTGTGCGCTGAGCTTGTCGAAGGGCTTGTCGGTCTGGGCTTGGGGGATGCCCATAGATCAAGCATTCCCGCTTGCTGCTGTGATGAAACTGAGCGGACAGCATAGGGACTCGCGGATACTCTTCCCGAATGGTCATGGAGACCCTTCGGCCGCATGCGGCCGGTGCGGGTCCGGCTAAGGAGCCAGTGCGCAGCGAGAGTCGCTGGGGCATCCGGAGGCGCTCGGTGCTCAGTGCCGTCGTCGTCGTGACGTTCTCCTTGCTCGTCGGAGGCGCCTTCTTGTTGCTTGTGCTGCAGTCGTCGCTGATCTCGGCCGAATGGAACAACCTCGCGCTGCGTGCCAGCGACGTCGCTCGCCTCCTGGAGGAAGAAGGTGTCCGGGAAACTCAGTCGACGCTGGCCGAGGATCGGCGCAGTAGTGAACAGGTGCAGATCATCGACTCCACCAATCAGGTAGTCGCCTGGAGTGCCCGTCGGCTACGCGGCGAGCCGATCTCCGCGTTGCGGCCGGCGCCCGGAAAGACTGCGAAAGAGCAGCTGCCCCGCGTGCCGGCCCTCGGCCAGGACGACGAGGTCCTGGTGAGCGCGCGAGGTGTTGAGGTGAAGGATCAGGCCTACGTCGTCCTGGTCGCCGAGCCGCTCGAAGTGCAGACGGACACCCTGCGAACGGTCGGGTTGTTGCTGCTCGCGGCGTCGCCGTTACTCATCGCGCTGGTCGGCGTAGCGGTATGGGTACTGGTCGGTCAGTCACTCAAGACAGTGGAACGTATCCGTCGGCAGGTGGCAGAGATCGACGGTCAGCGGCTCAGCGGGCGCGTGGAGGTGCCGCCGACTGGCGACGAAATCGCCGCGCTGGCAGCCACGATGAACGAGATGCTGGACAAGCTGGAGCACTCAGACACTACCCATCGGGCGTTCTTCTCCGACGCGAGCCACGAGCTGCGCAGCCCCTTGTCGACGCTGGTGACGACCGCCGAGGTCGCGAGTCTGGACGAGACCGGCAAGACCTGGCTCGACATGCAGCAGACCGTGCTCAATGAGTCGAGCCGCATGCAGTCGCTGGTTGAGGACCTGCTTACCCTGGCGAAGGTCGATGCTCATCAGCTCCAGCTGGACATCCAAGAAGTTGATCTTGAAGATGTGCTTGTCTCCGAGATCACCAGGCTACGAACCGTATCCAGCCTGCAGATCAATGCAGAGCTGCAACCCATGCGGGTACGCGGCGACGAGCGTCGACTCTTGCAGGTCTTCCGGAATGTTCTCGACAACGCGGCACGTTATGCGAAGTCGGCGATCATCGTCGGGATGGAGCGCCGCCCCGGCGAGGTGGTGGTGTCGGTAGACAATGACGGCGAGATCATCAGCCCACAAGATCGCAGCCGGGTGTTCGAGCGATTCGCCCGGCTTGATGCCAGCCGTTCATCCGACGGCGGCGGCAGTGGACTGGGCCTGGCGATCAGCCGAGAAATCATGCTCGCGCATGGCGGAACGGTGGTGGCTTCTGAGTTGAACGGCTGGTGCCGCTTCGAGGTGATCTTGCCCGTTGATCGTTGTGATTGCTCGCGCAATTGGCTGCGCGCTCGCAATCGTTACTTGAGCTGCTAGCTGCGCGCTGCTCGAGTCGGCATCCAATCGGTAACCCATGCCGCGTACGGTGCTCAGGGTCTGCAGCCCGTACGGCGCGTCGATCTTCTTGCGTAGATACCCGATGTAGACCTCGACGACGTTCTCGCTGCCCTCGTACGCCGCATCCCAGACGTTGCTCAGAATGGCAAACTTGCCCACCACGCTGCCGGCGTTACGCATCAGGTAGGTGAGCAGACTGAATTCCCGCGCCGTGAGCTTGATCAAATCGCCCCGCCGGGTGACCGTACGCCGAGCAGGATCCAAGACCAGGGAGCCGACGGTCAGCTGGGCCGGTCGCTCCGGCGCGCCACGGCGGATCAGCGCGCGTAACCGCGCCACCAGGACCTTGAAGCTGAACGGCTTGGTCAGATAGTCATCGGCGCCAAGATCAAAAGCGTCGGTCTGGTCGTACTCCCCGTCCTTTGCGGTGAGCATGATCACCGGCGTCCAGATCTCCCGGTCCCGAACTTCCTTGAGCACCTGATAGCCGTTCATGCCCGGCAGCATGATGTCGAGGATCGCCACGTCGTAGCTGAACTCAGATGCCGCCCAGAGACCGTCGACACCATCGTGAAAGACGTCGACGACAAAGCCCTCGCCGACCAGCCCGCGTCGCATGGACTCCGCAAGACCCTTCTCGTCCTCCACAATCAACACCCGCATGGGTTTTATTGTGCAGCTCGATTCGGCCCGCTTGGGCCGCTTGTGATTTCCGGACGCTGCTCTCAGTTTGGGCACAGCAGGCATTGGCCACAGTGGAACGTGGACGGCCAAAGAGTGGAGCACACAACAACAGGGAGCAGCGCGATGCTCAGACCGACCGCCCCACACCTGCGGCGGCTCGATATCCGACCTGGTCACTGGGGGCAGTGGCTGGCGACCGGTGCCGCCGGGTTGGTCGGCTTTGTCGTCCTCGCGCTGCTTCTCATCTTCCAGACCAGTATCGGGGAGCTGGACCACCGGCTGTTGGCCACGGTGATCAGCGTCCGGAGCCCGGACGTGACGGCTTTTGCGAGTGCCGTGACCCGACTGGGATCTGGGTCGGCAGTGGTCTGTCTAGGTCTCGCCGCAGCACTCGTGCTCGGTCTGCGGTCCCGTCGAGTCTTGTTGCCACTTGCGCTGCTCGGCGCGCTGGCGGCGGCTGCCAGCCTGGTCACCATCCTCAAGATCGTCTTCGACCGCCCTCGACCACCTGCTGAGCTGGTAGTCGGGGTGCCACTGTCATCCGACGCCTTTCCCTCCGGCCACACGACGAGCGGTTCGGTGCTGGTGATCCTGACGGCCGCCATGCTGGGGCTCACCGTTGGGAGCGCGCTCGTTCGCCGGCTGCTCATCATCGGCGGGTGTCTGGTAGCGCTCTTGATCGGCTGCAGCCGCACCTATCTCGGCCTCCATTGGCCTAGTGACGTGCTGGGCGGCTGGCTTCTCGCGACGGTGATGGTGTCAGTGACGATGGCGTTGGTGAATCTGGCGTTGGTACCGTATCCGGGGGGTGAGACGGTGCCTGACGTGCTTGATCGGCGGCTTGATCCGGACACCACGCCAATGGTTCTGCAACAGGCTGGCGAGCGAGGTGACTAGCGCGCTCGCTCAATGAGCCTTTCCGCGGCTAGCTCCGGGCCGCTTGAGGTAGTGATCATCGGTGCCAGCCTCGCGGGCCTGTTCGCCGCCGCAGCGGCCGTTGCAGCCGGCGCCCGAACGATGATCATCGAGCGCGACATCCTGCCGGAAACTTCCCTTGCGCGTAAAGGCGTGCCGCAGGGCCGCCAACCCCATGTCTTGCTGCATCGAGGCTTGCTGGCGGCCGAGAAGCTGGTGCCAGGCATCCGTGAGGATCTGCTGAACCACGGCGCTGTACCCTTCGACACCGGCACCATGGCTTGGCTCGGCGAGTACGGCTGGCTGCCTACCTGGATCCCCGCGTACGAGACGGTCTCGGCGACCCGGCCGTTGCTGGAGCAGCTGATACGCGAGAAGGTGCGGAACCTCGACGGCGTGACGCTACGCGAGGGCCTGCGCGTCACGGAGCTGCAGCACGACGCCCACGGCTGGCGGGTGATATGCGAGGACGGCGGCAGTGTCCCGGCCGATGTCGTGATTGACGCGTCCGGGCGAGGATCTCGGCTGCCTCACTGGCTGGCCGAGCTTGGTGTTGAGGTTCCAGAACCGCTGCTGGTGGATGCCCGCCTCGGCTATGCGTGCCAGGCGTACCGAGCCAACGGAACGCCGCCGATCGAGATCGGCGTGATGATCCAAGCCACCCCGCAGACCGGCCGCGGCGCACTCGCCCTCCCGGTGGAAGACGGCCACTGGCTCGTCGTCGCTGTCGGGTACGGTGATCGGCGTCCGACGCGTGATCCCACAGAATTCGATCAATTTCTCGCGGCACTGCCCGATCCTGCCATCGCCGAGCTGGCTCAACAGCTTGAGCCCGTCGGTGACGTCGCGATCCACCGCCAGACCGGCAATCGGCGTCACCGCTACGGGAGATCCCGCTCGTGGCCAGCTGGCTTGCTCGCGGTCGGAGATGCCTATTGCGCCTTCAACCCCGTTTTTGGGCAGGGCATCACGGTTGCCGCGTGTCAAGCCCTGCTGATCAGAGATGCGCTCAAGCACGACAGTTCGCGGGCCGAACGAGGACCGCTGGAGACCAGGCGACTGCAGCGCCGGATTGGTGCCGTGGCCGACTTTCCCTGGCAGGTCGCCACTACAGAGGATCTGCGCCATCCGAGCAGCTCGGGCTCCCGGCCGAGGGTACAGCGGCTCTTCGGTCTGTGGACCACTCAGCTGGCGCGGCTCGCCGCACACGGCGACCGCGGTGCGTACCTTGCCTTTGCCCGCGTTTACCACCTGATGGCCGCGCCCGCGATGCTGTTCCACCCGTCGCTTGCTCTTTTCTGCTTGCCGGGCTGCCATACGAGGCATGCCAGAGCAGAATCCGCGGCCCCGCGCGTTGGACGCGCTGATGCGGAGCCGGTCGGCATAGGCCGCTGCCAGGGTTGTCTGGCACGCTGGGTGCATGCACATCCTGGTCGTCGATGATGATCAAGCCGTACGCGATTCTTTGAAGCGTTCCTTGGAATACAACGGCTACGACGTAAGCGCCGCCGAGGACGGCGTGCAGGCGCTTGCCCGGCTCGCCGCAGTCCGGCCGGATGCGGTGATCATGGACGTGATGATGCCGCGCCTCGACGGCCTGGAAACCACCCGGATGCTCCGGGCTGCCGGCAACGACGTACCCATCCTGGTGCTCACCGCACGCGATGCGGTAGGTGATCGAGTAGATGGCCTCGACGCCGGCGGCGACGACTATTTGGCCAAGCCGTTCGCGTTGGACGAGCTGCTGGCGCGGCTCCGAGCGCTGGTACGGCGAGCGGGCACCGTGGCCGAGTCGACCGACCCGTCGGCCCAGAACCTGTCGTTCAGCGATCTGGTGTTGAACACCCAGACCCGGGAGGTGTTGCGCGGCAACCGTTCGATCAACCTGACACGCACCGAGTTCGCGCTGCTCGAGGCTTTCATGCGTCACCCGCGCCGGGTGCTGGAGCGTAGCTGGCTGCTGAACGAGGTCTGGGGGTTCGACTTTCCGACGACAGCGAACTCCTTGGAGGTCTACATCGGCTATCTGCGCCGTAAGACCGAGGCCTCCGACGAGCCTCGGCTGATCCACACCGTACGCGGCGTCGGATATGTGCTCCGCGAGACACCACCATGATCAGTTTGCTGCGACGGCTGAGGGCCTGGCTGCGGGCGCTGCCGTTGCAGCGCCGCGTCGCGTACCTGACAACGGCCGCAGTGGCCCTGGCCGTCGCGGTCACGAGTGTGGCCGGCTATCTGACGCTGCGCATTTCGCTGTACCGGGCGCTGGACGCGGAAATGGTCCAAACGGCAACCTCGCTGGCGGTGGTGCCGGTCGCGGAGGACATCCGGACGCTGGGCGGCCTGACTGAGCGCGCCTTGCGGGCCGGCAATGTCAGCGTTGCTGCAATCCGTACCGACGGCGCAACCTTCTACGTTCCCGACGAACGTGATCATCTGGTGCTCGGCGCCAAGGAGTTGGCCGTCGCTCGGCTGCAGAGCGGCTACTCGGCGCGTTCAGGTGTCACCACCGGGGGAGAGGAGTACCGCATCATTGCGGTGCCGATCACCGATCTCGGCAACTATGCCCTCGTACTCGGCCGCCCGCTGCAGCCGACCAATGACATTCTCAGCTCGCTGTGGTTGGTGTTGATCATCTTTGGGGTGGCCGGCGTGATCATTGCAGCGGTCGTCGGCGCGTACGTGGCACGGTCCAGCCTGCGTCCGGTACGCGAGCTGTCTGCTGCCGTCGAACATGTGACCGTCACCAAAGAACTGACGCCGATTACGATCAACGCGACCAGCGACATCGCCGTCTTGGCGGAGTCGTTCAACGAGATGCTGGAATCACTGGCCTCCTCGCGCGATCGGCAAGCGCGGCTGATTGCCGACGCCGGCCACGAGCTGCGAACGCCGCTCACGAGCTTGCGGACCAATATCGAGCTGTTGGCGGCCGATGCGGAGAGCGGCATGTTGAAGCAGCAAGATCGGATCGACATCCTGGCTGATGTCAAGGCGCAGCTGGTGGAGTTCACCGAGCTGATCGGTGATCTTGTCCAGCTCGCCCGGGACGAAACCGCCTCAACGCCGGAGGCGCTGGACTTCCGCAACGTGGTCAATTCGGCAGTGGACCGGGTGCGGCGGCGGGCTCATGGGATCGGTTTCGACGTCGAGCTCAACCCGTTCTACGTGGTGGGCGACTCGGACATGCTGGAACGTGCGGTGACCAACCTGCTCGACAATGCGGTGAAGTGGAGCCCGCCTGGAGGCACCATCCGAGTACAACTCGAGGGCGACCGGCTCCGGGTGGCGGATCAGGGTCCCGGCATCTCCGAGTCCGACATGCCGTTCATCTTCGATCGGTTCTACCGAGGTGACTCGGCCCGGAAAACCTCCGGGACGGGCCTCGGCCTTTCGATCGTGGCGCAAACGATGGCCCAGCACGGCGGCTGGGTCAAGGCCGGTCGCTCAGCACAGGGCGGAGCCGAATTCACCATCCAGTTACCAGGCGCTACAAACCTCGAGGCACTTAGCCGAGCCGACGGCTCAACCTGCTACCCAAACCAGCCCGCCGCCGGCGGCGGGGCCGCCCCCGGCTCTTGCCGAAAGTGGTCGCAAACGACAGGGCTAGTCGACTTGGGCCTGGCGTTTGTGACCGCTTTCCGGCAGGGATGAGGCTCGGCACTCGGCACAGAGTCCCAGCAGGGCTGCATGATGCGGCTCGACCAGGAATCCGACCTCGTGGTCGACGCGGCTGATCAACGAGTCAAGTACGTCAATCGGGAAATCGATCACCGCCTGGCAGCTGGTGCACTGCAGATGGGCATGGCGATATGAGGTTTGCGTGGCGGCTGCCGGCAGAGCCAGGTGGTACACGGTGGCCGAGCCCCCGACGTGGGTGTGGATGATCAAACCCAGCTCACCGAGCGTGGCAAGCGCGCGGTAGACCGTCGCGCGGTGGACGCCTGGAGCGGAAGCTTCGGCGCGGGCAACGATCTCGTCGGCAGCGAGGTGCTCTTCCGTGCCGTCAAGAACTTCGATGACCGCTCGGCGGGCCCGGGTCACCCGCTCATGCTGATCCCGGAGCGCATCCAACGCCACCTGGACACGGGGCGACGCCGACGTAGTCACCCGCGTATTCCCCAGCTTCATGAGCCGATTCTCCTCCGAACGTAAATGCGATACTGTCGCATCTGGCGAATCCAGCATGGCGCATGTGGTCTTTGATGGCGTCCGCGACGTCACTTATGGAGGGAGTCAGCCTTGTCACGAGCTATTTCATCCGAACTTCGGACGGCCGCGCGGTTCCGCGACAGGCTCAGTGGCCAAGAATGGCGATCCATCATCGGTATGGCTGCCTTCATCCTCGGCCTGCACATCGTTGGTTGGGGCGTGCTGATCGCGATCGTCGCCCCGCATCACTATCAAATCGCCTCGGGTCAAATACTCGGCATTGGCCTGGGCCTGACCGCATACACGCTCGGCATGAGGCATGCCTTTGACGCTGATCACATTGCCGCGATCGACAACACCACCCGCAAGCTCATGTCCGAGGGTAAGCGGCCAGTCTCAGTCGGCTTCTGGTTTTCGCTCGGCCACTCGACGATCGTCTTCGCGCTGGTCGCGTTGCTGGCGTTGGGCGTACGCGCCTTGGCTGGACAGGTCGAAAACGATTCCTCGTTGCTGCAGCGGATCACTGGCGTCGTCGGTACCGCGGTCTCCGGCGTGTTCCTCTACATCATCGGAATCATCAACCTCGTCATTTTGATCGGCATCATCAAGGTCTTCCGCAAGATGCGCCAGGGCGCGTACGACGAGAAATCACTTGAGGAGCAGCTGAACAGCCGCGGCTTCATGAACAAGATCTTGTCGGGCGCCACGAAGACGGTGACCAAGCCGTGGCAGATGTATCCGATCGGCGTGCTCTTCGGTCTGGGCTTCGATACCGCAACGGAGGTAGGGCTGCTCGTGCTGGCTGGCGGCGCTGCGGCGTTCGCGCTGCCGTGGTACGCAATCCTGACGCTTCCGATCTTGTTCGCGGCAGGCATGAGCTTGCTGGATACGATCGACGGCTGCTTTATGAACTTCGCGTACGGCTGGGCCTTCTCCAAGCCGGTTCGCAAGGTCTACTACAACATCACGGTCACCGGGCTATCCGTTGCGGTCGCCTTGATCATCGGGACCATTGAGCTGGTTTCGATCTTGACCGAGAAGACCGGCGTGACCTCCGGGCCGCTGGCCGCGATAGCGAACATCAACCTGGACTACGTCGGTTACGCGATTGTCCTTTTGTTCGTCCTTACCTGGCTGATCGCCATAACGATCTGGAAGTACGGCCGCATCGAAGAGAAGTGGTCCGCGGACTTACGAGCGTGATCCTGTAGTCGGCCAAGCTGCGACCCGGCCATAGCCTAGGGTCGCGGCTATGAAGAAGCTCATCAACGATCCGAACGATGTCGTCGCGGAGGCGCTGATCGGCATCGAGGCGGCTCGGCCCGAGGTACGTGTCGACCATGCCAACCGCATCATCTATCGTCGCGATGCTCCAATAGCGGGCAAGGTCGGCCTGGTCTCGGGCGGCGGATCTGGCCACGAGCCGTTGCATGGCGGGTTCGTCGGCCTGGGCATGCTTGATGCGGCCTGTGCCGGACAGATCTTCACCTCACCAACTCCTGATCAAATGCTTGAAGCGACCAAGGGTGTCGACTCGGGCGCCGGCGTCTTGCACATCGTGAAGAACTACACGGGCGACGTGATGAACTTCGAGATGGCGGCCGAGCTGGCGGCGGCCGAAACGGGGATCGCGGTCGAGACCGTCGTCGTCAATGACGATGTCGCGGTCGAGGATTCGCTGTACACCGCTGGACGGCGCGGGGTCGGGGTGACGGTGCTGCTGGAAAAGCTGGTCGGCGCCGCTGCCGAGAAGGGGTGGCCGCTTGCCGATCTTGTCACTCTGGCGGAAAAGGTGAATGACGCCGGTCGTTCGATGGGCATGGCGCTGACCAGCTGCACGGTGCCCGCCGCAGGGAAGCCAACGTTCGATCTTGGCGAGAACGAGATGGAGCTGGGGATCGGCATCCATGGCGAACCAGGTCGGCGCCGAGTCCCGATGGCACCTGCCCGGGAGATCGCCGGCCAACTGATGGATCCGATTCTTGCTGATCGCGACTTCACGGGACGTCCGGTGATCGTCATGCTGAACGGCATGGGCGGTACGCCGCTGATCGAGCTGTATCTGATGTACGGCGAGGTCGCCAAGCTCATGGACAAGGCGGGGATCACCGTGGCCCGCAATCTGGTCGGCAACTACATCACCTCACTCGAGATGGCCGGCTGCTCGGCAACGGTGCTGCAGGTGGACGAGGAGCTGATCAGGCTGTGGGACGCCCCGGTGAATACGGCCGGCCTGCGGTGGGGAATATAGGACCGTGGCGGATGCTGTGATCACCATCGACCAGCTGACCGGCTGGGTGCGCCGGTTCAACGACCTGGTGATCAAGAACCAAGCCGAGCTGACCGAGCTGGACTCAGCGATCGGCGACGCCGATCATGGCATCAACATGGCGCGTGGCATGTCGGCGGTGATCAACAAGCTTGCCGGAGACCATCCGGCGCACGTCAACGAACTGTTCAAGACGGTCGCCATGACACTCGTCACGTCGGTGGGTGGCGCCAGTGGGCCCTTGTACGGAACCTTCTTTCTCCGCTTCGCCGGCGCGGCCGGGCCGGCAACCGAACTTGACGCCGAAGCTCTGGATATGGCTTTACGCGCCGGGCTGTCCGGCATCGTGGAGCGCGGCAAGGCAGCGACTGGCGACAAGACCATGGTGGATGCGCTCTCCCCGGCCCTGGACGCCATGGAGTCGGTGATCAAGAACGGCGGTGATCTTGTTGCGGCCGTTGTCGCTGCGCGTGATGCCGCAGCCGCTGGTCGGGACGGTACGGTGCCCATGGTGGCTCGTAAGGGGCGCGCGAGCTACTTGGGTGAGCGCAGCGCCGGGCATATGGATCCGGGTGCGGCCTCCATGTCCCTGCTCTTCGACGCCCTTTCCGCTGAGCTTGGCCGTTGAGCCAGATGGTGGGGATCGTTGTTGTCTCCCACAGCCCCCGCCTGGCCCATGCGGCCGTCGAGCTGGCGCTGCAGATGGTGCATGGTCCGGCTCCCCGCATCGAGATCGCGGCTGGCACGTCTGATGATCGGCTTGGCACCGATGCGGCGCGGGTAGCAGAAGCCATTGTCGCTGCCGACGACGGTGCCGGCGTCGTGGTGATCATGGATCTGGGTTCCGCAGTCCTGAGCGCGGAGCTGGCTGTTGATCTGGTGCCCGACCCGGGCATCAAGACCCGGCTGGTTTCGGCTGCGTTCGTCGAGGGCATCTTCACCGCTGTCGTCACAGCGGCCGGCGGTGCCGCACTTGATGATGTGGCTCGGGATGCCGAGGAAGCTCTGTACGCGAAGTCGACTCAGCTGGGCCAGACACAGACTTCCACAGCTGACGCCGTATCCGATCTCTCGGCGGGCGCGATTGTCGCGGAGGCGACGATCATCAACCCGGACGGTATCCACGCGCGGCCTGCTGCACTCATTGTCGGAGCCCTTGCCTCACTCGATGCGCAGGTCATGATCGCCACCGAGACTTCGCGGCCAGTCTCAGCCCGCAGTCCCACGGCCTTGATGTCGCTGGGTGCTCAGGCCGGCGACATGATCAGGATCGAGGCCGATGGCGCGGCCGCGACCACCGCAGTTGATCGGGTTGTCGCCCTGGTACGCGACGGATTCGGCGAACTCACGGGCGTGCACCCGCTCAAGACACAGCAGTCCGGCGGGCTCAGCTCGCAGGACTTCCAGAGCCCGGATCCGATCGGCGTGAGTCCTGGCCGCGTCATCGGCCCAGCCCTACAGATGCCTGATCCAGTGCCGGAGCCGGATCCCAGCATCCGTCTCCCCGAAGCTGATCGGCCGGCAGCGGTCGAACGGCTGGGCAAGGCGGCCGCCGACGTTGCGAGTCAGCTCCGGGACCGGTCGAGCGCAGCCGGAGCTGTCGGTGAACTGCTCGAGGCGACTGCGGTGATGGCCACCGATCCCGAGCTGATTGCGGATGCGACCGGACGCGTACGCGACAGCGGTCTCACCCCGGAACGCGCCGTATGGGAGGCGATCGGGGTCACGGCGGAATCCATCCGTACCGCGGGAGCTCGCCAGGCGTTACGTGTCTCAGACCTCTACGACGTCCGCGATCGCATTATCTCCTCGCTGATCGGACGGGCGGCGCCTGGCGTCGCAGATCCTGGACATCCGTACGTGTTGCTCGCCGTTGATCTTGCACCCGCGGACGCTGCCGGCCTGGACGCCACGCGCTGTCTGGGGATCGCCACCGAGGAGGGCGGCCCAACGTCTCACACCGCGATCATCGCTCGATCACTGGGCATTCCGGCCGTCGTCGGCGTACACGGTCTGACCGCAATCCCCGACGGCACACTGGTGCTTCTCGATGGCGGCACGGGCGAGCTGATCATTGAACCGAGCGTTGATCAACAAGCCGCAGGCGGAAATGTCCAGCCGCCACCTCGCGAGAGGCTCGCGCGGCCTGGTAGCACCACCGATGGACATCGCATCGCCCTGCTGGCCAACATCGGATCGAGCAGCGACGCTGCTCTGGCGCTCGACTGCGGCGCCGAGGGAGTGGGGCTCTACCGCACCGAGCTGGGCTTTCTCGACAGGACGGACCCGCCGTCGGTTGCGGAGCAGGTCACTGCCTATCGGAAAGCGTTCGCGACATTCGCGGGACGCCGTGTCGTGGTGCGCACCCTCGATGCCGGCTCCGACAAGGCACTCCCGTTCCTCGGGCACTCCGCGGAAGCCAACCCGGCTCTCGGAGTACGCGGATACCGCATAGCCGGGTCCCATCCGCAGTTGCTTCATGATCAACTAACGGCGATCAAGGAAGCGGCTGCCACCGAGCTGGCCGAGATCTGGGTGATGGCTCCGATGATCAGTACTGTTGCCGAGACTCGCAGCTTCGCCCAGGCGGCGCGCGGCATCGGCCTGCCGATCATCGGCGTCATGATCGAGACTCCGGCTGCCGCCTTACAGACTGAGCTGATCTTGGCCGAGGTCGACTTCGTCAGCATTGGTACGAACGACCTTGCCCAGTATGTGTTCGCGGCCGACCGACACTCCGCGCCCCTTGCCGTACTGAACGATCCGTGGCAGCCAGCACTGCTGCGCATGATCGAGATGGTCACATCAGCAGCAGCTCGCAGCAACAAGCCAGTCGGGGTGTGCGGTGAGGCCGCAGCCGATCCGTTGCTGGCCCTCATCCTCGCCGGTCTCGGTGTGTCGAGCCTTTCGATGACGCCATGGGCGCTCGCCGAGGTGGGCCGCAACCTCGCCGCCGTAACCATCGAGCAATGCCGGCTGGCGGCGCGAGTGGCCTGCGACGCAGACTCACCCGCGCACGCTCGCGAGGCTGTTCGACGGGTAGCGGGCTTCGACAAGCTCGGCCCACATTGACGTACGGAGGCTCAGCCCGCCTTGCGAGCGATGAAGATCAGGTACTCCCAATCCAGCACGTAGGAATCCGTGCCTATGTCGAAGCGCTGCCCCAGCTCGGCGAGATCATGATCAAGTGCGGCGACCCGGTCGGGGTCATCGGCAATGAACCGGTATGCCGAGATCGTGGGGCCGTAGTTGGTCTTGAAGTAGTCGCGGAACGCCTCGGGCGAGGTGTAGTGGGTGACGCGCAGCGTCCGAGTCTCGGTACGCACCTGCTCAACGCGATCACCGAGCAGCTCGCGGACGTGATCTTCAGATCCCCAGAGCGGCGGTGGTTGGGCTCCAGGAGGCGGTGGCGCGGCGTACGGCCTCATGGTGGCGAACATCTGGCCGATGAAGCCGCTCGGTGTCCAGGAGAGCAGCCCGATGGTGCCGCCAGGACGGCAGACGCGGATCAGCTCGTCTGCGGAGGTCTGATGATGAGGAGCGAACATCACGCCCAAGCAGGACAGCACAGCATCAAACTCACTATCGCCATACGGCAGTGCCTCGGCGTCTGCGGTTTCCCAGGTCAGCTGGACTCCGGCTTCGGCCGCCAGCTTCTGACCGGTCTCCAGCAATTCGGGTGTGAGATCCGAGGCAATCACCCGTGCGCCGGCGCGGGCCGCGGGAATCGCGGCATTGCCGCTACCGGCGGCGACGTCAAGGACCACATCGCCTGGCTTGATTCCCGCCGCATCGACCAAGATTGGCCCGAGCGGGGCAACCACATCGGTCACCACAGCCGGATAATTGCCCGATAGCCCACATCGCTCGATGCTTGGTCTTCAACGCCCGGTCGGCCTCACCAAGATCGGCCGGCTCGATGTGTCTCAACTGCGTCATGGCACGTTCCTCCTTTGATTAGTGCGCTTCCGTCCTGACGCTATGCCGACGCTGAACTCGGCGGTTGATATCGCTGGCTAGGTGATCAATTCGGCGACTGTGATCACGTTGCCTTCGGTGTCGGCAAGTTCGGCAACTCGGATGCGCTCATCGGGTCTCTCGCGCGGTGGAGTGGTGATCCTCCCGCCGACCTCGGTAGCTCGCTCCAGGGCGACATCAAGGTTCTGCACCTCGAAGCCGAGGCCGGTGCGGGTTTCGGTGCCGCTGCCGCCGGGATGCAGCGCGATGTTCGTACCGGCAACGCTGAACTCGCTCCAATACGGCGAGTTCATCACGACCTTGACGTCAAACGCTTCGGTATAGAACCGCATGGCGCGCGACATGTCGGCGACCATGAGCATGATGTAGGTCTTGTCAACAGGTGTTGCGGTCATGTTGGACAGCGCCTAACTCAGAGCTCGCGGTCGCTGCCGCCGTCGGATCAGCGCGGCTGCGCCGGCACCCAGGTAGGCGGCGCAACCGGCAGGAATGATCAAGATCAACAGCGTAGCTGGACCGGCCCATCCTGTCGGCGACATCGCATAGGGCAACGCAACTCCTGCCATGAGGTAGACCGCGTGCGCAGCCGCGAGGCAAGCGCCGAGAAGGAGGGCTGAAAGCCACGCCCATCGGGGTGCAGCGATGCCCAGCAGTCCTGCGCCGATCAGGAGCATCAGCAGCGACACTTGGTTGGCGACATCCGAGGGAGACCGATCGATCCAGACCAGCAATGCGGCGGCCATGAGCAGGCCGATTCCGTACAGAAATTGACGCATGATCGTTCCTCGATTGGAGCTATGCCGCCAGCCTGACTCAATCATCGCGCGGCCGCCAGATGTCGGCGGCGATTTCCCGCATCTGCTCGCTGAAGACGTCGGCGGGATTGGCGTCGTGCAACAGCTGCCGAAGATCGGCTTCAAATGCTTCCCGACGTTCACCGAACATGTGCGGAGTCGAGCTGGAAAGCGAGAAGATCGCCGCCACAAGCTGATCACTAGTGCGTTCCACGACGGTCCCTGGAATCTCAACCCGCTGCGGGTTGTGGAAGCCGGCTGCCCGGTAGATCTCTTCCTCCCGATTGGCCTTATCGTCCGGATGCGAGCCTTTGCCGGTGCGATTGGTCGGGCCGAGGTAGCGCTCCACGAGCTCATCGATCGCCGGCCGGGGCGGCCTCGGATGAGGCAATGGGGCATCACCGTCGACACCTTGGTGAGTGGTGGCATGCACGTGAACGCAAGCACCGCCGTCGTCGAGCATGCTGAGCGCCGTGCGCGCCACAGGAAGCTGATCCATCCAGTGAAACGACTGGGCGAAGCTGATCACGTGAAATTTGCCCAGACCTGCGGGCAACTCCTCCGCTCGCAACTGGAACCACTGCGTGTTGCCGATCCCAGCTCGCGCGGCTTGCCGCTCCGCTTCTGCGAGCATGTCCTGGTCGGCATCGACTCCGACCGCCTGCTCAAACCACGGTGCCAGCAGCAGTGTGAACTTGCCGGGACCACAGCCGATGTCGAGCAGCCTGCCTGCGCCGTCGAGCCCCAACTGCTCCGCGAGAGCCTGCGCAAGCGCGATGGGGTAATCAACCCGACCGATTGTGTAGTACTCGGCACTCCCCGCATAAAGCGCCGGATGCCAACGCCGATTGGGTTCGGTCACCCGATCAGTATTGCTTTCTCAGAATCGCCCCCGAGCGGAGGCCAGCCCAAGCCGATTGAGCGTAAATCCTGGGCCTACGTCCTCCGCTCGGGGGCGATTCTGAGAATTTTCGTGCCTTCCGCTAGGCAGACCGCAGCTGGAGTGACAGTGAGCCAGTGGGTTGCAAGGTGATCGCCGCATGCACCGGAATCGAGGTCAGCTGCGTCTCGAGGGTGAACGCCTGGAGGACGGCGGCGATCACGATCGGGATCTCGAGCATGGCGATCTGCATGCCGATGCATCCGCGCGGCCCGGCGCCGAAGGGCATCCACGCGTATCGATGACTACCCGGAAATTGTCGTGGCGGTACGTCGAAGCGCCGCGGATCGAAGACCTCAGGGTCGGGCCACACCGCCGCGGAATGGTGTATGCCCCACATCGATACCTCGACCCACGATCCAGCCGGGATGTGGTAACCAGCGATGACCTCATCGTCGCGGGTGCTGCGGTTCATCCCGTAGGCACCAGGAAAAAGTCGCATGCATTCACGCAAAAGCGGTCGGTCCACTCCAGCTGCGCGACCTCGTCGGCCGTCGGCGCTCGATCCGTGCAGCCGCTCGGTGATCTCTGCGCGCAGCTTCGTCTGCCACTCCGGGGTGAGGGCGAGCTGGGCAAGAGTGCAGGCGAGCGTCATTGCCGTCGTCTCGCGGCCTGCGATCAGGAAGAGCAGCACCTGGTTGGTGACTTCGGTCTCACTGAGCCGGTCTGCGGCGTTTTCGGCGTCGCGCGCAGCCAGCAATCGGCCGAGCATGTCGTCGGCCGATCCCTTCGCCGGCTCAGATTGGCGGATGGAAATGATCTCGTCGACAATGCCGCGGACCTGTGCCAGCTCGCGCGTCAGCCGTCTGTTGTGGGATGTGGGTAGCCATCGTGGCATCGGGTGTGGGCTCACGGCGCGGCGCAACAGTTCCTCGTTGACGATACTGAAGCGGGTGAGCTCGGGGAGGGCGCGCGACACGTCAGCCCCAAACAGAATGCGGCCAATAATGCGTGAGGTAATCCCCACCATCTCGGGATAGAGGTCGACGCTGTGGCCCTGGGATGCAGCGACTCGCCACCGCTCAACGAGAAGTTCTGCCTCCTCGATCATGATGTGGATGTAGTCACGGGCGATACGGCGCCGGGTGAAGATCGGCGCGAGAAATCGACGCTGCCGGTGCCAGCTCTCGTCCTCGCTGGTCAGCAGGTTTTCGCCCAGCGCCTGTCGTAACTCCCGATAGCCGGGGCCGTTCTTACGGAAACGGTCCGGCTGGCCGAGGATTTCGGCTGCGAGCTCGGGTGAGGTGACGCTGTAGGCAGTGATGTTCCATCCGGGCGGACCCGCACTAATGCATGCAAGCCCGCCGAGCTCGCGGTTGGCGCGCGAGATCGTGCCGAGGAAGTCGCGACGCAACTCGCGCATCGATCCGAGTACGGGCGAACCACTCAGCCGGGGCACGCGTTGTGCAGCCGAAGCGGCTCTCATGATCTATCAGGCTAACCGGCAGATGCTGGAAACTCGACCGGCTGGCAACACGGGTGGGACAGTAGCGAGGTGGACATGCTCCGCTGGCGCGTCGGTGATGCCACGGTGATTCGTATCCCTGAGTTGGATGCCACGGCCGCACTTGAGGGTCTGATTCCTAGGCTTGATCTTGCGGCCATCTCCGAGCGACGCGTGGCTGAGGCCTCGATTTCGTTGATGAGGCAGGGCGTCCGCGGGGATTGGTTCAGGCGTTCGTGCTACTCATCGCCGGCTACACGATCATGGTCGATACGGGTGTCGGCAATGGGAAGAGACGCGTCGCAGTCCCGGGGTGGGACAACCTGCACACAGACTTTCTCTCCCGACTCCAGGCGACGGGCGTGGCACCGGGTGACGTCGATTACGTCGTCAATACGCATCTGCATTTTGATCACGTTGGGTGGCACACAGAGCTGGTGGATGGGGCCTGGCAGCCCACATTCCCCGCCGCTCGCTATGTGATGTCGGCTGGAGAGTTTGGCTATTGGCAATCCAAACCTGAGAACGAGATCGCCGACCAGCACGCCGGCTTCTCCGATTCCGTGCTGCCGATATATGAGGCGGGGCTTGTCGATCTCGTGGCCGATGATCATGTGGTGATTGACGGTGTGCGATTCATGCCGACCCCTGGCCACACACCGCATCACGTCAGCCTGCTGATCGAGTCGGGCGGGCAGTCGGCGGTGATCACGGGTGACGTGGCGCATCATCCATGCCAGCTTGCCCATCCAGACTGGGCATCGACCTCAGACTTTGATGCTCATCTTGCTCGTGCCTCGCGGATCAAAGCTCGTCGGAGCGTTTCGCCGATACGGAAGCATGATCATCGGTTCACACTTTGCCGATCCTGTTGCCGGACGCCTCCGACGAGAGGATGGAGCGATCCGGCTGGCGCCTGCCGCCGGAGCAAGCTGGAGCGATCTGAGTGTTGTCCGATCATGCAATGATCATCGGCCGAATGTACGGCGTGGGAGATCCGGTCGACGAGATGGTCTTGGTCGCGCGCGGCGAACAGGGGCGAGTCTGGCGGCTGGACACCCATCACGGCGCGTTTGCGATCAAGGAGTTGATCATCCGTCAGACACCGGCGGACGCATCGGCCGATGCCGCCTATCAAGAGGTCGTACGCGCGACCGGTGCGGTGCCCATGCCGCGACCCATCCGGACACCGGATGACCGAGTGGTTGTTGATCTTGCTGATTATCAGCTCCGGGCATACGAGTGGGTCGACGTGCTGGCCATGGATCGAAGCTTCGACCCGGACGACGGTTGGTGCGACGATGGCGGCCATTCATCGCGTGCAATACGCTCCGGCGCGGCCGCTCATTGGCTGGTATACCGAGCCGGTCGGAGCGTCGCGATGGAGGCAGCTGCTTGAGGAGTCGAAGGCAGCGGCTGCGCCATTCGCCGATGCCTTGGACAGCGAAATCAGCGAGCTGCTGCGTCTGGAGACCTTGCTGGAGCCGCCCACGAGCTTGCAGAGCTGTCATCGCGACCTCTGGGCGGACAACATGCTGCCGACACCCACAGGCGGCCTCTGTGTGATCGATTGGGAGAACTGCGGACTCGCGGACCCAGCGCAAGAGCTGCCCATGGCCATGATCGACTTCGGACTCGGTGATCAACGCCGGATTGCCGAGCTGTACCTGGCCTACCTTGACGCCGGCGGGCCCGGCTCGGATCAGCGGCTTCGGCTCGTTCACCATGGTGATCGCACAGTTCGGCCACTTCTGGGAGTCAGCGATCACCGCTTACCTAGCAACCGACGCCGCCGAGGAAAAGGCCCACAGCCTTGATCGCATCGCCGAATTGCTGAACCCGCCGTTGCGTGTCACACATCTTGAGGAGATGCTCGACACCATCGCATCCGCTCGATAGCGCCACATAACCGTAGGAGTGATCAATGACAGACACCACGACGCTGGGCCGCAGTGACGTTCGCATTCCACGACTCGGATTGGGTGTCATGGTCTGGGGAGAGGCCAGCGGTGCCCAGCGGTACTTGCCGGCCAAGAGCGCGTACGGCGGGACGAATGCCACCGACGAGGAGGCGGCTTTTGACGCCAGCCTTGCGGCGGGGGTGAATTTCTTCGATACCGCGGCGCTCTACAGTGCCGGGGCCTCGGAGCGTCGGCTCGGTGAGCTCGCGCAGGGCAAGGACGTCGTCATAGCGTCGAAGTTTCCGCCCAACTCAAGGGAGCGCACTCAAGCGCTGCCCGCCGCTCTAGATGCCAGCTTGGGCAATCTCAAGCGGAGCTCTATTGATCTTTACCAACATCATTTTCCGGCACCCTGGGTCGATATCCCGGCTCTCATGGGCCTGATGGCGGATGCCGTCGACGCGGGAAAGATCAGGGCCGTCGGTGTCAGCAACTATTCCGCTGCGCAGATGCGCACCGCGTACGATGCCCTAGCTCAGCGCGGCATTCCGCTGGCGTCCAATCAGGTGCAATATTCGTTGTTGCACCGGCAACCCGAGACCAACGGCGTGCTCGACACCTGCCGCGAGCTGGGCATCAGCTTGATCGCGTACCAGCCGCTGGCCAGTGGGGCGTTGAGTGGAAAATATCTCGATGGCAGCCGACCGGCTGGTTTCCGCCGCTTCCGCGAACCGTTCCGTGGGTCCGGCTTCGAGGTGTTGCGACCAGTCGTCATGGTGCTCAAGATGATCGGTGATCGTTACGGCAAGTCACCAGGTCAGGTAGCACTCCGCTGGCTTCTCGAGCACGACAATGTGGTGCCGATTCCAGGTGCGAAGAATGCTGACCAGGCCACGCATAACGCCGACGCCTTGTCCTTTACTTTGACGGCTGAGGAGATCGCCTATCTCAATGAGGCCACCGAGGCATTTCGCACCTATTCACCGCTGCGAGAAAGGGTCAATCGCCTGGCGGGTCGATGACCACTTCCGGCTGAGTAAGCAAGTGGTCAATAACGACATGAATTTCGCGCGAAGTGATGTGGTTTGCGACCACTTGCGCGGCTCAACGCAATTGGCCGGTCAGGTCACGAGGCGGAGCAAAGCGCAGGTGATCGCGGCGAGCGCGAGGGCGACTACGGCAGGCGCCCGGAACCACAGCAAGATCGCGCCGACCGCGAGCCCCGCGGCGCGGGCATCGAGCACCAGCCGCTGGCCGTGCGTGAAGGTGCCGGCCACGATGAGGGCGCTGATCAGCGCCGGCGCTATCAAGGCGATGACTCTGGTGAGCGCCGGGGGTGGTTGCCGTCCACCGGCCAACAGCGGACCGATCGTCTTCAGCAGCACGGTGCCGACGGCGAGTACGACAATCAGAAGCCATGTCTTCATGCGTGGTCTCCCGTGTCTGGCTCCGCGACTGGATGACGCGGTGCCCGAAGCCCGATCAACGCCGCCGCTGCCGCAGCTAGCACCGGGACGCCTGGTGGAGCGAACGGCGTCAATACCAGGGTGATGGCTCCGGCCAAGATCGCGACGATGATCGGGCGGAGGTTGCGCGGCAGCTTGCGCCCGGGGAACAGTTCGGGCAGCAAAAGACTGAGATAGAAAACCGGAAACAAGACATCGATCCCCCAACGGGTGGTTTCGCCGATCGACGTGGCACCCAAGGCGCCGACAGCGGTACCACCGACCCACCCGAGGAATTGCGCGGGAGCAGCCCAGACAACGGCGTTGACATCGAACCGGCCGCCTTCGCGATGGCCGATGATGAAGGCCGCGTCCGTGAGAACTGCCCCGGCGAGCAGCCGCCGCAGCGGTCCACTCGTCATCGAAGGAGCCATCGCAAACCCCATCGGCAGGAATCGCATGTTGGCAAGCAACCCAGTGCTGGCCGCCAGCGCGGTGCTCCCTCCCGCAGTCAGGATGCTCAGCGCGCCGAATTGAGCGGCGCCCGAAAAGACGACCGCCGACATCACGATCGAGGGAATCGCGCCGAGCAGTGGCTCGGCGAGTAGGCCAAAGCTCACCCCGATAGCCGCCGTCGGCAGTACGAGCGGCAGCGAGTCGCGGAGGCCGGTGGGCCACGCCTTCGGGGTCAACCTCATAGCGATGCTCCTGCCTTGTGAGATGTCGCTGATCTACCCGGCGTCGACGGGCCAACACCCACCAGGAGTGGGCGGGCGGTGACCGCTGGTGCTGCTACGACCTGCCGCGAGTCGCGTACGGGGTATGCGTCGGAAGAGTCATCCGTGGGGCGCGGCGCGGTCGGCGCCGTCCGACCATGGATAGCAGCATTTGCACCCGGAACCGATGCCCGCGGTACGGCTCCAGAAGTTCCAGGCAAGCCTCGTCGTCGAGTTCTTCGCCGGTCAAGGTGTAGCTGATGTCCTTGCCGACGTGATAGTCGCCGATACTCCAGGCATCCGGATCGCCGTGCGCCCGCTGCCGGACCTCCGCTGACGTCCACGCCCCGACCCCGGGAAAGCTCTGCAAAGCCCGATCCGCCTGCTCGTACGGCCAGGTCAAGGTCCGCTCCAACGCGGCGGCTCGGCCGGCGGTCCTGACCAGGGTGCGGCTCCGCCGCTGCTCAACTCCTGAGGCGAGGAATCGCCAGGTCGGCACCTTGGCCCACGTTTGGGGCTCTGGCGGCAGATACATCCCGTACGCCGCCGAGCCAGGCTCGAGAGCCGGCCCGGGTGCGGGTTCGCCGAACTCGCGAACCAGCAGCCGCCACGCCCGAAAGGCCTCCTTGCCGGTGACGACTTGCTCGATGCATGCCGGCGCCAGCGCCTCGAAGACCGCCTCGCTCCGACCTATCCGATAGTGGCCGTAGCGCTGCCACGCCGCGACCAGCGGAGGATGCTCGAGCCGTGGCCGGAAACCACGTGGATCGTCGGCTGCGCCGAGCAGCCGCGGCAGTTGATCAAGACTCCACTCGGCTCCTGCTCCCCAGGCCCGCGCAGCAACCTCGGCACCATGCGGGACGATCTTGATCAAGCTCGGCCCGGCCGGCGTACGCGTTGCCCGCAGGTACATGTCGCCGACCTGGCGATGCGTCGGATCGCCAGCGCCACGGCGCAGCTGCGCGAAGGTCGGCCCGATCATCGCCGGCCGCGGCAAGCGGATGTGCCGAGTCAAGCCATTCATCGTGCCTCCGGACGCGTGATCATGAAGACGCCGTCGGGTCGCCGCTGGAATCCGTTTCGCAGCAGGACCGCCTGCGACGCAACGTTGTCATCATCAGTCTCCGCAATGACAATTTCAGCACCGTCCCGCCACGCTTGCTCGACAATCAACCCGCACGCCCGGCTGGCAACGCCGCGGCCACGCCAGGCTGGTACCACGGTATAGCCGATCTCCACGGCTCCGTCAGGCCCGGCCGGACCGTGAAATCCAATGTCGCCGACGACAACACCATTGACGACGATCTGATGAACCCACCAGGCAGGAGTTTCATCGATCGCATCCTTCGACAAGCTCAGGACGGCGCCTGTCATGGCCTGATGTGCCGCCATCACCATGGCGATCGCATCCATGCTGTCGGGCAACGGATATTCCGCGTGCCATTGCGGTCGCTGCGGCCCGTCGCCAGGCGTAGGGCGGCCCAAGCTCCCGGCGAGCAGCCGTCGCGCAACCTCGACTGGCAGCGGCACGAGCCGGAGATCCTCAATCGCCGGATCAGCAGACTGTGTCGTACTCAGTTTTCGGTGGCCTGAGGCCATGGGTTCTTCCGGCACGCTCCGAGGCCCTTGGTCTGCTGCATCATCACCGGCGCCAGCCTGCCGGGGCCCGGGCAGCCGACGTGGTGTTTGCCTATCGCGTGTCCGAACTCGTGGTTGACCAGATAGCGCCGGTAGTTCTTCAGATCGGATCCGTACGCGTCGACGCCAAGCAGCCAACGTTTGGCGTTCAGTACGACTCGATTGCCGTTCTGACACGAGACTTCGCCGCGGGTCAGGTAGGGCGCACAGAGCTGGTCGGTGGTCCTCGGCGTCACGATGAAGGCGTGCAAGGTCGCGGACTGGCCTACCGGCACCAGCTCGAATCGCCAACGACGGGTGCCGCGCCAGCTACGCGGGTCATCCAATACGCCTTGAATCAAGACCGCGGCTTTGTCGGGATCGACGGACAACCCGTCTTCCACCCGGACGTCATAGCGGATCAAGGTTCCGGAGGAGGCGCGTGATTTGATGCTTGTCTTGGCCCCCTGATAGGTGCCCGGCCCGTTCTCCGGCACCCTGACCTGGTCCTGGCTCTTCAGCTTGCGCTTTGCCTGCAACTTGGCCGGCCGCACGCTCGGCTGTGTGGCCGTCGTGGGATCGATGCTCATCGAGGGTTTCGGGCTCACCGGCGCGAGCGAGGACGGCGAATCGGCCGGAATGCCAGTGAGCGGCTCGGCGATCTGCGCCATCAGGGTGGTCTCGGTAAGCACTGTCGGCACGGTGCGCAGACACAGGCCGACCAGGCCAAGGCCGATGATTCCGGCGATCAATCCGATCGCGCTACGGCGTTGTCGAGTCGCCCGGCCGACGCTGAAGGAGGGGTCTGACCGAATATGCCCAGGGTGCGGTGAGTTAGATTGTGTGCCTAGTTCGCTCCTGGATGCCTGGTGAGCCACCGCGCGGTGCGGCCGGATGCGGTCCCGACTCGCCCCAGGAAGCTGACTCACGGGGACTAAGACTAGGCGGCAATGTGGCTCTCACGCACTCCAGATCAGAACGTCTTTCAGATACTGGCCCACAGCCGCTGGTGAATCCCGATGAGCTGCGTCGCCATCAACGCGCGCTGCGCATCCTGATCGTGGTCCTGATTCCCTTGGCGATCTGGACCATCGTCGGGCTGATCACCTTCTGGCCGGGCGACATCTCTCGCCACGTGAACGCTGATGTTGCCGGCTACAGCGTTCCGGGTGTCAGCTACCCGACAGCTCGAATCACCGACATCAAGCCGATCTCGTGCGAAGGACTGTCCGGGTCGACGCCGGGGGCGACCAGCGCCCGCTGCGCCGACGTCACGGCTCGGCTGCTGCAAGGCGACGACAAGGGTCAGGCGGTGACGGTGCCCATGACGGCCGCGATCTACTCCTCGGGCGTCAAGGTCGGCCAGGTGATCAAGCTGGTACGCATCCCGCCCTCGGCGGATCAGCCGGCGCAGTACCAGTTCTCTGACTTCGAGCGGCGTACGCCTCTGCTCGTGATGGGTTTGCTCTTCGCCGCCGTGGTGATCGTTGTCGCCCGCTGGCGTGGCTTCGCCGCGCTGATCGGACTCGGGTTTGCCGGCTTCATCATGGTCACGTTTATGTTCCCCGCGCTCATTGCGGGGACCAATCCGATCATGGTAGGGCTGATCGGCTCCGCCGCGATCATGTTCGTCGCGCTGTACGCCGCGCACGGTTTCAGCGCTCGTACGACGACCGCTCTGGTGGGAACGCTCTTCGGATTGATCTTGATCGCCCTACTTGGTTACGGCGCGACCAGGTGGGCTCATCTCACCGGGGTGGCCGCTGAGGATGACTATGTGCTCGCGGCGGCCGCGCCGGATCTCCGGCTGACCTCGGTGGTGATCTGCGGGATCATCGTCGCGGGGCTCGGCGTGCTCAACGACGTGACCATTACGCAGGCCTCGGCGGTCTGGGAGCTCGCGGATCAAGGCGCCAGCCAGCGGCGCTTGTTCTCCCGAGCAATGCGGATCGGCCGTGACCACATCGCCTCGACCGTCTACACGATCGCGTTTGCGACAGCCGGGACCTCGCTTTCGGTGTTATTGCTCATCAAGATCAACAATCGGCCGCTGCTCGACGTGCTGATGACGGAGCGGTTCGCGGGCGAGGTGCTCGGGATTCTGGTGGGCTCGATAGGGCTGGTCTTGGCTGTGCCCCTGACCACGGCCGTCGGCGTTGCGGTGGTACGCGCCAGCGGAGCTGGTCGACGTCCGGTTCAGATCACCAGTACAGCTCGGATCACCAGTACAGCTCGGACCACTGACGCAGGAGGTATCGACCGGACGCCAACCGGGAAGGAAGCGGCGAAGGGGCCCGTAGCCCCGCCGCCCGGCCCGCGGCAGCCGCGGGAGCCGATGATCGCCGACCTGCCAGGGACTCTTCCACCGCCACCGCCGCCCGTAGCGAACGAGGACGAACAGGTAGCGCCGGACCGTCAAGAGAAGCGTCGCTGGTCACGACGTCACGCCGAGGATGACTTCGGCGACTTCACCTATCTCCATGATCCGGAGGAGACCGATCCGGGGATGCCTGGATCCCACGGTCGGCGGGCGGCGCGCTAAGCATCTTTGTCTCGGTAACGCGCGGGCGGCTGCCACTCCTCTTGAATTAAAGCTCACTTTAAGTTGAATACTGGGTTCATGCCTCACGCATTGATCACTGGTGGTTCCCTCGGACTCGGACGCGCGCTGGCCTTCGAACTGGCCGGCCTCGGTTGGAGTTTGACGATCGACGCTCGGCGCGCAGAGCAGCTCGAAAGCGTTGCACAAGCTTTGACTGAGCTGACTTCCATGCGAGCAATTCCGGGTGATGTCGGCGAGCCGGACCATCGCAAACAGCTGGTGGCTGCCGTCGCCGCCGCGGGCGGAGCGGATCTGGTGATCAACAATGCAAGCGATCTGGGCGGCTCTCCGCTGCCGCGGCTGCGTGATCTCGAGGCAGGCGCCTACGAGCAGCTGTTACGTACCAACGTGATCGCCCCGCAGCAGCTGATCCGATCATTGCTTCCGACACTCTTGCCTCACGCGGTGATCATCAATATCTCCTCTGATGCTGGAGTCGATCATTACGAAAGCTGGGGCGGCTACGGCTCCAGCAAAGCGGCGCTCGATCATCAGACTTTGACCTGGGCTGCGGAGGAGCCGCAGTTCACCTGGTACAGCCTCGATCCTTCGGACATGCGGACCGCGATGCATCAAGCGGCATTCCCTGGCGAGGACATCAGCGATCGGCCCGAGCCGGAAACCGTCGCCCCGCTTGTCGTTGCGCTGATCAGTTCGGGACTGCCGAGCGGCCGCTACCGCAGCACCGATCTCGCGACGACGCTGGCGGCGCCGACGGGATCGGCATGAGCATCGCACTGGCGTCGCAGCCCCACACCCACTTCTCTTCGCCTGAGGACCGTACCGCGACTGAGCCGCCCGAGCTGCGTGGCCTCGGCCGAGACGGCGTACGCCTGATGATCGCGACACCCGCCGGCATCGGGCATACCGTCTTTTCCCATCTCGCGGAGCACCTCAGGTCCGGCGATGTGTTGATCGTCAACACCTCGGCGACGGTGCCCGGTCAGCTGGACGGCAGCCGGGACGGCTCGGCCGTCGTGGTGCATATCGCCAACCGGCTGCCCGATGGCACTCGGGTGGTTGAGCTGCGCAGCTGCGCCGAAAGCCGCGGCTCCGGTGCTCGACGGCCGGGCTGGGGAGCGCATTGCCCTCCCCGACGGCGCCGCCGTTGAGCTGATTGCGCCGTACCCGGAACCTGGCTCCTCACCCACGGGCCAAGGGAATCGGCTCTGGCGTGGCCGGATCACCTCGCCGCTACGACTCTCCGACTACCTTCGGGAGCATGCCCGGCCGATCAGCTACGGCTATCTCAATGCCTCATTTCCCATCTCGGCGTACCAAACGATCTTCGCCCTGCACCCTGGCAGCGCCGAGATGCCGAGTGCGGCTCGGCCATTCAGCGCCGAGCTCGTGGCCCGCTTGGTGGCCCACGGCGTGATCATCGCGCCTATCACCTTGCACACCGGATTGTCCTCCCAGGACGCCGGAGAGGCTCCGCAGCCCGAGTGGTTCGAGGTGGGCGAGACGACAGCCCATCTGGTCAACGGGAGCAAGGCTCGCGGCGGCCGAGTGATCGCGGTGGGCACGACCGCCACCCGCGCCATCGAGTCAGCCACCCAACCAGACGGGACGGTGTCAGCCGCAGCGGGATGGACCGATCTGGTGATCTCTCCGGAGCGAGGGGTACGCGTCGTCGACGGGCTGATCACCGGATGGCACAATCCGGAGGCATCGCACCTCCTGCTCGTCGAATCCGTGGCCGGTCCAGAACTCACCCAGCGCGCGTACGACGCGGCCGTTGCCGAGCGCTATCTCTGGCACGAGTTCGGTGACTCTGCACTGATGCTCAAGGCGCGCTGAGCCTGTCGAAGGGCGTGCAGATCAATGTGCCCTGAGCTCGTCGAAGGGGCATGCGAACCCACCTTCGACGGACTCAGCCCGCAGCAGGAGTTAACGCCTAGGTAACGAGTCCTGAGTAGGCTCCGCCCATGGGGGACGTACTTTCCGATTACCACACTGGTGATGCGTTCGACGAGATGGTGGATGGGGAGGGCAGCGTCCGGCCCTCTTACCAGGCCGTGTACTCCGCTCTCTCCGGATCAACCTCAGACGATCTCCGCACCATCGCCGAGTCATTGGCGAACAACTACACCCAAGCCGGCGTGACGTTCGACGTCGGCGGAGTGGAGAGGCCATTCCCGCTCGATTTGGTGCCGCGGGTGATTGCGTCACCGGAGTGGGAGATCATCGAGTCCGGCGTCGCGCAGCGGGTGCGGGCGCTCGAGGCGTTCCTCTCCGATATCTACTCCGATGCCCGGGTGATCTCCGACGGCGTCATCCCCAGCAAGCTGATCACCTCCTCAACTCATTTCCACCGCGCGGTGTGGGGCATTCAGCCCGGCAACGGCGTACGCATCCATGTGGCGGGCGTGGACCTGATCCGCAACCCGTCAGGCGAGGTTCGGGTGCTCGAGGACAACGTCCGGGTCCCGAGCGGCGTCTCGTACGTGATGACCAACCGCAACGCCATGATCACCGTCATGCCAGAGGCCTTCGCGAACCAGCGGATTCGCCCCGTCGCGAGTTATCCGACCCGGCTGCTCACTGCGCTGCGTAAGGCGGCCCCATCCGGCGTCGACGATCCAACCGTGGTGGTGCTCACCCCCGGCGTCTTCAATTCCGCTTACTTCGAGCACACCCTGCTGGCCCGCACTATGGGCGTCGAGCTGGTGGAGGGTCGTGATCTTGAGTGCCGGCGCGGCAAGGTCTTCATGCGTACCACCGCGGGACTGCAGCGGGTCGATGTGATCTATCGCCGGGTCGACGACGACTTCCTGGATCCGGTGCATTTCCGCAGTGACTCGATGCTGGGCGTGCCAGGACTGGTGAATGCGATACGCACCGGCGGCGTCACGCTTGCTAATGCGATCGGCAACGGCGTGGCCGACGACAAGTTGGTCTATACCTACGTGCCTGACTTGATCAAGTACTACTTGCGGGAGGAACCGATCATCGCCAACGTCGATACCTGGCGATTGGAAGATGACGAAGCGCGGGAGGAGGTGCTGGACCGTCTGGAGGATCTGGTCGTCAAGCCTGTTGACGGTTCCGGCGGCAAGGGCATTGTGATTGGACCGCGCGCGACGCGGAGCGAGCTCGATGCGCTGCGGCGTCAAGTGAGCGAGGACCCTCGCGGCTGGATCGCGCAGCCGGTCGTTCAGCTGTCCACTGTGCCGACCTTGATCGAGGATGGCCTCCAGCCGCGCCATGTTGATCTTCGACCCTTCGCTGTGAACAATGGCGAGGACATCTGGGTGCTGCCCGGTGGTCTTACCCGGGTCGCTCTGCCGGAGGGCGAGCTCGTCGTCAACAGCAGCCAGGGTGGTGGCAGCAAGGACACCTGGGTGCTCAGCCCACCGCCGCACCGGTCAGTTTCGCATCGAGGCTCCACCAATCACACCGACGATGCCGATGATCATGCACCTGCGCCGCCGCCACCCCGGGTGCCGCTGACGGTTGCCAAGATTCCGATGACGGTGATGCCGAAGTTTGCCGAGACGCAACAACAAGAGCAGGATCAACAGCAGCAGCAAGATCAACAACAGGCCACCCGGCGGAGGCGGGGATGCTGAGCCGCATCGCCGAGTCGATGTTCTGGATCGGCCGGTACGTCGAGCGAGCCGAGGATACGGCGCGACTGCTCCAGACACACCTGCGGCTGATCATCGAAGACACCACGGCCCAGGAGGTGGACGCCTGTCGCAACCTCCTGGCGCTGATGAGTGTTGATCACGTCAAGGATCCGGACCTGACCGACCTGCTGCGGATTCTTGGCTACGACCCGTCCGAACCGACCTCGATCTACTGCTGCTACGCGTCGGCCCGCGACAACGCCCGTCGTGCGCGGGAGGTAATTCCGCTCGATCTTTGGGAATGCGTGAATGCCACCTGGCACCAGCTACCGACGACGCCGTTCGGAACCACTGGCGCACATGTGTTCTTGAACTGGGCGCGCGAGCGGAGCGCCATGTTCGCTGGTATTTCCCGCGGCATCATGGTCCGCGACGACGGCTGGCAATTCATGTCCATGGGCCGATCGCTGGAACAGGTCGATATGACCTCACGGCTCGTGGCTTCGGCGTCGCTGACACACGGCGGCACCCAGTGGCCGGCCGTGCTGCGCGGCTGCGGTGGCCACGATGCATTCCTGCGGACCTATGGCGGGCTCTATACCTACCGCGAGGCGGCGGAGTTCTTGATCGTCGACGCGCGGTTTCCGCGGTCGATCATGCACGGATTGCTCGCTGCCTCCGACAGCCTGCAGAAGGTGGCGCAGAACAACGTGGTGACCGCGCGGCATGCTGAACCTGCACTCCGCTCCCTCGGTCAGCTCCGTGCTCGTCTGGAGTATGCAGATCTGGATGAGTTGCGCGCCAACCTCAACCAGGAGATGTCGGTCGTGCAGGATGTCGTGGCCCAGGTGAGCACTGCGATCGCCACTAGCTACTTTGCTGCCGCTGACCCGACTGCTTGGACCACGGAAGGGACGCGGTGAGATGCGGCTCAGCATTGATCATCGAACTGGATTCAGCTACGCAACGCGGGTCAAGTCCTCCTACAACGAGGCGCGCATGACCCCGGCGCGGACCGAACAGCAGACGGTCTGGAGCAGCCGGGTCACCATCGAGCCTGCGGCCTGGAGCTTCAGCTACATCGACTATTGGGGCACTGAGGTGACGACCTTCGAGGTGCACGAGCGGCACGAGCGGCTCACCGTGCATGCCCAAGGTGTGGTGGAAACCCGCGGAGATGATCTTGCCTGGGATGTCGACCGGCGAGTAGCGCCGAATGATCTTGGATGGGCGGCCCTGCACGATCGCGGCGTGGTGGACAAAATGACTGAGTTCCTCGCCGTCGACGATCGAACCCAACCTCCAGCGGAACTCATCGAACTGGCCGCAGCGACGACTCAGCAGCCGCCCCGACTGGCGGCACTCGACGTGTGCGCCCTGATTCATGATCATCTGAGCTACGAACGCGGCTCGACCAAGGTCACCAGTACGGCCCGCGAGGTCTGGGAGCTGGGTCGCGGCGTCTGCCAGGACTACAGCCACGTCGCGCTAGGTGCCCTGCGCTCCATCGGCGTGCCGGCTCGATATGTGTCGGGATACCTGCATCCCGGCGGTGGCGAACCGAACAAGACCGTGGAAGGTGAGAGCCATTCCTGGATCGAGTGGTGGTGCGGCAGCTGGGTGGCGTACGACCCGACGCAATGTCGCAGACTCACCGACGGTTATGTCCGGGTTGGTCAGGGCCGAGACTACGGCGACGTGGCCCCACTGCGCGGCACCTACTCCGGCGGCCGCTCCCAGATGTTCGTCACCGTCGAGATGACCGAGCTGGGCTGATTTCAGGTCCACGCTCGGTGCGGGAACGCACGTGCACGTCCGCTTCCCTCGCGATACACACGTTGCACAACGGATGCACCGTGGCTGAAACGCACGTGCACGTGCGTTTCAGCAGAGGTGGAGCCCGATATCTTGTCACTCATGAGCAACTACGGGCAGCAGCCGCCCTACGGACAAAATCAGCCCAATCCGTACGGGCAGCAGCAGCCCGGACAGTATCCGCCGCAGCAGCCGTACGGACAGCCGGCGGCCGGACGGCAACCTCAGCAGCCCTATCCCGGCCAGCAGGGCCCCTACGGTCAACAGCCCGGACAGTACCCACCAGCAGCAGCCGTACGGTCAACCCGGCCAGCAAGGCCCGTACGGGCAGCAACCGGGCCAGTGGACACCGCAGCCGCCGGCTCTCAAGCAGCCCGCTGTGGTCGTGCGTTCTCTGCCGGTCGTCACCATGGAGACCGTTCCCGGTCGCGATATCTCCGGGGTAATTGGCGACGTGGTCGGCGTCGTCGCGCGTACCCGTGAGCTGCGACCCGACCTACGCGGCGGAAACCCCGTGGACGGCTATGTCGTGATGTTGACGGACTCGCGTCAGGATGCGGTCGCTCGGATGGTCGAGATGGCCGTGGGTGCCGGCGCGGACGCGATTGTTGGACTCAGGTTCGACTGCAGTGAGATCACTCAGTCGCTCAGCGAGGTCGCCGCGTACGGAACCGCCGTGACGTTGGTTCCTGTGACGACCGATGCCGCCGAGACGAGTTCGGCCGAGCAGGCTGAGTGCCGGCAACGACCGCGGTGATCAATTGAGCGACGACCAGACGATGCGCAACTGGCCTCCCAGCTCCTGGCCATCCAGTGAGCCGCAGGCGCCATCTTCAGGCTCTTAGCATCGCGCGGTAAGAATGACTCCATGAGCGCTAGTGATAAATCGGGCCCCAAACAGCCACCCGAGGACGAGACCAAGCGCAAGTTCCGCGAGGCCCTTGCCGCCAAGCAGGGTCGTAAAGGTGAGGACCACATCGACAACGGTCCACAGCAGGTGCATGGGCACGGTCCGGTTGAAACGAAGCGCAACTTTCGCCGCAAAACCGGCTAGGAGCTGGTGGGCTGAGCTTGTTGACCGGCCCAATAGGTTGGTCGACCAGCTTCAGGCGAATGCCGTTACCGTTTGCTTCGAATTCGACCTCTGAGAGGTCATTGACAATCCCGTCGGCGGACAACTCTTCGCGGGGGGTCGTGGTGACGACGGCCAGTGTGAAGCAGCCGGCGGCCTTCGCCGCCTCAAGGCCTTTCGGAGCGTCCTCGATCACGAGGCAGCGTCGTGGATCAACGCCCAGTCGGCGTGCCGCCTCCAGAAAAGGCTCCGGATGTGGCTTGCCATGGACGACGTCATCGGCGGTCACCAGCACCGATGGCGGCTGCAGATGCGCGGCGGCGATTCGCGCAGCTGCGAGCGGCACCGTACATGAGGTGGCAATCGCGTTCTTCGCGCCGACGAGCGATGCCAGCGCCTCGCGCGCGCCGGGCAGCACCGCAATGTCGTGCACGTCGGCTAGCTCGAGTTCGGTGATGCGCCGCATGCCGGCCTCCTGCAAATCCTTCGGCATGACCGCGCGTACGACCGACGCCGACGGAGTGCCATGGTGCCTCAGCAGGTCCGTCGGGGCGAAGCCATATTCGCCGGCCCAGGTGGTCCAGGACCGTATCACCGCCGGAGTGGAGTCGATGAGCGTTCCATCCAAGTCGAAGATGACCGCCTCGAAGACCTCATCGGTCAGCCGGTCCAAACCCACCACGACGCTCCTTATCGTTTGACATCAGCCACTATCGTGACAAACAGAATGACGCGACGGGATAATCCCTTGCTGAGTGAGTGCTCACTCACTATGCTGGGCCGGTGACTCGAGCCGCACCCCTGCCATTGGATGAGCGTCGTGCTGCGCTCGTCGCGGCAACCGAGCCGCTGCTGGAGCGGTTCGGCCGCGAGGTGAGTACCAGGCAGATCGCCGAGGCTGCGGGCATCGCGGAAGGGACCATCTTTCGAGCCTTCGCCACCAAGGAGGCTCTCATCGATGCAGTCATCGAGGACGCTTTCGACAGCCAGCGCACCTGCGACGAGCTCGCTCTGATTGATTCGAGCTTGCGGTCTTGAGGAGCGGCTGGTTGCGGCGGTGACCATTCTCCAGGAGCGGTTGCGCAGAATCTTTGCCCTCTTCGGCTCACTGCGGTTGCACAAGGACGCGTCCGATCATGACAGCATGCGGGCCAAGCAGCAGGCCGACACCGAACTGATCAACAGCGCTATCGCTGCGCTGATCAAACCTGACCAAGATCAACTGCGTCTCGACGTCATGGAGGCGGCCAGCGCGCTGCGGACCATCACATTTTCGATCACTCATACCATCCTCGGGGACCAACGTCTCGCTCAGCCGCAACAGATCGTTGATCTTGTGCTGTACGGCATCTGCCGGGGCCCCGCACGACACAGAGAACGGACATCATGCTGATCAGGCTGCTCCGTAGCTATCTGGCTCCCTACCGGAGGCCGATAGCCGGCCTCCTGCTGTTGTCGCTCGCCGGGACTATGGCCGCATTGCTATTGCCCAGCCTGAACGCGGCGATCATCGACAACGGTGTCGCCAAGGGTGACACCGACTACATCTGGCGTACCGGCGGCATGATGCTGGGCGTCACGCTGGTGCAGGTCGGCTGTTCCATCTGGGCGACCTACCTGGGCGCCAAGACCGCGATGAGCTTTGGCCGTGACGTTCGTGGCGCAATCTTCACGCGCGTACTGGCTTTCTCTTCCCGAGAGCTCAATCACTTCGGAGCGCCGTCGCTGATCACCCGTAACACCAACGATGTTCAGCAGGTGCAGATGCTGGTGCTGCTGGGCAGCACGATGTTCGTTGCGGCGCCTATCACGATGATCGGCGGCATCATCATGGCGCTGCGTACCGACCCCGGTCTCTCGTGGCTGGTCGCAGTAGCGATGCCAGTGCTCGCGTTCTCGATCTTCCTGATCATCAGGCAGATGAGCCCGCTGTTCCGGGTGATCCAGAGCCGCATCGACGTGGTCAATCGCATTCTCCGTGAGCAAATCACAGGCATTCGGGTGGTGCGCGCGTTCGTACGCGAACCATACGAGACGGCACGCTTCGCCCGGGCGAACGCTGAGCTGACCGATACGACGACCTCGGTGGGGAGGTACGCGGCGTCGATCTTCCCCATCGTGATGTTCATCTTGAACGTCTCCAGCGTTGCGGTGCTGTGGTTCGGGGCGCGGCGCATTGATGCCGGCGAAATGCAGATTGGAGCACTGACTGCCTTCCTGACCTATCTCATCCAGATCTTGATGTCGGTCATGATGGCGACCTTCCTGCTGATCATCGCGCCACGCGCCGCAGTATGCGCCGAGCGGATCGAGGAGGTGTTGGGCACTGAGTCGTCGGTGGTACCGCCGCTGCATCCGGTCACAGAGCTGTCGGCCACCGGCCTCGTAGCCTTCCGGGACACCGACTTCACCTATCCAGGAGCCGCCTCGCCGGTACTGCGGAACATCACCTTCACCGCAGAGCCCGGTCAGACGACCGCGATCATCGGTTCAACCGGAGCCGGCAAGTCCACGCTCATCTCGCTGATTCCGCGGCTCTTCGACGCCACCGCCGGGTCGGTCACGGTGGACGGGGTCGAGGTACGCGACTGCGACCCCGAACTGCTCTGGAGCCGGATCGGGCTGGTGCCGCAGAAGGCGTTCCTGTTCACCGGCACCGTCGCCAGCAACCTGCGGTACGGCAACCCAGACGCCACCGACGAGGAGCTCTGGCGGGCGCTGCGGGTGGCTCAGGCCGAGGACTTCGTACGCGACATGCCAGGACATCTCGAGGCGCCTGATCTCCCAGGGTGGCACCAATGTTTCAGGCGGGCAGCGGCAGCGTCTTGCGATCGCGCGGGCACTGGTCAAGCGTCCGGAGATCTATGTCTTCGATGACTCGTTCTCAGCTCTCGACGTAGCCACAGACGCGCGGCTCCGGGCCGCGCTAGAGCGGGAGACGGCCGAGGCCGCAGTGATCATCGTCGGGCAGCGGGTGGCGACCATTGCCGATGCCGACAAGATCATCGTGCTGGAACATGGCGAAGTCGTCGGCTCCGGCACCCATCAAGAACTCCTCGAGCACTGTCCGACCTACGCAGAGATCGTCGACTCCCAGCTCAGCGCAGAGGAGGCGGCCGCATGAGTACCGGGAATGGCCAAGATCGAACCATGCGCCCTGAGCCCTTCGAAAGCTCAGCACGGCGCCTGTCGAAGGGCGCGACCTAGGGGCTTCGACCAGCTCAGCCCGCAGCACCAGCGGCAATGGACAGTCCTCCGCACCGAAGGCGCCGGAGCGGCCGAAATACGGCCCGCCTGCGAGGCGGAGGCGGCGGCCGGATGTGGGGACAGGCGCGGCCAGTCGAGAAATCGCTGAACTTCTTCCCGTCACTGAAGCGGCTGGTAGGGCACTTGGCGCCCGAGCGGGTGATCTTGAGCCTGAGCGTGCTGCTGGCCGTCGTGGGAATCTTCCTGAACGTGATGGGCCCCCGGATCTTGGGCATGGCGACGGACGTCATCTTCACGGGTGTGGTTGGCAAGAGTCTGCCGAGCGGAGCAACCAAGGAGCAGGTGGTGGCTGCGTTGCGAGCCGAGGGCAACAACACCTTCGCGGACTTGGTCGAGCGGCTGAACGTCATCCCGGGGCAGGGCATCGACTTCACGTTGCTGGGGCAGTTGTTGCTGCTGGCGCTCGGCCTGTATCTGGTGGCGTCGTTGTTCTTGTGGCTGCAGGGTTACCTGCTGAACGGCGCGGTGCAGCGCTCCATCTACACGCTGCGTAGCCAGGTCGAGGACAAGATCAACAGGCTGCCGCTCAGCTACTTCGACAAGCAGACCCGCGGCGAGCTCTTGAGCCGGGTCACCAATGACATCGACAACATCTCCCAGGCGCTGCAGCAAACGCTGAGCCAGCTGCTCACCTCGCTGCTGACCGTGATCGGTGTCACCATCATGATGTTCGTGGTCTCACCCGTGCTGGCGCTGATCGCGCTGGTGACGATACCGCTGTCGATCGTCGTGACGACGGTGATCGGCAAGCGGTCACAGAAGCTCTTCATCGAGCAGTGGAAGTCCACAGGCGAGCTGAATGGGCACATCGAAGAGGCCTTCACAGGGCAGTCACTGGTGAAGGTGTTCGGCCGGCAGCGCGAGGTCGATGCCGTGTTCGCGGAGCGGAACAGCACGCTGTACAAGGCGAGCTTCGGCGCCCAATTCATCTCCGGTTTGATCATGCCGACGATGTTCTTCATCGGGAACCTGAACTACGTGGCGATCGCTGTTGTCGGAGGTCTACGGGTAGCCAGTGGCACCATGAACCTCGGCGACGTGCAGGCGTTCATCCAGTACACCCGGATGTTCACCCAGCCGCTGACGCAGCTCGCCTCGATGGCGAACCTGTTGCAGTCCGGGGTTGCCTCGGCTGAGCGGGTCTTCGAGGTGCTTGACGAGGTGGAGCAGGTGCCGGAGGAGGCCAGCTCGCTCAACCCGACCTGCGGTCGGGTGGCGTTCGAGCACATCTCGTTCTCTTACGATGCTCTGCCCCAAGGGGGACGACCCCCTTGAACCCCCGAAAAGATCAACACGGCCAAGGGGGACGACCCCCTTGAACCCCCGGAAAAGCCGGGAAGCCGCTTGATCACTGACCTGTCTCTGGTGGCTGAGCCGGGCAGCACCGTGGCCATCGTCGGCCCGACCGGAGCCGGCAAGACCACGTTGGTCAATCTGATCATGAGGTTCTACGAGCTGGACCGCGGCCGCATCACTCTCGACGGAGTGGACATTGCCACCGTGCCGCGGTCAGCGTTGCGGGCCAAGATCGGGATGGTGCTGCAGGACACCTGGTTGTTCCATGGCACCATCCGGGAGAACATCGCCTACGGGCGGCCCACGGCGACCGAGGAGGAGATTCATGCCGCGGCCGAGGCCACCTATGTCGATCGCTTCGTGCATGCTCTGCCGGACGGCTACGACACCGTCCTGGACGAGGAAGCCAGCAACATCAGCGCCGGTGAGAAGCAGCTGATCACCATTGCTCGAGCGTTCCTGGCCGACCCTGCGCTACTGATCTTGGACGAGGCGACCAGCTCGGTCGACACGCGTACCGAGGTGCTGGTGCAGCGTGCCATGGCCGCGCTCCGCTCTGATCGCACCAGCTTCGTGATTGCCCACCGGCTCTCCACCATCCGGGATGCCGACGTGATCTTGGTGATGGAGGACGGCCAGATCGTCGAGCAGGGCACCCATCACGAGCTGCTGGAAGCCCGCGGACACTATTTCGATCTCTACAACTCGCAATTCACCGCGGCGATCGAGGAGCTGGAGGAGCTGCGACCCGCCGTTCCCGCCGGGGCTGGCATGCGCACGGGTCCGAGGCCGTTCTGACCGTCAGGCTCGTGCGGCTGTCAACATCTCGATCGCCTCGCGGACCATCGCAAGAACCGTCTCCGGCTGCTCTTCGATCATCGTCCAGGTGAACCGCAGCACACACCAGCCATCCAAGACAAGTTGGTTCTGCCGCGACCGGTCGGTCTCGAAGACGTCTGCGCCGGTGTGAAACAACCGACCGTCGATCTCGATGATGAGTTTGATCTCGCGAAGAGATCACATCGACATAGCAGGTGAAGTCATCGAGGACGACTGGGCGGTTGGCTTTCCATCCGGTGATGCCGGCATCGCGGAGCAGGCGATGAAATTTGCGCTCCGCTGCTGACCAAGGCTCGTCGCGCGAATCGAGCAGCAAGTAACGCTTGGTTGGGTTACCGACCGTGCGGCTGTTAGCTCCATCGCTCGATGAAGTTGCGCGAGAGTAGTCGCCCGAGTGCGCAGCGCCTGGTCGATCGCGTCGCCACCGAGGGTCGCGCAGAGATCCAAAGCCGTGAGAGCTGGCGATGTGCGGCGGAGCCGGACCGGCTGACGACGAGGTCAGAGGGGATGTGTCGACGGGTGAAGCGGTAGCCAGTTTGGGGTGCTCTGCTGTGCCGAACGGCGCATTCCACCACGTCCGCCTGGAGCTCGGGCCAAAAGGACAGTCGTGCGGCGACCGCGCCAACGAGTATCGCGTCAGGGTCGAAACATCGAACTGCCCTGACCCGCGTCTGCAGCGACGTTCCTTGATCTCGTGCCGCATAGATGCCGGGGAGTACTCGGACGAGATCACCACGACGGACGAGGTACCGCAGGGTGGTATCGAGCTCGGGATAGTCGCGGCGGGCAATCACGCCTCTGCGTTGCCAGGAGTCGCTCGATTTCATGGATGGCCCTCACATAGGAAGAAGGCGTCAAAAAGGGGCCCGATGTTACGGGCAACGCCCAGAATTCTCAGAATCGCCCCCGAGCGGAAGCTGCCTATCCGATTTCACGCTCAGATCCGCCAGTGGTCCCTCCGCTCGGGGGCGATTCTGAGAAACTTGTCAATCTCGCCCGGGTTGGAAGTGCCGGAAGGTCAGGTTCATCCGGGGGCTGACCGGGCGTGAGGTCTTCGGAACGGCATGCGCGTAGTCGGTCTGCGACTCGTCACGCATCACGAGCAGGTCGCCGTGTCCCAGGTCGCAGCTCCAACGTTCGCCGGTCGATCGATGCCGCAGCACGAACCGTCGACGATCCCCGAGACTGACCGAGGCGATGGTGGGGCGCGGGCCGAGCTCTGGCTCATCGTCACTGTGGTAGCCCATGGAGTCAGTGCCGTCGCGATAGAGATTGGCCAGGCATGAGTTGACGTCGACGCCCAGCTCACGGCGGAGGCGCTTCCGCAATTCGACCAGTGTTCGCGGCCATGGGCCGGGTTCGTTCACGATCCCGGAGTAACGGTAGGCAGCGTCCCCCATCCAGGCAGTCAGTCGTGGTGTCGGCATCGTGCGCCCGTAGAGGGTGACGACGTGTTGCTCCCAGGCAATCTCGTCCCGGAGCGTCGCGAACAGCTGGTCAGCGTCGGCAACCCAACCAGGGTAGTAATCCACGCAGGGTGGCGGCTCGTCCATGATCAATAAGCGAATCCGGCCGCTACGAGCCGGTTGAGCCGCCGCTGCCGATGGAAGTAGAACGCTTGGGCGAAAAGCCATGCTGGCACGGTCAGCAGACCGGCACGAATCTCGACATGGTCGGTATAGCGGGTCATCCCGAGAAAGTCCTCGAGCACAATCTGGTGGTCCCATACCCGGATGAGGTCGCTGTAGCCGGCGTCGTGCCAAACCACCGGACTGGTTGCCACCTCCTCGGGATCGGCGACCGTCCGCTGCACGTTGATGACGTGCTCGCCGATGGGAAGTCGGCCCGCTATCAGCAGCCGAAATCGATACGTCCCGATCGACCAGCGCTCAACCGGCTCCGCGGGCTCGACGGGCTCGAAGTACCAGCATCGGCGATGAGAGGTAGTCGAGCAGTGCCGGCCGGGCCAGCTCGCTGACGAGTCGCTGCACAGGGCAGGGGAGCAGGCAGCTGAGACGCACACGCATGTCGCCAAGGTAACGAGCGGCAAGCTTTGGCACTGTTCGGGATGCGTAAGCACCGGCACGTTGTCCGATGACTCGCCGCAGCGCAGGATGGTGAGGTGCATAGGCACGACGAGCGAGACGCGGCACGCGCCACCCGATGGTGGGCGCGGCTCGCTGGCGCCGTGGCGGGGTTGGCTGGCTTGGGGATCGCCGGCATTGCAGCATGGTTCGTGGCACCGACGGCAGGCTCCCCGGTGCCTGCGGTCGGTGAATTGATCATCAATGTGCTTCCGGGACCCCTGGTCAACTTCGGAAAGGACACCCTCGGCACAGCGGACAAACCGGTCTTGCTCGCGATCATCGTTGTCGCCGTTTTGATCCTGTGCGCCATCGCCGGCCAGCTTGAATGGCGGCGTCGCTTCGCGGGAGCCGCGATCTTTGCCCTCGTGGCCGTGCTCGGGATGATCGGAATCGCCGCCCAGCCCGACGCCACGGTCGCCGCGTACGTGCCGGCGATCGTTGGGTTGTTGCTCGGCTACATGATCTTGAGCACGTTGATCGGCAAGCTGCAGGAGTGGCGATCACCAGAGGCCGCGGCGAAGGACAGCGAGGCGCTATCCGCCTCGCGGCGAAACTTCCTGACCTGGACCATCGTGGCGGGCGCCGCAGCCGCAATGGCAACGGTTGCCGGCCAGCTGCTCGCCAGCGCATCGTCAGCCGTGGATACGGCGCGGCAGAAGCTCAGGCTGCCAACCGCAGCAAAGCCTGCAGCGGCACCGCCGGCGGGTGCCGACCTCCGCATCGCAGACCTGACCCCGTACGTGACCCCCAACGATGACTTCTATCGGATCGATACCGCCCTGCAGGTTCCGGTGATCGATCCCGCCGACTGGACACTCAAGATCACTGGCATGGTGCAGAACCCAATCCAGATCAACTACGCCGAACTGACCGCCAAGCCGCTCGTCGAGCACCTCACGACGTTGACCTGCGTGTCCAACTACGTCGGTGGCGACCTGGCTGGGAATGCGCTGTGGCTGGGTTATCCGATACGCGAGCTTCTTGCCGAGGCCAAGCCCTTGCAAGGTGCCGACATGGTGCTCTCGACGAGCGACGACGGCTGGACCGCCAGTACGCCGCTGTCCGCGCTGACCGACCCCAAGCGGGAAGCCATGCTGGCGATCGGCATGAACGGTGAGCCGCTCCCGATCGAGCACGGATTCCCGGTTCGGATGGTCGTACCAGGCCTCTACGGGTACGTGTCAGCGACGAAATGGGTGACGGAGCTGAAGGTCACGAGCTACTCCAAAGATGAGGCGTTATTGGACCCCGCTCGGCTGGTCAGCGCGCGGTCCCATCAAGCTGGCGTCCCGGATCGACGTACCACGCAAGTCATCTGTTGACGCCGGGACAGTCGTGGTCGCAGGAGTCGCCTGGGCACAGCACACCGGAATTTCCGCTGTCGAGGTCCAGGTTGATGACCATGGTTGGCAGCCGGCTCAGCTTGCCGAGACCGCTGGGCCGGATACGTGGCGGCAGTGGAGGTACGAATGGGCCGCCGTTCCGGGCAAGCACACGCTGACGGTGCGGGCGACGGATGCGGATGGCAAGCTCCAGACTGCCGACGTCGCGCCGCCAATGCCGGACGGCGCGACCGGATACCACTCGATCGACGTCAAAGTCTCTTAACAGCTGCGAGCGTCGGGAATCGCGCGCCGCCGTGCTGAGGAGGAGGGAGCGGAGGCGCTCTTTTCTTCGCGAGTGACGACGAAGTAGGTGGGTTCAGAGCGCGATGCGCGAGCAGCTCTTAAAAGGGTGCATTAGGTTCGTGACGTGCGCATCGCGGTGGCCCGGGAACAGGCTCCCGGCGAGGCGCGTGTGGCAATGGTTCCTGAGCTGGTGGGCAGGCTTCGTGCGGCGGGTTATCAGGTGGCCGTGCAGGCCGGTGCCGGCGCCGGCGCCCTGCTGGCCGATGCGGCGTACGAGGCAGCTGGCGCACTGGTCACTGAGCATCCCTTCGACGAGGCGGAGGTCGTGCTGAGCGTGCAGCCCCTCGATACGTCCTGCCTGGCGCCGCTGCCGTCTGGCGCGACCACAATCTCGTTCTTTCCCTACCCCGAGCGGCCGACCGATGTGGCGCTGCGACAGGATCGCAAGCTCACCACGTTCGGCATGGAATATGTGCCGCGTATCTCCCGTGCGCAATCGATGGATGCCTTGAGTTCCCAGGCGTTGGTAGCTGGATATCGCGGAGCAATCGTCGCTGCCAGCATGCTTGGGCAGTTCTTTCCGCTCAGCATGACGGCCGCCGGCACCGTGCCGCCGGCTCAGGTCGTCGTACTGGGCGCTGGGGTCGCGGGTCTCCAGGCCATCGCCACATGCCGGCGGCTGGGCGCGGTGGTGAAGGGCTACGACGTTCGCTCGGCAGCCGCGGAAGAGATCCGATCGATGGGAGCGCAAGCCATCGAGCTGCCGCTGCCGACGCTGGAGGGGGCAGGTGGCTATGCGCGGGAGATGACCGAGGAACGCGCGCAACGGCAGCGCGAGCTGCTGGCCAGCTACATCGCCTCCGCTGACGCGTTGATTACGACAGCGGCCGTGCCGGGGCGCCGAGCCCCGCTGCTCGTGACGACCGAGATGATTGCGCCGATGGCGCCAGGTTCGGTCGTTGTGGACCTTGCTGCCGAAGCCGGCGGTAACGTCGAAGGTGTGGTGGCCGGCAAGGTGGTACGCGTGGGCTCGGTACAGCTGTGGGGTGGCGCCGACGTGCCCAGCCAGATGCCCGGCCCGGCCAGCCGGCTCTATGCCCACAACGTGTTGAACGTGATCATGCTGATGACCCGCGACGGGCGTTTTGCTCCGGATTTCGACGATGAGATCACGGCTGCGATGTGCGTGACTCACGACGGCCAGGTGCTTGCTGATGGAGGCTAATTGAATACCGATCCGCTCGTTTGGCTGACGATCTTCGTACTGGCCGCCTTCGTCGGCATGGAGGTGATCTCCAAGGTCTCCTCCACCCTGCATACTCCGCTGATGTCGGGGGCGAATGCCATCCACGGGGTGATCTTGATCGGGGCGATCCTGGTGGCCGGTAGCGCACAGTCGACACCGATCCTGGTCTTGGGCCTGGTTGCGGTGATCTTGGCATCGATCAACATGGTCGGTGGATTTGTCGTCACGGACCGGATGTTGGTGATGTTCTCCCGGCCGAAGAAGGCCATCGACAAGTCCGTCCATCGGGAAGTCGAGCAGTGACGCCAGCCTGGGCTCAGCTCGGCTATCTGGTTGCCGCGGTCTGCTTCATCGTCGCTCTCAAGGGATTGTCCTCACCCAAGAACGCGCGCCGCGGGAACCTGATCGGCGCTGCGGGCGCGGTGCTGGCCTGCGTGATCGTCTTTTTCGCTACTGACATCCAGCATCTACTCCCGATCTTGGCGGCCATTGCAGCTGGCACAGCCATCGGGGTGCTCGGCGCCTACCGGGTCCAGATGACTCAGATGCCGCAACTGGTGGCGCTGTTCAACGGTGTCGGAGGCGGCGCCGCGGCCATTGTGGCGATCATCGAGCTGACCGAATTGCGTAACGGTGCCGCGCCGGTGTTCGAGCTGATCGCTACGGCATTCACGATCGTCGTCGGCTCGATCAGCTTCGCCGGCTCGGTGGTCACCTTCCTCAAGCTGCAAGAGCTGATGACCACGCGCCCGGTCGTTTTTGCCGGGTATCCCGTCCTGTACGGGCTCGGGTTGCTGGCAGCGGTCGCTTTCAGTGTGGGTCTGGTGATCGCCCCGAGTTTGATCTTCGCTGTGCTGTTGGCAGCTGTCGGCGCCGCACTTGGTGTGTTGCTGGTGCTACCGGTAGGCGGCGCGGATGTACCGATCGTGATCTCCCTGCTGAACGCGTTCACCGGTCTGACTGTCGCCGCGAGTGGTTACCTGCTGGAGAACATCTTGTTGCTGATAGCCGGCACGCTGGTCGGGTCCGCTGGCACCCTGCTCACTCGGCTGATGGCCAACGCGATGGGTCGCTCATTGATCAACATCCTGTTCGGCGCGCTCAAGGGCGGTTCAACTCTCGGCGCGACCACGATGAGTGATCGGCCGGTCAAATCGGCTGGTCCAGCGGATGTGGCGATCCTCCTCGCGTACGCCCAGCGCGTGATCATCGTCCCCGGCTACGGACTCGCGGTAGCGCAGGCCCAGCACACCCTGCGCCAGCTCGTCGATCTGCTCCAGGAGCGCGGCGTACGGGTCGACTATGCGATTCATCCCGTTGCGGGCCGGATGCCCGGCCACATGAATGTGCTGCTCGCGGAGGCGCAGGTGCCGTACGAACAGCTCAAGGAGATGGACGAGATCGACCCGGAGTTCAAGCAAGCAGACGTGGCTCTCGTTGTCGGCGCGAATGACGTCGTCAATCCCGCGGCCGAGACGACACCTGGGGCTCCTATCTACGGGATGCCGATCTTGCATGCCAACCAGGCGCGTCAGGTCGTCTTCATGAAGCGTTCCATGCGACCCGGCTTCGCCGGCATCGAGAACGAGCTGCTCTTTGAGCCGACCACCACACTGCTCTTCGGAGACGCCAAGGACACCATGAGCAAGCTGCTCTGCCGAACTCAAAGCCCTCACTGTCTAGCCCTCTCACTTCGGCTGCTCCCGTCGGGAACGCACGTGCACGTGCGTTCCTGTCACGGTTGCACACGTTGCGACGTGTGTAACGCGACTGCAAGGAACGTGCACGTGCGTTTCCGACAGAGAGCGATCGTGTTAGGACGACAAGAATTCGCGGAACGATGGGCCGCCGATCTTGGCGCTGGCGTCGGGCAGGTTGGCGCCAGCGGCGTACGCCCTCAGGGTCCCGCCGCGAGCCGGAAGAGTGATCAATCGAGCGGGCGGCTTGCCATCTTTACGGCGAATCAAGGCTACGGCGTCGGCGAGGGTGACCTGCTCCGGTCCAGCCCGGTCAGCGACACGGCTGAAGCGCTCCGGTGTCGAGCCGAGCGCAACGTCGGCGAGCTCGCCCGCAACCCAGCGATGATCACAAGGCTGGAATGACATGCCCTTGGCGACCAATGCCAGCCGGCCGATCATCGCGGTGCGCACGATTTGCTCGATCAGGCTGTGGAACTGCGTGGCCCGTAGCACGGTGACCGGCAACTGGCTGCGCTCCAGCGCCAGCTCACAGGCGTATTTCACCCGGTAATACCGCTGAGGGACACGATCACAGCCCACGATCGAGATGTAGATGACATGTGGTGGTGCAGAACGATTTGCCAAGATCTTGATCATTCGACGAGTTCCGTCCAGGTCGACAGTCCGGGTGAGCAACCGGTGACTGGCTGCGTGCACCACGCAGTCCACGCCGTCCAGAGCCGCCTCCAGCCCGGCTCCGGTAGCAAGATCAACACCGGTACGCCGGCTTGCTGACGTCACCGTCGCACCCTGCGCCTCGAGCCTGCGACCAACCTCGCTGCCCAGTGGGCCGCTACCTCCAGTCACCACAATCCGCATTCGCCACCCGCCGACTTGTCAGAATCTGAACACCAGAGTTGCAGCTGCTCGCGCATCGCGCTGGGAGTCCGCCGCCGTCGTAGTCGCTCGCAGAGGAAAACGCCTCTGCTCACTTCTCCTCCGCGCGGCGGCGCGCGATCCCCGACGCTCACAGCCGAGTATGGTGCTCAAATTCTGACAAGTCGGCGTAAGGGAGTCACCCATGGCGGTCGCCAGTCGCAAAAAAGCGCTGAGCCTGTTTCAGAAGTTGATCTACGACGAACCACTCGCGGCAGAGAACATCCTGGCTGATCCGTATCTGCCAGCCGGCCTCGCGCCGTCGCAAGATCGGGTCGGGATGGACCCCGCGACGCTGATCGGCGGGTACGGGCGGGAGGAGCGCTACCTGCTCCACGCCCCGATGCTGAGACCCTGCGCGATCTTGCTGGCCCCCCGGCCGCCGTACTGTCAGGCCGCCCATCGATCCACAGGCCCAATGTGGAGGCGTACGCAAAAAACAGTCTCGACCTCACCATGGAAGGCGGCACCACCTCCGGTGTCGTCTACCCACTGGCAATCTGTGAGTTGGCCACAGATTTCCGCTTTCGCAATGTCGGGGGCGCGTCCGCGGGCGCGATCGCCGCGGCGCTCACCGCAGCAGCCGAGCTTGGTCGTAGCAGCCAGGTGCTCGCCTCTGTTGGCGACGAGCACCCGGCACATCCGGCAGCTGAGGTACTCACGAATGGCATCCGGATTCGCCGTGGTTTCACCGGCATAGCCGACATCATCAGTTGGCTGGCCCAGACGGGCCGGGTGATCAAGCCGAGGAGATCGGCGGCCAGCGAGCCGGTGATCAGAGGCCGAGGAGTATCGGCTGGCCCAGCTCTTCCGGCCAGGCAATTCGACCGCGGCCATCTTCCGGGTCGCCGTCGCGATCATGCGCGGCCAAAGCTGGCCACTTCCGCTGCTGGCCCTCTTCGCGTTCGGATTGGCCCCTCGCCTGTTCACGCTCGCCTTGATCCTCGGTGCGATCGTGCTCACCGGTTACCTGGAACGGCAGTTCACCGGAGCTCTGCGCTCGATCCCGGAGATCATCGGATGGGGCGCGTTTGGTGTGCTGGCGTACGTCGCGACGATCGTTGGATTGGCTCTGATCTTCCAGGGGATCCGATCTGCGGTAGTCAAACCACCCACCGATACTGGCTCGGCAGAAGGCAGGCTGGCTCAGTTGCGGCTCTTCACCAGCCAGTATGCGACCCCGCCTTCGAAGACCGTGCCGCAGTTGATCATTGGCGCTGGGTTGATCATTGCGGTCGTCGTGCTGGCGATCTTCCGACCAGGTTTGTACGCAGCCGCGGTCCTGGTGGGCCTAGCCGCAAGTCTGGTGATCGCTGTTGGGTTGATCACCTCGATCCTGATCTACATCGCGGGGTTCCGCAGGCGCGGCTTCGGATTGATCCCAGGTACGACGACACGACGCCAACGCAGCCTCTTGGATGTGATGGCCGGAATCCCCAAACCGACGGTGGAAAAATCGCTCGTGCCCTGGCTGAACGATTGCCTCAACGCCCTCGCCGGTCTACCAGCCGAGCACGTGTTGCGATTCGGGCATCTGTGGTCGGGGTTGGAATTTCACGAGCAACGCTTGATGGCGAGTCCTCGGGACGTCGCCAGCTGGCGGCAGATGTCCAAAGACCCTGATCGTCGGTTGGTCAACCTGGAACTCATGACTACTGATGTGACTCGGGGGCGCCCGTTCCGCTTTCCGCTGGAACCCATCGAGGATGATGACTCCGAGCAGCTGTGGGTGTGTGTCGATGAGCTGCGTGACGGTGAGTCTCCGCTGTTTCCAGAATCGGTGCTGACGGCGCTGAGGCAGACCGAGAGCAAGAAAGTGCAAGATCGTCATGGCGGCGAGCGCCTGCTGCACAAGCTGCCCCAACCGTGGGACCTTCCGGTGATCTTCGCGGTTCGGATCAGCATGTCGCTGCCCGCTCTTTTTCAGGCCATCCGGATGTATCGGATTCTGAAACCGTCGCCGGTCCAAGACGATCTCGGCCGTGCCATCGAGGACCACGGCAAACCATTGATCTTGTTCGACCCGCTGGAATCCGCCCAGGAGCTGTGGTTCTCCGACGGAGGCATTACCTCAAACTTCCCGGTCCATTTCTTTGACAATCCGCTGCCGCGCTGGCCGACCGTTTCGCTCAATCTCGGGATTCATCCCTTTGACGCACCTCATCAAGACATCTGGCTGCCGCTGGACTGGGACATATCTGAATATTCCGGTCAAGACGCTCGGCGGCTCGGGGCTAGGGTTCGGGCAAGCGATTTTCAACACTGCCATGTCATGGCGGGACAGCCTGCAGTCGGCCCTGCCGGGATATCGCAACCGCATCGCTCAAGTGCGGACAAATCCCGGCGAGGGCGGGACCAATCTGTTCATGCCGCGGGAGATCATCGCATCCTTGGCCCTGAGAGGTGCCCTGGCGGGTGCGCGGCTGCGTACCCGGTTCATCGATGACAAGCAATGGGATCGGTTCCGCTGGTTGCGGCTGCGCACCGCCTTGAGCAACCTGGAGACGTTGCGCGGCGCCACCTACGAGCGCCGCGGGTTCTACGCGGATGCGCTGGCAAGACAAGAGTGGTTGGACGACGTGGAGGCGAGCTTCTCTGAGACGCCGACGACCATGCCGATCCCCTGGAATCGCCCATACCCGACGTTCTGGCCCAAGGCCGCCCGATTTCTCAACACGTTCGCCGACGGTTATCGGCCCGCGGATGACCCGAAGAATGTGATGACATTCCGGGCCCCCATGCCGGAACCCGTCATCCGCCAGGTCCCCCAGGAATAGCCGAGCTCGCGCGAGGATGTCCTCGCCCAATGGGGAGGCCAGTGACCAGCTGTCGAGAGTTCACTATCGTTCGAACTAACGTCCCGACTGCGCGGGGCAGCGGAGCGCACGATCGCTAGTTCGCTGTTTCGCGACGGAGCATGGAGGCTCGCATGTCCGAATCCCCGGCCGACCAGGGCAAGTCCGAGATACCCGAAACGATGCAGGCCGTTATCTGCCACGGGCCCGAGAACTATCAGCTGGAGGAGGTGCCAGTCCCGAGGCCGGGACCAGGTGAGGCGTTGATCACAGGTCGAGGCCACCGGCATCTGTGCCAGCGACCTGAAGTGCTATCACGGTGCGGCAAAGTTCTGGGGCGACGAGAATCGACCAGCCTGGGCCGAGACCGAGGTCATTCCCGGCCACGAGTTCGTCGGGAACAGTTGTGCAGCTGGACGATGTCGCCGCCGAGCGCTGGGGCATCGAGGTCGGCGATCGGGTTGTCGCTGAGCAGATCGTGCCCTGCTGGAAGTGCCGTTACTGCGTGAATGGCGAGTACTGGATGTGCGCCCCGCACGACATGTTCGGCTTCAAGCGCCGTACGCCGGGCGGCATGGCGGAGTACATGGTCTACAACAAGGACGCTCTGGTCTACAAGATCTCTTCCGACCTGCCGCCGGCTCACGCCGCATTCGCCGAGCCGCTCGCGTGCGCGCTGCACGCGGTCGAGCGGGCCGACATCAAGTTCGACGATGTGGTTGTCGTCGCCGGCTGCGGACCCGATCGGTCTGGGCATGATCGCCGGCGCGAAGTCCAAGAACCCCAAGGCGGTCGTCGCCCTGGACCTGGCCCAGGACAAGCTGGATATCGCCAAGGAGTGCGGCGCCGACGTGATCATCAACATCGGCGAGGAGGACGCGGTGGCCAAGGTCAAGGACATGACCGGCGGCTACGGGGCCGACGTCTACCTCGAGGGCACCGGACATCCATCGGCCGTCGGCCAGGGCCTGAACCTGCTGCGCAAGCTCGGCACCTACGTGGAGTACAGCGTCTTCGGCAGCGACGTCAGCGTCGACTGGTCGATCATCAGCGACGACAAGGAACTCGACGTACGCGGCGCTCACCTGGGCCCGCACTGCTGGCCGGCCGCGATCCGGATGATCGAGTCCGGTCGGCTGCCGATGGAGCAGGATCTGCACCCACCAGCTGCCCCTGGCGGACTTCCAGAAGGGTCTGGACCTGGTCGCCAGCGGCAAGGAATCGATCAAGGTCTCGCTGATCCCGTAATTGGCTAACTCTTGACTAGCAGCGATCGAGTCATCCATGACATTGCCCGAGACCCGGAGACTGTGGATCGGCACCAGCTGGAAGATGAACAAAACGCTGGCGGAGGCCGACAGCTTCGTCGACGAATTAGCTGACCTTCCCTGTTCCGAGTGGCATCCAACCCTTCGTACTGCCGGCGTACACGGCTCTGGCCCGGGTGCGTGATCGTTTGCCCATCGACTCTCCAGTGCTACTCGGCGCCCAGAACGCTCACTGGGCCGCCGAGGGCTCCTGGACTGGCGAGATCTCCATGCGGATGGCGAAGGACGCCGGCGCAACCTTGATCGAAATCGGCCACTCGGATCGCCGGGAGCATTTCGGGGAAACCGATCAGACGGTCGCTTGGAAGGTCGCGGCGGCAATCGCCCACGACCTCATCCCGCTGATCTGCGTCGGCGAGCCGTCGGCGGTCCGCGACGCCGGCGGCGCGGAGGACTTCGTACGCGCACAGGTGCAGCATGCCCTCTCGGAGCTCGCACCCAGCCGATACGGGCAGGTGATCATCGCGTACGAGCCGGTTTGGGCCATCGGCGAGCACGGCACCCCGGCGACAGTAGACCAGGTCGCTGGCGTCATGGCGCTGATCAACGAGGTCGTGACGACAGTGGACGGCTCGGCGCGGGCGATCCTCTATGGCGGCAGTGTGACTGCGCGCAATGCCACCGAACTGCTCAGCGATCCGAACATTCATGGCCTTGTTCATCGGCCGCGCCGCCTGGGAGGCATCCAGCTTCATCAACATACTCAAGCTCTGCTCGGTTCTCGACGAAGCGGGAGCGGGCCGACCAACTTTGGAGGTTCCATGACCTACATCTACAACGACCCTGCCGAGTTCAAGAACGACGTGATCAAGGGCTTCGCCGCGGCGTACCCGCAATACGTGCAGCGTGTCGAAGGTGCCTCGGGTTTCGTCCGTGCCGGTGGACCGTTGGAGGGCAAGGTCAGCCTCGTGATCGGTGGCGGCTCCGGCCACTTCCCGTCCTACAACGGTGTGGTGGGGACCGGGTTCGCGGACGGTGCGGTGCTCGGCGACATCTTCGCCTCGCCTTCGGCGGAGCAGGTCTACCGGATAGCCAGGGCGGCGGACGGAGGCGCCGGGGTGGTGCTCGCGTTCGGCAATTATGCCGGGGACCGACTGAACTTCGGCGTCGCCGCAGAGCGCCTGATCAATGAAGGCATCGACACTCGGATCGTGTACGTGACCGACGACGTGGCCTCGGCCAGCCGGGAGGAGCAGGCCAAGCGGCGTGGTATCGCAGGCACCTTCACGGTGTACAAGATCGCGGGGGCGGCTGCGGAAGATGGCGGCAACCTCGACGAGGTCGAGCGGATCATGCGCGCCGCCAATGCTGCGACGTACTCGTTTGGTGTCGCCTTCGACGGCTGCACCCTCCCCGGTGCAGACAAGCCGCTGTTCACCGTGGACGAGGGCCACATGGATTTCGGGCTGGGTATTCACGGCGAGCCCGGCATCACCTCGGCTTCCTGGATGTCGGCCAAGGATCTGGGTGCAAAGCTCGTCGAGACCGTCCTCGCTGAGCGCCCGGAGGGAGCAAGTGGCCGCGCTGCCGTGCTGATCAACGGGCTTGGCGCGACCAAGTACGAAGAACTCTTCGTGCTGTACGGCCACGTCAGCGACCTCCTTACCGACGCCGGCGTGGAGCTGATAGCCCCGGAGATCGGTGAACTCGTCACCAGCCTCGACATGGCCGGTTGCTCGCTGTCGGTCACCTGGCTCGACGAGGAGCTGGAACGCTACTGGGTCGCCCCGGCGGACACCCCAGCCTTCCGGCGAGGAGATGCCGTCGCAAGCGAGCGATTCACCACCCGCCGGACCGGTACCGAACAGCTCGCGGAGGCGGAGACCCCCGAGGCGAGCGAGGAGTCCATTGCAGCAGCGGCGGTGGCACGTAAAGCGGTCGATGCCATCTACGCGACGGTCGAGGAGAACAAGGAGTATCTCGGCCAGATCGATGCCATCGCCGGTGATGGTGATCATGGAATCGGTATGTCGCGCGGCTCGAAGGCGGCCGCTGAGGCTGCCAACGAAACCCAGGGTGGGGTCGAGACGGTGTTGGCCGCGGCGGGCCACGCCTTCGGCGACAAGGCTGGTGGCACCAGCGGCATCCTGTGGGGCGTTCTGTTGGAGGGGGTCGGCAAGGGCCTGGGCAACACGGAGGCGGTGACGTCGAAGCGATTGGCTGACGCGGTTCAGGAGTCGGCGCAGCACTTGCAGGGCTTCAGCAAGGCCGAGCTTGGCGACAAGACCATGCTGGATGCCTTGTTCCCCTTCGTCGATAAGCTCGTCGAACAGGTCGATGCGGGGGCGTCGGCTTCCGACGCGTGGCGGTCGGCAGCGGACGCCTGCCGGACCGCGGCGGAGGCCACCGCATCACTCGTTCCCAAGATCGGGCGGGCGCGGCCGTTGGCAGAGCGCAGCGTGGGTACACCAGATCCGGGCGCAGTCTCGCTCGGCCTTATCGTTACCGCGATCGGTGAGGTCCTCGGGGATGCGCAGGAAGCCGCTCCCGCAGCGGCCGAGTCCATGGATAAGGAAGGACAACCCAGATGAGCGATCGCATTCGGTTGCTGGTCGGAAGTGATAGCGCCGGCTTTGATTACAAGGACCACATCTTCGCCGATATGCAGGCCGATGATCGGGTCGAGGTCATTGATCTTGGCGTGTACGAAGGCGATCTCGACAGCGCGTCGTACCCGTCGGTCGCCATCGCCGCCGGAGAGAAGATCCGGGCCGGCGAGGCCGATCGCGCCATCTTGTTGTGCGGCACCGGCATCGGTGTCGCGATCGCAGCCAACAAGGTGCCCGGCATCAGGGCTACCGTCGCCCACGACTCCTTCAGCGTCGAGCGGTCGGTACTGTCCAACGACTGCCAGATCCTCACCCTGGGCCAGCGCGTCATCGGTCTCCAGCTGGCTCGCCGGCTGGCCAAGGAATGGCTGAATTACGTCTTCGACCCGACCAGCCCGTCAGGGCCGAAAGTTGCCGAAATCAGCGAGTACGAAGACTCGATCACCGGTTAGCAGCGAGTCGACTCGGGCTAAGCCCCGTTCATCCCGAACAACTTCCTGAGGCCGGTTGTGGCGTACGGCAGAATCTCAGGGTGATCGAGTATCGAACGCCGACCGAGATCGAGCAGATGCGGCCGGCTGGGCGGTTTGTCGCCGACGTCTTGACCGCGCTTCGGGCGCGCGCCGATGTCGGAGTGAACCTTCTCGAGCTCGATGAATTGGCGCACCAGATGATCCGGGATCGCGGCGCGGAGTCGTGTTACATCAACTATCACCCATCGTTCGGGGCCAGTCCGTTCGGCAAGGTGCTGTGTACCTCGGTCAACGATGCGGTCTTGCACGGCCTGCCTCATGACTACGATCTGCGCGACGGTGACCTGCTGAGCCTCGACTTTGCTGCGTCGGTGAACGGCTGGGTGTCGGATTCAGCGATCAGCGTGATTGTCGGCTCGCCCCGTGGCCAAGATCAGCAGCTGATCGCCACGGCCGAGGCGGCGCTCGCTGCCGGCATCGAGGCGGCCACCCCGGGGAACAAGATCGGCGACATCTCTTTCGCCATCGCGCGGATCGGGTCGCAGGCGGGTTACAAGATCAACACCGAGTTCGGGGGCCACGGCGTGGGACGTACCATGCACGGCGACCCCCACGTACCCAACAACGGCCGGCGCGGCCGCGGGCTACCGCTGCGGCCCGGCTTGGTGATCGCCATTGAGCCGTGGTTCCTGGCAGGCACCGACAAGATCTACACCGACGCCGACGGCTGGACACTACGCAGCCGGGACGGCTCCCGAGGCGCGCATGCCGAGCACACGGTTGCGATCACCACGAACGGACCGCTGGTCTTGACAGCTCGCTAACGCCTGGCGCGGGAATCGGGCCGGCCTATCCGTCAGCGGCGAGATCTCGCGGCCTCTTGAAACTTGCGGATGCCATCCTTGATCTTGTGCTGATTCTCGGGCTTGGACAGCTCACGCTGCGCCACCTCAGCAAGCTTGATCACAATTGCAGTCTTGAGTAGGCCCTTGACGAGGCTCATGAATTCTCCAGTTGGGAGTCGGGGACAGTGTTCATTGCACTCTGATGGCGGACCGCCGGATTCGCCTCCTTCGTCGCTCGCCATGTGCGCATCTCTCTTTCACGCAAACCGGCCACGAAGGCCTGCAGTGGCGAAGCGTGCCGCCCCGTCATGGCGCAGTGCCATCGACGATAGTCAACGGTCCAACCCCCACGGTGACTGCGCGCGACACGTCGAGTGTTGTCTAACGAAATCTAAGGTTTGCGCTATACGGGCTGATACGTTCCGAGACGTGGACCCGGTGCGGAATCCGTACGCCCCCGGAGCCGGTCAGCGGCCACCCGAACTCGCTCGGCCGCGATACCGAGCTCGCTGCGTTCGATGGCATGGAACGGGTGGAACGGGGGAGACCCTCGCGCTGGAGAGGGTGGAGCGCGGCCGGCCGGAGCGCAGCCTCGTGCTGACTGGGCTACGCGGCGTTGGCAAGACGGTCCTCCTGAATGCTTTGCGGTCAAAGGCGTTGGATCGGGGATGGGGGACAGGAAAGGTGGAGGCTCGGCCTGACACGAGCCTCCGCCGCCCGCTCACCGGGGCACTGCACGCAGCCGTACGGGAGCTGTCGGTACGGCATCGTGCGCCGGATCGGGTGCGTGAAGTGTTGGCCACGCTGAAGGCGTTCGGGCTGCGGAGCAACCCCCGCGGCGGCAAGCTGATCGAGCGCTGGACGCCGGCGATCGATGGTCCGCCGTCGATTGGCCGCGCCGACTCCGGAGACATGGAGATCGACCTGCTGGAGTTGCTGACCGATGTGGCCGGGCTAGCCGCAGACGTTGGCGTTGGGGTGGCGGTGTTCATCGATGAGATGCAGGACCTTACGCCGACCGACGTCTCGGCCCTGTGCGCAAGCTGCCACGAGTTGTCCCAGACCGGCGCCCCGCTGATGGTGGTTGGCGCCGGCCTGCCGCATCTGCCCAGCGTGTTGTCCGCGTCGAAGTCCTACTCCGAGCGGCTGTTCCGCTACGTCCGCATCGACCGGCTGGATTCCGCTGGGGTGCAGCGGGCATTGCTCGCACCTGCGGAACGCGAGGGTGCGACCTGGGCGGCCGATGCGCTTGCAGCGATGGGCGTGACCTCGGGTGGTTATCCCTATTTCGTGCAGGCGTACGGCAAGGCGGCCTGGGACCATGCGCCCGGCTCACCCATCACTGCCGCCGACGTATGCCGTCGCCGCGCCCGAGGCAGAGGCCGAACTTGCCGTTGGGTTCTTCGGCTCCCGGTATGAACGAGCGACCCCGTCCGAGCGCGACTATCTTCGCGCCATGGCCGGCCTGACCACTGAAAACACCCCAGACGCAGCCGTCTCAACCACCGATGTTGCGGATGTTCTGGGCCGCAAGCCGTCCTCGCTATCGCCCGCCCGCGACGCCTTGCTCAAGAAGGGCCTGGTCTATTCCGCCGAGCGCGGCACCTTGGCCTTTACCGTTCCGCACTTCGCACGCTGGCTGCGGACTCACCCACCCGCCTGAGAGGCAAGGCGTTCGCGCAACCCCCGATGGACCGCATCGGCCACCGGCTCCGCCGCGGAGATCGCCTCCTCGACCATGCGAAGGGCCATGGCTGTCCCAGCACCAAGGCTCGGCTTGCTCGGAGCTGTCGCCATCACGTCGTGGGCGAGCAGCAGTTCGATCACCAGCAGGTCCTCGAGCAGACCCAAGGCGGTGTCGGTCTTGCGTACGGTCAGCGGTGCGGCCGTGGCGTGGTCTTCAACGCCGAGGTCCAGCGGCGGGATGTCGAGGGTGGCCGGGGCGGCCAACTGCTTGAGTTCGGCGATCAACGCCGCGGCCGGATACCGCAGCTGCAGCCCGTAGACCGCGCCGGGCGGCCCGGTCATCTGCCGGAAGAAGGCGTCCCAGAGGTGGGACAGCCGTCGCTCGCTGAGCTGCCCAACCTGGGCAACCGCGATCCGCAGTGCATCGCAGGAGATGGCTAACACCATGGGATGGAAGTTGCCGTTGCTGATCATGGCTTGATCAGGTGCTGAAGCCATCGGATTGTCGTCGGAAGCGTTGAGCTCCACCGTTACGGCATTCCGGGCGGCCGCGATGTACTCGCGCAATGCTCCGTGCACTTGCGGGATGACACGGAAGGAGAGCGCGTCTTGCACGGAATGGGAAGCATCTGGCTGCAGCAGCGCGCTTCCCGCCAACAGCCCTCGAAGATGATCAGCCGCGGCTGCTTGCCCGGGGATCGGCTTGGCACGTGCGACGCTGGGATGGATGATCGACGGGTTGGCCGCGGTGGCCTCCATGGAGAGTGCCGCGGCGACGTCAGCCGCATCGGCCGCCCGCTCGGCTCGGGCGACGACAAGTGCCGCATGACCAATGGACACTCCATTGGCCGAGATCAGCGCTAGGCCGTCCTTGCCACTCAGCTTCAGTGGCGTGATCCCTGCCCGACCCAGCGCTTCGCCGCCTGGAAGGAGATCACCGTGGTACTCCGCCCGGCCTTCGCCGATGGCGACCTGAGCCATTCCGGCCATGGGCCCGAGATCAGCCGCTCCAACCGAGGAAATCTCAGGCACGATCGGATGGACGCCGGCGTTCAACATGGCCGCCAATACCTCGGCGGCCGCCGGCGACGCACCGGAGCGGCCACGGGCGATCCCGTTCAAGCGAACGGCAAGGGCAGCGCGCACCTGTCGCGTGGGCAGCGGCTGTCCAACACCTCCGCTGTGTGACATGACGAGAAACGTCTGCTCGCCGCGAATCTGCTCCTCACTTAGCCGGGTGTCCTTGCCATGGCCTACCTGCGTGGTCAAGCCGTAGACAGCGTCACTGCTGGCGAGCGCGCGATCGACGACCGCGCGGCTCGCCGTAATCGCAGCGCGCACACCCTCTGTCAGCTCGACGCGCGCGCCATCAACGATGGCGAGCAGGTTTTCCAGTCCCAGCGGTTCCTCGGTGATCGTGACGGTGCTCATGAGACGTCACTCAATCAGAGATACTGAACGCCCAGAAACCGGTCTGTCTCTCCAGGGGTGATCATGCTCGAAGCTGAGTTGCTGGAGCGGGACCGCTGGAGCCGAGACGACCTCCTGGCGTACCAGGAGGAACGGGTACGGGCGCTGATCACCCATGCGGTATCTAAGTCGCCGTATTACCGTGAGGCGCTGGGCGCCGACGCCGCCGAGCGGCCACTTGCCGAGCTGCCGACGCTATCGAAGGCAACCCTGATGGCCGAGTTCGACCGGGTCATTACCGATCCACGGCTCCGGCTGGCCGACCTGCGGCCCACCTCGCCGGCCCAGATCCCTCGCAGTCTTTCCTCGGCGAATATCGGGTGGCGACCACGTCTGGCACGACCGGCCGGCGGTCAATCGTGGTGTTCACGGCCGAGGAGGCTGCGGCATGGCGCGCGGTGAGTGGTCGGCCCATGATGCGCATGGGAATCGGATTCCGGCCCCGGTTCGCGGCACTCGGCAGCCCCAGCCCGGTCCATGTGACCAGACAGGTGCTCGTTCCGCCAGGCGTGCCTACGCCGCCGGTTTCGGCTGCAACCCCGATTGCCGAGCTCGTCGCTGCACTGAACGCCGAGCAACCAGAGCTGCTGTTCGGTGCCGTCGGCGTCTGGAGAGCGCTCGCCGAGGAGCAGATCGCAGGTCGACTCCGGATCGCGCCAAAGGCAGCGTTCTTCAGCAGCGAAGCCGTGACGGCCGACGTTAGGCGACGCGTACGGCAAGCGTGGGGGATTGAGCCGATGAGCGGCTATGCCGCGACGGAGGCGCCGGCAATTGCGACAAGCAGTCCCGAACATGCCGAGCTGGAGATTGCCGATGACGTCGTCGTCATCGAGATCGTCGACGACGATGGCAAGCCGGTGGCACCCGGCCGGCCCGGCGCTAAGGTGCTGCTGACGAACTTGATCAACTACGCCCAACCGCTGATTCGCTATGAGCTGACGGACTCCGTCGTGGAGTCGCCGCTGCCTAATCCCGCGGGTCGACCCTGGCGCTGCTTGCTCTCCGTCGACGGGCGCACTGCCGACATTCTGTATCTCCGCGCACCGGATGGCGCGACCGTCCCCGTCCACCCATCGGTGCTCGGATCAGCGGTAGCTCCCCTTGCAGAGGTTGGCGAATATGCCTTTGTGTACGACGCGCAAGGCCTACATGCGCACATTGTGCTGACTCCAGGAGCTGCGGCCGATGTCGGAGAACGGCTGCGAATAGCCCTGATTGATGCGGTCGCATCAACTGGCGCTGTGCCGCCGGTGGTCGACGTGCTGCCGGTTCCTGCCCTCCAACGTGAGCCTGGCGGGAAGCTCCGCCTGGTCCGCTCGGCGTGATCAAGACCCTATGATCAACTTCGAGAGTCGGCGTCCGGCGCCGCTGCGTCGCCTCGCCCACAAGGCTGCCGAGATCATCCCGATGTCCTGGATACGGCCGCGGCTTCTGGTTGCTCTTGATCGCGCAGATGTTCCGGCTCAGCCGCGGCCGCACGACCTTCTCTGCATTGACGTCCGGCCTTCCGATCATGATGCTCACAACGATCGGCGCTCGTACCTGGACTGCGCGTACCCTGCCGGTACTGGCGCTGCCAGACGATGATCATTTGATCTGATCGCTTCCAATTACGGTCGCCCGTCCAACCCGAGCTGGTACTACAACCTTCGCGCCCAGCCGCACGTGATGATCACCTGGAGAGGGTCCTCGGTCGCGATGCATGCCCGTGAGCTGACACGGCGAGGAGCGGCAGCGCTATGTGGAGCGCGGTATTGACGCCTATCCGTGGTGGGAGCCGTACCACCGCCGCGCGGCGCCCCGACAAATGCCGGTGATCATGCTCGAGCCGCTCTCCGCAGCCGCGGACCGATGATTGAGGATAAGAATTGGGCTTGTTCAGCCTTGTTCGACGACCTTCTTGAGACCGTCAAGCATCATCTGCCAGGTGGCTCCGGAGTGTTCGGCCTCCTCAGCACTGCTGCTGTTGTCCTGAGTCAGCCGCACCACTGTGCCGCCATTCGCTGGCTGCAACTCGTAGCGCACTCGGTGGTAGTTTTCCGGCCGATCATCCTGGCCAGTCAGCGGACTGAAGTGTGTCACTTCCAGTCGCCGACCCGGCTCGAAGGAGATGATCTCTCCCTTGTCCTCGAACGCCTTGCCCTCGAACTCGCCTTTCCAGGTAATCGGGCTGCCCGGCTTCCAATCGGTGCTCACTTCCGAGCCGAACATGTATTCCCGGATTCTCGCGGGGTTGGTCAGCGCCTCCCATACATCCTCGGGTTGCGCATCGATCTCGCATTGCGCGGTCGCAACATGTCCTGACATAGCAGTCCCTCCTCGCGCCTCCACGTGGCGCTCGCTTACAAAGCCCGTGTGCTCAGTGATCTACCCGCAGTCGCCGCCCAGTAAGCGGAATCTGGTCTTCAATGAGCAGATCAAGGGTATGAACTCGCTGACAAACACCTTGGCCATCCGCTGCGGAGGACTTCTCCGGTGCTGCGTAGACATTGCTGAAAGGAGCATTCATGACTTACACGGTCGGCTACATGATCGGCAGTCTGTCCGCTGTCTCGATCAACCGGATCCTCACTCGAGCACTTGTTCGGCTGGCGCCGCCCGAGTGGAGCATGGTTGAGATCCCGATCGAGGATCTGCCGCTCTACAACAGGGATCTCGACAGCGACTACCCGCCGGAAGCACGCGCCCTCAAAGACGCCATCTCGGACGTCGACGCGATGCTGTTCGTCACGCCGGAATACAACCGCGACATCCCCGGCGCGCTCAAGAACGCCATCGATTGGGCCAGTCGGCCCTGGGGGCAGAATTCGTTTGCGCGCAAGCCGTCTGCCGTTATCGGCGCCTCTCCGGGCAAGATCGGCACCGCGGTCGCGCAGCAAAACTTGCGCAGCATTTTGAGCTTCTGCAACTCGCCCCAGATGAATGCGCCAGAGGCCTATATCCAGTTCACGCCCGGTCTGATCAACGACGACGGTGAGGTCACCGACGAGACGACCGAGCAATTCCTGCGCGACTTCATGGAGCAGTTCGAGCAGTTCATGGAGCGAGTGTTTATGGTGCTTCCGCGGCCTCCCCGGACTAGGTGAACTCAGCCACGAGTCTCGGTTGCCACTCGGATACCAAGCGCAACCAGCACTGTGCCGCTTACCGCATCAAGGGCGCGACGCACCCGCGACCGCTTCATGATCGGCCCGAGACGATGCAGCACAGCGGCATAGAGCGAGAGCCAGCCGAACGTCATCAGGCAAAACACCAGGCCGAGTGGAAGGAGCGCAACGAAGCTGCCAGAGGTCGGTGGCACGAATTGCGGCAGCAGGCTGAGGAAGAAGGCTGCCATCTTGGGGTTTGCGATATTGCTGATAAATCCCTGACGCACGGCCTGCCACGGTTGGAGCTCGGGCGGCGTGGCATTCCGCCTTTCATGATTGGGACGACCGCGGATTGCGGCCAAGATCGATTGCAGTCCAAGGAACACCAGGTACGCCGCTCCAACGATCTTGAGCGTTGTGAAGGCCGGCTGGGATGCCTGGATGAGCCCGGCAATGCCGATACTTGCTGCGATGGTCCAGACCAGCTGCCCCAAGGCGATTCCGGCGGCAGTGAGTACGCCGCCGCGCCGTCCTCCGATGATCGAGTTGCGGATGGTGAGCGCCGTGTCAGGACCCGGCGTACAGATCACCACGGCGCAGACGCCGAGATAGGCCAATGCTTCAGTCGCCATAGCGAGATCTTCTCAGCACTGCACCGCTTCTCGGCTGGCGTTTGCGCCATCGTGAGGTGGGCATGTCCCGTTCTTCCGCACAGAGCCACGAATAGGAGCCGATTCGGCCGTTCTGCCCTGGTTCGTGGCTCTGTGCGGAGGCACGCAGCTGCAGGTGAGGACGTGTGTCCGAACGGCCGCGTATCCAACTAGATCTGCATGTCCTTCAACTAGATCTGCATGTCGGCGAAGCGCGAGTAGTGGCCTTGGAACGCGACGGTGATCATCTTCGTGGGGCCGTTGCGGTGCTTGGCCACATCGAAGTCCGCTTCGCCGGCACGATCAGAGTCCCGATCGTAGAGATCGGGCCGGTTGAGCAAGATCACCACATCCGAGTCCTGCTCGAGGCTGCCGCTCTCACGAAGATCAGAAAGCATCGGCCTCTTGTCGGTGCGCTGCTCCGGGCCGCGGTTGAGCTGGGACAACGCAACCACCGGCACATCGAGCTCCTTGGCCAACAGCTTGAGCTGCCGAGAGAATTCCGACACTTCGAGCTGGCGGGACTCGACCTTCTTGCCCGAGGTCATCAGCTGGATGTAGTCGATGATCACCAGCTTCAGATCGTGCCGTTGCTTGAGCCGCCGCGCTTTGGCGCGGATCTCCATCATCGTCAGGTTGGGCGAGTCGTCGATGAACAACGGCGCCTCGGAGACCTGGCCCATCTTCGCCGAGACCCGGTTCCAGTCCTGATCGCTCATCCGACCGCCACGAATGTGCGAAAGCGGAATGCTTGCCTCCGCAGACAGCAGCCGCATGGTGATTTCGATCTGGCTCATCTCGAGGCTGAAGATCACCGATGTCAGCCCGTTCTTGATCGATGCCGACCGGGCAATGTCCAGAGCGAGAGTGGATTTTCCGACTGCAGGTCGTGCTGCAATGATCACCATCTGTCCGGGATGCAGGCCATTGGTCAGCTCGTCGAGATCGGCGAACCCGGTCGGTACCCCGGACAGCCCGGCGCCACGGGACTCGATGGCCTCCATCTCATCGAGCGTGGGCTGCATCAGCTCGGAGAGGGGCTTGTAGTCCTCCGCCACTCGTCGCTCGGTAACCGAATACACCTCGGCCTGGGCCCGATCGACGATGTCGTCGACATCGCCCTCCGCGGCGTAGGACATTTGTCCAATCCGTACGGAAGCCTCGACCAGTCGGCGCAGGATCGCCTTCTCGTGCACGATCTGGGCGTAGTAACCAGCATTGGCCGCCACCGGAACGCTCGCGAGCAGCGTATGCAGGTACGGCGCGCCACCGATGCGCAGCAGCTCGCCCCGCTTGCCCAGCTCGTCGGAAACGGTTACCGCATCAGCCGGCTCGCCGCGTCCATAGAGATCGATGATGGCGTGATAGACCTGCTCGTGCGCCGGGCGGTAGAAGTCGGCACCGCGCAGCACCTCGACGACGTCGGCGATGGCGTCCTTGCTCATCAGCATGGCGCCGAGCACACATTGCTCGGCTTCCATATCCTGCGGCGGCGTACGGTCGGACAGCGTTCTGTCAGACAGCCGAGCCTCGTCGCTGTAGGGCGGCATCACCTCGGCAACACTCACCCTGACTCCTTACAGATCCGCTGGACGCCCCCGAGCCCGTCGGACACCCGCCTCAGCACCAATCGAATACGTGTTCGGAAGAGTAGTGACAGGCACTGACACGTACGCTCGAGTGACGCTGTTATGACGCTGGGACAGGTCAACGCGGCACACCGTACGCTGCTGGCGCCGCGCCTGAACAGCTAGTTATCCACAGGGCCTGTGGACAACAAATCGTGTGCTGTGGGGGACACGCGGTGCGCTTGTGCAGACCCTGGGTGTCGGCCTGGGGACTGGCGCCGACTTACGGCCTGCAACCGAGCTCTGACAAGCGGAAATACTCGTCCAGAGCGGGTGGATGAAAGTTCCTTTGGGGCAATCTCACGACTTGGATGGTGGCTGGCGACGGAGCCATGATTTTCCCGACCGGAACGTATTACCCACAGGTTCATCCGCAAGTTGTTGAAAACCCCGCAGGCCTCGCCGAAGACCTTTGACCAAACATCGTCACATGCCGCGGACATGATCTTGTCGGCCGTCAATTGGTGCCTCATTCATCGCGCTTTTGAACCTGACTCGTTCGTCCTCGCTCGCGGAGGAAATAGCGCCTCCGCTCCCTCGGGTACAGTGCTGGGATACCCTTGGGGGGTACCTGAGACGCGAAGGAAGGCTGATGCCTGATCACGACAGCCATCATGGCTACATTGCCAGCAAGGACGACTACCTCAAACGATTACGCCGCATCGAGGGTCAGGCTCGCGGCTTGCAGAAGATGATCGAAGAGGAACAGTACTGCATCGATATCCTCACTCAGGTGTCTGCGATGACGCGCGCGCTGCAGTCTGTCGCTCTCGGCCTGCTCGATGAACACCTCAGCCACTGCGTTGTTCGTGCTGCGGCTGAAGGAGGCGCCGAGGCCGACATCAAGATCGAGGAAGCCTCCAGCGCGATCGCGCGTTTGGTTCGGTCGTAGTCCAGTCTTCGATCTTGTCTCTGGGCTCATCTAGCGAAAAGGAAGGATAATCCCATGTCTGTCACTAACGAGTACCTCGTCTCCGGAATGCACTGCGCCCACTGCGCGAGTTCGGTCACTGAAGAGGTCTCGGCAGTCACCGGAGTGACCGACGTCAAGGTTGATCTTGACAGCGGCCAGTTGATCGTCACCAGCGAGACGGACATCCCGTTTCAGAGCATCGAGGCTGCGGTGGACGAGGCGGGTTACAGCGTTGCCACGGCGTAGCTTCTCAGACCGCAATCAGCTGCTTCCCAGTTGATCATGAACCCACCCGCCAAACTGGTCGCCTTCCTGGCCCTGCTTGTGGCGGTCTTTGGCATGTCCTACCTCGCCGGCACGCAGTCGCAGGCACTGCTGGCGCCGGTGCAGATTCACAACTCCGAGATGGTCTCACCGACGGGCGCCGTGGATGGTTATGCGCTGCGTGCCGTTGAGGCCACCCAAAAGCCGGGCAAAGATGTGCCGGTCGAGTTCACCCTCACTGCGCCCGGCGGCACGGTGCTGTCAGGTCTTGATGAGGACTCCGGCGAACACGTCCACTTGATCGCTTTCCGCCGTGATCTCACCGGATATCAGCATCTGATCGCGCAACAGGGCGAGCAGACGTCATGGTGGGGGTTGCTCAACCTGACACCAGGTCCCTGGCACGTGATCATCTACTTTCAGCCACCGGCACTAGGTCGCGAGATCGCCTTGTCGGCCGATTTCATGGTGAGTGGCGGGTATCGCCCCGCGCCGTTGCCGCCGCCGACCAAGACGGCCGAGGTCAAAGGCGCCACAGTGACGCTCAGCGGTGACCTGAGCACCAGCGCCGATAGCAGCACTGCCGTCACGGTTACCGATCATGGCCAGCCGGTGACCGACTTGCAGCCGGCACACGGTGCGCTGGGCCACGGCGTGGTGATCAGGCCCGATGATCTCGGCTATCTGCATCTGCACACGAATACCCAGGGCAGCGGGCCACGACTGGATTTTGCCGGCAGTCTGCCCGACAAAGGCAGCTATCGAATGTTTGTTGACTTCAATCGAGGCGACAAGTCGTATGTGGCTGCCTTCACTGTGCAGGTGAACCGATGACTCAGCTACGCGTCCCGGTCCGGACGATCGAGCTCGACGTTCAGGGTATGACCTGCGCGTCCTGCGCGGCCCGCATCGAGAAGAAGCTCAACCGCATCGAAGGTGTCAATGCCACGGTCAACTATGCGACGGAGAAGGCGACGGTTCATGCCGGCACTGGCACGACGGCCCAGACCCTGATCGAGACCATCGAGAAGACCGGCTACCACGCCACGCTGCCTGCCGAGAGTCCGCGTGACCCAGATCTCGAGCTGCGGCAACTGCGTCGTCGGTTGATCATTACCGCTGCGCTGAGCCTGCCGGTGATCATGATCGCCATGGTTCCCGCCTGGCAGTTCCCCTGGTGGCAATGGATCTCGTTCGCCCTGACCTGCGTCATCGTCACCTGGGGCGCCTGGCCATTCCACCGAGCCACCCTGCTCAACCTGCAGCACGGCAACGCGACGATGGATACGTTGATCTCGGTCGGCACCCTGGCTGCGTTTGGCTGGTCGGCGTACGCGCTGTTCTTCGGCGTGGCCGGGGAGATCGGGTTTACTCACCCCTTCGAGTTCCGACTCGTCAGGCACGCGCCAACCGCCAACCTCTACCTCGAGGCTGCTGCCGGCATCACCACGTTTCTCCTGCTCGGACGCTACTTGGAGGCGCGAGCCAAGCGCCGATCGGGCGCAGCGCTCCGCGCGCTGCTTGACCTGACACCATCGCAGGCCACGCTGCTGACATCCAGCGGCGAGGAGGTCGTCGATGTCTCGCAGCTACACGTTGGCGATCGGTTTGTGGTGCGGCCCGGCGAACGGGTGGCCACTGACGGCGTGATCGTCTCCGGACATAGTGCGTTGGATACCTCAACCGTGACGGGGGAGTCGGTACCGGTCGAGGCGGGACCCGGCGACGCTGTGGTCGGAGCCACCGTCAACACCCATGGCCGGCTTGTCGTGGAGGCCACCCGGGTGGGCGCGGACACGCAGCTGGCCCAGGTCGTACGGATGGTGGAGGAGGCCCAAAGCGGCAAGGCAGCCGTGCAGCGGCTCGCCGACCGGGTGTCCGCGGTGTTCGTGCCGATCGTGATCGCGCTGGCAGTGGCAACGCTCGGCTTCTGGCTCGGCCAAGGCTCGGGTGTCTCGTTCGCGTTTACCTCTGCAGTGGCGGTGTTGATCATCGCCTGCCCGTGCGCGCTCGGACTGGCCACACCGACGGCCTTGCTGGTTGGCACTGGGCGAGGCGCTCAGCTGGGCATCGTGATCAGCGGGCCTGAGGCGCTGGAATCCGCGCGACACATCGACACCATCGTACTCGACAAGACCGGGACGGTCACCGAGGGCCGGATGACGGTGGTCGCGGTGACCGCTGGCGGTGAGACCACGCAAGCTGACGTGATCATGGCAGCCGGCGCCGCCGAATCGGGCTCGGAACATCCCATTGCCAAGGCCATCACCTCCTACGCCCGTGCCCGGGGCTCGGTAGCCACCATCAGCAAGCTTCAGAACGCCCCCGGCCTCGGCGTACGCGCCGAGTTGTCAGCATCGGCGGCTGCTGGAGCGACCACCGACGCTGACAAGTCGGTGATTGTGGGGCGGCTGGAGCTGATGGAGACCGAAGGTCTGCGCGTTGCTGAGGAGTTGCGAACGGCGTGCACGGTGCAACAGGCGCAGGGGCGTACGGCGGTGCTCGTCGGCTGGGGAGGCGAAGCGCGAGGCGTGATCGCCGTTGCCGATGTGGTGAAGCCGACATCTGCCGAGGCCGTACGCCGACTGCGGGCGTTGGGTCTGCGGCCGGTGCTGCTGACTGGTGATCATGAAGCGGCTGCTCGGACGGTCGCGGCCGAGGTCGGCATTGATGATGTGGTGGCCAACGTGCTGCCGCAGCAGAAGGTCGCCGAGGTAGTGCGGCTGCAAGAAGCCGGCCATCACGTGGCGATGGTGGGTGACGGCGTCAATGACGCCGCCGCGCTGGCGCAATCTGATCTTGGTATCGCGCTCGGCACCGGCACGGATGCTGCGATGCACGCCAGCGATGTGACCCTGGTCAGCGGGGATCTACGCGTGGCCGCCGACGCCGTCCGCCTCTCCCGGGCGACGCTGCGCACCATCCACGGCAACCTCTGGTGGGCGTTCGGCTACAACGTCGTCGCCCTGCCGCTTGCCGCAATCGGCTTCCTCAACCCGATGATCGCCGCCGCGGCGATGGCCCTGAGCTCGGTATTCGTGGTGACCAACAGCCTTCGCTTACTCAGATTCCGTTAGCTGATTGCACACTGCCGGCTGATTGCACTAGGTCTTGCGCACGGCATATCGCAAGGTCGCGAAGTCCGCTCCGTAAGCGGTGGCCTCGAGAAGCTGCAACGGTGGCGTGACGATCCTGCGCGGCAGCAAGGGCGCGCCAGCGCCAAGGAACACTGATGCGAAGCTGATCAGCACCTCATCCAGCAGGCCCTGATCATGAAACTGCCCGACCAGATCACCACCGCCTACCAGCCAGACGTTACGGCCATCGGCCACCCGCACCATCTCCTCGTGGACCGGCGCCACGTCCCCCGAAACGAACCGGATGTCAGGGCCTTCGACCCGTGGCAGCTCGCGGCTGCTGAACACCCAGGTCGGGATGGTGTACTCCCACTTGCTGGGATCATCGAGGAAGCCGGTGTGATCAGCGACCCACTCGTACGTCGTCGAGCCCATCGCCATAGCTCCGACTTGCGCGATGAACTTCGGATAGTGGTCTTCCATCCCGGTTTGCTCGCTGAATTGAAAGAGCCAGGTCAGCGAGTTGTCCGGGTCGGCGATGAATCCGTCGATACTGCTTGCTGTGTAGTACTGCGTAGCCATAGGTCTCAGCTTCGCAGCCATGCGCCCTGAGCTCGTCGAAGGGCGTACGACAGTGCTTCGACAGGCTCAGCTCGCAGTGTTAAGCGTGATGGGCGGCCTCGTGCTCCTGGTGGCCAACGGGCTCGAGCTGGAAGGTGCAGTGGGACACATCGAAATGTCCGCCGAGGCATTCGCCGAGCCGGTCCAGCACTTCGCCCGAGCGACCCTCGCTGATGCACGCGTGATCGACGATGACGTGCGCGGATAGCACCGGTACGCCGCTGGTGATCGTCCAGGCATGCAGGTCATGCACGTCGACCACACCGCGTACCCGCTTGATGTGATCCCGCACCTCAGCAAGATCGACGCCCCGGGGAGCTGCCTCCAAGAGCACATCGACGACTTCGCGGAGCAAAGACCAGGCGCGCGGGATGATCAGCACCACGATCGCCAGCGAAGCGATGGGATCGAAGATCGTCGAACCAGTGATCAAGATCAGCACAGCGGCAACGATCACGGCCAATGAGCCCACCAGATCACCGAATACCTCGAGATAGGCGCCTCGCATATTCAGACTCTTGGACTGGGCTGGACGGAGCACCAGCAATCCGACCAGGTTGGCGATCGTTCCGAGGACCGCTACGCCAAGCATCAGCCCACTGTCGATCTCCGTGGGGCTGCGCAATCTGCTGACGGCCATGATCAACACCCAGACCGCTACGCCAACCAGCAGCAGGGCATTGCCGAGCGCAGCTAGCACCTCGGCGCGTTGCAGCCCGAAGGTGCGCTTTTCGGTCGCGGCGCGGGTAGCCAGTGACGCCGCGATGAGGGCCAGGACGAGGCCCGTCACGTCGGTCAGCACGTGGCCGGCATCGGCGAGCAGCGCAAGCGACCCGGCAATGAGACCCCCGATCACCTCAGCGACGAGCACTCCGCAGCTGATCACGAGGACGATAAGGAGCCGTTTGCGATGGGCGCCGGTCGCCGTCATCTCGTGGTCGTGCCCGCTCCCATCTCACCCACCTCCTTACGCCGATCACGCCGAGTTGTCAGACTCTCAGCGTGCTATAGCCCACCTAGAGTCTGACAAGTCGGCGAAGAGCTGCCACGAATTGGTCGGTGATCTCGGGTTCACGTACCGCAATCCGGATCCAGTCGGGGGTAAGGCCGGGGAAGGTCTCGCCGCGGCGTACGGCGAAGCCGTGGTCCCGCAAGCCGAGTCGGATCCAGCCGGGTGCGCGATCACTGCGTACGCCGCTGGTGTCGACGAGCACGAACGACGCCTGGGCCCGGCCGGCCACCGTGAGCCCCAGCTGCGCCAGCTGGTCAAGCAGGTAGGCGCGGTGCGCGGCGATCTCATTGGCAGCCTCGGCGGCAATGATCCGGGCGTCGGGGGTCAGGCAGCGCGACTGTGGCCGCGAGCGCCGGGGTGGAGACTGACCACGGCGGCTGCTGGCGCTGCATGGCGGCGATCAGCGTTGGGTCCCCGATCACATAGCCGGCGCGCAGCCCCGCCAACCCCCACGTCTTGGTCAAGGAGCGCAGCACGAGCAGGCCCGTCATGTCGTCGCCGATCATGGTTTCACTCTCACCGGGCACGCAGTCCATGAACGCCTCGTCGATGACGAGGATGCGGCCGGGCCGACGTAATGAGGTGATCACTGCTGCTGGATGCAGCACGCCCGTCGGGTTCGTGGGATTACCGATCACGACGACATCGGATGCTGCAGACACCTGGCCACTGGCCAGCGTGAATTCAGTCGAGGCTGACAGCATGAGCCGCTTGGGCCGATGGCCGGCCGCGATAAGCGCTGCCTCGGGTTCGGTGAACTGAGGATGGATGATCAGCGGCTGTTCTGGCCGAAAGGCGCGCGCCAGCAGGGTGAATGCCTCCGCTGCTCCGGCGGTGGGAAGTACGTGATCGACGGCAACGCCGTGCGCTGCCGCGATGGCCTTGCTGGCAGCGTCGGTGTTGGGATAGGCAGCGAGATCCTTCGTCGCGTCGTTGATGATCGTGCGGAGCCAGTCCGGCGGTGCAGAGAGGCGGACATTGACAGCCAGGTCGATCAGGCCTTCGGCAACGTCGCGATCTCCGTGGTAGTGAAGATCATGAACCGGTTCGCCCAGAGCGCTCGCGTGATCATGGACGGCGTGTGCAAATCGTTGAGCCAGCTTCGGGTGGCCGGCCCAGTGCAGGTGCATGTAGCTCGCGTGCAGAGTCTTCCGACCGATTCCCGCCGGGTCGGCAGAGAAGCCGATCGGCTCACCGTCAGCGAGCCACGCAGGAGCAGCTGTCGAGGTTGGTTCCAGCGTCGTGCGATGAAATTCGTGACCGGTCAGCCGGCTGCCGGTGACAGCTAGAAGTTGATCATGATCGGCGACCAGGGTGCGGTAGCTCAGCGTCAGCCGCTCGGTCATGATCGCTTCAGCATCGATCGCCCCGACCATGGACCGTCCAGCAACGCGTCGGCACAGATAGAGCAGACCCGCGCACTCGGCGACCGTCGGCATACCGCCCTCGATGGCGGATCGAATCTCGGATCGCAGCGACTCGTTGGCCGCCAACTCAACCGAGTGCACCTCGGGAAATCCGCCGCCCAGGTAGAGCCCGGCTGTTCCCGCCGGAAGCGACGTGTCGATAGTCGGGTCGAAGATCACCGGTTCGCACCCGGCAGCTCGGAGCAACTCGTCGGTCTCGGCATAGCGAAAGGTAAAGGTCCGGCCGGCGGCGACGGCGACGACCGGACGTAGCTCTGACGGTGGTCGCACATGAATTGCGGGAGACCACGGCGTCGCTTCGAGCGGCGGCGCTGACCGTGCCACCGAAAGAATCGAGCTCAGTGAGACGTGATCGCTGATCCGTTGCGCGAGCTCGGCAACCGTCTCGGCTGCCTCGGCGCGTTCCGCAGCCGGCACCAAACCAAGATGCCGAGAGGGAATCTCGATGCCGGCATCGCGCGGCAGCACGCCGAGCACTTCGAAGCCCACCGCCTGCACAGCCTCGGTGATCTCTCGCGCGTGCCGTTCGGATCCTGCCTTGTTGATGATCACGCCGCTCAATCGGATGCCCGGGTCGAACGTATTGAGTCCATGAACAATGGCGGCCGCCGTACGCGAGGTGTGGGAGATGTCCAGCACCAAGATCACCGGAGCATCAACCAATCCAGCGACATGGGCGGTGGAGGCAAATCCATTCCCGCCGATCTGACCGTCGAACAGACCCATGACGCCTTCGATGACCGCTATGTCGGCGGGCTCCGGTGTCTGCGCGCCGTGCAGCAGCAGCGGCGCCATCAGGTCCTCTCCGCAGAGATAGGGATCGAGGTTGCGTCCAGGCCGCCCGGTCGCCAGCGTGTGATAGCCCGGGTCGATATAGTCCGGGCCCACCTTGAAGCCCGCAACCTGCATTCCGGACGCGCGAAATGCACCCATCAGCCCGGTGGCCACGGTGGTCTTGCCGTGTCCCGAACCAGGAGCGGCGATCACTAGCCGGGGGAGCTGCGTCACCGATGACGATGACTTGGAATCGATCACCATTCGATCCCTCGTTGACCCTTCTGCCCGTCATCGAAGGGGTGTTTGATCTTGGTCATTTCGGTGACCAACTGAGCCATCTCGATCAACTTCGGATCGGCGCGCCGACCGGTGATGATCACGTGTTGGTAGCCGGATCTCTGCGACAAGGTGTCGAGCACGTCTTCGAGATCGACCCATCCCCAGTTGAGGGGATAGGTGAATTCGTCCAGCACGTACAAGGTGTGCTGCTCGTCAGCGAGTCGACGCTTGATCTCTTGCCAGCCCTCGGCGGCTGCCGCAGCATGATCATTCTCAGTTCCGGCCTTGCGGCTCCACGACCATCCGGCGCCCATCTTGTGCCATTCGATGGCGCCACCGCGACCATCTGCATCGTGCAGCTCGTCCAGTGACTCCAAGGCGGTTTGCTCACCGATCCGCCATTTGGCGGACTTGACGAATTGGAAGACCCCCACCGACCAGCCCTGGTTCCAGCCACGCAGGGCCAGACCGAACGCCGCCGTCGACTTCCCTTTGCCGTCACCGGTATGAATGATCAGCAATGGCCGCTGCCGCCGCTGCTTGGTGGTCAACCCGTCCGCCGGTACGACGTCCGGTACGCCCGCCGGCATCAGGCAGCCCGGCCTTGGCGTACGGCGGCCACTAGTTGATCAGCAGCGACCTCGCCGACGGTGACGTATTGCGCGCCGAGGTGGATGCTCAGCGTCCGGGCCAGGCCGAGCGCCATCCGCCCTGACTCACAGTCGATCAGCAGGGAGGCTACGCCGGTCTGCCGTAGCCGGTCGGCGATCAGCCGCGATCGGCCGACCGCATCCGGTCCGTAGGTGGCACGCCCATCGGTGACCAGGACGAGCAGCGGCCGGCGTCGTGGATCGCGGATCCGTTCCAGGCGCAGCGTTTCCGCGGCGCAGAGCAGACCCTCCGCGAGCGGCGTACGGCCACCACTCGGCAACTGCTCCAGCCGGCGCGCGGCAGTGTCGATCGAGGATGTCGGCGGCAGTGCCAGCGCCGCCTCGGCGCCACGGAAGGTGATCAAGCCCACCTTGTCGCGGCGCTGGTAGGCATCGAGCAGCAGCGAGAGGGCTGCGGCTTTGACAGCCTCCATGCGGCGCCGGGCACTCATCGACCCGGACGCGTCGACAACCAGCAATATCAGGTTGGACTCGCGCCCTTCCGTCACGGCGAGCCGTAGGTCGTGGTTGGCAAGCCTGAGCCGTTCGGCCGGACGACGTCCCCGTACGGCCTGGTGTGGCGCGGCAGCGTGGATGGTTGCCGTGAGGTGCAGCCGACCGTTGTTGTGCTGAGCCGGGATCGCGCCGACGGTACGCCCGGCCGAGGTCACGGCGCGGCTGCGGCGGCCGGGCGCTCCGACGCCAACGCCAGGTGCGGCAAACAACTGAGTGCGATAGGTATGGCCGGCCGGAATGATCCGGTCGTTGTCATCCGATCTCGTCGGCAGCTGCTCTGAGCTTGTCGACATGTGCCCTGAGCTTGTCGAGGGCTGCTGACCGGCCCTTCGACAGGCTCAGGCCGCATGTTCTTGTGCCCGTTGCTGGAATCGGTGTTATTGGTGCCCGACACTGGAGCCCGTTAGGAGAACCGCCCTCCGGCGGAGTCGGATCAGGGTCCGGCTCCTCGTCCAGAAGTTGATCAAGGAGATCTTCATCCAGGCCCGGCGCATCGAACGGATTGCGGCGGCGCCGATGCGGCAGAGCCAGCCGCGCGGCGGCGCGGATGTCGGACTTGGTGATATCCCGCCTGCCCTGCCAAGCGGCATGGGCAGCAGCCGCCCGAGCGGTGACAATGTCGGCCCGCATGCCGTCAACCTCGAACGCCCCACACACCCTGGCGATGGTCGCCAGCTCCCGATCACCCAGCTGTACCGACGGCAGCAGCGACCGGGCTGTGGCGATCTTGACGCGCAGCTCATCTTCTTGCGCTGCGTAGCTGGCGACGAAGGACGCCGGGTCGCGGTCGAACGCCATGCGGCGGCGGATCACCTCGGCTCGCTGTTCCGGGTCCCGCGGGGCGGCGATCTCGACCGTCAGCCCGAAACGGTCCAAGAGCTGCGGTCGCAGCTCACCTTCCTCCGGATTCATGGTCCCGATCAAGATCAATCGTGCGGCGTGGGCTACCGAGACGCCTTCCCGCTCAACCGTCGAGCGTCCCATCGCCGCCGCATCCAACAACAGATCGACTAGATGATCATGAAGCAAGTTCACTTCGTCCACGTAGAGGATGCCGCGATGTGCGGCAGCCAGCAGGCCGGGCTCGTAGCTCACCTCTCCGGCCCCCAGGGCCTGGCGCAGATCAAGCGAGCCGATCACCCGATCTTCCGTGGCTCCGACCGGGAGCTCGACCAGCCTGGCCGGGCGGGTCCGAGATACGGGATGATCATGAGGACCAGCAGGGCAGGTCGGGTCCGGGTCCAGCGGGTCGCAACTGAAGCGGCAGCCTTCGACAACGCTGATGCTGGGCATCACATCGGCGAGCGCCCGCACCATGGTTGTCTTCGCAGTGCCCTTCTCGCCGCGTACCAGGACGCCGCCGACCTCTGGCGACACGGTGGTCAAGATCAACGCGAGCGCCATGTCGTGCGGAGCCGACGACGGCGGAGAACGGAAACGTCCTCACCTCACACCCTTCCTGCGGGTATCCACGCCCGCGGCATGCTGGGTCGGGCCGGTGTACGCAGGATGCGACAGCGGCCAGCCACGGCAGACGTCCTGACTTCCCGGGTCTATTGCTGAGTGACCAACTGGCCCGAGTCACAGTGGCGGGACCGCTCCGGACTCGCACCGGATTCCTCTGCCGTCGCCGTCCCGATGATGTCACATCTCGTTGCGCGCTCGACCCAGAACTGCAGGAACGCACGTGCACGTGCGTTCTTTATGCGATGCATCCGTTGCAACGCGTGTGGGGTGTCAGGACCGAACGTGCACGTGAGTTTCTGCCCCGGTAGACATGCGGACACCGTGAATCAGGCGAAGGCGCAGGCATACAGTCTGAGGCGTGATCGACGTGGTCGGCCTGAGCGCACGCGGATGGGATGACCTTCCTGAGCGGCTGCGGACCACGATCCAGTACGCGGAGGTGCTGCTGGGGAGCCCTCGACACCTCGACCTGATCCCAGCGTTTCCGTCTCAGCAGCGGCTGCCGTGGCCAGCTCCGTTGCGCGAGGGGCTCCCGACGCTGCTCAGCCAGCTTTCCGGGCGGCGGGTGGTGGCCCTTGCCTCGGGTGATCCACTGCTGGCCGGGATCGGCAGCACCCTGATCGACGTACTCGGGAGTGCCGCGGTTCGTATCCATCCAGCAGTGTCCTCGGTCGCGCTTGCTCGTGCTCGGATGGGCTGGCCGGAAGAGTCAACGCAGCTGGTAAGGCTCCGCGGTGCCGACGTGGATGCGGTCCGGCGCTATCTGTTCCCTGACCGACGCTTGATCATCTTGTCCCGGGACGCCGAGAGCCCCGGCGAGGTCGCGCAGTTGCTCACCGACGAGGGTTATGGCGACAGCGTGATCACCGTGCTAGGTGATCTTGATTCCGAAACTGAGTCACGCACAGCGGCCGTCGCGCGTGACTGGATTGATCACCATGCGCCCGCACTCAACGTGATCTGTGTTGCCTGTGTTGGAGCAGCGGGTCGCGGCGCCTCATTAGCACCTGGTCTCCCCGACGAGGCGTTTGATCATGACGGACAGCTGACCAAACGTGATCTTCGTGCCTCAGCGTTGGCCCACCTGATGCCGCGACCTGGCGAGTTGCTCTGGGATGTCGGTGCAGGTGCGGCGTCGATCGCGATCGAGTGGCTGCGCACCGACCCTCGTTGCCGAGCCATCGCTATCGAACGCAACCTCGAGCGGGTGAAGCGGATCCGCGGAAACGCCGAAGCGCTTGGCGTTCCCGGTCTTACGGTGTTGCACGGTGCGGCGCCTGGCGTGCTGGTCTCGCTGCCACGGCCGCATGCGGTCTTCATCGGCGGTGGTGCCAGCAGCGAAACGCTCGACCAATCCTGGTCGGCTCTGCAGCTCGGTGGCCGGCTCGTCGTTCACGCGGTGACCCAGGAAACCGAAGCGATCGCGATCGATTATTGGAAGCGGTACGGCGGGGAGCTAACTCGGATCTCGGTGGAGCATCTCGAGCCAATTGGCCGCTATCACGGCTGGCGGCCCACTCGAGCTGTGGTGCAGTGGAGTGCGATCAAGGACGCCGAGTGACAGTTCACTTCATTGGGGCAGGACCGGGCGCGGCCGACCTGCTCACCGTGCGTGCGGTACGGCTGATCGAGGCTTCTCCGGTCTGCATCTACGCCGGCACCTATCGTCGATGATCAAATCCTGGCTTACTGTCCGCCTGGCGCGACCTTGATCGACAGTCAGCATCTCGATCTTGACCAGATCACCGATCATCTGGTTGCAGCTAGCCGGCGTGGGGCCGATGTGGCGCGACTTTGCTCCGGTGATCCATCGATCTATTCCGCACTTGCCGAGCAAACCCGGCGCCTCGACGAGGCAGGCGTGGACTGGGATGTAACACCTGGAGTGCCGGCGTACGCGGCCGCTGCGGCGATCATCGGACGTGAGCTCACCGTTCCTGAGCTAGCCCAGACGGTGATCTTGACGCGCACCCAAGCTGCCTCGACGGCGATGCCCGAGACGGAATCCATGGCCTACCTGGCCGCCGCTCGAGCCACCATGATCATTCACCTCGCGATCCGGCGGATCCGGGCGATCTGTACCGAGCTGACACCCGCGTACGGCGCGGACTGCCCGGTCGCGGTGGTCGGGAACGCCACCCAGCCGAACGAAACAGTCCTGCACGGCACCCTCGCCACCATCGCCGACCAGGTGGAACGCGCCGGCCTTCGACAAGCTGCCGTGATCATGGTGGGGGAGGCGTTGCACGCTGAGGACTTTGTGGAGTCCCATCTGTACGGAAAGCGGCGTACGCGCCCGTGAGCGACTTCGCAACCCAAGCAAGTGGTCACAAACAACGGATCGCGCGGCGTGTCGCATGCTGTTTGCGACCACTTTCCGAGAAAGGCTGCGCCCCGCTCATCAGGAATCGTGGGAACGGCTCGTCCACACTGTCCCGCCGTGTCCGAGTCGGGTCTGGCTGGAACCGATGATCAGCAGACAGCTCATGTCAATGCTGTTGGCGTCAAGCTCCTCCAGCGTGGTGACGGTCAGCTCCTCGCCATCGCGGCCTACGTTGCGGCCCACCACCACCGGAGTTTCTGACGGGCGAAGTTCGAGGAGTAGCTCGCGGGCCCGGACGATCTGCTCGCGTCGGGTACGCGAGGCCGGGTTGTAGATAACCAGGACCAGGTCGGCCACCGCGATCGCCCGCAGCCGCTGCTCGATCACCGACCAGGGCTTGAGTCGGTCGGAGAGTGAGATCACGGCGTAATCTCCGCCGAGCGGCGCACCGGCCCTGGCCGCAACTGCCTGAGCTGCCGTCACCCCTGGCAGCACAGTGATGGTGACGCCGGCGTATCGGTCGTCGGCGGCAGCTTCGAAAACCGCGGCCGCCATGCCGAAGATTCCCGCATCTCCACCCGATACCACCGCAGTCCGTTCGCCGGCCAGCGCAAGATCAAGAGCGTGTCTGGCGCGTTCCAGCTCGACCGTATTGCCCGTGGCATGTCGTTGCTGCCTCGGTCGGGCGGGCAGCCGATCCAGGTACGGCCCGTACCCCACAAGATGATCAACCTCGCCGAGCACCGCAGCGGCCTCTGGGGTGATCCACCTGTCCGATCCGGGCCCAAGACCGACAACGAAAAGCTGGCCGCTGCGGCCATGATCAGAGCGTCGCGGCGCCTGGTGCCGCGATCGATCGACCGGCCGCGTCGAGGCGCCGATCCCGACCGGGCACAACGATCATCGAGAAGTACGGCACGGTCGCGGGGTCGACGTCCGTCACCGGGAGGATGCGTTGCTCGCCGGTGCTGGCGCGTTCGACGTACCGGGCGTCGCTGAGTCGGCCCGACTGCCGCAGCGCCTCGACCACCCCGTCGAATGTCCGACCCAGTTTCATGATCGCTGCCGCGTCTGTATCGGCGAGCCGACGGGCGAGCTCAGGTATCGGCAAAGTTCCGGGTAGGACAGTCAAAACGTCCTCGTGGCGCGCGAGTGGAGTCGTCAGCGCAGTGGCCGCGGCCGTCAGCGAGGTGACTCCCGGCACGATGTCGCTCGCGTAGCGCGGCGAAAGCCGATCATGCAGATACATGTACGAGCTGTAGAACAGCGGGTCACCTTCGGCGAGCACAACGACGTCTCGGCCGGCGTCCAGGTGCTTGCTCAGCCGCTCGGCCGACTCGTCGTAGAAGTCAGCGACGGCGCCGTAGTACCCAAGTGGATGATCGGTCGAGCCAGTCGTCACCGGATAGATCAGGAGTTCCTCGATGGCACTCTCGCTGATCAGCGAGTCGGCAATGGTTCGAGCGATTGATCGGCCGGCGGTGCCCGAGTGGTAGGCGATGACGTCTGCGTTCTTGATCAGCCGCGCCGCCTTCAGGGTGATCAGCTCCGGATCGCCTGGACCGACGCCGATGCCGTACAGGTGACCAGTCACGAGAGCTCCGACTCACGAGCAAGAGCGTTGATGGCGGCGGCACACAGGGCAGACCCACCGCGTCGGCCATGCACCACGAGCCACGGAATATCCCACGGGTTATCGGCCAACGCGGCCTTGGACTCAGCCGAGCCAACAAAACCAACGGGGATTCCGATGATCACTGCCGGGTGGCGGTGCTCCATCTGCGATCAACTCCAACAGGTGGAAGAGCGCGGTCGGAGCATTGCCGATCGCGACGACGGCACCAGCAAGCCGTTCGGCCCACAGCGACACCGCTGCGGCCGAGCGTGTTGTTCCCCAACGGGCTGCCAGCTCGGCCGTACGCGGATCGTCCAACAGACACAGCACCTCGTTGTCGGCCGGTAGGCGTCTGCGGGTAATGCCAGCAGCGAGCATCTGGGTATCGGTAAAGATCACCGCCTGGGCCTCGAGCGCGGCTCGTGCTGCGGACACCACGTCCGGATGGAAAGAAAGATCATCAACAAGATCGATGTCGCCGCAGGCGTGAACCATCCGTACCGCGACCGGACGCAGGTCTGCGGGCAGCTGGGACAGATCGGTCTCTGATCGAATGGTGGCAAACGACCGCCGGTAGATCTCATCAGGCACCGTGACGTAGTCGTAGCGCCGCGTTGGCGGAGCTGTCACCTGGACTCTCCGACGAGCAGCAGCGGGCTTGCAGCAGTGGGCGCGACAAGATCATGATGAGCGCCGGCCGGCGCACCGCAGCGGCGTTCGCAGCCGCTGATGTGTGTCCGTGGCAGCGCGTGTCCGAACTCAGCCAACCTCATCGCGTACGCGCGCGTGTCGATCAAGGACTTCTGGCACGACGGCGCACCGACGCAAGCCGAAATCGCCGACCATGGGGAGGACGCATCGTCGATGAATCCGGCGGCGACTAGCTCGGGCAATCGACCTGCGGCTCCCGGCAACACAAGCCCTCGCGATGGTGTGATCACGACCCGTCCGGCAGCAGAGGCGGCCTCGATGGTGGCAGCCTGCGCCGGAGTCAACGAGCCGAGTGGTACTTGAACCGACGCTGCACCACCGACTGCGCCGAGAGGGGCATCCGTCCTCTCCAACGGCAAGTTGATCGTGCGTACGCCAGGGACGCTCGTGGTCCAGCTCCGCAGTTCGCGGACATGCCAGACGTCACCGGATCGCCGACTGGCGGCCAGGAACTCTCGGGCGAGTGCGAGCAGCATGTCGGCTGCATGGCTGGCAGGCACTGAGATACCGAGATCAGCGGCACCAAGCAAGAGCCATCCATGATCATGATCGACAGCGCGATAGCCAAGATCAAAAGGCCTGACGCTGACGTCGCCGCGGCCATCGTCGACAACGAAAAGGAACCGGGTGGGCAGGCTCGCGAGCCGAGGTTCGGCACATAGGCCCGCGTCCAGATCGGCCACCAGCGGCCGTACATCGGCCAGTCCACCGCTGATTCCGCTGAGCGGGCGAGGCGATGATATTTCGCACCCGCTCGTGAGTCTCGGATGGCAAGAACCCCGCTTCCTGCACCGCAGCAATGAGCGTGGCGGGCACGGGGTCGGGCAATCCGCGCAGCTGCACGCTTGCGCGCGAGGTGAGCTGAAGATCTCCGCTGCCGAACTGTTGAGCAATCCTGCTCAGCCGGCCGAGTGCCGCACCGGTGGTCTGTCCGCCAGGAAATCGGATCCGCACGACCGCACCGTCCTGCGCCAGGTGGGGCCGTAGCACCCCGGGGCAGCGGTCCGCGTCAGTCACGCCCGCCATCGTAAGGGCTGCGAGCGTCGAGAATCGCGCCCCGCCGTGGTGAGGAGGAGTAAGGAGACACGCCCTATCGTCTCCGAGCGACGACGAACTAGGCGGGTTCAAGAGCGCGATGCGCGAGCAGTCCTATATGGGGGCTGCAAGCAGGTTAGGCTCCCGTGGTGCCGCGCATCGCCCTGCTGTCCACCTCTGATACGGACCTGCTCTCCGCGCGGGCGAGTGGCGCCGACTATGTCCTGGCCAACCCGGCCCGGGCGGCGCACACCGAGCTCGCGGCGGTGCTGGAGGCCTGCGACCTGATCGTCGCGCGGATCCTGGGCTCGCCCCAGATGCTCTGTAGTGGATTCGACCGGTTTCGGGCGACTGGGAAGCCAATGGTGGTACTCGGCGGCGAGCAAGCTCCCGATGCGGCGCTGATGGAGCTGTCGACCGTGCCACTCGGGGTTGCAGCCGATGCTCACGCCTACCTTGCCCATGGCGGGCCGGAAAACCTCAGCCAGCTGCATGCGTTTCTGAGCGACACCGTGCTGTTGACCGGGCGTCGGCTTCGAGCCGCCGCTCGAGCAGCCGGTCTGGGGTGTGCTGCCGCGCGCGGCGCATGACGACGAGTCACGACCCCGCGTCGGAATCCTGTTCTATCGCGCCCAGTACGCCGCGGGAAACACCGCGTACGTTGAGGCGCTCGCGGACGCTGTCGATGCAGCAGGTGGCGTCGGGATCCCGATCTTCGCCGCATCGTTGCGAAGCGCGCCTAGCGACCTGCTGGACTATCTGGCCAGTTGTGATGCCTTGATTACGACCGTGCTGGCGGCCGGCGGTACGAAGCCGGCTGCCGCGTCCGCAGGTGAAGACGACGAATCCTGGGACGTACGCGCCCTGGCTGCCCTCGATATCCCGATCTTGCAGGGACTGTGCCTGACCTGGGACCGAGCTTCCTGGGCCGCCTCGGACGAGGGCATGACTCCGCTCGATGTAGCGACGCAGGTGGCCGTGCCGGAGTTCGACGGTCGGATTATCACGGTGCCCTTCTCCTTCAAGGAGACCGACGCTGACGGGCTGCCGGCGTACGTCGCTGATCATGAACGATGCCGCCGGGTCGCCGAAATCGCCGTCAATCATGCCCGGCTGCGGCATATCCCTGTCGGGAAGCGGCGCATTGCGATCATGCTCTCCGCGTATCCGACCAAGCACTCGCGGATCGGCAACGCCGTCGGCCTTGACACGCCCGTCTCGGTGATCAAGCTGCTACGGGCGATGCGTGCCGCAGGCTATGACCTCGGTGCTCCAGGAGCGATACCGGGCACCGGTGCGCTCGATCCCGTCGAGGGCGAGCATCCCGACACCACTGCGGGTAACGCGCTGATCCATGCGTTGATTGCAGCTGGCGGGCAGGATCCGGAGTGGCTGACAGCCGAGCAGCTCTCGGGCCAGCCGGTCCGCATTCCGGCGGAGACCTACCGCCGATGGCTGGGCGAGCTGCCTTCCGACCTTGTCCTAGCGATCACCGAGGCCTGGGGGGAGCCGCCTGGCGAACTCTTCGTCGACCGGCGCCGGGATCGAAATGGCGAGATCGTCGCGGCCGCCCTGCAGGCCGGCAATGTGGTGATCTTGGTTCAGCCGCCGCGCGGCTTCGGGGAGAATCCAATCGCGATCTATCACGATCCTGATCTTGCTCCCTCGCACCACTACGTGGCTGTCTATCGGTGGCTGGAGCGGGAATTCGGCGCCCACGCGGTGATCCATGTCGGCAAGCACGGCAATCTGGAATGGCTTCCTGGCAAGAATCTTGGGATGTCCGCAGCGTGTGGCACCGATGCGGCGATCGGCTCAATGCCACTGATTTATCCGTTCCTGGTCAACGATCCCGGTGAAGGCACTCAGGCCAAACGCAGGGCACACGCCACGATCGTTGATCATCTTGTGCCACCGATGGCACGTGCCGAAAGCTACGGCGACATCGCCCGGCTGGAGCAACTACTCGACGAGTATGCACAGGTCAACGCGATGGATCCCGCCAAGGCGCCCGCGCTGCGCGGGGAGATTTGGACGCTGATCACCTCCGCGCAGCTCGATCATGATCTTGGCCTGGAGCGGGCTCCGGACGATGAGATCTTTGATGAGTTCGTACTGCATGTCGACGGCTGGCTGTGCGAGATCAAGGATGCCCAGATTCGTGACGGGCTGCACGTGTTGGGTCAGGTGCCCGAGGGTGGCGAATTGATCAATCTCGTCCTGGCGATATTGCGATCACCGCAGATCTTCGGCGGCCAGGTCAATGGGGTGCCCGGCTTGCGGGCCGCGCTTGGGCTCGCGGACGACGTCGCCGCTCAGGTGATGTGGACGTCGTTGAAACGACCGCTCGTGATCTTGTTGAGGCGCTTGCGGCGGCCGACTGGTCGATCGACGCCGTACCGCAGATCGTGGAACGCATCGTTGGAATGCCCAACGATGCAGTCGCTGCAGTGCTGCGTTTCGCGTGCCAGGAGGTGATACCTCGGCTCGCCCGAACAGGCGACGAGATCACAGCCATCTTGCACGCATTGGATGGCGGGTACGTCCCGGCCGGGCCGTCTGGTTCGCCGTTGCGCGGCCTGATCAACGTCCTGCCGACGGGCCGCAACTTCTACTCCGTCGACCCGAAAGCAATCCCGTCGCGGCTGGCGTATCAGACCGGCCAGGCGATGGCCGAGTCGTTGCTCCGTCGGCATCTGGACGAGACCGGGGACTATCCGCAGTCCGTGGGCTTGTCGGTCTGGGGTACCTCGGCGATGCGGACCAGTGGCGACGATATCGCCGAGGTTTTGGCGCTGCTCGGCGTGCTGCCCGTCTGGGATGAGGCGTCGCGCCGAGTGGTGGGCCTGGAGGTGATCGATCTTGCCGAGCTAGGTCGGCCCCGGATCGACGTCACCGTTCGCATCTCAGGCTTCTTTCGAGACGCATTTCCGCACGTCGTGGCCATGCTGGACGACGCCGTACGCCTGGTCGTTGATCGTGACGAGCCTAACGAGTCGAACTTTGTCAGGCAGCACGCACAAGTTGATCTTGCGGCTCACGGTGATCATCGCCGTGCCACTACCCGGATCTTCGGTTCCAAGCCAGGCTCGTACGGAGCCGGCGTCTTGCCATTGATCGAGGCGGGCAACTGGCGTAGCGATCATGATCTTGCGGAGGTCTATACCGCCTGGGGCGGCTTCGCGTACGGTCGTGATCTTGACGGCGTTCCGGCGCGTGAGGACATGGAAGCCAACTATCGGCGCATCGCGGTGGCGGCGAAGAATGTCGACACCAAGGAGCATGACATCGCGGATTCGGACGACTACTTCCAATATCACGGCGGAATGGTGGCAACGGTTCGGGCGTTGACCGGAGTCGATCCGAAGGCGTACGTCGGAGACTCGACAACTCCGGATGCGATCCGCACACGATCACTGACAGAGGAGACGGCGCGGGTTTTCCGAGCCCGGGTGATCAATCCGCGATGGATCGCAGCAATGCAGCGGCACGGCTACAAGGGGGCCTTCGAGCTGGCGGCGACCGTCGACTACCTGTTTGGCTTCGATGCGACCGCGGGTGTGGTGACCGATTGGATGTATGCCCAGCTCGCCGAGAACTACGTACTGGACAAGGACAACCAGGACTTCATGAAGCATGCCAATCCGTGGGCGTTGCGCGGCATCATCGAGAAGCTCAGCGAGGCTGTTGATCGCGGGCTGTGGCAGGAGCCTGATCCGGAATTGATCACCGCAGCTGCAGCAGGTCTATCTCGATGTCGAGGGAGACCTCGAGGAAGCACAGTAAGCCTCAGCTTGTGGTAGACCGCACGCGAGCGAGGATTCCAGCGGCAACCGCGTCCGGCTCCGTCTCTGGCAACCAATGTCCAGCGTCCAACTCGACAATCTCGTACGGCCCGGCGACATGATCAGCTGTCAGCTCGGCAGCAGCCCGAGCCAAGGCAAGATCATTGCGGCCCCAGATGTAGGTGGTCGGCACGGTGATCCTGCCAAGCGGTGGTCGTCGTGGAGAAGGGCATCCCGCGATACCAGTTCAGTGCGCCGGTCAGCGCGCCTGGTTCGCTCATCGCGGCGGCGTAGCTGATCGGCAAACTCGGCTGGAAGGCCGCTGTCCCGCAATGACTTCGCGAGCGTACGTGCCGACGAAGCCTCCGGCAGCGCAGGGAGCTGAAACAGCGCCATGTACCACGAGAGCAAGCCCTGTTTGCTGGTTCGCAACGCCTTGAGAAATGCCGCCGGGTGAGGTATGGAGAGAGCGGTCAGCGAGGCGATCCGATCCGGATGCCAGCCAGCCGCACCCCAGGCCTGGTTGCCGCCCCAGTCATGACCAACGATATGGGCTTGGGCAAGCCCGGCGGTGTCGAGCAGGGCGATCACGTCATCGGCTGTGGCAGCGGTTCGATAGTCGCGTCGCCGGGTGGGTCGAGCGGTAGCAGTATAGCCACGTTGGGTCGGAGTAAGCGTTCGCAACCCCTCAGCGTTCAGCTGAGCCGCAACGGCGTCGAAGGTCGGATGGCTGCTGAGGAAATCCATGCAGCAAGACGACCGCCGGAGCATCAGCAGGCCCGGAGTCGACAACATCGAAGCGCAGCCCAGGGCGTAAGAAGTGATCCATGACTTCCCTCTCGACAGATGTCGTCTGGCCGATCATGGCGTTCAGCTCTACACAGGTTCCTTGCGCACTGCATAGGTTGCAACCAGTGCAGAGCGACAGCAGCGTACGTGCACGTAGGTTTCCGACACCAAGGGGTGGGGGTCAGCAGATGAGCGAGGAAAGAAAGGTCTTGGAGCGGGTGCTCGAGGAGGCAACCGACTTCCTCGATGGCCTGAAGGATCGGAGGGTCGCCGCACGCACTGATGTAGAGGGTGTGGCGAGTGCTCTGAGACGACCGCTTCCCGAGCAGGGCGCGGATCCGCTCGAGGTGATCGAGGAGCTGATCGCCGGGGCTGAGCCTGGGGTTGTCGCAATGCCGTCGGGGCGGTTTTTCGGCTGGGTGATCGGCGGCGTGCTGCCTGCCACCCTCGCAGCGGATTGGCTGACATCGACTTGGGATCAGAACGCGGGACTGCTGGCGTCCTCGCCGGCAGCGGCCGGCGCGGAATGGGTGGCCAGTGAGTGGCTTCTCGACCTGCTGGGTCTGCCTGCGGACTCCGCGGTCGGTTTCGTCACGGGCGCGATGATCGCGAACTTCACCTGCTTGGCCGCGGCGCGCCACGAGGTGCTACGCCGGGCGGGCTGGAACGTCGAGCAGGACGGGCTCCACGGCGCACCCGAAATGACCGTAATCGTCGGCGAAGAACGCCACGAGACGGTGGATGTCGCGCTGCGATTCCTCGGTCTCGGTGAAGCCCGCAGCATCGTGGTACCAGCAGATGATCAAGGTCGCATCCGGCTCGATGCGCTGGAGGACGCCTTGGGCAAGATCAGCAACAATCCGGTGATCGTCTGCCTGCAAGCTGGGAATGTGCATAGCGGCGCTTTCGACCCCATCGCCGCCGCTGTTGATCTTGCACATCGACACGACGCCTGGGTGCACGTCGATGGCGCATTCGGGCTCTGGGCGGCCGCGTCGGCTACCTACCGCCCACTGGTCGCAGGCACTGAACGCGCCGACTCCTGGGCCACCGATGCGCATAAGACGCTCAATGTGCCCTACGACAGCGGGATCGCCATCGTGGCCAACGCCGAAGCAATGTACGCCGCGATGGGTGTGCATGCCGCGTACCTGATCCAAGACGAGCGGCCCGATCCGTTCTCGACCGTGCCCGAGTTTTCTCGTCGCGCCCGCGGCTTTACGGTCTGGGCGGCGCTTGCGTTCGCTGGGTCGTCGCGGGGTGGCCGAGATGGTCGAGCGGTTCTGCGCACACGCCCGCCGGTTCGCCGACGGGTTTGAGCCAGATGGAGGGCGTACGCGTCGTCAACGACGTGGTGTTCACCCAGGTCTGTGTGTCGTTCGGAAGCGACGAGGTGACACGTGAGGTGGCCGCTCGGCTGCTGAGCGACGGCACCGCATGGATGACACCGTCGACGTGGCACGGACAGGCGGTGTTGCGGATCTCGGTTTCGAACTGGCGGACCACGAACGAGGACATCGACCGCACTCTCGATGCGGTACGGCGGGTGTTCGCCGATGGTCAGTGCAGGGCGGCTTTCAAACCAATAACCAATATGCCCAGCAGGGCACCGATGGCGGCGCTCAATACGCTGCCTCCGAGACCGAGTCCACCGCGTCGGCCGGCGAAGAAGCTGTAGATCGTCAACAACACCGTGCTCGCGATCACGGCAATCCAGGCGTCGGTACGGATTGGTAGGCCGGCGAGTTGAGTCACGATCAGGATGACGGCGGGCACTAGAGCCGCCGCCAGGATTGGCCACGTCTCCGCAAGCGCCTCTTTGAGTGCGTCGACGGGATGTGTGTGGTGCTTGACAGCATCACCCAGGGTTCGAGCATGCAGATGCGCCAGCCAGTAAATGAACGCGGTGCCGAGAATGGTGAGAACAAGCCGCGTCTCTTCCAGATGCCCGACTGCTGCTGCGATGACTGCCGCGGACACCACGGTGCCGGTGATGACGCCTTCGCCGTTGATCATTCCCAGCGGGTCGCGCTCACGCTGCACATCCGCTGCACCATGGCTACTTTTGGTCTTCATTTCCTCGCCAAGTCAACTCAGGCTCCGATCCCGCGTCAAGGCATCGTGCTTTGTCCGCCGTCCGGGGATGTTTCCCGGTCAAGCCAGTCGGCCAACGGCCCATGGGCGACTTCGGCGAAGCGCTCCTCCAACGCGGCGCCGGCAGCAACGAGAGTATCGACGACGGCGACGTAGTAGCTGGGGGTGAATCAGGGGGTGCCAGCCAGCAGCGCTTGCTGGCGGCGAGTCCCGAGCGGCGCCTGGTCAGCCGCAGCACCCTGTCACGCACGACACGTGTCAGCCCTCGGGCACTGTCGCGGCGATGGGCCTGCGACCGAATCCAGGCAATGCGCTCAGCCCGCCGTTGCTCGTACGCGGGGAGCGCCTGGTAGACCGGCAGGCTACTGAGTGTCTCCGCCAACACCAGCGCATCCTCGACGGCCAGCGCGACACCCTGGGACATCGAAGGTGACATCGCATGAGCCGCGTCACCGATCAACACCGTCCTACCGAGGAACGAGTACGGCTGCTCAACCTCCATGATCGGGCTGCCGGCCAGATGCCCGGCCTGGGCCAGCAGGTCGGTGATCGGCTTGTCGAGATCATTGAAGTAGCTTCGCCAGTCCCAGATTGGCCGGCCGTTAGCGCTGGCGATGTCGGCGTAGCAGAAGACGGCGCCTTCGCCCAGCGGCACGATGAGCAAGCTGCGATCAGATGCCAGATCGAGCGTGCCACGTGCCTTCCTCGCCGTCCCAGCTGTCCGCGATGAAACTCCATGCCCAGCGGCCGGTGTAGGTCGGCTCGGCGCCGCCGATGCCGGCGGTGCGTACCACGGAATCCACTCCATCAGCGCCTACCAGCACGTCGTAGTGTTCGACCGAGCCATCACTGAGCCGGACGGCGTTATCCCGTAGCCGGGCATCGATGGTGGTACCGAGACGGATGGGGATGTCAGTCGTTGCCTTGAGCAGCAACTCATGCAGGACGTCATGCCGGATCGCCGCGCAATGACTCTGTTCACCCCAGATGGTCGACACCGGAAGGTCGGCCAGCACGCGTCCGCCGGAACCGGTGACCCGTTGCTGGCTGATGGGATGAGCCGCAGCGGCGACCGCCTCTCCGAGCCCAAGTTGCTGCAACGCGCGGATGGCGTTGCTGGGGAGGTAGTGGGCGGTGTTCGTCACAGCCCACTCTTGGCTGCGTTCGACGACCAGCGGATCGTGCCCTGCGTCCTTGAGCGCCCGAGCCAGGCTCAGCCCGGCGATGCCACCGCCGACTATGAGTACGCGCAGTCCCGTGTGCGTTTGCGGCGTGCCGTTGTTGATCATGTTGTCCTCCAAGTAATTCCTTGTCATGATCAATTTCTACGGCAGCAGGCACGCGCGATCATCGGCAAGCGCTACCGACATCGGTCTGAGCAACTACCCAGATTGGCTGGAGCCTGCGGAGCCCGAGTGGGTAATGGGGCCGACGAGCGACTTCGAAAAGTTCGCAACGGTCGGAAATCGACTACCGAGTGTCGATTTCCGGGTCCAAAAGTCCGCAATGGTCGGAAATTTGAGTACGCGCTACCGGCCCTGAGCAGCGATACCCAATGAAGCAGCGCGAGCGGCTGCTGCACGGCGGGAAGTGACGCCCAGTTTGGCCAAGATCTCGGCAACGTGACGGTCGACCGTACGCACCGACAGCACGAGCTGCGTGGCGATCTCGCCATTGGTCAAGCCGGCGGCCAGCAGCCGCAGCACTTCGAGCTGCCGCTCCGTAAGGCCGGCTGGATTCTCCCGAGTACCTGCCATCGGACCACGTGGCACGTTCGGCACGCCAAGCTGGCGCAGTCCAGCTCTCACTTGCCGGGCAAGCGGGGTCGCAGCAAGCGAATCCAAGATCGGCAACGCCTCCAGGAGCGCATCTGGATCCTGGCTCTCGGCAAGCGCGACGGCCTGATGGTAGGGACATCCACGCTCCTGGAAGATGCGCGCAGCCGCCTGCCAATCGCCGCGAGCCAACAGTGCAAGAGGATGATCAACATCAGGTGGATCGACAGCGCGCCCAGCCTTTCGGAGCCAGTAAGCCAGCTCGGCTTGCAGGTACAGGTCCCCGAGCCGTACTGCTTCGGCAAAGACTGGTTCGGCAATGGTGATCACCGCGGTCGAGTCACCTCGTAGTGCGGCGTGTTCGCAACGAGCTGCGGCAACTGGGCCAATCCGCTGGAGTTCGTCGATCTGATCAGCGAGTCGACGGGCTTCTTCCAAGAGCTCGGTTGCGCCCGCCTCGCCACGCCGAACCCGTACCGTGGCAAGCACCGTCAATGCCGCGCAGCGCGAGGCCGGCTGCGATTGGGACGCCAGATCCGCCGCCGCGACAGCATCGTCCCAATGGCCGCGTGCCAGCTCGAGCCGGCCGTGGCAGGCCTGCAGATAGGCATGAAAGCCGATGAACTCGGCTTCTTCGGCCAGCGCCAGCGCCTTGATCATCAGCGGCTCTGCCTCATCAAGGCGAAACTCGTCAAGCAAGCTCCAGACCAGGCCGACATACGCGCGACAGGCATCCTCGACATCGTCGATGGACAGCGCAACACGCACAGCTTCGTGCAGATCTTCATGCCCGCCGCGGATCTGCGCTCTGCCACCTGGCCAGACCGAGGTTGGTCAGGGCATGGGAGAGCACCGGAGTCGCGCCTGCGGTCGTCGCCAAGCGCAATGGCTCTCCTGGCCAGTGTTGCGGCCTCCTCGGTGCGGTGGGCGAGCATGGCGAGCTGCGACTGATTGCTCAACGCAAACGCGAACAACCCTTCGTCCCCGACACCGCCGAGGATGACTGTCGCTTCCTCAGCGGCCTGCTGCGCGTCAGCTGGTCTGCCGTTGAACCACATGATTCTGGACAACCAGCGCAGGCTCAGCCCGAGGGCGCGCGGATCCGGGAGCTGTCGGCGCAGCGCGACAGCGCGACGTTGAGCAGTGGCGGCATCGATGGCAGACCCGATCGTGTAGCGCTCTACGGCACACTCCTCGAAGAGGTCGGCCAGCTCGGCCGATGTGAAGCGGTCCTCATGGGCCAAGGCGAGTGCGTAATGGGCAGCAGCCTCACGATGGGCACCGGACGTGGCAGCATCACGCGCCGCAATCGGCGCATACCGTACGAGGGCGTCGACGTCGCCGGCCTCGGATGCGTGATGCACAAGCCGGCTGGAATCGGAGTTGCCAAGGTCTTCCAGAGCGGCCAGTACGCGGGCGTTGAACTCCAAGCGACGCGCCACCGGCAATGCGTCCACGATTGCCCGTCGGGTGAGCTCATGCCGGAAGGAGACCTGCTCGGGCTGGACGGTGAGTAGGCCCCGCTGCTCGGCGGCAGTGATCGCGGCATGGTCGCTCACCAGGGCATTGAGGAGTTGCCGGTCGAGAGCCGACGGGACAACGGCCAGCAGCTCGACGATGTCTTGCTGGGCCGGAGGGAGCCGGCGAAGTCGGCTCAAGACGGCGTCCACTACGGTGAGCGGCACGCTGGAGCCGACCGCCGAAGCGACGAGCTCGCTGACAAAGTAGGGATTGCCGTCGCTCAGCGCGAAGACCTCGTCAACGTCTAATGCGCTGTCGGAGACGAGTTCACGTACGGCAGGCTCGGAAAGGCGTTGCGGGCTTAGGTGATGGACCTGGTCGGCGTGCGAAGCGTCACCCAGCAGCTGGGTGAGCGGGTGATCGCGGGACAGCTCGTCGTCGCGGTAGGTGAGCAGCAAGACGACTGGCAGCTGCCCGATCCGGCGTACCAGAAAGCGCAGCGTGTCGACGGTGGCCTCGTCGGCCCAGTGGACATCCTCAATGACCAGCGTGCTCGGTGGCGGATGGTGCAATTCAGTGAGCAGGGCATCCATGACCTGGTCGCGCTCACCCGACTGCAGGGCTTCGGCCAACCGGGGGCCGACAGCAGCGGTCAAATCCCGAAACGGCCCGAGCGTTCTCGGCGTACTGAGCGCATCGCAGGAGCCAACCAACATCCGCGTCCCGTCAGGGAGTTCTGAGCGGAGCGCCGACACCAGGCTGGTCTTCCCGATGCCTGCTTCGCCGTGCAGCAACACAACCGAGCCGCCGCCGCTTGCGGCCTCGCGGGCCGCACCCAGCAGGGTCGCGAGCTCTTGATCACGCTCCAGCAGCCGTCGCGCCACACTGAAGATGGTATTGGCCGGTTGTGACGTGTTCTCATGTGGCAACTGTCAGATGTCAGACCGGTCATTTGACAGATGGCAGCGACCGCCCGGGTGCGGACGATGAGATTTTGATATATAGGGCCGCCGGTCAGGAGGCGATGGCTCCCCGTCGATAAACCCCTTCGCCCGCGTCACCGGCGGCCAAAATGAGGTTAGCGACGTCGGCCAGGATCAAGGCGAGGACCGAGACGAGGCATACTCCACGCCAACAGGGGGCCAATCGTCTCCTTCCCTTCCCCGCGCGCCCCGATGCCCAGAATTTTCCTGTGCGGACGCGCCGTCGACACTGCCGACTGAACCTCAATACGCGCGCGAAGGTCTCAGGGCGCACGGTGTCCTCAGCTCTCTGTGCCGCTGCCGTTCCAGGGCGGGACCATCGGCCAGGGCGTCGGTGCGCTCAACACCTACGCCAGACGCCCCCAGATTGTCGACGAGTCCGTGCCATGCTGCGGCGCATGAATAGTGCCTGGATTGCAGTAATGGGAACCATCCTCGGAGGCGTGCTAGCAGCCTCTACCGCCCTCATCTCCCAAACCCTTCAGGCGAAGCGGGAGCGCCAAGCGAAACTCGCCGATGCACGACGCCTGGCATATGTCGAATATGTGCAGGCTGCGCACACACTGCTGGAAGCTGCAGACTTCGCCATAGATGAAAAAGCACGGAAGGACGGAGGTGCCACTGGCTACATCCGAGATGAGCTCCGCGCTTTCCACACAGCCCGCCACGCGGTGTCGCTTCTAGGTGCCGAGGCGACGCGGAACGCGACCATCGAGCTTTCAGCGGCATTTGGCAACTACTTCCAGGCCATCGATGACAGGCCGAAAACGGAACGGGATGAGGCCCGCCTCGCAGTGGTGAATGTGAGACGCGAACTGCTTCAAGCCATGCGAAGAGAGCTCGGTGTCGATGAGGGCGTGACCTAAACGGGAGATCTCGCGCACCGGACCGGAGGCCCAGAAATTTTCTCCAGAATTGCCGAGAGTGGCCGGCATTCTCGTGGACACCAATGGGTCGACTAGTCGGCCCAGACGAGAAGCGCGCACCAGCGCCATTGCCGAGATCACTGGCAACGCAGACGCTTTCTTGCCCCAATCGCAGTTTTCGCTGCAAAGCGCGTCCGAACCAATGCCACGCGCCGCAGGTGGGCGGCCGCAGGTGGGCCTGTTCCCGACTGGGTCGTCCTGGCCAATCTCGTGTGTCCGTCGGACGCCCGGATCAAGCCCCGCCAGTCCCAGAAATTCGCCGTGGCAAGCAATCACCCGACGACCCCAATACGCGCGTGAGGGGTTTCCCCGCCGGCGAGCCCTGACCCCAAACACAATGTGGTCGATCACGATCAGGCGTTCAGGTGTGGCTCGGCGTCGGTGACTGGTGCATCCTGCCACTACTGCTGTGAACGCTGGGAAGGGTCACTGGGGAAGGGTGCAGAGAATGCATGCTTCAGCGTGCTGCAGCGGCGAGCTCAGTGAGCTCGGTGTGCACGCCAAAGCGTTCGAGGGTTTGAGGTCGCTTCGCGCAACGACGTACCACTTGCTCCGCAATCTGACCTGTCGCGATTACCTTCGTGCGTGGGTGCGCGTGCGTGCGCGCCCACGCACGTAATTGGGGTCGGATGATGCCTGAGAAATTCTGGGCACGCGGTCCGCGCGTTCTGGCGGACTCTCAGCTCGCGCCCGGCCAGGAGGCCATTGGGGTCGGATGATTGCTCGGCCAGTCGTGGCGTCTCCGTGCAGTGGGCTGAGTGGCCCTCAGACGGTCCAAGGTCAACTGCATTAAGACGTCGTCTGGGGCGTCTTTGCTGGCTGTGTGCTCGTCACGTCGGGCTGGCGCAGGTACGAGGCGAGTGCCCAGATGATGAGGACGTCAATGCCGATGACCATGAGCGCCCACCAGGGCGAGTACGGCAGCCAGGTGAAGTTGATGATCGCCGATATCACCGCGATGACTATGCCGGCCATGCGAGCCCAGGTCTGACCTTGCAGCAGGGCGATGCCGATTGCCAGCAACCCTAGGCCGACCAACAGGTGAATCCAGCCCCAGAGCGTGAGGTCAAAGGCATAGATGTACTGCGGGAGGACCACGAGGTACTTGTCGTTCACGATGGCCGCGAGAGCCTCTAAGGCCTGGAAAGCCCCGCCGATGATCATGAGCACGCCGGCGAAGACGGCGGTGCCATGAGCCACGGGACTGACGGGCTGGGTGTCTGCCATTGGTGTATGGCCTCCAATTCTGGTTGGTCTGACTCGACTTACAAATGGTGAATGGCTACGCGCAGACTAGCGAGAAAATCGCGCTGTCGAAGCTGTTAGGAGGACGTGTCCTCGCTCCGGTGCGCGCCGCGCCGCGCCGCCGCCGACGTCGTAGGTCCGCATGATTTCCGCCAGAGTCAGCGGAACGGCCGTCTGATCGACGAGCCCATGGCATTCGCCAGAGTCATCGAGGCTAGGACCAACCCCGGATGTTGCGTCCGCCCGGTGGTGCTAGCACTCATGATCAAGGACCCCGTACGTGGCCGCCGCTTCGGGCCAACCTCAGGGGCGATAGTGCTCTGGACTCCGATGTGATGGACGCAGCAGATAGGTGTCCATGACCCAGCCGCGAGCTTTACGAATCGCCGTACGCCTGGCTCTGAGCTCGTCAAGGACATCGCCCAGCCGTCCTGAGACGAGGACCTCATCCGGCAGACCGAGCTGGGCACCCCAATAGATCATGAGGTCGCCGAACGTTTCGGCTAGACCGCCGCAGGCGAGATCACCATCGAGCACGACGACCACGTCTCCCAGTGCAGGGGAGTATTCCGACAGGAGCCGGCGCCCGGTGGTTACGTGGATCGGCTGGCCGACTCGATTCAGGATGATCTTGTGACGCGCCGCAAGCAGCTGAATGCTGCTGATGCCGGGAATCACGGTCATCTCGAGATCGATCCCAAGCCTCACGATTGACTCGAGGATGCGGATTGTGGAGTCGTAGAAGGCAGGATCTCCCCAGACCAGAAAACCGACCGTGCCAGCGTCTTCCACCTCGCCGGTAATGATGTCGGCATACCGGCGGGCTCGTGCCTCGTGCCAGGCCGCAACACCCACCTGATAGTCCGCTGCGTCACGGTCGCGGTCAGGTCCTCGCTCGGGATCGGGCACCTCGACGAAACGGTAGTGATCATGGTGTGATCACTGTGCGGCAGATCTCCTCGCGCAGCTGCACGAGGTCGTCGCTTGGCTGCTCCCTTGTCGGCCACGAGGAAGACATCGACGCGATTGAGCGCCGCCACGGCCTCGCGGGTCAAGTGATCAGGATTGCCGCTGCCGATCCCGATCACCAGCGCCTGAATTGTCACAGCCGTATAGCCACTCGGGTGCCGGCCAGTACTAAACCAAGATCGACATGCTGCTCGACAGCATTCGCCAAGGTATTGATCATGGTCTCTCGCCGGGCGGCGTATCCGGGTGCACCGGGATCGCTGCGACCAATCAGAGCCAACAGCCGACGCGATCTCGGCCAGCCAAGCCCGGCGGAAGTCGTCATTTTCAAAGGCCCCGTGCCACATCGTCCCCCACACCTGACCCTGCCGACAGCCGTCCAGGAACGGCTCGGCCTCGCCACCGATCTGCGCCACTCCATGATGGATCTCGTACGCCTGAACCTGATGCCCGCGCCACACGCCCAGCGGACGTCCGAGCATCTTGTCGGCGCCGAAGCCGATCTGCACTGGAAGCACGGCCAGCCCGGTCACCGGCCCTCGACCGGACTCGATCGCATCGTCGATCCGTCGCGCCAGCATCTGGTACCCGCCACAAATCCCTAGCACGGGCGCACCGCGGCCTACCCGGTCCATGATCACCTCGGCAAGTCCCGTACGGCGCAGCCAGTCAAGATCGCTGACCGTTGCTCGGCTGCCGGGCAGCACCGCAAGATCGGCCGCAGCAACTGCGCGCGGATCGGTCGTTACCTGTACGTCCACGCCCGGCTCGGCTGCCAGCGCCTCCACATCTGTGCCATTCGACATCCTTGGCAGCCGCACGACCGCTACCCGCAATTCCCCGCCGACCGCACCATCACGTCGCCAGCTCGCCACCTCGAGCGTGTCCTCAGCGTCCAACCAGACATCGGGAAGCCACGGCAGCACGCCAGCGAACGGTACGCCGGTCCGCTCCGTGAGCTCCTCCAACCCGGGCTGCAGAATCCCGGCATCGCCGCGAAATTTGTTGATCAAGAAGGCCTGTACCAACCGCCGATCCTCATCATCAAGCAGCGCCACCGTCCCGAACAGGGAAGCAAAGACGCCGCCACGATCGATATCGCCGACGACCACGACAGGCAAGTCCTTCGCCCGAGCTAGGCCGAGATTCACATAGTCCCCGGCGCGTAAGTTGATCTCTGCGGGCGATCCGGCGCCCTCGCAGATGATCACCTCGAAGCGCTCTGCGAGCTCGTCGTACGCCGCGAAGGCTGCGGCCGCCAAATGAGCACGTCCATTCACGTACTCGCCCGATTCCAGGGTTCCGCACGGTTTGCCGCGCAGCACGATGTGCGAGCGATGATCAGAACCGGGTTTCAGTAACACGGGATTCATCGCCGATTCGGGAGCAATACCTGCAGCCTGCGCCTGGAGATATTGGGCGCGGCCGATCTCGGCGCCATCGCCACAGACACAGGAATTGTTGGACATGTTCTGGGCCTTGAACGGCGCAACGGCGATCCCTCGGCGCGCCAAGCGCCCGGCACAAGCCGGTCACTACCAGCGACTTGCCCGCGTCGGATGACGTCCCGGCGATCAGCACACCGCTCGACATAGCGGACTTGCTCCCCACCGGCGCAGTGTACGGCGTGTCCGCAGAACGGTCGGATGGTTGCCGGACAAGGATCATCTGTGTTTGGCTATGTCTTTGCCGTTACCAAGTCGTGACCTACTCGGGGGTCGTCGTACGCGATGGAGGCACTGTGACCGGCCTAGGACTACGAATCGCCTCTGCGAGCGCTGCCGTAGTCGTGAGTTCGGCCGTTGTTGGAGCAGCTATCTACGGGGGCACGGCCATCAGTGACCCCGGCGCACCAACCCAAGACGACCGACTGATTGCCGTTCCGGCGGCGGCTCCATCCTCATATCCCACGGACACACCATCCGAAGACACCAGCGTGCCACTCGGTCGACCTCGCCCGTGGCGACACCTAGCGTTGCCTCGAAGGCGCACAAGGCCCGCCCACATCCCCGACGCCCAGAAGTGCAACATCCACCAAAGCGGTAGCGCCTGTTATCGCCCGCTGAAATCCCACGCGCCGGCTACGCCGGTCGCACGAGCGAGCCACAGCCCAAGCAGCGCATCGACGACCCCGAAGCGACGGTCGACCCCTAAGCACACCCATCACTCCACGCCGACCCCTACCAAGAAGCCGACGCCGGCCGCCAAGTCAGCACCGTCGAAGGAGGCCTCGAGCAGTCCTTCCGGCTACGACACCCGTTCCGACTGGGCGAACGCCGTACTCGACGAGCTCAATTCCGAACGCGACGCCCATGGGCTGCCAGCCTTGAAGCTCAATAGCAAACTTGTCGACTCGGCGCACACCCACAATCTCGCCATGGCCAAGGCCGACACGCTCAGCCACAAATTGAACGGTGAGGCTGACCTTGGTTCCCGGGTTTCGGCAGCCGGCTACCACTGGAGCATGGTTGGCGAAAACATCGCCTACAACAGCAGCCAATCCGAGTCCGGCGTATTGGCCGTGCAGAAGGCGATGTACGACGAGAAGCCGCCGAATGATGGCCACCGCCAGAACATCCTGAACTCCAAGTTCGTCGACGTCGGGATCGATGTGATCAACGACTCCGAACACGGAAAGGTCTGGTTGGTCACCGACTTCGGCAGATCTTGATCAGGCTTTCGGTTCGATACAGGCTTCATGCGCCCTTAGAACAAGCGTTTCATGCGCCCTGAGCTTGTCGAAGGGCTTAGCGCACACGCGGCCGCTTCACGAGCGCGATTCCGGTCAAGATCAGCGCACCACCGACCAGCTGCATGGGACCGGGCTGCTGCCCGAGCAGCACGAACGCAAAGACAACTGCGAAGATCACCTCGGTCAGCGACACGAACGAGGCCAGCGAGCTGCCGAGCCGACGGACCGCGACAATGCCGGTCGGGTACGCAAGCACGGCGCTCATCAAGATCAACAGTGCCGCTGGTAGCCACCAACCGACGGCCTGGTCAGCCAAGATCGTGACGCCGGCGTGGGCGGTCAGCGGAAGAATGCCGACGGCTCCGGCAGCCAGCAAGAGCGCCGCCCCGACGCCCGTGCCAGCGGTCGTCAACAGCAGCGGGATTTACGGGCGCGTCGGCTCCGTTGTCTTCGCTCAGTAGGAAGTAGGCGCACAAACACAGGGCCGCTCCGAGACCCCAAGCGACGCCGATCGGGTTGAGCGTCAGCCCGCCGCGAAGATCCAGGACAAAGGCCAGGCCGACGATCGACAAGCCGGCACCAGCCAGCACCGGAACCGCCGGACGCCGATGGCTGCGAGCCCAATGCCAGCCGATCAGCATCACCGGCGCCAGGTACTCCAACAGCAAGGCGACGCCGACCGAGAGGTACTGCACCGCGCTGAAGTAGCAGAGCTGGGCCAGAGCGATTGCAACCGCTCCGTACGCCAGAATGCGCGCTCCCTGCCTGCCGGTCGGCAAGCCGATCCGACGAAGCAGGAACAGACACGGGATCAAGAGGACCAGGAATGCCCCTCCGACCCGGGTTGCGACCACGGCCGCGGGCGACCAGCCCAGATCGAGCAGCGAGCGGGCGAGGGAGCCGGAGAGCCCGAACGACGTCGCGGAGGTGAGCGCTAGGGCCAATCCACCGGCGTACCTACGATCGGCGATCGCTCGGGTTGCTTCTTGGGTGGTGCTGGTCACGTCTAGCCTCCCTTACGACCCGTCTGGAAGATGTAATATGCAAAATTAATTACACTCATTACACTAGTGCATGATGATGTCAGGAGTCAAGATGCTTTTTAGTCATGACACAGAAGTTTCGCTCGCGGAAGCCGCGGCCCTGGTCAATACCGTTGGGCTCGACGGAGACACCCTGGTGACGCTTGCTGACCTGGACGACTTCCTGGCCCATCACCCCACGTCAGGGGCCATTCGGCGGACCCAGGACGAGCTCGAATCCGTACGTGCACTGCGGCCGCGACTGCGCAAATTCTGGACAGTCAAGGATCGTGACGAGGTAGCAATGCTCGCCAATGAGATCCTGGCCGAGGCCGACGCCCGGCCCTACTTGTCCCGCCACGACGAATGGGACTGGCACCTGCACGTGACACGCCCAGAAGCGCCACTCGCCGATCGGATCGGGGCCGAGGCAGCAATGGCCTTTCTTGATCTGATCAGATCGGATGCATTGGGCAGGCTGCGGATCTGTGCAGCACAGGACTGCGAAGATGTGTTGATCGACCTATCGAAGAATTCCTCCAAGCGCTATTGCGACACTGGAAACTGCGGCAACCGGACCAACGTCGCGGCGTACCGGGCGCGCAAGCGCCAGGAGAGCATAAGGCCGCACTATGACTGGCAGCACGCTTCGCCGACTGCAGGAGATCGCGGATGGGTTATAGGGAGGCTCGTCGCTCGAACGCGAGCGACGAAGGAGGCGAATCTGGCGGGCTGACTGTCAGAGTGCCATTGGCCCGGCGCACTATGACTGGCAGCACGCTTCGCCGACTGCAGGAGGTCGCGGATGGGTTATAGGGAGGCTCGACGCTCGAACGCGAGCGACGAAGGAGGCGAATCTGGCGGGCTGACTGTCAGAGTGCCATTGGCACTGAAACCCTCACGCCGCGCAGCAGTGCCGCCGTTCGCTGTGATGAGCATCCTGAACCGTGTCGCAGCGTTACGCGCCCAAGGCCGGGAGATCATCTCCCTTTGTGCCGGTGAGCCTTCGCAGGGAGCGCCGTCGGAGGTACGGCGCCGCGCCGCCGAACTGATGGTGGATCACACGCCGCTGGGGTACAGCGAAACCTTCGGGATCAAGCCCTTGCGCCGCGAGCTCGCTGCGCACTATCGGCGCTGGTATGCCCTAGACATCGATGAAGATCAGATTGCCTTGACCACCGGTTCCTCAGGCGCCTTCCTGCTCGCTTTCCTGGCCGCTTTTGATCATGGTGATCGGGTCGCGCTGACCCGGCCAGGCTATCCGGCGTACCGAAACATCCTTGCCTCATTGGGATGTCAGGTGGTCGAGCTTCCGTGCGGCCCGGCGCAACGGTTCCAGCCGTCAGTCGAGATGCTTGAGCAGGCGTACGCGGCCGAGCCGCTCGCGGGCCTGGTCGTCGCGTCTCCTGCCAATCCGACCGGGACGATGATCGCGCCTGATCATCTTGCGGAGCTCGCCCGGTGGTGTCGTGATCATGAAGTCCGGCTGGTCAGCGACGAGATCTATCACGGCGTCACCGATCACACAGTCGCAGCAAGCTGCGCCTGGGAGCATGATCGCGAGGCCATCGTGATCTCCTCCTTCTCCAAGTATTGGGGAATGACAGGCTGGCGGCTGGGTTGGAGTCTGGTGCCAACTGATCTGACGGCGGTCTTTGACGCCATTGCCGGCAACTACGCCCTGTGCCCTCCGGTGCCGGCCCAACATGCAGCGATCGCCGCCTTCACTGAGGAGTCCTACCGAGAGGCTGATGCTGCGGTCGCGGCTTTCGGCGACGCCAGAGCCATTGTGCTGGATGCGATCGACGATCTTGGTTGGACCGGCGTAGCCCCTGCCGATGGCGCGTTCTATGTCTACGCCGGGATTGCCGGCCAGCTAGGTCCATACCCCGACTCCGAAGCGTGGTGCGAGGCACTGCTCGAGCAGCATGGTGTCGCGCTCACCCCAGGCACGGACTTCGATCAACGAGACGGCGGCGCCGCTGTGCGCCTCTCCCTGGCCGCGGGCCCCGAAGCGGTGGCGACCGCGATCATTCGCATCTTGCGCTTCCAGCAATCGCTTCAGAGTTGACACTGCGCCCTGAGCCTGTCGAAAGGGCCCCGATGCCGTCGCTTCGACAGGCTCAGCGCGCAGAGAGCGGCAAAGAGGTAGGACATACAAGTGGTTTTCTCGCCTCCTGAACTGAGGCGGTACGTTGGGGTGCGCGGCGGGCCGGTGCCACCCACAAGGAGGCAGCGAGCCTGTCGAATCTGCTCGCAACACGCGGCGAGCTGGAGCCACAAACGCTCGGGGGGTCCCGGGGGGTTCGTCCCCCCGGCTCAGCAGAGCCCCGGAGGGTGGCGACACCACCCAGAGCGGCGATCCCGCACCGGGACCGATGTGATGCGGAACCACGCATCTGGTGACGAGAGGATGCACCAATGAGCGACGCCAGCGGTGCGAGCGGAGAGGTCGAGCTGGTCCAGCTGCTTACCCCCGAAGGTGAGCGGCTGGAACACGCCGAGTACTCCTTCAGCGGCGACGACAATCAGATCAAGGGCTTCTACCGCGACATGGTGATGACCCGCCGGATCGACACAGAGGCGACCGCCCTACAGCGCCAAGGTGAACTCGGGCTATGGGCGTCCTCCCTCGGCCAGGAGGCGGCACAGGTCGGTTCGGGACGGGCACTCGGCAAGCACGATTTCGTCTTTCCCACCTATCGAGAGCATGGCGTGGCGTGGTGCCTCGGCGTCGATCCGGTGCAGCTGCTCGGCCTGTTCCGCGGAGTTGATCTTGGCGGTTGGGACTCGCTGAAGAGCCGATTCCACTTGTACACGATCGTGATCGGCGCGCAGGCCCTGCATGCCACGGGTTACGCGATGGGGGTGGAACGCGACGGCCTGGTCGGCACCGGCGACCCTGAGAGGGACATGGCGGTGATCGGCTACTTCGGCGACGGCGCCAGCAGCGAGGGCGATGTCAACGAGGCCTTCATCTTCGCCAGCTCCTACAACGCCCCTATCGTCTTCTTCTGCCAGAACAATCAGTGGGCGATCTCGGAACCGATCGAGCGGCAGTCGCGCATTCCCCTGTATCGCAGGGCTTCTGGCTTCGGTTTCCCGGGGGTACGCGTTGATGGCAACGACGTCCTTGCGGTCCATGCGGCCACCACAGTGGCTCTTGATCGGGCGCGTACCGGCAACGGACCGTCCCTGATCGAGGCCTACACGTATCGGATGGGCGCGCACACCACCTCAGACGATCCCAGCAAGTATCGGCTTGCCGACGAGCTTGAGCACTGGCGGCTGAAGGATCCGATTGAGCGGGTCAAGGCTTACTTGAGGAGAAGCGGCAGTGGAGACGATGCCTTCTTCGCCGATGTGGAGGCCGAGGCGTCCGATCATGCTGCTGATCTTCGACAGCGCTGCCTGGCTCTCCCGGATCCCCGGCTACTTGATCTTTTTGATCATGTGTACGCCGAGCAGACCCCGTATCTGGTTGCGCAGAAGGCCGAGCATGCCGACTACATGGCAACCTTCGAGGACGTGAAACCCGAATCCGGAGAAGGGCTTCGACAGGCTCAGCCCGCGGCGACGGGACCAGCTCAGCCGGCGTCGTGGGGAGGTGTTCACTGATGACCATGATGACCATCGCAAAGGCGCTCAATGCGGGTCTGCGACGGGCCTTGGAGGCCGATCCCAAGGTCGTGATCGCTGGCCAGGACGTGGGCAAGCTTGGCGGTGTCTTCCGGGTCACAGAGGGATTGCAGAAGGACTTTGGCGAGCATCGGGTGATCGATTCGCCGCTTGCGGAATCGGGCATTGTCGGCACCGCGCTGGGGATGGCGCTGCGCGGCTATCGCCCGGTGTGCGAGATCCAGTTCGATGGATTCGTCTTTCCGGCCTTCGACCAGATCGTGACTCAGACCGCCAAGATGCATAACCGATCAGCCGGGAGGCTGCTTGTCCCGCTGGTGATTCGGATTCCCTACGGCGGGGGTATCGGTGCCGTCGAGCATCACAGCGAATCACCGGAGGCCTACTTCTGCCATACGCCGGGGCTCAAGGTCGTGACCTGCTCGAATCCGGTCGACGCGTACTGGATGATCCAGCAGGCGATCGCCTCCGACGACCCGATCATTTTTCTGGAACCCAAGCGCCGCTATCACGAGCGAGCCGAGGTCGACGAGGCCGTCGCACCGCCGCCATTGCATTCCGCGCGAGTCCTACGACCCGGCCGCGATGTCACGCTTCTCGCGTACGGGCCGATGGTCAAGACCTGCCTGGACGCTGCCGAGGCCGCCGCCGATGAAGGTCATGATCTTGAAGTGATCGATCTCCGAACGCTTTCGCCACTGGACATGGCTGTCGTGCACGAGTCGGTGCAGAAGACCGGTCGGGTGATCACCGTGCACGAAGCTCAGCTCAGTCTCGGGCTGGGTGCCGAGCTCGCTGCCCGGATCAGCGAGCAGTGCTTCTACTCATTGGAGGCGCCGGTGCTACGGGTTGCCGGTTTCGACATGCCCTATCCACCGGCCCGTGTCGAAGATGAGTACCTTCCTGATCTTGATCGGGTGCTCGATATGGTCGATCGCTCACTGGCCTACTAAGGGGGAGGCTCGGATGGGGTTGCAGACGTTTCGGCTGCCGGATCCAGGCGAAGGGCTGGTCGAGGCAGACATTGTCACCTGGCGCGTTGCGGTAGGCGATCAGATCAAGATCAACGACATTCTCGTCGAGGTCGAGACAAGTAAGTCGCTGGTCGAGCTTCCGAGTCCGTACGCCGGCACGGTGACCGAGCTGCTGGTGAACGAGGGCGACACTGTCGATGTCGGTAGCCCGATCATCTCCATCGACGATGGTGTCGGCGACGCACAGCCGGCGCCGAGCAGCGGGAACGGCGAAGAGGCTCAGGTCCCGAACCTGGTCGGTTACGGTCCGCGCACCGGGACGGCGAAGCGACGTCCGCGACGCGTCAGCGGCGAGGGGCCGGTGGAGGCGCACGAGCAGGTCGCCGACACCTTCTCGGTTCAGACGCCCGTTTCGCGACGCGCTGACGACCGCGAGCCATTGCAGGCCGAGCCGTGACACGCCAACCGGCGCCCCATTGCCAGGGCCCGGTAAAGCGGCACCTGCGGCTACTCCATCTGGTGGCGCGGTACTTGCCAAGCCGCCGGTACGCAAGCTGGCCAAGGACCTCGGTGTTGATCTTGCGACTCTCGTCGGAAGCGGCCCTGGCGGGGTGATCACCCGTGATGATGTCACTGGCGCGAGCATGCAGCCTGAGGTCGCCGAAGCCGGGACGATCACGCCGGCTGAGCCCTTCGACAAGCGCCGTCCTGAGCTTGTCGAAGGGCTCAGGACGACGCCCGTCGGAGCCCGACAGGCCCCGCGGCGAGGACGTACTCATTCCGATCAAGGGCGTCCGCAAGTCGACCGCAGACGCCATGGTGCGCTCGGCGTTCACAGCTCCGCATGTATCCGTCTGGACGGACTGCGACGTGACTGCCACGATGCAGCTGGTCGAGCGGTTGAAGACCAGGCGGGAGTTTGCCGATCTTCGGATATCTCCGCTGCTCGTCGTCGCGAAAGCGATATGCCTTGCGCTGGGACGTACGCCGGAGCTCAACTCGTTCTGGGACGAGCCGGCTCAGCAGATTGTGCTCAAGAAGTCGATCAACCTCGGGATCGCCACCGCGACTGCCCGCGGCCTGCTGGTTCCGAACATCAAGGGCGCCGAGTCGCTCGGCTTAGTTCAACTTGCCGCTGCCATCAACGAGGTCGTGGCAGTGGCCCGCGAGGGACGTACCCAGCCCGCAGACATGTCCGGCGGTACCTTCACGATCACCAACATCGGGGTGTTTGGAGTCGACGCCGGCGGCCCGATCTTGAATCCTGGGGAGTCTGGCATTCTCTGCGTCGGCCAGATTGCCCGAAAGCCATGGGTGGTCGGCACCGGAGCCGAGGAGCGGATCGAGCCACGCTGGGTCACCACATTGTCGGTCTCCTTCGACCATCGGCTGGCCGACGGGGCCCAAGGTTCGACCTTCCTCGCCGATGTGGCCGCGATCCTCAACGACCCAGCCCTCGCCCTCCTCTTCTAACGCCGACTTGTCAGAATCTGAGCATCAAATACGGCTGACTCTGCATTCTGACAAGTCAGAGGGAGACGAGTTCCTTGTCGGTGATCGGACGGCCGGTGTCAACGAGCTCTTGCAGGGTGTCGCCGTCGTCCCACTGATTGACGTTCATGGCGGCGGCGACGGCACCGTCGCGGAGCCAGAACGCCGTGTACTCCCGCGACGCCAGGTCTCCCCGTACGACGAGCCGGTCCTTTGCGGGATCCGCGAATCCGCGGTACTCACACCCGAGGTCGTACTGGTCGGAGAAGAAGAACGGCCGCAACACGTACGGCTCGCCGGCACCGAGCAGGTTGGCCGCGACATGTTTACCTTGATCCTTGGCATTCGCCCAGTGCTCAACCCGAATCCGATGCCGATACTTGGGATGATCTTCAGCCGCCACATCGCCAGCTGCGTAAATGTCGGGATCAGAGCTGCGCAGCGTCGCGTCAACGGCAATGCCACCCATGGCCAGCTCCAGGCCGGCGGCATCGGCGAGGGCAATGTTCGGCGCCGCGCCGACGCCGATCAACACCGTGTCAGCCGGTACCGACGCATGACCCTTGATGTGCACCGACGACACTGTCCCGTCGCCGGCGAAGCCCGTCACCCCGATGCCCAGCCGGAGATCCACACCATGATCACGATGCAGTGCGGCGAAAGAGGCGCCTACCTGCTCACCGACCACCGGAAGCAAGGGTTGCGACCGCGGTTCGATCACTGTCACGTTGGCTCCGTGCTGCCGCGCAGCGGCCGCCGCCTCGCAGCCGATCCAGCCGCCTCCCACGATGACGATCGTGGCGCCTTCGGTGAAACGCTCACGCAGCGCGAGGGACTCCTCGAGGGTTCGCAACGTCAGTAGCCCATCAAGATCAGCGCCAGGCACGTCCAGTCGCCGCGGTGCCGAGCCGGTCGCGATCAGCAGCTTGTCGTAGGGATACTCGGTGCGGCTTGCCACTACCACCTTGCGAGCCCGATCGATCCGGGTCGCGGTGGTACCCAGCCGGAGGGTGATGTTCTTGTCGGCATAGGCTGCCTCGTCGGCGACCCAGTCCGGCTCGTCGGTGTTCCCGATCAGCACGGCCTTGGAGAGTGGCGGTCGTTCATAGGGGAGCTGACTCTCCTCACCAATCAGCGTGAGCTCGCCTTCATACCCGTGATCTCGGAGCGTGATGGCTGCCGATCCTCCGGCCAGGGAGCCTCCGATGATGACGATGCGGGACGGCTGGGAGCTGCTGGGCTGAGTCATGCCTCCCATCGTCTCTCGCCCTGCACCAGTTGCAGATACCGACCCGCCCGATCAGCGCAGACATTATCAGAAAGCGGCTTCGTCGAGATCCATGATGGCGAGATCGGTGGCCTCGGCGATCGCTCGCTCCGCGGCCAGCTTGGGCAGCACCGTACGGGCAAACCAGCGGCCCGAGGCAACTTTGCCTTCATAGAAGGATTTTTCGGTCGGCGTCAGGTGGCCGTTGAGCCGATCGAGTGCCACCTCAGCACCCCGCAGCAGCAGCCATGAGCACGTCACGTCACCGAGCGCCATCAGTAATCGCGTAGTGTTCAGGCCCACTTTGTAGACGTTTCGCGGATCGCTGGTGGCTGCACCAGGGACCGAGGCGCCAAGATCATTGATCATGGTTGCGACGATCGCTCCGACATCCTCCAAGCCTTGTTGCAGCAACGCACGTTCCTCTTTGAGCTGTCCGTTCCCACCCTCGGTGCCGATCCACTGAGTGATCTGCGCGGAAAGATCAGCAAGCGCTCGACCCTGATCCTTGACGATCTTCCGGAGGAACAGATCCTGGCCTTGGATCGCCGTTGTGCCCTCGTACAAGGTGTCGATCTTGGCGTCTCGTACGTACTGCTCAATTGGATAGTCGACCAGGAAGCCCGAGCCTCCGAAGGTCTGCAACGACTCCGTGCCGAGCAGCACCCAGGAGCGCTCCGAACCGTAGCCCTTCACGATGGGCAACAGCAGATCATTCAGCCGTTCGGCGGAGTCATCGACTACGCCTGTTGCCCGAGCGATGGCGTTGCGATCTTGGATGGTTGCGGCGTACAGCAGTAGCGCCCGTAGGCCTTCTGCACAAGACTTCTGGGTCATCAGGGAGCGCCGGACATCTGGATGATGGGCAATCGTCACGCGTGGCGCGTTGCGATTGGCAGCCTGGGTAAGGTCGGCGCCTTGGATCCTGGTCTTGGCGTATTCCAGTGCATTGAGATAGCCGGTCGACAATGTTGCGATCGCCTTGGCACCGACCAGCATGCGGGCATGTTCGATCATGTGGAACATCTGGGCGATGCCGTCATGAACCTCGCCCAGCAGCCAGCCCGTTGCGGGCACATCCGTGCCCCCGAAACTCAGCTCACAGGTAGCAGAGCCTTTGATACCCATCTTCTTCTCGAGGTTGGTCGCGAAGACCCCATTCCGCTCTCCTGTCAGCTCCCCGGTCTCAAGATCAAAATGGAACTTGGGGACGACAAACAGGGATAGCCCCTTGGTGCCCGGGCCACCGACGCCCTCGACGCCCTGCGGGCGCGCGAGCACCAGATGGATGATGTTCTCAGTCAGGTCATGCTCACCCGAGGTAATGAAGCGCTTGACGCCCTCGATGTGCCAGCTGCCGTCAGACTGCGGGATTGCCCTGGTTCGCCCAGCGCCGACATCGGAGCCCGCATCCGGCTCAGTGAGCACCATCGTGGCACCCCAGAGTCGCTCAATCATGATCTTGGCGATGCGTTGATCACGTTCATTGCCGGTGGCCCAGAGCGCGTACGCGAACTTCGGCCCCGCGGAGTAGAGCAGCACAGCCGGGTTGGCGCCGATATTCAACTCGTGCACTGCCCACTGCACCGATGGCGGCGTGACGTGGCCGCCCAGCGCCTCGGGAAGCTCGAGCTGCCAGGCACCGGAGTCCATCAGCGCGCGATACGACTTCTTGAGGTCCTCAGGAACTGTCACCGTGTGGGTCTGAGGATCGAAGAGCCGGTAGATTCCCATCGCCGTCAGCGAACGACTCGGCGAGCTTCGTCGTAGCAAGATGATCAACTTCGGCGAGGATCGCCGACACGGTCTGCCGATCAAGGTCGGCGTACGGTGCGACACCCAGGATCTCTTCGCGCCCTAGCACCTCGAACAGGTTGAACTCGATGTCACGGACATTGGACTTGTAGTGGCTCATCTGACACCTCACGGGCAGTGGCTGGCGCAAGTTACTTGCCAGTAACTTACATTATGCTACTCGTGGGTAACCAAACCAAGGGTTGTACGACCTCGATGGCTCTGCACATCATTGACGTGGCACCGAAGGGCGGAGAAGTCATGGCGAGCACCAGCACTGTCCGGGCTTCTGGCACCGCACCGGGCCAGCGCAAGCTCAACGGGCCGCAGACCACCGGCCGTGAGTACCGCAGCCTCTCCGAGCCGGAGTACGGCATGCGACGCGACGACGACGTTCCGGTGCCGATGCGGGACGGCGTCCGGCTCCTTGCCGACGTGCATCGTCCCGACAGCGACGGCCGGTTCCCCGCGCTGATCGCCGCCTCGCCATACCCGCGGCAGATCCAGGATCTCGGTGCGCCGATGGGCTTCATCGAGGTCGGCGCGAGCGACTTCTTCGTACCGCGGGGCTACGGCGACGTCATCGCGGACCTGCGTGGCACCTGGCGACTCCGACGGGACGTTGGGCTGCTTCGATGGACAGGAACGCCAGGCATGTACGACCTCGTCGAGTGGACGGCCGAGCAGCCGAGGTGCGACGGGAACGTCGGGCATGATCGGTATCGGCTACTTCGCCATGACTCACGCTCGAGGCGGCCGTCGAGCACGCCACCGGCACGTCAAGGCGATCTTCCCGGTGAGCCACACGATCTCGTCTGCTTCCCGCCTGCTGTTTCCCGTCCTCGACGAATCAGACGGAGGGCTAGATGCGTAAGCCGCGCAAGGGCGACGAGGCCAAGATCGACATCACTGAGCCGGACGATCATGCTGCTGGCATCCCCGGCGTAGCGGTGGCGTTGAAACGATCGGTCCAGAAGATGGGGCCGCGGCGCGCAGCGCGTGCCCTGCTCAAGCTCAACCAGGCCGAAGGCTTCGACTGCATGAGCTGTGCGTGGCCCGATCCGGACCCGGGCCATCGGCATACGGTGGAATTCTGCGAGACCGGCGCCAAGGCTGTTGCGGAGGAGGGCACGACGGCGCGGGCTACCCCGGAGTTCTTCGCCCGGCACAGCATCGCCGACCTGGACCGGCACGACGAGCACTGGCTTGGTCAGCAGGGCAGGATCACCCATCCCATGATCAAAAAGCCGGGCGCGACCCACTATCAGCCGATCGAGTGGCGCACGGCGTTTCGGTTGATCGCTGATCAGCTCAATGGCCTGGCCAGCCCGGACGAAGCGATCTTCTACACGTCGGGGAGAACCTCGAACGAGGCGGCATTCTGCTATCAGCTGTTCGTGCGCGCGTTCGGCACCAACAATCTGCCCGACTGCTCCAACATGTGCCATGAGTCGACCAGCGTCGCACTGGCCGAGACCATCGGGATCGGCAAGGCAAGCGTCACGTTGCAGGATGTCTACAACGCCAAGCTGCTGATCTTGGCGGGTCAGAATCCCGGCACCAACCACCCGCGGATGCTGTCGGCTCTGGAAGTCGCCAAGCGGCGCGGCGCCAAGATCATCGCCGTCAACCCGCTGCGCGAAGCCGGCTTGATCAACTTTCGCAACCCGCAGACGCCGCGTGGACTCGTCGGGAAGGGCACCGATCTTGCCGACCTGCATCTGCCGATCAAGATCAATGGCGATCTTGCCCTCTTCCAGGCGTGGGGTGCGCTGTTGGTGCAGTGGAACGCGCTTGATCATGAGTTCATCGGGAAACACACTCATGGCTTCGACAGCTGGCTCGGCCACGTCTCGGCGATTGATTGGGACCTGGTGGAGGCCACTACTGGTCTATCCCGCGTACAGATCACCGAGGCTGCTCAGCTGCTCCGCGAGTCCGATCGCACGGTGTTCTGCTGGGCTATGGGCCTGACCCAGCATCACAACGCCGTGGCCACCATCTCCGAGATCGTCAACCTCGCTCTCGCCCAAGGCAACATCGGCAAGCCGGGCGCCGGGCTGCTTCCCGTACGCGGCCACTCCAACGTGCAAGGCGACCGCACCATGGGCATCTGGGAGCGCCCACCGGCTCACTTTCTCGATCAGCTCCAGGCTGAGTTCGGATTCAACCCGCCGCGCGAGAACGGGTATGACACTGTCGACGCGATCCGTGCGTTGCGCGACGGCCGGGCCAAGATCTTCATCGGGCTCGGTGGCAACTTCGTGCAGGCTGCGCCAGATACCGAGGTGACCTCTGCGGCCTTACGCGGGGCACAGCTGACGGTGCAGATTTCAACCAAGATCAACAGATCACACCTGACATGTGGTACGACGGCGTTGATCTTGCCGACCCTGGGTCGTACCGAGGTCGACGTACAGGCAAGCGGTCCGCAGTTTGTCTCCGTGGAGGACTCGACCTGCTCCGTGCATGCTTCCCGAGGACCGCTGACTCCCGCGAGTCCGCAGCTGCGGTCCGAGGTATCGATCGTTACGGGCTTGGCGGAGGCCACGCTCGGTGATCGCTACGGCATTGACTGGCAGGCCATGCGAGATGACTACCGGCACATCCGGCGGCACATTGCTCGCGTTGTGCCCGGCTGTGAGAGCTATGAGGTGAACGTGTCCAAGCCCGGGGGCTTTGTGATGCCACACCCGCCGCGCGACTCCCGTACGTTTCCTACCAAGTCGGGACGGGCCGAGTTCACGGTGTCGGCCATCGAGGCGCTCCAGGTGCCACCCCATCACTTGATCTTGCAGAGCATCCGCAGCCATGATCAGTTCAACACCACGATCTATGGGTTCAGCGATCGCTACCGTGGCGTCGAGGGCGGTCGCCGCGTGGTGTTCGTCAACCCGGGCGACATCGAGGAGCTGGGCTTCCACGATGGCGACATCGTCGATCTCGTCACCCACTGGGAGGGCGATGACCACCTACGCCGGGCACGGGACTTCCGGATCGTTGCCTACCAGACCCCACGCGGCTCGGCCGCGGCGTACTATCCCGAGACCAACCCGTTGGTGCCGTTGGATTCGACGGCGGTGGGTAGCAATACTCCGACGTCGAAGTCGGTGATCATTAGGCTGGAACGGTCGGGATCGGCAGGTTCGGTTCAGACTGGCGGTCAGCAACAGGTCGGTGCCGATGATCATCACAAGTCCGATCCCGAGCCATACCACCTGTCCTAGATCCAAGCCTGGATAGCCGTTAACGTTCTGAGCCATGACTGATCATGCACAGCAGATACTGGTCGATGCCTTTGGCCGGGTACGCGAGCTGGTGATCGACCTCACCGACGGGCTGACCGACGAGATCGCCACCTACCGCCCAGATCCTGGAGCTAACTCGATTGCCTGGCTCATCTGGCACCTGAGCCGCATTCAAGATGATCACATCGCCAACTTGGCGCAGGTCGAGCAGGCATGGGCCACGTGGCGGGAGAGGTTTGGCCTGCCCTTCAGCACTTGGGCCACCGGCTACGGTCAAGGCTCGCAACAGGTGGCCGCGGTCCGGGTGAGCGGTGATCTTCTTGCCGACTACCACGATGCGGTTCACGAGCTCACGATGAGCTACCTCGATGACCTCACCTCCGAAGAGCTGGATCGGATCGTCGATACCCGCTGGGACCCGCCGGTGACTACATCGGTCCGGCTGGTCAGCGTGATCGGCGACACCCTCCAGCATCTAGGCCAGGCCGCCTACGTACGTGGCTTGGCCAGCCGGCGGGACAACCCGTGGCATGAGTCGAGTGCAGCAGATCGCTAGGTCGTGCATTCGAAGTCCTTGACGTAGGCGCCTAGTCAAGCGACTTCGAATGCTCGGCACTAGTGCCCTAGTCTCGGTCAGGTGAGTGAACTGGCTGATCAGAATCATGATCACGATGCAGCCCCGACACAGCGTCTCTATGCCGACATCGCGTCCTGGTGGCCGCTGATCTCCGCGCCCGAGGAGTACATCGGGGAAGCATCCTTCGCCGCCTCTTTGCTGCGTACGGCAAACCCGCCCGCTCGCACGGTGCTCGAACTGGGGAGCGGGGGCGGTAACAACGCCTTCCACCTCAAGAGCGAATTCGAGATGACTCTGGTCGATCTGTCGGCTGACATGCTCGCGATCTCAAGACAGCTCAATCCTGAGTGTGAGCACATCCAAGCAGACATGAGGACGCTGCGGCTGGGCCGGATTTTCGATTCGATCTTCGTCCATGACGCGATCGACTACATGACGAGCGAAGACGATCTTCGCCAAGCGGTCGACACCGCGTACCAGCACTGCCGGGTGGGTGGCGTTGCAGTCTTCGTGCCAGATGACATCGCCGAGAACTTCGAGCCGGCCACCGAGCATGGCGGGCAAGACGCGCCTGACGGCCGCGGCGCGCGCTACCTCGAGTGGTCAACAGACCCGGACCCGAGCGACACTCGCACCCGTACCGACTTCGCGTTCCTGCTTCGCACCCCGGACGGCTCAGTGACAGTGGTGCACGATCGGCACGAACTGGGCCTCTTTCCTCGCGCCTTGTGGCTCAAGGTGCTGACCGACGCCGGGTTCCGGGCCCGTTCCGTCGCGGAAGTCACCAACGACGACCGACTTCCACGAGAGCTCTTTGTCGGTACGCGGGTGTGATGGAGTACCACCATGACCAGCCCGACAAGCCCGAAACGTACGGCGTACGTCTTCAACGGCCCGAATCTCAACTTGCTCGGCCTCCGTGAGCCAGAGATCTACGGCACGGCGACCTTGGCCGATGTCGAGAGTTCCTGCGCAGACGTGGCAACTGAGCTGGGCTGGAATCTGGACTTCCGCCAGACCAACCGCGAGGGCGAGCTGGTCGACTGGATCCAAGAGGCTGGCGCAGCGCAGGCTGCCGGCGACGCCGTTGGTGTGGTGCTGAACGCTGCCGGCTACACCCACACCAGCATTGCGCTCCACGACGCGATCATCGGATCGGGCGCTCGGGTGATCGAGGTGCACATCTCCAACGTCTACAGCAGGGAGGCGTTTCGGCAGCACTCGTACGTGTCGCCCGTGGCCGCTGGAGTGATCGTGGGCTTCGGGGTGCTCGGGTATTCGCTGGCTCTGCGTGCGCTCGCGTCCCTGGACGCGTCCTGAGCCGGTCGAAACGCGCACGTTCGACAAGCTCACGGCACATTCGCCCACCTCAGGGCATATTCGTGGTCCACAGCCCGACTCCGTCGGGGGCCCGGGTGATGGCGTACAGCCGGTCATCCATGGTGGTCGCGTCGGTAACCGGCCCAGTCGGGCCAGTGAAGGTACGCCAACCCTGGCTGTCGCTCACCAGCAGCTGGCTCGTGCCGAGATGGCTCACCAGCAGGGCCGGCCGGTCGGCCGATATGACGGTAATCGGTCCGGCATCCTCGGCGTCGTGCTGTAGCCGGGGCAGAGTCGAGTCGCGAGTGGCTGTAGCCGGGGTGGCGGTTGCGTCGAAGGTCCACAGCGCCACGACGCCATCGGCGTAGCCGGAGACCCAGCACCGCTCCGAGCTTTCCGAGCAGATGCTCGACAGCGCCTCACCGTGGGTGCCGGCTTCGGGAAGCTGGAGTAGCGTCCAGGGCTCCCGGTGATTCTGCTGGATCCAGACGGCCGGCCGCTGCTGCACACCATTGTCAAAGGTGATCACCGAGCCGGAGATGATCATGGCTGCGCCTCCGATGGCGGCGCGCGGTGCGACTTGGAGCTGCGGTGTGTTGGCGAGCGCAGTGCCAGTCGAGTTCTGGCGGACCCAGCGGTGCCCGCGGGGCAGCCACACCGCCGCATCCAGACCGCCTTCCGGCGCAGCCCAGGTGCCGGCGATTTCGGCTCCTTCGGAGGTGAAGACGATGTCGAGCAGGCCGCCCGCGCTCTGGCCGCCGAAGGTCTCGAAGGTCTGCGGGTATCGTCGAGGCTGTCTCGTGGAACCAGACCACACGGTCCATCGGAAGTTCGCGTGTGCTCCGCCATGTGCGACGCCAAGGGCAACAACCTCGCGGCCGCGGGCGGCTAGCGACACGAGGTCGGCAACCTTCGCGTACGGGCTGTGCGGATGCAGTGGCACCGGTCGTACCGCGCCCGACGCATCGACAACAAATAGCACCGGATGATCTCCACCCGATGATGCGCGCCCCCCGACCAGCAACCCGGCCGTTGTCACGGCCAACGAGGACGCTTCGACCCCCGCGGGCAGCGCGATCCGACTCCACGTCAGGTTGTGCACCTGCTGTGCTCCAGCGAGCCGAGAGCACCCACTAGCGATGATCACGAGCATGGTCAGGCCAACAATGACCATTCGCAGCGGAGTGGTGGCGGCGGCATTTCGCATCGAGTCCCTCGGCATGATCGTCCCGAGTCTAGGGCGGGCTGGTGTCGGGAGGACACGACTGTGTAACGGTCCCGAACGGCCCGCCGCGTCTCACCTCGACGCGGGCCATCTGTGGAAAAGTGAGCAGCAGCGCAACCGCTTGTGTCTTGGAGTCATGCGAATGCTTGCCCCCCTGCTTGCAACCGAGGATCCATACGCCGCCGCCTCGATCTTCAGCCAGGCCGGTTGGAAGGTCGAGTACGAGTCTGTCCGGCATCAGGAGCAACCGCGGGCGTGCTTGTCCCTCGCCCGGTCGCGTATCGAGTTGGTCCCGCCCAGTGATCCCTACATCGTTCCCCGCGGTGTCGGCATCGAGCTTCAGATCCATGTACCGCCAGGCGAGTTGAGTGGGCTTTTTTTGCTGCATCGAGCGGCAGGTGTCGTCTTCAGCGAGCTGCGCGAACGACGACCTGGCGAACGCGGATTCAGGGCAGAGATCATCGGATATCGCTTTCTCATTCTCGGTGGTGATCCTGATCCCGATCTGGCCTTGATCGCGACCGATCCGAGGATCATCGCGCTTGCGGATGGCCTTCGGGAACGGGACGGCGAGGATGCTCTGACTGATACGGCATTGCGTCTGGCGGAAAGCTCCGGCGAAAGTGTCAAGGGCTTGCGGCGAGCCATGAGCGAAGGTCTGGGCTACGGCGCTCCCGATGATCTTGGCGGAGATCTTGCCGAAGTCGTGATTGCGGCTGCCATTCTCGCCCGGCAACTCGGAGTTGATCTTGACAAGCAGGTCGAGGCGAAGCTCGGCAGTTACAACTGGCACGCCCAGCTCTAAGGCGGGCGAGCGTCGGGTAGGGAGGGCGACGGATCCTGTCTGGACGACTAAGCGAGCACGACCTCTCAGCGTGAGTGTGCCTCGGTATTGGGTTGTCGTGTGAGCGCGGGAGGAAGACAGGATCTGGGGAGCCCGACCGGGCGCGAGCCCGCCAAAAGGACGTGGGCGAGCGTCGGGTAGGGAGGGCGACGGATCCTGTCTGGACGACTAAGCGAGCACGACCTCTCAAGGGTTTATGGCTGCCTGGACTAACGTGGGCGGCGTCCGCAATCTCTGGCTCCAGCGGGCGCGAACAGGGGACCAATGAGCGAGATCGATGCGGACGACCCGACACCGCCGGCACACGAAGCAAGCGAGATCAGCTACGACGAAAATTTCTATCCAGCGCGGCCCAAACGATTGCGGCCACGCGGACGGCTTCGTGATCTTTTCGCGCTGAGACCCAAGGCGGAGCGGGTCGGCAAACCCACCGGCGACAACGCGCGCCTACGTCAGCTGGCTCCTCGGAGAGTCGATGCTCGAGGACGCGAAAGCCTTTGCTACCCAGTTCTCTGGCCAAGGCAGCATGTGGCAGAACCCGTTCGCCAACCCCGACCCGCGGGCGGCCATCGAGAAGGCGTCCGTGTGGTTCACGGCGTACCCGATTTCCATGATCACCAAGCCGGGCACCTCATTCCTCGGCACTCTGGGCGACGAGGAGCTCTGGGCCGCATTCGAGGAGATCGGCATCGACGGCCTCCACACGGGTCCGGTCAAGAAGGGGGGTGGCCTGGTGGGCTGGGATCCCACGCCCAGCGTGGATGGGCACTTTGACCGAATCAGCACCCAGATCGACGAGGCGTTCGGAACTGAGGAGGAGTTCCGGTCGATGTGTGACGTGGCGGCTGGGCACCTCGGAATGGTGATCGACGACATCGTTCCCGGCCATACCGGCAAGGGAGCGGATTTCCGGCTCGCCGAGATGAAAATCGGCGACTATCCCGGCATCTATCACATGGTCGAGATCGATCCCAAGGATTGGCATCTGTTGCCGGAGGTGTCCAAGGGCGATTCGGTGAACCTCGACCTCGAGGCTGAAGATCAACTAGCTAAACACGGCTACATCATCGGTCGGATGCAGCGGGTGATCTTTTACGAGCCTGGCGTCAAGGACACCAACTGGAGCGCCACGCCGCAGGTGTTGGGACCGGATGGTGTGCAGCGCCGCTGGGTGTATCTGCACTACTTCAAGGAGGGCCAGCCCTCGATCAACTGGCTGGACCCGAGCTTCGCCGGCATGCGACTGGTGATCGGCGACGCTCTGCACTCGCTTGGTGATCTTGGTAGTGGTGCGCTGCGACTGGATGCCAACGGATTCCTCGGGGTGGAGAAGAGCGCTGAAGACTCTCCTGCCTGGTCGGAGGGGCATCCGTTGTCCGAGGCTGCGAATCAGCTGATCGCCAGCATGGTTCGCAAAGTAGGTGGCTTCACCTTCCAGGAACTCAATCTCACGATCGATGACATCCAGAGTTCTGCCGCGCGCGGAGCCGACCTCTCCTACGACTTCATCAACCGACCCGCGTATCACCACGCCATCGCGACCGGCGATACCGAGTTCGTCCGTCTCACGCTCAACCTCGCCAGGAAATACCGAGTGGAACCGGCATCCCTGGTCCACGCGCTGCAGAACCACGACGAGCTGACCTACGAATTGGTGCACTTCGAGACCCTGCACGCGCGGGACACCTTCACGTTCCACGGTCAGCCGCTCACCGGTCATGAGCTGGCCGTAACCGTGCGCCGGGACCTTCTTGATCATTTGACCGGCGATGCCGCTCCGTACAATGCCACCTTCACCCAGAACGGCATCGCGTCAACGACTGCAACGATCATCGCTGCCGCACTCGGCATGCGCAGCATCTCAGCGCTTACTCCCGAGCAGGTCGACAAGATCAAGCAGGCCCACCTGTTGCTGGCCATGTTCAACGCTCTGCAACCAGGAGTCTTTGCATTATCTGGTTGGGATCTCTGCGGGATGCTCACGCTGGAGCGGCGGCAGGTCAGCCGGTTGCTCGCCGATGGCGATACCCGCTGGATCCACCGGGCGGCGTACGACCTGATGGACTATCGTCCGCACGCCCACGAGTCGTTGTCCAAAATGCCGCGCGGCATCAGCCTCTATGGTTCGTTGCCTGAGCAGCTGGAGGACAGCTCGTCATTTGCTCGCCGGCTCGCTGAGATCCTGGCGATCCGCAAGCGGTATGGAATCGCCAGCAGCGTCCAGCTCGACGTGCCGCAGGTGTCCAACAAGGCCATGCTGGTGATGGTTCATCAGCTCAGCGACGCCGAGCAGGTGACGGTCTTGAACTTTTCCGCTCAGCCCGTTTCGGGCAGCGTCCAGTCCGAATATCTCGTACCGGGCAGCGTGTTGGTCGACATGTTCACCGATCAGGAGATCGGTGAGATCGACGATCTGCATACCTTCCCGATCACGCTCGGACCCCATGAGGGCAAGTCGTTGCTGGTGCTGTGCCCAGGCGATCATCTGGCCGAAGCACATGTCCAGGCGACCGAGCGGACGAGCGTACGCGGCGAGGTTCGCTAAGGCCTGGCACGGCCCGGGAACGGGCTGGGAACGGGCTGGCTACCATCGAGAGTTTGAACTGAGAGCGCGTCGCTGTCGTCCTCATCGATGAAGATGAGGGCAGGGCAATAACGTGGCGACGGCGATGAGCCTGCAGACGACAGCAGGCCTGGTGTCGGGAGGAGTCGCGGTGGGCGGCGGACAGCGTGAGGCCGCGCTGCAAGACCTGCACGACCGCCACGCCAGCGAGCTGTGGCGGTTCGCCATGCGGCTGACCCATGATCGCCAGATGTCTGAGGACATCGTTCAGGAGGTGCTGCTCAAGGCATGGAAGGATCCCAACCTCGGTCAACGCGATGAAGCCGCTGCCCGCGCGTGGCTATTCACGGCCTCCCGGAACCTGATCATCGACCGGTGGCGCAGCGCGGCATCGCGGCATGAGCAGCGGATCGAGGAGCCGCCAGAGGAGAGCGTCGGCGACGCGACCAGCGTGGTCCTCGACCGCTGGCTGATCGCGGAGGCGCTGAGCAGCTTGTCGCTGGAGCATCGCTCGGTGATCAGTGCCGCCTACTACGAGGGCCGATCGGTCTCCGACATATCCGCTCGGCTCCGAATTCCCGAGGGGACCGTCAAGTCTCGGCTGCACTACGGACTCAGAACGCTCAGATTGGCACTACAGGAGAAAGGAGTGACTCGGCCATGAACGCATCACCCGACAAGTTCGCGCAGTGGGATGCGGCGTACGTGCTGGGCGCGCTATCTCCTGCTGACCGACGGGAGTACGAAGAGCATCTCGCCGGCTGTCCAACCTGCCAGGCGGCGGTCTCGGAACTGGCTGCCCTCCCTGGTTTGCTCGCCCAAGTCTCGCCGGCGGACGCAGCGATGTTGTCGATGGCGGTCGACAACAAAGCGGGGCACGGCGAAACGGCGACAGCGACCGCCACCGAGGCGGAGCTGATGGAGGCGACGCCACCGAGACGGAGCTGATCGAGGCGGGCCCGCCAACCTCGCTGCTACCGAAGATGATCAAGAAGGCCCGGACTCGCCGGCGTAAGATGCTCGCCGCGGTGGCGGGCATCGCAGCAGCGGCAGTCCTGGTGATCGGCGGGGTGGTCATTGGCACCGGCCTGATCCCGCTCCGGCCCGAAAGTCCGCAGCGGGTCGCCTTTTCTCAGGTCGTACCCTCCGCGATCACAGCCATCGCCGATGTCATTCCTGGCAGCGACGGCACCCAGATCAACGTGGAGTGTGTCTACGCCGAGGTCAATGATCCGCGACCCGGTGGTGGCCACAATGAGTATTCGATCTTCGTGGTTGACCGGTCCGGTCACAGCGAGGAGATCAAGGAATGGCCCGCGACGCCGAACAAGCTGATGCGACCGAGTGGCATGACTCCGTTGCGCCTCTCGCAGATCGCTGATCTTGAAATTCGTCAGTCCGACACCAATGAGGTACTGCTCCGGGCTCCCGTCAGCTAGCTCTATGTCTGGCTAGTCGCGGGAGATTTCAGCGCCCGTCAGAGCGCAATCAACTCAGCGCTCAGCGGTGTGTCGTTGACCGAGCGGCCGGCGTGCAGCTGGTACGTGCCGGGCTCAGTCGTCCAGGCATGGGCGGAGCTGTCCCAATTCCGGAAACTGTGATCGCCCAACGTGATAACTGCCTGGGCCACTTCTCCTGGCGCGACATCGACAGCTGCCGAGCCAACGAGCCAGCGCGGGCGGGCGTTGCACCCGACTATCTGCTCGACTGGCGTACACCTGGACGACCTCGCGACCAGCTCGGGTGCCGCTGTTGCGTACGGTGACCGTCACGGTGTTGCCGTTCACGGCCATGTCCTCGTACGCCCAAGTCGTATAGCCCAATCCATAACCGAACGGGAATGCGGGAGTGCGATCCGTCGCGAGATACCAGCGGTATCCGATCAGCAGGCCCTCCTCGTAGGGGAGCTCGCCATTCACTGGTGTAACCGGCGGCAGCCCTTCGTCAGAGGCCGGCCAGGTCACCGGAAGCCGGCCACCCGGCTCGACCGCTCCGGTCAGCACGTCGGCCAGAGCATTGCCGAATTCCTGTCCCGGGAACCACGACACCAAGACGGCTGCCACGTCATTTGCCCAAGGCAGCAGGACCGGCGCGCCTGAGTTCACCACAACCACCGTCCGCGGGTTGACAGCCGCGACAGCACTCACCAGCTCGTCCTGCCGGCCCGGTAGCGCCAAGCTGGTCCGGTCGAAGCCCTCGCTCTCCACCTCTTCGTTGGTTCCGACCACAACGACGGCCACGTCCGACTCGGCAGCCAAGCTCACCGCATGATCAAATTCCGACCGCTCATCGATCACTGGCTCAACGTTGAGCTGCACGGTAAGCATCGTTACCTCGGCACCACCGAGCATGGTTTCGCCGCCGGTCGTGCGATAGCTGAGTTCGACGGGCACATCCCGACCGCCCTCCAACTCGACAACCGCCAGCTGCTGCGGCGGCTTCATGATTCCCTCGACCATGTCCGCGTCGAGCGGAAGTGTGATCGTCTCGTCGAACAAAGTCTCCCCGTCGATGATCAGCCGGAAATCACCTAGCCCCGATGTGCCTACGCGGTAACGACCAGATTCGGGCACTCGCAGCCGAGTACTCAGCTGCAGATGATCAATTTCGTTGGCGTTGACGCCTTCCTGTACCGGCCCCCACCACATCATGCTGCCGGCCTGCCGCTGCTGCCGACCTAGTTCGCGATCACTGGCATCGAAGAAGATCACCTCGACGCCGGGGCCGCTGCCATCGGGCAGTTGCAGCAGATCTTTCGAGGCGACATCGGCGCGCTCGCTGCTCCGCACCCCGACTGCTGGCACGATCGTGATCTCTGCGCCGAGCGCAGCGCGCAGCCCATCGAGCGGAGAAACGACGTAGGGCGGGAAGACCGTTGCGCTTCCGCCGCCGAGGGTTCGGGCCGTCGCGGCATTCGGGCCGATCAAGGCAACCTGCTTCAGCGAGCTCATGTCGAGTGGCAACAGGCCATCGTTCTTGATCAACACCATCCCGGCGGCCGCCGCGGCCCGCAGCTCTGAGCTCAGCTCCTGATCACTCCAGCGCTGGGCTGGAGGCGTCGCGGCCGCCAGTCCATCGAGTGCGCCGACTCGAGCCGCCAGCCGCAGGATACGCAGCACGTGCCCGTCGATGGCCGACTCGGAGATCTTGCCCGACTGCACCTCATCGAGCAGCCATTCGGTCCAAGGACTCTCGGGTCCGGGCATAGCCAGATCCAGCAGGTCCTCGCCGGCCGCCGCCACCGAGCGCGTGGCGTACCAGTCGGACATGATCACGCCGTCGAAAGCCCATTCCCGCTTCAGCACGTCGCGCTGCAACGGGTTCTCGGTCATGGTCGTGCCGTTCACCCTGTTGTAGGCCGCCATGATCGCCCACGCGCCGGCCGCGACGATCCGTTCGAACGGTGCGAGGTACAACTCCCGCAGCACCCGCTCATCGACCAGCGCATCCACGCTGAATCTGTCTGTCTCGGAGTCATTGGCAACGAAGTGCTTGACTGTCGCCGCGACCCCTTCGGCCTGCAGTCCCTGGACGTACGCGATGCCGATCATGGCGGTCAGCTCGGGATCCTCGCTGAAGCATTCGAAGTGCCGGCCGCCGTACGGAGTTCGGTGCAGGTTGACCGTCGGGGCCAACAAGACATCGACGCCCTTGCGACGCGCCTCACTGGCCAGCAGCCGGCCCATCCGTTCGACACGAACCGGATCCCAGCTCGCGGCCAGCGCGGTGGGGGAGGGCACATTGGCAGACGGGCTGCGCTCATCCCAGGTTTCGCCACGAACACCTGCCGGACCATCGGAGGTGACCAGCCGTCGCAGCCCAATCTCCGGTATCGCGTGCAGCGCCCAGATGTCAGCACCCGTCATCAACCGGATCTTCTGCTCCAGGCTCAGCTGTGCCAGCCGGCCAGCGATTTCAGCTTCATGATCGACTGCTTGGGTCTGGGTCATGGTGCTTATCGTCTCAGTCGTCCCGCCATTACGGTGAGGGCATGTCTTTACCTGACGCGGGGATCCCCAGTGCGACGCTCGCCACCGAATGTGATCGACTGCTCGATTTCGGTCGGCACTTCCCTCATCCGCTGGGCGGCGCCGCGTGGCTCGATGCTCAAGGCCAGCCTGACCTCTCCCGCCCGGCTTACACCTACATCACCGCCCGAATGCTTCATGTGTACGCCGTCGGCCACCTCCTGGGCCGTACCGGCGATGCTGATCTTGCTGCTCAGGCTCTCGCCGGGCTGACCGGCCGGCTGCGAGATGACGCACATGGCGGCTGGCTGACGAGCATTGACGCAGCTGGCAACAGTCCGGATGAGAAGGCGTGTTATTCCCACGCCTTTGTGGTGTTGGCCGCGTCGTCTGGTGCCGTGGCGGACGTGCCCGGGGCTCGCGGACCTGCTCTCGGAGTCACTCGACGTCTGGCAACGGCGGTTCTTCGACGATGACGCAGGCATGTTCGTCGACTCCTGGAACGGAGCCTTCACAGAACTCGACGACTACCGCGGCGTGAACGCCAACATGCACGGGGTCGAGGCTCTGCTCGCCGCTGCTGATGTCACAGGTGATCATGGACTGCGCGCGTCCGCCCTTGGTATCAGTCGGCGTGTGGCGCTGGAGTTTGCCGAGCCACATTCCTGGCGCATCCCCGAGCACTTCGACCGGGATTGGCAACCTCAGCTCGAGCACAACCGTGATCGTCCGGATGATCAATTCCAGCCGTATGGAGCCACCGTCGGGCATGGACTGGAGTGGTCGAGATTGCTGCTGCATCTCGAGGCATCCTTGGCCGACCCGCCTGACTGGTTGTTGCCGGCTGCCAAAGGACTCTTCGATCGCGCAGTGGCCGATGGTTGGGCGGTCGATGGTGCGGACGGCTTTGTCTACACCACTGATTGGGACGGCACACCGGTGGTCCGCGACCGAATGCATTGGGTTCTCGCCGAGGCCATCGCTGCCGCGGCCGCGTTGCGAACGCGAACTGGTGATGATCGTTATGCCGAGCAAGCCGCGACCTGGTGGGCCTACGCCGAGCGTTATCTCCTCGATCGGACCTATGGCTCGTGGCACCATCAGCTCGACTCCAGCAATCACGTCATCGAGACGGTGTGGCCAGGCAAGCCTGATCTGTATCACGCGGTCCAGGCCACACTGATCCCACGACTGCCACTTGCGCCGACCATGGCAACGGCACTGGCCAAAGGGCTCTGAATCCCGCCGAGGCAGTCCGGTTCGACCCTGCCGGCAGGAACGCACGTGCACGTTCGTTCCTGTCGCGATACACACGTTGCACAACGTGTGCACCGCGCAAGCAGCGAACGTGCACGTGCGTTTCCCGAGTAGGTCAGCTGATCAGTCGATGGCCTCGGCGCGGTAGAGAATCGCCTGCTCCGGGTGAATGTCGGCGGACCATCACTCCGGCCGCGGCGAGCGTGGCGCCGGAAACTACCAGGCCTCGGCCGCCATCGGCAGGGAGCCCCCAACCGAGGCTGTGACGTTCGCCCGAGGGATCGAAGGTTGCCTGGGTGGCGCCCCACCAGGGTGGGGGATTCAGGCCCGATGGTGGACGTCCGACCACGATTGGCCGGATGCGATAGCGCCGCTCTGGATCTAGGCCCGGGAACCGCAACCGGCCAGGCAGCATCACCTCGGACCGGCCGACCGAGGCAACGGTATAGATCGCCGATGAGCGATCTGGGGCGATCACGCCGTACGCGAGGAGGGTCGGGTCAACGATGTCCAGACGTACCAGGTCGCCGCGGTTCAGGAGCACCCGGTTTGCCTTGTAGAAACTGACCCATTCTCGAAGTTCCGCCAGATCTTCGGGCGTTGCTGTCGTCAGGTCCCATTCGATTCCCAGATGACCGAAGACCGCTGTGGCGGCGCGGAAGGACAGATCATGCCTGCGGCCCGTGGAATGCGAACGCGGCGAGGCAATATGTGAGCCCAACAGTTCCGGCGGCAGCAGCTGAGCGGTCCAGCGGTTCATCTGCTGACGTTCCAGCGGATCGATGCAGTCACTGACCCAGACGCGGTCGGTGCGCTCCAGGACGCCAAGATCAACACGGCCTCCTCCGGAGGAGCAGGTTTCGATCTCCAGTCCGGGGTGAGCGGCCTTGATCTCGTCGACCAGGCGGTAGAAGGCGAGCGTCTGCTCGTGTACGCCGGGCCGGCCGTCCGGTGCGGTGCCGGCGTCGATCAGGTCGCGGTTGTGATCCCACTTGATGTAACTGATCTTGTATTCGGCAAGAATGTCGAAGATCGCATCCCGGATGTAGGCATAGCACTCCGGAATGCCTAAGTTGATCACTTGCTGATGTCGCGATTCCACGGGCAGCCGGTTGCCGGTAGACATGATCCATTCCGGATGCTCACGCGCCATTGCGGAGTTGAGGTTGATCATCTCCGGTTCGAACCAGAGCCCGAACTCCATACCAAGTCCGGTCACTTTATCTACCAGAGGATGCAGACCATCTGGCCAGACCTCTGGTGACACAGTCCAGTCGCCCAGTCCGGCATGATCATCGCGCCGCGCCCCGAACCAGCCATCGTCAAGCACATAGCGCTCGACACCGACAGCCGCTGCTCGATCTGCAAGATCAGCAAGATGATCCAGGTCATGATCGAAATAGACCGCTTCCCAGACGTTCAGAGTGACCGGGCGGATGGGCGACGGATGAGTTTCTCGAGCGCGGAGGAAGCGATGGAAGCGACCGGCCACGGCATCGAGGCCCTGCCCGTACGAGCCATAGATCCACGGAGTGAGGTAGCTGTCGTTCGCTTGCAGCAGGATCTCTCCGGGCAGCAGCAGTTCGCCGCCGCCGATGACTTGGACGCCGGTGAAGACTCGTTCCGCATAGTGCGTGTGGTTGCCGCTCCACGCGGTGTGCACAGCCCAGATTTCCCCGTCGGCGAACGAAAATCCGGGCACACCGACATGCAGCAGGGTTGCAGCGTCCGGCCCGGTGCGGCCCTTCCGGCCTTCCCGGAGGTGGGTGCCAACACCCAACGGTTGCCGCTGCGGTACCCGCTCCTTGCACCAATGCCCCGCGAAGTCCAGAATTTCTCGGGCACTCTGGGGCAGCGGAAACGCGATCACGCAGTCGTTGACCGCGTACGGATCGATGCCGCTGTTGATCACTTTGGTACGCGCCCTGATAAGCCCGCCTGCGGTCATCTCGATGGTGATCAGTAGCGCCAGCTCAGCTACCTCGTCGACCGCGTCGACTTCCACCGAGGCGGGCCCAGCGTTGATCACTGGTCGTCGTGCCGTCCGTCGATGGTCACGGGTGTGCCGTCAACACGTACCTGCGTTGCGGTGAACTTGGGCGACCAATCCCGGCCGCCTCGCGAGCCGCTCAGTCCAGGGCGGCCGACCCAGCCCGTCCAATGCTCCGGCAGTATCGCAAGACGCACCGGCTCGTCGACGACATTCGGGCCGCCTGGGTCAATGGCGGAGATGATCAGCGTTGCGGCGTCTGCCTGGTCGAGTGTTCCCAGGTCGGCACCCCAGTGGATGATGGCGGGTAGTTGCCCATCAGTGACATCGAGTACCAGCGAGACGCCCTCGGACCGGAGGGCGATCATGCAGTTGGCACGTCCGACCATGGTCTCTCCTTCCGCGGGAGGCGGAGACTATCAAGCGAACTACCTTACCGCTTGCGCGGATGCGCCCTTCGCCAACGGAACCGGTCACTAACAACAGGGCTTGATCGATTCAGGCACGGGGTTGGTGACCGGTTTCTCGGGAGGCGTGGTTAGTGTTCGGCTCATGCCCCGTACGCCTGAACCGGATGCTGCTGAGGTGATCGCATTCCGCGACGGGGCTGAGTTCGAGGCATGGCTGGCGGCCAACATCAATGACAGCTCTGGCGTGTGGCTCAAGATCGCAAAGAAGGGATCCGGCATTGCCTCGCTGACCGACGACGAGGCAGTTGACATCGGCTTGTGCTACGGCTGGATCTCTGGGCAGCGCAAGTCTTTCGACGAGGAGTACTACCTGCAGAAGTACGTTCCGCGCCGACCAAAGAGCCGCTGGTCGCAGGTCAATGTGCGCAAGGTCTCCGAGCTCACCGCTCAAGGGAGGATGCGACCATCAGGTCTCGCCGAGGTGGAGGCGGCCAAGGCAGATGGACGGTGGGACGCCGCGTACGAATCGCAGCGAGAGGCCACGGTTCCGCGCGACCTTGCCGCAGCCCTGGCGGCGAGCCCGCTCGCGGCTACGGCGTTCGCATCGCTCAGCAAGACGAGCCAATATGCGGTGATTCTGGACGTCGTGACAGCCCGCACTCCAAGGACTCGGGAGGCACATATCGACAAGGCCATTGCTGAGTTGGAGGCCCGCGGCGTCTAGTCGAGGCGCTTGCTGGAGCGTCACGTTCCGGGCGGCCGTTCCCAGACCACCTCGTCGGCCGACTTGTCGTGCCGTAGGCCGCGCCAGACGGGATGGCGCAACCGCCCCGGCTCGGTGAGCTCGCCGTATGTCACCTCGCCTACCAGCGACGGCGTGACCCAGTGTGCGTCGCGGGCATCCTCGCGCGGCACGTCGAGAAACGGCGAGGTCTTGCGGCTGAGCCTCGCCAGCTTGGCTTGGATGTCATCGAGCTGGCGGTCGTTGAAGCCCGATCCCACCCGACCGACATAGTGCAAACCGTCGGCGCTGGGCACGCCCATCAGCAGCGATCCCACTCCGCCGCCGCGGCGGCCTTGGCCCTCACGCCAGCCGCCGATCACCACCTCTTGCGCCCGATGCAGTTTGATCTTGAGCCAGGTGTGGGTACGCCGTCCCGGCTGGTAGATCGAATTGCGCCGTTTGGCTACCACACCCTCGAGTCGAAGTTGATCAGCAGTGTCACGAGCGGCCTGTAGATCGCCGTCGAAGATCGGTGGTACCTGGATCCGAGATCCAGGCCTAGGAGATACCAGGTTCTCCAGAATCTCCCGCCGCTCCTGATAGCTCTTCTTGATCAACGATTGACCGTTCAACTCGAAGGATGTCGAAGAGCATGAGCTGAGCCGGGTACGCCTTGGCCGCGCGCTCGATATCAGCCTGCCTGGTGAGATTGATTCGAGGCTGCAGCAGGCCGAAGCTGGGTCGTCCGGTGGCGTCGGTCACCACGACTTCGCCGTCCAAGATCGCCGTCTCGACGTTGATCGTGGACAGTTCGTCCGCCACGTCAAAATAGGCCTTCGTGTCGTCCCGGCCCTTGCGGCTGAGCAGCTTGACTCGGCCACCTGCGAGGTAAGCGATAGCGCGTACCCCATCCCACTTCATCTCGAATGCCCAGCCGTCTTCATCCCCGAAATGGGCGGCGTCGACGAGGGTGGCCAGCATCGGCTCCACGTGCTCGGGGAAGTCGATCTGCGCCGCGGGAGTCGCGCCCTTCGACTGGCTCAGGGTGCACGTCGACTGGCTCAGGGCGCACGTCGACTGGCTCAGGACGCATGTCGACTGGCTCAGCGCGCCCTTCGACCGGCTCCGGGTGCACGTCCTTGTCCTCCGGATCGGTCTCCATGAGGTGCATCAGCCAGTTCTTCTCGGGCTGGGAGTCTCCGGTGCCCGTATGGATAAGGGCGAATTTGCGCACCCCACCAAGCCCGCCATCGGGGTGCCCGAACAGGGTGACGATGACCTCTTTGCCCTCGTTCCACTTGTGCAGCCGGTACGTCCCCGTGTCCCAGACGGTCATCGAGCCGGCTCCGTACTGGCCCCTGGGGATGCTGCCGTGGAACGTCAGGTACTCCAGCGGATGATCTTCGGTGCGTACCGCGAGATGGTTGACCTTCGGGTCGGTCGGCGGTGCTTTGGGCACCGCCCAACTTGCCAAGACACCGTCGCGCTCCAGCCGGACGTCGTAGTGCAGTCGACGCGCATGGTGTTCCTGGATGACGAATCTGAAGCGATCAGCCTGCTGATCAGGCGGCCCGGCGGGCACGGGCTCCGGTGTCTTGGCCGCGTCGCGCATGCTGCGGTAGATGGCGAGCCGATCCCGTTCGGTGTGCGGCGCCAAGGGAGCGAGCGGGTCACCAAGATCGGCCAGTCGCGCCAGCACCTCCTCGTACTCCAGCTGCCGCAAGCCCGGATCTTCCAGCTCCTGCCAGGTTCGGGGCGCGGCGACCCACGGCCGATCCCGGCCGCGCATTGAGTACGGGGACACGGTGGTCTTGGCGCCGTTGTTCTGGCTCCAATCGATGAACACCTTCCCGTCTCGCTGCGAGCGTTTCATGGTGGAGATCACCACGTCGGGATGATCAGACTCAAGGGCCAGTGCGAGCTCGCGCGCCACCTCTGTGGCCTGCTCCGGTGTTTGCGAGCCGTCCAGTGGCGCGTAGAGATGAATGCCCTTGCTGCCGCTCGTCACCGGGACTGGCTCATGACCGATGTCGCGCAGGATGTCTCGGACCAGCTGGGCAATCCACGCACACGCCGTCAGCTCAACACCGGGCCCCGGATCAAGATCAAGAACGAGGCGGTCAGGGTTTTGCGGCTGGCCGTCGGGACCGAATCGCCACTGCGGAACGTGGATCTCCAGAGCTGCCAGCTGTGCCAGCCAGGTAAGTGTTGCAAGATCATTGATCACTGGGTAGTCGTTGTCGTGATCTCTGTGCGAGATGGTGCGGCGCGGCACCCAGTCCGGCGTACCGGCCGTCAGATCCTTGTTGAAGAAGACGGTCGGCGGCTTGCCCTTGACCTCACCCACCCCGTCCGGCCAGCGTTTGCGTGTCGCCGGTCGATCACGCACATGCGGCAGCATGGTCGGGCCGACTTGGGCGTAGTAGGACAAGACGTCGGCCTTGGTCGTTCGGGTCGTCGGATAGAGCACCTTGTCCAGATTGGTGAGCTTGATCGTCCGGCCCTCGACGGTCACCACCTGGTCCTGCGACGCCTTGGCCATAGAGCCAGTATCGATGCGGACTACGCCCGAAATGTGCCCGCTGTCCGCGAGCGTCGGGTAGAGCGGGCGCTGGTGCTGTCTGGACGATCGAGCAGGCGCGGTGGTTAGGGGCCGGGACTACTCATAGGTCAGGTCAGCGCATCTGCGAGCGGAGGAAACAACGGTGGATTCTGTGCGGTCTGAGTGGGTAGTAAACGGAGTATGAGGGCGATCTGGAAAGGCGCTATCACCTTTGGCCTGGTGAATGTGCCCGTCAAGCTCTATACCGCCACCGAGGACCATGACGTCAGCCTGCATCAGGTGCACGACGCCGACGGCGGCCGGATCCGTTACGAGCGACGGTGCGAGGTCTGCGGCAAGGTCGTCGAGTACGCCCACATCGACAAGGCGTACGCAGAGGGCAAGACCACGGTTGTGCTCACCGAGGAGGACCTCAAATCACTCCCCGAGGAGCGCAGTCACGAGATCGAGGTTGTCGAGTTCGTACCCTCAGAACAGATCGACGAGATCATGTTTGATCGCAGCTACTTCCTGGAGCCCGACAAGGCCGCGGCCAAGCCGTACGCGCTACTGCGGCGGGCTCTGGAGGAAACCGATCGAACTGCTATCGTGCAGTTCTCGTTGCGCCAGAAGACCCGACTCGGGGCCTTGCGATCTCGCGACAAAGTCCTGATGCTGCAGTCGCTGCTTTGGGACGACGAAGTGCGGGAGGCCGATTTTCCAAGCCTGAAGGAGGATGTCCGGGTCTCGGCTCAGGAGCTGAAGATGGCATCCTCGCTGGTCGACAACATGTCTGCAGATTTCAGCCCCGACAAGTTCAGCGATGAATACCAAGATCAACTACGTCAGCTGATCGCCGCGAAGCTGGAGAAGGGCGACGCGCTGGACACTGCGGCGACCTTCGGTGAGCAGGAGGAAGACGAGGCTGATCGTGGCGACGTCGTGGACCTGATGGAGGCGCTGCGACGCAGCGTCGAGCAGAACCGCGCTACCAGAAAGGCCACGGAGACTAAGCCGACAGCCAAGAAGGCTGCGGCGAGGAAAGCCTCCGGCCTAAGAAGGCGCCGGCTAAGAAGGCATCGTCCAAGAAGGCCCCGGCCAAGAAGGCAGCGACAACGAAGTCAGCCAAGAAGGCCAGTTGACCTCCTGACTCGGGGGGTGAAACACATAGGAGGAACACATGGGTATCGGAGTCGGCATCGTCTTGATCGTGATTGGCGCGATCTTGCTCTTTGCGCTGAACATCAATCTGCCGTTCGTGTCCGATGACACGCTCGGCATCATCCTCATCGTGGCGGGGGCCTTGGCGCTCATCCTGTCGCTGGTGATGCAGGCACAGCGCGGCCGGACGCGGCATGTCCAGGAGAATCGCTACGACGGTCCTCCGCCGACGGTCTGACCTCGAGACGGAAACTAGCCGGGGACGTGGACTGTCAGCGCCCCGGGCTGGACCTCAGCGCTCAGGCTCCGGCAGTCGCCTACGCACATCACCGTCAAGTTGATAGGGATCGCGGCGTTTGAGACGCACCTCGACTCGACGTCCTTGCCACACGTCGACATGATCAACACCTCGTGGCCGCCGGGTGATCAGTCGAAGAAAGACCCGTATCCAGTGCGTGAGGCGATGCGGTGACGCGACATACACATCGAGCCGGCCGTCGTCAGGACGGGCATCCGGGAGCAGGGTGAGATTGCCGGCAAGTGTGCCGACGTTGCCAATCGCACAGATCATGGCGCGGCGACGATGGGAACGATGATCATCGACAGCAATGCGCATCTCGATCGGGGTACGCCCCAGTGCCTTCGCGGCGGCGACGAAGTATGCCCCGGCGCCAATCACATCTTTGAGCTGTGGATCGGTCTCCTCCATGATCATCGCATCGACCCCCAGCCCGCCGATCACCGCGAAATGCTCGCCCGGCGCCCCATCGACCGTGACCTTGATCAAATCGATGTCCCGGGTTTGGTCACCGAACGCGACCTTGAGCGACTCTTCTTCAGACAGCGGGATGTCGAGGTTCCTCGCCAGCAAGTTCCCAGTACCCACCGGCACTATGGCCATCGGTATCCCTGATCCCGCCAGTCGATCGGCCACCAAGCGAATCGTTCCGTCACCGCCAGCGGCGATCACTCGATCAACGTGCGCCGAAATCAGATCGTCTGTCGTCGGTCGGTGGGGTTCATCCGCGCTGGTTTCTAGCCAGATGGGCTCAGTCCACCCCGTCGTTGCAGCCTGCCGACTGATCGCGTCACGGAGCTCATCAGAAACCTTGATCGGGTTGTAGACAACCGCGCAACGTTGCCCTGCGCGCCCGTTCGCAGTCCCCGCGTCCTCCGGTTCCACCGCTGGTCCTTTCATCAATGATTGCAGTCGAGATATCCCACTGCTGGTTGAGATATCGCCGCCTAATCAGCTTCTCAGCCTGCCGTTTGAGAACACTGAAGGAAATGCGGCCGACACGCGGCTGTGTGTCGCACGAATGCAACGAACGTGCCATCTACGATGGTGCCGGTCGTACCGCGGCGGCATCGAGCGCGGGCCCTTTCGCCTTATCCGTTAAGCTTTTGCGCCTAACGGAGAAATCTCAGTTCTTGGGGGAGCATCTCATGTCGGTAGAGGATGCGGCGACGACCGCGTTCTCTGCCGATCACAAGACGGCCGTGTCCCTGCTCCACATGCGAACACACGGTGTCAGCCTCCTGATGCATCTCCAGTCCCGCGGTCTGCCCGTGATCTTGCACTGGGGTGCTGATCTTGGTGATCTTGATGGGTTGTCTGCGGAAGCACTCGTGGCTGCTTTTGGCCCAACTGGTCTCGATCGATTTCCATCGATGATGTCCTCGCTGTTGCCGGAGTTCTCCGCCGGCTGGAATTCTCGAGCCGCCTTGGCCGGATCCCACGACGGCCATACGTCCGCAGCCTCGTTCACTCACAGCCAGTCTCGACTGATCAGCAACGGACCCGTCATGCCAGGGCTGATCGAAGTCGGCCCCGATACCGTGATCATCGAAGCGAAGGATCCGGTCAATGAGCTGAGCCTTGACCTTGCCGTCCAGCTCACCGACAACGGACTCGTCCGATGTCGCGCTGGCGTCACCAACAACAACGCCGCTGACTACCGGCTTGAAGGTCTTGAACTCTTCCTGCCGGTCAGTGATCTAGCCACCCATCGGGTCGAATTCGATGGATCTGCGCTCTCCACAGTCGCCCTGCGGTTGGGTTCCTGGTCGGTTGATCATGGCGTCTTCGACGACCGGCCAGCACACCTTGCGCTGGCCGAGGCCAGTACGGGCTTTCGTCGCGGCCAGGTATGGCAGGTACATGTTGCGTTCAGTGGTGCCATTCAGCATCGGGTGGAACGCACGGTGTACGGCCGGACCTACCTTGGCGGTGGAGAGCTCTTGCAGGCCGGAGAGGTCGTGCTCGGCCGTGGCGAGGCCTATCACTCACCGTGGGTGGTGTGGGCTTGGGGTGACGGGCTCGATGCCGCGGCCGCGCGGCTGCATCGGCATCTTGAGCCAGAAGCGCCGCGCGACAATCACATCATCTTCGATGCTGGTGCTGACGGCCTTTGCTGACCATGATCGAGAGGCGATGTTGACTCTCGCCGAGTATGCGGCGGCTGTCGGTGCCGAGACCTTTCTGCTCGATGTCGGTTGGTGCTCACGCGTGGGTCTGGATCCGTACGCCGACAGTGCTGGTGGCGCGGCAGGTGGATCGCCTGGTGATCTTGATGGACTGCTAGCCCGGATCAGCGATTTTGATCTTGAGATCGGGTTTGCCGCCGAGCTCGACGTCAGTAGCGGCTGACTCAGCTATTGCGCGCGACCATCCCGACTGGTTGCTCACAGTCGAACGAGATGGGATCACGCGGCAAGTGCTGGACTTATCGGTACGGCCTGCCATGGCTTATGTGTGGGAAAGACTGACCAAGCTACTCGATCGCCACCACGTGTCATTGCTTAGTTGGTCGATCACTCATGGGGCCCACCGGCCGGGGGCCACCGCGACTCAGCACACCAGCACGTTGGCGGCGTACCGGCTGCTTGATGCCCTGCACGAACGCTATCCAGAGCTCACCATCCAGACCACAAGCCTCGACTTGGCAATGGCAGTCCGGGCAGTGGGCGCCGACAAGTCCGGCGATTCGACCGCGCGGCACGCCGACTTCGCCGCTATGGTGCAGCTACTTCCGCCCGGGCTCGTGTGGCAGCCGGCGCTCGATGAACCTGACGACCCAAACTCAACCGCCTACCGTGCGATTTCAGCATTCTTCGGCAGGATGGGTCTCGGTATTGATCTTCGTAAGCAAACTCCCGCCAGCCTGCGCGCCATTCATCGCTGGCTAGCGCTCCACAAGAAGTTCCGGCCGCTGCTGCACTCTGGTAGCACAATCCGCTCCGACGAAAGTGATCGAGGTTTCGTCGCACATGGAATTGTGGCTGATGATCGCGGCCAGGCGCTGTTCGCCCTGGTGTGGTTGGAGCGGGCGGTGGCCAGTCGGCGGGTCCGCATCGACGGGCTGGACCCGGCTACCTCGTACCGCATCGAAATCGTCGGTGCCCGTCCTGGAGAAGCTCAGGCCGTGACGCCGTCCTGGGCCTCGGCAGTTCCGGTGCTGACCGGCCGGGCGTTGGGCGCCGCTGGCATTCCGCTGCCACCCGCCCGCCGTGGTTCTGCCTTGTTGCTCCACCTGCAATCCGTCGACCAAGGCTTCGTAACTCACTCGCCGAGAGCCTGGTCCGCAGCTGCTGCCGCCTGCTCGGCGGACGTCGCGGCCTGTCGTAGCTCTTGATAGTGCTTTCGTGCGGCTCGCGCCGCCTCGCGTGCCTCCCGCTCGCCGGCTTCGGCCTGACGCAGCTGGCCGCGTAATGACTCGACCTGATCAGCAAGATCATCAGCGCGTTGCGTGGCGGCCTCGGCTTCCTCTTCCGCCGACTCGGCGGCCTGCCGTGCTTGGCTCGCCAGCTCCCGAGCCTCGGCAGCCGCCTGCTCAGCTCGTCGACGTTGTTTCGCATCCAGCTTGGGCGGCGGCGCCTTAGTCGGCTCCTGCTCGGGCCTGGCCTGGCTTGGCTGGGATGGAGGCGCCGAGAGCAGAGGCAAGATCGGTCGGCCCAAAGCCGCCGTATGTCACGGCCTGCGTCAGTCGTCCCGCGCGTACTAGCTCGCCGATCTCGGGATCGCCGAGTGCGGTCTGCAGCGTCTGCCCGACCTCTTGCACCGCTCCATCCGGAGCGGTGTATCCGGACTCGCCGCCGAGTTCGACCGCCCGGCGGGCGAGCGCGTCCACTGCCTTGCGCCGTTGCAGCAGAAAGCTGGCGCAGTTCATCGCCCGCCATCCGCTGCTGCGCGTCCTGGAGAGCCGTACCGAGCTCGAGAAGTGCGCTGAGGTCGTCTGATGCCTGCCGCGCGAGGACGTTGATCAGCCAGGCGCTCCTGGTAGGTCGTCGGAGCTTGCCTACTTGGGTGGCGAGCTCTCGGTTCCCTTGCTGCTTCGCCGCGGCGACCAGCTGCTGCCGTCGTTCGATGAAGTCATCGGGCGAGAGGGCGTACAGCTCATCGGCGGCGGTATCGATGTCCACGAGATAACGCTTCGTCGGTCAGGACCACGGCGGTGGCGCGAAATTGATGATCGTGTTGTCGATCAGCCGGGTGTTGCCTACCCGGGCTGCCACCACAAAGATGGCCGGCCCCACATGATCATCTGGCACGTCGGTAAAGGTTGTCGGGTTGACGATGCTCGCGTAGTCAAGTTCGAAGCATGGTTCGGCTTCGGCCCGATCCAGCACCTCGTGCGCCGCTGCGCGAGCGGCTGGAACTGAGCTCTGAGTTGCGGCCTTCTCGAGCGCCGCGGAGATGCTGAGCGCCACCGGGCGCTCAGTCGCGGTGAGGTAGATGTTGCGGCTCGAGATCGCGAGTCCATCGGGTTCGCGGATGATCGGTCCGCCGACGACCTCGATTCCGATGTTCAGGTCGGTCACCATGCGTTGGATACATGCAAGCTGTTGCGCGTCCTTTTGACCCAAGATCGCTATCTGCGGCCTGATGATGTTGAACAACTTGAGGACAACGGTGAGCACTCCATTGAAGTGGCCCGGCCGGGAGCGTCCTTCCAGCACCGACCCTAGGGCGCCTGCGTCGACTGTGACCTGCCGCCCAGGCGGATAGAGATCGCTGACGCTCGGCACGAAGACGGCATCGACGCCTTCCGCCTCACACACTTCAAGATCATCATCGAGGGGTCGCGGATAACGCGCATAGTCCTCGCTAGGCCCGAACTGGAGCGGATTGACGAAGATGCTGACGGCAACCACATCGCCGAGTGATCGTGCCAACGTCATCAGCGAGCGATGGCCTTCGTGCAGGGCCCCCATCGTTGGCACGAAGGCAAGCCGGGGGCTCGAAGGTCCATCGAGCGTGCTGCGGAATCTGGTGTATTCGGCGACGCTCCGGGTGATCTTCATGACCTAGCCTCTGGAATAGGAAGATTTGTCGCGAACGTGTGCTGCTCGCTGGGGAAGGTGCCATTCCTGACTTCGTCAACGTATGCGCCGGCCGCGTCGCCGATGATCTTGGCCAGGTTGGCGTACTGCTTGACAAAACGCTGCATCTTGCCGCGTCTCAGACCGAGCATGTCTTGCCAAACCAGGACCTGCGCATCGCAGTCCGGACCGGCGCCAATGCCGACGGTCGGGATCTCGAGTTCACCGGTCACCTTGCCCGCCAGATCACCAGGAACCATCTCCAGCACCACGCCGAAGGCTCCGGCGTCTTCGACGGCGTGTGCATCGTCCAACAGCCGCTGCGCATCATCGCCACGACCTTGCACTCGATAGCCCCCGAGCTGGTGCTCGCTTTGTGGGGTGAACCCGATGTGGCCCATAACGGGGATGCCGGCGTCGGTGACCTTGCGGATCTGGGCTGCGACGCGTACCCCACCCTCGAACTTCACCGCGTGGCAGCCGCCTTCCTTCATGAAGCGGATCGAGGTCTCGAGGGCTTGGGATGGCCCATCCTCGTACGAGCCGAAGGGCAGATCGCCGATCACGAAGGCTCGTTTGGTGGATTTCACTACGGCGCGGACCAGCGGCAACAGCTCGTCAACCGTGACCGGCAGGGTGGTGTCGTAGCCGTAGACATTGTTGGCTGCGGAGTCGCCGACGAGCAGCGCCCAGACCCCGGCCTCATCGAAGAGCGCGGCGGTGTATTGGTCGTAGCTGGTCAACATGGCCCAGCGCTCGTGTTGACGCTTGGCTGCGTGGAAGTCGGTGACACGAATCCTGCGCATCGGCCCCGCCTTCGGGGCTGACTCAACCGCCGCCGCCGCTAGCCCGCCTGACTCAAGCGGAGGACTGGTCTCGGTCATCGCGGCAGCCTCACTCTGAAGAAACTAACGCATGCCTCCACACGCGGGCCCTATCGGACACGCAGAGATCGGGGCGGATTGTGACGCGAGTACCGGCATGATCCGCCCCGTATTGGGGATGTGATCAGGCGAGAAGAAGATCGTGCTCTGCCGGCCGAGGCCAGCGATCCCGCGACGGCTCCAGCGGAACCGTCAAGAAATGCCGCTGGCGAGCCGTCGCCAGGATTAGAAGGTGCCGCCGCTTACGCGCCGTTGCTAGCCCTGCTGTGGTCAGAGTCGGGAGAGAACGATTGCGGAACGGGTGCGTGATACGCCGGGATGGTTGCGGATGATGCCAAGGACCTTCTCGAAGTGAGAGGTATCGGCGGCCCGGACCCGGAGGATGCCGTCGGCTTCGCCGGTCACTGTGTACGCCTCCGCAACCTCTGGAATGGTGCTCACCATTTCCCGCATTCGGTCTGGCGGCACCCTTCCTTCGCAATAGACCTCGACGAATGCCTCGATTGTCCAACCCAGTGCAGCGGGCTCGATCTCGGCAGTGAAGCGCCTGATGACACCGCTGAGCCGGAGGCGATCGACCCGTCTTTTGGTGGCCGCGGTGGACAGTCCGACGTGGTGCCCGAGCATGGCGAAGCTCTCTCGGCCATGATCGGTAAGGCGCGCAAGGATCTTGTGATCAATTTCGTCAAGACGCAACATACTCTCCTCCCTTTCGTCGATCACACTATCGGACTTGCGCCCTTGCGGACCCTACGCTTCAAGGGTGACAACGACTGTGCTGAACCGGATTGGGCACCCCATGCGGCGTGCCAGGCTTCGGCACTATCTGATGTGTCCACCGACCTACTTCGACGTGGTCTATTCGATCAATCCATGGATGGATCCGAGCGTTCAGGTGGACCGTGCGCTGGCCATCCGCCAATGGTCGGGGCTGGTGGAGGCCTACCGCTCGACAGGCCACCGAGTCGACCTGCTGGACCCGCTGCCCGGCATGCCGGACATGGTCTTTGCCGCAAACGGCGCCACCGTAGTAGACGGCCACACTCTGCTGGCCAAGTTCGCCAACCAGGAACGCGAGGCTGAGGTTGCCTCACATGCAGAGTGGCATCGTCGCAACGGCATCTTGTACGGCGCCGGAAACATGCCGGAACCCAGCGCCGTCAACGAGGCGGAGGGCGATTTCGCAATTCTGTCGCGGAGAATCCTCGCCGGCTATGGCTTTCGCACGTCTCTGCAAGCTCATCGGGAGCTCGTCGCGCTGACAGGCCGCGAGGTGATCAGTCTCGAGCTGGTCGATCCACGTCTGTTCCATCTTGATCTCGCGCTGGCCGTTCTCGACGACGAGCGTGATCACATCGCCTACTACCCTGAGGCGTTCAGTCAGCAAAGCCGAGAGCTGCTAGCCGCGTTGTTTCCCGATGCCTTGATTGCGAACCGGCATGATGCGTACACATTCGGGCTCAACGCGGTCAGCGATGGGCTGCATGTCTTCATTCCTGCCGGTGCCCGCCAGCTGCGTGAGGACCTCGCGGCCGCTGGCTACTGGCCGATATCGGTAGATCTCAGCGAGTTGATCAAGGGCGGCGGAAGCGTGAAGTGCTGCACCCAGGAGATCAGGCCAGCGCTGATCGCTCCGCCGAGGACTAGCGCGCTGCACGACGAGGACTCAACTCTTGTCCCCACCATCCCGTCCCAACCCTCGGCAGGAGCATCATCATGATCACCATGGACCACACCTTGTCGAGTGCCAGTCAGTTGTTGCGGCTCGAGGACGAGCACGTCGCTCACAACTATCACCCGCTCGATGTCGTGGTGTCTGGCGGATGGGGCGCAGTACTCACCGACACCGAGGGCACGCAATACCTGGATTTTCTGGCGGCGTACTCGGCCAACAACTTCGGGCACCGCCATCCGACGCTGGTCGCCACGGCGAAGGAACAACTCGACCGTCTTACGCTGACCTCACGGGCTTTTCACCATGATCAGCTGGCGCCTTTCGCCGAAGGTCTGGCCACCTTGATCGGCAAAGACATGATGCTGCCCATGAACACCGGCGCCGAGGCAGTTGAGTCGGCGATCAAGGTTGCTCGCAAGTGGGGGTATGAGGTTAAGGGCGTGCCGGATGGTCGGGCAGTGATCATCGTCGCCAGCGGCAATTTTCACGGTCGTACCACCACGATCATCAGCTTTTCCGACGATCCGTTGGCGCATGATCATTTCGGACCGTACACTCCGGGCTTTGTTTTGGTCCCGTACGGCGATCTTGAAGCCATTCGCGAGGCAATGACTGACGATGTTGTCGCGGTGCTCCTTGAGCCGATTCAGGGTGAGTCGGGCGTACGGATCCCGCCGCCGGGGTATCTGGCAGGGGTACGTGAACTCACCAGCAAGCATGGGGTGTTGTTCATCGCCGACGAGATCCAGTCAGGGCTAGGTCGTACGGGCCGTACCCTCGCCTGCGAGCACGAAGGCGTCATTGCCGATGTCTACCTGCTGGGCAAGGCGCTTGGTGGCGGCATCGTTCCGGTGTCGGCAGTCGTTGCTGATCATGATGTGCTGGGCGTGCTGCAGCCTGGCCAGCACGGCAGCACATTCGGCGGCAACCCGCTCGCCTGTGCTCTCGGTCTGGCGGTTGTGCGGTTGCTCGAGACCGGGGAATACCAGGAGCGAGCCACCCGGCTCGGCGTTGCGGATGCGGGAGCGGTTGGATTCCATGATTGGTCGCGGGGTGATCTCCGTACGATCCAGGGGACTCTGGGCAGGCGTTGACATCGATCCCCGGCTGGGAACGGGCCGCGACGTCTGTGAGGCGCTGGCGCGGCGACATGTGCTCGCCAAGGACACGCACGGCTCGACCATTCGCCTGGCGCCACCACTGGTGATCAGCGAAGACCAGCTTGAGCGCGGCTTGGACCAGCTCGAGCTGGCATTGAGTGACCTGAGCTGACCCCAGGTTCCCTTGTCTGTTCGCTCGCGCAATCGCGCGGCGAATCCGCCACCGCGCGATTTCCGACGCTCGCGAACCCCCTGGTCCGTCAGGATGGAGCCATGGCGGCACACGATCCGGACGAGGACGCGCGGCGACTGTCGGGGGAGGCCCTTCGTCGAGGGCGACGCGACCGGCTGGTTCGAGCGCCTGTATGCCGAGGCGGCGGACGGGCAGGCCATCGTGCCGTGGGATCGCCGCGCGCCGCACCCGCTGCTGGTCGAGTGGATCGACCAGGCCCCATGCTCGCGGGACGCCGGACGCTGGTGGTGGGTTCAGGGCTCGGCGAAGACGCGGCGTACCTGGCGGCCCAGGGATATCGCGTGATCGCTTTTGACATCTCGGGTTCGGCGATCGACGCCGCGCGGCGCCGTTTTCCGACGAGCCCAGTCGACTTCCGGGTGGCCGATCTACTGAATCCGCCCGCCGAGTGGCGGCATCACTTCGACCTCGTCGTCGAGACCTACACCACTCAGGCTCTGCCCGTACGCCTCCGCCCGACCGTTGTGTTACATGTCGGTCGCTTCGTCGCTCCTGGCGGCATCTTGCTTTTGCTGGCCGCTGCTCGCGATGACGGCGATCCCGTGGACGGTCCACCCTGGCCGCTCACTCGGGCCGATATTGAATCCTTCGCAGTCGAGGGTCTGGAGACGGTGAGCGTTGAGGAGATTCGCGACCCGCCAGGGACGCATCGTTGGCGGGCCGTCTTCACCCGCCCTCGCCGCTGACCCTCTAAGGTTGCCAAACACGCAGCGTTGAGCGAGCTTGGCGGGCGAAACAATGAATAAGGAGCAGTGAACGTGGCGAGCAAGACCGTGATCACCTTCGGCACATTTGACGTATTCCACGTCGGCCACGTGCGGGTGCTCAATCGCTCGGCGGCACTCGGTGATCGGCTCGTAGTCGGAGTGTCTTCGGACAATCTCAACTTTGCCAAGAAGGGTCGTAATCCGGTGTTCCGGCAGGATGAACGGCTCGAGATCGTTGCCAACGTGAAGGCTGTCGACGATGTGTTTCTCGAAGAGAGCCTCGAACAGAAGCGTGACTACGTCCTCGAGCACAAGGCCGACATCTTGGTGATGGGTGATGACTGGCAGGGCAAATTCGATTTCCTGAACGACATCTGTCAGGTCGTGTACCTGCCGCGTACCCCATCCGTATCGACGACGGCGATCATCGAACACATCGTCGGCAACTCCTAACGCGCTCGTCGCTCAGGAAAGCGGCGGCCCACCGGTCTGCGAGGACAGGTGGGCCGCGAGTCAGCATGGCACAGTGCCAGCTCACCGCTGCCGGCCGGGGCTGGCATTTCCTCGCCCGTGGCCCAGATGTTTAGGCATCCCACTGCGCGGGTTTTAACACCTAGGAGAGTGAACATGATGGCTGAGGAATCACGATGACGGACCGTCGGGCCGCGGATGAGCGGGCTGATGCCGATCCAACGGATGGCCGTGACGAGTCAGTAAACGAACGGATGGACCGCAACTGGAACGAGATCCTGCAGGAACTGAGAGTTACCCAAACCGGTACCCAAATCTTCACCGGGTTCTTGCTCACCATCGCCTTTCAACAGCGGTTCGGCGATCTGACGACCTTCCAGACCCGTGTCTATCTCGTCCTGGTGGTCGCGGCCGTGCTTACGACCGCGCTCGGATTGGCGCCGGTGAACCTTCATCGGGCGCTGTTCCGCAGGAGCGCAAAGCAAACGATCGTTCAGACCGCACACGTCATCATGCGCTTCACCCTTACGGGGGTCGCCATCATGTTGATCGGCACTGTGCTGTTGATCTTCGACCTGGTGATGGGAAGGACTGCCGCGCTTGTCATGGCCGGCTTCACCCTTGTTGTGGTGATCATTATCGCGGCGCTGCCAGTGATCGTGCGGACCAATCGGCCAGCGCAGGAGTAACCGGCTCAAGAGCAGAGCGTCTGAAAGGAGAGGTCATGCCAGCCAAGAAGAAGCCGGGCCCAAGCGTCAAAGACCCGGAGATCTACGAGAAGGTTCGCGCCGAGGGCGGTTCCAAGGAGAAGGCAGCTCGAATTGCGAACTCTGCGGCGGCGCGCGGCCGATCCTCGGTCGGGAAAGAAAGGTGGCCAGTCCGGCTCGTACGACGACTGGACGGTCGACGACTTACGAAAGCGCGCCAAGGACTTAGGCCTGTCCGGTTACTCCGGCAAGAAGAAGTCGCAGCTGGTGTCGATGTTGCGCAATCACTGATGAGCTGACGATTCGGACGACATCGAGCGGCCGAGGTACGTCGGATCAATCTCCGACCGGGATTCACTAGTGCCCCTGGAAGGGAAGTTCCTTGACGCTTGGCGACGTTCAGGTGCGTGCATCGCAAGGCCGACGAGGGAGGAATACCGGGTCGTATGTCGACCGAGGAGAACGCCGCGAGGTGCGTGCCTGGGCGCCGCGAAGCGCCAAGAGATTTCCCTTCCAGGGCACTAGAGTCTCATCGCAGTTGCCGTGATCCGCCGAAACGAAGGAGAGCCGCATGTCGATCGAGGATGTGATCGAACGCGCGATACGCGAACTTGATCTTGCAGCCAAGGTCGAATTGTTGACCGGCGCGGCCACCTTTGCGCTGCACGGCAATGATGCCATCGGACTCCGTCCGATGATCTTCAGCGACGGACCGACCGGTGTCCGTGGCAGCGAGTTCGTCGGCGGCAAGAGAGTCGCGCTGTTCCCCAATGCCACGCTGCTGGCCCAGTCGTGGGATGAGACTGCTGCGCAACGCGTGGGCGAGATGCTTGCCGGCGAAGGGCGTTCCCAGGGCGTCGACGTGGTCCTCGGCCCGACGGTCAACCTGCATCGCTCGGCGCTCGGCGGCAGGCTCTTCGAGGCGTACGCAGAGGATCCGTTGCTGAGTGGTCGACTTGCGGCGGCCTACATTCGCGGCATTCAGCGGTACGGCGTCGGAGCCTGCGTCAAGCACTATGTCGCCAATGAATCCGAGACCGATCGGCACACCGTGAATTCTCGCGTTGCGGAGGCGGCACTGCGTGAGCTCTACCTGCTGCCCTTCGAGATCTGCGTAGCCGACGCGGATCCATGGACGATCATGGCGGCGTACAACGACGTCAACGGGGTCGCTGCCACCGAGCACAACGAGCTGAACAACGACGTGCTGAAGTCCGAGTGGGGCTGGGACGGTTTGCTGATGTCCGATTGGGGTGCGACGAAGACCGCCGCGCCGGCAGCAAACGGTGGACTTGATCTTGTGATGCCGGGGCCGAGGGGTCCGTGGGGTGATCAGCTGGTTGCCGCGGTGCGTGCTGGCGAGGTGGCCGAAGCGACCATCGATGATCATCTGGCGCGACTGCTGAGACTGGCCGGACGTGTCGGGGCGCTGGAGGGCGTTCCGGCTGCTCGGACGGCGGAACTGGGCCCAGCTCTCGACCCGGACGCAGCCGCGATGCGTATGCCACTGCGAAATCTCGCGGCGGCCGGGATGGTGCTGCTGAAGGGTCAGGATGTCCTGCCGTTGCGCGAGTCTGCGATTACGGCTGAATCACCGCTCGTGATCATCGGGAGACACGCGCTGGAGACGACGCTCCAGGGTGGCGGCTCGGCTGCTGTGCGCCCGCCGCATTCGATCTCGATTGCTGACGGGCTAAAAGAGGTGCTTGGCGCGGCCCGACTGCGGGTCTTCGACGGGGTTGCCGTGCGCCGTAACCCGCCCGCCGCCCCGCCGGAGTTGATCATCGACCCGGAAACAGGTCAGCAGGGTATCCGGATTGTCAGCTTCGACGACTCCGATGTTGAGCGGGCGTCCACGAGCAGTGAGGTTGCCGAATTTGTGGTCGGCATGTCGGACGGTCCGCACGAGGGAGCGAGCGTTGTGGAACTGTCAGCCGAGCTGGTGGCGCCGCCTGGCACTCCGCTTGAGGTCGGCGTACGCGGTGTTGGCGAATGGACACTCAGTTACGGGGACGACAGGCACGCGTTCGCGAACGCGTTGCTGCCCGGCGAGTCTCCGGAGCTGGGCTTCATGTCACCGCCGAGCTGGACTCACGGCGTCGAGGCAGCGCCGGGCCGTATCCTCACCGGCCGCCTGAAGATCTCTGAGCGCATCTCGCTGGCAGGCCTGGTCGTCCAGCCAGTGACGCCTCCCGACGACCAGATGATCAATGAGGCCGCACTTGCCGCTCGCGATGCCGATCCCGCGATTGTGGTGGTAGGACTGACCGCCGAGCAGGAGACCGAGGCGCTGGACAAAAAGACGCTGGCGCTCCCCGGTCGGCAAGATGATCTAGTGAGCGCGGTTGCGGGCGCTGCGCGCCGTACGGTGGTGGTGATCAACGCCGCTACTCCGGTGCTGATGCCATGGCTGGATGACGTGGATGCCGTGCTCTGGATCGGGCTGCCCGGCCAGGAGGGCGGTCACGCAGTAGCCGACGTGCTGTTGGGTACGACAGAGCCGACTGGCCGCCTGGTCACCACTTTCCCGGCTAACGATGGCGACGGCCCGGCCTGGAACGTCACTCCACAGCACGGCGCGCTGGACTACGCGGAAGGGACACGCGTCGGCTATCGCGGCTGGTATGGATCCGATGTCGCGCCGGCCTTCTGGTTCGGTGCCGGCCTGGGGTGGGGCGTTTGGGACTACCGGTCTGCCGAACACCAGCGTGCCGATAACACCGAGTTGCTCACCGTGGTTCTCGCCAACACTGCCAACCGTGTCTCGCGCGAGGTTGTCCAGGTCTATTGGCGGCCGGAAGGATCCGCGCCGCCGCGGCTGGTTGGCTACGCCGTCGCTGACGAGGTGGTGCCCGGCGAGCAGCGTACGGTGACGGTGGAATGCGACCCCCGCGCATTCCGGCTCTGGGACGAGGCTGCAACTGGTTGGGTTACGCCGGCAGGCGGCACGTTGCTCGTGGCTCGCGGCCTCGGCGACATTCGTCTCGAGGTGCCACGTCTGTAACCGATGACGCCGGCCCGCTGACTTTGCTAGTGAACCGCCGCTTGGCGGGGCTCAAGCGGTAAAACCAGCCGGAACATGGCACCGATGCCGCGCGGATCCTCACAGGTGAGATCACCGCCGTGTGCCCGGGCGTAGCCGCGAGCGATCGCCAGACCCGAGACCCGAGCCGCCGGCGTCATTCGATCGACCATGATCAAGCCGTACCAGCCGCTCGAAGATCCTCATCCGTTCCGACGGTGGCACGCCAGGACCAGAGTCCCAGACTTCGGCAATCGCAAATTGATCATGTTCACGAACCACCACGTGCACCGTGCCTTGCGGTCCAGCTGCCCGCATGGCGTTGTCGATCACGTTGCGGACAATGCTGCTGACCTTGGCAGCGTCGGCATGTGCGACGACCTCCGGCCCAGTCATCGTCACCGTCGCCTCAGGATGCAGCAGCCGTACTCGATCAATCTCGCTGTGCACCAGAGTCCGCAGCGATACCGGAGCAAGATCAAGATCGAGTCCGGCATCCAACCGCGCGGCGGCAAGCAGATCCGAAATGAGGGCGCCGGCGCGCTCGGCCTCACGGACTAACAGTGACTGCAGATGCTGGCGCTCGGAACGATCAAGCTGGTCATCGTGGTGCAGCAGCGTCTCCGCGGCCGCCTGCACTCCGGCTATCGGGGTACGCAGCTCGTGCGCCGCATCTGCCAAGAACGCCCGGGTCCGCTCCTCAGCCTGGTGCGCCCGAGTCTCGGCACCCTCGAGCTCGTCGAGCATCTCGTCGAACGCCTGGGCGGTCTGACCGATTTCGGTGTCGGTTCGAGTGGGCGCCAGCCGGTAGCCACGATTGCCCTGACTGACCGTCTTGGCCAGCGCCGCCATCGAGTCGAGCGGTCGCAGCGCCAGCCGTACCGCTGCCGCCACCAGGGCCGCACTGATCAGGAGGGCGATCACTCCGGTGATCAGCAACACGCGCCGGAGCGTACGCCGGGCTCCGGAAACGAGCGAGGTGTCGATCGCCAACGTGAGCTGGGCCCCGTCAACCCTGGTCGGCGCGTTGAGCACGATGGTGGTGGTCTTGACAGCGGCGCCAGTGGGGACCGGCGTGCCGAACTCGGCGCCGTTCCTGAGGACGAGGTAGGCCTGTACTCCGCCGGCTTGCACTCGGTTGACGATCTGCTGTGGCCCGGCGCCCGAACGGGCCAGCTGACGCGCGAGCTGCGCCTGCCCGGCGAGCAAGGTGTTGAGGTTCCGGTTGGACTGCGCAACGAAGATCGCGTTCACGGCGATACTGAGCAAGATCAAGATGACTGCCAGGACCGCCATCACCGCTGCGATGACCCGGAGCCTGAGCGAGACCGTATTGAGTCTGTTCACCTGAGCCGGAGGGTTTGGGCCGGTCACGGTGTAGGCGCCCAGCAGATAGCCGCGGCCCCGCACGGTGTGCACGAGCCGTGAGCGCCCGCCTGCCTCGAGCTTGCGGCGCAGTGAGGAGATGTGCACCTCGACCACGTTGTCATCGAATCCGTCGTAGCCCCAGACTGCGGTCAAGATCTGCGTCTTGCTCACCACTCTGTCCCGATGCGCGGCGAGGTAGCCGAGCAGTCGACGCTCGGTGTCCGTCAGGTCGAGGGAGTCGTCGCCGCGTCGTACCAGCGTTGCGTCGTCGTTGATCACCAGATCCGCGACTGAGATCGAGCTGCCGCCCGGCCGGCTGCGGCGCAGCACGGCGTGGATTCGCGCTACCAATTCGGCCATCGCGAAGGGCTTGATCAGATAGTCGTCGGCACCTCCGGTGAGGCCTTGCAGCCGGTCGGCGAGCGCATCCCGAGCGGTGAGCATCAGGACCGCGGCGGTGCTGGTCCGACGTATCACCTGGAGCAGCTCGAACCCACTGCGGCCCGGCAGCATCACGTCCAAGATCACCAGATCGGGCGCAAACGACGGCAGCAGTCTTTCAAGATCGATTCCGTCCGGCGCAGCCGCTAGCTCGAAACCGTGCGCTGCCAGCGCCGCGACGACGGGCAATCGGATGGCGTCGCTGTCCTCAACGACCAAGATCCGAGCCCCGCCCACACGGCAATTCTGCATGCCGCCCGGGCCCATGTGGCCTGAGTCCTTCGACAAGCTCAGGACAGCGCCCTTCGACAGGCTCAGGACAGCGCTTGTCGAAGGGCGCACCGGTGGGCTTCGACAGGCTCAGCCCGCATACTCTTCGGGCATGGCTGAGGCAACGAAACGGGTAGCAATACTGGGTGCCGGGATGATCGGCGACGTGCATAGGCGGGCCGCGATGCTCGCCGGGGCTCAGATTCTGGGAGTGATGGCGTCCACTCCGGAGCGCTCCCGACAGGTGGCAGAGGATTGGGGAGTCGAGCAGGCGTACGGCAGCATCGACGAGGTTGCCGACAGCAAGGCAGAGATCGTTCACATCTGCACACCGAACGCATCACACGTTCCCTACGCCGTGGCCTTGATGCAGGCCGGGAAGCACGTGCTGTGCGAGAAGCCTCTGGGGGTCAGCCTGGAGGACGCTCGGCACGCGGCCCAGATTGCCGATGACACCGGAGTGATCAACACCATCCCATTCGCCTACCGGTTCCACCCGATGGTGCGCGAGATGCGGGCTCGTGTGCAGGCTGAGGACTTCGGGGCGATCAACCTGATGCACGGCAGCTACCTGCAGGACTGGTTGCTCAATCCCAGGGCCACCAGTTGGCGAGTCGATCCCAAGGCGGGCGGACCGTCGCGGGCCTTCGGGGACATCGGCTCGCACTGGTGCGATCTTGTGGAGTGGGTGACGGGTGATCGTATTGCCCGACTCGTCGCCACCACCTCGATCACGATCAAGCAGCGTCCGGCCGCGACCGCTGCGACCTTCAGCGCGGCGGAGACCGACGCGCCGCTGGTGGATGTGCAGACCGAGGACACCGCCTTGATCATGTTCCGAACGGTTGACGATGTCGCTGGCTCAGCGGTGATCAGCCAGCTCAGCGCCGGCCGCAAGAACCGCCTCTGGGTTGAAGTCGATGGCATGCACCAAAGTGCCGTCTTTGATCAGGAACTGGCAGAGCAACTGTGGATCGGAAGCGAGACAGGCGCGCAGCTGCTAGTTCCGCGACCCAAACCACGGCTCGGCCGAGCAGCGACGGCTGTCCAGCCTGCCAGCCGGGCATGCCCAGGGCTATGCGCAATGTTTCGAGAACTACGTCGCGGACTCCTACGCCGCGGTGGATGCGTACGCGGGGCGCGGCAAGGTACCGGACGGGCTGCCCACCTTCGCCGATGGCGCCCGAGCCGCGGAGATTTGCGATGCGATGCTGAGGTCGGCGTCGAGCGGAGACTGGGTCAGCCTCGGGTAGCGCCGGCAACTTCCGCGAGCCAGCACAACGATGACTGCGAGATACACCTGCCCACTCGACGAGGAGGGCCTCGGCGTCTCTGAGATCGGCGGCAAAGGCCAATCCCTGGCACGGCTGGCTTCGGCCGGGTTGCCGGTGCCGCAGGGATTCCATATCACCACGGCTGCGTACGACGCGTTCGTCGCCGGGCACGATCTCACGAGCCGAATCACGGCGCTACTTGGCAACCCGGCAGCGGGCGATACGCCTGATCATGCGGCGGACTCCATCGCGGCGCTGTTCGCCGATCACAAGATCCCGCGCCAGATCGCAGCTGAGGTGCTGGGTGCTTACCACCGGCTGGGCTCGCCGCCGGTCGCAGTTCGCTCGTCAGCAACCGCCGAAGATCTGCCGGATGCCTCATTCGCCGGTCAGCAATCCAGCTTTCTGAACGTCGCCGGCGATGATCAACTCTTGGCGGCCGTACGCCGCTGCTGGGCATCTTTGTGGACTGCTCGCGCTATCAGCTACCGAGCCCGCCACGAGATCGCGCCCGACACAGTCAGCCTTGCTGTCGTTGTGCAGGAACTCATCGATGCCGATTCCTCCGGCATCGTGTTCACCGCCGATCCGGTGACAGGTGACGACAGCATGATCGAGATCAATGCCGCATGGGGCCTCGGCGAGACCATCGTGGGTGGCCAGGTGTCGCCAGACATGGTCACTGTCGAACGATCCTCGGGTCGAGTGACGCGTACCGTGATCAATACCAAGACGATCATGATGCGACGTGCGGCGAGTGGCACTACCGTCGTACCGGTTCCAGATTGATCAACAAGCCGCGCCAGCCCTGACTCAGCAGCAGGTATCACGACTGGTCAACCTTGCGGTCGCGGTCGAGGATCTGTTCAAGGATCCGATGGACATCGAATGGTGCCGGGTTGGTGATCAGCTCTTCATCCTGCAGGCCAGACCGATCACGACGGCAATCCACCCTGATCCGTGGAATGACAGCCGTTCCGGCGATTTCTTGTGGACCAATACCAACGTCGGCGAGGCCATTCCGGATGTGATGACGCCGGCGACCTGGTCCATGGTGCAGGTCTTCCTCACCGATGCGATGGCAACCGCTTCCATCCCTCCCTACGTCGGATATGGCCGGATTGGCGGCCGGATCTATCTCAATCTCAGCGTGATGATGACGTTGTCGGCCGCGGTCGGTGTCAGCGAGAAGCGGTATCGCAGCCTGACTGAGGAGGTCTTTGGCAGGCTGCCAGCTGATCTTGAGATTCCGCCGGTGCAGGCACACAGACTCGCCGTGATCCGCGCGGTGTTGCCGATGGGGCTGCATGTTCTCGGGGAGGCGCGACGCGATGTCAAGGTGCTGGATGCCTACCTGGCTGAGCATCCCGCGTTGTGTGATCGTCGGCGGACCGAGATTGCCGCGATCGCCAAGCCGGTCGAGCTCGCTGATCTATGGGTCAGCGTCATCAGCCCTGAGTTTGATCGGGTGAGCTGGATGCTGTCCGCGGCTACTCGATCAAGCGGAGCCTCGTTCATCACGACGCGAAAACGGCTGCAGCGCCTCGTCGGCGATGCCGCAGCCAATGCGCTGACCGCCGGGCTGGGCGGACAGGCCGGGCAGCTGGCCAGCCTCGGGCTGCTCGATGGCCTGGAACAGGTCGCCACGGGCGAGATCGATCGAGACACCTTCAATCGCCGCTACGGTCATCGAGGGCCACACGAGTTCGAGATCTCGTTGCCTCGGCCTGGTGAGGATCCTGCATGGATAGATCAGCGGTTGGCCGAACGTGCGGCGTTGGCGACGAGCTATCGCGAGCTGCTCGAGGTGCAGGAGCACAAGCGCAGCGAGGCGTGGGCCGAGTTGGAGCAGCGGCATCCGGTCCAAGCCCGGATCCTGAGACGCCAGGTGCGTGGCTGGGCCAAGATCTCTCGAGATCGAGAGCGGGCCCGTTCAGAAGTGATCAGATACTTCTGGGTGCTGCGGGCGTACGCGCAACGGGCCGGTGAACTCACCGGTTGGGGCGAGGACATCTTCTTTCTCGACAAGGCCGAGATCGTTCGTGTGTTGGAGGGCGAAACGATCAGCACCAAGTTGATCAAGCAGCGCCGTCGGGCATATCAGTCGTATTCCGCGCTGCCGCCCTATCCAGCGCTGATTCGCGGCACCTTCAATCCCTACGCGTGGGCCGCTGATGAGAACCGGCGGTCGGATGTGTTCATGTCAGGCAGCCGTAGCGAGGCCGATGTTGCGGTGCGCGGCTTTCCGGGATCCGCTGGAATTGTCGAGGGCAAGGTCCGGGTGCTCAGCGATGCCGCGGATGGTGGCGCATTGCAGCCCGGCGAGGTGTTGGTCACGACTGTCACCAACGTTGGCTGGACCCCGCTTTTTCCGCGTGCGGCCGCTGTGGTCACCGACGTCGGCGCGCCGCTGTCACACGCTGCGATCGTGGCGCGCGAGCTGGGTATTCCGGCTGTGGTTGGCTGCGGGAATGCCACTATGCGGCTCAGGACCGGTGATCTGGTACGGGTAGACGGCACAGCTGGCACAGTCGAGGTGCTGAGGTGATCCCCGACCTCTGCGCGCCGGTCGATGAGGTCGCGCCGCGGCTGCTTGGCGCGGTGCTGCGGCATGGGCCGGTGGCCGTCCGGCTGACCGAGCTCGAGGCGTACGACGGTGCCACCGATCCTGCATCGCATGCCTATCGCGGCCAGACCGCGCGGAATGCGGTCATGTTCGGGCCGCCCGGCCACCTTTACCTGTATTTCACCTACGGCATGCACTGGGCAGGCAATATCAGCTGCGGACCCGAAGGAGTCGGGTCGGGCGTCTTGATGCGTGCCGGCGAGGTGATCGACGGGACCGAGTTGGCGCAAGCGCGACGGGGGCAGGTGCGTGATCGTGATCTTGCGCGCGGTCCCGGCCGGCTGACTCAGGCACTTGGCCTGCATGCCGAGCACAAAGGTTGCGACCTCTTCGGCGACGGACCGGTGACCCTCACGCCAGCAACGGAGGAAGCAGAGCTGATCATGGTTGGACCGCGGGTCGGAGTATCGGTCGAGGCCGATCGGGCGTGGCGATTCTGGATCGGCGACAGCCCCTTTGTCTCCGACTACAAGCGCAGTCCGCGGGCGCCGCGGGCGACCTACGCCACCCCGATTGCGCAGCGATGGAAACCCTGCAGCATCGGTGACACCCTGATTTCGCATCGCCAGTAGGGCCAGAACACGCGATTTTGGCCTTTGCGAGCCCAACCGTGATGCAGATTCAGGGATCACTCGCCCTGCGGGCTGCCCTGCGTGATCCTTCCTCAGCTGTCCTCGTAAATGACGGTTGGAATGCGGCTGACGTGACTCAAAACGCTCAGGTCACTCCAGGGGTTTCAGCGACGACAGCACAGAAGGGATGTACTCCGCCATCGTCGGGTGGATCGGAAGGGCGTCGCGGACAGCTGGGTAGCGCACTCCCGCCTGCATGGCTGTCCCGATGATCTGAATGAGGTCGTCTCCATGCAGGCCGAGGATGGTGGCGCCGAGAAACTCCTCCGTGTCGCCATCGACGAGAATCCGCATCAGTCCAGTGGTCTCGCCCTCCAAGATCGCGCGACTGACGCTGCTCATCGGCACCTCGGCCTGCAAGACGTTCCGACCGGACGCTCGCGCCTCGCTAGTCGTCATCCCCACCCGTCCCAGCGGCGGGTCGGTGTACAGCGCGTAGATCGGCACTCGGCCATCGACCGTACGTGGTGGATGCAGCAAAATCTGCCCATCCTGATAGGCCGTGTGGGTGAAGGCGCCATGACCGTTCACATCGCCTAGTGCCCAGACGCCTTTCACTGATGTCTGGAACCGGCCGTCGATGGTGAAGAAGCCGCGCTCGTCGGTTTCGATCCCATGATCAGGACCGAGCAGATCAGAATTGGAGCGGCGACCGGTCGCCAGCAGCAGGTGACTACCGACGATCGTCTGGTTGTCGCTAACCTGCACCTCGATGCCGCCCTGACCAGGCCCAATCCGTGCTGGCCGGCCAATGATGATATCCACGCCCTCGTCGGTGAGCATCTCAGCAAGAGTGGCGGAGATGTCCTCGTCCTCACGTGGTGCAACACGACTGCCCGTGATGATCGTGACGCGTGCCCCGAAACGGCGAAACATCTGACCGAACTCCAGTCCGATGTAGCCACCGCCGATGATCATCAGATGATCTGGCAGGGAATCCAGGGCCAGCAGCTCCACCTCGGTCATTGCCGCAACAGTTTCCAGGCCGGGAATCGGTGGCCTGCTCGCCCGCGCCCCCAGGTTCAGATAGAGCTGCCCAGTCGTCAGCTCCTGATCCTCGACCGCAACCCGATGCTCCTGGCCGGCGGGATCGGTCGTCACTGTTGCCGTGCCGTGGAATTGATCAAGGCCAGCAACGCCTGCCAGCCAGCCGTCCAACGAATCTCGCAAGCCATCGATGATCGAGCGCATCCGCATCATGGCGGCTGGGAAGTCAACGGTGATCTCGCCAGTTCTCACCCCGTACTCGGCTGCCCGACGTGCCTGATGAGCGACCGCTGCACTCGCGCGTAGCGCCTTGGTCGGTTTGCAACCATGATTGAGGCAGGTACCGCCAGCCCGATCCATTTCGATCATGGCGACCCGCTTGCCGTCATCCGCCAAAGCACCGGCAACTCCCGGGCCCGGTTGTCCTGCTCCGATCACGATTGCGTCATAGGTAGCCATGCGGGTTCGGCCTTCCTGGTGGGGACTCGATAGCTCCCAACGCTATTGCCGTGACTTCTGGCGCGCGAGGTGAGGTGGCCTACGCCGGTGCCCGACCCGCTAAACAGCTACGGAACGGTAACGGCACAACGAGCTCGCTACGCGCCTGTGGTCCTCTTGCGGCTCGATCTGGACCAGATTCCAGCCAGATATCGCCCAAGAGACGAAAAAATTCTGTCCAAACCCGTGCTACGGGTTGAACGATCGTGACGAATCTGATTTAGACTCCTGCGGGAGATAACGCTTTGGTCTCATTTCTCGGGGGAGGACCTTCACGTGACTCGACCGCGCCCACGACGGGCGATACGGCCGCCCTTGGCGGTTCGGGTAGCAAGAATCGCAGTTCCGGCGGCATTGATAACAGCGTTGGGTGCGGGCGTAGCTGGCGCAGTCATACCAGGTGATGGCGCCGAGGTGGCGTACCCGGCTCCAGCCTCGACAGCATCGAATGCGTTACCGCTGAGCGCGCCACGAGCGCGTACGCAGGAGGTCAGTCGCCACATCGCCCGAGCGCCCATCCGGAACGAGGCGGCGCCACGGCCAAAGAGCTCCGCGTCGGAAACGATCACCCCGGTGCTGAAGCTGAAGATCACCGATAGCAAGTACGCCACGACTGAGCTGAACGTACGGACCAAGCCTCAAGACGACGCTCATGTGGTTGGCGTCGTCAAGTGCTGGCACGAAGCTCTCCGTCACCTCCACGGTCACCGACGGATTCCGGTATGTGTCCTATCACCACAAGGGTCGCTGGGTGAAGGATGAGTACCTCTCCGACAAGAAGCCGACATCGGGCTCGGCAGGCGGCAGCGGCGGCATCTCTGGCGCGCCCTGTCCGTCAGGATCTTCGATGGAATCAGGGCTGACGCCTGATGCAATCCGCGTCCATCGCGCCCTATGTCATCGCTACCCACAAATCAGCAGCTTCCTGGGACGCCGCACCTCGAGCGGCTACCACGGGCAAGGCCGGGCCGTCGACAACATGATCTCTGACTCCACAATCGGTTGGGAGATCGCTAGATGGGTCCGTGCCAACGCCAAAGAGCTGGGCGCCATGGAGGTCATCTATCGGCAGCACATCTGGACCGTCCAGCGGAGTTCGGAAGGCTGGCGTTCGATGTCGGACCGCGGATCACCGACTGCCAATCACATGGATCACGTGCACGTGTCGGTTTACGGCAACAGGGGCACCGCCTAGCTGGCAGTCGGTCCTGTCAAGCCGCGCATCAGGCGCGATTGGCTCGTGGCCAGGTGTGGAGGGGCGGCTCCCCATCACTGGGACGCGGGATAGCACCTGCGGCTGACCACCTCGCGCAGTAACGGGGCTGTTTCAGCCTGGGCACCTTGCCTTGTGAACCCTCCGAGCCCGACTTAGTGTGTATTTCATGGCGGTGGACTTGTACCAGGTTGTACTTGGTGCTATCGCCGTCGCCATCATGGTGCTCGTACCCATACTGAGCGTGGTCCTCTACGATCTGTTGGTCGGAAGGTGGGACGAAGGCCTACGGCGATGGCGGGAACGACGAAGCTCAGCGGCCGCGCATAGACATGCTGTTCGTGAGCTGCGCAGCCAGCAAGGCGTACCCATCGAGCAGCTCGCCGCGGACTTGCGGCGGTTGCGGGCGATTCTTGGCTCGGATTCCCATAAGTCTGCCGCCCATCAGATGGGGAACCGACTTGCCTACGACAAGCTCCTCATGCAGGTCTGCGAGATGCTCGAGATCGAGCATGAGCTGGACACCGATTCTGTCGGCTTCGAGCGCGACATCGAACGCATTCGGGTCGAGGCAGAGCTAGAGCGCGCCGGCCTGATCTTGAGCGACCGCCGCTTCGGCCAAGCCGCCTAAGCCAACCCCGGCGTGACCGCGCCACGCCGCCGAGATTTCGCGAGAGCGGGCTGCGCTCTAAGAGACATCGAGCAACGCGGTGCGTGCGCAGGCTGAAAGCTCAAATGCCTCATTGGGGAAGTATCGAGGGTGCGGCCAGGTATTGGGCTTGACCGTGGCTTCTCGGTCGTGTGGGGGATGGCCTCGTTGGAGCCGCTGTGACGGCAGTTTTAGTGCTGCCACCTCGACGCGGGGGCCTAGACGGCGTTAGGGACATGCCGACGAGGGGAAAATGAGGAAGGCAAGCGCATCGACACGTTGGAGTAAAAATAAAGGAGGTAGTGATGAATACGTGGTTTGATTGGGAGGAGCAGAGTAGTGCTGATGAGGCAGGTGTGGTGCTTGCCGGTGGGCATACCAGCACTCGGAGACGGAGTGGGTGAAATTGGAGGTGGAGGAGGATCGGGGAGGTGGGTGATATTGAGCGTAGCGGTTAATCGTGAGGCTGCTGGCGGGGATGGTGGTGGGTGATCAGCTTTTACGCTGCCGTCCGCGGTGGGGAGCTCCGGAGCGAATTGATAGGTGACAGCTACAAGCTCGCGACTATCTGCGCAGAGGTCGGCGGTTAACACGACGATCCGGCTTGCACGAACTGCAGGCGCTGGTCGGCTCGTGATGATCAGGTCGGGCACGCACGGCGGCGACAACCAGCTCACCGCATCTTGGACACCTACTGGCCTGGGCAAGCAGTTGTTCATGTCGTTGGCTTCTCAGATCGCGTTGGCGTTTCTGACCGACTACCCCACACCGACGTCAGCGGCCCACCTCGGCGAAGCGCGGATGGCGGCGTTTTGTCGGCGACACGCCTACCGGGGCGGGAAGAGCCCGGCGAGTTGCTGAGCCGACTCCGCGCCGCGCCGTGGCCCAGTTGGTTTACCGCCGGCCACGCTGGCAGCGATGATCACCGCGCAGGTCACGGTGCTGAAGAGGCTGCAAACGGTCATCAGCGAGGTTGAGCGGCTGATCGCCGTCCGAGTTGTCGCCCATCCGCGGAGCAACCTGTTCGAAAATCTGCCGGGGTCGGCATGATCAACTGGCACAGTTGCTCGCCGAGGTCGGTCGATCCTCGACCGGGTGGACAGTGCCGAACAAGCCGCGACCGAGTGCGGCGCGGCGCCTGTCACCCGTTCCTCCGGCAGACCCGCGGCGTCTACTTCCGCTGGGCCGCGAATACCCGCGCCCGCAAGGCCATCACCAGCTTCGCTCACAACGCTCGAATGCAAGACGACTGGGCCGCCGCACTCTACGCCGACGCCCGGGCACGAGGAAAACGCAACCCGCACGCCACCGCATCGTCGCCCGCGCCTGGCTCCGCGTGATCTGGGCCTGCGGGACCAGCGGCCAGCCTACGATCCAGCCGTCACCGCACTTCCACGTCCTCATACCCGCCAGTTCCTCCGCCACCAGCACATTGCCGGCGCGCAGGCGCGGTCAAGATGGAGCACCCCACGGCTGAACGACCTTGACCGCGCCGAGCACCGGCACACCATCAAACGCGGAGGAACGCCCGATGGCCTCGAGTTGACTTAGAGAACTGAAACGGCACCCGGAGAACCGCACCCGAACGTCGCCTAAATACAGCTTTGCTGACCTGCCCCCGGCACGGGACGAAGCCTTGCGTGGAGCGGCGCCAGCGTGGGCTAGCAAACTTAAGATGTCTGAAACGGCACCATCGACCAACCGCACCCAAACGCTCGACTAAACGCAGGTTTGCTAGCCCGCGCTGGCGCCGTCCACGCAAGGTTCCGCGCCAAGGCGCCGAGCAGGTGCTACTGCGCAAGGCGCCGAGCAAGCGGCGTGCTGCGCAAGGCGCGAGCAGGCGCCGCTCCGCGATCAACTGGAATATCGCAGCCCCGCCGCGCGTTACACAAATGATCTTCAAATTCGAAGATGCCGAAGACTCTAGTGCTAGAAAGGATGGTCGCGATGTCACGCCTCATCAAGGTCATCCGCAGCCACCATGAGATCAATCGCACCCGTCGGGAGTTGAATCGCGCGATCGCTAATGCCGCGACTCCCGCCATGCGCGACGAGCTGATCCTGGTTGCGCAGCGCGATGGCAAGGTCTTCTAAGGAAGACCCGCAGCGACGGGGCCTTATCCGATTCGGATGAGGCCCTTTGTCATGTCCGGCTTGGTGCGTCTGGTCGGGATTCAGGCGGCTGCGAGCTGCTGCGCGACGTTGCGGCCGAGCTCGGCCAGGGCCGGCAGGAGCAAGATCGACCCGAGCACGAGACCGGCACAGTTGACAACGAGAAATCCGCCGGCCCAAAGGCCAGCCGGGACGTGAGTAAGTCGGGCCAGCTGGTCGGCGTCTGAATGCGGAGCACGCCCAAGTCGTCGCTGACTGATCAGCTCGAGCACCGGCTTCGGAGCCGAGAACAACAGTGTCCAGGTCAGCACGTACGCGAGCCCGGATTGCATATCGGCGGGCAAATACCAGCTCACCAGAATCAGGGCGATCGCGCACCCCACAACCAACACGAATCCGAAGAAATTACGGATCTGCAGCAGCAGCAACGCGAGCAAGATCACGAAGAGCCAGAGCAAAGCCAGGCTGTACCCGGCAATCAACAGGCCCACCGCGCCTAGTCCGACGACGGCCGGTCCCAGATAGCCGGCCAGCAGCATCGTCACCATGCCCGGCCCACTGGGTCGCCCGCTGGAAACAGTCAGCCCCGAAGTGTCGGAGTGCAGCCGGATGCCTTGGAGTCGACGCCCTGTCACGAACGCCGCCACCCCATGGGCACCTTCGTGGGTGATGGTTACCAGCATGCGTGTGTACGGCCAGACTGCTCGCGGTAGCACGAGCGCTGCCGCGATGGCAGCGGCGAGGGCGACAACGACTGGGGCAGGCGGCGGCTGGACGGCCGTCACCCGACGCCAAACCTCCGCAATCAGCTCCACGACTCAAGCATCCCCGATGAGCGCGACTGCCACGCACATTGCATGAGCGAGGTATGTCCCGATGCGGTTACAGGCTGCTGCTCCACAGCAGCCCTGTCGCTCCGCTGAGGCGGGCACCCAGGGCGATGGTCTGAGCGTCTGTGAGGCCGCTGACGAAGTCGATGATGCCGCGACCCCTGCCCATCCGTGCCAACTCGGCATCGGACGGGCTCCCACCGAGCCACTCCGGATGCTCTCGCGCCACGCTGTGGTAAGCGTTGGTCGCCGTGTTCACCAGGTCGAGCAGCCGCCGCGGCGCGCGGCTCGCATCGACGGGGTCGGAGAGCCAACCGTCAAAAGCCAAGACGAGATGCTCGACGGTTTGCTCCTGACCCCGCTGGAGCATCGCCAGATCGGGGCGCTCCAAGATGAAGTACTGGTTGACGAACTTCAGCACCGACACCTCATGCCAAGCCTGTGAGTCCATGGCGACATAGCCGGAGCGGACCGCCGGCTGCGGGTCGGTACCGACCGAGCTGATCAAGTGGTCGATCCACCGTGAGGTGAAGGCTGAGATGGCGCGGTCGGCTGCCATCGATCCGTCGTACGGGGTGGCGAGCACGCCGTCGACGAACTCGTCGCCGACGGTGCGAATCGCCGTCGCGAAGACGTCTTCGTCGAAGATCCAGTCGTCTCTGCTTCTGAGATGTCGCCGCAGCCACTCGAGGCCGGCTCCGGGCTGTCGCCGGGCGTCGACAAGGCTCGCCTCATCAAGATCAGCAAATTCGGCGCGGCCGTTCTCCCAGCATCGAAATTCCCCAGAGACGGGCGAGAACTGCAGCACTCCGGATCGATGAAAGTCGTCAACATCGTGCAGGGAGTAGGCAATGTCGTCGGCGATATCCATGACCGAGCACTCCACGGTTTGCCGTCCGGGCGGCAGCTGGGGGAACGCCGCGAGGGCGTCGATCATCTGCGGCAGGTCAATGATGTAGGCGGAGAATTTCGCTGCTCCGGTGCCGCGCGAATGCCCGGCGCCGCGCGGCGGTACCGGCCAGGTTGTGGGATGCGGATCGGGATAGGAGAAGCAGGCCCACGGATACTTCAGTACGGCAGCGCGAGTTGCGGCGGTGAGATTGAGGCCCTGATCGCCTGGTCCCAGCACCTCCAGTTCGGTGAGGACCCGGAAGGTTTGCGCATTTCCCTCGAAGCCATCCGCCAGCCCGAAGCGCTCCCGCGCTAATCGATCAAGGACCCGTTCGCCGAGGTGCCCGAACGGTGGATGACCAAGATCATGAGCAGTGGCGGCTGCCTGTACCACGACATGATCAAGACCACCAAGATCATGAAGCAGGTCATGATCTTCGGTGCGGAGCAGCCGTACCGCGATCGCTCGAGCCACCGCTGTCACCTTGATCGTGTGGGTCAGCCGGTTGTGCACGACTCCGCTTGTCGCCATCGACGTGACTACCTGGGTCACGTCGGCCAGCCTGGAGAGGGCGGTGGCGAACCGAATCCGCTCCAAGTCAATGCGGAATGCCGATTCCCCCGCCGCGTACGGGGGGTCAGGCTCTTCTTGTGACCTGGCCAGCCGGGCGTCCATGGTTCGCACGCTACCGAAGCAGCCACCGTCCGGCGTGGACCCGGCTTGAAGTGGCACCACCACTCGGCGCACCGCCTGAGGAGGTCATTGAGGTGAAGGAGTCCGGCTCAGTAATGTGACGTGTTACCAGCCCAACGACGAGGGGAACCCGATGAGCGAGCCAGTTGATCCGACGACAACCCCGGCCTGGGCAAGGCTCACGGCCCTGTACGAATCTCTGCAGCCGGATCTGCGGGGCTGGTTCGCGGCCGATCCCTCGAGAGCAAAATCATTCACCTTCCAAGCGGGCGATCTCTATGTCGACCTGTCCAAGAACTTGATCAACTCCGAAATCCTGAGTGCACTTGTTGATCTTGCTGACCAGGTTGGTCTGGCGGATCGCCGAGACGCGATGCTGGCCGGCGAACACATCAATGTCACCGAGGATCGTGCGGTGCTGCACACTGCACTGCGGGCGCCCGAGGGATCGAGCCTGGTCGTCGACGGGGTCGATGTCATTCCCGAGGTGCACCAGGTGCTCGCCAAGGTGTACGCGTTCGCCGACAAGGTACGCAGCGGGGAGTGGGTGGGCGTCACCGGCAAGCCGATCGCGACCGTGGTGAACATCGGGATCGGCGGATCTGATCTTGGTCCGGTGATGGTCTACGAGGCGCTGCAGCCGTACGTGAAACCCGGTCTCAAGGCGCGCTTCATCTCCAACATCGATCCGACCGACGTCGCGGAGAAGACAAAAGATCTTGATCCGGAGACCACCCTGTTCATCGTTGCCTCCAAGACCTTTACCACTCTGGAGACGCTGACCAATGCGCGGCTGGCCCGCAGTTGGCTGCTGGATGGATTGCGGGCTTCCGGAGCCATCGAGGAAGGCGACGAGGCCGCTAACGCGGCAGTCGCCAAGCACTTCGTTGCCGTGTCCACGGCGCTCGACAAGGTGGCGGCGTTCGGCATCGACCCGGACAACGCGTTCGGCTTCTGGGACTGGGTCGGCGGCCGATACTCCGTCGACTCAGCGATCGGCACCTCGGTGGCCGTCACCATCGGGCCGGAGAACTTCGCCGACTTCCTTGCGGGTTTCCACGCGATCGACCGGCACTTCGCCGAGACCGAGTTCTCCAGCAACGTGCCCGTGCTGATGGGCTTGCTCAATGTCTGGTACGTGAACTTCTTCAAGGCAGCCAGTCACGTGGTCTTGCCGTACGCGCAATACCTGCACCGATTCCCGGCGTACCTGCAGCAGCTCACCATGGAGTCCAATGGCAAGGGCGTCCGCTACGACGGCTCGCCGGTCACGACCGATACCGGCGAGGTGTTCTGGGGCGAGCCGGGCACCAACGGCCAGCACGCGTTCTACCAGCTGATCCATCAGGGCACCCGGGTGATCCCGGCCGACTTCATCGCGGTGGCCAATCCGGCCAACCCGCTGGTCGACGGCGACAACGACGTACACGGGTTGTTCCTGGCCAACTTCTTCGCCCAGACGGCGGCATTGGCGTTCGGCAAGACGGCCGAACAGGTACGTGCCGAGGGCACCCCGGAGGCGATCGTTTCGGCGCGGGTCTTTCCCGGAAACCGCCCGACGACATCGATCATGGCCCCCGAGCTGAGCCCGCGGGTCGTTGGCGAGCTGATCGCGCTTTACGAGCACATCACCTTCACCGAGGGTGTGGTGTGGGGGATCGACAGTTTCGACCAATGGGGCGTCGAGCTGGGCAAGCAGCTCGCGCTGCAAATCGCTCCAGCCGTCTCGGGCGACGACGAAGCCCTGGCCAAACAAGACTCCTCAACCCAGTCGCTGATCACCTATTACCGCTCGCAGCGCACCTAGCTGGGTCCGGGAGTCATCACGTGGGCTGGTCGAAGACGCTGGCCGATCGGACCGCGCGTACGTCAGGAAGGAGCGATCGTCGGATGGCGGTCTGGCCTAGCTGCGGAATCAGCGCGCTGACAGCAAGTGCTGCGTCTCGGAGGTGCTGAGCTAGGGGTGAGTCCAGTCCGCATAGGGACTGCAGCACACCCGCCACGTTCTGCACACGGCGAACGGCGGAACGCCGGATGCGGTCGTAACGCTGGACTGCCTCCTCCATGGTCACCGCTGAGATGAGTTGCTCGGCCAAGATCACCGTATCGACGAGGGCACTGTTGGCGCCTTGCCCGAGGTTGGGTGCCATCGCATGAGCCGCATCGCCGATGAGGACCAGACGCCCGGAGAACCAGCGCCGGCAGTCCACCCGGCGCACCGTGTTGATCAGCAAGTCATCGAAGGAAGGGACTTGCGTCAAGAGACCCGCCGCAGCAGGAAGGGTACGGTTCCAGACGTCGATGAGCGATGGCAAGTCCCGACGAGCCACTGCATCGGCCGCTGTCGGCGCCTGAGCGGCCACCCAGAAGTAAGTGAGGCCATGGCCCAGCGGCGCATGGCCGAAAGACCCCAGCGGTGTCCAGTACTCCTCGAACCATGGCGCGACCTCGGCGTGCACAATGGTGCGCACGTAGCTCTGACCGGCAGATATGCGGCTGTTGAAGCCACTGTTTCGCGTACTGCCGAGCTCACGCCGTCGGCTCCGACGACGAGATCAGCGCTTAGTGTCTCCCGGTCTCCCGAGGAGCATCTGATCGTCACGGTTCCGGTCGGATCAGCGCCGACGATGGTGCAACCAAATCGAGTCCGCACGCCATGTCGGCCGGCGACGGCATTCAACAAGATCGTGTGCAGATCCGTACGCCGGACAGCGAGGGCGTGGTCCAGGCCGTCACCGAGGTCGGGGACGGCCGCGGTGAGGAGCGTACGGCTGCTCACGTTCCGCGTGTCCATCCGCTCGATACGCGCATTGTGGCCCGCAAAGTCCCTAGCAGCCCCAGGCGATCAAGAACGATCATGCCGTTGGCCTGCAACGCTAGAGCGGCACCAACCTCCGCCGGCCGCTCTAGGCGTTCAACCAGGGTCACCCGCGCGGCAACGTGGCTGAGCACCAAGCAGGCGGCAAGTCCGCTGATACCGGCACCCGCAACCACGACATGGTCCACCGACCAACCGTAGGCCTTGGCGCTGACTCCGACTTGTCAGTCTCTCAGAGACCTATTCCCGCTGAGACGCTGACAATCGCAGGCTCAGCCCGTAGCGGCTGCAGCCTCCGCGGGCTCAGCCTCCCGCTCCCGCTTGCTCTTGCCAACGGCTAAGTAGAGCGACGGCAGGACGAACAAGTTGATCAAGGTCGCGGTGACCAGGCCGCCGAGGATCACGATCGCCATGGGGTGTTCGATCTCATGCCCCGGAATACTGCCGGCAACCACCAGTGGAACGAGTGCCAAGCCGGTCGCCAGTGCGGTCATCATGATCGGCGCTAGACGTTCCTTGGCACCTTGGATCACCAGCCCAGCGCCGAATTTGACGCCCTCGACGCGCTCCAAGTGCTGGAAGTGGCTCACCATCAAGATCCCGTTGCGCGCAGCGATCCCAAAGACCGCGAGGAAGCCGACCAGTGATCCGAGCGATAGCACCCGACCACTCATCCAGACTGCGATGGCACCGCCGACCAGCGCCATGGGCAGCAGGGCGAAGGTCAGCAGCGCCGGTCGGAAGCCGCCGAACGCGACATGAAGTAGCAGCAGTGTGGCGACGGCTGCGGCAATGCCGAAGATCAGCAGCGTGTCCTCTGCAGCGTCGAGCTCAGTGGATTCGCCGATCACCTCCGCGTGATAGCCGAGCGAGAAGGTGACCCCTTCCATGCGCTTTTCGACGTCGTCGACGACCTCGTTCAGCGGGCGGCCCGCTACGTTGGCGCCGACATCGATGTAGCGCGACTGCTGCTCCCGCAGGATGGCATTGGGCGTGGGGCCCATCCGAACGTCCGCAACATCCTGCAGCCTGACATGACCTCCCGACGGGGTGTCTAGCTGCAGGTTTTGCACGTCGCTGACGCTGTCGCGCGCCGACGGGATGGCCGTGACATGCACGTCGTACGCCTTACCGCCGGAGAAGATGTCGCTGACTTCCTCGCTGGCGATCAAGGTCGATGCCTGCCGACGGATGTCTCCAGGGGTCAGCCCGAACTCTCGAGCTTTAGCAAGATCGGGTTCGACCTCGATATGTGGCAGATCGGTCTGCAGCGAGGCATGAGCGTCTTCAATCCCCGGGATGTCGCCGATGCGCTGCTCGATGTCCTTGGCCTGCTTCTGCAGCGTCGGTGAGGTCTGGCCCGTAAATGCGCACCACGATGGATTCGCTGGCGCCGGTCAGCACCTCCTTGATGCGCTCCCGAAGGTAGGTCTGGACGTCGCGGTACAGGCCCGGGTAGTACTCGACGACCTTGTGCACCTCGTCCAGCGTCTTGTCGTAGTCGACGTCTGGGCTGACGCTGATCCAGTTCTCACCGAAGTCCACGCCGTAGACCTCGTCGGCGAGGTAGGCCTGGCCGATGTGAGATCCGCAGTTGCGAACGCCTTCAATCTCTTGCAGGTCCTTGCATGCTGAGACCGAAACCCGCGTCTCCTCGGCGACCGAGGTGCCAGGCTGAGTCAGCCAGTGCATCAAGAAGTCGCGCTCCTTGAAATTAGGAAGCAGTTGACTACCCAATGTCGGGCACCGCCGCCACACCGAGAACCAGGAGCACGGCAGTCATGGCGATCGCTGGCAGCGGTCGGCGGATCAAGGGGGCGAGAACGGCGACGTACGCGCGCTTCAGCGCCCGCATCAGCGGCGACTCCTTGCTTGCCAGCTTGCCCCGCGACAGCAGGATCAGGCACAAGGCCGGCGTCACCGTGAGCGCGACAAACATCGAGACCAGCACTGCCAGCCCGTACGAGAGCACCAGCGGCCGGAAGAACGATCCCGACAGCCCTTCCAAGAACAACACCGGCACAACGGCGATGACGTTGATCAAGGTGGCGTACGTGATGGCCGAGCGGACCTCGACAGACGCGTTCAACACCACATTGAACGTCGACGCTCCACTGCCCGTGGCCCGAGCTTCGCGAAGCCGTCGCACCACGTTCTCCACGTCGATGATGGCGTCATCCACCACCACCCCGATGGCGACCACCAACCCCGCCAGCACCATCACATTGATCGTGGCTCCCGCGGCATCCAACACCAGGACCGCCGCTACCAGCGAAAGCGGGATGGCGATCAAGCTGATGAAGGCGGTACGCCACTCGAACAAGAAAGCGACAATGATCAACACGACCAGCGCGATGCCGAGCAGCATCGCTATCCGGAGGTTGTCGATCGACTGCTCGATAAAGGTAGCGGGCCGGAAGATCGTGGTATCGACGGTGATTCCGGGCAAGCCGGGCTCCATCTGCTCCATGGCCTCTTCCACGCCGCGGGTCACGTCAACGGTGTTGGCGCCGCGGAACTTCTGTACGACCAGCAGCAGCCCCGGTCCGCCGTCGACGACTCCATCGCCGATCAGTGGTCCGGGATCGACGAGCACGTTTCCTAGATCACCAAGCCGCAGCACCTTGCCGTCGCGTTCCACGACAGGCACCTGCGCGAGCTGCTCGGGTTCGACGATCGGTTGTACGTGACGGATGTTGAACCGCTGACCGCCAGCCTCGACAAACCCACCGGTACCGACAACCGCACCGTCGGAGTAGCGGAGCAGGCCCGACTCGACGGAATCGGCTGAGGCGTCCATGACGTCTTGCAGGGAAACGTTGTATTGGGCGAGCTTGGCTGGATCGACCTGGACGTGGCGTTGCGGCAAGCGCTCACCCCAGATGGCGACCTGTGCGACCCCGGGCACTCGGAGGAGGCGTGACCGGATCTTCCAGTACGCGATGGCCGAGAGATCGGTCGGGCTGACCGTATCCGAGGTCAGACCGATCTTCATGATGCGGCTCGTCGCCGAGAGCGCCGGCATCATGAACGGTGGGCTGGCCCACGTCGGCAGGGTTGGCGTGATCTGCGAGAGGCGCTCCTGCACCAGTTGGCGGGCCTTCAACTCGTCCGCGCCGCGTTCGAAGATCAGCCGGATCGAGGACAGCTGGGCGACCGACTTGGAGCGCAGCTCTGATAGACCCTCAATGCCGCCCAATTGATCTTCGATAGGCACTGTGATCAACTGCTCGACCTCGTTGGAGGAGTTGCCGAGCGCGATCGTCTGGATCTCGATCTGAGGCGGTGCGAACTCCGGAAAGACGTCAACCTTCGTCTCGGGAATCTGGATGAAGCCGAGAGCCAGCGTGGCTGCGGCCAGGAACAGCACGATCCAGCGGAACCGGAGGCTCGCTCTGACGATGGAACGCATCTGCCAACCCCCTCAGTGCTTGCCGGCGATGCCGAGTTCGGTACCCCAGAGCTCGATCGCACCAACGGTGACCACCTCGGTGCCTGCTGGCGGGCCAGCACTCAACGTGACGAGGTCACCATCGACATGTTTGACGGTGACCGCCGAACGGACGTAGGTCCGGGGCCCAACAACTGCGAAGACCCACGGCAGACCCTTCTTGTCATAGACCAGGGCACCGTGATGAACCGTGAGTTCGGCGCCGCGAGCTCCGACGACCGTTGTCTGGAGCGCAACTCGGCGCGCTGCCTCGTCGGTGAGAGTGATTTTCGGGGGCTGAGACGGGCCGGTCGACTCCAGCGTTGCCGGCTCGTACGGTTCGGCACTTACCGACTCGATCTCTGCACAACCAGCCAATGAGAACCCGACGGCGGCTGCCAACACCAGACCCAGCACGCTATGTCGGGCCGTACGAAGTCTGCTCTTGGTGCTCATGATGATCACGCCCCGGTGGCTGCGACGACCGGTTGCAGCTCGTCCTCGTGCTCCGGCGGTGCCTCCTCCGCTCGAGGCGGAATCAGGTGCAGGTACGCCGACGGCAGCAGGAACAAGGCGACGATCAACGAGCTGACCACGCCGCCCAGCAGGACGACGGCAAGGGGTTGCACGATCTCCAGGCCCGGACGAGGACCCAAGATCACGATCGGTAGCGCCAGCGCTGCAATCGCAATGCCGCTGATGATCATGGAACCGAAGGATTCCCGGGCCCTGTCATAGACCGTGTCGGCGTCGTCATCATCAGTCCGCATGCGATTCTCACCTTGGATGCTGGACAGCATGGTCGTGATGTATCGAGCCGCGAGACCGAGAATCGCCAGCAATCCCAACAGCGAGCCCAAGCCGAACGTGAGTCCGCTGAAGAGGCCGGTGATCAAGCCGCCGGTCAGCGACAGCGGCAGGGCCGCCGTGGCGACAAGCGCCAGGCGCCAGCTGTTGAAGGCGGCCTGGAAGAGCAGCAGCGCGGCGATGGCAGCACCGATAGCGAAGCCGATGGCACGCCCGATTCCGATCTCGTCTGCTGTGGTCTTGGCAATAACCTCGGCGTGATACTCGATCGGGAAGCTCATCGTGGCCAGCTGCTTCTCTAGGTCGGCAACCACAGCACTACTGCTTCGCCCATCAAGATCAGCGACGACGTCCACCCGTCGCGAGACAGCATCGCGACGAATGACGGGTGGCGTCTGTACAACCCGTACGTCGGCGACGTCGCCGAGCCGTACATGACCACCGCCCGGTACGTCGATGAGCATCGACTGCACATCGGCGACGCTGCGTCGGGTGGCGGGCGTGCCCTTGACGATCACGTCGAAGACCTTCTGCTCTTCGAACACGCTGCCGACCTGAATCCCCTGTAGCACGGTCGCCTCAGCGCGGCGTACGTCACCTGGGCTGATGCCGACCTGCTGGGCCTTGTCCAAGTCGACCTCGATCTCGATCGTTGGCTGGGTCGCGGCGCCCTCGACACGCGGATTCACGACACCGTCGATCGTGGTCATCATCTGTTGCACCTTGGCGGCTTCGGCAGCGAGGATCTTGGGATCCTGGCCGTAGACGCGTACGGCAAGAGGAGTGTTCAGGCCAGTCAGGACGTCCAACCCGCTGCCGGTCACAGTGTTGGCACCGGTATGCAGACTCCCGACATCGCGCATCTCCTGGGTCGAATAGGGCACGACATCAGCCGTCGCGCCCGGGACCTGGCGTGCCGCATTCTCAATCGCGGCCAGAGTCGTCTTGTAGTTGGCGTCGGGAGCGATAGAGACCCACACGTCACTGGAGTTCACGTTGACGACTCGGTCCCCAGTGACGGCACGTCCGACGGTTGCGCCGACACCCGTGATGCCGGGCAGCGCCCTGATGGTGTTGCCAAGATCAGCGGCGCGCTGGCTCATCGCCTCGCTCGAGACGTCTGGCTGACCCTGCAGCCTGACCACCACATTTCGATCTTGGAAGGTAGGCGTCAGCGCGGTGTTCACGAAGGGCAAGATCGCAACGGCTACCAGACCGCACGCTGCTGTCACCAGTAGCGCCGGGCGCAGGCTGCCAGAGAACCGTTGCACGGCGCTCCGGTAACGCACGCCGAGCCACGGCACAGGCCCTCGTTCCGGGGCCTCCTTTGGCTCCCAGCGGGCGAAGAGCAGACTGCTCAGGGCCGGGCCGACCGTGACCCCGATGATCAAGGCGGCGATGACCGCAATGGCGTACGCGAGGACCATCGGCGTAAAGAACGCTCCAGGCCGCCCCTCCAGCACCGCCACGGGAAGAATGGCGAGCAAAGCAATGATGCCCGCATAGATCAGTGGTCGATGGACGGTGGCAAGAGCCTGCTGGACTCCGACCCAGGTGGGCTCAGCGTCCGGGCTCGCACGCCTAGCCCGAAGCCGCTGGACAACGGCGTTCCCGGGGGTAATCGCCTCATCCACCACGATGGCGACCGCCGCGGCGAGACCAGCGATCACGAGGGCGTTCAATCCGTAGCCGAGTAGATCGACGATCAGGGCCGCGGTGATGACCGACAGTGGCACAGTGATCACGCCGACCAGCGCAGCGCGCCAGTGAAAGCGCATTGCTGCAAGGGCCAGCAGCAACAGTCCGGCACCGATGGCCACGGCTACCCCAAGGTTGGACTTGGCCGCTGCGACATAATCTGCCGGCGCGAACCACGAAGTATCGGTTTCGATCCCGCTCAGGCCCGGCCGAAGCGTCTCGAGCGCTTGTTGCACGTCGCGCGTGACCTGGGTGGTGTTTACTCCGGGGAACTTCTCGACGACCAAGATCAGACCGGGCTTGCCATTGACAACCGCGTCCCCGATCAACGGCTGATGATCAACCTTGATGTCGGCGACGTCACCTAGCTTCAGAGCGCCGGAGGTGCCCTCGATCGGGACCTTCGCGAGTTCGTTGGGGTTGGCGATCTTCTCCAGCAGATGCCTGACCTGAAGTCGCTGCTGTGGCGTCTCGACGAATCCGCCGGTGCCTGGCGTTGAGGCTTCGAGGAAGGTGAGTGGGGAGACTACCTGCGCGTTGCCGGCCGTGTTGATCACCTGGTTCAGCGTCACCTTGCGATCACGCAGAGTCGCCGGATCGACCTGCACCTGGAGCTGCTGATCACGCAGGCCCCAGATGGAGACATTGGCAACTCCAGGTACGCCCATCAACCGGGGACGTACGGTCCAGCGGGCGATCACTGACTGCTCGATCGGCGTCAGCTCGGTGGTGGACATGCCGATCATCAGGACTCGATTGGCCGAGGACAACGGCTGCAACAGCGTCGGAGGCTTCGACACGTTGGGCAGCGCGTGAGCCTGAGCCAAGCGCTCTTCGATGAGTTGCCGAGCTCGATATATGTCAGTGCCCGACTGGAACACCATGACGACCGAGGAGAGGCCGGGCAGCGATTCTGACCGAATCACATCGATGCCTTCGACCCCGTTGAGCAGGTCGGCTTCGAGAGGCACGGTGATCAGCTGCTCGACCTCCTCTGCGGAGAGACCGAGCGCTTCAGTCTGAACCTCCGCGTACGGCGGGCTGAACTCCGGTAATACGTCCAGACGCGCGTCGCGCAACTGCACGATGCCAAAGGCCATCAGCCCGATAGCGGCCGCCAAGATCAACAGGCGAAACTTCATAACCCCTGCCAAGAACCGTGCCATCCCATTCACCTCATAACTCGGTCTGACTCTTTACATGGCGACAGCGATACTCGCCGCTTAGGCGGAGTCTTCATTTTGAGATTCTGATAAGGGTTTCATAGATTCGAAGAGGTGAACCAAACAAATTGATTACGATTTGTGCTCTCTTGATTTTCTTCAGCGCTGGCGTTTATTGGTAACGCAACGGCGTCGTTTTGTCATGAAATAAAGCTTGTTTTGCTATGCAGAAAACTTTGTTTTGCTATGAATGATTATTGGCAAATCGGAGCCGCTTTATCCAAAAAACGAAGCCGCTTAAGCTGCTGTTAATAATCGTCAGAAGTGGAAAGTGCTGTCGCGGCGTCATGGAGGGATGGCTCAGTCGCGAGTGGCATCGGATGTCGCCGAGTGAGGAGATCAACCACGGTCTTGGCACAGGCAAGCTGATCGCGAATCGCGCCGCGCCACCACGAGACCGGGTACTGGCGGGCGGAATCGTCGCCAACGCCAATCGCGTCGACGCCCAGAGCGCGACAGGTCGCAACCGCGCGGGCGAGGTGGTAGCTCTGGGTGACGATGACCAACTCAGCGACATTGAAGATCTGCTTGGCCCGTACGCATGACTCGTAGGTGTCGAAACCGCCAGGGTCGAGGATCAGCTTGGTCCCGGGTACGCCAGCCTTGATCAAGTAGTCCCGCATGGCGACCGGCTCGTCGTATTCCGGTGCCCGGTGGTCACCCGAAACCATGATCATCTCAACGCGACCCGCGTCGTAAAGCCGCTTGGCAAGATCAAGACGAGCCGCCAGGAACGCCGACGGTGTGCCGTCAGGTTTGACTTGAGCTCCAAGCACCAGAGCCACGGGTGCGTGCGGCACATCGGACTCTGGATAGGTGTGGCCGGCGGCTTTCGAGCGTACGAATGCTACGGATCCCACAATGGCGGCGAGCCCCGCGATGCCCAGGCCCATCAACCCGGCAAACGGTGCGGGCCACCACCTTCTCCAGACCCGCTGCGCTGGCACATCCTCAGCGTAACGGCCGAAGCGCAGGCATTCTCGAGGAAAGAAGTGTCAGTGCGCCGTCACAGACTGACTCTTGTGACCACCACGACGACCACCACGACACAGCTGGACATCACCGGGCCGTTCGATCTGCAGGAGGTCGCGATGATGGGGTTCGGGCATCGCGACGAGCGCAGCTTTGACGGCGTGATGCGGATGGCATTTTGCCTGGACGGTGACTACGAACGCCAAGTCGGTGTTGAGGCCACGCAGATCGGTCGATCGTCTCGACGTGCGGGTGCATCGCCGCCGGCGATCCACTGAATGACCCCGAGATTGAGGCGCTGCGCAAGCAAGTTGCCCGAGTGATCTCTCTCGACCACGACGGCGAAGCGTTCCACCAGATGTGCCTGGCCGATCCGGTGCTCGCCCGGGTGCACGGCAGGGCACCTGGGTTCCGGCCAGCCTTGTTCTACTCACCATACGAAGCGGCTCTGTGGTCAATCATCAGCGCTCGTCGGGCCCGTGGTCAGGGAATCACGTTGCGGGCGCGGATGTCAGAGATGTACGGCGCCGACTTCGAGCTGTCGGGCATTCGCACTTTCTGTGTGCCAACACCCAGTGCACTGCTAGCGATGGGCCCGGTGCCGGGACTGCCTGCAGACCGGCTCCCGCGGCTGCACGCCATTGCCGAGGCCGCCCAGCGCGGTGAGTTGGACGCCGAGCGGCTGAGATCAATGCCGCCGGAAGACGCCCAAGTTGAGCTGCAGCAGCTGCCCGGTATTGGCCCGTTCTACAGCTCGTTGATCGTGATTCGGTCCTGTGGGCATGCCGACGCGCCTTCACTGGGAGAACCTCGATCGAGGGAGGCGATCCAGCGTGCGTATGGGATTGATCATGAGCTCAGCGACGCTGAACTGGTCGCTCTTGCCGAAACCTGGCGACCATTCCGGACGTGGGTGACGGTGATGATGAGAGCGCTTGGTCCGACAGCACGGCAGAATGAAGCGGTGCCCGAAGGTGACACCGTCTGGCGGGCGTGCCGGCGGCTCAATGAGGTATTGGCTGGTCGCGTGCTGACGAGATCTGAGTTCCGGGTGCCCTCATTGGCGGCAACCGACCTGACGGGCGTCGGGGTACGGCAGGTGATCTCACGCGGCAAGCATCAGCTCTTCCGCTTCAGCAATGAGGTCACCCTGCATACCCATTTCAAGATGGACGGGGTGTGGAAGATCTACCCGCGCGGTCGGCGGTGGAGCGGAGGTCCCGATTTTCAGATTCGCGCCGTGCTCGCAACTGGTGATCATGACATAGTCGGCTACCGGCTCCCCATCGTGGAGCTGGTTCCGACCGCTGATGAGGACACCGTTGTCGGACATCTTGGCCCAGACCTCCTCGGCCCCGATTGGGACCTTGATGAGGCTGTCCGGCGGATCACTGCTCAGCCCGACCGCACGATCGGTGAAGCGCTGCTGGATCAGCGCAATCTGGCCGGTATCGGCACCTTCTATCGCGCGGAGCTGCTCTTCCTGCAAGGCGTCCACCCACGTACGCCGGTCAGTAGCGTCGCCAATCTGCGGCGCATCGTCGAGCGTGGCCGGCAGCTGTTGCTGGCCAATCGATCGCGTGCCGAGCAGTCCACCACCGGCGATCTACGGCGTGGTGGTCGTGCCTATGTCTTCGAGCGGGTGGGGCAGCCGTGTCGACGGTGTGGCACGCCGATCCGTACCGAAGAGTTCGGTCCGCCAGGCCAGGAGCGACGCAGCTACTGGTGCCCGCGCTGCCAGCCCAGCCCATGACCGATCAGGATTCTCCCGTCGTGGACGAGGTAACGCGCACAGCGTACGAGGCAATGCTGGAACGCGATTGGGATGGGTTGCGCATGCTGCTCCATCCGTATCTGCACTGGACAACGGCCAATGGCACTCGGTTCCGCGGCCGTACCAAGGTCATGGAGCTGTTACAGGCTGGACCGCCACCAGCCGCGCCGATCGCAGTTGAGCTGCGCGACGGGCAGATCTATCGCTGGCAAGAGCCGCCCTAAACAACGCTGCAGGGTGTCGAGCGGGTAAGCCATGCACAGGACAGTGAAATAATCTCCGTCTGTGTCTTCCCTTGCTGCATTGCTGAGTAGCCGGGTCGAGGCCGTCACCGGCATCGACCCAGAGCTTCGGCCTGCCACCAGACCACAGTTCGGCCACTACCAGTCGAACGTGGCGTTGCGCCTGGCTAACACGGAAGGCAAGCCACCGCGGGAAATTGCCGCGCACGTCATTGCCAAGCTCGAGGTTACCGATCTTTGCGAGCCGCCAGAGATCGCCGGACCCGGCTTCATCAACTTCCGGCTCCGGACCGACGTGCTGGCCCAGGCTGTCACCGATCAGCTCGCCGACCCCTACGTTGGTGTGCCGCAGACGTCCGACCCTCAGGTTGTGGTGATCGACTACTCCGCTCCGAATGTCGCCAAGCAGATGCATGTCGGGCATCTCCGCTCGACCATCATCGGCGACTGTCTACGCCGAGTGCTCATTGGTCTTGGACACGACGTCATCGCGCAGAACCATGTCGGCGACTGGGGTACCCAGTTCGGGATGCTGGTCGAGCAGATCCTCGATGAGCGGCTCGATCCCGCTGTGCTCGACCTCAGCAGTGCGGAGGCGCTGTACCTACGGGCCAACACGCATTTCAAGGCCGATCCAGACTTCGCCGAGCGGGCGCGGCGACGGGTCGTGTTGTTGCAGACAGGTGATCCCGACACGCTAGCGATCTGGCAGCAGTTGATCGACATTTCCTTTGCCGGGTTCAATGCCGCGTACGCCCGACTGGGGGTATTGCTCACCGATGCCGATCTGGCGGGGGAGAGCATGTACAACGACGACCTTGCATCGGTCGTCGAGGATCTTGTGGCGAGTGGCACGGCGGTGATCGACGACGGCGCGCTGGTGGTGTTCGTCGAGGGTTTCAACGCGCCAATGATCGTACGCAAAAGCGACGGCGGGTTCGGATATGGCGCGACCGACCTGGCAGCGGTCAGGCACCGGGTGCGCACCTTGCAGGCGGACCGGTTGATCTACGTGGTGGGTGCGCCGCAGTCATTCCACTTCGACTTGGTCTTCGCGGTATCGCGCAAAGCAGGTTTCCTGCCCGACGACGTCAGCGCCGAACACGTCGCCTTCGGACAGGTGCTCGGGCCCGACGGGAAGAAGTTCTCCACTCGCGAGGGAACGTCCGTCACTCTGAACAGCCTGCTCGATGCGGCCGAGCGGGAGGCGGCGCCGCCTGTGGCGCTCGCGGCGATCAAGTACGCCGATCTGTCCAATGGGCTGAACAAGGACTACGTCTTCGACATCCACCGGATGGTGCAGACCACGGGAAACACCGGCCCGTACTTGCAGTACGCGCATGCCCGCGTGACTCAGGTGCTGCGTAAGGCCACGGCTCGAGGCTATGGGGAGCAGTCGAAGGTCTTGGTGCTCGAGGATTCGGCCGAGCAAACGCTGGCTCTGCTCCTGACTCGGTTCGGCGACACGGTGGACGAGGTCGGACGGACACTGCAGCCTCACCGCCTCTGCAACTACCTCTATGAGCTGTCCGGTGCGTTGGCGGTTTTCTACGAGCAGTGCCCCGTGCTCCAGTCCTCGGGGGCGGTACGCGACTCACGGCTCGCCTTGTGCTTGATCACGAAGCGGGCGCTTGCCGCCGGGCTGGCCATGCTCGGTATCGAGCCACTGGAACGCATGTAGCTCAGCCACATGTCAGCGGTCGCGAGACCTGCTCGCGGCTGAAACGCTCAAGGGCGTACCGCGCGTTGCTGCAGCAACCCTTCCGACCGCAACCTAGGTTCACCTAGGTTGCGGTCGGTCTGCATAGGTAGCAACCTGTGCAGACCGCATGCAAGCTACGTAAACGTAGGTTTCTGACAGGGGACGCGGCGGTGAGGGCCGCCCTTGCGGGGACGCGGCGGTGAGGGCCGCGCCCGTGAGGGCGGTCGCAAGAACGCGCCTGTGAGGGCAGCCGCAATGAAGCTGCAGCGGTATGCCGCTAAGTGCTGTGCAGAGTTGAGTTATCTGAGTGCGTCGGGGTGAATCTGACGGTCGGCGGCGAGCCAAGCGGCACCAACGATGCCCGCAGTGTTCAACAGTTTGGCCGGCACGACCTCGGCGTTCAGCTTCAGTCTGGGGATGAACTTGTCGGAATTCTTGCTGACACCGCCACCAATCACGATCATGTCCGGCCACAAGAGCGCCTCGAGCCGCTCATAATAGCGCTGCAATCGCTTGGTCCACTCCTTGTAGGAAAGGCCTTCCTTCTCCTTGATGCTCGCTGCGGCGCGGGTCTCAGCGTCGTGGCCATCGACCTCGATGTGGCCAAGCTCGGAGTTGGGGATAAGCACCCCGCGGTAAAGGATTGCCGTGCCGATACCGGTGCCGAGGGTTGTCATGAGCACCATGCCCGGATGCCCGGCTGCCGCGCCATAGTGCACCTCGGCAACTCCAGCCGCGTCGGCATCGTTCACCAGCAAGATGTCCCGACCGAGGTGTTCTTCGAAGATCTTTTCGGCCTCGGCATCGATCCACGACTTGTCGATGTTGGCTGCAGAACGCGTCTTACCGTGGGTCACCACAGCGGGGATGGTGATACCGATCGGGCCGTCGCCGATGGTGCCGGCGAAGTGTTGCACGATCTCACCAACGACCGCTGCCACGTTCTTCGGCGTCGACTGTTCTGGGGTCACGATGCGAAGGCGCTTATCAACGAATTCGCCGGTTGCAAGGTCGACGGGCGCTCCCTTGATGCCACTGCCGCCAATGTCGATGCCGAGCACGGGTGCGCTTGCTACTGGTTGCTCGCTCATGCTGGCGAGCCTAGCGATATCCGACCGCTCCGGGGAATGCCTGAGTCCTGCTATATCGCTAAGACTTGAGTCAAACGAGCACCTCGTCGATATCCGACCCCGTATCGAGTTCCAGCAACGCTGCCAACAGCTTCAGGAGTTGCTCTTGTTCTGGTGTGATCGTTCTGCCGTACGGACCGCGATGCCGAGCGATCTCAGTCCCGATCCGCAGCAGCGCCAAGCGAAAGCCGCTCGATGCCTCTGGCTCGAGTCGGTCGAGGACTTCCAGGATTTGGCGTAATCCGGAGACGACAGGTCGGTCATCGAGCTCGAAGTCGAGCAGTAGGCCGGAACGGTCTGCCGCCATCGAGGTGAGAATCTCACGTGCCGGGAGCGACGTACGCAATGCGACTGCGACAACGGTGTCCCAGAAGGCGGCAAGTTCGTAGCTCTCGAATCGGTTGTAGGTTCCCGGCCAGCGCACTCAACACCCAGAACGGTCCGAACTGGAGAGTACGCATGTCGGCCGGTTCCAGATTCATCGCCAATCCTCCGCCCTTTCTCTGCGCCAACTATCGCCGCTACCGGGGTGACCAGACAAGCTCAGAACGCCGTTGGCCGACCCTCGTTGGAGACTCAGCGGCTCAACTGCCGTAGGCACCAGGCGTACAAGGCCGGGTCGAAGGCATACGCGTTAGAGAAATAGAAGCCGTAGTAGCGACGGTAGACATCGATCCAGCGGACGATGTCACGGCCGTGCCGCTCAACCGCGACGGCCTCCAGCCATGCTGCGTCCGCCGGCGCGTCGGCGTACGGCTCAAGCTCGAGGAAGATCAACGCGCCGGCTACATCCAGCAAGGGATCCGCGCTGATCGTGTGCGGACTGAAATCTCCAATTCCAGTGACCACCGGACCGCGCGGTCCTTGACTGATGTAGGCGTTGGGTGGGCAGACGTCACCATGCACCACCGCTGGGCTGATCGAGCGCTCCGCGAGGTCGCCGTGCAGTCGGTTCCACACCTCGACAATGCCCGGTACGTCGTGCTCCAGCCGCGCTCGGCTGCTCGCGAGTGGCCCTTGAAGCATGGTGGCCAGCAGCTCACTGAGCGTGCCGAACTGCTGGGGCGCGCCGTCACCGATCAACCGCGCAAAGCCCGGTACCGGGCTGGGCAGTCGCTGCAGCTGCTCCGTCGCATCAAGAAAGCTGACCAGCGCCGGACGTCGCTGGGCCATATCGGCGTCTTGGAGCCAGCTGGAGAAGTTCCGGCCGGAGAACCGCCGATCGACGGTATAGAAGCGGCCACCGCGCTCGCCGGTGTCGATGATCAGTGGCAGCTCGATGCCGATATCGATGCCACGCCAGCTCTCGTACAGCTCCTGCAGCTGAGCTGCCGTACGCTGCGGCGCCTCATGCCGGCTGCGATACAGACGCAGCACTCGATCATGATCAAGTGCGAACACCTCGCTCTCGCCGCCCGAGCCGAGAAGCTGATCACGACCGGTACCGAACGCTCGCAGCAGACCGGCTTCATCGGAATGATCACCGTCGGATACCGCCGCGACCGAGCGACGTTCACGTTCCGCGGCTCGAGCGACCCGGGCCCGGTCCAGCTGAGTCAGCGCAAGCTCCCGGGCAGCGTGTTCGTCCAGCTGGTGGGCGACGGCATTCACCGGCCCTCGCGGGGTATGCACATGGACGTCGGCGAGCCTCAGCAGCCGTTGCAGCGGCCCCTGCTGAACGTTGACGGATTGAGTTTTGGCGTGTGGCACGATGTCACGCTCATGGTTGAACCAGCCCTGCTCGGTGATCAAGGTTCGGTCGTTCCAGCCGTAGCGGAGTGTCCAGAAGTCAAACCATCGAAGCCACCGCGCGCGATTGGGTACGGGATGCAGCTCGATGCCGTCGAGACCGAAGCCCGGCATTACCCGTCCCAGCGCGAGGTCGACTTCCTCACGGCTTGCCACCGGGAGCAGCACGCTCGACGCAGTCGATTCATTGCTCTCGCTGTCGCCGTGGGCGTACCCCAAGATGTCGATGTCTATGCGATACCAGCCGAGCAGCCGCCAGAGCAGTGGCTGGCTGGTCTTGACCCCTTGGACTCGGTTGATCGGCACAGATTGGCTGGTCAGGTTGGTCAGACCTCGGGTGATCCGCAGCCCACGTGGCGATTCAGCCAGTGTGAAGTTGAACATGCCGATCACCCGCCGCCAGATCAACGACAACATGCCGATGAGCAACGGAATCAAGCCGCCCAGCGCAAGGGGGACAACGCCCAGCGATGCGGTGACGACCACGATGATGATCGAGATCGCTGCCGGGACCAGCCACTCCGTTGACAGCAGAAAGCTGATGATCAATCGCTGCGGGGTCACTTGGACGAGTGGCTGATCTCCGACCCCGAGATCGGTGAAGACGCTCGCGGCCGACTCTTGATCAAGATCACGAATGCTGGCTTGCTGACCGTGGGCGCGGGTGAGTAGGTAGTCACGCAACCTGGACGCCTTGGCGCGGCGTAAGTAACGCAGTTTCGTGGTGCTGTTACCGGCGTCGAGCCGCAGCTCGGCCAACCCGAACATCCGCGCCGCGAGTGGCTGGATGATATCGACCGACTGGAGCCGCTCGAAGGGGATTTTGGTGGACTTCTTGAAGATCGCGCCGGTTTCGACACGCAGCTCCTCGTCATCGATGACGAAGCGGGTGAAGTACCAGGCCACGAAGCCGGCCACGGCAGCGAGCACCACGACGATACCGAGGAGCGGCAGGATCCAGGTCAGGCCACCACTCTCGAACTGGTTCTCGCTGCTGCTCGTGATCAGCTCGCGACCATAGCCGATAGCGATCGCGACAAACACCAACCAGCCGCGAACGAACGGCGTCAGCGGATGCGGTCGCTCCGTCTGCTTGAGGGGTGCTGTGGTGGTCGCCGATGTCCCGGGCGTGGTGGTGACCTCAGGATCCGCGGGCGACGTGCTCTGAGGAGGCTGCGAGCTGGTCATAGCCCCGACGCGTGCGCTTCGCCGAGTTCGGTCAGCCGGTCCCGTAGCCGGGTCGCCTCCTCGGGCGTCAGACCCGGTATCCGAGCGCCAGTCTCCGGGCTAGCGGTCTTCAAGGTGACCGAGGCCAGGCCGTAAGCGCGTTCTAGTGGTCCGGACTCGACCTCGACCAGCTGCATTCGCCCATAGGGCACCGCTATCAGGTTTCGGAACATCACGCCGTGGGTGATGTAGAGATCATCTTCTCGTTCGACATAGCCCCAGGAACGCCAGTTACGCGGGACGAATATCAATCTGATGATCAGGATGACGGCGGCGAGGCCCAGATCACGCCTGAGATCCACCACTTGCCCGACGCGACTCCGACGATGATCGCGGGAATCGTGAAGAGGATGGGCACGAAGATCAGGGTGGTCAGCAGCCGCATCGAGCGGTACTTGGGCGACAGCCGCTGCCACTCGTACGCCGGTGGCGCAAACAGTTCTTCCATAACATCTTCAGGCTACGTGCCGCCACCATGCGCCATGGTTTCGGCACGATATGCGGGCTGAGCCCTTCGACAAGCTCAGGACGGCGCTTGTCGAAGTCCGCGGACATGGCACCCTTCGACAGGCTCAGGGCTCGACAGGCTCAGGGCGCAGAAGTTCAGGCGGCCTCGGCAGTCGGCTCGTAGATGCCGATCATGACGCCGGTCGTCGTAATGGTGCTGTCCAGCAGCGTAAGTCGCGAGTACGGGCCCGAGGTGGGGAAGAGCCGCAGCCCAGGTCCGACCAGCACCGGATGGATCATGATCACGTAGCGATCAACGAGTCCGGCTGCGGTCAGGGACTGGGTCAGCTCGGCGCTGCCGAAGATCACCATGCTGGTGCCCTGCTCCTTCAGGGCTGCGACCTGGTCAACCGGGTCGGTGATGAGCGTTGTCGATGAGGCCCACACCGGTGCCGTGCTCAGGGTCCGCGTCACCACATACTTCGGGATGTTTTCCAACATCGTGCTGAACGGGCTGTCTGGCTGGGTCGGCCAGTACTCGCCCAGTTGCTGGTAGGTGCGGCGCCCGAGCAGTAACGATGCCCCTTCTGGAAACTGAGCCATCATCACCTTCGCCATGATGTCGTCGTTTCCAGGTTGAGCCCAGCCGCCGTACGCGAAGTCTCCGCGCGGGTCCTCGTCGGCCCGGCCCGGCGCCTGGACAACTCCGTCCAGCGTCAGGTGATTGATCATGATCACCTTGCTCATGGCTGTTCCCTTTCCCCTTAGTTCTTCCGCCCTTGGGTCGACCGTAGCTGGCGCCGGCCGCCTTGTCCGACTACCTGGAAAGGGTCAGCGGCGTTTCTTGGGGCCCTTGATCGACACACCGCCGAACAAGCTCACACCCTTGATCACGAGCGTCGGGGCGCCGGGCGCTGGGTCACCAACGTCGCGGACGTCGGTTCCACCAAAGATGCCGGCGGTCTGATCTTGTATCTCGATGCCTTCCGGCACCTTGATGTCGAGGCCGCCAAAGCACCAGAAACCGGAGATTTCCACCACCGGAGCCTCGAAGATCGCATCGCGAAGATCAAGATCCATTCCGCCAAAGAGAGCCAGCGCATGGGTGTTCTTGCGTACCCGCCACCGACCCTTCCGTGTCACGCCTCCGAAAATCGCGATCATCTTGTCCGACTCGGGGTTCTGCCCAGTCGTGTCGATAGCAAAGCGGCTGCTGGATTGCGGTGTCGCGACCGGTGCCGGCGGTCCGACGATGACGAGATCCCGGGTGATCGGCAGGAGGTCGTCGAAGGTCTTCGCGGCCATCAGCTGGTCAATGCGCTCGTCATGCTCTTCCCGGCTCAGTCTGCCCTCGGCGTACGCAGTGCTGAGCAGGGTGGCCACCTGATCACGGTCGGCATCGGAGGCGCGGAGGTTGCCACCAGCAATGGGGCCGACGTTGTTTGGTTCGGGGACGGGCTGCGTCATCCCCCCAAGCTAGCCCCGGGCCAACCAGGGGAGGAGCCAGCGCAGCGGCTTTCAGGGCCGAATAGGGGTCGTTTCGGCCCCACTTGCTAGCCGGACGCGGGCTCGGTGTCTCGCCTCAAGCCGATATCGAAGATGTTGCCTTCGGGGTCGGTCAAGGTTGTCCAGGTCGCTCCGTATTCGCTGAAATCCGCGACCTTGGTGGCGCCCAGGCTGACCGCACGTTCGACCTCGGCCGCTAGGTCGTCGGCGACGAGGTCGAGGTGTACCCGGTTCTTGCCGTGGCGCGGCTCCGGTACGGCCAGGAACATCAACGCGGGGAATGTGCCGTCTGCGGACGCCGGGATCATGGCGAAGAATTGGTTTGCGCCTTCGTTGACCGGACGCTCCAGCAGCCCCGACCAGAAGCCGGCGATATCGTCGGCGCGTAGCGAGTCGATGACGACCTGGCCAAATCCCACGGACATGATGATGTGCTCCCTTTCCTCGTGCGTGCTGAGTGTGCCATAGGTCTGATCGAATTCGATGAGCCCCCAGCTCCACGGCTTAACCTGAAAACGCATCGCTGTCGCTCCGAAATTGCGCCTAAATCAGGCGGTTCCGGGGTGATCGCGTCGCAAAATCAGGGCATGCTGAGCAGTTCCGCGCTGTTAGGAAGGGCAGCTGACGCTAAAGAGCTGACCGCTGTAGCGCGTGACCCGCAGGCCCGATATCCGGACCTGCTTCATGTAGGTCGAGCCGAAGACGTAGGTCTTGAGGCCGGGGGGAACGCCAGGGCCGGCCGCCTTCTCCTGGTCTGACCAGATCCATAGTCCAGACGAATTGGCGCAATACTGCAGGATCTGACCGGCACGGTCGCTCCGGTCCCGTGGGTTAACGCCCATGGCTGCCCACACGTTGCGCCTGGTTCCTACGTCGCCAGGCAGGAGGCGATACCAGAACTGGTGCCGGGTTCCGTTGTCGTAGGTGAAGATGATCGAGTTGTCCGGCACGACGCGGAGTGCGGCGTCGACATCGGCCTGCGGATCAACGGAACTGCGATCGGCCTCCGGATAGCCACTCGCTAGTGCGACGACCGGCAGGGTGATCGCCATCAACACGGGCGCCCACCGCGCCCGGCTCGATAGACCAGCTACGCAGCGATCGATCCCGACCACACCCCAGAGGCCGAGCAGGAACCACAGGGGCAGCAGCGTCGTCTCCCAATCCCCGATGGCGTAACCCAGGGCGAAGACGGCGGTACACATCAGCCAGAGCCCGGTGACTGCCGCGACCAGCGGACGCTGCATGATCAGCACGAGCAGGCCAATGGCACATAACACGAGGGCAACGCCCAATTGCTGGATTCCGTCGCTGCATAGCTGCGGCAGGCGCTCGGAGATGATCTGGTGGAGCGGCACCCCGAACATCTGGCCTGAATACCGGGCGCCGCTGATCACCTCCCAGAAGGAGGTGAGGCCCGTGACGCGAGTGTCCAGCAAGGGTGCGCCGGCGGCGGTACGCCAGACGAGATAGGCGTAGGGCAGCAGAGCCAAAGCCGCGCCAAGAGGGAGGAGCCGGGCCAGCTCCCGGGGGCGAAACAGCCAGGCCGGACGACGGACCGCGAGATAGAGCAACAGCCCTGGAATCAGCAAGACCTGCGACGTGGCATGCGCAAACGAGAGGGCGAAGATGAGCAGTGCAGCACGCAGCCACGCCGGTCGCCTCGTACGGTCGTACCCGAGCAGGCAGGCCAGCACGAGCGCCACGAAGAGGATGCTGAGGGTGTAAACCTCGGCGATGAGGGCGAAATGCCACAGCTGCGGAATCAGACCCAGCGCGGTTGCTCCACCAGCCGCGACGACGGGACGTACGCCAAGCTCGGTGAAGATCCGCACCGCGACGAGGCAGGCCAAGATTGCGAAAACCGCCGACAGCAGATTCGCGCGGAACGCCACCGACCCCCACGGCACAATGCGAACGAAGGCGGCATTGAGCATCGTGTACAGCGGGTAGCCCGGAGGATGGGCGGTGCCAAGCACGAGGCCCAAGTAGTCGAACTTCGTCGTGTCAACCGAGAACTGGTTGCCGGTGCTGCGCTGCACGGTACGCCCGTACACCACGGAGAGCACCAGTAGAGGGACGATGTACGGCCAGGCCGTGAGGAGCCGGGACAGCCGGGATCGGCCCGGCGCCTTTGGCTGCGCCTCCACCCGCTCGCCACGATCGGCAATCAGGCGATCGCTGCGGAGGAGCAGGCCGGTCATGAAGAGCTGCCATGGCTCGGATCTCCCTCAGCGGCGGAAGCGCAACGTGACCAGCTGGAACGGCCTCAGTTCGAGGTCGATAGATGGACCGTCGCTGGCGGCACCCTCTGGCAGAGGCCGCTCCAGCAGATCCGTCGCTTCCACCGACCCAACCTCCGCGGCGGCGGTGACCGTGGCCCGCGCCCGGCCGCCCAGCGACTCGTAAAGCCGGACCACCAGGTCGCCGCTGCCGTCCTCGGCCAGCTTGACGGCCTCTACCACGACGGCAGGGTTGCTGACCGTGACGAGCGGCGCCACCTGGTGATCGCCGGCCACGTATCGCAGCGGCAGGTTGGTCCGGTAGCCCTCTTCCACTGCTTGCGGCAGGCCGGCACCGGGCCGCACGGTCGTCCGCAGCACATGCCGGCCCTGGTCGGCGTGCGGGTCGGGATACAGCGGCGCCCGCAGCAGCGACTCTCGTACGGTCGTGGTGGTGCCGCCGTCCGTCCGAGTACGCCGGCTGACGTCGTGGCCGTACGTCGAGTCGTTGCTGACCGCCACGCCGTAGCCGGGCTCGCCGACATGCAGGAACCGGTGCCCACAGATCTCGAACCGCGCGAATTCCCAGGACGTGTTGGTGTGGGTCGGACGGAAAACGTGCCCGAACTGGATCTCCGCCGCCGAGCGGTCCGCGTGCACGTCCAGCTCGAAGCCGAGCTTGAGAAGCTTCTGCCGCTCATGCCAGTCGATGATGTTGGTGATCTCCAGCGACGGCGACCCGGCTGCTAGCGCCAGCCGCTGTTCGATCCGCGACGCTCCGAAGGACCGCACGACCACGACTGCCGCCTCCTCCGGCTTGCTCTCCAGCCGGATCTCCTCGACCCCGTCGATCTCCTGCACGGTGCGGCGGTAGTGCTCGTCGATATCCCAGGCGTCCCATGCGTTGGGGATGTCGCGGTGCAGCTGCAGCCGGTTGCCTCGGTCCCCCGGGGCGATGGCATCCCGGCCGGTGACGGCGTCGACGAGCGACGCGAGCTGTCCAGCCGAGGTGATCACGGCTCGAAGGAGTCCGTTGTCCAGGGTGAAGCCGCCGTCGCCTTCCTCGGCCTTCACCTCACGGCCTTCGGCGACGGGGAGCCCGATCCCGAGCGCGGGGACGCCGGCCCTGGCATGCGGGGCGGCGTTGACCGCCAGCAGATGCTGTCCCTCGCCCACCAGCGCGTGGAGGGCCTCGTCAATGATCTTCTCCGCCCGCTCCGCGATGGCTGCGTAGTTGCGCTCGGCGTCGGCGTGCACCCATGCGATGGAACTGCCCGGCAGGATGTCGTGGAACTGCTGGAGGAGGACGAGCTCCCACAGCTGCTTCAGTTCGGCGGCCGGGTAGGGATTGCCGACCCGTAACGTGGCCGTGGCGCTCCAGAGCTCGGCCTCTCGCAGCAGGTGTTCGCTGCGGCGGTTGCCCTGCTTGGTCCGAGCCTGGCTGGTGTAGGTCCCGCGGTGCAGCTCGAGGTACATCTCGCCACGCCAGACCGGCGCGTCCGGATACTCCGCCTCGGCCTCGCTGAAGAAGGCCGCCGGTGAGTCGATCCGTAGCGTCGGCGATCCCTCCAATGACCGCAGCCGATGTGCCGCAGCCAGCATGTCCCGGTTGGGCCCGCCGCCGCCGTCGCCATATCCGAACAGCAGCAGCGAGGTGGTGCCTCGGCCCTTCTCCCGGTACTGCCGTTCGGCCCGCGCTAGCTCGACACCTGCGAGGGTGGAGTTGTAGGTGTCCGCCGGCGGGAAGTGGGTGAACACTCGACTGCCGTCGATGCCCTCCCACCAGAACGTGTGGTGCGGCATGGTGTTGATCTGGTTCCAGGAGATCTTCTGGGTGAGGAACCACCGCGAGCCCGACGCGCGGACGATCTGGGGCAGTGCTGCGGAGTAACCGAACGAGTCCGGCAGCCAAACCTCCTCGGTCTCGATCCCGAAGTTCTCGAGGAAGAATCCCTTGCCGGCGACGAACTGACGGGCCAGCGCCTCCCCGCCTGGCATGTTCGTGTCTGATTCGACCCACATCCCGCCGACGGGTACGAACTGGCCGGCGCGGACCTTTTCGGTGATCTTGTCGAACAGCTCGGGGTAGTACTGCTTGATCCAGGCGTACTGCTGCGCCGAGGAGCAGGCGAACTTGAAGGTCGGGTCGGCGTCCGCGAGGTGGATCACGTTGGAAAAGGTGCGTGCGCACTTGCGGATCGTCTCCCGTATGGGCCACAGCCAGGCACTATCGATGTGCGCGTGCCCAACGGCGACGATCCGGTGTGCGCTGGCCGACGCTGGCCGGGAGAGTGCCTCGGTCAGCTCCTGCCGAGCGGCCACCGCGGTCCCCGCGACGTCGTCCGGGTCAGTGACGTCGATTGCTCGTTGCAGCGCGAACAAGATCTCGGCCCGCCGACTTGAGTCCATCGGCAGCTCGTGCATCAGTCCCGACAGCGTCCAGATGTCGGCGCGCAGCTCCCACACGTCGTACGTTCTTCAGAGCCAGGTCGAGCTTCTTGATCACGTACAGCGGCGTCTCGATTGCGGTAGCGGGATCCCCGTTGGGAGTTGGCCTGAAGCCGGTGTTCCCGACGTCGGGATTGGCCGCGGCCTCGAGGTAGAACTCGACGGGTTCTCCCGGCGTGACCGGGAGGTGATTGTTGAAGGGCGAGACGGCCTTGATCATGCTTCCGTCCGTCCGATACGCGAGCGCCTCAGCCTGGAATCCGGCGCCCGCGGTGAAGCCGAGGTCGACCACCACCTCGGGCTTGCTCGCCGCCACGTCCAACCAGTCGGCCGGCACCTTGCCGACGGCATGGATCCAAAGCGTGCTCCACGGTTCGCCCCAAGCCGCCCCAATGTCGATCGGCGTGAAGTTCTGCCGGGCCGCATCTGCAAAGGGAACTGGCTCACCGGGTACGCGCCAGGCGGTCAACGCCAGCGGAGCGCTGGCCTGGTAGATGGCTGGTTCCAGATGGTCGCGGACGAAACGGTTCAGGCGGGCTTCGAGCAACAGGCGTTCATCGTGCATGAGGTCCTCGTCGGCGTTGGGGCACGGGTGCAACTCACATTAATTCAAACAACTGGACTTGACCACGACCGTCAGTCCATGAGCAGTACGGACGGCCGCGGGGAGAGGAAATGGTCGAGGACTAGCGCCGCTGCACCCTGAGCGGCGACGTGCTCGCCGACCG
>CAWJUB010000019.1:0-144841 GCA_963845915.1 uncultured Actinomycetota bacterium
TCCAGGCCATCCCCGGCGGCCTGTGGGAGTTATTCATCGGAGTCTGGTTGATCGCCAAGGGGTTCAGCACTTCGTCGCAACTCCCGTCCGAGCCGACCATCTCATCAACGACTCCCGTCGTGACGCCACCCCTCGTTGGCAGCGCTGCGCCGTGATCAACAACGCGTCGAATACCACCATCACCACCCAATTAAGTCTCCTACTCGAAGGAACAGACCAATGACATCGATAACACCGCTAGACACATCTCCGGTCCGCCTGACCGGCGAGTTGGATCCGCAGGTCTCACGCGGGCTCTGGCTAGTGAAATGGATCCTGGCGATACCGCATTACGTCGTGTTGGCGTTCTTGTGGATCGCGTTCCTGGTCACCACCGTGATCGCCGGCTTCGCCATCTTGTTCACCGGCCGCTATCCGCGCACGTTGTTCGACTTCAACGTCGGCGTACTGCGCTGGAACTGGCGGGTCGCTTTCTACACCTACAGCGCCCTCGGCACCGACCGCTACCCACCCTTCACGTTGGCCCGCACCGACTACCCGGCCGACTTTGACGTCGCCTATCCCGAACACCTTTCCCGGGGGTTGGTCCTGGTCAAGTCCTGGCTGTTGGCCATCCCGCAGCTGATCATCGTCGCTCTGTTCACCGCCAACATCCCGTTCTGGTGGGCATCGACTAGAGCCGACTCCACATCTGGTTACGAAAGCACCGCTGGGATCTCGATCCTTGGACTGCTGGTCCTGATCGGCGGGTTCTTCCTTTTATTCACCAAGAAGTACCCACAGGGCCTCTTCGATTTGGTCCTTGGCGTCAACCGCTGGCTCTACCGCGTCATCACCTATGTCGCCTTGATGCGAGACGAATACCCGCCCTTCCGTCTCGATCAGGGCCAGCACGAGCCCGGCGACACAGAGCCCGACTTCCCCACCACCAGACCAGACCTCGTCACCACGCCGGCCTGAGGTACCGGGACGTGCCTGCAGTCACTGCCACTTGAGGGAGATCACCAATGACATCAACCACAAGCGCCTCACCGCGCCTGCCAGACGCCTCGTCAAGACCGAACGACCCGAAGAGCACACCCACGGCGGCCGAAGTGTCGCTGCCGCGCCTGTACTTCCTCAGGCTCGGCTATCTCGTGATCGCCGTCGGGCTCGCTCTGACGAAGTGGCCGTTGATCATTAACCATGATCGGCCGTGGCCGCTGTTTGAGGGGGTTGAGACGTGCATGCTGGTGGCATTGTCGCTCCTTTGGTTCTTAGGGCTTCGCTACCCGTTGCAGATGCTGCCAGTGCTGCTGTTCGAAATAGCCTGGAAGTTCATCTGGATGATCGCCGTCGTGCTACCGCTGTGGGTCAGCGATCAGCTGGATCCGGCCACTTTGAAGGTGTTCTATGCCTGTCTCGTGGTTGTCATCCCGCTCGCCGTCATTCCCTGGCGTTATGTGTTTGCGAACTACGTGAGAAAGCCGGGAGATCGGTGGCGCTCGGATGGCACCCGCGCAGTCAGTGATCCGAAGGAGCAGAACATCGAACACATGATGAGCGGGCGATGGCCGGCAGGACAGTGTTGATCACCGGTGCCACGAGCGGCATCGGCCGGGCTACCGCGGTGGGCCTGGCCAGGATGGGTGCCCACCTGGCGATCACCGGCCGAGATCACGTACGCACCGAGGACGCGGCTCGCGAGATCCGTGCAGCAGGAGACGGGCAGGTGGACCTCTTCATCGCGGACCTGTCCTCCCAGTCGGAAGTACGGCGGCTGGCCGAGGAGGTACTGCACAGCCTTTCTCGGATCGATGTGCTGATCAACAACGTCGGCGGGTACTGGGATACCCGGCAGGTCACCGCAGACGGACTCGAACGCACCTTCGCCCTCAACCATCTCGCGCCGTTTCTGCTCACCAACTTGCTGCTGGACAGGCTCAAGCAGAGCGCGCCGGCCCGGGTGGTGACGGTCTCCTCCAACGCGCATACCTCCGGGCGCATCGACTTCAGCGACCTCCAAGGCGAGCAGTCCTACTCCGGAGCACGGGCCTACAGCCAATCCAAGCTCGCGAACGTGCATGTTCAGCTACGAGCTGGCTAGGAGGCTCAAAGACACCTCGGTCACCGCCAATGCGCTGCATCCCGGCGTAGTGAGCACATCCTTTGGGGCCGAGGACCCGCCCCTGATCCAGCGGATATTCGTCCCCTTCCTGCGGCCCTTCATGAAATCCCCGGCTCAAGGCGCCGCCACGTCAATCCACTTGGCGTCCGCGCCTGAACTCGCGCAGGTGACCGGCCGATACTTCGCCAACAGCAAACCTAAGAAATCCTCCGAGCGCAGCTACGACCAGGCCGCTGCCGCCCGGCTCTGGCAGGTGAGCGCCGAACTGGTCGGCCTGCCCATAGCGGCGGACACCCCTTCACGGCCACCATTTGCAGCCAAAATCTAAGGACCAACCACAATGAATCACGACACCCGGTCGCTGCGAACGGCCAGCCTCATTGCCGGGCTAGCACTCGCGTTGATGGCCGTTCTAGCTGCCTTCGGCAACTTCGTGGCCATCCAGCCTCTCGTTACGCCTGGAGACGCGGCGAAAACCGCAATCGACATCTCTAACTCCGAGGCGCTGTTCCGGTGGGGCACCGCCAGCCTGATCCTCGTCGCGATACTCGACATCATTGTGGCCGCAGCGCTGCTGAGACTGTTCGAGCCCGTGAACCGAAGCCTCTCGATCACCGCCGCATGGTTCCGAGTCGCCTATGCGGCCGTCTACCTGGTGGCCATCATTCAGCTCGTGATCGCACTCGGGCTCCTGGACGATCCAAACCAGGCGTTGCGCGCAATTGACGCGTACGGCACGATCTGGCTCGTTGGCTTGATCATCTTCGGCGTTCATCTGCTGCTGATCGGCTACCTCGCGTACCGATCCGGTTTCATGGCGAAAGTCTTCGGCATTCTGCTTGTGATCGCTGGGCTGGGATATATCGCCGACGGGTTCGTTGCAGTGCTCGTCCCGGGCACCTCGATCAGCATCGGGCAGTTCACCTTCGTCGGTGAAGTCGCGCTGATCTTCTGGCTACTTATCAGGGGCAGTCGGAAGAATTTCAGCAATGGTGAGGCCGAGCAAGATCACTATCTCGATCCTGACTCTTTGTTGGCGCGTCCCCAGTCGGCGTTGTCCGCCGTAGGAAGAAGATCATGAATAACAAGTTGGCCGCAACCGAACCCGCGTTCTCCGGTGCCACGAGGCCGGTGACCTCATGACCGCCTCGACCCCTCGCCGACACGGGTTCATGGTGTCATGGCTGCTCTGGACTGCCGGATTCCTCGCCTTCCCGATCGCCGGCGTCGCCGGTCGTACGGTCGCCGGCCGCGTCGACAGCCCGATCGCCGCCCTAGTGGGCGGGCTCATCACCGGTGCCGTCATCGGTGCTGGCCAGTGGTTGGTGAGCCGAGGCCGCCTCAGGCCTGCACCCTGGATCCTGGCTACCGCGCTGGGCATGGGACTAGGGCTGCTGCTCGGCGCGACAATCGTCGGGTTCCAGACCTCGCTTGCCGACCTCGCTGTCATGGGTGCAGTCAGCGGCTGTGATGCTCGGCGTCGCTCAGACTCTGGCACTACCAGCTCAAACCAAACGACGCTGGTGGTGGGCTGCCGCGATGCCGCTACTCTGGGCGCTCGGCTGGACCGTCACCACTCTCGCCGGAATTCCCGTTGACGAGCAGTTCACCATATTCGGAGCAAGCGGGGCTGTGACGTTCTCTGCCCTCTCCGGGTTGTTGTTGCAGGGGCTCCTGCCCGTGCGCAGCGCCCCGGCCGGCACAGCTCCCGTTGACGCCGCTGTCATGAGCAACTCATGAGCCGCACCGCGGGTCATGTCATCTTCGGCACTGGTGCTATCGGCCTCGCCACCCTCGATGCTCTGCTCCGTCGTGGTGAGACGGTAAAGATGATCAACCGCTCCGGCTCCGCCCCCGTACCCGAGGAGGTTGAGATCATCGGGGGCGACGCCGCCGACTCAAGGTTCACCATCGACGTCGCCCGCGGAGCCCAGGTCGTCTATCAGACCCTCAACCCGCCCTACTCGCGTTGGGTGGAGGAATTCCCAGCCCTGCAGGCCGCCGTGCTCGCCGCCGCGCAAACCCACGGGGCCCGGCTGGTCAGCATGGAGAACGTCTACATGTATGGCCGCCCGGCTGGCCGGCCACTAACCGAGACCCGCGACTACGCCGCGCACACCACGAAAGGGAAACTCCGTGCGCAGATGGCCACCGAGCTCCTCGCCGCCCACCAAGCCGGCAACGTGGCGGTCGCTATCGGACGTGCCTCGGACTACTTCGGCCCGCGCGGCGGCGCCCAATCCAACCTCGGCGACCGGCTATTCCCCGCCGCCTTAGCTGGGAAGACCGCCAAGGTCCTCGGCGACCCCGACCAGCCACACACGTACACCTACATCCCTGACATCGGCGAAGCCCTCGCCGTCCTCGGCGAACATCCCGACGCGCTCGGCCAGGTGTGGCACCTGCCCAACGACCCAGACACCCGCACCACCCGGCAACTGTGCGAACTTGCCTTCCAGCAGGCCGGCGCGTCACCGGCCCGGGTCCGTCAGGTACCTCCCCTCCTCCTTCGCCTCGCCGCACTGACCAACCGCACTGTGCGGGAGCTGCTCGAGATGGAGTACCAGTTCGCCGAGCCGTTCATCGTTGACAGCACCAAGATCGCCAACGCCCTAGGTGCGCATGCCACGCCGGTCGAGCAGGCCCTGGCTGACACCCTCGCCACCTACCACGCAAAGCCAGTACAGGCGCCTCACCGGATCCCCGTTCCCCGACCTAGCCGCGACTAGGGCTCGTACCGAATCCATCTTCCGAGCCGCTTGTCCGTGGGGCTGTACGAGGCTTCGGTCAGGCGGCCACGGTGAGTGGCGAGTAGACGGCCGGGAAGCCCGTACGCCAGCTCGGATAGCGCAACGTCCAGCCCAGCTCGCGCTTGGCTTTCGCGTTGGAGGCACCGCGAACCTCAGTAGCCATGACCACTGCTGCCTCACCGGCAACCAGCCGCGCGAGCCAGACCGGGAGGTGCCGAGGCGGCTTGGCGCCTAGAGACTTGGCAAGCACGGGCAGGCATTCGCGCACCGGCGCAGGTTCGTCGTCGACGATGTTGTAGATCTCCGGCCCCTCGTGCTCGAGCGCCAGGACGGTTGCTGCCGCGGCGTCCTCGAGATGGATCCACGAGATGTAGCCGCCGCCGTCACCGATGATCGGCAACATCCGCTTACGCACGAGCTCGGCCCAGCCGTCGTTGGCAGCGCCGTAGAAGCCGCCATAGCGCAGAGCGATTCCGCCGAAGTCGGTGACCGCCTCGTCGAGATGGGCCATCGCCGCCCAGCCCTGCTGGGTGTGCGGCGGTGACGTCGGGTCCAGTGGATCGTCCTCGGTCTTGATCGGACCGCCAGCCCGGATGTACCGGTAGGAGGCGAAGCTCTGCGCGACAAACCGGCGTACGCCCGCCTCTCGTGCGGCCGCCAGCAGCGCGTCGGTGCCTTTCGTGCGCAGCTGGTTGGTCATGGCAAATGCCTTGTCGAAGTTCCGGCCGAACTTCGCATTCCCAAGCGCCGTCGCCTCGTGCACGATCGCCTCGGGCTCGTTATCCAGCACGGCCTTGCGCACCGCGCGCACGTCGAGCAGGTCGACCAGCAACGGCTTGGCGCCCAGAGTCCGCGAGCAGCTCTGCGCTTGCCGGCGAGTTGTAGGTACCGACGACCTCGTGGCCTGCGTCGATCAACTGGGGAACGAGCCGGCTGCCGAGGGCGCCGCTCGCTCCGGTGACGAAAACACGCATCGTGTCCTCTCCTCTTTCGTTCCTCTGTCACATCCCACGGATCCCGCGGGTCTACTTCTGTGACACGCTGCGCGGGAGGAATGTGACATGGATCAGCAGGAGTGGCTCGCCCTTCAATTCGAAGATCACCGGCCACATCTCCGGGCGGTCGCCTACCGGATGCTCGGCTCGCTCAGCGAGGCTGACGATGCTGTCCAGGATGCCTGGCTGCGCCTCAGCCGCGCCGATACGAGCGAGGTCGAGAACCTCGGCGGCTGGCTGACGACGGTTGTCGCGCGCGTCGCACTGAACATGCTCCGCTCGCGCAGAACGCGGCGTGAGCAGCCGCTCGAGGTGTACGTGCCTGACCCGATCATCGACCCAGCCGATAGCAGCAATCCCGAGCACCAGGCGCTGCTCGCCGACTCGGTCGGCCTGGCGCTGCTCGTCGTGCTCGAGACGCTGACCCCGTCCGAACGACTGGCCTTCGTCCTGCACGACATGTTCGCGGTGCCGTTCGAGGAGATCGCCGTGATCATGGAGCGCTCACCCGAGGCGACGCGACAGCTCGCCAGCCGCGCGCGCCGCCGGGTACGCGGTGCAGATCCGGTCCCCGAGGGCGATCTCACCGCCCAGTGGGAAGTCGTCGAGGCGTTCCTGGCTGCGGCTCGGGAGGGCAACTTCGATGCGCTCGTCGCCGTTCTCGACCCCGATGTCGTGCTCCGAGCCGACGGCGGCCCTACCGGCCTGTCGCAGCACCTCCGCGGCGCGGAAACCGTCGCCAGCCAGGCGCTGCTGTGGTCGCGGGTGGACCTGACCATGCGACGCGCACTGATCAACGGCGCCGCCGGAATCGTCAGCTTCCTCCATGGGCGGCCGTTCTCGATCGCCGCCGTCACGGTCAAGAACGGAAAGATCGCCGAGATCGACTTCCTCGCCGACCCCGAACGGATCGCTCAGCTCGACCTCACCGATATTCGCGATTAGCACGCAGCCCGTCGGGCACCGGTGCGCCGGTCACCAGCCCGGCTGCCGCCGCTGCCGCCGTGGCCTCCTCGAGCAACGCGCGGGGTGACATGCCGTGAGCAGCCGCCGCGCGATCCAGTTCCTCGAATTCAGGCGTCACCTGCCAGATCGTCCCGTCTCGGTGCGCGATCTTGATCGGCAGCTGGGATCCCGCGACCTCAAGATCAATCCAGCCCCGCGGCAGGGCCGACTTACGTACGGCGGTCTCTCGCACACCGATGGTGCTGGTCTGGCGGAGCACCAGTTCGCGAAGCTGAGCGGCCTGGTCCGGCCGCGACATGACGGTCAGCGTGTGTGCGGGCCGACCCTTCTTCATGGTGATCGGGACCAACCAGGCGTCGGCGGCGCCGGCGCTGAGCAAGCTGGTCAGCACACCCGGCCAGAGCCGCGGATCAAGATCATCGATGTTGGCCTCGATCAGTACGGCCGCATCCGAGGGGTCCTCGGTTGAGTGGGCAACCAGTTCACCGATCAGGACTCGCGTCACGTTGGGTCGCCCTGGCGTGTCTCGGCTGCCCGCTCCAGCCCCAGAAGCCTGCAGCGTAAGCAGCGGTAGGTCTTCGCAGCGTGATGCCATGGCCGATAGCAAGGCCATTCCGGTCGGCGTGGTGAGTTCGCCCGATCCTCCGGCAAAGATCTTCCAGCCAGTCGCGAGCTCAACGACAGCCGGCACCGGCACACCAAGATCACCATGAGCGCCGTGCACCCGTCCGGATCCCACCGCTACCGCACTCGCGCTGATCCGCTCGATCTGGAGTGCGTGCAGGGCTGCTGCGACTCCGACGATGTCGGCAATCGAATCGAGCGCGCCGACCTCGTGGAAATGCACCTGATCAAGCTGTCGATGATGGACCTTTGCCTCAGCCTCGGCAAGCCGCCCAAAGCATGCCAGCGCCCGATCGCGGACTGGGGCTGGGAGGTCAGCGGTGTCGATGAGCTGGGCGATCGTACGCCAATCTCGTACCGCAACATCTTGAGTGATCACCTCGACGGACAGGCGGTTCGCGTGCTGCCCGGCACGGGTCACAGACTCGCAGCCCAATCTGACTGATTCACCGATCACCGCGTCAACGGCACTCTGTACGACGGCCAGATCCGCACCGGCGTCGATCAAGGCGCCCAACAACATGTCTCCGGCAATCCCCGCGGAGGCATCGATCCATAACTGCCTGGGGATGCTCACGGCGCCGCGATCTGAGCTGCGAGGTGACCAGCGCCGTAGCCGTTGTCGATATTGACCACCGCCACACCGGGCACGCACGCGTTGAGCATGGCGAGCAAAGCAGCCAGTCCATCGAAAGCAGCGCCGTATCCCACCGAGGTGGGCAATGCCACGACAGGCGCGGCGATGAGTCCCGCGACCACGCTCGGCAAAGCGCCATCCATGCCCGCGGCGACAATGACCACCCGGGCCTGTCGCAGTACGTCCAGGCGGCTCAGGACTCGGTGCAGGCCGGCGACGCCGACATCGACGATCAGCTCGGTGGGCCGTCCCAGATAGCAGGCTGTGAGCTGCGCCTCCTTGGCGACCGGCAGATCGGAGGTTCCGGCGGCAAGTACCACCACGAGGCCCCCAGTAGCGTCGGGAATCTTGGCCGGCCACGCCAGCAGGTGAGCGTCTTGATCATGAAAGGCTCCCGGCAGCTCCGCCAAGATCGCTGCGGCATGCTCCTTGTTCGCCCGCGTGAACAGCGTCACGTGCGGCTGATCTCGTACCGCAGCGGCGATCATGCCGAGCTGCTCCGGAGTCTTTCCCGTAGCAATAGATGGCTTCTGGATAACCGCGGCGCTTCGTACGCTCATGATCAAGTTGGGCGAACGCATCAACAGCCGAGCCCGCGCTGCCCGGCTCAGTCATGATCAGGGCTCAGCAATTGGAGCGTGAAGGCTCCGGACTGGATACCAGCAAGATCCACCGTGACGAATCGGAAACCAGCACCGCGTACAGCTCCAGCATCTGGGTACGGAGCGGATCAACGACCGCCCGAACCAGATCAGCGGGAGGTAACTCGACCCGCGCGATCTCATCGTGATGCCGAACTCTCAAGTCGCCGAGTCCCAACTGTCGCAGGGCAGACTCGGCGCGTTCGACCTGACTCAGCTTGGCTGGCGTCACCGAATGGTGGTGCGGAATTCGAGACGCGAGGCAGGGGGCTGCAGGTTTGTCAGCCACCGGCAATCCCAGCGCTCGCGCGACCGTACGCACCGCAAGCTTGGTCATGCCCACCTCAGCGAGGGGCCGGAGGACGTGGTGATCAGCTGCGGCACGGGCACCTGGTCGGTCCGGCCGTCGGGCATCATCGGCATTCTCCCCGTACGCGACCGCATCCAGCCGGTAACGCTCGATCACCTCGTCATCGATGCGGCCGAACAGCTCGTCTTTGCAGTAGAAGCACCGGTCCGGGCCGTTCGCCCGATACTCCGGATGATCATCTTCATGGGTCATCACTTCGATGATCGTTACGCCCAACTGGCGCGCGACATCATGCGCCGCCTGACGCTCCTCAGCCGCCAGACTCGGCGAGACCCCCAGCAACGCAACAACCCGCTGCACGCCAAGAGCTCGCGCAGCGAGTGCAAGCAACAGTGACGAGTCGACGCCACCGGAGAAGGCAATGCCCAGCCGCTGCACCCCGTTGAGTTTGTCCGACACGGCCGCGACCGCTCTTTCGACTGTCCAGTCCTCATTGCGGCTGAGCGGGATCGTCTCCGAGATCGTCACGGCCGGCTCCCCTTTCAGTTCTTGGATTCACCCGACAGTAATGCGACCTGCCATCGTGATGGTTTGCCGGCCCGGCCGCGATTCGACTCGGCCGGAACGCCAAAGACAACCGCCAGCCGACTTGACCGATGCGCCGCAGTTTCACAACCTTGCTCTATGTGGAACCGGGAGGATCTCGCTCACGCGACGCCGAGCGACTTGGCCGATCTCGCCCAGGCAAGCATCCGCTTGCTCGCTGAAAGTGAGGACCCGGCAGCCTTCGGGTATCTGCTGGAACTGACCCGACTGGTGGGAGAGTCCCTTGGACTGGCCGCCCGTACCTTGGCCCATGAGAGCTCGTGGTCACAGGTGGCGAATATTGCGGGAACCAGCCGACAAGCCGCCTGGGAACGATGGCGTGTTCCTGAATGATCGCAGTCTGAGAGGCTAACCGTCCAGACCGGATGGTGAGGGTTGTCGGCCGTCTGGTTCGCCTCCTCCGACGCCGGATCCCGTTGTACGGGAGCGTTGAGGTAGGTGACAAGGGTTTCGGCGGTAGGTGACATAGGTTTCGGCGGCAATCTCAGCGCACGCGGCCCGGGGTCACCCCACGCGTCCCGATCATCGAGGCGCTGGTGATCAAGGCACCCACCCAATGCGACAGGTCGATCAGCTCTTGGCCGGACACACCAGGAAAGAAGTACTTGTTGCCGCCGGAAAACCCAACCACCTCGTGCGGGAACACAGGGCCCACCACGATCGCCACGTCAGACTCGGCGACGTACCGGTTGATCCGTACATCCACGGCGATGTCGCGCATCAGACCGCCGGTCAGCTCGGTCAACCGTTCTGCTTCGATTCTTTCCCATCTAGCTGAGATCCTGATCAATCTTGCTGCTATCGGGCCGGAGGTCCGGCGCCGACCATGCCACGGTGCTCTGCGCTCAGCCAGGCAGAAATTTCGTGGACCATGGCCTCCACGTCCGGATGCTCCTGGGGAGCCCAGCCCTCCAGGAACTCATGCAGGATCTCCTCCTGACCAGCCACCAGTAATGCGGCCACCCGCCGTCCGGATTCGGTGACCGACACCGTCTCCCCATCGATCTTGACATAACCCCGTTGAGCCAGTGCCGCCGCGACCTCCCGTGACTCGCCCTGCCGGCGTCTTCGACGCCTGAGCCATCACATCGACCTCGCGGGAGCCCTCTCGTGAGACGCGGTTGATCATCCACGCTTCGCCTGGCTCAAGATCGACATTGGCGCGTCGAGCAACCAGCTCGTAGCCGCGCAATCGGTTCTCGCGGCTCAGGTGTCGAGAAAGCGCAAGCTTGCAGCTCCTCCAAAGAGGTGCGCGCCGTCGGGATACCAAATGCCTCGCCGGTGTCGGTGGTTCTGGTTGCGGTGCGCAGTCGAACCTCGGGCATCAGGAACGCCAATCCAAAGGCCACGATCCCGACGGGGACGGCTGACAGGAACACGATATGGATCGCGGTCGCGTACGCGCCGATGAACCACGCCTGCACCTCGGCCGGGCATTGCGTCAGGACTCCCGACGGGCCGGTCAATATCGCGGCGAGCACTTGCCCGGTGGCCGTCGGCGGTATCGCCGACCGCAAGGTGCTTGGTGAGCTCGGTCGTGAAGACGGTGCCAAATACCGCCACGCCGATGCAGCTGCCGATGGTCCGGAAGAACGTCGCAGCACTCGTGGCCGTGCCGAGGTCGCGATACTCCACCGCGTTCTGCACGGCGAGGACCAGCACCTGCATGACCATGCCGAGCCCGATACCGAGCACGAACATGTAAAGGCTCGACTCGGCGACTCCGGTGCGCTGATCCATCCGCGAGAGCAGAAACAGGCCCACCGTGAAACAGCCGCAACCCAGAGATCGGGAAGAGCTTGTATCGTCCCGTCCGGCTGATGATCTGGCCGCTGGCCAGCGAGGTCAGCAGCAGGCCGAGCCATCAACGGAAGCAGCCGCAGACCAGACTCCGTGGCCGACACCCCTCGTACCTGCTGCAGGTACAGGGGCAAAAAGGTGATCGCTCCGAACATCGCGAACCCGACGACAAAGCCGATCGCCGACGAGATCACGAACACCTTGTTACGAAACAGCCGCGGCGGCATCACGGGCTCGCGCACCCGCTGCTCCACCAGGATGAACCCGACGACCAGGATGATGAAGCCGCCCATCAAGGCAATGGCTTGGGCGGAGTCCCACGCCAAGACCGTCCCGCCGAAGCTGGTGACCAGCACGATGCAGCTGGCGGCGCCGGCCAGCAGCACAATGCCGGCGTAGTCGATGATCGGCCGACCGGCCACCTTGGTCTTCGGTAGCACGATCGCAATCACGATCAGCGCCACAATGCCGATGGGCACGTTGACGTAGAAGACCCACCGCCAGGACAAGTTGTCGACGAAGAAGCCGCCGAGCAATGGCCCAGCGACGCTGGCGACGCCGAAGACGGCTCCGAATGCGCCCTGGTACTTGCCCCGCTCGCGCGGCGACACGACGTCGCCGATGATGGCCTGCGAGAGCACCATCAGGCCCCCGCCGCCGAGGCCCTGGATCGCGCGATAGACCGACGAGCTGGAACATGTTCTGCGCAGTGCCGCACAGCACCGAACCCACCAGGAAGATGACGATGGCCAGCAGGAACAAGCGTCTTGCGCCCGACCAGGTCGCCAAGCTTGCCCCACATCGGGGTGGTCACCGTCGACGCCAGCAGGTACGCCGTGACCACCCAGGAAATGTGCTCAGCGCCGCCGAGGTCGCGGACGATCGTGGGCAGGGCCGTTGACACGATCGTTTGATCCAAGGCCGCCAGCAGCATTGCCAGCATCAATCCGCTGAAAATGGTCCAAATGCGGCGGGTCGGGAGCTCCTGGGCAAGTGATTCTGGATGAGGGCCCGGGGCAGACTGGCCTTCGCTGATCAGGGCATCACGATCATCAACCATGACATCGGTTCATTTCAGGGCGCGAAGGACAGGCCCAACAATGCCAGCGTGATCCTCAGAGCGGCAAGAGATGCCTGAACAGCGGCTTGCCTGGTCGATGAGTCGGCCAGCACTACGGCCGGGTCACACGTAACCGAGGCGGGCCTTCAGCCGCTCGAACTCAGCCATGTCGTCCTGAAAGCCATCCGGGCCAGCGAAGTCGGGCTGCTCGTCGTCGCTGTTGACGACGTACTCGATGGTGCGCACGATCTCCCGCTGCTCTGGCGGGCTGAAGCTGTCCCAGCGGGCGAGCATCTGGCTGAGGCCAGCATGGATCTCGTACGCGCGATGGATGTCAACATGCGGCGCCACCTGCAGAGCGCCCTCCACCATGGCGCGATGATCCGAGAGAACTTGCCGTAGGACTCGCACCTGGTAGTCCGTCATTTGAGGAGTCTAATTGAGCTCCGGGCTGACATCGACAAGATCATGTACGGCTTCGACCGACTCGTCGGCGGTCGAGGCCTGGCACTACTACTTGTCTTCAAGACCGGTCGGGGCGAGCTTGGAGAGTGCGACGGCGAGCCGTGCGGGGCGCTTCCCGAGCGCCTCGGCACAGCCGCCACGACGGAACTCAGGTTCCGGCGCGTCACCATGTCATGACGAAGCCACCGTTGCGGCCTGACGCTCCGCCGCCACACACGTCGGCCTCCACGATGCAGACGTCTACGGCGGGGTCTTGGCGCTTGATCATCAAAGCGGTCCATAGACCCACGAATCCGCCACCGACGATGGCGATGTCGCAGCTCACCACGCCGCGCAACGGGTTCGGATCATCCGCGGCGCTCGCGAGCGCCTGCTCGAGCCAGAACGAGCGATGCATGGGGACTCCGCCGGGTCGCCGGATGTGGATTCGGTCACGACAGTCGCGACGATTCCATGATCATATTGGAACCGTCGGATGACTCGAACGCGCCACCCTCGTACGCCGCCGGGGCAGGTCTCGCTTATTCTGGGCACGCTGTATCCGGCTTGGTCGGCCGACCGTGTTGCGGTCTGTCGTACGGGTCGATGATCATGACGCCCGCCGGAGTCCGGCGGACACACAGCAGGGCCGGCAATACCAAGCAAAACTCAACGACGAGGTGGGTGCAATGGCAGATCTTGACTTGTCCCAGGCGCAGCAGGTCTTGGACGCGGCGATGAAGAAAGCGGCGGAGATCGACACGCTGATGAACATCGCCGTGGTCGATGCCGGCGGGAACCTCAAGGCTTTCGGCCGGATGGACGGGGCCTGGCTCGGCAGCATCGACATCTCGATCAAGAAGGCGCGGACAGCGCGGTTCTTCGACATGAACTCCGGAGACATCGGCGCGCTGTCCCAACCCGGCGGCCCCCTGTTCAACATCGAGGTGTCCAACGGCGGCCTGATCAGCTTTCCCGGCGGTATTCCGCTTCGAACGGCGGCGGCGAGGTCGTCGGCGCCATCGGGGTCAGCGGAAGCTCCGTGGAGAACGACCACACCGTAGCCGAGGCTGGCGCCAAGGCGCTGGGCTGAGCCAGCGGGCGGAACCAGCAGGAACGAGAGTTCGAGGAGCTGACGCGATGTCTGGCAACAAAGAGTTGCGTACATGGGTCCCGGCAAGGTCGAGGTCCGGAGATCGACTACCCGTCGCTGGAACTGCGCGACTGACCGGGGTGAACCCGGCCAAGTGGGACGGAAGGTGCCGCACGGCGCGATCCTGAAGTGCGTCGCCACCAACATCTGCGGCTCCGACCAGCACATGGTGCGCGGCCGTACGACGGCGCCGGAAGGGCTGGTGCTCGGCCATGAGATCACCGGCGAGGTGGTCGAGGTCGGCCCCGGCGTGGAATTCATCAAGGTCGGCGATCTGTGCTCAGTGCCGTTCAACATCTCGTGCGGGCGCTGCCGGAACTGCAAAGAGGGCCACACCGGCGTCTGCCTCAACGTCAACCCGGATCGGCCAGGGTCGGCCTACGGCTATGTCGACATGGGCGGGTGGGTCGGCGGCCAGGCGGAGTACGTGATGGTGCCGTACGCGGACTGGAACCTGCTGAAGTTCCCCGACAAGGACCAGGCGCTGGAGAAGATCCTCGATCTGACCATGCTGTCCGACATCTTCCCCACCGGCTACCACGGCTGCGTCACGGCCGGGGTGACGACCGGTTCCACCGTCTACGTCGCCGGCGCGGGACCGGTCGGGCTGGCCGCCGCGACATCGGCGCTGCTGCTGGGTGCCGCGGTCGTGATCGTCGGCGACCTGAACGCGGACCGGTTGGCCAAAGCCGCGAGCTTCGGCTGCGAGACCGTCGATGTGTCCAAGGGCGACCCGGAGGACCAGATCGAGCAGATCCTCGGCGTGCCGGAGGTGGACTGCGCGGTCGACGCGGTGGGGTTCGAGGCACGCGGCCACGGGGGCGAGGCGGCCACCGAGCGGCCCGCGACCGTACTGAACTCGATGATGGACGTCACCCGGGCCGCCGGTCGCATCGGCATCCCGGGGCTGTACGTGACCGGTGATCCGGGCGCCGCCGACGACACTGCGAAGGAGGGATCGCTGTCGATCCGGATCGGCCTGGGCTGGGCCAAGTCGCACGTCTTCACCACCGGCCAATGCCCCGTCATGCGCTACAACCGCAAGCTGATGATGGCGATCCTGCACGACCGGGTCTCGATCGCGAAGAACGTCAACGCCATCCCGATCCCGCTCGACCAGGCGCCGCGAGGCTACGAGGAGTTCGACCAAGGGGCTGCCAGCAAGTACGTGCTCGACCCGCACGGCATGATTGGTCAACGCGCAACAGGGTGACGGCGTGGTGGCGGCACATACGCCGTCGGCATGGTTCAAAAGATGCTCGCCGCTCCGCATGATCGAGTTCGCACGCCTGATCTTTCGCCGCAGTGAAAACGAGCCGGAGTTGGCGGTACGCATACCCGGGCAGACTTGATGCACGATGATCAACCTGGCGTTGCTTCGCGCGTTTCGGCGCTCACCGATCGACTTCCTCGATCTGCTGGTTGCCAGCGGCGCCAGCGTAAAGCCGCTCCGGGTCGGACCGGAGCGCGTGCTGCTGTTAGACGACCCCACCCAGGTTTGGGAGTTGCTGACCGTACATGCCCGGCGTACCCAGAAGGGCCGGGGACTCGTACGTGCCCGGTTGCTGCTCGGCGACGGCTTGTTGACCAGTGAGGGCGAGGCGCATCTGCGCCAGCGCCGTGCACTTTCGGCGGCGTTCCACCCACAACGGATCGCGGACTACCTGGGATCGTTCGCCGCGGCAGCGCGCCGGGCAGCGGACCGGTGGTCAGACGGTGGCGAAATCGATCTCGTCGGCGAGATGTCGGCGCTGACACTTGATGGGGTGGGTACGGCGCTGTTCGGCACTGATCTGCGCGGCTCGACGCCGCAGATCACGCACGCGCTGGCCGACATGCTTGCCGGCTTCCGGCTCGCCATGGCTCCCGGTGGTGTTGTGCTGCTGCGTACACCGCTGCCCGCCGCCCGGCGCGTACGCCAGGCCAAGGCCGAACTCGAGAAGTCGTTGATGATCTTGTACGGCAGCGGGCCCATCAGCCAGCCGGCCCACCAACGGTGCTGGACCTGCTCGGCAGTCAGCCAGAGCTCACTGATCGACAGGTCCGCGACCAGGTGATGACCTTGCTATTGGCCGGGCACGAAACTACGGCGATGGCCCTGACCTGGGCGCTCGCAGCCATTGATCAGACGCCGGCCGTACGCGCCGAGCTCGAGAACGAGTGGAGAGGCCCAGGCGCACGAGCAGGCCGCGGACCCGCGGGCCGAAGCTCTGTCGTCGGCAACACTGCCGTCGGCGACGCTGCCACTCACCACCGCCGTACTCGCTGAAACGCTTCGCCTCTGGCCGCCGTCATGGATGTTCAGCCGCCGAACCATGGAGCCGCTGACACTTGGCGGGAGGAGCGTGCCGGCCGGCATCATGTGTCTGGTCAGTCCCGCACTGTTGCATCGCGACCCGCGTTGGTGGGCTGAGCCTGAGCAGTTCCAGCCTCAGCGCTGGCTGCGCCGTGAGCACGGGCAATCCGACCGCTTCGATCCGAAGGCGCCCGGCCAGCCACGCGGCGCCTTCCTGCCGTTCGGTGCCGGACCCAGAATGTGTATCGGCGAGCAGTTCGCCTGGTCGGAGGCCGCGATCATGCTTGCCGAGCTCGGCCGGACCTGGCGGATCCAGCTGACCACGACGCCGCTGCGCCCCGGTCCATCCTCAATGACCTTGCGGCCCAAGGATCCCGTGAAGGCAACGACGTCGCTGCGAGACGTGGCTTAGGCGCCCACGCCACCAGTGATCGTTTTCCTCGCTCGCCAGATCTGCTCGGCTGGATAGCGGTGCGCCCACTCCGGGTCGACGAGGTGCTCCGGGCTAACGGCTCCCTTCGGCGCCTGGACCTCGATCAGGTCGACTACCTCGAAACCGTTCGCGCGCAGCAGCCGGATCCAATCCCCGTAGCCGAGGTAGAACTCGACCCCGGATTCGCCGGGCCATTCGAAGCGATGCATGCCGAAGTAGGGGCGGAGCAGCCGATCAGCCGCCGGCCCCTCGTCATCGTGTCGGGCACGGTCAGCACCCACAACGTGCCGTTCACGAGGAAGACGAGCTCTCCTCCCGGCCGCAGCAGCCGCGAGGCTTCGGGATCCATCGGTACGGATCGGCCCAGATGCTCACGCCGTACTCACTGATGGCGAGGTCGAAGCTCGCATCCGGCAACGGGACAGACTCGGCGTTGCCATGGATGAGCGGGAACTCCAGGTTGTGTTCGGCCTGGAGCGCTCGCGCTGTCTTGAGCTGCTCCTCCGAGTTGTCGATCCCCGTCACCCTCGCGCCGCGACGGGCGAGCCAGGCGGACAGGTACGCGGTGCCACAGCCGAGCTCGATCACGTCTCGCCCCGCAAGATCATCCGGGAGCGCCCGCAGGTCGGATTCCGGCACCTTGAAGATGCCCCAGGTGAAGTCGTCGCGGGCCCAGGCGCGGCGGCCAGGCTCGGCGTAGCGTGGCGCGTTCACCTCGTCCCAATAGGCGCGGTTGCGCAGCACGTAGTCGGGCAGCGGCTCGGGTTCCGTCACGTCGCGATGTAACTGCGGCGAGATCCCCGACACTTTCCGAACACGGCTCGGTGAGAGCGTTGGACAGTGACGACCGGAATCCAGTTGCTGCGTTCTTCGTCGCTGTTCAGCGGCGCCCCGTACGCGTACGCGGCGCAAGCTCCGCCGGGCAGTCGCTTTGTGTTCCTGGCTGGGGCGTGTCCACTGGATTCGGAGGGCGCCACGGTCGGTGCGGGGAACTATGTCGTGCAAGCGCGGGCGGCGTTGGACAATATGGAACTCGCTTTGGCCGCAGCCGCCGCATCGATTACGGACGTGATCTTCACTAGGGTGCTGGTCGCGACGAACGACCGCGACGATCTGCGGAGCGTGTGGGCGGTCGTGGCAGAGCGGTTCGGCGAGCACGATGTCCCCAGCACCTTGGTGGGAGTGACCGTGCTCGGGTACCGCGATCAGCTCGTTGAGATCGAAGCCGTGGCAGCGCTCTCTGACGATCGATCGCGACTCAAAGGTTTGCGCCGGGACCGCGTGTGATCTGATCACGAGGTGGATCCGTGGAGCGGCAAAGAGCCCTGGGTCGTACGACGATCGGCTGGAGCGCGGTGAGTATCGCCGGAGGCCTCGTCTTCGCGACGCGGCAGGACCGTTGGTGGCGAGCCTTTGGTCAGCAGCATGTCGGTTGGGGTGTCATGGATTTGCTGATTGTCGCCGTCGCCGCTCGGCTGCAGGCCCGGCGGATGGGGCGGCTGCCCAACCTGTACGATCCGGTGGCGATCAACACGAGCAGCGGACCCTTCGAGCCGTGCTACTCGGCAACGTCGTTGCCGACGCGGGTTACGTCGTGACGGGTGCGGTGCTGTGCAGCCGCAAGGATCCGCGCGCGAGCGGCGCCGGCGCGGCAATCATGCTGCAAGGACTGTTCCTGCTGCTCCACGACGCCTACCACGCCCACGGCAGCCGGCCTGGATGAGCCTGGAACGATGAGTCGATGCGCATCGTGGTCCTCTCCGACACGCACGCCCCGCGATTCTGGAAGCGCTGCCCGCCGGCGGTGGCCGAACACCTCGCACGGCTGAGGTGATCTTGCACGCCGGCGACGTCTGCGTGGCGAGCGTGCTCGAGGAGCTGTCGGCGTACGCGCCCGTGCATGCCGTCGTCGGCAACAACGACGGTCCCGATGTCAGTGCATGGGGAGCCAGTGAAACCGCCGAACTCGATCTGGCTGGCCTGCGGGTTGGCATGATCCACGACGCGGGAGCGAAGGAGGGTCGGCTGGCGCGGCTTCGCCGCCAGTTCCCCGGGACCGACCTCGTCGTCTTCGGTCACTCGCATATCCCGCTGCAGGCAATCGACGGCAATTTCCGGATCTTCAATCCCGGCTCGCCTACCGACAAACGGCGCCAGCCTCATCGGACCCTCGGCGTCCTGGAGATCGAGTACGGTCGCCTCACCCGCGCGGAGATTGTCACCCTCCCTGACCGAGGACCCTCCTAGGCGTGCGGCGTATACAGGTGCCATGGAGCCTGGCACGGATTACGTCGCGCTGCTGCACCGCTGGGAGGACGCTGGCGGCGTATGGCGGGTTCTCGGCCAAGATCGCGACGCGTTCACCGTCGGCCTATACCGCTGCGACGACGGCGAGGAGGCTGACCGATTCGTGGCGACCGATCCGCAGCTCGCACAGTTCCTGGTGGGGCGGACGAGCAGCCAAGATCAGCCACATCACGAGCCGCACGACCGTGATCGAGACTCAGCTGGGCGCGCGCGCCAGGCACGTCCGCGAGATCGGCTCGGTCGCCCGTTGCCGTACGGCAGCGTGGGCGTCGAACCCGTGTCAGAGGAGCCCTTGCCGCCAATGGAGACCATCTCGTACGCGCACGAGTTGTTGATCAAGGGACGACCGTTCTCAGCCCATGAGGTGTACGAGGCGCGCTGGAAAGCAGGTCCCGACTCGGAGCGGGAGCTGTGGCAGGGACTCGCCCAGCTCTGCGTCGGCATCACCCATGCCGAGCGGGGCAACCGGATCGGCGCGCTGCGCCTGGTCGGCCGGGCTCGCCGTCGATTGGAGACCTACGCCACCACCGGTGGACCGGCATACGGCTTAGATCTCGACCACATCATCGAATGGATCCGAAACCGGGAAAGCGAACCCGAAGCCAGCTCCTGGCTAAGTGATCAGCCGCTATAAGCAAGGGGGGGGGGGGGAGGGGGGGGCCGGCTCATGCGTGGCGATCAGGGCGGCGTACGTTGTGGCCTAGTGGCAACTCGCGACATGGGGAGTTCTCAGTTGCCGGCATTGCGTCGGTGGTTCGGCTGTGCCATCACCGTGATCATGCTCATCGAGCTCGGTGCGTGTGCGGCCGCTGACCATCCGCCGAGCGTGCCTGCCGGTACAGCTGATAGCTCACCGACCGTGGTTCCTGGGGCCGCGAAGGGCTCGAGAACAGCGCATCCAGTCGCGCCTAAGCGCTCAGCGGACGGCGCTTCCCAAGACTCAGAAGAGCTCAGAGACCATACAGCCCGTCGCCCCGAAGAATCCCGGCAGATCGAAGCCTTCAGTTGCTAAGAAGCCAAGCGGAGTCGTGCCGCCGGATCACATCGTGGTTGTGATCTTCGAGAACGAGCACCGCTCGAACGTCATCGGCAACCCGCGCGCGCCGTACTTGAACAAGCTGGCAGGACAGGGCGCGAATATGACCCGCTCGTACGGCATCACACACCCGAGTCAGCCGAACTACCTCGCCCTGTTTTCCGGAACGACCCACGGCGTGTCCAGCAACGCATGCCTGCAGCGGTTCAAGAAGAAACAGAACCTGGGATCCCAGCTGCGCCGGGCGGGACTCAGCTTCACCGGCTACGCCGAGGCTCTACCCAAGACGGGCTTTACCGGATGTGTCCAGGGTCGGTACCAGCGCAAGCACAATCCATGGGTCAATTTCGCTAACCTGCCGCGCAGTAGCAATAAGCCTTTCAGCGCTTTTCCGCAGGACTATCGCAAGCTCCCGACGGTCTCGTTTGTGAGCCCCGATATGTGCAACAGCATGCACGACTGCTCCATCCGCACCGGCGACCGCTGGATGAAGAAACACTTCGCCCGCTACGCGAAGTGGGCGAAACGCCACAACAGCTTGTTGGTGGTGACCTTCGACGAGAACGCCGGCGGCAGCGTCCATCCGATTCCCACGATCATCGTCGGCGCGGGAATCCGACCCGGCCGCTACGCGGAGCGGATGAACCACTACACCCTGCTGCGAACCTTTGAGAAGGTGTACGGGCTGCCGCCGCTCGGCCGCGCCCACGCCGTACGGCCGCTGTCGAGGATCTGGAAGAAGAGATAACGCCTCACTCCCATGCAATAGCGACAGATTCACACTCCTCAAAGAGCTGCTCTCGCGTTTGGGTATAGAGCGCGGTGAGGGAGGCTGAATCATGAAGCTGCGCTGGATCGATTCCGATGGTGTGAGCGTGCGCGAGCTGGCCGAGCTGCCGGCGCTACGAAAGCGCAGTGATGGATTTCTTTGGCTCGACATTCCCGAGTGGAGCGATGCTGCCGAGTCAATCTTGGCTAACGAGTTTCACTTCCACCCAATGGCGATTGCCGAGAGCAAGGCCCGCAACCACGTTCCCCGGGTCCACGTGTATCCGGACCACTTCTTCATCGTCGTGCACACACCAGAGATTGGTGCGGGCGGCCACGTGCACTATCTCGAACTGGACCAATTCGTTGGCGAGCACTTCTTGGTCACCGTCCATGGCCCTATCAGTCCGAAGGTGCCGCTGGAGGCAGCCCTGCGCGAGACCAGCCTCGTGGGGACACGGATGGAAAGCGGACGGCTGCGCCCGACCTCCCCGTTCGCACTTACCTACGCGATCGTGTCCACAATCGCGCGCCTGGAAGCTGAAATGGTTGCTGAGATCACAGGTGAGGTCGGCCTGCTGGAGCAGCAGGTGATGTCCGAGGCGGACAAGGATCCCCAGGCGTTCCTCAGCGAGCTGTTTACGGCGCGACATGAGCTGTTGACGATCAAGACGATGGCCGAACAGGGCAGCGAGATCTATCGACGGGCGATCAGGCTGACCAGATTTGCGCCACCCGAAGGGCTGGAGCTGATGGAGGATGTCCTCGACCAGTACGAGACGGTCACCCATATCAGCGACTCGCAGCTGCTGTTCTTGGCAGGCGTCACTGAGTTCTACCGCGCACGTACCGACACCAAGATGACTATCGCTGCCGAGCGGCTCGCCGTCATCGCGGCCCTCACCCTCCCTATTACGTCGCTGTCCTCGGTCGTGGGCATGAACGTCATCGTCAACGACTCCACGAGGTGGATATCGCTGATCATCTTGTTGTTGATCATGCTGATTATGTCGTTGCTGCTGCTGCGCTGGGCCCATAAACAGGGCTGGTGGTGATCGGTCGATCGTGCGGCGAAGAAGTCTTTCTATAGAATCCCTGCATGAGCGCTAGGGGATATCGCCCCGACGTATTGATCATTGGCGCCCCGAAGGCGGGAACGAGCGCGCTGCATGGGGCGCTGGCCAGGCATCCGCAGATCTATCCGTCGCCGATCAAGGAGCCCAAGTACTACATGTGCTGGGACGCTCCCCCACCCTCATATTCCGGGCCCGGCGATGCGCACAGCAATCGGGAATGGATCTGGCGCCGAGCGGAGTACGAGGCGCTATTTCAGGAGGCTCCTGAGGGTGCCCTACGGCTGGAGAGCACACCGTTCTATCTCTACCTGCCCGGTGCTAGACGCAGGATCGCTGAGGAGCTTCCGGACGCAAAGCTGATCGTCATCGTCCGTGATCCGATCGATCGGGCGTACTCAAATTGGATGCATCTGTGGGTAGACGGGCTGGAACCGATCCCAGACTTCGTCGACGCCTGGCACGCCGAGGACAGCCGGGTGGCTGCCGGATGGGCACCGTTTTGGCACTATCGGCGCCTGGGCCGGTACGGCGAACAGCTCGCCGATCTCTTCGAGCTGGTGGAGCGCGACCGGGTTTTCGTTCTTCGCTATTGGCAGCTGGTGTCCCACCCGCAGGAGACGTTGAATCGCGTCGCGGGCTTTCTCGGCATCGCTGAAGATCACGTCACCACGATTCCGCCGGATAACGCTCGGCCGTTCGTCGAACCCGGCTTACGCACTTCGATGCTGGGGCGGGTGATTCGGGCCGGCGCCGCGGCAGGGAGCTACGCGCCGCCGCAGGTCTGGCGCCGAGCCAGCAAACCGCTGCTCAACTTGCTGCGACACGGTGGATCGACGCAGCGGCCGAAGCTTGCGCCCGAGCAGCGTACGGCGCTGCTCGGAGACTGCCTCGACGACATAGCGCTTCTGGAGGAGACGCTTGGGCAATCGTTCGAGGACTGGCGGTCGGATGCCGGTCGCGGTTCCTTCGCCGAACGAACACAGACCGCTCAATCATGATCAAAATCATGATCAAGATTTGATCAGATGCAGGTCATCAGATCATGTGACCCATCCGGGCGGGCAGCCTCGAAATAGAACCGAGTACGGCCACCTGGAAGCGGAACGGCGCTGACGTAGCGCAATGAGCCGTCGGTGTCCGGGGACTGTGCGACTGGAGCGTCACCGACCGGCACGAGTGATCCGTCGTGCTCACGAGCCAGGCCCGTCCGCTCACACCAATTTTCCGCAGCGCTCGCGCGCCCGTCGTACAGCACCGTCAACGGCGACTCGTTCAAGATTGCGGTGATCCGCGCGCCGCGAGCGTCCCAGCTTCCCGGGGTGCCCCGCAGCGCCACACCTTGATCATGCCAATCAAGGCCGTCAACACTGGTCGCGTAGCGGGTGATCATCCGGTCCTCGTGCCCGGCCTCGTCGAGGGGATGGCAGCACACCCACATCCGCCAGCCTTCATGATCACGAATGATCACCGGATCCTTGACCGCCCATTGATCATTACCGGGTAGCACGAGGTGACGATCACCGAACGGCAACTCCTCGGGCCGCTCGGCGTCCAGTGCATCGATCCACCAGTGCTTGGAATTCGGAGTAGCGCAGCTGAGGTAGAGACGCCAGCCGACATCGGTCGGCATGATCACTGGACGTTCGAGTGAGGCAGCACCGAAAGCCTCGCGGCTCACCTCGCAGACTGGCTTGAAGTTGACGCCGTCCACCGACTTGGCGACGACAACACCGACCCCACGGCCGGAGTTGAGCGGTCGCCGGATGCGGTACGCCAACCAAAAGGCGCCGTCCACCAGCACGCAGCTCGCACCACCTGCCCAGTTTCCCGGACCAGCCTCAGGAGCTGAGACCACGACCTCCGCATGCTCGTAGCGAGGAAGATCAACATCGATCAGAGCAGTCACGAACAAACCCTATCCGAATAGTCGGCAATAGGATCGGCGTCTCGGCCAAGAGGAGGCAAAGGTGACAGATTCTCCCCGCGAGAGATGTGTTTCTTACGAGGCTCAGCTTTACTTTCGGCCGCGAGTCAACCGACAGTAGGAGGTCTTCGCAACCGAGCGAGCGGAGCCGGTGATGGAATCGACACTGGAACTTGACTTACTGACACCCCTCGATTGGCGCGTGCTTCGGTCGGCGCGACTATATGCCCTGCTTGATTCACCCGATGCATTCACCTCGAGCTATGCCCACGAGTCGGCATGGGGCGAAATGGAATGGCAGCGAGTCCTCGATGCCGCTACCTGGATCGTCGCACGTGAGGCGCAGAGGGTTATCGGGCTGGCGAAGTCCGTCAGCGAGCCAGGACGTCCCTCGACCCGTTATGTCGAGTCCGCCTGGGTGGCGCCCACGCATCGTCGACGCGGGGTGCTACGCGCTTTGCTGCACAGGCTTGCCGAGATCGATCGCCAGATGGGGTGACCGAGCTGATGCTATGGGTGCTCGAGGACAATCATGATGCACAGCGCGCCTACCAGGTGCTCGGCTTTGAATCGACCGGTGAGCGACAGTATTTGCCAGCCTTTGGGCAGTTCGAGCGCCGGCTACGACTAGAAATCAGTGCGACACGACGTTGCTAAGCCAACCTGATCGCCGTTGGATTGGCTTGACACACCGCCAAATTCGGCGCGAGTCCAGGTGCTCAGCTGCAGGAAGTCCATAGCATCGCGAGTACTTCCCACATTGTTGACACCGCTGGAAAACCTCTGCCACTCCTCAAGATCGTCCTGCCAGGCATCGACGAAGCTTACGCAATCCTCCGCTGTAATCATGTGATCAAGATGATCCTGGGCCGCCGCAAGCCGATCAGTCAGCGAACCGGAGCTGCCCTTAACGCGTCATGTTGAGTCCATATGGGTAGCACCCACGCACCGCCGACATGGGGTGTTTCGCACACTTGTTGCACGCTCTCACCAGCGTCGAACGTCGGATGGGGGTACGGCATTTGCTGCTCTGGGTCCTGGAGGACAATCGCGATGCACAGCGTGCCTACCAGGCGCTCGGTTTCGAGCCAACAGGGGAGCGCCAATTCCTCTCGACTGTAGGGCGGTTCGAGCAGCGGCTCAGATCGGCGATCTAGGCTTCTGAACCTGCTAGCGCTGCGTCAGTGTCGGATGGACAAGCTCCCGCAGCGATGAGAGGCACGGAAACGTCGAGCGAGTCAGCGTCTGTGTTCTGCTGTGAAGGCATACCGTCCGTCGTTAGAGCATCGGAACTGACCGGAAGACTCTTCGAGTCCCCAGCGTTGATCAGCGTCCAGGTTTCCAAATGCGCAATCCATTGCTTCACTCGTGTGGCTCACTTTGTCAAGACAATTAGATAACTGCCGCCACTTGTCGAGGTTCCTGCCATGCAGCCAAGAAATCCACGCAGAGGTCGGCCGTGATGGTGTCAAGCTGAGTCTCCGCAGCTGCCAGTGACTTAATTGCCGAGAGAACATAGGTGTTAAAGGGATTCCGATCGTACAAGCGATTGAGCTCCGTCTGGGTGTCATTGATCACTTTTTGCCGTGATTCTATAAAGTACGACCAGTAGGTTATTGTTGCTTTGGCGAGTTGATCACTGAACTTCAGGCCCAGGCTCGCCTCGATCGAAACAGGCATAAAGACCCTCGGCTAACAGATCATCCCAACTCCTCTCAACGAGCCCGGTTCGGACTCGCGAAAGGGTGTACTCCGCCTGCTTGGCACTACCTGCACAAGGTAGTTCGACGGCTGGCCGCTTCTTCCGCGAAGAAAAACCAGTCCTCGTTATATATGTCTGGAAAAAAGGACAGCGGACGGTTGTCGCAGTGCACGCCTAGAACGGCACCCGAGACAAAGACGTCTTGCCAGAGTTTGGCGAGGCGGCGAGCATGGCAAACTCACAGAATTGTCCGGAAATCGCCGAATCATCATTCCAGCCATTTGATACTCGTCCAATTGCTCCAGCAATGCGCGCAAGCGCGCGCATGCCAACAGGCTCGATATCGTCGTCCAGAAAGACGATCTTTCTCCAACCGTGAAGTCGGGCCAACACGAGGCCAAGGTTGCGTTTCGCGCTCAAATCGCTCTCGACGGTAAGCATTCGGCTCTTTCGAATGCTAAGTCAGATGTTCGCTTGGGAAGCTCAGCGAGGCTCCAAGTGTTTGGCATCTCGACGACTAATGCCGATGCCCCTGGCGATTTCGAAACCAATGATTCAACCTCGTCAGCCTTGGTTCGCCTACTGCAAAGGACAACGAGAAGAATGCCGAGCCTGGCTCGACAATTGATAAGCGGCTGAAGGACTGATGCCGGCCTCGATGCGGGCACGATGATGGCGTCGAAGCGCCCCGGCATCGATCTGATTGATGGAGCAGGTGCATCGCGACACATCTTGCGCTAGGCACGCATGGGACGATCGCTGTTGAATTTCTTCAGTGAGCGAGGAGAGCTAAGGCCTCCGATCACCGATGATCCTCGCGCCCGGGTGCCCACTCATATAGCCGTACTTCCGGGTTTTGAAGGTCTGGCGACATGGGTCTGGTTCTCGCCCACCACTGGAACCCGGAGCAAGATAACAAACTCGCCCTCTGGAAATCGCTCGGCGAGGTATTTCTGATTTGCTTCTCGGACTCGCACATCGGTGAAACAACGCACGGCTCCGAATACACCGCGGCTGTAAATACCGTTGCAGATCGTGAGCGTGCGGCTGAAGTGGAAGGGGTTGCGAAGTCGGGCAAGATAGCCGATATCAGCGATGAGTTTCCTTCTTATCTTCATAGTCCGGATAAAAGGGTTGAATTCGCCGTCAGGGGTTCCGACGCTGAAAAATATCTCGCCGTCTGGTAGGTCATCGACCTCTGCCTGCTCTAATCGGGACTTGGCTAATAGCAGCTGAAACGCTCCGGGTACTTTATTCCAGGCAATGTCCACCAAGCGAGGATCACGTGAGTGGAGAAGTCATCGCTTTTGACTTCACTGGCGAGTGGGTGAAAGATCTCAAGAGTCGGATTCTCGGCACGAAAGTGGCCGTAGAGCTCAATCAGCGCGTCAAGATCGCCATACTGGTGCAGCCTCGTGAAGTTAGGGTCTTGCACGTCCGCCAAGGACCCTGGAGCATCATGAGGAGCCGTCGGGACAGATCACGATCACTGGACCCGCGTCGAACTGAAGCTACGTTGCGCGGCTCGATGGTTCGGGATCGAACAGCCCAAGAGTCGGACTCAAGATCATGAAATTGCTTTAATCTCGGCTGGCTGCCAATTGGTCTTCAGCTATCAGATGAGGTTCATTTCTCTAACGATCGCTGGGTGGAAAAGAACCGTGCGTAGGCATTGAGCCTGGTGGAAGACACCTTCTTGGGGTTGGTTGTCAGATTCCGAGGGAGCTGAGAGGTCGGCCGCTGCAACACGGCCCTCGGAACTTAGGACCGTGGCGAGCTGAGCTTGCGTTAGCACGTGATCAGGCCAGGTCGAGACGCGTAGATCGCGGAGAGCTCGCTAGCCAGCATGGCGGCTTGGTTCGACTAGGAGGAGCCATATCTACCTTCTTTGGCAGGGATCAGGCAAATGCGGCTGAAATTGAGCGGCTGGGTGGTAAGACAGTAGCAGTGGTGATCTCACCCAAGTTGAGCGTCTTTCTAGTCCACGACTATCTCAACTCGGCGACAGCATTACTTTCTGACGCTAGGACGAAAAGTAATAGCCTAGGAGAACTAACCCCGGCTAGATGTAGATCTACATAGTCAGAGTAGAGATGTAGTGATAGCTCGCAGAGTCACTACCCAATATGGTAAGGAGATTTGGGTCAGTAGCAGCATGATCGTCAGCGATCAGGTCTCTACTCTAGTCGGTCAAGAGCTCCTCAAGGACTCAGAGTCTGACCGAGCGACGTGAGCCGCCCAGCCGAAGCATCGTCGGCACAGGGCCGCCCGACGAGAGCGTTCTCAGTCGTCGCAGCCGAGCAACTCCGTCTTGATGGATTTCGTCGAGAGCAGTCGGCCGTGGAGCCGGGAACGGGTTCCGGTCCCTCGTCGACTTCGATGGGCGCTCTGGGCTTTAGTACCAGTCGAGCTCTTCTGGGCCATCTGGCTGGCAACCATAGTCACTGGAGCCACCGCATGCCGAGGACCGATCTGTACGGTCACCACCCTCGACCATCACGCCGCAGCGCTACTAGCCTGCGGCGTTTTTAGTGTCGCTGGTCTGGCCGGACTGATCCCCACAACACGAGGATTCTCCAGATGCAACGGCCCCGAGGTGATCGGACTAGCCATCGCCACGGCCGCCAGTGGTGCTTCGCTGCTCGGCATTGCGGCCCTCATGACCGGTGCATTAATCCTCTTGATCATTCTCGGCGACCTTCGTCCTTGCTTCCACCGCGACGTCTAGAAGGGAAACAGATCATGCGCGGACTAGACCTCCTTACCCCATCGCCCTCATCGAAGTTGCTGGCCGATCCAGAACTCGCTGAACTGAGCGTCCAGATCAACCAGATGTGGCCCAGCCTCCCCGAGCCACTCCCGTTGGCGTGGACCGAGACCCCCCTGGTCTCTATCGATCGCAGCGGCGTCCCTTGGGTCATCGGACCGGCCGAGCACGATCCACTGCAAAGCGCGCGCGGACGCACCGTCATCCCACACAAACAGCGCGCCCAACTGAAACGCATCGCCAAGTTGGGCATACCGTTCCAACGCCTCGCCATCGCACACGAACTCGATCCACAAGGCCCCGTCCGTCAGCTGCTACCCGCGCTACGAACCCAGCCGCAACCCTGCACCAATGAAGTCGCCCGCGTACTCGTCGGAGACGTGCCAGCACATCCCGGCGTCACCCGGGCGGTGACGGTGCTCGACGCTGCGGTCAGCGGCGCAACATCAGCAGTCGGCATCAACGCCGTTGTCAGCGTCCTCGACCCGATCATCTTCGGCGTCATCGCACCAACACCTCCCCGGCACGGCCAACTGTGCCTCTGGTACCCCCTCGTCGCCTGGAGGTGGTAGCAATGCTGCGGCCACCCCCACAGCGCATGCCCGTGAGACTGTCGAAACGGACCGCCCGCCGCCTCTGGCTAGTCACCGCGCTCGACATGGTCGCCGTAGCCTGGATGATCGCCGTCGGCACCTGGCTAGACCAAACCTCCAGGCTGACAAAAGTGATCACACTCGGCGGCCACCATGCCCTGGTGCTGATCATGGCCCTCGTCGGCTTTGCTGATCCTCGCCAGCGGCGCCGTCGTGACCAATGGATTCAGGTCGGCCAGCAAGCTAGGAGTGACCTTGATCACCGCCGGCTGCATAATCTCCGTCGCCACACTCGCCGGAGCACTCTCACTCCTCCTGCTCTCCATGATCGCCGCGCTGCTGCTCGGCTTCCTCGCCCGAATGTTCCTCGGACGCTGACAGGGGCTGGAAAACCGGACTTTGAGGGCCTGTCGCAGTCAGTAAGCCCGCACTACAAATGACCGAGAACGCTCGCCCGATCGGCATTGCGACTCATCCTGCGACAGGTGTGAGCGCTGGGGCCGACTGCCGCGACCGACCGAGATGCTGCGATACCTGCCTCAGTCACCTTCCCACCACGCTTCGGTTCCCACTCGTACAGACGTGCGGTGGCATCTCGAAGATCAGGTGACAGGGTCTTGTTTCCCACCACTCGCACTCGCAGCAGCATCGCGAACTCACCCTCTGGAAACCGGTCCGCCAGGTACTTCTCGTTGTGCTCACGAACAGTTGCATCAGTGAAACAACGGACTGCGCCCAGCACGCCGCGGCTGTGGATGCCGTTGCAGATGGTCAGTGTACGATCGAACTGGAACGGGTTACGAAGACGGGCAATGTAGGCCACATCCGCCACGAGCTCCTTCCGCTCGCCGACCTCTTCAGATTCCGGATAGTAAAAGGACTTCGCGCCGTCGGTTGCCTCAACCTGGAAGATGTCTCCTCCCGGCAGGTCCGTCACGTCTATTTGATTGATAGGAACCTTGCCGAAGAACTGTTCCCATGCGCCGGGTGATTTTATTCCAACCGATCCCCCCAAGCAGGATGACATGACCGCCGTAATCGTCGGGCACAACCTCGCTCGCGAGCTTGTAAAGCACGTCGAGGGTTGGATTTTCCGCACACAGGTGACCATAAAGCTGGATGAGCGCGTCCAGATCACCGTACTGTTGCAGCTTCGTGAAGTTGGGGTCGTCCTCCTTCGCGAGGGATCCTCGAACCTCCTCCGGCGCATCGGGGCAGATGACTGATGACCGGTCCGACCTCAAAATGAAAGATGTGTTGCAGCTTGGGCTCCTCAGGATGGAACCAGTTGCAACAATTGGGATTCCAGCTCTCGGAACCGGTCCAGTTCCTCTGGCGTCAATTGATCTTCGGGTATGAGGTGCGGTTCGTCCTCGAAGCGATCGCTCAGTACAGAAGAAACGAGCGTACGCGCTAACCCTCGCTACCGGCGGTGTCTTGGGACTCGTGAGCGATTCCCAAGAACTCAGCGTCGGGCCCGCAACTCTGCCCTCCGAACTGAGAGCTTTGGCCAGTTGCGACTGAGTTACTTCCCGGTCTGGCCATGTAGATATCGCGCAGACTGCGAAGGGCGCTGCGCGAGTCTGATGGCTTGGGCACGATCGAGGGCCACCTGAGTACCTCTCACTTTGACAGCGGACGACGTCGGCTTTGCAAGTATGACAGTTCTATAGCCTCTGCCGTTGATTCCAAGTTGTGAAGCTCTCGAGCTTGCGTGCCACGAAGCCGAATACCGTGATCGCAGCGAAAGCTAAGCCGCGCTCGGCAGCATCATGGACCGCGCGTACGGCTGCGTCAGCAACTTCGCGAGTGAGCCCGCCAGATTCAACGGCATCGTCAGCGTCTCTGCTCAACACTTGAGTGCGCAGCAGCATCTCCGAGGAGAACACGAAGGCCGACGAGCCCACGTCCGGCTCCAGTTCGAGTCCAGCCGCGTGGATCTGTGCCGGAATGTGCCGAGCTGCGTACGGATTGGCAATCGGCCCGAGCGAGGCCCGGCTGAATGCCGCAGCTAGGTCGGGATCAAGATCGGAAACGATCCGCGTTCCGTAATCAGAGTCAAGCAATACTGCACGACCACCCGGCCGCAGCACTCGGGCTATGTCATTGATCGCCGACTGCGGATCAGCGAGATGCTGCAACACGCGCTCACACCAGACGAAATCGATGGTTGAGTCGTCGAACGGCAGCGCGCCAGCGAATCCCTCGACAAAAGAAACATTGGATACGCCAGCTGCTTTCGCCCGACTCACGGCGACGGCCCGCAGATGCGGATTCGGCTCGATGCCGATCACCTGCCCGGCCGGCACCCCAGCCGAGGCGACCGGTGCGACGAGCGAGGCGAGTTGCAAACTCATTGTCCCGGTGCCGCTACCAAGATCGACAACGTGATCGCCAGGCTGGACCGCGGCCGTCTCAATTGCCCAGTCATGGAGTCGCCTCGCCGAGGGCAACGCGTCCTGATAGTCCAGCAAGGCAACCATCTGTGCAACCGATTCGTCGTCTTGGGCCGTGGCACGGAACAGCGGTTGGAATCTCGCCGGATGGCTGAGAAGAGTGCTCATCGCCGTGCGCCATGCACCAGACCATGGCAGCTCAGCAGGACGCCGCGCAAACCATCCCGGCGTACGCGCCGCGCCGGGTGGCGCTGACGCCGGAACACTAGGCTTCGTCGTAATGACTCAGCCGGATCGCGCGCCCAGTCCCCTGCGCCGAGCCGCGGCGGCTGCTGCACTGGTCGCCTTGGTTGTGGCGCTGCTCTACCTCGCCATATCGGCGATCTTCCGCTGGTACATCCTGCTGACCAGCGTGATCTCGCTCGGCGTTCTGGTTCGCCGTGTGGTTCATCCTGTCCCGACGTGGGTTAGCTCGTGCCAATACACCGACGACAGGTCTCGCACGAGCGGTACTAGCGTGACCCCATGAGCAGGGGGCGGGGCGGCATCACCGCCTTCGCCGTCGCCCTCTTGCTGCTGGCTACCGGTTGCTCCCAGCCGGAGGCTTCCCGCGCGGAGTCGATCACGCTGTACACCTGCGTCAACGACACCACGGTTCAACCGGTCATTGCCGCGTTCAAGGCCGCTCATCAGGGGACGGACGTCCAGCTGTTTCGCGCCCCGACCGGCCAGCTCGACGCCCGGGTGGCAAGCGACGTACGCTCCGGCGGACTCAAGGCGGACGTGATTTGGGCCTGCGATCCGCTCACCATGCAGGACTTCGTGACCCAGGGTCTGGTCGGCGGATGGACGCCGCAGACCGAGATCCCGGAGGCAGTGCGTACGCCCGACTACGTCGGGATCGCCATGCTCTACATGGTGGCGATCACCAGGAAGGGCAAACCAGCCCCGGCGAACTGGAAAGATCTTGCCGACACCGGCAAGGTCGCCGTACCCGACCCGAAGGTGGCCGCGTCCGCGCTCGGCGCTCTCGCCTATTTCGGCACCGACTTCTACGCCGATCTCAGATCAAAAGGCGCGGTCCAGGTGAGTACGCCGGACGACGTGACCACCGGTGTCGCCCAGGGTCTCTACGACGCTGGAATGACGATCGCCAATTCGGCGTACGCCGCAGCGAAGAGCGGCTCGCCGGTGACCGTGTCCTGGCCGAAGCCGGGCGCGGTCGCGATCTACGGGCCGGTCGCGGTGTCCAAGACCACCGAGAATCGCCAACTGGCCCAGGATTTCGTGACCTATCTGACCAGCTCAGATGGGCAGACCATGATCGGCAGCAGCGGCTCCTATCCGACGTTGCCGGGTGTCGCCGGCCCGACCAAGCCGGCCAACGCGGCAACGGTTCAGCCGGATTGGCAGGCGCTGGCCAGCGAGAAGGCTGCGCTGCTGAAGGACTACGCCACGATCTTCGGCGCGTAGTGATCGGGTAGTGATGCAGTCTGGCGACCGTGGCATGGTCTGGGCCGGCTGGTCGGTGCTGGTCGCTTCGGCAGCGCATAGTCGTCATCGTTCCGCTGATCATGCTGATCAGGACCAGCTGGGTGGAGGGTCGCGCACGGCTCGCGGAACTCTTGACCGAGCCTGGATTTCGCACAGCCGTTGCGCATTCGTTCGAGCTCTCGGCCGCCGTCACCGCGCTCGCCGTACCGATCGGTGTTGCGATCGCGCTGACGCTGCGGGATCCGCGACTCCCGGGTCGAGCGTTCTGGCGGGCAGCAGTGCTGCTCCCCTTACTCGTTCCTGATTTCGTCCTGGGCTACAGCTGGCTTCGGGCGTATGCACGCGGTGGCCTGACCAGCGAGATATTCGGGTTCGTCTGGAGCGGTGTTCAGGGGCCTGTGGGAGTGGCGGTGATCGTCGCCGTGTCGGCGGTGCCGCTGGTCTACTTGATCATTACGGTCGGCCTCGTGACCAGGGCCGAGCCGATCACCGAGCGCGCCGCCCACGCCTCCGGCGCGGCCGCGATCACTGTGCTGCGGACCGTCACCGTCCCACTCCTGGCCCCGGCGATCGCGACGTCGGCCGTCGTGATCTTCGTACTCACCCTCGGCACGTTCGCGGTGCCACAAGTGATCGGCACTCCAGCCGGCTTCAGCACGATCACGACCCGGATCTACAGCGATCTCAGCTACGGCAGCGATCCGCAGAGTTTCGTCGACGCCACCACGCTCGCGGTACTGCTGGTGATCATCACACTGGTTGTGCTGGGGCCGGCGGACGTGCTTGCTCGGCGTTCGGCTGCAACAGCGCCGTACGTCGACTGCTGATCTTGACTGGCCCAGCGGCACTCGGCTCGCCAGTACACTCAAGGTCCTGATCTTGGCGAGCTATCTGATCGCCACCGCAGGCCTGCCTCTGCTGGCCCTCCTCAGTGCGGCGATCACCCGAGCGGTCGGCGTACCGTCGACGCCGGCCAACTGGACCTGGGACAACTTCGCTGAGGTGCTGACCCCACGCACTGGTGCGGCGCTCGGCCGAAGCATCGTGCTTGCCCTGACGGCCGCGTCGATCTTGCTCGTCCTCGGGCTGATCACCGCCGCCTTAGGTCGGACCCGGCCGGGTCGAGGGGTCAGCGTGTTGATCACACTCACACTCGTGCTTCCCGGCTCGACGGTGGCGATCGGTATGTTGCTCGGGTACGGCCGGTGGCTCGCCGATACCGTGGTGATCATCCTTCTCGCGTACCTTGCCAAGCTGTGGACGCTGGCGCATCGCCCGATTTCAGCTGCGGTCGACCGGGTGCCTCCGGAAGGACTCCGTGCAGCCCGGGTCAGCGGCGCGACCCTAGCCACCGGTTTGGGCACTGTCGCCCTACCGCTGCTCCGCGTCGCGATGATCACCGCGTGGGCGCTGTGCTTTCTCACCGCTCTGCATGAGGTCACGATGTCGAGCTTGCTCTACGGGCCGGGCAGCGAAACCCTTGCCGTCGTGGTGCTCAACAGTGCCGATCTTGGACGAGTCGGCGTCACGGCGGCCCTGTCGGTGCTGGTGACCGCGGTCGTTGTACTGCCCGCTATCGCGCTGTGGGCAATCACCCGGCGGGCCCGTGCCTGACGCTCTCGACGTCCGCGGCCTCACAGTGGCGTACGGCCCGACAACAGTTCTCGATTCGGTAAACCTCTCGGTCGGTGAGGGTGAAGTGTTGGCCCTGCTCGGCCCATCGGGCTCGGGCAAGTCAACCTTGCTGAACGCGATCGCCGGGTTCATCTCCATCCGTAGCGGCGAGATCGCCTTGGGTACGCGTCTGGTCGCAACTCCGAACCGCGCTGATCCACCCGAACGGCGAGAGGTCGCCTTTGTCTTCCAGGACTACGGACTGTGGCCGCACCTCACCGCGCTGGACACGGTGGCGTACCCGCTGCGACGGCGCGGCCTGCGCAGGGAGGCGGCTCGGGCCCAAGCGCAGCAGATTCTGGACCGGCTCGGGATCGGCGCGCTCGCGGATCGCAAGCCCGCTCAGCTTTCGGGTGGCGAGCAGCAACGGGTCGGGCTCGGTCGGGCGCTCGCCCGGCAAGCGGTGCTCTATCTCTTCGACGAGCCGACCGCTCATCTCGACGCACATCTCCGGGATGTCTTCTTGGGCGTGATCGCGGCACGGCGCCGCGAGACAGGGGCTGCGGCGATCTATGCGACCCATGACGCCGCCGAGGCACTAGGTCTGGCGGATCGGGTCGCGCTCTTGGTCGAGGGTCGGCTGATCCAGGTGGGTACGCCGCAGCAGCTCTATACAGAACCGGTGAGCGCAGCGGCCGCGAGGCTGACCGGTCCGGTGTCGATCTTGTCCGGTGCGGCCGGGCCGCTACTGGTCCGGCCTGACTGGGTGCGGTTCGGCGGTGACCGAGCGGGCGTCGTGGCGGACGTCTGGTTCCGGGGTTCCTACACCGACTACGCCCTTCAGACTGCCGAAGGTGATCTTTTGCTACGGAGTCTGGCGGCGCCGACTCATCAGCGTGGCGAGAAGATCACTTGGTCTCTTGATCATGCTTGGCCGCTGCCGGATGATCACTAACGTTGCAGTTACGTGCCGAGCAATGCCGCCGGACCCGAGTGCAGGTTGCCCTCGTTAACGATCTTGAGATGCCGCAGCGTGAAGTCCCGGAGGTATTGCACCTGGCGATCGCTGAGCCGATCGCAGATCCACTCCCAATGCAGCGATACCCAATCCCCCGGTGCCAGTTCGCCGATCATGCTGACCCCGTCGATGGCTCGCACCACGGACTCAGATGTGGGCTCGCCAAGACCTAGTCGGCGACCGTCCCACGTCAGCGGGCGGGACTCGACGACGACCTGGTCGCCGGTCACGGCTTGCACTTGGCCCCAGCGGATGCGGCAGCGATCCAAAACCATCAGGGCGTTCGCGGCCTTGCGTCCGTCGCTCAGCAGACCGGTCCAGGGATAGATGCAGAACACCGCGAAACTGTGGTGTGGCACGCCACCAGCCAGCACGCTGGTGCTCAACGTCGAAAACTTGGCCCCGGTCGTACGACGGAAGCGTTCCTCCATCGAGTTGCCAACGGCGCGAGTACTCACGCCCTCGAGGCGCGGACTGCCAACCCAGTAGGCCTCAACGACACGAGCATCGAGCGGATCGGAGAGGCCGGTGGCGGCGGCGATCAATTCCAGGTACGGCCAAGCCCCCGCGAATTGCCGGGCGAGCTCGCGCAGACCCCGATCGTCGGCGCCGGCGACGCCGTATGAGAAGAACGATTCATGATCGCCGGGGCCGCAATAGCCGTGTGAGTTCGGCGGGAACGCGTAACGGGCGAATAGCACGGGGCCTGGCACCGTAGATGTGCCCTGGTTAGGCGTAACGCGTACGACGTTCATGGGCCTGCCCCTCTGGCAAAGGCACCCTGCTGGGGTGATCTTGCTCCTCACACTAGGCAGCGCAGCGGTGATCGGCAAGAAGAGCCGGCGCCACGGCGTCTCTCGCTTGTATGTTCGAAAAGTGTCAGTGGTGGCTGGGAGCATGAAGTTATGACGGGGGACGATCAAGACGACACATGCATGGCTCGGGAGGCGGTGGCTGGATGCGCGTCGGGATGCGGCGATGGCGCAGGCGCGGCTGGCCGAGGCAGTCGGTGCGGTATGCCGATGCGCGGATTGCCGGCGATATCGCGGCCGGGGTCGGGTCGGGTCGGCGCAGCCGGGCTAAACCGGGCGAGTTCGCCGCCGATGAGCTGGCGCTGATGTTGCGCGACCAGCCCTACCAGGTGCGTTGCCTGGTCGCCCGGGCCCGCCGGATGGCTGCCGGCCTGCCGACGGTGTGGGAGGCGTTCCGACGCGGCGAGCATGGACGCCGACCAGATGCGGGTCATCGACCGGGTCGCCAGGCGGGTCACCGAAACCGCCACGTTGGCCGCCATCGACGAGCAGGCCGTTGACGCGGCGGACACCCGGTCGCCGAAACAGCTGCAGGTGTGGCTGCTGCGGCTGGTCGTGCAACTCGAACCGTTGGCGTTCGCCCAGCGGCACCGCCGCGCCCTAGCCGAACGGCGGGTCACCGTGGTGCAGGGCACCGACGGCATCGGCTATGTCACCGGCGAGGTCTCCGCCGTCGACGCCGCCGCCATCGACGCCCTGCTCGCCGCCACCTCCAGAAGCCTGGGCGCGGAGGATCCGCGCACCGACCAGCAACGCCGCGCCGACCTATTCGCCGACCTGCTCCTCGGCCGCATCACCTTCGACGACCAACCCGAGGACGAAGAAGACGAGGACGAAGAGCAGGGAGAGGAAGGAGGGAGAGGAGGGAGAGGACCCGGACCTCGCCAGGAAGCCGGCGCGTCCGCAGAGGAGGCAGACGACCAAGACGTCGCCGAGCACAGCGGAGCGTCCGCGCAGGAGGGAGACGATCAAGACCTCTCCGAGGACAGCGGGGGATCCGCAGCGGCGGTCAGGCGGCGGCTGGTTGGAGGTCGAGGACATCGATCCCGACACCGGTGAACTCCTCGGCACCCATCTGCAGCGCCTCGACGCGGACGGCCAGCCGACCGGGGAACCCGTCGACCCGACCACCCCACCGATGCCGACCATTGGGCCGGGTGTTGGGCCGAGGGTGAGGCCGCGGCTGATCAGGCGGCCGCGGACCATCCGGATCGGTGATCGTGGTGCCGCTGGCCAGCCTGCTCGACGCCAGCGACGCGCCTGGTGAGCTGGCCGACCGATCCGGCTTCATCCCCGGCGAGATCCTCAAGGACCAGATCAGCGACGCGTTAGCCAGCAACGCTGGGGACCAGGTGCTGTTCACCCGGCTGCTCACCGACAACGGCGGCCGGCTCCTCGATGTCACCGAACTCGGCCGCCGCCCCTCCGCCCGGCTCGCCGAAGCCATCAACATCCGGGCCGGCAGCTGCCGATTCCCCACCTGCACCGTGCCCGCCGACCGGTGCGACCTGGATCACCACCAACCAAGACCGCACGGCGAAACCTCCGGCCGAAACATGGATCCGTTCTGCCGCCGGCACCACCGCGGCAAAACCTTCGCCTGGCATGCCGCACACCGAGACGATCACGGCGTCGACTGGACCATGCCCGACGCCGAACACTACCGATGCATCGACCAACCACTACCCACCGGACGAGCCGCGTAGCAGAACCCTCAGTAGGCCAGCAGCCAGGTGATGATCAAGATCGCCGGCACCGAGAGCAGCGTGGCTACGAAGATCATGTCCCGCGCCAAGATCACGCCGCGGTCGTAACGCATGGCGAAAGTAAAGACGTTCTGGGCAGTGGGGAGCGCGGCGATCACGGTCACGGCAAGCAGATCGCGACCGACCAGGCCCAAGGCGTACGCCCCGATGAGATAGGCCGTAATCGGCTGCACGACCAGCTTGATCGACACCAGCGTGGCGATCTGTATCGGTGGCTCGCCGGAACCGGGCCGCGGTCCAAGCCGGAGGGAGATGCCGTACGCCAACAGCATGGCCGGCACAGCGATGCCGCCGACCAGAGTCAATGGCGCGTTGATGATCAACGGCAGCTTGAACCCGGTGAGGGCCAGCACCAATCCAATCAGCGATCCCAACGCAAGCGGGTTGCGAAGCGGCTGACTGAGGCGGATCAGCAGCAGCCGACCTCGGGAAATGCCGGGGCTCGGTACATAGGTGATCGCATCGAGCACCGCCAGACCGCTCGGTTGCAAGATAAGCAGCTGGGCAAGCAGCATCGGCGCGATGAGCGCGGCATCGCCCAGTGCGTACGCGGCGATCGGCAGGCCGAGGTTGCCTGCGTTGACGTAGGCCGAGCAGAACGTCGCGATCACCGTGTCGCCGGCCTCTCGCCGCCACAGCAGCCGGGCCACCAGCACGGCGATGGTTGCGGCCACCGCAACGCTGCCGAGCGATGCGACCAGGTTGGCCGAGAGTAGCCGGTGCGCATCCGTGCCACCGAGCACGGTGATCATGAGCGCCGGGCTGGCCACATAGAAAGCCACCCGGGTCAGCACGCCCAGCGCGGTCGCGTCAAGGATCCTCAGCTGGGCGAGCAGGAAACCGAGGCCGATGATGATCCCGATCGTGGCAAATCCGGCCAGCACGCCCTGCACGTCATCGCTCCTTCAGGCCATGTCGAGACCGCCACCGAATGGAACATCGACTCAGCCCGATTAGCACACCACCCAGCCCAATTAGGCAGAAATCCCAGCCCGACCGACTTAATCACTGCATACTTACCCGGACGCGTCCGTCGTGGCACTCGGGGGGTAGACATGTGGCGCAGATACTTGCGAGCGAGCGCATTGGCCGGATTGACCGGCCTGATCATGAGCGCAAGCATCGGGGCCGGCACAGCGGTAGCCCATCCTGGCGAGGGTAACGAGACTGACGCTGATCACGCTAAGGAAGATCTCGCCGGCACCTCCATCGTGCAGATCGAAAAAGATACCGCGGCCAAGGCGGCCAAGATCAAGAAGGCTACCGGCACCACGCCGGGCCGACTTAGCAAAGATCAGAACGTAGCGAACGCCAAAGTCTCGGCTGCCGCGGCCCAGGACCCCGGCCAGGGCGGCTCCTGGAGCTCGGTGATCCCCACCGACCAAGGAAGCAAAGTGGGAGTCGTACCGATCTTCCAGGCAGTCCTGCCGAACGGCAAGGTGCTGATGTGGGATTCGGTGGGACAGAGCGCACCGGAGTCGATGCCGACCAATAACTTCACCCGCGTCATGGTGTGGGATCCCACAAACAACAGCTACAAGCGTATTGACGTCAGCGGCTACAACATCTTTTGCGCCGGATACACCCAACTTGCCGATGGCAACGTGCTGGTCGCGGGCGGGAACAAGAATGCTGCGCTCGACGGGATCGTGCAGACTCACCTCTTCAACTGGCAGACCGAGACCTGGAGCCGCGGGCCGGATATGGCAGCTGCCCGCTGGTATCCCGCGGTTCAGGCTCTCGGCAATAACGAGGCGGTCATCGTTGGCGGCGGTCCGGCGGTTCCGGAGGTGTATCAAACCGACAAGACGCTTCGCAAATTGAGCAACGCCAGCGGTTACAGCGATCGGTTCTACGCATTCCTGACCACCCGGCCCAATGGGCAGGTCGAGTTGATGGGTCCGGTCACCCAGATGAACACCATCGACACAAGCGGCACGGGAGCGATCGCCGCGACAAAAGCGCGGGACAACATCAATCGCACCTACGGCGGCTTTGCTACCTACGACATTGGCAAGGTGCTGGTAGCTGGCGGCGGGGACATTACCGAGGGCAGCCAAACTCACGTTCCGACCAAGACCGCCTACATCGTCGATGTCAACGGCACGAGCACCACGACGCCGAGCACCTCGGTGACTCAAACCAGCTCTATGTCGGTTGGTCGGCGGCAACACAGCCTCACCATTCTCGCTGACGGTAGCGTGCTCGCGACCGGCGGAATGAGCAAGGCGACCAACGCGAACGTCGACCTCAATAACCCCGTGTTCGCCGCGGAGCGATGGGATCCAAAGACGGAGAACTGGACGGTGCTGTCCAGCGCCAGCCGGGTCCGGCAATACCACTCCAGCGCCACCCTGCTGCCCGACGGCCGAGTGCTCACCGGCGGCGGAGGAGTCTGCGCCTCCTGCGTCAGCGCGGGATACCTGGAAAAGAACATCGAGTATTTCGAGCCGCCCTATCTCTACAAGAAGGACGGCAGCGGGCAAAAGGCCAGCAGGCCAGTAATCGACAGTGCGCCTGCCACCGCTACTTATGATCAAGATTTCCAGATCGACTCCGACGAAGCTGCATCGATCGCCAAAGTTGGGCTGGTACGCCTCGGCGCGGCCACGCACAGCCAAGATCAAGGCCAGCGGTACGTACCGCTGAACTTCACCCGCTCAGGCAGCACCATCACCGCGACGGCGCCCAAGACCTCCAACATCGCGCCGGCCGGCTACTACATGCTCTTCATTACCGACGACGCTGGCGTTCCATCGGTAGCAAAGATGATCAAGATTCAACAGAAGCCCGCCGTTAAGGGCGCCTCGTCGGACTTCAACGGCGACGGCTTCTCCGACGCCGTGGTTGCCGATCCGTACGCCGACCCCGGTGGCGTCACCGACGCAGGCCAAGTGAGTGTGATGTACGGCAGCGGCAGCACCATCGGCGGCGGGTCGGTCGACACCCTCGTGCAGGGTTCGAGACTCCGTGGACGATGACCCCTCGACCGATGATCGATTCGGGACCAACCTGGCGGCCGCTGATCTTGATAACGATGGCTTCACCGATCTGCTGGTCGGTACGCCGTACGAGGACGTCGGCGGTCGTGCCTGATTCGGGACTGGCGCAGGTCATCTGGGGTTCGTCAAGTGGGCTCGGTAAGGGCCGATCCTCCACTGAGCTGACTCAGAGCGACTTTGGCCGGACCGCCACCGCCGATGATCAACTGGGCTTCGCGGTAGACGCCACCAATGAGCTCGGCTCCGACCTGCCTATGGTGGCTGTCGGCGTTCCCGGGGGCAATGTCTCCGGTGCGAACGACGCCGGATGGGCCGGCTTCTTCACCGCCGGCCTCAATGACCCGCGAGCTATTGATCAAGACTCCGCTGGCATCCCGGGAGCGGCGGAGGCTAACGATCGGTTCGGGGAAGCGATCACGCTTGGTCAGCTCGCTGGCACGTCCAACCGGGTGGATGCTGCCGTGGGAACTCCCGGGTGAGGACTTGGGTTCCGGTTCCACCGCGATCAGCAACGGCGGCGCGTTCACGATCATCAACGATCTCTACACCGGAGCCGTCGCCGGGCAGGCGTACGACCAAAATTCCACTGGAGTTCCCGGCACCCCCGAGAACAATGACGCCTTCGGCCAGGTGCTGGACAGCGTACGCGCCGGCAGCACGACCCAGCTGGCGGTCGGAATTCCCTCCGAGGACATCGGCACCGCAGCCGATGCCGGCAGCGTGCAGCTCTTCTCCTCCAACGGCACCACCATCACACCCGGTGAGGGGCTGACCCAGGACACCACCAGTGTGGCGGACACCTCCGAGGCCGGTGATCAATTCGGCCGACGCGTGGTGCTGGCACCGCCGGGCTTGAGTGACACCAAGACCCGACTAGCGGTGTCCGCTCCGTTCGAGGACGGGGCCGCCACTGACACCGGGCTGGTACAGATCTTCCCGCTCGATGCTCTTGGCTCCGAGACGACCTACGACCAAAACTCCACAGGCATCGACGGCACCGCCGCAGCAGGAGATCACTTCGGCGAAGGACTCGGCTACGTGGCTGGTGCGGCCGAGCGTTCGATCTTGGTCGGAGTGCCGGACGACGTGGAGTTTCCCAATGGAATGGTGAATGTCATCCCGTTGACCGGTGGCTCGCTACGGTCCTGGCGTCCCGGGGCGGGCAACGTACCGTCCACTGGCGCTGACCGCTTCGGCGGCGCCGCCGGCGGCGAGGTGCAGCAGTAGCCTGACCGGCTAGCCGCGGCATTACCCAATCGCCAACAGCACGGCGCCGGCAAGTGCCAACGCAGCGGCGACCGTGCGCCATCGGTCGCAGGTGAGAAGCCTGCGCTATCAGGATGAGCTGGAAACCGGCATGGAGAGCCGTGCTCACAAGTAGCGCAACAGTCCATGCGTCGGTCACGAATCTCTGTCTACACCGGACCCACGCGACCAGCTCCGTCTTGGTACCGTCGGCCGCGGACTTGACTCAAGAGAGGCACGCCAACGGAAGAGACAGCGACCAGACCAGATCGGATCGAGCGGGTCTCGACCTTGGAATTGTTCTTCGATCTTGTCTTCGTGTTCACGATCACTCAGCTCACCAGGCTGCTCGTCCATGATCCTGACCTACTGCACCTGCTGCGGGTTGCCGTACTGCTGGCGATCATCTTCTGGATGTACGGCGGCTACGCGTGGCTCACCAACGCCGTGGCTGCCGACACCGCGGCGCGGCGGCTGGTGCTGCTCGGCGGAATGGCGGGATTCCTGCTCGTCTCGCTGACCGTGCCCGATGCCTTCGACGGCGGCGGGCTGGCGTTCGGCCTTGCGTACGCGGTTGTGGTGCTGGTCCATATCGGACTGTTCACCCGCACCCAGCGGGTGCGCTCAGCAAGCGATCTGGTTCGAGTCGGGCTGATCAACGTGGCTGGCACCGTGTTGATCTTGGTTGGCGGGGCGCTAGGCGGTGTTACTCAGCTCGTCTTGTGGATCTTGGTTCCGCTGGTCTGGTGGCTGGTGTCGCCGTACCGAGCGTTCTCCGGCGGCTTCGAAATCGGTGCTGCGCACTTTGTCGAACGGCACGGACTGGTATTGATCATCGCCATCGGCGAGTCGTTGGTTGCGCTGGCCCTCGGTCTCAGTGAGCTCGAGCTCGGGCCCTCAGTCGCGGCTGTCGCGGTACTCGGGCTGGCCCTGTCCGCTTGCTTGTGGTGGACCTACTTCGGTGGCGACGACACCCTGGCCGAGCAGGCGCTCAGCGCCGCACCGCCAGAGCTTCGGAGCCGGATGTCGATCCAAGCGTTCGGTCATGCTGATCTGGGGCTGCTGCTGGGCGTGATCGCGATCGCCGCTGGTCTCGAGGCCAGTGCCCACGACCCCTTCCACTCCCTCGACCTCGGGCACGCCGTCGCGATCGGCGGTGGCGCGGCCCTCTACCTCGTCAGCGATGCGTGGTTTCGGCAGCGATTGCGGATCGGGCGTCCTGGGCCCCGAGCGGTTGCTGCGATTCCGGCCCTCGCCACGGTCGCCGTGGGACTCTGGGCCGCCGCAGCTCAGGTCGTAGCGCTGGTGCTGGTGTTCGCTGTCCTCTTCGCTTTTGAGTCGCGGCGAGGGAAGTAGTCGACAGATTGCTTCGGTTGGCTCACTTCTTGTCGAGTTCCTTGTTCAAGATGAGCGCGGCATCGATCAGCGATAGGTGGGTGAAGGCCTGCGGGAAGTTGCCGATCTGTTCTCCGGTCAGTGCAATTTCCTCGGAGAACAGGCCCAGGTGGTTCGCATAGGTCAGCATCTTCTCGAAGGTGTTGCGCGCTTTCTCAACCTGACCCGCCCTGGCTAGCGAGTCGACGTAGCCGAAGGTGCACAACGAGAAGGTCCCCTCAGCACCTCGCAGCCCATCAGGGGAAGCCCCCGGATCGTAGCGGTACACCAAGCTATCGGTCACCAGCTCACGCTCCATGGCGTCCAGGGTCGAGGTCCACATCGGATCCTTCGCTGAGATAAAGCCGACCGATGTCATACGCAACAGCGAAGAGTCCAGCACGTCAGTCTTGGAATGCTGCACGAATGCCTGCCGGTCCTCGCTCCAGCCAGCATCCATAATCTGCTCGTAGATCGCATCTCGTTCTGTACGCCACCGCTCCAGTGGCGCGGGACGGCCGCGCTGCTCAGCCAGCCGGATGCCCCGATCGAAAGCGACCCAACTCATCAGGCGCCCGTAGGTGAAGTCCTGCCGGCCGCCTCGGGTCTCCCAGATGCCCTCCTCCGGCTGGTTCCAGTTGTCGGTCAGCCAGCTCAAGACCTCGGACATCCGCCGCCATCCCTGGTGGCCGGCTTCAATTCCGCGCTGGCCAGCGAAATAGAGGCTGTCGATCGCCTCGCCATAGATATCGAGCTGTAGCTGGTCCGCGGCACCGTTCCCGATCCGCACTGGACTCGATCCGCGATATCCCTCCCAATCCGGCAGAATCTCTTCGGTCAAATCACTCGAACCGTCGACGCGATACATGATGTTCAACGGGCCACCTTCACCGCCGACTCCCTCGTGGACCCTGTCACTGAGCCAGCGCCCCAGTGCCGCAGCCTCGTCGGTGAATCCCAATCCGAGCAACGCATAGATCGAGAACGATGCGTCACGAACCCACGTATACCGGTAGTCCCAGTTACGCTCGCCGCCAATCTGCTCGGGCAACGCGGCCGTCGGCGCTGCGACGATTCCACCACTCGGCGCGTACGTCATGAGCTTGAGAGTGATCGCGGAGCGCTGCAGCGTCTCCCGCCATCGACCGGTGTACGTCGAGTGCGCGAGCCAAGATCTCCAGAAACGAACGGTCTCATCGAAGAGCTGCCACACCTCCGAGACCCGTACTGCATGCGCTTCCTCCGGCTGACCGGTCTCCAAGATCACCCCGCGCGATTGGCCGGCAACCAGGGTCAGCTCGGCGTGCAGATCTCCCGCAGAGCTCATGTGGTACTGGGCGAGTCGCTCATCCTCCGGCTCGCGAACGATCCTCAGCGACATCACCGTCTTGGCACCTTCGAAGACGACGGCATCCTCACCGATGGCGTGGAACTCATGGGCCTCTCGGCCGTAGTCGAACCGCGGAGCGATGTCCAGAGCGAACGTCATCTCACCCCGTACGCAGCGGAGCATGCGTACGAGTTGATGCCGGTCGGAGGCCACCGTGGCCCTCCTGATCGGCATGAAATCGACGACTTCCCCGACACCCGCCTCGGTCAGAAATCGAGTCACGAGGATGGCAGTGTCTGGATAGTAGAGCTGCCGTCTCGTGAAGGTGTCGGCCGTCGGCTTGATCTTGAAATGGCCGCCGCGATCATGATCCAGCAGCGAGCCGAAGATGCTGGGCGAATCGAAGCGGGGGGCGCAGAACCAATCGATGGTGCCGTCTGTTGCGACCAGTGCCGCGGTCTGCAGGTTTCCGATCAAGCCGTGATCGGCGATCAGTGGGTAGGTCGACATCGGTCCTCGATCCGCAACGTCGGGATGGGACCATGCTGTGCCAACTCAGGACTGGCGAACCTCACCCGCGCGGGGTGATTAGCTGCCAAACGGTGCGGCGGCCCCTTGATTCACCCGGGGCGGGTGAAGTGTCCCAGAGCACCGTGCAGGCATGGTGGCTGAAGTCAAGCGACGCACAGATCGAGGCGCAGATGGGCAAGTCGACGTACGAGATACGAGTTGCGGGAACGGTGCCCATTGAGCTGCTCGAAAACTTCCGTCAGATCGAGTCGGTGGAACCCGGCGGCACGGTGCTCCGCGCGACCCAGCTTGATGATGCCGCGCTCTGGGGCCTCATTGACTCGCTACGGGAGGCCGGCATCGACCTCATCGAGATTCGCCGCGACGTGGATCCCGGTGAGACATGAGACGTCATCAGACAGTTGCCCGGAAGGCGGTCTCCGGCCAGCGCCGCAGGGCCGCATTACCCAGACACAGCGGGAGGACAGTCGTCCGCGTGGCGGACGCATGCCACGATTGCTGCCATGTCCGGTCGCCGATATGACAGTCAGCGTAGTAGTAACCGCCGATACCGCCGGGGAGAGCCTTAGGTCCCGTGATGGCGAATGATGTGGTCGATCCCGATTCCCACTTTGGCGAGTTCCTTAAAGATCATTTGCAGCTCCACTGGCGCCGCCGCAACCCGAATGATCGTTCGTTCCTGATCAAGCCGAACTGCCCACTCCATGTAGCGTAAGGCCGACTCCCCCAGCAGGCCCTCGATCCGAAATTCGCAGTTGCGGGATGATGCATGCACCTCGAGCGGTGTGATCCCGAGAGAGCGCAGCCGCTCGATGAGCTTGTCCACGTCCGCGAGTTCTGCTGCGCGCCTATACAAGATGGTGGTTGGCGGAGTTGCGTGCAAGGTGATCGCCGGGAACTTGGATGTCAGAGCGGCGGGCGGTGCACTGTGCAGCGTGATCTGATACACCGCCACCGGATGCCTCCCGTCCGATCCGAATCGAATCGACAGCTCTTCAATGACGGTAGGTCTCGCAGCGGGCATCGCTGATCACCCTGTACGGGTGAATCGGTCAGGCCCGATCGGCGGGAGGATCGATTGGTCCAACCAGCAGCTCGAACTCTTCGTCCAAATGTCCCAATCGCATATGAGGCTCATGTGACCGAAGCCGAACACGTGAACGTCACCGATGAATCACCGATGAACCGGCCGCTCGCCATCTTGCTGGCTATGGCGATGTTCGTACTCGTGGTCGACACCTCGATCATGAACGTGTCGATCTCGGCCGTCGTTCGGGATCTCGAGACGACCGTGAGCGGCGTCCAGTCGGCGATAGCGCTGGAAGCGCTAGTCTCTGCGGCGTTCATCCTGATCGGCAGCAAGGTCGGCGATCTCATCGGCCGCAAGCGCGCGTACGTGCTCGGCCTGCTCGGATACGCAATCGGCGCCGCAGCCATGACGCTGGCGCAGGACCTGTTCGCGATCGTCTTCTTCTGGGCCATCATCGGCGGTATCGGCGCGTCACTGCTGCTGCCCTCCATGCAATCGCTGATCCATGGCAACTTCTCCGGTACGGCGCAGAAGCAGGTTTATGCCCTGGTCGGAGCAGCGGCTGCGATCGCAGCGGCCGTCGGGCCCCTCATAGGCGGTTTCATCACCACCTTCTTCTCCTGGCGAATCGCTTTCCTGCTCGAGTTAGTGATCATCATCGTCGTGCTGTGCGGCATCAAGCTGGTCCATGACGTGCCCTACACCGGAAGCCGAACGATAGACGTCGTCGGAGCGGTCCTCTCGGTTGTGGGGATGGGCGGAATCGTGCTCGGCATCCTGGTCTGGGAGGAAGGCGGAGGATATGTGCTGGCGATCTTGGTGGGCGGGGCAATCGCGCTTGGTGGATTGGCCAGCTGGCTGATACGTCGCGAGCGAGCTGAAAAACCAACTCTGATTGATCCGGATCTTTTCCGGTCCAAGCACTTCCAGTTGGGAATCTCGCAGCAGATGCTGCAGCAGATCGCTCTCGGCGGAGCCATGATCACGTTGCCGATTTATCTACAGATGGTGCTGGAGTACAACGCCATGCAAGCGGGTCTGTCGATCGCGCCGCTCTCGCTCAGCATGTTCGCCGTCGCGATGGTTGCGGGAAAGAGGACTGGTGCGCGTCGACCCAGCACCATCGTTCGAATGGGATTTGCCTTGTTCAGCATCGGGATCGCCCTGCTGATCCCGATCATTCCCCGGGCAACCTCCGGCTGGTACCTGCTGGGTCCGCTGGTGATCGCCGGAGCCGGCCTTGGACTCCTCGTCTCGCAGCTCAACAACTACACACTTGCGCCGATCTCGGAGGAGCGAGTCAGCGAGGCCGCCGGAGTCAACTCGGCGGCAGGATCGTTCGGGCTGTCCTTCGGCTTGGCATTCGCCGGCGCCATCATGCTTGCCACGCTCGCGGTCAGTTTCACCAACCTGTCCGAGGACAGCACCGTGCTGCCGCCGTCGGACAAGGAGCGGGTTGCGGTGGCTCTCGACGAGGATGCGGAAGTGATGAGCAATACCCATCTCACCGAGCTCCTGGCGAGCGAACCTCCCGAGATCCGGAATGAGATCGTCCGTATCAACACCGAGGCTCGGCCCAGAGCGCTTCAGGTTGCTTTGCTGATCCCCCTCATTGCCGGACTGCTCGGCCTTGGGAATTCCTATCGGATGAGCCGCCTGCCCGACATCAAACCCTCGTCGGCGGCCGAGGGAATGGTGATGGGCTGACGAAACCAACCGGCGTTGATTGATCACCCAGCGGGGTGAGGCAGCTTCAGGGGCGGGGTGCATATTCCAAGGTGACAGGGACCGACGGCGTATTCGCCTCACCGGAGCGGCGATTGGTGTTCGACCTCAACGACTTCGACGAAACCCACCCCGGACCATTCGAAATGGGATATCAAGCGTCTTGCCGCCAGCCTCGAGATCGCTGGCCGCGATAACGGGTACACGGGTAAACAACGTCGCTCGGTTGTGTTGAGCTGTCAACGCTTATCGCTGGGCAATGAGGGAATTCGCAGGGCAAAGCAATGGTGGTCTGGTACGCCCATCAGGCGCTGCAGCCAGGATTGCCCGGACTGGCTGCCGTCTAATCTCAGAAGACGCGCCGTACCGTCCAAAACCTCTGGACGAAGCGAATCCGACCGCAGGCATGCAAGGTCTGGTGATCGGGTCGCCATTGCGGCCTATCTCGGCGGCAAGGACGCATTCGATCAAGCAATTGCCCATTTTTCCGCCGCCTACGCCGACAAGAACGAACGCGACTTTGCTCGTCTTGAGAATGCCGCAGCTGCCGGGCGCGGTGGAACGAGGATTCTAATGGCGGCTTCTCCTGAACCACCAACAACCGTCTCAGTCCGCAAGGCGCCTACGCGCGGCCGTATGATGACGACTAATCGAATTCGGGATGGTCGGCCGTGGTGTATGAAGTCCGGCGGGATGCCGCCAAGCCAATCTGGCGACCGATCGACTTCATGCTGGAGGCCAAGCTTCGGCCTCCGCCGGCACGGCCGGAGTGGGTGATGAGGAGTCGCCTGGTCGATGAACTGGAGAAGGCTTCGCAACGTCCGGTGACCTTGATCGCCGCTCCTGCTGGATACGGCAAGACCACCGCAGTCACCCAATGGCTGGCCTCCGCCGCCCGCCCCGCGAATATGGCGTGGGTGTCTCTGGACACCGCCGACAACGACCCGGTACGCCTCTGGACGCACATTGCCACGGCTCTCGACCGAGCAGGCTGCGTTATTGCGCGCGACATTGCCGGTTTCATTGCCGCGGGCAGCCACGAGATGCTGACTGCGGTTTTGCCGAAGATCATTTCCGGAATGGCGGAATTGGCCTCGGGCGTCACACTCCTGATCGATGACTTCCACATTGTCCGCTCGACAGCAGCCCATGCGCAGATGGATTTCTTGATCAAGCATCTGCCGGAGCAGGTTCATGTGGTGTTGATTACCCGGGCCGATCCCACGCTTCGGCTTGGCCGGCTGCGCGCCGCCGGGCAGTTATCGGAAATTCGCGCTGATGACTTGGCATTCGACGTAGCGGAAGCGGTTTCACTGTTGGCATCCGACGGAGTCACGTTACCGACCGAGTCAATGTGGGAGCTGATGCGTCGAACAGAAGGCTGGCCTGCGGGCTTGTATTTGGCAGCGCTCTCATTGGCCGGTCGCACAGATGCAAACGATTTCATCCATCATTTCACTGGCACCAATCGCTTTATCGGTGACTATCTCACTGAGGAGGTGCTGAGTAGACAGTCTGAGGAGGTACGCAACTTCATCCTTGATATGTCGATCGTTCAGCGATTCTCAGCGCCGTTGTGTGAATATATGACCGGTGAGAAGCAATCCGCTCGAATTCTCCGCGACTTGCAATATACGAACCTTTTCCTCATCCCACTTGACCCTCAAGACCACTGGTTCCGCTTCCACCATCTTTTCGGTGCAGTTGCGCGCAATGCACTCGAAACCGAGCAGCCGGAGCGGATAGCGATGCTTCATGGTCGCGCTGCGAAGTGGCTGAGCGAGAATGGTTATGTCGATGTCGCGATCGAGCATGCGCTGGCTGCGGGTCATAGTGATGATGCGGCCGCGCTGGTGCAGGCCAGCTGGATGGAATATGTAGATTCGGGACTTGGGAGCACCGTACGCGGATGGGTCCGAGCACTGCGAGCCTCAGGTGCCGCTGAAAACGTCAACACGCTGGTCACCGCTTCTTGGATGGCCGCATTGTCCGGTGAAATCGACGAAATGCAGCAACTCCTGAAGCAACTCAGCAGTACGTCCAATAACGGCATGCTGCCCGACGAAGCCCAATCCGTGGAGTCGACCGTCGCACTCATTCAGGGGTTGTTCGGATTCGATGGACCTGTGGAGATGCTGGCTGCCGCCCGCCGAGCAGCTGAGCTGGAAACTGATGGCAATACGCGGTGGTATGGAGTCGCCAACACTGCGCTTGGCCACGCTAGCTACGTTGCGGGTGATCTCAACACGGCCGTTGACCTTCTTCCTCGGGGCGCTCACAGCGAGGCAGCGCCTGCCCTCATCCGCGTCTCGGCATTTTCAATGCTGGCGCTGACCCACGCGGAGCTAGGCCAACACGACCGCAGCCGAAAGGCGGCGGAGGAAGCCATGGAGGTTGTCGAGATCCGAAGCATGCACGCGCTGCCTCAGATCGCTCTGGCATTCACCGCGTTCGGACAAAGCCAGGCTGCCTCCGGAAAGCTGGAGGACGCCATGACAACTCTCGACCACGGACTGGCACTACGCAGGAAGCTGCCTGGGCTCAGCCCATGGCCGACCATGCACCACCTGCTCGTGATGGGCCGAGTCGCCGTGATGGCCGGTGATCCCCCGCTAGGACGGCAGCTCCTCGATGAGGCCGCAGACATGATTCGGCGATACCCGCAGGGTATGACGGCCATGATCGCCCGGCTGGATACTGCCCGGAAAAGCCTGCGGGAGAGCCGGAACGGTGAGCTCCGGAGCGAGCGCCTCACCGCACGGGAGATCGATATTCTGCGCAAGCTCGCGACCCCACAGACTTTGAGTCAGATCGCCTCTGAGCTCTACGTCTCGCCGAACACCGTGAAGACGCACACTCTGTCGCTGTATCGCAAACTCGGGGCACGGTCTCGCTCAGAGGCAGTCATGATTGGTCGCCAGCGGCTGCTGATCTAGGTATCTCACCCGGGTGAGATACGGCAACAGGTGAGGACAGGCCCTGGCTGATCGGGCTTACTGAAGGCACCCAGCCTCCTCACCGATTGAGCATACCGATGGTCTATGCAGAAAAGCTCAGCCCAGCGGACACACTGCCGATGGCGTTCACAGCTCTCCCCCTCTCGGCCGCGCCGAATGATCTTGAGGCGCTGCTTTCCCAGACAGATCGCACGTCGAGCATTGTGCTGATCTACGCTGCGCCAACCGATTCCGCCGTCATTGACCATGCCGTCTGCGATGGCAACTATGCCTGGGCCGCCCGGGCACTGGTGAGATCGCTGGCCATCCCGCGCATCCTGGCGGGCTCAGACAGTGATGTTGTTCAGCTTGTGCTGACCCAGCCGGAGTTTTCCGAATCCGAGCCGTTGCTTCTTGCCGCGGCTGCGCTGACCCGGAGCTGGATCGATATCGCGGAATCAGCGCTTGCCAGGGGGAGATCCGAGCTCGCCCGGGTCTCTGATCCGCCGATCGCAGACCTGCTCAGCGTGGCCTTGATCACTATGGCGATAGCACGACTGCGCGGTGCTGCAGCCGAGGGCTTGGCGCAGACGAGCGACGCCCGGAATCTCATGATCAAGCTCACCGCCTCGGAGCAAGCCCGCGCGCCGCAGCTGGCGCTACTGATCGACTACTACGCTGCCGGCTTTGAGCTGACGCGTGGAAACCTCGCAACTGCCTGGTGGACATTGGAGCGGGCGGCCGGACGCTTTCGGCAGTGGGTCGACGGCGATGCTGATCATGCTGAGCGACGGATCCGGGCGGATTGCGCGGGGCAGCTGTCATGGCTTGATGCGTTCACCGGCGAACTGCGACGGGCGACCCGTTATGCCAGCTGCCTGCTCACCGACCGCCAGGCCGACACCGGCGAGAGTGGCGCGAAATTCGCGCAACTGGCGACGGCGTGGACGCATCTGGAACGCGGCGAGTTCGAACAGGCTCGGCAGCGTCTTGATCATGCTCTGAGCACGGCTGCCGATCGTGGTGATCCGTTACTCGCGGCGACTGAACGACTGACGCAAGCGAGACTGGCCATCCTTACCGGTGAACCCGAGGCGGCACTGAGGTTGCTCCGAGGACCAACGTGCGCGATCGATGACCAGACATCGAGCCAGTGGTTTGCCGAGCAGTTCCAGGTTGCCACTGCCGAGGCGTGGTTGGCGGCTGATGAAGTCGAGCAGGCGATCGCCACCCTTGCCAAAGAGCCCGAGCTGGCCGCTGCCGAAGCCAGGTTGCTTTTGGCCAGGGCACTGCGGTGCGCCGGCCGCTTCCGCGCCGGTGCCGAGGTCTTGGCACGCGTACCAACCGATCCCCTCGCGATCTCGCCGAGCACTCAGGTCCGGCTCTGGCTGCTTCAAGCTGAGGTGGCCGTTGAGCAGGGCAACTATGATCGCGCCGACGTACTGGTGGATCGGGCGTTGCGAACAGCGGCACGGGAACAACTGCGAGTAACCGTTGCGTCTGCGGGGAAATGGCTGCGATCCTTTGTCGCGCAGGAGCCTGGCCTATCGCGCCGATATTCGGCGTTTCTTGCGTCCGCGCCCGAGGTTGCGACGTCGAATGTCCAGCCCAGTACCCGGGCGGGTGATTCCTGGGAGACAGCGTGCATCGTGCCGCTGACCAGGCGCGAAACGCAGGTGTTGAAGCGCTTGGCTGAGTTTTGCTCCAATGAGGAGATCGCGGCAGATCTCGTCTTGTCCTTGAACACGGTCAAGACGCACATGCGGTCGCTGTTCCAGAAGTTGTCGGTCACCAGACGTGCCGACGCCGTACGACGGGGGCGCGCGCTCGGCCTGTATTAGCTGATCATGCGCTGACTCCGCTATGTGTGCTGAGCTTGTCGAAGCACAAGGGCCAGCACTTCGACAAGCTCAGCGCGCAGCAACCGCTCACATGGCGAGTGCTTCGTACACCTCAACGGTGCCGCCGGACTGCAAGACCGGGCACCCATTGGCTTTGCCCGCAGCCTCCGCCAGCGACTCAGCGTTGATGATCGAATAGCCGCCCAGTTTGGAGCCACCGCCGTTGCTCACACCGCCGTTGCTCACCGTCGTCCCGGCGCCGAACGGGTTGCCGATGTCGGCCACGGAATCGCCGAGTGTGCCAAACCAGTTCGTCCACTCCTGCATTGCAGCCTCCTGAGCTTCTGGCGTCTCCGCCATTTGGCCGCCGGTGTACAGGTACAGGAACTTCGCCATCTTGTCCTCCTCATTGGCTCATCGGCCAGCCTCGTGCCGGCCGCTGCTGAATGGCCTTGATTGCACTCTGATGGGCAGCCCACCGGATTCGCCTCCTTCGTCGCCCGCAACAGCGCTGCTCAACAACCCGGTCCCGGCGCGAGCTCCTGCAGTCGGCGAAGCGGGCTACCCGCCATAGTGCTTTCCCTACTACGACGTACGGGGCGCGCTGAAATCGACAACGACACTCAGCTCGATGCAGCACAATCGAGCCGTGCCGAGTCAGCTGGACCTGACCGACTTATCAGCCGCGATCAAGTCGGAATACGTGCGGATCTTTACAGAGCGACGTGATGATCTGATCGCGGTGGGCTTCAATGCCATGCTCGTCACGATCTGCTGGTTCCTATTGCCCAACAGCATCGTCAACTGGCTGTTCACGCTGCATGGCCCATTGGCTTTCCCGTACGTCCTTGAGATGTGGATGCTGGGTGACACACCGGCGACCAATGTCGCGGGCCGAGACGCCGTACGGGCTGCCAAGCAGCTCCACGACCCGGCCGCATTACGCCTCTGGTTGCGGGCGAAACACATCGTGATGTGGTCCATTGTCGGGCCAGTCGGCGCGATCGTGGCGATCGTGATCGGTCTGGTACAGCACCGTTACGGCGACGCTGCCGCAGCCGCGACGGTCCTGCTGTTCTTGCCGCTCGGCGTGTTGAGCGTCGCCGCCTGGATCGGCATCTGGATGCCTTATCACCCACAGAAGTTGCTGTGGCGCTGGCGGCACCGTTCCGACTGGCGAGCGGCGTTGGTTCGGTGGCTCGCCCTCGTGCTTGTCCCGTTCCTTATCGTGCCTGTTATTGCGATCGTGCTGCTGACGCCGAGCCTGACCATCTGGATCATTGCCCATCAGGGCTATCCGCCCCACCAGATGGATGCGACTGATCTCTGGATCGGTACGGCAGTGTCGGTCGCGGTGAGCCTGACCACCTTTGCGTGGGCGCCCAGGGTGGCCGCGAAGATAGCGCGCCGGCGCTCCGAGCGGCTCCACCTGTACCTCAGCAGTCCGGAGCACGGCTGATTGACCGAGCTGATCGATGCGGCTCGCGCGGCCTCGCGAGCCAAATCACCCTCTCGGAGGGAGGCCCCACTCAGTGGCATCCACCATGCTGCTACCTTGAGCGCCTTCATCGGCTCCGCCGGTGATTTCCAACAGAGAGGGGACTCATTCCTTATGGCGACACTGACCGCGTGGGCCTTCAACACCGTTGACGGTGCCGAGCAGGCAAGCCAGCAACTGCAGGCTTTGCAGTCTCAAGAGTTGATCAAGATCCAGGACGCTGCAGTCGTCTCCTGGGAGGTAGGAAAGAAGAAGCCTAAGACCCGTCAGCTGAGCAACATGACGGCAGCAGGCGCGCTTGGTGGCACATTCTGGGGCATGCTCTTCGGATTGATCTTCTTCGTACCGCTCCTCGGTGCTGCGATCGGCGCAGGCATCGGCGCTCTGGCCGGCTCGATGACCGACGTCGGCATCTCGGACTCCTTTATCGATGGTGTCAAGCAGCGGGTCACGCCTGGCACGTCAGCGCTGTTTCTGCTGAGCTCCGATGCAGTGGTGGATCGGATCAAAGACGCCTTCAAGGACGCGAATGCCGAGCTGATCGCCAGCAACCTCTCTGCCGATCAAGAGGCCAAGCTGCGCGAGGTCTTCACCGAGGAGTGATCTTCTGGGCTTTGTCCCCAGTTGATCAAGCCCGTCGCCGGGTAAGTGCTGGATAGTCGTACACCACAGTCAGTGGAACGCTTGACATTCAGCACTTCCATTGGCCGCGCCGGTGAAGCGGTCACCGACGAGACGAGGACGATCGTGTGGGATTTCCGTCCGGCCGCCTTCATGTCGTGGTGTGCACCCTCGCTACGATCGGCGGCTACGCCGTGGCTGGCCCGTGCCCCTGCGGCCAGTCCCACCGCGACGGGACCCCCGCCTGCGGCCTGCAATCCTTCTCCGACGAGCTCGAAGGAGACACCCGAAATGAGTGCTCCTGCGCCGAAACCGAGAACGGCCCCCATGAGGCGGATATCCCATCGCCGTACGACCCCAAGGACCGCCCCTATGACCAGTGACGAGGCTGCAACCGAGCCCCACAACAATGCCGACAACACTCCAGGACAACCTCAACGCGCATCCGGCGAACGGACCACACACCGGAACCCGATATGACTCATCCCCGTGTCGATCATCTGCGGCCTCCGGGCGGCGGGTCGGTAGCGCAAGCAATAGCTGTCGGCACAGAGATATGAGCCGCCCTTGATCACCTTGCGAGGCACCCGGAACTGCAGTTGCCGCCGGTCATAGCTTTTCTCGATCGCGCCGCCGCGCGGATTACGTGGAATGCAGCAGGGCTTGTTGACCTCGTCCGGGTGGCGGTCGGTGTACCAGTCGGCAGTCCAGTCCCATACATTGCCGGCCATGTCGTAGAGGCCGTACGCGTTCGGCGGGAACGATGCGACTGGTGTTGTCGCTCCGTAACCGCCGTCGGGTCGCCAAGGAAAATCGCCATGCCAGAAGTTGGCAAGCTGGTCGCTGGCCCCTTCCGGATGATCACCCCAGATGAAGATCATCTGATCAAGTCCGCCGCGCGCGGCGGCCTCCCACTCGGCCTCGCTCGGCAGCTCGCGGCCGGCCCAGGCGGCGTACGCGTCGGCATCCTCGTACCCGACGTGGACTACCGGATGATCTTGGCGTCCGGTGATCGATGACCCGCTTCCCTCGGGGCAACGCCAGGACGCGCCAGGGGTCCAGGTCCACCACAGATTGATATGGCGAAGATCTACCGGCCCCACTGTCCGAGTGAACACCATCGATCCTGGCTGCAGATTTTCGGCCGGTGCACCCGGAAAGTCGGCCGGATCGAGCGGTCGTTCGGCGATAGTCAGATAGCCAGTCGCATCGACGAAGGCCTCGAACTGGGCATTGGTGACCTGATGTGCCTCGATCCAGAAGCCGTCAACGCTGACCTGGCGGACCGGCCCCTCCTCGGGGTAGTGACGATCTGAGCCCATCGCATAGGTCTGGCCTGGAATCCAGCAAAGATCCTCACTCATGTGGCGTCGGTGAAGACGGTGTTCCAGTCGTTCTTCATGCTGACCACTGTCCAATTCTCCTGGCTGGCGCTTTCCAGGGCTTGCTCTGCCCCGTCCGTGTAGTCGAATTCGCGCTCGGCATCGTCATGCAGCAGCAACAGCCGAAGCGCTTGCGTGGTTGGGGTCCCAGTGAACGCCAGCATGGGCACGTCACCATTGGAGTTACCGAACGCCAAGATGGGCCGGCGGCCGATTCGGCTCCAGATACGAATGGGCTTTTCGGGGCCGTCATCGAAGAAGTCCATCGCGCCCTTGTACAGCAGCACAGACTCGCCGCCCTCGGAGGAGTACGTGAGACCGAGCGCGCTACCAATGATCCGTTCGGCGGGATACCGTACATGTCTTCGGCAACGGGACGCATGAAGTCGCGGTCACCACCGGACGCGATGTAGGTGGCAAAGTCTGCTGCCTCGAGATAGCGCAACAATTCGATCATGGGCTGGTAACCGCATTCCCGGTACGGCCGCTTGAGCCCGGGATTGTCGGCTTCGCCGAAGAACTCCTTGACCCGCTGGTCGTAATCCTCAACCGTCACCGCTTCGAACGCCTTGGGTACGGCCACCATCAAGAGCTTTATGTCGCTGTCGTCGCCGTGATAGTGCTTCACCACGGCCTCGCTGAGCCACTGCATGTCACCCTCGTACGCCGCCCTGTACGGCTGCTGTGTCTGTAGCGCTGGATCCTCCTCGGCCAGCTCACGAAACCGGCGCATCGTGAAGCCCAGCTGGATGACCAGCGGCTTCTCGGTCCACAGCGTGCCGTCATTGTCGAAGACGGCGACTCGAGCGGCGGGCTCGACGTAGGAGGGTCCACCCTCCTTGGTCACCCGGGCGACGAAGTCGGTGATGGCGGACTTCGTCGGGCCGTCATTCCAACTCGTCAGCTGCGAGTCCATGTCAGTCACTGGCGACGAGCTGGTTCAGCCTCTCGACGGCTTGGTCGATGCTGAACGTGGCCGGCTTCTGCCGCGGCGGGAACTCATTGAACGACTCGAGGAAGTTCGCCGTGATGGCGTTGCGTAGAAGATCAGGAAGACCCGGCGGATCATCCAGTCGTAGTAGGTGTTCGAGGTGATGTCGGCCCGCTCGAAGGGATCGGTCCGCAGGTTGAACAGCTTGGGTACCCGCAGCGGCAGTGAACGGCTCGGCCCAGATCCGCAGCGTGCCCGGAGCGCGCTGCTCCATGAAGACGACCTTCCAGTTGCCCGCGCGGATGGCCAGGCAGTCGCCGTCGTCGGAGAAGTAGACGATGCCCTTGCGCGGGCTCTTCTCCTCCTCGCCGGTCAGGTAGGGCAGCAGGTTGTAGCCGTCGATGTGCACCTTGAAGGTCTTGTCGCCGGCCTGGTGGCCCGGCCTTGAGCTTCTCGATGATCTCGGTGTCGCCAGCCGCGGCCAGGAAGGTGGGCAGCCAGTCGTGGTGCTGGATGATCTCGTTCGAGACCACCCCTGCCGGGATCTTGCCCGGCCAGCGCACCATCTCCGGGATCCGGAACGCGCCTTCCCAGTTGGTGTTCTTCTCGCTGCGGAACGGCGTGGTGCCCGCGTCCGGCCAGGTGTTCTCGTGCGGCCCGTTGTCGGTGGAGTAGACGACGATCGTGTCGTCGGCGATGCCCAGCTCGTCGAGCAGGTCGAGCAGCTGGCCGACGTTCTTGTCGTGGTCGATCATCGTGTCGTGGTACGGCGACTGCCAGCGCCCGGCCTGACCCATGCTCTCCGGCTTCGTGTGCGTGTAGACGTGCATGTGGGTCATGTTCATCCAGACGAAGAACGGGGTGCCGCTGTCGTGCTGGCGCCGGATGAAGTCGATGCAGCGTCGGTCGTCTCGTCGTCGATCGTCTCCATCCGCTTCCTGGTCAGCGGGCCGGTGTCCTCGATCCGCTGCTTGCCGAGCGGGCCGTAGTGCGGGTCCGTCTCGCCGTCGTCCTCGTCGGTCGCCCAGCAGTGCGGATCACGCCGCGCGGGTGGGCCGAGCGCGTACAGCCGCGGGAAACTCCTCCTCGCTCGGGTAATCGGGGCTCTCCGGCTCCTCCTCGGCGTTCAGGTGGTAGAGGTTGCCGAAGAACTCGTCGAAGCCGTGCACCGTCGGCAGGTACTTGTTCAGGTCTCCCAGGTGGTTCTTGCCGAACTGACCGGTCGCGTACCCGAGCGGCTTCAGCAGCTCGGCGATGGTCGGGTCCTCGCGCCTGCAGACCGACATCGGCGCCCGGCACACCGACCTTGCTCATGCCGGTGCGGTACACGCTCTGGCCGGTGATGAACGACGACCGGCCGGCGGTGCAGCTCTGCTCGCCGTACGAGTCGGTGAACCGCATGCCCTCGTCGGCGATCCGGTCGATGTTCGGCGTACGGTAGCCCATCAATCCATCGCTGTAGCAGCTCAGGTTGGTGATCCCGATATCGTCGCCCCAGATCACCAGAATGTTTGGCTTCGAGTCTGGCATCGGCTTCCCACTTTCTGTCGGGTAAGAGCTGCTACATGGCCAGACTTGACTAGTCCTTGATCATCGGGCATCACCCCATGAGGGTGATGCACCCTCGACAGGCCCCGGCCGATACTGCGAATTAACTCCCGCCCTTGCTGCGTGGCAACCTGCCCCAAACCCACCCAAAGGAGACAAAGATGGCGGTCGATACCTTCATCGCGTACGTCGGCGTGTACCCCAGCGTCGAGCAGGCGGAGGCGGACTATCAGCTGGTCAAGGACCTGCACACCCAGGCCGGCATGATGGACGCTTACGACGCCGCGGTGATCGAAAAGCGAACGGATGGCAAAGTCCGGATCACCAAGAAGCATGAGACCCCGACCCGGGTCGGCGGAGTGCTGGGCGGCGGTGTCGGCCTAGCGACCGGGCTTGTCGTGGCTCTGTTCCCCTTCGCCGCCATCGGCGGCGGGCTGCTCGCCGCGACCACTGCCGGTGGGGCCATCCTCGGTGCGGTCAGCGGCCACGCGGCTGCCGGAATGAGCCGCAATGACCTCAAGGAGCTTGGCGAATACCTCGATGAAGGCCAAGCCGGGCTGGTCGTGGTCGGCGTCGCCACGATGGAAGACGACATCAAGCAGGCGATGAACGGCGCGGAGAAGGTCGAGACCAAAGAGCTCAAGGCCGACACCTCACAGATCGAACAAGATGCCAAGGCCGCCGGAGGCGAACAGGCCGCGGAGGACGCCGACACCGAGGATTGATACTCGACTGGGACTTGGCCGGGTCTCTGAGCCACCCATCCCTGCCGAATCTCTGCCGAAAGTGGTCACATACAAGACAACTGAATCGATTAAGTTGTGTGGTTTGTGACCACTTTCCTTAGGGAAATGCGACTTCTGTTGGAGGTCACCCACCAGGGGTGATGACCCTTGGCGTGCTGCGGAGGGATGGTGCCAGAGTGAGCGACCAGGACACGAGCGCTGTACCGGAGGCCGCTTTGAGTGCTGAGGAGCGGGCCGAGCTCGAGCGACTTCGGGCTGAGGTCGCAAGCCTGCGCTCGCAAGCCACGGCCGCCGCTGCGCCGAGTGAGACGGTGGTCGTCGTACCGACCCGGCGGCCCCGGCAGCGGTGGCGTTCAGTGGTCGCCACCTTGCTCATCGTGATCGCCTGCATATTGGCGCCCGTTGCAGGGGTTGCCGTATGGACCAAAAATCTGGTCACCGATACCGATCGTTACGTGACGACCGTCGCCCCGCTCGCGCGCGATCCCGCGATTCAGAGTGCCGTCGCAGACAAGATCACTGCCGAGATCTTCGCGCACGTCGATGTGCAAGCGATCACCAACCAGGCTGTGGATGCGCTCGCCGAGCGCGGGCTGCCTCCGAGGGTGGCCGACCCACTGCATGCGTTGTCCGGACCGATGGCGAGCGGGGTGCAGAGCTTCGTTCGAACCGAGGTTGGGAAAGTGGTTGCCAGCGACGCGTTCGCGGACGCCTGGGTGAGCGCTAACCGAGCGGGCCATCAGGCAATGGTCGCGGCGCTGACCGGACAAACGGGGCAGGGCGTCACCATTGCGAACGACACAGTCACAATCAACTTGGGTCCGTTCATTCAGGTGGTCAAGCAGCGCTTGGTCGAAAGAGGGTTTGACCTAGCAAGCCGCGTTCCGGATGTGAATCCCTCGTTCACGGTCTTGCAGTCGGATGCCATCGGGAAAGCGCAGAGTGCTTTCAGTCTGCTCAATGCGATCGGGAACTGGCTGCCAGTCATCGTTTTGATCTTGCTAGCGGTGGGCGTCTACGTCGCCAAGGATCATCGCCGAGCCCTGCTAGGCGTCGGACTGGGACTCGCTGCGGGCATGTTGGCGCTCGGACTCGGCATTGCCTTGGTCCGGATGCTCTACCTCAATGCGCTTCCTCTGGGCGTGCTGACGCGGGATGCTGCAGCCTCGTTCTACGACACCCTCGTGCGCTTCCTCCGGCTCGGGCTGCGCACGGTGCTGGTGTTTGGCCTCATCGTCGCGCTGGCCGGCTTCTTGACCGGCCGGTCGATCACCGCGGTCCGGACTCGCGCTGGCTTGAGCAGAGGTATTGCGTGGTTGCGAGGCGGTGCTGAAAAAGCCGGCTTCCGCACTGGACCGGTTGGTGCCTGGGTCTACAGGTACAAGAGGGTGCTGCAGTTCGTGGCCTTGGGGATCGCAGCGCTGGTGCTGGTCTTCTGGGATCAGCCGACCGGAAAGGTGATCATCGTGCTGGCGCTCTGCGTACTCGTTGTGCTGGCGATCATCGAGTTCCTCGGTCGGCCGCCGAGCCCGGCGGTGGAGGTGCCGCTGCCGGAGACGGGGCCGGAGGAACTCGGGCCGGAAGGTGCAGCGCCGGAGAGCCCCGCCGATGTCGTCGACGTCAGTGACGCTTCGGCTGATACCTCCGATGCGATTGCGGTCGATCCTCAAAGATCACCCCTGAAGAGTGATGCCTGAGGGGGCGAACGGAGAGCACTGTGCGGTTATCCAACCACTCGCCGGGTCAACATGTGTGGAGGCCGCATGTCAATCAGAACCTCGATCGGAACCAACCAGAACCCCCAGTCATGAACGGAGGCGCTGAGCGCCTTACCTACGAGATGCGCGTCCGCGGTGAGTTGACGGAGGCGCTCCTTGCTGCGCTGGAACCTCTGGGCCTTGAGGTCGAGGAATTATCGAGCGCCCCGATTCTGGTGGGAGTCTTTCGCGATCAAGCAGAGCTTCATGGTGCCCTCCAAGCACTGCAGGATCTTGGTGTCGAGCTAGTGGAAATCCGGCAAAGAGCAGGGTGGACGTGAAATAGCAGCGCCCCTAGCATGGAACACGGCACGTTTTCGGGGGATCGACGAGCCGATCATCGCTGCGGCATTCAGGGATCCCGGCCTCGGACATCCCTGACGACCAGGCGAATGACCTTCCGGCGGAAGGATGGCGATCTCTCACAGCGGCGTGATCACTCGTCGTAGGCTCCTTCACCTGGCTGGAGGCGCTGCGGCACCTATCACGCTCGTATCCGCTCCGGCTGGCTATGGCAAAACGACGCTGCTGCGGCAGTGGACCCCAGAAACCGGGCCGGTGATCCGCCTCGACCCAGCAGAGACCCCTGATCATTGGCAGCTGTGGCAGCAGGTCAACGAGGCGCTCAGCCTCTCCGTCGTGACCGTGATCATCGATGACCTGCACCTCATGGAGCACGCTCGTGGCAGCGGGCCGCTCAGGGACGCGCTGCGCCGGGCGAGCGCGAATCGACGTCTGGTGATCGCTACCCGGAGTGATCCGATCCTCGCGCTCCACGAAGCTCGGCTGGCCGGCAAGGTGCGCGAGATCCGAGCCGATGAGCTGGCGTTCGACGAAGATGAAACACGGCGGTTTCTGGCGGCGAACGACATCGCGGTCAGCGCTGAGCAGGCGTACGCGCTGTGGGTCCACACCGAAGGCTGGCCTGCCGGACTCAGGCTGTCTACGACTCCGCTGTCTCGAGGGCCCCGCACCGACGAGGCCTTTTCCACGCTGCTGCAAGGCGACACTGCAGTCGGAAGCTACCTGATGGGACAGGCGCTGGCGTACACCCCCGATGATCTTCGTGAGTTTCTGCTGCAGACCTCAGTCAGTGAATTTCTCGATGCCGAACTGGCTGAGAAGCTCACCGGCCGGTCTGACAGTGCCTTGCTGCTGGAACGGGCGCGCGTCCAGCCCGGTTTTCTGAATCGACCGTCCGAGGGACGCTGGCCCTATCGCTACCACCCGATGTTTCGTGCCCTGCTGCTTGCCGAACTCATGGGCGTGGCCTCGGGCGAGGTCCGGCGGTTGTCCGCCCTGGCGGCTGAATGGTTTGCCAGCCATGGCGAGCATGCTCGCGCCGCCCCGCTGGCTGTGCAGGGTCAGTCCTGGGGGGTGCTTGCTGAATCGATTCTGGCGGGCTCGTGTGTCGCCCTCGCGACCGGCGACCGGAGCTGGGTGCGACATGCACTGGCGCAGCTGCCCGCTTCCCATCTCGAAGCAAATCTGAGCGTACGGCTGGCATCGATACTGCTGATGGTGGGAACCGGCGCTCGGCGGGACGCTCTGGCTGCCGCGGCCGCGATCGCAGAGCGGGAATATCCGGCCGCGACTCGGCTGGAGACTCAGGTGATCACGTTCGTCAAAGCCTGGTTGGCCGCAGAGCGAGGGGACACCCGGACGGCGGCGTGCCTGCTGGAGGCGGGTGCCGGTGGCGAGCGTGACACATGGCTCGGCAGCAGCGTTGCGAGGGCTCCGGACCACCTGGCAGCAGGTGCACGCAGTCTGTCTGTTCGTCGATGGTGCCGATAGCAGCACAGTCGACGCCATGCTGAGCGAATCGCATAGGTCTAGCAGCGACTCCTACCCCGCCATCGCAGCTCGGTGATCTTGAGATCCAGGCCTGGGCGGCAATTGCTGCTGGTGATCTTCGATCGGCGCGGCAGCATCTCAATCGAGCCGCAGCGATGCTCGACCGGGAGGGCGCTCGAGGCATCCTCGATCACTCGGGAACGACGTCCTTGGCGTGGCAATGGCTCGAGATGGAGACCGGCGAGCACGACTCGGCGCCACCTGATCATGGCGGGAACAGACATGTCAGGTCAGCCTTTCCGCAACCGATCAGTGAGGCGCTGACAACGATCACTGATGCGCGACTCCGGCTCACCCGGGACAGTGATTGTCTCGGCAGCGCCGTGCTGCTCGATGATCTTGTCGCGGCGCATCCCCAGGTACAGCACTGGTCGACGATCAGATCCTTGTGGACGATCACTCGCATCGAGACATACGTGGAATCCGGTGAATTCTCCCGAGCGCTCGACCTGACAATTGATCCATCGAACGGTGTCCACGATGGCGCGCGCAATCAGTCGTATCAGTGGGCATGGGTGATGCAGCGTGCCGCCTTGCATCCTCGAGCCGGGGTCCTCGAGATGGATCCGGAATGGTTGATCAGCAACCTGCCACTCGAGTCGGCGCTACTTCGCGGCCGTTCTGAGGCTTTGCGGGTACGCGTCCTGCTGGGCGCTGCGAGTCTTGCACTGCGGGCCGAGATGACCGGAACGAGCCTCTCATTATCTGCGGCTTGCCTTGCAGAGCACGGAGGCACACGGGTGGCGTCGCCCGTACGTCGAGATCGCTGCGGCGATTACCCCCGTGCTGGAAGCCGAGCGTCGGCGTATCACCTCCCGCAGTGAGCAGGTGATCGAGCTTCTCTCCTATTTGCGCCAGCAGCCGGCGTACGGCGGTCAGCTGCCTGATCCCCTCTCGGTACGGGAGCTCGAGATCCTGCAATACCTGCCGACTCCACTTGATCAACGCGAGCTCTGCTCCGCCTTGTTCATTTCCAGGAATACCTTGAAGACCCACCTGCGCTCGACGTACCGCAAGCTCGGTGTTCAGACCCGCCGCGAAGCGGTGCTACGCGCCGAGCGGCTCGGCATTCTCTAGTCACGCAGTGGCACCGAAGGGGAAGTCGGTCCGGCGGAAGGCCGCCGGCATCGTCTCGGGCGCCAAGCGGAAGGACATCCGCTCCTTGATCGATTGGCGTGCGGTGTTGTGGAAAGCCGCGACCTGCCAGCCACCGTCCGGACGCCGTACGAGTGTGTAGGTCTGCACCTTGGTCAGCGGCTTGGCCCGGCCTTTGATGGTGTCACCACGAGTAGTCACGACCGCGGTATTCGGCCCATAGAAACGCCGATCGAGTTCTTCATAGATCAGCCGGGTGCCGTTCAGAAGCTTGGCGAACAGCGTACGGTGACTGCGAACGATGTCGGTCCGGCCTTGGTATACAGTCCCGACGAATGTGATGTATGAGGCGTCCTCAGCAAACAGCAAACCGTAGCCCGCGGCGTCTCCCTTAGCCCATGCGCGCACCAGCGCATCCAGGAGTTCAGTGATGCGGTCGTTGTCGGTGGAGCGGTCAAGATCATCAGTAGCCATGGGTTTCCTCCTCGCCTGTGCCGCAGCTCGTTTGATAACAGCTAGCATATATCTGCGTGACTGATGTTACTGCACGCATGCAGATTTATCTAGGAGCCCGTCATGGTCGACAACCTGCCCCCTGACGCGCACGAGATCTATCGGCGCTATCTCGATGCCATCGCGGCTCACGGCCAAACGGCGGCGGAGGCGGCGGGGCTGCACACCACCGACTGGTATGCGCTCAGCGTGCTTGGGCTCGCGGGACCCCTTTCTCCCGGCGAACTGGCTCGCCGCACTGGACTCACCACCGGCGCCACCACCCGGTTGATCGACCGCTTGGAGGGTGCTGGCCACGTCCGGCGCACTCGTCATCGCACCGATCGCCGACGTGTCACCGTCGAGCTAGTGCCGGACTTCAGCCTGGATGCCGACACTATCGTCAACCCCGCTCGCCGGCTGTTGGGCGACGTCCTTGCCAGCTACAGCCGCGATGAGGTTGCCATCCTGTTCGACTACTTCACGCGCGCTGCGCCGGCATTCATGGAAGCCAGTACCGAGATTCGTCGCCAGGCGGCCGCTCATCGTCGCCATGCGGGGCGGCGTGACAACTGAACCCCTCACTCGGCCTGCTACCGACCACGAACCGACGCGAAGAGGTGGCTACGGCGCTTCCGCGCCGGTTGGCTTAGGCGGCTCTAGCGCGTTAGCAGCAGCTTCGGTTGTTGGCTTGGCAGGCTCGGGCTCGGCAGCAGCTTCATGCGGTGGCGCGGCTGGCTTGTCGTTCGGGCTCCCACTGGACAACAAAGGCACGACCCAGTCGTGCTCGGGGTCAACGTCGACGAACAAGGATTTGACAAACAGGCTGAGCGGAATAGCAAGAAAGGCTCCGGAAGCACCGAGAATTGTCGCCCAGATGATCAAGGACAGAAAACTCAGTGTGGCGGACAGCCCAACGGTGTTCCCGACGACCCGCGGTTGGATGATGGTCTGAATAACGAAATTCAGCACGGAATAGACTATGACGACGATAATGGCGGTCGCGACATCTTGATCGAGCAGAGCGATGATTGTCGGCGGCACCAGGCCAATAATGAAACCGACATTGGGAATGTAGTTGGTGATAAATGCCAGCAGGCCCCATAGCCATGCGTAGCGGATATCGAGAATCCACAGCGCTACGACGTCGCACGTTGCAACGATCGCTCCGAAGATGGTTGCTACCGCCAAATATTGGCGAGAGCCATGAGCGAACTGCCCAAATGCCTGGGCGAGCCGCCTTCCACGCGGCATGATGCCTTCAAGCTTTGTGGCGAAAGATCCCGCATCGGCAACCGTGAAAAACAGCAGCACGATCAGAAAGACCGCGTCACTCAATACGCCGGCGATGCCGCCGATCACGCTGCTCGCAAGCCCAACCAGCCTGCCCGGGCTGAGCTCGTTGACCATTGTCTGCAGCTGCTCCTGGCTTATCCCGAGCGACTGCAGAAGTGCGGTGGCCTGCCCCAGCAGAGCCTGGAATTGGGGCGCATAATCCTGCAGAAGCGCTGCGAACTGGATGCCTGAGATGATCAGAATGAAGAAAAGCCCGGCGACGATCCCGTACACAGCAAGCAAACTCAGGATGATACCGACCCAAGCGGGCCAACGGTGGCGATCGGCGATGCGCCGTACCGGGTGGACGGTGATCGAGAGCACCAATGCCAAGAACACCGGACCGAGAATGTTCGAGAATTCCCTCATACCAAGAGCGGCGCCCAATGCGGCCGCGAGTCCAAGCAAGATGATCAGCCCGCGAGGCAAGGCCGGTTGTGCTGTGACGCTGACTTCCGAACTCATGTGATGAGGGTAGGGGACTTACCTGGCCCGCGAAGTCATCCTTGATGGGCGAGTTACGTTGCGACTTTCAATCCTCGTGGTCCGCTGGCCATGGAGCGAGCGGATCGGTCGCCCTTGCGGGGTATGCGCCGAGCTGCAATCCAGACGGCTGTCAGCGCCAGCGCTGCGAAGCACGACGTTGCTGATCCGGACAATGATGATGGAGGCCGAATCGAAAGCCGGCGGGCTCGTGAGGGCATGCCAGGCGTACGCGAAGAGGGCACCGGCGGTCAGTGCCAGAATCTGCCGGTCTCCCCAACCGGGGCGACGCGACCAGACCGTGATCGTGATCAAGGCAAGAGCCTCGATCACCAAGAAGGTGAGCGTGCTTCCGGCTGCGGTGGGGATCCAAGGGGCGACCACCAGGATGCTGGCGGCAATGGCGGCGAAGATGCCGACAATCCATGGGGATGGGCCGGCCGGGAGGTCTGGCGACGTCATGCCAGTGGCAGCGCCGGGAGGGCCGGCGATGTGTCAGCAGTATGCCGGCAATGAAAGATGACGGCAATCACGGCGGCACCGATCGACGCCGCCGGCGAGGACGTCGAGCGTGTGGTGCCGGATCCTGAGGATGCCAAGTTCTCGTCCAATTCGATGCTGCGGCCGTCCACTATGAGGTGGCCGACGTTTGCCCGAAGGAGCGGATGACATGACGCTGCGGAAATTGCCGATCTGTACGGCGGCGGTCGTGGCGATCACGACACTATTGACAGTGCTGCAATTTCGCCTTCCTGAGATTCGACTGGCGCTGTGGCGGGATCCTGAGCAGCTGCGCGCCGGTCAGTGGTGGCGACTGCTCACCGCACTGTTCGTGCAGTACGACGCCACCTGGATGATCATCGTGGTGCTCGTACTGATCACCGCCGTCGGCGTACTGGCCGAGCGTCTCTTCGGGCACGCCAACTGGTTGTTGATCTACCTCGGCTGCGGCGTTGTCGGCCAGGCGTTCGGGTGGTTGTGGCTGCCTCACACCAGCGACGCGGGAGCCTCGGTGGCCGGCGCGGGGTTGCTCGGCGCGGTATGCGCGTGGTTGTTGTCGCCTGCGGCGCCGCGGCTGGCGCGGCTTTGGGTCTGGGCGATCGTATGGCTGTTGGCTGGTGTCGTGCTTACCGCGGTGCGCGACATGCATGGTCCGCCGCTCTTGATCGGCTTCAGCTTGGGAGCACTGCTGGTTTGGCGTGATCAGCGTCGGCGATGCCGCTCGGATTCGGCGTACTCGTCCCGCTTGCCCTCTTTACGCCGCGCGTGGCGATCATTATCTGGCTGGTGCTGCTGCCCACCGGAATCGCATCGGCATTGATCCGGCGCATTGCCCACTTGTCGTAATGTGTGCATCGGTGTGCCGGGAAGGCTGGTCGGCAATCGGCCCACGCTTCGTCGATCCGCCGAGGAGCAGCTCGTGTCCGAGACGGCCCGCTTCGCCTTGATCATTACGCTGACGGGCGCCATTGCGCTCGCGGCGGTATTGGTCAACAGGCTGTCAGCGCGAGTGAGACTGCCTGCGCCGGTCTGGATGTTGGCCGCGGCTGCGATCGCTGTGTTCCTCGTGCCAGGCGTACCGGCGCCGCGCGACGAGACGGTCCAGCAGGTGGTCTCGGTGGCGCTTGTCTTGATCTTGTTCAACGGCGGCAGGCATATCGGCTGGTCGCGGCTCCGACCGGCTCTCGGATTGATCATCGTCGTCGGCGTACTGGGCACCTTCCTGACCGCCGCCGCCGGTGGCGTCCTGATGCATGCCGCATTCGGCTTGGCCTGGTACGTCGCCTTGCTGGTCGCGACGGCGGTGTCGCCGACCGATCCGGCGGTGGTGTTCTCGGTGCTCGGCCAGCAAGAGATCTCCGGACGTAGCGGCACGATTCTGGAAGGCGAATCCGGGGCGAATGACCCCGTCGGCATTGCCTTGATGGCTGGGCTACTGGCCGCGGGCGGAGTCAGCGGAGTCGCCTTCGGAGGAGTTGCCGCAGACTTCCTGCTCCAGATGACAATCGGTGTGGTTGCTGGTGTTGCTGGCGGCATGGCTTTGCTCTGGTTCATGCGCCGGGTAACTCTGCCGAGCGAGGCGTTGTATCCGCTACGGACTCTGGCCAGCGTGCTGTTGCTGTACGGCGCGACGACACTGCTACATGGATCGGGCTTCCTGGCGGTCTTTGTCGCTGGCATTGTCATCGGTGGCCGCCGGGCCCCTTACCAGCGCGAGATCGAACGATTTCACGCGGCATTGGCTGGGCTGGCCGAGATCGTGGCCTTCGTGGTCTTGGGGCTCACCATTGATTTGAGAGTTTTGGCCCGGATGGATGTCTGGCTGCCGGGGCTCATCCTCGGTGTGGCTCTCGCTGTCATCATCCGGCCGCTGGTGGTTGGCCTGTGCCTGCTGCCCGCACAGTTGGATCGTGGCGAGCGCGTGTTCGTGTTGTTTGCCGGCCTCAAGGGAGCGGTGCCGATCTTGCTCGGAGACCTCTGCTGCTACGGCCGATGTGCCGGATGCAGAGCGGCTCTACGGCATCGTCGTCGTGGTGGTGATCTTCTCCGTCGTCGTACAGGGCAGCCTCGTGCCCACCGTCGCACGCCGGTTGGGCGTACCGATGCAGCCAATCAGGCCGGAGCCATGGACGATGGGCGTACGCCTGGAAGCCGAGCCAGATACGGCTCGCCAAGTCAGAGTTGCGGAGGGCGCCGTCGTCGACGGCCGTACCGTCGCCGAGATCGCGGATCTGGCGAGCAACATCTGGATCAGCATCGTCGTACGGGACGGGCTCCTTTTGCCGGTCCAAGGCGACACCGAGCTACGAGCCGGAGACCTGGTGACGCTGCTCATTGACGGCGACGTACCGGATGAGGTCACCGAGATGTTCACTGAGCCCGCTCAGAGGGGTCAGTGACTCGGCGAGTCAGGCGTCGCCGAAGCGTGTGATCGGGTCAGTGGCCTCGGCCCACAGCTCCGCGTCAGTTGCGGCGCGGCGAGACTTACGGCGTACGTACCACAACGTGCCGCCTGCCACGGCACCGACGGCGAGTACCACCTTCCATTTCACGCGGTCAACCATAGCGGCCGTATTGATTGCGTCACTCGCCAAGCTCGCTCCGGCGGATCGCGCCTCGTCGCCGCCTACTTCGTCTCCTCAGGGACAACCCCCCCCCCCCCCCCGGATGCTCAGATCGGGCCGGTACGGTGTCGGTCTATGAGGCGACTCCCGGGGGCGCTTGCCGGCCTCTTGCTGGTTCTGGCCGGATGCGGCGTACAGTCCGCGAACCAGCCGCAGCCGGGGGTCAGTTCGGGAGGCGACGGGCCGGAAACCGCGGCGGTAGAGTCCAGCGCGAACGCCAGCGCCTCCCAGGCACCCGACGCTACAGCCGCAACGCCGGGTGAGGTGTCGGAGGAGCAGCAGTTCACGCTCGACGATGTCGCCGAATTCGATGACGGGCTGATGATCGAGATCGCGGGCACGGTCGCAGACAAAGCGAGCAAGACCGATCGGGGTGCCGAGGCCACCAACGGCCAGATCGTGATCGCATCGATCCGCATCGAGAACAAGACGAAGAAGCCTTACGACCCGGAGAACGTCCTGATCGGAGCCAAGTACGGCGATAGCCAGGATGCCCAGATCATCATCGACAAGACCGACGAGCTGCAGAGCGGCTTCAGCGGGAAGATCAAGCCCAAGGATGAGGGGATCGCCACAGTTGGCTTCGGCGTTCCGTGGAAGGAGCTGAATAAGGTGACCATCATCGTCGACCCGAACGATGATGTGCACGAAGCGATCAGCTTCAGTGGGCGGGTGCACCGCGAATGAGATCGCAGACGGCTCACAAACCGGCGGCTAGGAGGCAGTCAAGCCAATCCGATGAGCAACGGCGGCAGCCTCGCCGCGGCCACTTACGCCGAGTTTCGCCAAGATGTTGGAGACATGCACGCTGGCCGTCTTGGTGCTGATGAACAATGCCGATCCGATCTCCCCATTGGAACGGCCCTCCGCCACGAGTTGCAGCACCTCGATCTCGCGCGGCGTCAGCCCGGCAACCGGACTGTCCTCTGGAGGCGGAGCGACCACGAAACCAGCTCGCTGGGAGAGCGATGCAATGCGGTCGGCCAGAAGAGTCGAGCCGATGGCAATCGCCTCAGCCGACGCGCTTGCCAAGACGTGCTTCGCTTCGGTCCGCTCTCGCCCTGCCACGAGGTGCTGTGCCAGCCGCAACCCGGCCAGCGGGCGCAGATGGGCGGGCGCTGGTAGCGACTCGAGTTCATCCAACGCGAACCGCCAGGCCGCGGCCGTGTCTTCCAGCTCGGCCTTGATCACCGGCTCCCAGAACGCTCGAATGTGCACCGGCAAAGTCTGATGATCAAAGAAGTCCTTGATCAACGACAAGCGCTCTGCGCCCCCGTCGCGCTGATCGAGCGTCCGTGCCACGGCCGCACCGATCGCCAACACCGGATAACATTGCGTCCGCTCATAGATCTCCCAATGATCAAGAAATACCTGCACATCGGACCAGGCCCGGCGATGATCACCTACGGCGAGCGCGTGCTCGGCGTCGGTACGGATGGCCTGGCTGTGGTACTGCGGCGAGAGCTGCTCATGACTGATCGACGGCCGGAACTCCGCAAGCACAGCGTCGGCCTCATCCAGCTGACCCCGCCAGACGAACAGCCAAGCCTGCAACAGCCGGAGGTGGGCGTGGTGGTGCGCCGGTGGATCGAGCTCCAGCGCCCTCTCGATCATCGCGGACGCCCGGGCCCACTGCCCCAGAGCAAGGAGCGGCTCGGCAGCGTTTCCGGCGAGCATCGCGCCCAGTGACCGTTGCAGACCAAGCTCGCTGGCCATCTCGACGCCGCTCAGCGCCTGGCTCGCCGCATCCTCGTAACGCCCGACGTGATTGAGGGCGTCGGAGTAGTTGATATAGAAGCGCAGTAACGTCCGCGCACTGCTGCGGGCGAGGTGGCTGACCCGCTCAAACGCAGCCAGCCCTTCCTCCTCTTGCCCGGCCGCCGCGAGACTTGTACCCAACGTGATCCAGGCGTTCGCGGTGATCGAGTCGGAGTCAGCCTCGGCGGCGGCATCGATAGCCTGCTGGGCGAACTCGATGCCTTGCTCCGGATTCCCCGACAGCATGGTGCGCCGAGCAAGCATCTCCAAGACCCGGGACCGGAACGCGGCATCGGCATCCTCGGGCAGCAGTTGAATAGCTTCCTGCAGCGGTTCGACGCCGCACCCGGTCACCAAATTCGCTGCCGTGCGGGCTTTCACGAGCAAGGCCTCGATGCGCTCCCTCGCATCCTTCTGCGGATCCAGCTCCTCAAGTGCGGCGTTCATCAACGCCAGGGCCCGCTCGATCTCACCGGCATCCTCGGCGGCGTACGCGGCGCGCATCAGCACGCTCGCATGGGACCCGGCCAGCAACTCCGGATCATCCACCTGATCCCATAGCTCAAGGGCGCGCTCATAGAGCTTGAGCGCCTCGTGGAAGGCCGCACCGCCCGAGCCTGCGGCAGTCAATGCCCAGCGGAATGCCTTGTTCACCTGGTGCGCCGCGTTCCAGTGGTGGGCAATCTCCATCGGCACAGACGCACCGCTGATCAACTCCGGCTGTTTCTCCAAGATCATCGCGAAATGCGCGTGCAACCGGGCATGCTGCCCTGGCAGTAGATCGTCGTGGATGACTTCGCGCAGCAACGCGTGCCGGAAGGTGTATCCGGTCTCATCCGCTGTCAGCACCGCGGCGTCAATCGCCTCCCTGAGCTGACTCTCCAGGTCGCCATCCGACGTGCCCGCCGCAGCCTCGAGCAGCCCATGGTCAACACGGTTCCCTGCCACCGCGGCCAATTGCAAGGTCTGCTGCGTCCGGTCAGAGAGGCTGAGAATCCGGACATTCAGCGCGTCGCGGAGTGTGTCAGGCATATCGACGCAGCCCTGAGCGGCGGACCTGGTGAGCTCCTCGACGAAGTACGGGATGCCCTCGCTACGCCGGTAGATCAAATCAACGATGACATTGCTAGGCGGGCGCTCCATCAGCTGGGCGAGCAGCTCGGCGACCTCGGCGCGATCAAGAGCCGGCACATCGATGCGTACGGTCCCTGGGAAGCGGCCGACCTCGGCGAGGAAGGGACGCAAGGGATGCCGGCGGGTCAGTTCGTCGCTGCGATAGGTCGCGATGATCATCACCGAAGCGTCGGTTAATGCCCGGGCAAGGAACCGAAGCAGGTGGCGGGTGGACTCGTCGGCCCAGTGAATGTCCTCCACGATCACTACGAGCGGCCCGTTCTCACTCGCTCGCTCCAGAAGCATGGTGACTGCCTCGAACAGCTGCAGCCGGATGGTGTCATTAGCCTCATGCGGCGCTGTGGCGAGGTCGGGCAGCAGCACCCCAAGCGCCTGGCGCCCTGCGCCAGCCCACTCCAAAATCTGCTCGCGACCGTGTTGGCCCACCAGGTCGCGCAGGGCGCCGACGATGGGGGCGTACGGGAGACCCTCGTCGCCCATCGGTACGCATTGACCGCGGATCAGCTGTGCCTTGCGATCAGCCAGCGGACCGAAAAGATCGGCCACGAACGCCTCGACGACCGTCGTCTTCCCAGCCCCTGCGTCGCCACCGATGATCACGAAGCGGCTGCCGTCATCAATGACGTCGTCCAGCGCGCGACCCAACCGGGCACGCTGCTCCGCCCGCCCGACGATGTGATCGGTACGTGCGCTCGTGGCTGACCTGACCGCTCGAACCATAAGCACTATCGTGCCACCTGGCTCTGACGCCTGACCGGGTCGCGCTTAGTGCGCGACCCGGTGCTGGGGCGTCGCCATTCCACGTTGTGACGACTGCTGGGACGAATGCTGCGTCGCAATGCTGATGCGCTCCTGCCGGCGCGCCTGAAGCCTGCGCCACCAGCCCACTCGACCGCTCATGGCCAGCCGGACCTGCCTGTTGTGCTCGGCCAGCTGCGCGAATTCACGCTCCCGCTGGTCAGTGATAGCCAGGTGGGTGTAGTCGTTGATCAAGCTCATTTCAGCCTCCTCGTTGTTCCTGATCTCCATCGTGGTTCTAAGGCGGGGAGGCGCACATGGTGCATAGTGCGGATCTTTTTGGCACCCGGCGGTCTGAGGTACCTAAGGTGCCTTAGACGACGACCGGCGAGCTGCTGACAAATGCCGTTTCCCATCACGGCCGGCAAGACGACCCGTTTTCGCCAGCCGGGAGGGCACGTATCGCATCACGGCCGTGAAGACGGCTCCTCCTGGTGACCGATCCGGCCAGACGGGTAGTAGTGAAGATGTGCCGAGGTTGAGAAGGGTCTCCCCGCAGGACGTGGGATGGACACGGCGCCGCGCCGGGAAGGGATTCATCTATCTCGACGAGTCTGGGAACCGCCTTGCCGCAGAGGACGTCCAGCGTTGCAAGCTGCTCGTCATCCCGCCAGCTTGGGAACAGGTCTGGATCTGTCCTGCTCCCAACGGACACCTGCAGGCAGTCGGCACCGACGACGCCGGCCGACGGCAGTACCTCTATCACCAGCAGTGGCGGCTACAGCGTGATCGACTCAAGCACGACAAGGTGCTGGAGGTGGCAGCCCGGCTGCCGGCCGCGCGACGCGCGGTAGCACGTGATCTGCAACTCCCCGGCATGCCGTACGAGCGTGCACTGGGCACCGCATTTCGACTTCTTGATCTTGGTTTCTTCCGGATCGGCGGCGAGGCGTACGCGGAGAGCAACAACAGTTACGGTCTAGCCACCATCCACACCGAGCACGTCTCGATCGAGGCCGGCTCGGTGATCTTCGACTACGTGGCCAAGTCCGGGCAGGAACGCTACGTGGCGTTAGCTGATGATCTTGTGCTACAAGCCGTACGTTACCTGCTCGCCCGGCAGGAGGGTGGACCGGAATTGCTTGCATACCAGGCCGATGGTGAGTGGCGTGACGTCAGCTCAGCTGAGATCAACAGCTACATCAAGGCTCAGGTCGGCGATGAGATGTCGGCCAAGGATTTCCGTACCTGGCACGGCACCGTGATCGCCGCCGTGGTCCTTGGCCGAGGCCAATGAAAGAGCCAAGACGATCACCGCTCGGAAGCGCGCCGTGTCAGCGGCGATGAAAGAGGTGGCCGGCTATCTCGGCAACACACCGGCGGTAGCGCGTACCTCCTACGTCGATCCCCGGGTGATCGATCTATTCAACGACGGCCTCACCATCTCGCCAGCACTGGCCGCCACCGATGATGATCTTTCCGATGGCACAACGCACGGCAAGATCGAAAGGGCCGTACTGAATCTGCTGCAAGCAGGTGACTGACCGGATCGGGTAAGGGTCGCATCCGATCGAGGCCGTGACTAGTGCCGCGGAAGGCACTAGGAGGCGTACGTGCGGACTCCTCCGATGCCGGCAAGCACCGCATCCACGACAGCCTCCGCATGCTCGTGAGTCAGCGGCGGCACCCGCAGCAGAAAGCGGTGATAGAAGCCGCCGTAGCAGTTCATAGATCTTGTACTCCCACATGGCGAGTCCTGTCCTGTCCGCGCCAATCGGAACCGGGGGAATGTTCCCTCATGTCCTGGGCTGTTGTTACAGCCATCCTTTGCGCTTGAAGATGATGAAGAGAATCGAGGCGAGGATGATGATGATGACCGTTGAGGCTATGAAGCCGCTTGTCTTGTCGAAGCCGGGGTAGGGCACGTTCTGACCGAAAAAGCCGGTCACCGCGGTAGGCAGGCTGATCTGCGATGTCGGCGAACAGTGGAGGTGCGGCATCCGGTAGGAAGCGGACAAGTCGTGCCATCCGCCCATAGGTTGCGCTGCTGTGGGTGGCAATGGTACGAGCCGCGAGGAGCACATACCACGCCTGGAATAGCTCCTCCAAGAACGCTTCCGGATCCTCCAGGTCCTCACCGATCATGACCCGCTGCTCCAGCAGCCCTGATTCTTTCGCGAGGTCGGCAATCAAATCTGACTCGCGTCGGATCATCGCGGAGACGATCCCGTACGACAACTCGAACGGCGAAGCCATGCGCAGCTGTTTGCCTTCGAGCCGGCGGATCATGACGTTGGTGTCCAGGAAGGCAACTTCTGGAGCCACCGCCGGATTCAGCGGGCCATGGACCGTGACCAGGTAGTTCGGGCCTACGAACTGGTCAAGCTCGACACAATGCACATGGCCGCTTTTGCCGACCTTCGGTGCGTGAAGGACAGAGAACACGTAGTCGGGGTAGATGTGAACCTTGGACACGTGATTGCGCTCAGTGCAGTCCCGCACGGCGATCGGGTGAAATCCGAAGACCCCCGACAACACATTCACCGCCTGCTGGTCACAGACCGGGATGTCTACCCAGACAACGGCGTCCCGACGTTCCAGCAAAACGTCGCCGTGAAGATGTTGTTAAGGCCGGGCCTTCGGCGCTTTGCGCGCAGTTGAATGGAATCCCAGCCGGATCTGCTTCGGCTCGGACCAGAAGCCGTCCTTTACAGCATCATGGACCAGGTCGTTGACGAATACGCCCCTGTCGTTGCAGGGCTGGAGAACGACATCGACGAAATCGAGGACCAGCTTTTCAACAACGACCCGGCCGTCTCACGCCGCATCGCGCGAGGTGATTGAGGTCCAGCGGGCGACCAAGCCGCTGCTCGACATCATCAACGCGCTTATTGGCGGGTTCGATAAGTACCACGTCGACATCGAGCTGCAGCGTAACCTCCGCGACGTCGGCGACCACGTCTTGCGGATCGTCGAGCGCATCGACGCCTTCCGCTCTCTGCTGCAGGACGCGCTCACTGTCGACGCCACGTTGGTCGGTCAGCGCCAAAACGATGAGATCCAACGGCTGACCCAGACCAGCCTCGACCAGAACGAGCAGGTCAAACGCATCTCCGCCTGGGCCGCTATCCTCTTCGCGCGCGCCTTGGTGGGCACTATCTACGGCATGAACTTCAAGCACATGCCCGAGCTCGGCTGGAGCCGGGTTATCCGCTCGCACTCCGGGCGATGGCTGCCTGCGGAGTCGTGCTGTACTTCGTCTTCAAGCGCCGCGGCTGGCTCTAGCGGCTAGCGACCCTCATGTGCAGGGCTCGCAGCGCATGTGCACGACTCAGGATCTTGTCCATCAGACCGGCAGGCTTCGGGCGTTCAACCTGACGTCGGCATCGGCGAGTCGCCGCGGCCACCACCACGGGTGCTTCGATCACGCCAGCCAGTAAGCCCTCACGACGACCCCGCCCGGGCTGCTCCTTCGCCCCGATAGGCAATCTTGCTCGCGGCCGTCGGCTCGCCCTACTCACCCCACGTGGACATGGGGGCGGCGGTCTCGATCGGGCTCGGCACGGCGTATGACCTCGCGGGTAACGGGCGCGACTTCTCCGACACCGAAGACCATGAAGCGAATAAGGTTCGCGGCGGGATTGCCTTCGGTCCACTCGAAGTACATGTGCGGCAGACGGTTGGTTTGATCCCGCACGGTCAGCAGTAGGGCCGCTAGCGCGTTCGGCACGCTGGAGCTGCTGAACGTGAGGACTCGGTAGCGTCCATGCTGAACTTCACCGCACACGTCGAGTCGGCTGGCGAATTCGGACGGATCCGTCAGGGTCACCTCGACGAAGATGACGTCGTTGGGGTCCTCCAAGTCATTGTCGCGGCTGACTTGGCGAAGTTTGTCGCTGTACTCTGCTCGGTCGCGGCTGTCGGGTTCGTTGGCGACCAACCGGATGGTTCGGCGGGCAGTGTCGCGGATGAAGATCTGCGCGGTGTTATCGAAGGTGACCTCGGTGACGCGGAGTTCGAAGGAGCGGGCAAACCGGGAGGTCAAGGAAACCGCGAGGATGGCAGCGATGAAGACGCTGGCGATCTTCACGCCGTCTGGGCGTTCGATGATGTTTGCGCCCGTGGTGTAGATGAAGATCAGGGTGATCAGCCCAAAGGCGACGGTGAGTCCACGTTGGCGAGCCTTCCGTGCAGCGAGGGTGACAGCAACAGCTGCGGACGATATGACAACCAGCACACCCGTGGCATACGCCCCGCCTTGGGCGTCTACGTCAGCGTGGAAGATGATCGTGATGATGAACGCGCCGAGGGTGAGGATCAGTACCAGGGGGCGCACCGCGCGGGCCCAGTGTGGGGCCATCCCGTAGCGAGGCAGGTAACGAGGGATCAAGTTCAGCAGCCCGGCCATCGCCGATGCTCCGGCAAACCACAAGATCGCGATGGTTGAGGCGTCGTACACACTGCCGAACGTGCTGCCGAGATACTCGTGGGCCAGGTAGGCGAGTGCCCGACCGTTGGCCGCACCGCCGGGCTGGAACTCCGCGGGAGGTATGAGCAGGGTGGTGACGAGACTGCTGGTGATCAAGAAAACGCTCATGATCACTGCGGCCGTGGTCAGCAGGCGTTTCGCTCCGCGGATGCGACCTACTGGATGCGCGGGCGTGTCGTCGGCGCCGCCGTTGATGTGCGGCATCACCGCAACGCCGGTCTCGAAGCCGGAGAGGCCAAGCGCCAGCTTGGGAAAGACCACCAAAGCGATGCCGACGACTACCCAGGGGTTTCCGTGCTGTTGGGTGAGGGCCGTCGTCCAATCCGTCCAAGAGCTGGGTCTGCTATGACGCGTCCGATCGCGTCGCCGATGACGACGACGTTTAGGGCGAGGTAGATCGCCACTAAAAGAACCGCAACACCGATGGCTTCGGTGAATCCACGAAGGAACACCGCGCCGAGCAGCGCCAGCAGGAACAACGTGATAGCCACTTGATGGCCGGTGAGGAACGGCTCCAGGTGAGGGTTTTCCACAAGGTGGGCGGTGGCGTCGGCGGCGGACAGCGTCATGGTGATGATGAAGTCAGTGGCGGCAAAGCCGAGCAACACCAAAACGAAGATCTTGCCCTTCCAGAACGACATCAGCCGCTCCAGCATGGCGATCGAACCTTCGCCGTTGGGGCTCTCCTTCGCCACCCGCCGATATACCGGGAGGGCACCGAGGAGGGTGAGCGCCACGAGCACCACGGTCGCTATTGGAGAGATCAGGCCTGCGGCTAGCGCGGCGATACCCGGTTGGTAGCCGAGGGTGGAAAAGTAGTCGACGCCGGTCAGACACATAACCTGCCACCATCGGTGAGTCTTCTCTGTCTGCTGCGGCGGCGGATGGGGTCCGAGGTGGGCTCGGCGGTCCTCGTTGGCACCTTTCATGAGCCATGACCGCAAACCAGGAGCTGCGGTCCGCGCCTCGTCAGTCCTGGTCACACTGCTCCTGTGATCCGTCCACCGTTCATTGAGAGGGCTAAGGCGAGCCCAACGAACCGCGCCCGCTGCCCAGTCAACCGCGGCAGAGTTAGTTAGCCGACACTCTTTAACGGGATTTTGACACCTGCCGCAGGTCTACCCTCGATCTGACAGGCGTAGAACCTGCGAAGAGGCACCTGTTGTGCGGAGGGTGCCGAACACAAACTTGAGTTGTGATCAAGATCATCTTCGGCAGTGACAGGGATGTGGTGCCCCAATGGCGTTATCTGACTGGTTGGCCCGGCACCGCGCGTTTGTCTGGCTAGCAGCGGTATTTTTCGGGCCAGTGGTCGCCGCTCTGCTGACCCTGGCCCGTCCGCAGCTGCACGAGAATCATGTGACATTGGTGTTGGTCTTGGCCGTCGCTGTGGTGTCGGCGGCTGGATTGCGACCGGCTGGCCTGGTTGCCGCAGCTACGACTGGGCTTGCGTACGACTATTTCTGGACCGAGCCGTACTACAGCTTCCGGATCTTCGACACCCAAGACATCCTGACCGTTGTACTGCTTGTCCTGGTGGGCGGCGCAATCGAGCAGCTCAGCTGGTGGGCCGGCCGCCAGCGCGCCACCGCTGCTCGCCGGCTCGACTACTTGACCGCCCTGCGCCATGCCGCCGAGCCAATTGCGCCGGAGACGCATGCAGCAGCGCTCCGAGTCGTCTCCGACACAGTCAGCACTGTGCTGGACGCGGACAGCTGTCGCCTAGTACTGGACGAGCGCTTGCCTAATACGGTCCTCCACGACGATGGCAGCGTCACTCAAGCCGGCCGGGCCATGGATGTCGATACTGACGGGCTGCCCAGCGATGACGTCATCGCCATCCCGGTGCCGCGTCCTGATGGCCGCCCCGGCTACTTTGCCGTCGTCGCGGCCACCCATGTTGCTCGTCCACAGGCCGAACAACGCCAGGTCGCCGCGCTGCTCGCTCACCTTGCCGCCGGCTCCCTGGCGCTTGAGGCTGGAGCCTTCAAGACCGGCCCGCCGGCACCCACGGGGCCGGAGCAAGGATCAGCTGGACTGAACTGAGCGATCTCGAGCGGGTCAGTCCGCGGTGATCGTTATGGCTGGAAGCGGTAACCCATTCCGGCCTCGGTGATGAGGTGGCGGGGCCGGGTCGGATCATCCTCCAGCTTGTGTCTGAGCGCCTTGACGTACTGACGCAGATAGTGGGGTCTGCTCCACATAGGTGGGTCCCCAGACTGCCGTTGGCTCACCAGCCGCCCGGGATGCCTCACCAGTGCCTGCAGGAGCTGCCACTCAGTCGGTGTGAGATGCACCTGTCGCACCGGTAGCTCGATGCGCGTTTTTGCTTCGGCTATGGTGTTGCCGGCGTCGCCATTAGCCGGGAGAGTCTCGTAGATCACGTGGTCGCTGAGATCAACGGTCCAACGTCCGAGCTGGACGGGTTCGATCAATTCTGGCTCGGTCGTCCGTCGGGTCACCACTCGAATACCACCAAACCCACTTCCTGCAGAAAGGCTGGATGTGCCAGATTAATGCCGACGGGCTGCCGGAATGGATCCCGCCGAGGTGGATCGACCCCCAGCAACAACCCACATCCACAGCCGCATCCAACGGCGAAACGCGCAACGGCAACTCACCCCGCGCCGACGGCGACGAACACCCGCTGCAGCATGACGGCGTGCAATGCATAGTCAGCGACCTCCTCCCAGCCCGGCGCAGCGCAGGCCCAGTGGTCGCGACCCTCGAACTTAAGGCTGCTGCCACGATCGTTCGGCGTCGACGACGGTGCGAGACAGTACGGCGGACAGCAGACTGGCGATGCACAGGCCGATCACCATATTGATCACCGCGGCGCAGATCTTGCCCTCGAGCGTGCCCTCCAAGGCGAACGGCAACACCATCGTCGCGACCGTCACGAGGGCGACGATCCAACCGAAGAACACCCGGGGCCGCGGCGTGGCGACTGACAACAGGTGGGCAAGTCCGGTTGCTGCCAACGCGAGCACGAAGGCCGTAATGGCATAGTTCGCGGCAAATGACTTCGTCACGGTGAGCAGCGGCGGCTCGACGAGTTTGACATGCAACAGGTCCCTGCAGACCAGGACACCGACGGCTGCGGCCAGAGCGGCGACAACCGCGGTAGCGACGCCTCCGCCCCAGAGTCTCGGCGCGTCGATCGCGACCCGCTTGCCCGCGACAGGTCCAGGCTGGCGCGAGACCGGTTCTCCAGTGTTGGCGGTGGTCATGGTCCTCCTCGGTCATGGCGGCCGGGCAGAGCCAGGCGCACCGGTGTGGTCAACGATCTTGGCGTGCGATCAAGGTGTCGAGCAACTCCACTTCGGGCCGAGCCAGCCAGGTTTCCTCCAGCAGCGTGCCCCCAGCCCGCTGGATCGCCGCGCTCAAGGGATCGGCCCAGAGGTGCTCGATGAGGGCGACCGCAGCGGTGCCGCCGACCGGTATCGCGTCGGCAAGCGACCACATCGCGGCCGGGTCGACCTCAGCCACATCGCCCTGCACGCTCGACGCATCCTCCGACTGGCTGAGCACCCCGACAGCCAACCCGCCAAGATCGGCCGCAGTCGCCTCCGGGGCCTCCAGCGTTTCGAGGGTGCCATCCTCGGTACGCGAGACGATCAGCAAGTCGATGAGTCGGACGATCCCAGCCTGTCGTAGCCGGGTGAATTCGGTGAGCACCTCGCCGGAGAACGTTGGATCATCGAAGCCGACCACCAGCACCTGAACCGGGCCGGTCACCGAGTCACCCTGGAGCTCAGCTGTTGGAACTCCTCGGAGGTGATCACTCCCGCGTCCAGGAGCTGCTGCAACGCCAGCTGGGGGTCATGTGAGGTTTGCGCTGGCGAACCGGCTCCGGCCGGCTGGCTAGGCGTCGACACGGCCCCGGGTACGAAGGCTCCGCTCGTCATCGGATCCGCAAATGTCGGTGGTGGCGCAGTCGGATGAGATGCTGCGTACGCCTGCGCCGGTGAGAATCTGCCGCCGTAGTAGGGCACAGCTCCGGTTATTCCTACCCGCCGCAACTGCCTGGGCACTAACAGCATCAGGCCTCCTCCGCTCGGTCCATCTAACACTACGGACGGCCTGGCGATATCGTCAGCACGACCGCCCTTGGAGGAGCACCATGGCCATTCGCAGCACAGTGGGCTCAATGCTTGAGTCGGCCATCGGCCGCGAGCGTACGAACAACCTTCGCCGGTTGGAGGGCCGAATTCGCAACGCACTTGCCACGCGAATCGCTATGGAGCCGGCGAAGAAGCCGGCCACGACGCCATCGCCCAAACCTGCGAATCGCAAACCACGATCAACTGTTCGGCCATCGCGCTGGCAGCCGCCGGATCCGTTCACCGAGCACCCTGAGCCGATCATGACCCGGCATGAGCTGCTGGACATGCTGCACCAGAAGCTGCGGCCCCGAACCTATCTAGAGATCGGGATCAGAACAGGCAATAGCATGGCGCTCTCGCGGGCTCGTTCCATCGGGGTTGACCCGCTGTTCAAGATCGACAAGCCGATTCACTGCGACGTGCAGTTGATCAAGTCGACCAGCGACGATTTCTTCGCCATGGACAATCCGCTCGGCCACCTTGGCGGCGTGCCTGTTGATCTTGCCTTTATCGATGGCATGCACCTGTCGGAGTTCGCACTGCGCGACTTCATCAACATTGAACCGTTCATGGCCGACACCGGTGTGATCGTGATCGACGACGTGCTGCCGCGCAACGGCCTCGAGGCAGCTCGCGATCGCAAGACCGAGCCCTGGACCGGCGACGTGTACAAGGTGATCGAGATCTTGCGCCGGGGACGTCCCGACCTGGTGGTTTTGTTGATCAACACGGCACCGACGGGTACAGCCCTGGTCGTCGGTGTCGACCAAGCCTCCACGATTCTCAAAGACAACTACGCAGCCGAAGAGCACTATCTGCTGCAACCCGATCCACAAACTCCGCCGCGGGAGTATCTAGACCGCTCCATTGCCACCGAGCCAGACGTGCTGCTTGTGTCGCCGGTCTGGGAGCAGCTGGCGGCCGTACGAGAATCGGCATCCTCAGCCGAACTCGATGGTCTCTGGGATGAGCTACGCAGTCTTGGGCAGCCGAAGGCCCAGACCGGTTCGTGAGCTGCTCCGTCCGCCCAAACAGCCCGTTGGCGGCTAAGAGTCGTTTTCGGGTGCACCTAGTTCAATATTGAGCCAAGCCGAGACGAAGACATCGCCCCAGGCGTTCAGCGTGACTTCATTCTCCGTCTGCGAGAAGATTCCGAGATCGCTCAGGCGGTACAACGCGAGGCCCAGGGCTGCGCGCAACCATCGGCGGTAGAAGTCACGGTCTGGTCCGCGCCGCTCATCTACCGTCCAGATCCAGGTCTCCGCAAAGTCGATGATCTCTTGCAAGGGGACTGGTCGGGGCCGCCGTACGTAGCTGCGAAGTAGCGCATAGCCCAGCAATGGAACTCCAAATAGCGGGTCGTCATCCAGGTAGCTGAACAGCAGATCGATGCCTGCGTCGATCCCGAGCCTGACGATCCCCTCCGCATCGGGCTGCTCCGGCCATGAGGCGTACGCCCAGCGGCCGTCGATGCGAATCACTCGACAGGTCAGGGCTGCGTTCCACAGCCGGTCCAGCGCCAGGCAGTCACGAGCACTACGCCAGGTCTGCGACGACGCCAGTTTGTCGAGGACCGGTTCTCTGCCCACGGGCGGAACCCGTTTCTCCGGATCGCTGAGTCGCAGCCACTCGCGCGTCCAGTCGACCAGACCCAAATCATCAAACGCCTGGCGGGCTGCTGCCGGTCTCAGCACTCTCGTTGCCGTCACCTCAGCGCGGGGCTCCACCCAGCAAGTCAATGCCTCGATCTGGCTCAGCAGGCCGGCCTTCTGGACGATGGGTGCAACCTCCTCGATCGACGGCAACTCGCCTTGCGGCATCTCGTATCGGAAGGCCTGAATCAGCGCTTCGATCTCGTCGTCTGTCTGATAGGCGGCCATCGCCTCGCGCCGATCGTTCAGATTGTCGGTCGGTGGACTGAGCCGCTGACGTTCATGAATCGGAAGGTCGTTCCAAGCTGCAGTGATCTCGTTCAGCCGACCCTGCAGCTCCTCGGTTGTCGAGAGGTCATCGAGGCTGATCCCGATACTCTCGCCGAAGTTGATCAGGCTCTTGGTGGGCGAGAAGTTTCTCTGGTCGTGTGCCGCAGCAGTCATCTTCTTGGCGCTGCGACGGGCTTCCTTGGCCAAGTCTGCCGGCATCGCGGATCGTGCCGACATACGTCCCGTGCTGCGCAAGAACCTGAAATACGCGTCGAGAGCCTCAACCACCGTGTCGGAAGGCAACGGCTCAGTCGGACCCTTGGCCGGGACGAGTCGCAACAGCAAATCCTGTACGGATCCGGTCGGCCACAACGTCGGCTCGAGGCCGTCGTAAGTCGCCCGGAGATCGAGCAGGCTCTCGAGCAGATGCACATCGACGTCGCGGCCCTTGGCCTTACTCCAGTTGGTGAAGTGGCTCAGCAGCAGGCGGTGTGGAGCGGCCGTCACGGCTTAGATCGTAAGGGTCGAGGGAACGCCGACACTTTGCCAGTCACTTTCCGACCGCTTGGGCGGTCTGGAGTTACTTCCAGGCGTACAGCCGGACGGTGGTCCACGAGGACGTGGATCGGACCTGAACAAGATCACAAAGCTGATTGGCGAACCACAGGCCGTCGAGGTCATCGCCCATGGGTGCTCGTCGCCCAATCATCACGTCCGCGATGGCGGTGTCGTCAGAGAGTTCAAAGATCAGTTTCTGTGGCAGATCCCACAGCTTGACGATCACCTGAGCCGCCCCTCGCCGCAAGCTGCCCGCGGCCAGACGGCGTACGGCGGCTGCCAGGTTCGTCACCTTGTCCGACCAGAAGCCGGCGGTGGAGGCCGCCAACGTGACCACATCGACGACGCCGCGGACGTTAGAGGAGGTCAGCGTGAACTGTCGGGATTCGGTCGGAAGCACGGGCAACGGAGACCCGAAGATCCAGTCGACGTGCGATCGGCCCGCGTAGTGCATATTGCCCTGATACGCGTTTTGAAGAATAACGGCCGGATGGCTGCGGTACGCCTCCGCGATGACAGTGTCATCCAGGCCGTGCACCGGGTACGGGCAGATCAACCAAAACGGTGTTTCGGGGTCGACAGCGACGTTCAGCAGCGCTTCATGCAGCTGACATTCCACGAGCTCCTCAGGTCGACGGCCGCTCCAAATCGGTTCGCCGATGCCGCGCAGCGGGCGGCCCTCAGCGGCGTGCTCGGCCAAGAACTGGTGCCAACCAGGGATGATCCGTGCCGGATTGCGCCCGAGCCGAGCCATGTCCACGAACCTGACCTTGCCGGCCGAGTTGCCGAGCGCGTCACGCAGCCACGTCGCGTGCGGGCGTAGCACCGCGACCATCACCGGCTCTCCAGCGGCGATGCCCTCCTCGATGAAGGGCGTCAAGAATGAGGTGTACTCCGCCGCGTCGCTCCACAGAAACGCCTCGTGGCGATAGCTCTGTTGCGAGCGGGGTGGTGAAGCCTCTGGCATGACAGGGTTCCCCTGAAAAGGCGTCGACTCCGGCAGGGACGATGATTCCGTCGCGTTGTCGATGCGGTGTGCGTTGTTCGCGGACCGATTCTAAGCGACCCCACAGCAAGGTCAAGAGGCTTTAGGCTTGGCGACTGTTCGACAGGCACCCGGCAATGCGGCACTGCGTGGCTGCTTACGCGCTGCGCTGTGCCGATGTCTTGGACCGATGGAGTACGCGGCAAAGGGCGGCGAACAGCGCGGCGGAAATCGCCAGGACAACCACGACAACGGCCCAGGCCAAGGCCGCCTTACCGAACTCCCGCCACTCCCGCTGCAGCCTGGCCCATCTCGGCCACTGCCGAAACGTCTGCGGCTGGGCGGCGTACTGAGTCACGCCGCGTCCGACAGCTCGACCGCATGGGCAGCCAGCCGACGCATCGCCCTACTGCAGCGCACTCTGACATTGCCGGCACTGATATGAAATCGCCGAGCCGCTTGGGCACCGGTCAGACCATCGGCGTAAATGCTGCTGAGCAGCTCAGCATCCGGCTTGTCGATCAAGCACAGCAGACTGCTCGCCTCGAGAACTCGACGTGCTTCCAGCTCGACGAGCGGAGCTGAATCGATCGGTCGTCCATCCAGGCCGGCCGGCTCCAGAAGTTCCTCCAGCGATTCGGTTGAAGTGCAGAACCTGAGTTCGCTTCGTCCCGCCCAGCTGCGCTCGCGCGCCACAGCCTGCAGGGCGTCCATCGAGAGGTTTGCCGCGATCCGGACGGGACGGCGAGCGAGCGGATAATTGTTGATCACCTGCCAGAGCGCCACCAGGTAGTCATCAATGCTGGACCGCGGGTCGCGTTGCGCCATTCGCGCGATCCGGCCGACTAGTGCCTGTAGCACAACGCGGCCGGCGAGCCGGTCCCCCGCTGAGACCTCGGCAAGGAGCGCGGCAAGGACAGCATCGGAGGGCTGCCTGGCCGCGGACAACACATCGTCGAGCGAGTGGTACGGCGCAAGCACCGCGTGTCGGACGGCCCAACCCATGACCGCCTCGGGATGCATGCCGACCAGCTCGCGCCATTCCTGATCAAGCGCGCCGACGATGCCGAATCCGCGCTGCCGACGAGATGCGTTGGTCATGGCAGGACTCTGCCGAGCGGGTGTTGTCCAGCCTGTTGGTCGAAACGCCAGAGGTGTTGCCCATCCGGAACAGGTGTTGTCGGCTGGTTAGGGTGAGTGGATGGGCATGGTGGCGGAGAGGCTGCAGGCCGCCACGGCCAACCTGATGCCGCCCTTCGCTGTAGTTGATCTTGATGCTCTCGATGACAATGCGAGCGGCCGCGATGAATTTTCTCAAAACCCCCCCCCACAAGAAGGGTTCTGAGAAATTGGGCGTCTATCAGAAGCGGCCCGAAGGGACTCGGTGCCCTCGTTCATGCTCAGGCCGCGGCTGACCAGCGCAAACCACAGAGTGATCAGCAGGTAGCAGATCGCCATAATGATCAAGATTGGGACTGACTTGCCGTTGGCAGGCAAGATCACTGCTGCGATCACCGCCGCAGCCACGAGTGCGACATTGAAGATGATGTCGTAGATCACGAACACCCGGCCCTTGAACTCGTCGGCGACATGAGCTTGGACCAGGGTGTCGACGCAGATCTTGATGCCCTGCGCGGTCAGTCCAAGCAGGAACGCCGCCACCATCAGCGACGCCCGAGCGTAGATCGCACCGGGCACGAGCTGGAAAACCGCCGAGCCCAGCAGGCACATGATCATCGTGCTGCGCAGCCCTCGCCGCGCGCTCAGCGGTGGTGTCACCACTGAGGCGAATACGAAGCCGGCCCCGGTGATGACGACGAGCAGGCCCAGATCGGCGATGGCGGCGTCGATCTCGTCGGGACGGTGAAAGTAGTTTCGGTACACCAAGATCGTCGCGACTGTGACGATGCCGTGGATGAGCCGATGTGCGGCGATGGTGAGCAGCCCGATACCGGCGGGGCGCTGCGCACGCAGATGCGCCACGGCCTCGACGAGACCGGTGACGACATCGCGCGCCCTCGTGGTCGCGACGGCGTCCGGTCCGAGCTGGCGACGAGGAATCGACAGCGCCAGCACGGCGCTGAGGACAAAACCCACCGCGGCGATGAGAAACAAGATCGCGTTCGCCTGGTAGTCGGGCATCACGTGGCCCAAGATCAGCCGCAATGGTGTGGCCAGTGCCACGCCGATCAGCAAGCCGGCTGGACCCACCGTCGGCACGACGGAGTTAGCGACCATGTACTCGTGCGGATCAATGGTGTGCGGAAGTGAGGCAGACAGCGCCGCAAGCAGAAATCGGTTGAGACTCATGGCCAACAGCAGGCCGCCGTAAATGAGCACCTCGACGCCGGCGGTCTGCAGCCCAGTCGCGATCAACACAGCGAGACCGAGGGCAACTGCGGCTCGCGCGAGGTTGGCAACGACGAGCACCTGTCGGCGGGACACCCGGTCGATCACAATTGCGGCGAAGGGTCCCAGGATCGAGAACGGCAGCAGCGTAATGGCCAGCACGATGGCGATCGAGGTCGCATCCGGCTGCCGTTCGGGCGAGAAGAGCACGTAGGCGGCGAGCGCGACCTGAAGCACTCCGTCACTGGACTGGACGGCGACGCGTACGGCCAGCAACCGCCGGAAGTATCGGTGCCGCAGGAGTTGTCGAAGGCTCCGAAGCATGCTCTGGCGACCCGGCTCGCCGTCGGGGCTGGACATCGCCTCGTTCCCGCCCGCTTCTCGACGAGCCTGGTGCTCGCTCTGCTCGCGCGGTGTGCTAGCGAACTCCATCCTCAACCTTGCGGATACTTCTTCAGGTACTCCGAAAGCTTGTCTTTCTTCAGTGCAGTGGACAGCTCGGCAAGCTTGGCCGTGTCTACAACGTCAATGCTCTGCCCATCACGTGAAGTTCCAAAACCAGAGATCGGGGCCTGGAGCAACTCGATGTCCTTAGCACTCAGCCGCAGCGACAGAGCGGTACGCCTGATCTCGCCATCGCTCAATTCATTGTCGACCGTAAGGTGCTTCGCCACATTGCCGATGAAGGTGGTGAAGGTCGACCGGATCGGAGATCACCTTTGCGCTCAGGCCCTTCTGGACGATGGCCTTGATCACATTGCGCTGGTTCTCGGCGCGATCAAGGTCGCCGCCAGGCAGCTGATGGCGCTCGCGGACGAACCAGAGTGCCTCCTCACCTGCGATGGTGATCTTGCCTTTTGGATAGTCGAAGCCATGTGAGGTGAAGGCGGTCTTGTTCGTCACGGTGACGCCGTGCAGGTCCTCGGTGAGCCGGATGAAACCCTCGAAATCGATCAACACCACGTGGTCCATCCGTACCCCGGTGAGATTCTCCAGGGTCCGCACCGCAAGCGGTGCGCCGCCGAAGGCGAATGCCGCGTTGATCTTGTTCTTGCCGTATCCCGGAATATTGACATACATGTCGCGCGGGAAGGAGACGATGTAGGCCTTAGTGCGCTTCGCGTTGAGGTGCACCACCATCATCGTGTCGCTGCGCCCGTTGCCCTCATTCCCAGGATCCCGGCTGTCCGAGCCAAGCAACACGTAGTTCAAGGTGCCGGTCTCTTGAGCTTCCTTGGGTGGGCGTACCGACGATGGGTCGGTCGGCAACTCGACGCCCCGATTGATGTTCCGGGTCACGCTGCGATCGATAGTTGCCGCGTACAGCAGCCCAGCACCAATCACCGCGACAAGCAGGACGGACACACCGATCAAGATCTTCGGCAGCAGGCGGCGCCGCTTCGTGGGTTCGGTGGCTTCGTCGTCGGGTCGCGACTCACGGGTCATGGTGGTTTGAGCCATGGACTTCCTTCATCGGGAAAAAGAGCAACCGAAGTCTATGCGGCCGAGCGGGTTTGGTCCGGACTCGCGATCGATCGTTACCGCTGGGTTGGCCCTCAGCCGCCTCAAGGGTGGGACCGTTACGATCCGTATATGTCTCGCGCGGAGGAGGCTGCCAAGCGGGCCGAGCTCGCTGCCGCCCAGGAGCGCGCCGAATCACTCCAGGCTCAAAAGCTCATCGATGCGTTCCTCGCCGCAGCCAAGGCCAAGGGCATCGCTCCGCAGCCGCTGCGGGCGACGCTGTATAGCGGCCAGTCGGTGAAGACGGACAAGGTCGGCTGGTATCTCCGCAAGAATCAGAGCGTCGCGGTCGGCGACGACGGTTCCTATTACGTCCTGATCGTTCCGGGCGGCTTCCGCGAGCGGCTGTCTGGCGTCAAGCTGCAGCCGAGTCCGCCGCCGCTCGTAGTCGGCAAGGGTGGCAGGGACGGCGAGACCGGTGACCTGGCGGAGTTCCTCCAGTTGCGGCTCGAGCCCGGTTGGGCGGCCTCGTAGGCCGCTCGAGCACTCGCCAGTCGAGTCAGCGCAGTTCGGCTTTGGATGTCGCGAAGTAGGCGAGCGTGCCGGCCAGTGCCCGCATGTAGTGGTTGAGTACGTCGCGATTGACGTTGTCGACGCGGTCGCAAGCCTGGTGGTAGCAGGGGTCATAGCGTTCGCGGGCCTGCCCGCCCCATGCCTTGGCCTGCCCCGTCGTCTTCCGTTCCGCGTCGCCATTCTCGGCGCCGCCGACCGGGATACCCGCGTCGATGAAGGCCGATTCGTCGTCCCCGACGAACTCGATGATCTCCGGCTTGGTCACGCCGGTCTTGACCAGCTGGTCGGCGAGCACCCGTGCGATGGTGGCTGAACCCGGTGGTCCTGACTCGTCCTTGTCGCGGCCTTTGCCGCCCTGGACGAAGTAACCGCCGTTCTTGGAGGCCACCATGTCCACGTTCAGATATAGCTTGATCTTCTTGCGGTCTTCATTGGACAAGCCCCGGACGTAGCCGTTCGAGCCCTCAGCGCCGTTCTCCTCGCCGCCGAAGAACGCGAACCGCACTGTGTTCTGCACCGACGGGTTGGCGCCGAGCTGGGTGGCGATCTCCAGCAGGGTCGCAACACCGGAGCCGTCATCGACGATGCCCGGGCCGTCCTCGACCGAGTCGAGGTGGGCGCCGATCATCACGACGTTGCCCGGGTCGCCGGTGCGCGTTTGCGCGATGACGTTGCGCTCGGGCCCGCTACTGCGCCGGCCGTCGCCCTCATAAGTCGGGGTGCTGACCTTGAAGCCGGCGCGGCGCAGCACGCCGACCACGTAATCGACGCTCGCGTCGTAGCCGGAGGTCCCGGAGGCCCGGTTGCCGCCGTGCTCGTCGGCGATCTTCTGCAGTGCCTGGAGGTGCTTCATTGCCCTGGCATCGCTCACCTCACTGGTCATTTGCTGCACCAATGGCCCGTCAGGCTCGATGGGCGCCGCGCCGACGGCTGAGGAACCGCAGGCCGTCGCGGCGAGAGCGACCGAGATCCCCACCAACGCGAGTCTGATACGCGACCCGGTCAGCCCCCAGCTCGACATCAGCACGAGCGCCTCCTCAGGTCTAGTTGCCTAATTACCCAACGGGCTCTCGAGACTGCTTCACATTGAGGTAACGACTACGGCGGTGGCGAGGATCCCTTGTTCGCGGGTCCAGCGGCCGTGGAGTTGGCGGACGTGGCGGCCGTTGATGATCAGTCCGTCGCGGCACAGTAGGGCGGTGAAGGTCTGGTCGTGTGGGTGGATGAGGATCTCGGTCTCCTGGGGGTCGAGCCATTCACCGACCAACGGGAACCAGGCTTTGTAGACCGATTCTTTGGCGCTGAACAGCAACCGGTCCCAGTTCGGGTTGTCAGACTCCGGTTGAGTCACCATGCGCGCTGAGCTTGTCGAAGCGCGCCCTTCGACAGGCTCAGGGCGCATAACAGCAAGTCGATTCTGTTCGACTGGTGTGGCGATCAGGCCCAGGACGCCGTCGGGAAGGGGGGCGTCGGGTTCGGCGTCGATGCCGATCGTCGAGATCGCGCGGCGGGACCGACTGCGGCGGCGGCGTAGCCGGCGCAGTGGGTCATGCTGCCCCGTATCCCGGCCGGCCACATGGGTGCGCCGCCGACACCGGGCAAGATCGGAACCGGCGGGTAACCCAGCCGTCCAGGCAGGCTCGGGCGCAGCTCCTGACGGTGGCGTAGTCACGGCGCCGCGCCGCCACGGCGTTGGCGATGACCTTCTCCTCCTCGGGAAACAACACACCGCCGGGTGGGTCGCCGAAGCATTCCTCGCTCTCCACCCCGGCCGGCAGGATCATCCCGAGCATGCGCTCATTGTTCAGCCGTAGCGGCGTAGCTCGTGGAAGAAGTCGTCAATGACGTGCAGGTCGTCGGCTGAGGCACGACCTGGTCGTAGACGTACTTGCCGACCGCCAGATCCAGCACCCCGAAACCGAACGGGGAGAAGATCACCGGCCGATCCGCCGGCACCGACACCCGGCCAGCCATCACCTCATCCAAGGTGCCGGCCAGGAAATCCCGGTTGCCGGTGAGCTGCTCGACCAGATGCGGTGAGGTGTTGGCCTTCAAACAATGCTCGACATCGTCAACCACATTGGTCGAGGCGAGCAGAATCTCTGGTGCCAGGTCACGCAGCGACACATGCAACACCACCGGATTATGGGCAAACCACGACACATCCTCGACATGCGGCTGAGCGGCGACGGTGGCGAACACCACCAGGTCGCTGGACCGGATCAACCCCTCCGCGCTGTCATGGACGGTGACCCGGCCGGCGGTGCCGGACTGGTCCAGGTAGCCGGCGAAGCCGGCCGCGCTGTCGCCGGACAGGTCATGCACACCGACCTCATCGAACGACCAGCCGGTGCCGGCCAGAAACATGTGAATGTAGCGGGCGATCAGACCCGTCCCCACAAACCCGATCCGTCTCGGGCGGGGCCGGTCGCGGCTCAGCCAATCAGCCGCCAACGCCGCCGACGCCGCCGTCCTGGTGGCGCTGATGATCGAGGACTCCAGGCACGCGAACGGATACCCGGTGTCATGATCATTCAAGATCAGCACCGCCGACGCCCGCGGAATCCCGGCCGCCACATTCTCCGGGAAACTCGAAATCCACTTCAAGCCATCCACACGGGCCGGCCCACCAATCGAGGCCGGCAACGCAATAATCCGGGACGACGGACGATCCGGGAAACGCAGAAAATACGACGGCGGATTCACCGAATCCCCGGCACCATGCAGCCGGTAGGTGGCCTCCACCAGCTCCACAATCTCCTTCTCCTGACCCTGCAGCGCCCGCTGAACCTGCGCACCGGAAATCACCGCGAACGGTGGCACCGTTGCCCGTCGGAAGCTTCGTGCGCGGTCATCGCGGACAGCACGTCTCATCTGGGTCACCTCACCGGTGGGCGAGCGGAAAGGCGTACCGGTTCGGCCATCCCGACCAGGATCTCGCGGGGCCCGACGTAGGCCTCCCTGCTGTGCGCGGTGCGGATGTTGTCGACCAGCATCAGGTCGCCTGCCTGCCACGGCTCCCGCACGGTGTTGGCCTCATAAACCGCGTTGATCTGTTCCACGATCTCCGCGGTGAGTCGGCTCGCCGGTGCCGAACCCGGTGTTGAACGGCAGGCCGTCGGCGCCGTAGACATCCACCAGGTACTCGCGGATCTCGGCGGTCGATCGTCCACTCGTTCAGGAACGCGATCTGGTTGAAGAAACAGCGCTCACCGGTGACCGGGTGATGCACCACGGCGCTGCGGCGCTGCCGGGTGCGCAGTCCACCGTCGGGCTGCCACGCGAACTCGATCGCGTTGGCGCGACAGTAGCTCTCGACGGCGCCCGGTCGTCGGTCCCGAACGCCTCCGCGACGGTCGCACCGATCTCGTCGTTGTAGCTGCGGGTGAGCAGCCAGCCATCCCGCTCGAACCGTTCGGTCAAATCCTTGGGCAGGGCCTCCAGCACGGTCGGCGAATCAGACACCGCGGTCGCCCCGCCGCGTGGTGGGGGCGCTGAGGCAGGCGAACAGCAACAGGCTGGGCACCTCGAGCCGATAGCTCAGCTCATGATGCATGCACATCGGCTGGTTCGCCGGCCAGGTCGCCGAGGAATACACCCCGTCGGCGTAAACCTGCCGGGCCGCGAAGGCCTCTCGCTCGGTCATCAGGCTGGTAGACAGCCGTCGGAAGACTGCGGTGGTCTCGGCGGCGTCGCGCAGGTCGAGGCCGCGAACCAGAACCGAACCGTGCTCGGCGACGACGGCGCGTAACGCGTCCCGGTGCTCGGCCGCCCAGCTCGGCGCGTCGCCGGTGGCCTCGACCGCAAGGATCGGCGGCTTGCCAGGCTGCAGATCCACATCGAGCAGTGACGCGGGTAGGGATGACATATCGGCTCCCTTCAGTGTTGACGGTTATGGAGAAACCAACATTCCGGCGGACAACAGCACTGCCTGCGCAGCTTCCGCCGGACGGGTGCGCGGGAAGTAGTGACCGCCGCCAGCCAGTTCGTGCAGCTCGACGTCTTGGGCCAGCAGCTCCCAGTCGCGGTGGCGTACGCGGAACCCTGGCGTAGCAGCGTCGTCGGCAGCAACGACGACGGTGACCGGCGCGGCCAGCCGTTCCGACGGCGGGTTGTCCAGGACGTCGGCGAAATAGCGGTTCGCCGAGACGTAGTCGTGGCGGTACGCGGCACCGACATGCTCGGCGCGTTCCGCGTCCAGCTCACCGAGCTCGGTGTAGCCACTGTCGGCGCTCAGCCGCGCCGAGATTTCACCGTTGCTGCGTTCGCCGAGCTCGGTGACAGCGGCGCGCCGGTCCGGCGCGGCACCGAGCAGCTGCGCACCGAGGAAGACCCGCCGTACGTTCGTCCCGGTCCGCTGCAGCCGCTTCGACGTCTCGACGGCGAGTGCGGCGCCGGACGAGTGACCCCACAGCAGGACCTCCTTCAGACCACGCCCGCTGATCTCGGCGACCACCCGGTCGACCACCTGCTCCAGCGGCGCGAATGACTCGCTGGTAGCGGCGACGTCATGACCGGGCAGCTCGACCGCGTACACCGCCAGCCCGCTATCGCGCAGCGCCTGGGCCATCGGCTGGAAATTCACCGCGTTACCACCGGCGTACGGAAAGCACACCAGAGCGCCGGCCTGCGCTCCATTCGATCCCGGCCCATTCGTTTCAGTTAGCGCCTGCAGCAGCTCGGATCGCGGGTCGGATCTGCCGTCCACGACGCCTGCCAGGTCGGCGAGGACCGGATGCCGGGTGACCTCCTTGAGGGACACCGCCCGGTCCAGGGTCAGTGCAAGCTTGACCGCCGAGAGCGACGTACCGCCTAGGTCGAAGAACTGATCACGCCGGCCGATCTGCTCCTGCGGGATGCCGAGCACCGCGCGAAAGCGGCAGCCAGCCGCTGTTCGGTCGAGCGTCGCGGGCGCGTCGTAGCTGTCCTCGACGGCGCTTGAGCTCGGCGGCCAAAGTCGTTAGTTTCTTCTTGTCGATCTTGCTGTTGGCCGTCAACGGCAGGCGCTCGCGCCATACGAAGGCTGAGGGGACCATGTACTCCGGCAGCGCCTCAGCCAACCGGTCCTTGACGGCATCGACGTCGAGTGGCTGCGGGCTGGAATAGAAGGCCACCAGATGCTTGCTCTGATCCGCCCGCTCCGCGACCACCACCGCGCCGTCGCGAACCCCCGGCACCCGCAACAGGGTGTTCTCGATCTCGCCAAGCTCGATCCGGAAACCGCGGATCTTCAGTTGCGAATCCCGGCGGCCCAAGAACTCCAACTTGCCGTCCGGCCGCCAACGGCCATGATCACCACTGCGATACCGCCGCTGACCGTCGGGATCGGTCAGGAACGCCGCCCGGGTCCGTTCCGGATCATTAATGTAGCCGCGGCCCACACACACCCCAGAGAAAACAATCTCCCCAGGCGCACCCAACGGCACCGGCGCCAAATACTCGTCGACAACCTGGACCTGCACATTGTTGATCGGCCGACCCAACGGCACCCGATCCGAGGCGGGTACCCGATCCATCACCTCATGGTTGGTGTCATCAGAAGTCTCAGTCAACCCGTACGCATTAACCAACCTGATCCCCGGCTGAGAAGCGAACCAGCGTTGCGTCAGCTCCTTCTTCACCGCCTCACCGGTCACCGACACGTACCCAGGTGGCCGACAGCTCGGATGGGTGCTGTTCCAGATAGGACAACACGACCTCCAGATAGGACGGCACCACCTGCATCACGTTCACCCCGCCATCGACGATCGTGTCGACGAACCGCTGCACATCCAAGATCACATCCTGCTCGATGATCAAGGTCCGGCCCCCAACCAACAGCGCAGAAACCAGCTGCCACAACGAAATGTCAAAACACTGCGGCGCCGTCTGGGCCACCACCCGACCCTCACCGATCCCCAGATCCTCGATCTTGGCGAACAGATGATTGAGCATCCCGCCGTGCTCACACATCGCACCCTTCGGCTCACCCGTCGAACCAGACGTGAAATAGATATAGGCCAGCTGATCCGGCGTAACGCCTACGCTCAAGATCATCATCCGCATGGTCCTCGCCGTACCCAGCGTCGATATGCAGCGTCGCTACTCCCGGCAGCGAATCGAGGGCCAGGTCCAGCGTTGCAGTGCTGGCGGCCTCGGTCAGCACCAGCCGACACCCTGCCCGAGACAACATCCTCGCAATCCGATCGGCCGGGAAATGCGGCTCGATCGGCAGATACACGCCACCAGCCTTGAAGACCGCCAAGACGGCAACCAGCCAATCCAGATTGCGCTCGACCACCACAGCAACCACACCCTCACGGCCCAGCCCGCGAGCCAACAACGCCCGAGCCAGCCGGTTAGCGCGAGCGTTCAGCTGCCCGTAGGTGAGGCTCTGCCCGCCATGGGGGTCGCCGCACACAGCGGCGACGCGATCAGGATGCGCCCGGACCCGCTGCTCGAAGAGCTGGTGCGCCCGCATCGCCGGCAGCTGACGCCGCGGCCCAAACAGCCCTTCGCGTTGGAAGTCAAGCTCCTCAGCAGACAGCAGGCTTTGCTGTCGGTGTTCGGCGTCGAGGTCAGCGGTGATCAGCTCCAGTGCGGTGAGGTGATAGCTGGCGATCCTGGCTGCACAGTCCGCATCCAGCACGTCGGTCCGATACCTGAGTCGCAGCACCAGTACTTCGCCTCGCTGCGCGATACCCAGCCGCAGCACGATGTCTTCGCCGAGCTCGACGTCCACGCCGGTCGGATCGAAGACGGTCTCGAACGCAGGTCGCGTCATGTCCAGTTCGCGCCCGAGTTCGTGCAACGGAAAGTCGGCGTGCGATAGCAGCTGCACCTCGACCCGATGAGTGTCGAGCAGCAGCTCGCGCCACGACTCGGCCTCAGTCGTCAGCGGGCACGGCAACAGGCGGGTCCCGGCTACGTAGCCGGTCACGACGTCGCGCTCGCCGGATAGCGCAGCGAGCACCTTGGCGTGGGCAGCTAGCAGCACCGCGCTGAGCGGCACCTCCAGCTCCTCGGCCAGCCGGCGAGAGGCCGCCACAAGCTCGGAGGGAAGCGCCGCATCGTGTACGGCGATGCCTGGGATCGGATTGCGGGTCCAGCGCGGCATCGAGGTGGACCCGCCCGCGGCGAGCACTCCGCGCCAGAAGTCGCGGCCAGCGTCAGCTCGTACGGCTTCAGCCGATGAGTGCATGGCGTTTCCCCTCACTCTCAAGTGCTTTCGTGACCGGTTGCCGGTCGGAAATGTCATGGGCCGGGTTTCCGCCCCATCGTGCGCCGGACGGGACCTCCTCGCCCTTCATCAGGAAGCAGTCGGTGGTGAGCTCGGCGCCATCGCCGATCGTCACGCCGTAGTGCACGTGGGAGGCGGTGCCGAGGGTGACGTTGGAGCCGAGTACGGAGTAGTCCGACTTGAAGGTGCCGTCCTCCTGCGAGTGGCACTGGACCCCGCTCATCTCGTTCAGCGTGCAGTCGTCGCCGATCGTGACAAGCGACCGTTCCGTCATGCCACAGCCGTCATTGAAAACCCGACGGCCAATCTGGGCACCCATTCGGCGCAGGATCATGTTGATAAACGGGGTGCCGGCGAAGACCGCGATATATCCGGTCGAGGGCACCTTCCAGTACCGTTCGTGGCGCCACATCGCAGGCTCGTAGATCGAGCAGAACAGCACGGGCAGAGGCTTGAAGCCTCTCACGATCCGATCGACCAGGATCCAGTAAGCAACACCGAAGAGCGGGATGAGCAGGAGTTCCGACGCGATCGCCGCCGCACCCAATGCGGCGTAGAGGTCCGCGGCAATGCCCGTGAGGATGGAAAGCAGAAGGAAGAACATCCACCGGGCGAACAGGCACCAGAAAATGGTGACGAGGTTGTGCCTGTTCTTGGCGGCGAGGCCGCGGCGGAACTCGTCCCCCTGCTTCAGGTGGTCGAAGCTGCTGTCGCGCTCGACCGACCTCGGGATCTCGAAGGGCGGGGAGCCCAGCAGCCCGACATTCTCCCGGATGGGCCCGCTGATCGGCACCATGACCTTCGTCGCGAGCAGGCAGTTGTCGCCCGTCCTGCCTCGCGGCGGATACACGATGCCGTTGCCGAGGAAGTTGCGCGCCCCGATGGACGCCCGGGACAACCGGAAAGACGTGCTCGAGTACTCGGCATTCATCATCGACAGCGCGTCGGCGACCATCGTTCCGCTGCCGACGGAGCTCAGGATACGGGTTCTCGTGCTTGACGTTGCCGCCGAAGTTCGCACCCATCTGGACGACCTTTCCGAGGTCGTACCCGATGCCGCGCAGGTAGTTCACGATCCACGAGCTGTCGCCGACGATGTTGCTCAAGAACTTGGCATTGGAGAAACGCACGATCCACCGATGGATCCCGTAGTGGAAGCCGTAGAGGCGGTAGAGCTTGTCGGGTTTGAGCGCGAGATTGAGCAGCCGCGGGACTGTCATCACGATGATGAAGCCGGCGGCCACCGAGCCGAGGTACAGCACAGAGGACACAATCAGGGCGTCGCGGTAGAACGTCCAGCTGGTGTAGGCACTGGTCCCCTCGCCCATCAGCTCGTTGAGCCTGGGGACTTTGAGCAGCAACAAGGCGCTACCGCCGATCCCCACCGGCAGGTACACCAGGAGCAGAGTCAGTAGTTGCCAGATGGCGTAGGCGGCCCTCCGCAAGGTACCGGAGGGAGCCGGTTCGACCGTCAGGAAGTCCGCCTCGGTCTGCTGGCCCGGAGTCCCGTGCCACCGTTCGCCGTCAGGCACGGCCTGACCGGAGTGGAGCGAGGATGCGTGGCCGAGCTGGGTCCCGTCGCCCATCGAGGTCTCGATGTCGATGACAGTCGCCTCGCTGATCACCACGTTCTTCCCAATGGTGATCGGGCCGACCTGGATGAACCCGGCGTGTGCTCGATAGCCGTTGATGAAGCAGTCTTTGCGGATGACGGTGCCCTCGCCGATGGTGAGCAAGTCGGTACAGATGGGCACGTGCGTGGAGAAGATCACCACGCCACGCCCAACCTTTGCACCTAACGCCCGCAGGTAGAGGGTGAACAGCGGCGAACCGGTGAAGAGCACAATCGGGTTCCGCCGGACGAGCGTCTTCACAACCCAGAAGCGGACGTACGCCAGACTCCAGATGCGGATCTGCTTCGGTTTCCAGCGACCGATCAGGATCCACTTCGCCAGGATCGGAACGGTGAACAAGAAGAGGAACAATGCGCAGCCGGAAATCACCGACCGGAGGTAGATATCGAGCACACCTGAGCCCGCCGAAATCCAGTCATAGCCTTGGGCCATAACCAGTGCGGCGAGAGAGATATATACAAAAAAGGCCACTAGTTGCAGCGCGCCGCAGAGGAAGACCTGCCGTGTTCCCGCCCTTTTCGCCACCTCGACCGGGGCCGGAGCCGGCGACTCGACAGGCACAGGCGCGGCGTCGGTGAGTGCCGCGGCAAGGCTTGCGATCGTCGGGTGTTGGTAAATGTCCTTGATCGATACCGATGGCAGGTCCGGCCGCTTCCTGACCCGCGCGCAAAACTGCGCCATCACCATCGAGTCGGCACCCAGATCGTCGAAAAAGTTGCTGTCGACCGACACCCGCTCGGCGCGTACGACATCAGCGAGCACGTCGGCGAGCACCCGCTCCAGAGGGACTGGCGCAGCGTCGGTGAGTGCCGTCGCCAGGCTTGCGATCGTCGGGTGTTGGTAGACGTCCTTGATCGACACCGCAGGCAAATCGGACCGCTTCCGCACCCGAGCACAGAACTGCGCCATCACCATCGAGTCGGCACCAAGATCATCAAAGAAGTTGCTGTCGACCGCCACCCGCTCGACATGCACGAGCTCGGCAAGCATCTCGGCGAAGCTGCTCTCAGTGCTCGACTCCGCCCAAGCGTCCCGCTCTTGAGTGATCAGCGATTCAGCCAGACCAGCCATGCAGGTACCGACAACTTGTTGCACCATGATTTAGGCGGACCGCGAAGCGGGGGCCAGCTCCTTGGAGCTGAGCACGTCCTCGCCGTAGAGATCCAACACCCAGTTGGTGTGGTAAACGGTGTCGAGATAGCGTTCGCCGAGGTCTGGGGCGATGGCCACCGCCGTGAGGTCATCCGAGCCATGCAGGCTCAACCAGCTCATCGCACCACTGATGACTGTGCCCGTGGAGCCGCCGAACAAGAATCCTTTGCCTGCAAGTCGATGGCATGCACGAATGGTGTCCGCCTCCTCGACGAGCACGACGTCGTCCACGTCAGACACATCGAGCATGGGCGGCGGGACACTGGTGCCCAGCCCGGGGATCATTCGGCGTCCCGGCGCGCCACCAAAGGTCACTGAGCCCGCGCTGTCCACCGCGACGACCTGGACCGGCCGGTGCCACTCCTGGAAGTAGCGTGCGCATCCCATCAAGGTTCCGCAGGTCCCGGCGCCGACGAACAGCACGTCGAGTTGCGGAAACTGGCGGGCGATCGCCGGCGCGGTTTTGCGGAAGTGCGCCTTCCAGTTCTGCGGATTGCGGTACTGATTCAGCCATACGTAGCGATCGCGAAGCGCACAACGCATGGACGTAGTTGATCCGTGCGCCGAGGAAGCCACCGACGAGATCCGGCTCGGTGATGACGTGGACCTGGCTGCCGAACGCCTGCATCATGTGCCGGGTCGACAGGTTGCAGCGCGAGTCAGTGACGCACAAGAACCCGTATCCCTTGCTCGCCGCGATCATGCTCAGCGCAACGCCCAGGTTCCCCGAGGAGGACTCGACCAGGACCGATCCCGGCGTCAAGACTCCGTCCCGCTCGGCCGCCTCCACCATCTCGGTCGCAGCCTTCAACTTGATCGATCCAGCGAAGTTGAAGCCCTCACATTTCAAGAACAGCGACCGCCCGAACAGCGGCTCAAGATCAACGTAGAGCTCATCCTCGTTGAAACCCTGGGGGGTCGAAATGATGGTCACCTTGGTCTCCGTATCCACAGCAGCGCGATCCGCTGCCGTTCCGCACTGGCGCAGCGGTGAGTGACGCCGTCATTCAGATATCGCTCACTTGATACTCGATGAGTGTTCTTTTCCTCCGGCGAGCATCGCCGGAGGCGATTCCAGGCGCATCGTGGCCAGCAGGAATCCTGCGGTACCTGCCAGCAGCAATCAGATGGCCGGTCGAGACGTCGATTGTCACCATGGCCTCCGTCTCGATAGCAGGGCGGTCCGTTGTTGTTCCGCACTGGCGCGGGCGGTCTTGGTGCCGGCGCGCATCAGGTATTCGGTGAGGGCGGACCGCAGGTTTGGGTTGTTGCCGTTATCCAGCGAATCCGCGGCAGACGGGAAGTCGATGTACTCGCCTCCGTCGACGTCTGGCGTGGTGCTGCCGCGGGCGATATCAGAGTCTGAAGCGAGGTATGGATCGACGCTCAGGCAATAACTTCGAACATATGATTTCCGACGCTCGAACACCGCAGTGTTCGGCAACTCAATGGTCATGCATATCGGCTTCTCCCCGTTGAGAATCGTGTTGCCGCCAAACGGACGGGGAGTGCTAGCCAGCGTCGGGAACGGGAGCTGGGCATGACGAATAAACGGCGCAGATTTCTATACTTTCTGCGCCGCAAAACATCACGTGCACCGCGCTATCCCCCGCGATACACCGGCGGCCCCGCTACCCGCCCCCTTGGGTCACAGCTCCCTCAAAGGATGGGTACGCACTAGACCCGGTGCGGGTTCAAGCCAATTTAAAGCATTTCTTCGAACGTGATAAGAACGTGATAAGAGACGCACAGGCTCGGATATCCAACATCGAACGGCCATGATCAGAAACACTCGCCATGATCGGGAACTAGTGCCCTGGAAGGCACTAGATGTCCTCCATGGCGCTTTCGCGCTTCTTCACCTTCACAAACTTGAGGTAAGCCTTCACAACATCGTCGGGCTCGCCACGCATCATCAGCGCGCCACGATCCAGCCAGATCACCTCGTTGCACATCTCCTTGATGCTGCCAAGCCCATGGCTGACCAGGAACATGGCCCGCGCGCTGTCTCGGAGCTCGGCCATTTTGTTGTTGGCCTTTTCCCGGAAGTGCGCATCACCGGTCGACAAGGCTTCGTCGATCATCAAGATGTCGGGCTTCATATGGACCGCGACGGAGAACTCCACGCGAGCGGACATCCCCGATGAATATGTTCGCATCGGCATGTCGATGAAGTCGCCGAGCTCAGTCCACTCGGCAACCTCCTCCGCCCGCTCCTCCACCTCACGACGGGACAGGCCCGCAGCCAGGCCACCGAGAATGATGTTCTCCCGCCCGGACAGGTTCTTGTTGAAACCGACGCCAAGCGCCAGCAGGGTGCTAGCCCGACCCCACACCTCGATCGAGCCGCTGGTCGGCGGCAGGATGCCGGCCATCGCCCGCATGAGTGTCGACTTGCCGGCGCCGTTGGAGCCGATGATGCCCATCGCCGTTCCGGTACGCACGTCGAAAGAGACATTCTTGATCGCTTCGACTTCCCGCACAGCGCGCTGCCCACGTCCGAAGCGGACCAAGGCCTGCTTCAACGTCGGCTTGCGTTCGAAGGTCGTGCGATACGTGATGGAGAGATCATCGACCTTGACTGCCAGCGGAAGGTCGCCGTTAGGCACCTCGCCGTTAGACAAGACGGACAGCAAACTCACGCTCCCTCGAGATGAAGTACAAGAAGCCGATCACCGCAGCCGCGAGCGCCCACACGGCTGCTGAGATCCACATGTACGGAGTGGGGAACGCATCGTTCTGCAAAAGCTCGGTGTAGCCGCCGATCATGGAATACATCGGGTTGAGCTGAATGATCGTCATGATCGGTCCGGAGAATCTGCCGATCACATGTTCTGGTGCCCACAGGATCGGGGACAAGTACATCCAGATCCGTACGAAGAACGGCAGAAAGCTCGACGTATCGCGGAAGTAGACCTGCAGCGCCGCGAAGAAGGCCGCCAGGCCCATGGCGAAGACGATCATGGTGCCAAGGAAGTACAAGGACAGCAGCATCTTCCAGCGACCACACGTGGGTCAGGAAGATAGCGTGGAAGATGAAGTACACCGGAATGGTGGGCAGGAAGCGAAAGAACGCCGTACGCACCGCAGACAGCGGAATCAGCAGCCGGGGAAAGGGCGTATTCAGCAGCAACTTGCCCGAGCTCGTCACCGATGTCGCACCGCTGGTGATCGAGTACCGACCAGCTGGAACGCGAAGATCCCCAAGAGTCAGATGGGCAAAGAAGGCCGGATCACTCTGCCGACGGATGATCGTCACAAGGATGTAGTAGACGGCCGCGAGCAGCAGTGGGTTGAGTACCAGCCACGCCTGGCCGAAAAACGTCGAGGTGTTGGCGCCACGCATGGTGGCTTTGCTCATCTCGGCCGCGAAGGCCCGGCGGTGCCACACCTCGCGGAAGTAGGGAATCAGCGGAGGCAAGCCGGCGCGATGGGGTCCGTAGTGGTGGTAGATCGGCTCGAACTCCAGCCTGTCGCGGACGGCTGGTCGCGGTCATCGCGACACCGCCTTCCTGTTGGCCATGGCTCTTGATCTCCCGTACCTTCGCCTAAGTCGTCTCACTCGCCTCGTACACTTAATCTTCGGCCACTACCCACGCCACGGCGACCACGGATGAATAGTCTGCCATGGTCGGGCGCCGCCAACCCCCAGTCGCCGACCGCCGTACGAGAGCAGGACGTTCTACTAAGAATCTGCTCGCACACTGTCGATTACGGCCGCCATCGCACGTGGGAGAGGTGTCCACACTCTCAACCTGAGAAGGAGCAAGAAATGAAGTACGTCCTGATGTACACCAACCGGCCCGATCTGGATGCCGCCGTGCCCGAGGAACGTCAAGCCGAGGTGTACCAGGCAATCTATGGCTGGTTCGAGAAGCATGGAGCGGTGATGGTCGACGGCGGCGCTGAGCTGCAGGGACCAGAAACCGCCACGTCTGTGAAGTCGGGCACTAACGGTCGGCGCGCCAGTCGTAGTCGACGGGCCCTTCTCCGAGGCCAAGGAGAACGTCGGGGGGTTCAGCATCATCGACGTTCCCAACTTGGATGCGGCCATCGCGATAGTCAAGGAGTGGCCATCGCTCGGGCTGCCTGGCGTGGCAGTCGAGATCCGGCCCATCGTCGATCACAGTGGCGATATGTGAGCGCAGTGCCTCTGAGCCTGCGAATCATGTGCCCTGAGCCTGCGAACCATGTGCCCTGAGCCTGTCGAAGGGCACCCCTCCGGCACCGTCCCAGCCCTCGGCGGAGGACGCCGCACTCGCCCGCATCGTCCGCCGTGAGGCTGGTCTGATCGTTGCCCAGTTGCAGCGCCGGCTCGGCAACTTCGACATCGCCGAAGAGGCAGTCCAAGAAGCGATCATCGTCGCATTGCGAACCTGGCGTCGCGACGGGGTGCCAGCCAATCCGGGAGGATGGCTGTCGCTCGCGGCTCGGCGCCGGGCCATCGATCTGCTCCGGAAACGCGCTCGCGAGGTCAGTCTCGCTGACGAGTGGGATGCGGATCTGACGACCGCGGCCGGCGCGACGCAGCGTACGGGCGACGAGCGATTGCCGATGCTGTTCGGTTGCTGCCATCCGGCGCTCAGCGTCGAGGCTCGGCTGGCGCTGACACTGCGAGCCGTCGTCGGCATGACGACGCCGCAGATCGCGAGCGCTTTCCTGGTGCCCGAGGCGACCATGGCACAGCGTCTGGTACGCGCCAAGCGGAAGATCACCAGCGCCGGCATCCCCTTCACCATTCCTGACGCTGATGATCTTGCGCCGCGGCTGGACGACGTGTTGACGGTGATCTATCTGAGCTACAACGCGGGCTACTTGGAGCCTTCTGCGTCTGGACGGGAATTGAGTGAGGATGCTATCTGGTTAGCCGAGTTGGTGGCCCGCGCCTTGCCGGATCAAGCAGAGGCCTGGGGCTTACTCGCGCTGTTGACCTTCCTCTCTTCCCGCACCCAGTCACGCTTCGATGATCAGGGTCAGCTCGTGCTGCTCGAAGATCAAGATCGTGGCAGGTGGGACGGGGTCGCGATCAGTCGCGCCGACGGCTATCTGGCCACCGCGGCGGCTCTGCGCCGGCCCGGTCGGTTCCAGCTCCAGGCGGCGATTGCCGGCTGTCATGCCACCGCCACCTCATGGGCCGAGACAGACTGGCTGCAGATCCTGACTCTCTACGACCTGTTGCTACGCCACGACGCGTCTCCCGTAATCCGGCTGAATCACGCCATCGCCCTGAGCCATCTCCGCGGCCCGGCGGCGGCCCTTTCCGAAATCGATCAACTCGCCGATCGATTGAACGGCTATCACCTATGGCATGCCACGCGGGCCCAGCTGCTCACCGAACTCGGTGATCATGAAGAAGCCCGCGCCGCCAATGAGCGGGCACTGGCCCTGACGAGCAACCCGGCCGAGCAACAGCTGCTGCGGTCTCGGCTTGAGATGCCAGAACAATAAGACGAGCTAACCGCGAAAGTGGTCATGAACAACCACTCTCGAGGCGCAAATCTCGCGTTGTTATCGACCGGTTTCGGTGAGAGGACGGTAAGAACCTGCGGCTAATTGCCGGCGGCCTTATAGCGCTCCACTACTTCAGTCGGAACGCGGCCGCGGGTATTGACGTCAATGCCATTCGCCTCAGCCCACTTCCGCACTGCCTTGGTGTCCACGTGATTGGTCGATGCGGCCCTACGCTTCTTCCCACCTACTTTGCGGCCATGTTGGATGAAGACGCTGAGATTGTTTCGCAGCCGGTTGGCGTTGCGCTCCGACAGATCGATCTCCCACTCAACACCGTCTAGAGCGAAGTGGACGGTCTCAGTCGCGGCTGAGCCGTCGATGTCGTCTTGGAGAGTGGTCAAAACCTTGGTTGCCACGGTCGTTCCTTCTTCCCGAGTGCAGTGGATGGGGCGTCTGGGTTGCTATACCCACAATCGTCCAAATATGACCTGCCAATGGGATCAATAGGTTCCCGATGCCTACGTCACCATCTTTATCTTGGCCATCTCAGAGAGCGGCCGCAATATGCAGAAATCACTTCTTCTCAGCGTTGGGCGGCAGAAACCTATGTTGACCTAGATTGCTGTCGCATTGCACGGGTTGCAGAGTGTGCAGGGTGTAGGGAGAAGCTAGGTAAGCCTAGGGTTTTTGTACGGGTTGGTGGATGTTTCGCATGAGCCATTCCGCGGCGACTGCTCAGGATTGCTGATCGGCCCACCAGGCCAGCAGTTCCTCGCGGGCGCGGTCCTCGCCCAGGGGGCCTTCTTCAATCCGGCGTTCCAGCAGGTACGCGTATGCACGACCAACATCACGGCCCTGCGGGATGCCCAGGATCTCCATGATCTGGCTTCCATTGAGGTCTGGCCGCATCGCGTTCAGCTCCTCCTGAGCGGCCAGTTCAGCGATCCGGCGTTCGAGGTCGTCGTACGCGCGCCGCAGCCTTTCCGCCTTCGCCACATCGCGGGTCGTACAGTCCGCTCTGGTCAGCACATGCAACCTGGCCAACTGATCACCGGCATCACGGACATACCGACGAACCGCGGAGTCGGTCCAGACCCCGCCGATACCCCGGCCATCGCCGGCGTACCCGTGAAACCGCAGATGTAAAGCGACAAGGTCCGAGACCGCTTTGACCTCTTCGCCGCTGAACCGCAGAGCCGTCAACCGCTTCCGGACGAGCTTGGCGCCGACCACGTCATGGTGATGAAACGACACCTTCCCGCCCGGCTCGAACCGCCGAGTCGCGGGCTTGCCGATGTCGTGCAACAGCGCTGCCAGCCTGATGATCAAATCGGGCCGGTCCGGCAGTCGATCTTCTAGGTCGATCGCCTGCTCCAGCACGGTGAGACTGTGCTGATAGACGTCCTTGTGGCGATGATGTTCGTCGCGTTCCAGCCGGAGGGCGGGCAGCTCGGGCAGCACCCGGGCGGCTAGTCCGGTGGACACGAGCAGGTCCAGACCAGGACGCGGCCGATCGGTCAGCAGCAGCTTGCTGAGCTCGTCGCGGATTCGTTCGGCTGAGATGATCGAGATCCGATCCGCCATACCTCGCATAGCGGCAACGACCTCGGGCGCCGGTACGAATCCCAGCTGAGCGACGAAGCGTGCCGCACGCATCATCCGCAACGGATCATCGCTGAAGGAGCTCTCCGGTGTCGCCGGTGTCCGGATCACCCGCCCCGCCACGTCGCCCAGCCCACCGTACGGGTCGACGAATCTCTTGTCCGGAATCGACAGCGCCATCGCGTTGATCGTGAAGTCCCGGCGGAGCAGATCGCCCTCGAGGGTGTCACCAAACGCGACCTCGGGCTTGCGGCTGTGCCCGGGGTAGACATCAGAGCGGTACGTGGTGACCTCGATCACCCAGCTCACGTCGCCGGCCTCGACCTTGCAGCCGATGGTGCCGTACTCCTTGCCGATGGTCCATACGGCCGGAGTGAATTTCCGCAGCAGCTTCTCGACCGCATCTGGGCGGGCTGATGTTGCAAAGTCCAGGTCGTGTCCGAGCTTGCCGAGCAATGCGTCGCGGACACTCCCGCCGACCAGGTAAAGCTCGTGTCCGGCATTGCTGAACAGCTCGCCCAACCGATCGGCGACCGGTGCGATTCTGAGGAGGTCGGCCACCGCAGCGGCCTGCACCGAGCTCAGCTGGAAGGTGGACACGCTGAGCGATTGTATCGTCATCGGATTTCATGTCGGGTTGGCGCTTGTCGCGGTGATCTTCCTCCATGGACAGTCTTGACAGGCGCCGTCCTGAGCTGATCGCAGGCGCCGCCCTGAGCTCGTCGAAGGGGCTCAGACCGCATCGGCAGTTCGTTATCCAATTACCATGACTGAGTGGGGAGGTGGTGCGCGGTGCGTGCGGCCCGCGTACTGCTAGCAGTCGCGGTTTCCGGGCTATGCATGCTCCTGACGCCGATACGAGCGAGCGCCGCCGAGCCGGTCGCGTCGGTTTCGATCACCATTACGTCGCTGAGCCCCGACCTGCCTAGTCGAGACGGCGAGATTACCGTCACCGGCCGGGTCACCAACATCACCAAGGAGCGGCTCTACCGATTAGAAGCCCTCTTCTGGCGTAACCAGGCACCTATCCTCGGCAGGGCAGGGATGGAGCAGGCGCTGGTGTCTAATTCCAATGACCCTCTCGGCGCCCGATACACCGGTGTGTTCCAAGATCTCACGACGCCCCAGAATCCCTTCCTCGCGCCCAATGAGTCAGTCGACTTCACGCTTCGCGTCAGGGTCTCTGACCTGGAGCTCTCCCCCACCGATGGGATCTACTTGATGGGCGTGCATGTGCTGCAGCGGGGCAACAACGTGGCCATTGGACGCGCTCGCGTGTTCGTGCCCGTGATCGCGAGCAAGCCCAGCAGCAAGCTCACCACAACGACGATCGTGGTGCTCAATTCTCGCCCTTCCCTGGTACGCAAGGGTGCGTTCTCAGATGATCATCTAGCGGCCGAGGTCGGCGAGAACGGCCGGCTCACGGCCCTGTTGAAGGCGGCGAACACCGGCAAGACGACCTTTGCGGTCGACCCGGCGCTGATCGACGAACTCAAGATCATGTCGGCCGGTTATCAGGTACTGGACTCCGAGGGCACCACCTCGGCGGGCACGGGTCAGGCCGACGCGACGAGATGGCTCCAGGGATTTGAGACCCTGCAGGGTTCACATGACGGATACCGGCTGCTGTACGGCTCACCCGACGTTGCTGCGCTGGTTCATGACGGGCAGGAAAGCGTCCTCGACGACGCGGCCAACGCCAACAAGCTGGTCGAGTCCACGCGATCACTACCACTACTGATACTGCCTGGCGGCGGAGCTGCGGATGAGGCCGTTGCGAAGGCGGCTGCGGCGTTGCACCCTGCTGCGATCTTGCTCGCCGACACCTCGGCCCGCGGTCCGGCGACGCCGGTGCTCGCGGGCCCAGAGGGCGTACCGATCATCAGATTCACAGCGGCGGCCAACAAGGGTGGACCTGGACCGGATCCGCGCGAAACCGCCATCCACGTTCACCAGCGGATGCTGACCGAGAGTTGGATCGACGCGACAGCAGCACGTGACGGCCTGAACCACGGGAAGGTTCAGCTGATCACCAAAGCCGCGCAGGCAGAGAGAAGTGATCGAAACCTCAAGGCGCCATGGCTGAAAGAGCGCACCTTGAGCGAGCTGCTGAAATCCACCCCAGCGGCTTGGGCCGAGAAGTATCACTACAGTTCCGCGGCACGCGCGGCCGAACTCACCCCGGGGCAGCTCAGCAGTCTGAGGAAGTTCGACTGGAGTCTTAAGACGTACGGCGACCTGCTTGTCGATGCCACGAACGCCCGCGCCGAGGGCAGCGCGGCCGTAGCCCGGGCCGCCAGTCTGAAGTGGCGCAAGCACGATAAAGCTCGCCGCGCGTTCTTGGGCCCGCAGCAGGCAACCCTCGATGAGATCTTGCTGAACAAGATTCAGATTCGCAGCAGCGCACGGGTGCAAACCGTGGCACAACAAGGCGTTGAATTCCCGATCACGATCAAGAACAACTTGGCGGCCGACCCTTCAGCGCCGAATGCCGGTGCCGTCAAGGTCAAGCTGGTGTTCAACTCCGAGAACAGCCAGCGGCTAACGATCAAACCAATCAAGCCGACCGAGATCCAGGCCCAAGACACCTACACCGCCAACGCCGAGGTCACCGCCAAGGCCAACGGCATCGTGCCGGTCACCGCGCAGTTGATGACCGAATCCGGCCGGCCGGTAGGCCGCCCGTTCGATATCGAGGTGCAGGTTACCCAGAACGGCACCACAGGCTGGGCGATCGCCGTCGCCGCCGGCATTGTCCTCGTCGCCTCCACGTTCTTCCGGATTCGCCAGGTGGCCAAGGAACGGACCACGTCCTCGAGTGGCAAACCGTCCGGGCATCCGCCGGGCGAGGGCACTCCCGCCGACCAGCTTCCCGCGCTGAGTTCGGCGCCGGCAGAAAAACTTGATGTCTGAGACGACGCCCAAGATCAGCCCGTCCGGACCGGATTCGGGGGCGCAGGACGGGGTGGTCCCCGCCGGAATCAGCGGCGACCCAGGGCCGTCGACGGAGGAGCGCCGGCAGACCAGACGGCTGGTGTCGGCAGGCGTTCTGATGGCCTCCGGCACGGCTCTCTCCCGGGTGATGGGGTTCTTCCGACTCATGCTGCTGGTGTACCTGTTCGGCAACGGCACCCGGCAGGCAGAGATGTTCACCATTGCCACGACCGTGCCGAACAGCATGTACATCCTGCTCGCCGGCGGCGTGTTGAACACGGTCTTGGTACCGCAGATCGTGCGCGCCATCCGCAGTGACAAAGATCGCGGCGAGGCGTACACCAACCGGATCATGACCGCCGGCCTCATTGGATTGGGCTTGATCACGCTGCTGCTGACCCTGGCCGTGCCGTGGATCATCGGGCTCTATTCGGCCGCTGGATGGCAGTCGCCCAAGCTCGCCGCGCAATACGAGTCGATGATCTTGCTCGGCTACTACTGCATGCCGCAGGTCTTCTTCTACGGGGTGCACGTGCTGGCCGGGCAGGTGCTCAACGCACGTGATCGGTTCGGGCCAATGATGTGGGCGCCGATCGCCAACAATGTCGTCTCGATCATCGTGCTTCTGATGTACGTGATCGTTTTCGAACGGACCAGCACCGGCGCACCCTTTACGACGAGCCAGGCGCTGCTGCTGGGTATTGGATCAACGCTGGGCATTGCCGCCCAGGCCGCCGTACTGATCCCGTTCCTGCGAGCCAGCGGCTACCACTTCCGGCCGCGCTTCGACTTCAAGCACACCGGGCTGGGCAAGACCTTTCGGCTGGGAAAGTGGACCCTCGGCTTCGTGCTGGTCACCCAGGCCGCGCTCGTGGTGGTCAGCAAGCTGGCCAGCAGCGCAACTGTCGGCGGCAAAGGCGCCGGCCTCACCGCGTACAGCAACGCGTACGCGGTATGGATCCTGCCGCATTCCTTGATCACGGTCTCGTTGGCGACCGCCATGCTGCCGGCCGCCTCCCGGCTCGCTGCTGCCGGCGATCTGCCCGGAGTCGCTGCCGAAACGATGCGGGCCATCCGGCTGTCGGTGACTGCGCTGCTGCCGGCAGCAGTCGCGTTCCTGGCGCTCGGGCTTCCGTTGGCCCATGTGGTCTTTGGCTTCGGGCAGGGTGCCAAGGACGCCTCGTTCGTGGGCGGGGCGCTGATGGCTCTGGCCATCGGACTGGTGCCGTTCACCGTGCAATACATCTGTCTCCGCGCCTTCTATGCGCTCGAGGACACCAAGACGACCTTCTTCTTACAGTGCTTGATCGCCGGTGCCAATGTCGCCCTCGGCGTCGCCGCTGTGCTGCTCCTGGACAATCCGGCGCTGGTCGCGACCGGCCTGGCCTTCGCGTATTCGGCGGCGTACCTGATCGGGCTACCGATCTCGTTCTCCCGGCTGCGTCGCAAGCTCGGAGATCTCAACGCCGAGGAGCTGATCCGGCACTGCGTACGGCTGCTCATCGCGGTGATTCCCGCAGCGATCGCGGCGTGGCTGATCTCGTGGGTATTTACGACTCAGTTTGATTCGACGTCTATGTTGGCCCTTGGTCTGGTGATCGCCGGCGTCGTCGCGGTCGGCCTGTTTGTGCTGCTGGCCCGCCTGATGCGAATCCATGAGGTGACCGAGATCATTTCCACCGTGCTGCGGCGTGGCAGCGATTCCTCCCCGGAGGCACGAGAGGCTCGAGAGGAGTCCGTGATCGAGGCCAGCGCTGATCGATTTGCCGATCTTACGCCGTCCGGCGATTCGCCCACGGTGATCCGGCCGCCGTCTCCTAGCATCAAAGAAGCAGTTGAGGAGAATTCAGAACCTATGGTTCAGGTGGCCGCTGACCAGAGCGTCGAGCAAGGCGGTGCTCATCAGGGCGGGGCTAATCAGGGCGAGGACGGTCCGCGGGCGGCGACCCTGCCCGCCGGAACCGTGTTGGCGTCCCGCTATCGCCTCGAGGAGCTGATCGCCGAATCCCAGCCGACGGTGACCTGGCGCGCGTTCGATCAGGTGCTGTCGCGCTCGGTGTTGGTGCACCTGCTGGCCCCTGGAGATCCGAACGAGGAACTGCTGCTCGCCGCGGCGCGCAAGGCATCGGTCGCAACCGATTCCCGCTTCCTTCGGGTGCTTGATGCGGTGCACAGCACGAACACGGCGGTTGGTTCCTACATCGTGTGCGAGTACGCGACCGGCCAGTCGCTCCAGGAGATCGTCAACCACGGTCCGCTGTCAGGCCTCGAGGCGGCATGGATCACCCGCGAGGTTGCCGACGCCCTCGCCGGCGTACACAGCCTTGGTCTGTATCACCGCAGGCTCAGCCCCGAGACCGTGATCATCACGCCCAGCGGCAATATCAAGATCGTCGGTCTGCTGATCGAGGCCGCACTCCGACCAGGCGCGGACACCGCGTTGCCTCAGGCGACGAGCCCTGAGCAGGTCGACGTAACCGATCTCGGTCGCCTGCTCTACGCATCACTGGTCTGCCGCTGGCCGGGCGGCCCGGCGTTCGGCCTGCCCAATGCCCCGATGGTGGGACGCCGTTGGATGAGCCCGCGCCAGGTACGGGCCGGTGTCTCCCCGGCGCTGGACAACGTCTGTGATCAAATTCTCGGCGACCCGCCACGGCATCATGCAGCGCCGATCACTACAGCTGGTGGCATCGTCACAGCACTGACGAAGGTGCTCGGCAGTGCGGATGCCGCGCCGGATCTGGAACGCCGCCTGCGGCAGCCGATACCCAGCGTGGCCGGAAAGTCCGAACCGCTCGATGCAGCACCCGAGGCCACGCCCGTCTCCTCGCTGTTGGACCAGACGACTGCTCGACAACGAGCCATCGCTACCCGGACGATCCCAGCGGCCAGCGCACCACCGACCGCCGCGCAGACCCGGCTGCGAACGGGTGGACGACCCCCCGGACCGCCGACCGCGACCCGTCCAGCGCAAACCAGACCACCGAGCCAGCCGTCCGGCACCCAGCAGCGGCGGCGATGGATCGGCCTGCTCCTCGTCCTCGCGGTGCTGTTGATCGCGGCAGGCATAATCTCCGCGCTGATCTTGGACCGCCGCATCTCTTCCGCACCTGAACCGCAGAGCTCACGTGATCAACAAAGCACGGCAGCGGAGCCATCGCCCGCTCAGCCGAGCAAGTTGATCGTCGCAAACGCCCGGGACTTCGATCCGCAGGGCGATGATCAGACGGAGAATCCTGACGAGGTGAAGTTCGCCTACGACGGCGATCCGGCCACCCGGTGGCGTACGGTGCAGTATTTCGGCAATCCCAAACTGGGCAACCTGAAGCGCGGGGTTGGCCTCGTTCTCGATCTTGAAACACCGCAGCCGGTTCGTTCGCTGCACCTCACCCTGAGCGGTACCGGCACCACCGTCCAGTTCCGGGTGCCGAAGTCCGACCCGTCTCAGACCGCGAAGCCGCCGATGAGCTCCGACAAGCGCTGGCGTACGGTGGCCGCCGAGTCCAAAGCAGGCGGATCGGCGACGCTGACCGCGGAGCAGGACGTGACCACCCGGTACGTCTTGGTGTACTTGACCTCGCTGCCGAAGGAGGGGACGGGCTACCGCGGCGGCATTTACGAGGTCGAGGTAGTGGCTTGATCGAGGGTGAATCTGAGGGCGACTCCGTAACCGACGCCGCGCTGCTGCGCGCGCACGTTGCCGGGGATCCGGACGCATTCACGACCCTCGTCACCCGGCACCAGGATCGCCTGTGGACGATCGCCATCCGAATCATGCGGAATCCCGAAGACGCAGCCGACGCTTTGCAAGATGCCTATATATCCGCGTTTCGTAAGGCCGGCAGCTATCGCGGCGACGCTCAGGTGACGACGTGGCTGCATCGCGTCGTGGTCAATGCCTGCCTCGATCGGCTGCGTACTCATGAGGTCGCGCGAGACCGAGCCATTGCCGGAGGACCTTGATCGGTGGAGCAGGATGGGCAACACGTTGATCAAGGATCCGGTGGAGATCAAGGAGCAACGCGGCGTGGTGGCCGCGGCGCTGGGCGCCTTGAACCCTGACCAGCGGGCCGCTCTGGTGCTGGTGGACATGGAGGGATACTCGGTCGAGGAAGCGGCCCAGATTCTTGGCTGCGCACCGGGCACCGTGAAGAGCCGGTGCGCCCGCGGCCGGGCACGCTTGCTGCCACTGCTCATTCACCTCAAAGCGGAGGAGGGAACATAGCCGTGCCCCATCCGCTCGAGCAGTCCTACAACTGGCGAACCCCGGCAATGTTCGCCAGCATCGCTGCCTTGATCTGCGTCGGAGTGCTGGCCCGGGGGCGGGTCAATGGCTGGTTGCCGGCGCTTGTCCTCGTCGTCGCGTTATGGGCGCTCGTTGTCAGCGTCATCTATCTGCGTACCAGGGCCTACTTGATGGTCGATGGCTCGCGACTGACAGTGCGGCGCTACCGGAAGTTGACCACGATTGAGGCCGCGGATCTCATCGCGGTGAGCCAGTTCGTGACGCCGAACGGCCCGAGCTATCGGCTCTCGGTACGCGGTCCCGACGGGCAGACCACGCGCGTCGTGGCTCCGGTGGCGCTGCTGCGCGGCGGCCACTCGGCCCTCTTCACATGGATACTGACTCGAGCACCTCAGGCACATCTTGACAAGGGTTCTCAGAAAACCATGGCTCTGCTGAAGACCCGAGGACTCATCCGATGAACGCGCAGCACTTGACGACCGACGAGCTGGCCGACGCGGCCGAGGGCCTGCTGGACCCCGAACGCGCCGCCTTTGCGGAGTCCCATATTGCCGACTGCCCGGACTGCCATGCCCAGTCCGACGCGCTGCGCGCGGTCAGCGCCACGTTGCAGGCGGAGCCCGCGCCGACGATGCCGGAAGCGGTGGCGCATCGGCTGAACGATGTGGTTGCTGCCGAGCACGTCCGACGAGCCGAGGCGAGTGTCAAGGGACGTGGGCTGGAATCCGTCCCGAGCCAGCAACCGCGGGCGACGCTTGGCACTTTCGGCAAGGAAGTGGAGAAGCCCAGGCCGCGTTGGGCCCTAGCCGCTCTCGCTGCTGCAGTGGCTGCGGCCGTGGTGGGCTTCGGGGCGTACGTGATCAGCGCCAGCGCTGGACTCAATGAGCCTCCGCCCGTAGCCGCGGTCAACAGCCGCGATCTCGGAGCGGACGCGCGGGCGCTGGAACAAGCCAGCGGCGGCCTGAGCCCGCACCGTTTTTCCCAGGCCTGGGATTGTGCCCGCAAGGTCACCGACGGCCGTATCACCGGGCTTGCTGCCAGCAGCCTCGACGGCACACCGGCACTGCTGGTTTACACCGACTCCGATGGGTCGACGCAGGTGACCGTAGTGACGGGCTGTGGAGCCGGTACGCCCTCGGCCGGCCCGTCAGCACTGCTGCCCCGCTGAGGAGATGTGCGCCCGCCGCGAACGAGGGCTCTCGCGCGCTGTTTAGGTGAGGATTCGCGGACGTCGGCCGGCCTCACCTTTGGAATAGGTTGCCTCCCTGAGCCGTTCCGCGGAGGTAGGGTTACACGTCACCCCGCAGTGAGTCACGAAGGGCACCATGAGCAACGAATCCGTACGGGATGTCATCATCATCGGGAGTGGGCCGGCCGGCTACACGGCAGCCATTTACGCGGCTCGGGCGGATCTGAAGCCGCTGGTCTTCGAGGGTGAGATCGACGCTGGCGGAGCCTTGATGACGACCACCGACGTCGAGAATTTCCCGGGCTTCCCGGACGGCATCATGGGGCCCGAGCTGATGGACAAGCTGCGTGCGCAGGCCGAGCGGTTCGGGGCCGAGCTGATCACCAAGGACGTTGCCGAGGTCGATCTGACCGGCGATATCAAGATCGTCAAGGACGGCTACGGCGACACGTTCGCCGCGCGTACGGTGATCTTGGCCATGGGCTCTGGCTACCGCAAGCTCGGGCTTGCAGGGTGAGGACCGGCTGTCCGGACACGGCGTCTCCTGGTGTGCCACCTGTGATGGCTTCTTCTTCCGGGACAAGGACATTGCGGTGATCGGCGGCGGCGACTCGGCAGTCGAGGAAGCAATCTTCTTGACCCGATTCGCCAGGTCCGTCACGATCGTGCACCGCCGCGACGAGCTGCGGGCCAGCAAGATCATGGCCGCCCGGGCGTTCAAGAATCCCAAGATCAGCTTCGCCTGGAACTCTGTAGTCACGAAGATTCTTGGCGACAAGACCCTGACCGGGATCACCCTGCAGGACACCGTCAGCGGCGCCGAGCGTGAGCTCCCGGTCTCAGGCTTGTTCATCGCTATCGGCCATGATCCGCGGTCGGAGCTGGTGAAGGGCCAGGTGCATCTCGATGCCGACGGCTATGTGATCGCCGAGGGCTCGTCAACGAAAACCAATCTTCCCGGTGTCTTCGCGTCCGGTGATCTGGTCGACCACACCTATCGCCAGGCAGTCACTGCCGCCGGTACAGGATGCGCGGCTGCCCTGGATGCGGAGCGATACCTGACAGCGCTGCACCACGCAGACCATTCGACCGTGGCTGCGGAGGAGGCCGGCCTGCTGACCGGGACGGCCAGCTGAAGCGATCAGCTAGCCGGCATTTGTTATGGAGAGCTTGTCAGTGGGCGCCGGCACACTGAGGTGCAGAGAGGAGATTTCATGGGTGCAGTAGCCGATGTCACCGACGCCACGTTCGACGAGGTCGTCCTGAAGTCCGACAAGCCGGTTGTCGTGGACTTCTGGGCAGATTGGTGCGGACCGTGCAAGCAGGTGTCGCCGATCATCGAAGAGCTCGCGAACGCTCACGGCGACAAGGTGAGGTTCGTCAAGATGGATACCAACACCAATCCGGTAACCCCAGCCAACAACTATGTGCTCGGCTTGCCGACGATCCAGGTCTACGTCGATGGCGAGCTGGTGAAGGCCTTCAAGGGCGCGAAGTCGAAGTCCGTGCTGCTCGGCGCCATCGAGGAATACCTGTAACGCTGCGAGCAGCTCGAGCCGTCTTGGTGCGTCAAAGCCGACCCTCTCGCGTTATGACGCACGTCGCCAAGAATGAGGCCCGATGCGGCCGTTGAGCGGTATTTGTGGCTCCTTGCGGAGAAAGGCACTTGGCCAGTGCTGCTCTTACGCGCAATCCCTCTCTGACGGGGACTCAATCCGCGGACTCCTGTGCAAAGGCGCGGATCAATGCCGCCGCGACCGTGCTGGCAAACTCTTCGTCGAGTTGATCAGGACGGGTGAGCAGGCGATACCAGAGCGGGCCGAATGCCATGTCGAGCACGTCGTCGGGTTCGCCGTTCAGCTCGCCCCGTGCCTGCAGGTCAACGAGCCGCTGATAATAAGCGACCCAGGTAGGGCCAAGGACGCGCTCGCGGAATGCGGTCGCGGCGGCCTGATCCATCTGGGTCAGGGCGATCACCCCGGCGAAGTGTGGGCCAAGCACGGGATCGCTCATCAGGCCGGCGATACCGATAAGCAGTTCGCGGAGGTCGGCCCAGACGCTGTCGCCGCGAGCTGGGAAGCGGATGCCGGGCGAGGCCGCATCTAACAGTGCTTCCACAGCAACGGCACCCTTTGAGGGCCACCAGCGGTAGATCGTGGTTTTGCCGACTCCGGCCCTTGCCGCGATGCCTTCCATGCTCAACGCGGCGATACCGCCTTCTCGCATGAGTTCCAGGGTCGCGTTGCGGATCGCTTGCCTCGAGCTTTCGGATCGCCTGCTGGACTGCCGCTCCGTCACGATACGAACCGTAGCGTATTGACGTCAACCCGGTCGACTGTCAGACTAGCGATACGCTACGCAGCGTTTCGATCGGAGGGGTGATGCCAGAGAAGGTCTTGCAGGTGCTCGTTGTCGGTGGAGGGATTGGTGGCTTGTGCCTGGCTCAGGGGCTGCGGAAGGCTGGCATACAGGTCAAGGTGTTCGAGCGCGACCGCACTGTGGACGCACGGCTGGACCGGTACCGGCTGCACATCAACCCAGCGGGAACACGTGCCTTACGTGCCTGTCTCCCCGATGCGGTCTGGGATCGGTTCCTGGCGGCAGTAGGACGGCCAGGTGGCGGCTTCCTTTTCCTCGATGAGCAGCTGCACGAGCTGCTCAGCATCGAGGACTCCCTGATGTATCCAGCGTCCGACGACTCGGCGGAGCGGGCCTATCCCGTAGAACGTCGCGCGCTCCGGGACGTATTGCTCACTGACCTTGCAGACGTTGTCCAGTTCGGCAAGCGCTTCGAGCGCTACGAGCTGCAGCCGAACGGCGGAGTCACCGCGTGGTTCACCGACGGTAGCCGGGCCGATGGGGACCTGCTGGTCGGCGCGGATGGCTCCGCATCGCAAGTCCGTGCCCAACTCTTGCCGCGGGCCAAGCCGGACGACACCGGCGCGGTGGGATTCGGGGCGAAGCTGCCGCTCACCGCACAGACCAGGGCTTGGCTACCGCCGGAGCTGCTCGACGGCGAGACCATGATCATGACGGGAGATCCCTTCTTCCTCTTCACTTCCGTGTTCCAAACCCTCGGCGAGCCGGACGGCACAAGTTCCTATTTGTTGTCTGCGTTCGTAGCGCGGAAAGATGCATGTCCCCCGGGAATTGCGGACATGGACGGCCCGTCGATGCAACGGGCCATCGCCGACCTGGCCAGCGGCTGGCACCCAATCCTGCGCCAGCTGATCCTTACCTGCGACCCGACGAGCGTCGGGATGTTCCCGTTCGCGACGTTGCTGCCGCCCGACTGGCCCACAGGACAGGTCACCCTCCTCGGAGACGCGATCCATCTCATGCCACCCACCGGAGGCATCGGTGCGAATACCACCATGCGCGACGCGAGCCTGTTGACCCGCCAGCTCGTCGCCGTTGCGACGGGCCAGTGTGACCTTGCCGGGGCGATGAAAGGCTACGAGGGCGAGATGCGCGAATATGGCGCTGCAGCCGTGCGCTCGGCCCTGACCACGCTCCGCCAAGGGTTGAACACCAATCCGGTGAAGCTCACTGGGACTCGAGCATTTTTCCGGGTCTGCCGGGCGATCGCGCCGCTACGCCGGGTCAGCTTCCGCGATTATTGGGCCCGCCACACCCGGCCACGGCCGTGGGAGGAGTCGCCATCTGCAGCCGTGACACCAGCCCGCTGGGCGACCGGTGACTGACTGTGCTGCCTGACCAGCCGAAGGAGCAGATCATGAACCGAAGCAGTAGCACCTTCCCGCCCGCCGTCGCGACCAACCTCCGGGAGCCCGCGCCAGGCCGCACTCGCGCCTTGCTCTGCTGCGGCGTACTCGCTGGACCCATCTACATCGTTGTCGGCCTGGTCCAAGCTCTGACCCGCGAGGGGTTCGACCTGACGCGCCACGACCTGAGCCTGTTAGCCAACGGCAGGCTCGGCTGGATCCAGATCACCAACCTCGTCGTCACGGGCCTGATGACGATCGCAGCCGCGGTCGGGATCCGCCGGTCCTGGCGCGGCGTACGCGGCGGCACTTGGGCTCCCCTCCTGCTCGGTGTGTACGGCGCCGGACTGGTCGCAGCCGGGATCTTCGTCGCCGACCCGACCCTGGGCTTCCCACCCGGCACGCCCAACGGGCCGGGGCCGGTGACCTGGCACGGGCTGCTGCATTTTGTCGTCGGCGGCATCGGGTTCCTCGGCCTCATCGCGGCGTGTTTCGTGGTCGCCAGCCACTTCAGTGCCGATCGCCGCCCGGTCTGGGCGGCCTACTCCCGCGTTACCGGAGTGGTGTTCTTTGCCGGTTTCGTCGGGATCGCTTCCGGGTCGGGCAACCCCGCCACCGTGCTCGGCTTCTGGATTGCGGTCATCGCCGCCTGGGCTTGGCTCTCGGCACTCTCCATTCATCTCTACCGCCACGTCGAACGCTGACCTCGCTTGTCTCCTCAACCTGCTGACCCTGGAGGACCCGCATGATCTTCCGTACCACTTTGTTGCCCACCGGCAAGACGGCGGCCGGGATCGTCGTTCCTGCCGAGATCGTTGACGCTCTAGCCGCCGGCCGCCGGCCCCGTGTGCGAGTCACGATCAACAACCACACCTACCGCAGCACGATCGCCGTTCGGGGCGGCCAGTATCTCCTCGGTGTCAGCGCCGAGAACCGCCGCGCCGCGGGGATCCAGCCCGGGGACGAAATCGACATCCAGCTTGCCCTCGACTCCGAACCGCGGCACGTCACGGTGCCGTCCGAGCTTGCCGACGCACTCGACGACGAACCCGAGGCGCGTACGCGATTTGACGCTCTGTCCTACAGCGCCCAGCAACGCCTCACGTTGCCGATCGAGAACGCTCGGACACCCCAGACCCGGCAACGCCGCGTCGAAGCAGCGCTGCACGCCCTGCGCAATCCGGCCGACTGACCGTGATCGGACTCATCAGCCAGATAGCCACATGAGCTTTTTACGGGTAGCTCGCGCCGAATAGTCGTCGGGATGATCGCGTGCGAGACGGCGAATGACGTCAGGGGTGCAACAGCATCATGGCAACCAGCACCGCGAGCGCGACAAAAGCGATCACGAAGAGCAGGACGAGGTGCCGCTCATGGCCAGCTGGCTCGGCCTGCCGTGCCGGCTCCGCGGGGAGCTCCGGCAGGTCGGCGGTCAAGACGGCAAGGTCGTCTAGGGTCACCGCGGCCAGGGCCGCGGTGCTGCGTTGATCGAACTCGTCGAGGGTGAGCCGGCCAGCGGCGACGTGCCGCTCGAGGGTCTGCAGCACGGTGTCGCGGTCGTCGTCCGCCGCCCGCAGTCCTGGCTCCGGCATGGCGCGACTGTACTCGACAACGTAATTCTTTCGATCGTTCACGGCGTATTCGTAATGCCGATAGTTTCCTCACAGCCAATCGAAGGGATGCGGGGGACCATGGCTTCTGGCAAACAGCTCATCATCGAGCGCATCTTGCGTGATCGCGCGGGGATCTGGGACCAGATCATCGGCGAGCGTGACCTGCCCAAACTGATCCTGCGGATGCTGCTCACCTCCGTGATCAGCCTCGCGGCGTACGGCGCGGTGCTCGGCGCCTCGAACGGCTGGCTCCAGGCGCTCGTCTCGACGGTCAAGCTCCCGTTGCTGTTCCTGGCCACCCTGGCAATCTGCCTGCCCACGCTGTACCTGTTCAACCTGGTCTTCGGCGCCCGGCTGTCGGTCCTGCAGGCCTGCGCGCTGATCATGGTCGCCATCACCGTGACCGCCGTGCTGACCTTCGCCTTCGCCCCGATCAGCTTGTTCTTCTTGATCACGGCCCGCAGCTACGCGTTCTTCAAGCTGCTCAATGTCGCGATCCTCGCCCTGACTGCCCTTGTCGGACTGCGGTTCCTTACCTCCGGCATGCGCGCGCTCAACGAGCAGGTCGTCGTCGAATCAATGCTCGCCAACCAGGTTGTCGTGACAGCTGACGTGTCACAGCGGGAACTGGTCTCAGCGACGGTCGGCGGCGCGGCCCAAGCGCCCACCAACGGCGACGCGCGGGCCGCCCGGCAAAACCAGAACGTCGCCAAGGCGAAGGCACCGCAACCCGCCGCTGGCGACCGCCCGGCGAGCATGCTCCTGCTGTACATCTGGATCCTGCTGTTCGGCTTCGTCGGGACCCAGCTCGCCTGGACCCTGCGCCCGTTCTTCGGCGACCCCGGCCAGCCGTTCGAACTGTTCCGCGACATCAACGGCACGTTCTACAGCGACATCCTGAGTACTCTCGGCAGTCTGCTCGGCTGACAGTAACGTCTGGCGGGCCGTATCCGGGCTAGAAGAAGTCCGGGCAGAAGGGTGGCTGGACCCACCCGAATGCAGCCGCGGCTGCGGCGGCGGCACCTTTGGTTCGCTCAGTGACCAGACCCGCCCTGGTCAGGGCCAGAAGTGAAGTTCCAGCGAGATAGCTGGCGCTGAGTTCGCGTACGTTCATGATCAGATCAGGCCGGCGGCGGATGCGGGTGACTGAGGCACCATCGGAGCCAGCCTCCAGCCGGATCGAGCCGGTGTTGCGGGTCAGCAGCGGGTCCTCAACCCTGATGATCACGTCGAGATCGCTGAGGTAGCGACGAGCCTCCAGTGCGCGCGGCACGTCGACCAGTCGCGCGTACGTTCCGTCCTGCAGGTCGGTCTTGACCGAACGAAGATCATTGACGAAATAGCGCAGCGGCTCGTCCGGCGCGCTATCCATACTGAACGTCCGGACCAGGTCAAGATCAAGAACGAATCGCCACAGTGCAGCACGTGCTGCCGCGTTGCTGGCGTCGAGCTCGTCGATGATCACCTCGGCGGCAGAACCGGACTCTTCCCACTTGTTCTTCACGCGAAACGCGACGTAGCCGTCCGATCGGCCGCGGCGGTCGTAGTGCAAGGCAAATCGGTACGCCGATGCCCCGCGCCGCCACTGCTCGGGATCATGCCATTTGACCACCCACCAGTTGTCGTCGCGATTCAGGGCGCCGACCCGGTCCGGCAATAACGCCTGATGCAGCCGTTTGATGATCGGTATCGCCTGCTCCCGCTCCACCTCTCCCACCGAACCCGGACCAAGATCAACATCAGGCCGAAATGCGGTCGTCTTGGTCTTGCCGGTCAGATGCACCCGCGGGCTCGCCTGGCCGTAGCCAAACCGGCCGTAGATCGCAGCCTCTGAAGCCCAGAGCAGCGCAACGGGTTCCTCGCCGCGCTCAGCGATGTCATGCAACTGATGCGTCATCATCTCGGTGAGCAGGCCCCGGCGACGATACGACGGCTGCACCGTGACGACCGTGACCGCGGCAACAGGTACCGACCCGCCCGGAACCGTCATTGTCCTGCTGTACGCCCCGCACGTGGAGATCCATTGGTCGTCAACCTGGAAACCGAAGCTGCGCTCCGGCTCGAACACCCGCTGATGCGGCTGCCACTTCTCCGGCACGTAGTCGTCATGAAAACCACGCAAGATCGCCCGGAAGAAGTCGTCGATCCGCTCGGGCGTGGCGTATACCAATTCACGCTGAGCAAGGTGCGGCGGAGTGCCGCGCAGGAAGGTTGGGCTTGATGTCACGCTGGTGAGCTTGCCTGATGAACCAGTGACACGCCATGCAGCCGCGCCCCGACGGGTGTCGGGAGTTCGACCGTACGGGTCACGGTGCAGAGTCGATCATGAGACTTGCGAATTGCCGTCTCCAACACGCCAGCGGCGGCTCGACCGCCCTCGGTGTCGGGAAACTCGACATCAAAGTCGACGTCGATATCGGCAAGACGATTGCCGTCCTTGTCCTTGGTGTAGTGGCCGGAGCAATGGACCAGGAACCGGCTGGGTTCGGACCGTTTCACGGTGATGGCATCGACGTCCATCGCGGTGCATCCGGCAATCGCCACCAGCAGCAGCTCGATCGGACTGAACTCACCGGCCTCGGAGTCACCGAATGCCAGCGTGCCGCCGCGGGAGTTCGTTGCCTCAAAATGCAGCCGGCTCAGCCGGGACAGTTCAACCGCACGGAGCGAATCAGCACTCATGCGCCCACTCTCCCAGAGTCGGTAGGGTCAACGACTTGGAGACACCACGATGAGTCCCCCGCGGCGAGGCGTACTAGCTAACTTCCCGCCGCGTGTAGGTGGCCGGCTCGGGAGATTGCGGCTGACGTACGAGGTCGGTGAGGCGGTTCCAGGCGGCACCCAGACCAGGCCTCCACCGTGCGGTGTTCTGCAGGTCCATCCGCAGTCGCGGAGTGCTGGGGTGGGGCCGTACGACCTCGAAGCCGACGGCTTCCAGCCAGCCGGTCGGCAGCATGCAGGACGGGCCGTCGTGATACGTACCGACCGCCTCCAACGCCCGGATGTCACGACGCGCGACCAGCCCGGCCGCAGACTGAACCAGCTGCTTGCCGATCCCCTTGCCGCGCACCTCAGGCGCCACGTGGGCCGACATCACGACCGCCGCGTCGGCTGCGACCGGGGTGGTAGCGAACGCACCTAGCCGCGGCACGTACATCGCCGGGGCCAGCGTGAGGTGACCGATCGGCAGCTCGTCAGCGAACGCGATCACGCCGCAATAGCCCCAGTGCCGGGTAACGGCTTCCGCCCAGTCGGCCTTGATCCCTTGCCGATCCGCATGATCAGCCGGCGCGGCGAGATCTGTCAGGCTCGCCTCCCAGAAGGTGCATCGCGCGCAGGATCCCGGCAGCAGCGGTAGGTCGGCGGCGGTCATCGGACGCAGACGGCGAGATCCCATGAGAGCTAATGCCTGGTACGCGGCCTGGCTAGCCCGAACGCAAAGCCCAGAACGAGACCGAACAGCATCCCGGCGGCTAGCCACAACGACCACCGCACAGCGGGAATGCCATTGGGCCGCAGCGAATTGCTGCCATTGGCCTTGCCATGGATTTATCGTATGCGGCCACGCCGCCGGCTGGAAATTGGTGTCGCCGTAGCTGCGAGCGTCGGGAAATCGCGCGCCGGCGTGCTGAGCCAGGCTGGCGCGCCGCTGTCCTGGACGAGCGAGCGAGCAGACACGCTCTTCCGTCTGCGAAGCGAGTGAGGAAGACAGCGGCTCCCAAGCGCCAGCCTCAGCGAGCGGAGCGAGCAATGTGCACGGAGAGAGCGGAGGCGCCTTTCCTCTGCGAGCGACGACGAAGTAGGCGGGTTCCCGCGCGATTGCGCGAGCAGCTCTAAACAAATGGCACGCTAGTAGTTGTGAGTCAGACTTCCCCACCCGAGCCGGACGAACCGCTGTTGGAGCGGCTACGGCCCCAAGACACTCGGCTGGATCACTACATCGACCGGTATGCCGCACGCGCGCACGGCATGACCGCCTCGGCAATCCGCGCCCTCTTCGCGGTCGCCAACCGTCCTGAAGTTGTCTCACTCGCCGGCGGCATGCCCAACATCACCGATCTCCCGCTGGATGTCGTCGGTTCGGTCCTGAACGACCTGGTGCTCAATGATGGGCGACGCGCCATGCAGTACGGCTCCGGCCAGGGCGAGCCTGCCATTCGCGAAGCGATCTGTGACGTGATGCGGCTGGAGAACATTTCCGCGCATCCGGACGATGTGATGGTCTCCGTCGGATCGCAGCAGGGTCTTGATCTGCTCACCCGGATCTTCTGTAATCCGGGTGACGTCGTGATCTGTGAGGCACCCAGCTACGTCGGCGCACTCGGGGTCTTCCGTTCCTATCAATGCGAGGTCGTCCATGTCGCGATGGACGAACAAGGCCTGAATCCCACCGCACTCGCCGATGCGCTCCGGGCGCTGCGCCGCGCAGGCCGTACCGTCAAGTTCCTCTACACCATTCCGAACCACCACAACCCCGCTGGCGTAACCCAGTCGCTGGATCGACGCCTGGAACTACTCCAGCTCTGCGAGCGGGCGGATCTGCTTGTGGTGGAGGACAACCCGTACGGGCTGCTCGGCTTCGACGGTGAGCCGATCCCGGCGCTGCGATCGGTGAACGAACATCACGTCATCTATCTCGGTTCGTTTTCCAAGACGTTCGCTCCAGGATTCCGGGTCGGCTGGGTCCTCGCCCCCCACGCCGTACGCGAGAAGCTGGTGCTCGCCCAGGAGGCGGCAACGCTGTGTCCGCCCGTCTTCTCCCAGTTTGCGGTCGCGGCGTACCTGGCCAACCACGACTGGCGCGGACAGATCAAGGTCTTCCGCGAGATGTATCGCGAACGGCGCGATGCGATGATCACCGGGCTGACCAGTCATATGCCTGCCGGCACCACGTGGACCTATCCTGAGGGCGGCTTCTTCGTATGGTTGACGCTGCCTCCGGGAATTGATTCGCACGCTATGCTGCCGCGTGCAGTCACTGCCCGCGTCGCGTACGTGCCCGGAACAGCGTTCTATGCGGATGGCTTCGGCAGCCGTCACATGCGCCTGTCGTACTGTTTCCCCACGCCAGAGCGCATCATCGAAGGCACCCGCCGGCTCGGTGAGGTGCTGGAATACGAGGCAAGCATGCTCGAGATCTTCGGTACCGCCGTTGAGTCAGAGAGCGGCCGCCTCGCACTTGGACCGCGTGAAGCACCCGGCCCCAACCAGGCCTGATGATCATCGAGCCCAAATCCAAAGTTGATCTTGATCGATGTTGATCATGAAGTGTTGATCATGAAAGAAGGAGCTGAGTGGCCGACAACGAATACCTGCAAACGGTGATCGTACTTTCGGGGGGTCTGTCACACGAGCGCGACGTTTCGTTGCGCTCTGGCCGTCGGGTCAGCCAGGCGCTGCGGTCTCGTGGCATCGAAGTCGTGGAATCCGATGTCGATTCCACCTTGTTAGCGCGGCTCGCCGGGCTCAATGGCTCGGTGGTTTTTCCGCTGCTGCACGGCGAGGCGGGTGAAGATGGTGCGCTGCGGGAGGTCTTCGAGCTGCTGGGCGTACCCTTCGTCGGATCGGTCGGATCGGCTTGCCGGGTGGCATTCGACAAGTCGATTGCTACCACCGTGGTCCGCGCGGGTGGCATTCGGACGCCGACTCAGGTGGCACTGCCGCACGAGACGTTCCGTGAGCTGGGCGCTCCCGTTCTCGTTGACGCCCTGGGAGATCAGATCGGCTTCCCCATGATGATCAAACCGTCCCGCTGCGGATCGGCGCTGGGTTGCAGCAAGGTCACCCGGCCCGCAGAGCTTCCCGCCGCCATGGTCGGGGCGTACGCGTACGGCTCGGTGGCCGTGATCGAAGAGTTCGTCACGGGGACCGAAGTGACCGTTGCAGTCGTCGACCGTGGCAACGGCCCGATCGCCCTTCCAGCTGTGGAAATTCGGCCGGAATCGGGCGTCTACGACTACGCCGCGCGCTATACCGCGGGTGCTACCCGGTTCCTCTGCCCGGCCGAGGTTTCCTCCGAGGTGGCAAACGGCTGCGCCGACGTGGCTCTGCGGGTACACGCGATCCTGGGTCTTCGCGACTTGTCGCGCACCGACCTCATCGTCACGCCCGACGGCGATGCGGTCTTCCTCGAAGTCAATGTCGCTCCCGGCATGACCGAGACGTCAGCAGTGCCGCTAGCGATCGAAACCGCCGGCTGGAGCCTGGGAAAGATGTCCGCTGACCTGGTCCGTGCCGCCGCGGCCCGCGGCGGCCACGACCGGACGATCCAACTGGCGGCGCGCTGAAGGATCCTGCTCGATGACCCGGTCGCCAACCGATGATCCGGTCCAGGCGATGATCCGGCTTCAGCAAGGTCTGCTCATCGCCCTCGGTATTGTCCTGGCCGCGGTCATGGTGGCTCTCGGCTTCTGGCAGCTGGAGGTTTACCACCGCCAGGGCGAAGCGGCTGCCGCGCGTCGGGCCGAGGCGCCGCCGATTCCGCTCAGCTCGGTGGCTCGGCCTGGAACGGCGGCGACAGAAGGATTTGGCCGGTCCGTGTCATTCGAGGGGACCTACGATCCAGCCCTGCAGTTGCTCGTGCCCGCGGAGGATGGGACCGGGGAGTTCCGCGTACTCACCGGACTGCGGCTAGCGGACGGCAGCGTATTGGCGGTGGTACGCGGCGTGGTGTCCGGCCCGACTGCCCCGCCGCCGCCCATCGGCGAGGTCCAGCAGGTTGGCGTACTGCTGCCGACTGAGGAATACCTGGCATCCGCAGATCCGCCGAGTGGTCAGATCGCGTCCGTACGCTTGCCAGCTCTGGCCCAGCAATGGCCCGGGCCGCTGATCGACGGATTCGTCACGCTTTCTCGTGCGGACTCCGCCAGCCAAGGGTTGGCGCCGGCTGAGTTGCAGCTCCCCGAGTCCGGAGGTCGGATTCGCAATGGGGCCTACGTCGGGCAGTGGTGGCTGTTCGCGGCGTTCACTTTGTTCATGGCATTTCGGATGGCACGAGATATCGGCGTACGCGAGGCGGAGGTGGCTGAGATCACAGCAGAGCGCCCTGCTGAGCCGACATAGGCTTCAGCCCATGCGCAACGCGTGGATCCGTTATCGGATCATGGCCTGGATCGTGGGAACGTTGCTCGTTGTCTTGGTCTGCGTGGGATTGCCGCTGAAGTACATCGGTGGCGACGACACGGTCGTGTTGTGGACCGCCATCCCGCACGGATATCTCTACATGCTCTTGCTGATCACCGCGGTCGATCTGGGCCTGCGCGCGAAGTGGAGCTGGAGGCGGCTGATCTTGATTGCGCTTGCCGGCACGGTGCCGTTCCTGTCCTTCGTGGCTGAGCGCTCAGCAACCAAGGACATCAGGAGGAAGCTCGCCGCTCAAGCCGAAACGGTGGCCTCCGCACCCGCCTCCTCTTGAATGTCGCTTTGTCGATATTGCTGGGCTGTGGGCTGAGCTTGTCCAAGCTCTTCGACGGGCTCAGGGCGCATCTGCTCGTTCCCGATCAAGGCCACAATGCGCTCCAAGTCATCAATCGTGGCGAACTCGATGATGATCTTGCCCTTGGTCCTTCCCAATTCGACTTTCACTCGAGTCTCGAAGTGGTCGGAGAGCCGATCAGCGAGATCCTTGGCCTTCGGCGCAACGATCTTGGACTGCTGCCGTTGCCGTGCAGTCTTTTCCCGATGATCACCGAGAGTCACCAGCTCCTCGACGGCACGAACGGATAGGCCTTCCGCGACAACTCGCTGAGCGAGCCTTTCCTGACCGCCCGGGTCCTCGATGGCCAGCAGAGCCCGCGCGTGCCCGGCGCTTATCACGCCGGCCGCAATCCGCCGCTGTACCGTCGGCGGCAGCCGCAGCAGGCGGATGGTGTTGGAAATCTGCGGTCGCGACCGTTTGATGCGACTAGCCAGCTCCTCCTGGGTGCAGCCGAAGTCCTCGAGCATCTGCTGATAGGCCGCGGCCTCTTCAAGCGGGTTGAGCTGAGCCCGGTGCAGGTTTTCCAGCAGGGCATCGCGGAGTAGGTCGTGGTCTGCGGTCTCCCGAACGATCGCCGGGATCGTGTCCACTGCGGCCTGCTGTGCAGCTCGCCAGCGGCGTTCGCCCATGACGAGTTCAAACTTCGCGCCACCCAGCGGCCGGACCACGATCGGTTGCAGCATGCCGACCTCGCGAATGGAGTCGACGAGCTCATTCATCGCCTCTTCGTCGAAGACGGTTCTCGGTTGCCGAGGATTGGGCGAGATGGAGTCCAAGGGAAGATCGGCGAAGTAGGAACCGGCAGGCACTGGTGCGAGCGGCGCTGCCTCCAGGTGATCGACGGGCTGGACCGCCGCCGGGCGTGGCTCCGTTCGCTGAAACAGCTCACCCAGACCTCGGCCGAGGCCGCGGCGCTCCGTACCGATGTTCATAAGTTCTCCTCTACTCCCCGTTGGGCGATTTCATGGGCGGCTTCCAGGTATGAGATGGCGCCCACCGAACTGGGCTGGTAGGTCAGCACGGTCTGGCCGTAGCTGGGTGCCTCAGAGATGCGGACCGATCGCGGTATGACGGTCGTGAGGGTCTCAGCCGGGAAGTGGTTGCGAACCTCGTCTGCGACCTGGGCCGCGAGCTTCGTCCGGCCGTCGAACATGGTGAGCATCACGGTGCTCAGCCGGAGGTCGCTGTTGAGTTCGCCCTTGACCAGATCGATGGTGCGCATCAGCTGGGTGACGCCCTCGAGCGCGTAGTACTCGCACTGGATCGGAACGAGGATTTCGTTGGCGGCGACAAGAGCGTTGAGTGTCAGAAGACCAAGTGACGGCGGGCAGTCGAGAAAGACGTAGTCCGCGTGATGGTTGTGGAGATAGGCACGGAGAGCTCGGAGGAGGCGGCTTTCGCGGGCAACGACTGACACGAGCTCAATCTCGGCCCCGGCGAGATCAATCGTTGCTGGCAGCACCTTGAGATTGGGTGCCTCAGGCGAGGGGACCACGTGGTCCGCGAGCGACGCACCGGCCATCAACACCTCGTACGTCCCAGCCGTGCCGGGTGGATGGTCAACACCAAGGGCCGTCGTGGCATTGCCTTGCGGATCGAGGTCGACGAGGAGCACAGTCAACCCACCCAGGGCGAGTGCCGCCGCCAGATTCACACTGGTTGTCGTCTTGCCGACGCCGCCCTTCTGGTTGGCGACGACGAAGATCCGAGTGTGAGGAGGCGCCGGTAGTGCGGCGGATGTCGGACGCTCCGCAACCGCGACAGCCGGCGGGTCTTCCTCAACAGGCGCCGGGGCAAACTCGTCCTCGTCGAAGCGTGCTCGTCTCGGGCCCGGCGGTATTTCTATCGGCGCTGGTGGTGCGGCCGTCATGGCATCGACGCCGCTCGACCACGACCGGACCGTTAGGCGTTCTGGCCAGTCGAGCGTTTCACGTGGAACGTTGGGCCATCCGATTCGCGGATCGATCTCGACATGGAGTGGCCAGCCCAAACCCGGCGTAACTCGAAACTCCGCTACCGGCGGTGCCAGCATGAATCCCCCTGTTGTTCGGCAACACCGTAACAATCAGAAGGACGTTGAGCTGGCCGCCGCGCCAAACTGCTGACGCCGCCTCTTCTAGACGTCAGTCTGCCGCGGTAGGTGCCCGCATGGGCGGCCTAGACAACGTGGTGGTTGGGCCGAGCGGCTCGCGTGCGCTGGGCGACGCTTGGGTTTCAGGCATCTTAGGTTGTTACGGCCGCCCAAGCGGGCACCTACCGCTCTTGGCGTTCTCCGCCGCGGTACCGTTTGGGCGGCCTAGACAACGTGGGGGTCGGCCCAGCGGCACGTTTGAGTTGGGCGATGCTCGGGTTTCGCGCACTCAGGTTGTTACGGCCGCCCCAAGCATGCCCAGCGCTCGCGTTCAGTGTCGCGAGCTCAAGCGGACCACGGTTGCCGGCTCGGCGTCTGGGTGGGCTCGGGCCTTCACAACCTCGGCGTTCAGGTGCGCGGCACTCAGCTCGGTCGTCCGCAGCCATGACTTCATTCGCAGCCGAGCTGCCCTTCAACGCGAGGATGATTCCGCTCGGCGAACGGAGCGGGTTGCACCAGCCGATCAGGCGGTCGAGCGGCGCGAGGGCTCGGGCTACGACGACGTCGTAGGTCTGATGATGGTCTTCGGCGCGGGATCGGATGACCTGGACGCGAGCTCCGAGGCCCAGCTCTTCGACGGTCTGGGTCAGGAAGGTGCTCCGTCGAAGCAGGGGCTCAATCAGCGTGAGCTGCAGGTCAGGTCGTAGCAGGGCAAGCGGTATGCCGGGCAGGCCCGCGCCACTGCCCACGTCGGCGACCGTCCGGTCAGCGGCAATGAGCTCGTTCAAGGCCGCGCAATTGAGGATGTGCCGATCCCACAGGCGGTCGGCTTCGCGTGGACCGAGCAGGCCCCATTCGACTCCCGTCGACCGCAAAATATCGACATATCTATTTAGAGACGGAAACTGCAGCGCCGTAGATCTCACGGGCGAGTACCGCGGGCTCGACGACGGGGTTAGGGCTCACAAAGATGCGAAGGCTTCGGCGAGCACATCGAGACCCTCGTTCAACAACTCATCGCTGATCGCCAGCGGGGGCAAGAAGCGCAGCACGTTCCCGTACGTGCCGCAGGTCAGCACGATGACACCTTGCTCCCGAGCGGCCGCCGCAACCGCGGCGGTGAAAGCGGGATCTGGATCTGAGGTGTCCCGATGCACCAGTTCGACGGCGATCATGGCCCCGCGTCCCCGGACATCGCCGATGCGGTTGTCATCGGACTGCATGCGATGCAGCCGGGTCAGCATGATCCGCTCGATCTCGCCAGCCCGAGCGACCAGATTCTCCGCCTTGATCGTCTCGATAGCCGCGAGCGAGGCGGCGCATGCGACGGGGTTGCCGCCGTAGGTCCCACCGAGACCGCCGACGTGAGCCGCGTCCATGATTTCGATCCGTCCCGTTACCGCGGCGAGCGGCAGTCCGCCGGCGATGCCCTTGGCCGTGACGATCAAGTCGGGGATTACGTTGAACAGCTCGCAGGCAAACATGGCTCCGGTACGCGCGAACCCGGTCTGTATCTCGTCGGCGATGAAGACCACCTCGTGGGCTCGACACCATTCGGCCAATGCAGGGAGGAAGCCGTCGGCCGGAACAATGAAGCCGCCCTCGCCTTGGATCGGTTCGATGATCACAGCCGCAAGGTTTGCCGGACCGACCTGCTTGTCGATCAGGTCTATTGCCCGCCGCGCGGCGAGCTCGCCGTCAATCAGCTTGTCGTCGCGATAGGGATACGACAGCGGTGCGCGGTAAACCTCTGGCGCGAACGGACCAAAACTGTGCTTGTACGGCATGCTTTTGGCAGTCAGCGCCATCGCGAGGTTGGTCCGGCCGTGGTACGCGTGATCAAACGCGACGACCGCTTGCTTCTTGGTGTACGCGCGGGCGATCTTCACCGCGTTTTCCACCGCTTCGGCCCCGGAGTTGAACAGCGCGCTGCGTTTCTCGTAGTCACCTGGGGTCAGTTCATTGAGCTGCTCGGCAACCGCGACGTACCCCTCGTACGGGGTGATCATGAAGCAGGTATGAGTGAACAGCTCTACCTGATCTTGGACCGCGGCGACCACCCGAGGCGCACTGTTGCCGATAGTGGTGACAGCAATCCCAGACCCGAAATCGATCAAGCTATTGCCATCGACATCGACGACCACGCCGCCTCCGGCCTCCATGGCGAAGACCGGCATCGTGGTCCCGACGCCTCTTGCGACAGCCCCTGACTTTCGCGCCATCAGCTCGATCGAGCGCGGTCCCGGAATCGACGTCTTCAGCATGCGGCGCTGCTCCAGTTCAGCCATGGCCGCATTCTCCACCATCGGATGAATGTCACATGCGGCCAGTGGAGTTGATGCCGAAGATGCGAGCGTTACCTGGGTAATGTGCCGTTATGACCGACCGCGCTTTTCCAGTCATCTTTGCGCAGCGGCCGAGCACCACCGCGGATTTCTATGAGCGGCTTGGATTTGTCCGGCACGTCCAGCTGCCCCCAGACGGCGAGCCCGGCTATATCGGGCTGCGACGAGGCAGCTATGAAGTAGCCGTAGTGGACATGGCCTGGCCGGCGGACCAGTACGGCGGCACTGTGTCTGCGGGCATGCGCTTTGAGATGTTCATCTACGTCGACGACGTCGACGCCGCGATCGAAGCGCTCGGTGGCTACAGCATCGTGTTGCGGGAGCCTGCCGACATGCCGTGGGGTGAACGGGTCGCTTACGTCAGCGATCCCGACGACAACCCGGTGGCTTTGGCCACAGCGACAAGCCCGGGTGAGTCTCAGGGGGCGTGACCAGCGCCACTGCCGAGTCTCATCTCGCGCAGATCGACCTGGGCCGCACAGCTAAGCGCTCGTAGTGCCGGCAAGCCGGTCGAGCCACTCAACGAGCAGCGCTTGTTCTCCCGAGCTGAGCGCGGTCTGCTCGGGGAGGGCGGCGCGAAGCGCCCGAGGGCTCCGGCCGGGCCGGGTCCTCCACCGCCGGCGTCGCTGGTCACCGCCGTCACCATCGACTCCCGCATCGCGGTGAGCGAGCCGGGTCCGCGCTCCTCGGGCCGAGACAGGTCGGACGCCGCGCGTCGCGTGTCAGGCGCAAGGCCGTCGACGCCAGTGACCCGACCCTTGCTGCGATCGGTCGCGAGCCGCTCGATTTGGCCGCCGTCCCACCCGACACTCACTGCGCGCCAGGCCGTCGGACCCTCGCACCGTGACCTGGGCGGCGTGCGATCCCTGAGGTATTGCCTCAGATCGGAGCCACGACGGCCAAGCCACTCGCTTTGGCCGCTGCCGCCAACCGCTCGTCATACGTGCAGATCCGGCCAAGGTCGCTACCAACTGCGTGCGCAGTAGCTAAGTGGATGGCGTCGAGGGATCGCAGGTCGGCGGGCAACATGGTCCCGGCAGCGTTGAGGATACGGTCATTGAGCCGTACGACATCGATACGGCGCAGCACGTCAAATCCTCGACTGACCGCCTCCGGTCCAGCCGGTAAAAGGGCCCGAGCGACTTCGGTCCGAGCTAGCGCGCTGGTCAAAAGCGGACGTTTTCGACGGAGGTATCTGCGTAGAGCGGCCGACTCGGGCTCTCTGACAACAAGCTTGACGATCGCGGACGAATCCAGATAGACCGCTCGTTCAGCGCTCATCGCGCCTCAGCCGCTCCAACACCTCGGATGGGAGCGGCGTTCCTGGCGTGGGTTGTAGCGGTTCGGGGAGGTCGTCAAACTCCGTCACAGCAGCGTTGACCTCACCTGCCGCGCGCAGGCGATCCAGGGCTCCTACATTGGGCAAGGGTGCCAGTACGGCCACTGGTCGGCCTCGATCGGTCACTTCGATTGTTTCGCCAGCCTCGACGAGTCGCAGGAGTTCACTTGCGCGCTGACGCAGTTCTCGAACTCCGACCGAGGTCATGTGCTATTTGTAGCACATGTAGGCCGGTTATCCAATGCAGGTGCTGGCGTCGATGGTCTAAGCCGCGTCTCGTCAGGCGGGGATAACAACCACGTGACGGTCTGGCTCCTCGCCTTCAGATTCACTCGTCAGACCAGCGGCGGCAACTGCGTCGTGGACGACCTTGCGCTCAAAGGGGTTCATCGGCGCCAGCGGTACCGGCTCGTGAGACTCCGTGGCCTCGCCGACCGCGTTGGCGGCGAGCGCCATCAACTCCGTACGGCGCTGCTCGCGATATCCCGCAATGTCCAGCATGAGTCGACTGCGTTCGCCGGTCTCGGTCATGACGGCCAGCCGGGTCAATTCCTGGAGCGCGTCCAAGACCTCACCGTGAGAACCGACCAGAACCTGAGATTCGCTGACGATCGACACGTGGGCGCGGTCGCCTTCGATATAGGTGTCGATGTCGCCGTCCAGGTCGGCAATATCGAGCAGCTCCTCGAGATAGTCAGCGGCCACCTCGGCCTCCAGCTCGAGCGGGCTTTCCGGCTCCTCACTAGGGACGCCGGACTCGGGTTCAGACTCGGTTTCTGCTACATCCGGCTCGACGACGTCGCGCTCGGCCTGTGGCTCGTCAGCCACCTGATCCCCCTCCATGCTCTGTGGTGTCAGCTCTGTGGTGTCAGCTTTTACGCTGCGACCGTGTCTGCTTTTTCGGCTGCGGTCGCGGCTGTTGGCGGGCCACCTTACTCGGGCCCTTCTGACCGTTGGTGTTGGGAGTCGCTGTTTCCGGCGCCGGCTCGGGGTCGACCACCGCAGCCAGGGCAACATCCGCCTTGCCCTTGGCCTTGCGCCGCTCCTCCCAGGCGTCGTAGGCCGGGGTACCAGGCGCCGGATTGCGCCGGATGACGTAGAACTGCTGGCCCATGGTCCACAGGTTCGAGGTAAACCAGTAGATCAGGACACCTACCGGGAAGTTGATGCCACCGATCGCGAAAACCAGCGGGAAGACGTAGAGCATGATCTTCTGCTGCTGGGCGAACGGACCGGTCAACGCATCCGGCGGCATGTTCTTGCGCATCAGCTGCAACTGCGTGATGAACAAGGTGACTGTCATGGCGATGATCAGCACCAAGGTGACGACATGCACGCTGGTGATGCCGTTGGCGAAGCCGACCTTGAGGAAGGTGTCAGAGATCCGAGCGCCGAAGATCGTTGCCTGGTTGAGCGAGGTCAACAGATCAGGGTTGACCACAAGCCAATGGCCGCGGGGAATGCCACGCGCGGCGCCGTCAAGCACCCGGAACAACGCCAGGAAGATGGGAATCTGGAGCAGCAACGGCAGGCAGGACGCCAGCGGATTGGCGTTGTTCTCTTTGTACAGCTTCATGGTTTCCTGACCGAGCTTCTCCCGGTCATGACCATGCTTTTTCTGCAGCTCCCGGACCTTGGGCTGCAGCAGCTGCATGTTGCGTGAGGACTTGATCTGCTTGACGAACAGCGGGATCAGCGCGATCCGGATGACAACGGTGAGGAACATGATGGACAGCACCCAGGTCCAGCCGTTGTCGGCGCCGAGCAGGGGCGAAAAGATGGAGTGCGCCAGCACGAGAATGCCCGAGACCACCCAGTAGAGCGGTTGCATGATCGCGCTGCCGACGGCGATGAAGGGATCCCAGATCGACATCGGAATCAGCAGTAGATCCATCAACTCACACCTCGTTGTGACGCCAGCTCGGTAACCTCATCCATTCTTCCTGACCGCTGTGCCTGCTCCCGCATCTCTTCGTCGAATTCAGGGGTTCCCGGTACGGGGTCGTACCCACCCCGGGCCCAAGGATGACACCGAAGCAGCCGTCGCGCAGCCAGCCAGCTACCACGGGCGGCCCCATGGACCTCAACTGCGCGCAACGCGTACGCCGAACAGCTGGGGTAGTACCGACACACATTGCCGTACAAAGGGCTTATCAACAGCCGATAGAGCTTGAGTAGACCAATCAGCACATACTTCATCGCGCACCGCGGCCTGTCAGGCGAGACATCGCCTCATGCCAAGCGGATCCGAAGTCTGTCGGCAGCTCAGCCGGATCGGTCGCCGCTCGCGGCAGTGCGCGTACCACAATCCCAATCTTCCCCTCGCCAGCTTTTTCTGGCCCGACACCAGCCGAACTATCCGCGACATGAGCTGCCGCGAGATGCCGCAACCGTCGCTTGACGCGATTGCGGGTAACCGCATTCCCTACCGCACTGCTAACCACAAACCCGACGCGCGGCCCGTCGTCGAGCATGCTCATCGAGATGCACAGCGTGGACGCACAAGCGTTGGCCGACTCACGCGCACCCCCCGCCGGGTCGTCCGCCGAAATTCCTTCGAGCTACGCATTCTCAGCGATCGCGGCAGCACGGTGGTCGATCGAGGAGATTCAGGCGGACAGTCGGGCGCGGCCCTTGCGGCGCCGGGCCGACATGATGGCGCGGCCGGCGCGGGTCCGCATCCGCAGACGGAAACCATGGGTACGACTGCGACGTCGATTGCTCGGCTGGAACGTGCGCTTGCTCACGGGAAAACTCCCAAACCTTCAGAGTGGTCACAATTCAGGTACGGTGCTCACACGGCACGCATCGCAGGCGGGGCGAGCAGGTGGCAGCGGCCGCTATGGAAGCGACCTTCTAACGGTACGGGGCACCGCCAAACCGGTCAAACTGATGCAAACCCGGCTAACGCAAGCCTGGCCGGGCGCGACTTGGGGGGATTGAAGGGATGTCAGATGCGAGCGTTGATAATCGCGCTCCGCTGAGCGGAGCGAGCAATGCGCACAGCTGGCGCGCCGCTGTCCTGGACGAACGAGCGAGCGGACATGCTCTGACAAGGTGCCTCGGTGTCCAGCGGACACGCCGAACAACCTGGCGAATATTGCCGACCCGCTTGCAGAGCGCCTCTCCGGTTGCTAGCGTCGCGCTTCGCCTCACAGATTTCACTCAGCTACCGCAGCCGGCAACGTTCATACGTCAACCTCGATGCCGGGGGACGGTGGAAGGCGAAACCGGTTGTTGGTGCATTTGTGCACACTCTGTGGACATCTGTGTGGAAGTACGAGAGGTTGCAGTCCCCAACGTGCCTGCGCGGCAGGGCAAAGGCACAGACAACAGCAGATCTTTGCTTCGCGTATCCGCATCGAGGTCGGACGCACGAAGATTGCCCCGAAGATTGCGGAGTCACCAGTGAGCGAACCTTCTGAGAACGCCGCCGAATCGACCAATCTGGCCTGGGACCATCTTTACTCATCCTCATCACCAGGCTTGCGCCGCTGGCTTACCACAGGCCAGCCGGTTGCGCTACATCAAGACATGTTGATGGTCGCGGTCCCCAACATCTTTACCCGCAACCAACTGGAGAACCGCTTTCGCAGCGACATCGAGAACCTGCTATCCGGTTACTTCGGGCGCGCCATCCAGCTGGCCGTGATCGTTGACGAGTCGTTGAAACCGGCCGATGAGGACTTTGGCGACGAGGGAGCCTACGACGAGGCATCCGAGCCAGGCCACGCTCGACAGTTCTCAGACTCGGGCAATCACCAGGACTACGCTCACGAGGGCTACCGCGAGAACAGTCACGGCACCCAGCCGGCGTACGGAAACGAAGGCTTCTCGGGTGAGGAGCCGTACGGCAAGCAGCACTTCAGCGGTGAGAACGGACCCCAGCCCAGGCGCGCACGGCCAGAAGCGGCCAATGTCGAGTCGGCGTACCAGGATCGCGATGCGTACCGAGACAGCGAGGGACTGCGATCACGGCGTGACAGTGACTCGCGCCTCAACCCGAAGTATTCCTTCGAGACGTTCGTCATCGGAAGTTCGAATCGCTTCGCGCATGCGGCCGCGATCGCTGTCGCCGAGAATCCGGGCAAGTCGTACAACCCACTGACTATTTACGGGGAATCAGGACTGGGCAAGACGCATCTCTTGCACGCCCTGGGCCACTATGTGCGGAACTATTTCGATCGGGTTCGGGTTCGCTATGTCTCGACAGAGGAACTGACCAATGACTTCATCAACGCGATCAGCCAAAACAGGGGAGCGGATTTCCGGCGCCGATATCGCGACGTCGACGTGCTGCTGATCGACGACATCCAGTTCTTGGAGGGCAAGGAACAGACCCAGGAAGAGTTCTTCCATACCTTCAATACGCTGCATAACGCGCAGAAGCAGATCGTGATGACCTCCGATCGCCCGCCAAAGCTGCTGGAGAACCTGGAACCCCGGCTACGGAGCAGATTCGGTTGGGGCTTGATCACCGACGTGCAACCGCCGGACCTGGAGACCCGGATTGCGATCTTGCGCAAGAAGGCCGGCCAGGAGCGCCTGGTGGCGGGACCGGAGGTGCTGGAGTTCATCGCGAGCCGGATCCAGACCAACATCCGTGAGCTGGAAGGCGCGCTCATCCGGGTCACCGCCTTCGCGAGTCTGAACCGCCAGCAGGTTGATCTTGCACTTGCTGAAATCGTGCTGAAGGATCTCATTCCCGAGGGCGGGGAGGCACAGATCACAACGGGGATGATCATGGCCCAGACCGCATCGTACTTCGACATCACGATCGATGATCTCTGCGGCCAGAGTCGCACCCACGTGCTCGTGACTGCGCGACAAATTGCCATGTATCTCTGCCGGGAGCTCACTGATCTTTCGCTGCCCAAGATCGGACAGCAGTTCGGCGGGCGTGATCATACGACGGTGATGCACGCCGATCGTAAGATCCGCACCCTGATGGCGGAGCGCCGTAGCGTCTTCAATCAGGTCACCGAGCTAACGAACCGGATCAAGCAGCAGGCCTCGGGTCGCTGACATCTCGGCACCTCGTTCTTGATCACCAGCGTCGAAAAGATCTTCGACGCGCCCGCCGCCAAGCATGCGGAATGTGCTGAGCACACAAGTGGGGACAACCTTGTGGACAACGCTTGATCATGCACTGAGGGTGTTGGGGACGATCAGGGGACACGGTCGCCACGCTGTCAGCTGATCCCAAGATCCTCCCCGTGTAATTTTTTGTTCTGCACAGGGGTATGCGGGTGGGCGAACGGGCTCTGACTTGGACAAAGACACGTTGCGCACAGCATCCACAGCAGCTACGACTACGACCAAGGGAAACATAAGGTAAAGAGGGTCTAAGTCTGCATGGCTCAGCTCTGTGAAAAGAGGCAGCACAGTGCCCAGCCACACCCAGCGAAGGAGGAACCGGTGAGCTTTTTGCGCAAGTGGTTCGGCCGTGAGGAACCGGAAGACGTTCCGATCACCTTGGACGTCGAACGCCGCAAGGAGCAACTACTTCGCCTGGAACGTGCCCTTGATTCCCTTGCCGCTGAGATGCGTGCCGATCACACCACGAACGATCCGGCATGGCGGGAGCGCATCAACGAGTACAGCCGCTTGGCTGGGGATGCGATGGGGCTGCGGCGCGGCACCCCGACTCGCGAGAGCGTGCTGGATCTGGTGTTCGAGGTCCGCCCGTTGTTCACCGGACCGATTCCAGACGGCATGCAGAAGTGCGGGCCGCTTCAGGATGAGGTGATGGCGGCAGCCGAGGATCTGCGTCAACTGCTGCCTGGTGAGAAGGGCTCAAAATAGCTCGAATGCGCACAGAGCGGTCGAAGCGTGTGCTGAGCCCCCTTCGACGAGCTGCGCGAGGTTTCTGGCGCCTTCGACAAGCTCAGGACAGCGCCGGTCGAAGCGGGAAGCGTATTTCCGGTGCCCTTCGACAAGCTCAGGGCACATCCGTCGTATGATCGCCGGTGCCCATCTTGGGAGGAGGTAGCGTGAAAATCCGACTCGAGCGCGACGTTTTGGCTGAGGCGGTGCAATGGGCCGCACGCAGCCTGCCGCTACGCCCGAGCGTGCCGATTTTGGCTGGCTTACTCGTACAAGCCGACGCCGACGGTGTCACATTCTCCAGTTTCGACTACGAGACGTCGGCTCAGATCCATGTCACGGCGGCGGTCGCGGACGAGGGTCAGGCGTTGGTCTCTGGTCGGCTGCTCGCCGACATCTCTCGGAGTTTGCCGCCGAAGCCGGTCGATATCACCTCCGATGACACCAAGATGGAGCTGATCTGCGGCAGCGCACGCTTCACTCTGCAGACCCTGCCGGTCGCGGACTACCCCTCGCTTCCCGCGATGCCCGAAGCCACCGGCACTGTGCCGAGTGCCGCCTTCGCCCAGGCCGTCGCGCAGGTGGTCGTTGCCGCTGGACGCGATGAGCTGTTGCCCGTCTTTACCGGCGTACGGGTCGAAATCGACGACGACACCATCTCGCTGCTCGCCACCGATCGGTACCGGATGGCGCTGAAGGAACTGACCTGGAATCCGAGCAGGCCGCAAAGTTCCGCAACCGCTCTGGTGCCGGCCAGGGTGTTGAGCGAGACCTCACGGTCGATGACCGCCGGCGAAGAAATCATGCTGAGTCTCTCCGATGGTGGTGCCGGCGACGGAATCATCGGGTTCGACGGTCGCGGCCCAGCCGGACAGCGCCAGACGACGACCCGGCTGCTGGACGGGGAGTTCCCCAAGGTCCGGCACATCATGGATACGGCAGCACTGATGAATGTCCGGGTGGGTACTGCCGAGGTGATTGCGGCTGCAAAGCGTGTCGCCTTGGTCGCCGAGCGCAACACCTCGCTGCGGATGCTGATGGGTGACGGTTTCGTCACTCTGGAAGCCGCGACGGGTGATCAAGCTCAGGCGTCTGAATCCATTGAAGCGATCATTGATCAGCCCGGCGGCGGTGATCCGGTGGTGACGGCCGCGGGGTTCAACCCGAGCTACCTGCTGGATGCGCTGGGGGCGTTCGATACGCCGTACGTGAACTTCGCCTTCACCGCGCCGAGCAAGCCTTGTCAGCTCACCGGCCTGGCCACACTTGACGGTAACCCGTTGACCGATTACCGCCACGTGATCATGCTCATGCGCCTGCCGAGTCTGAGGTGATTCGGGATCGGCCTTGAAACCGCATCACGGCCGTAGCCGCACTGATCGATTTGGGCGTTTTGCGTTCACTGGCGATGCGAAATCAGGGCCTGCCTGAGCGCAGCCGAGCGAGACCTATCGGCGGCTGATCAACCTCTGTTATGTTGACGAAACCGTCGAGCGTAAGGGGTTTCCATGCAGCTGGGAATGGTCGGTCTGGGTCGGATGGGTGCCAATATCGTTCGCCGCTTAATGCGCGACGGGCATGAATGTGTGGTTTATGACGTAAGTCCCGATTCGATCAAGGAGCTCGAGGGGGAAGGCGCGATCGGCGGATCCACCCTTGAGGAGTTTGTCGGCAAGCTGCAAAAGCCGCGGGTGGCCTGGGTCATGATCCCAGCCGGCCTCACCGGCAGGACCGTCGATCAGCTCTCCGGCCTGATGGAGGAGGGCGACATCATCATCGATGGTGGCAACTCCAACTATCGCGATGATGTGCGTCGTGCGGCCAAGCTCAAGGAGCAAGGCATCCACTATGTCGACATCGGGACCAGTGGCGGGGTCTTTGGGCTGGAGCGCGGCTACTGCTTGATGGTGGGCGGCCCGGACGAAGCAATCACGATCATCGACCCACTCTTGAAGTCAATCGCCCCGGGCGTCGGCGACATCGAACGTACGCCGGGCCGGAGCGGGGAGCTGGCGCCCGAGGAACAGGGCTACCTGCACTGCGGGTCATCCGGCGCCGGCCACTTTGTGAAGATGGTTCACAACGGCATCGAGTACGGCATCATGGCCGCCTTCGCCGAGGGCCTGAACATACTGGACAACGCCGATGCGGGTATCGAGGCGGCGGAGCACTCCGCCGAGATCGCCCCGATGGAGGAGCCGGAGTACTACCAGTTCCAGATCAATACCGCCAAGGTCGCCGAACTCTGGCGCCGGGGGTCGGTGATCGCCTCATGGCTGCTTGATCTGACGGCGGCCGCTCTGCAAGCCAATCCGACTCTCGAGGGCCTGGCGGGCCGGGTATCGGACTCGGGTGAGGGTCGCTGGACCGTCAAGGCGGCTGTCGACATTGGCGTTCCGGCGCCGGTACTCGCGGCATCGCTCTTCGAGCGTTTCGCATCCCGCGATGAGGACCACTTTGCCAACCAGGTGCTCTCCGCCATGAGGCAGCAGTTCGGCGGCCACCAAGAGCTGCCGGCGGGCAGCGAGCTCGAGGCCGGCGGCGAGAAGGCAGACAGGGTCGAGGCCACTGCGCAAGCTAAGTAGCTGCGACCGTCATCAGCGCGCCCGCCAGCTGGCTGCGAGCGTCGATTTAACCTGCGAGCAGCTCTAAGGAAAAGGCCCTGCTAACTTGCGCCGAGTGTCACGCGTAGCTGCTCCAGCATGCTTTGCTCGCCTTCGCTGACCTGTACTGCGCCGAAGCCGAGGAAGCCGCCTTCCTTAGCGGCGTCGGCAGCAGACTGCGCGGTCGTCAAGAGCCACTGCTTGAATGCAGCTGTTTCCTCAGCGGTCGCCTTGGAGCTGACGATGGCACTCACAGCGTTGAGCTCTTCAAGCATCTGTTGACGTGGATCCGACCCCTGCGTCGGCTTGAAGTCGGTGAGCGGGTTCTGTCGTTCCTGCGTCATCGCCTGAATGTCCAAGGCGATCTCGGCGAGCAGCTGCTCCCGGCTGGGTGGATTCGTCGCCGACTTCAGCGACGCGCTCGTCTCCTTGGCCAGCTCGATCGGACCGCCGGGGTCGGCAAGGGAAATTGCCATTCCAGCCACGAATGGAGCCCGCCGAACGCGTACCCATTCCTCTTCGGTGAAGTCACTCTTTGTCGTCATGCGTGTCCTCCTCGTCCGAATTCTCGCCGCCGCTAGCTTGGCATGCCGGTGCCGAACAGTCACCTAAGCCAGCGGCCGGCGAGTCCGCGCGACGGTGCTGGCGGCTAGGCTGCTGCACGCCAGTCGCTGAGGAGCCACATGTTCGTCGACCACCTGCAGCTGACCGATTTCCGGTCGTACGAGTCGGTCGACCTGCCCCTTCAGGCGGGGGTGACGACGTTCGTCGGGGCCAATGGCCAAGGCAAGACCAACCTCGTTGAGGCCCTGGAGTACCTGTCAACCATGAGTTCGCATCGGGTGGCATCCGAGGTGCCTTTGGTCCGGTCCGGCGCTATCCGTGCCGTGGTGCGGGCCAAGGTGGTGGCGGGGCTCGATGATCCCCGGCAGCTGACGCTGGAGCTCGAAATCAATCCGGGGAAGGCCAACCGCGCCAAACTCAACAGGTCCCCGCTGCGTCAGGCTCGGGAGATCGTCGGGGTGTTGCGGACGGTGCTGTTTTCGCCGGTGGACATCGCCATTGTCAAGGGTGATCCCAGTGAACGGCGTCGCTTCCTCGATGACCTCATCGTTGCGCGCTGGCCGCGGCTGGCCGGCGTACGCGCTGACTACGAGCGGATATTGAAACAGCGCAACACGCTGCTCAAATCTCTCAGCGGTCGATTCCGCGGCGGCGCACCACCCGCTGATTCCGAGGCCACACTCGAGGTATGGGACACCCATTTGGCGCGGACTGGCGGTGAACTGCTGGAGGCGCGGTTGGTGACCCTGGCCGATCTGGCGCCGCACGTGAGCAAGGCGTACGCGGACATCGCGCCCACGAACAACGACGCCGCGGCCGAATATCGGGCCTCTGTCGACCTGGACGCAACCCGAGATGCTGATCAGCCCACCGCCCGCGCAAATCTCAGCGCAGCACTCACCGCCGGAATGGCCGAGCGGCGGGCCGAGGAGATCCAGCGTGGCGTCTCGCTGGTGGGGCCGCATCGCGACGACATCGTGCTCTCTCTGGGCATGCTGCCCGCCAAGGGGTACGCGAGCCACGGTGAATCGTGGTCCTTCGCGCTGGCACTCCGATTGGGCGGCTTTCATCTGCTTCGCGCCGACGGCGTAGAGCCGGTGCTGATGCTGGATGATGTATTCGCCGAGCTGGACTCCGTACGCCGGGAGCGGCTTGCTTCCGCCGTACGGGTTGCCGAGCAGGTGTTCGTCACCGCGGCTGTCGGTGCCGACGTTCCCGAACTGCTGGCGGGTCAGCGTTTCCGGGTGGCTGGCGGGGAGGTGACGCCCGATGTCTGAGGACGAGTCAGGTGAAGACGCCTCGAGCGACCCTAGCGAGCACGATCCAACGCGGGCTCGAACTCGCCCAGACCGTTGCCCGCTCGCTCGGCGCCCAGGCCCGCCGCCGGCGACGATCAGGGTGGTCCCGGCGGGTCGGACCGCAGGTGTCGGGAGCGCGGGCCGATGATCGCGATCCCAAGCTGCTCGCCGACGCGGTCGAGCGACTGGTGGAAACCAAAGGGTGGACGACTGAGATCAATGTGCATACCCTGCTCGCGCGCTGGGCGCTGCTGGTTGGCGCTACCAACGCTGCCCACTCTCATCCCGAGGGGTACTCGGACACGGTCTTGACCGTTCGGACCGACTCGACGGCATGGGCGACCCAGCTGCGTTATATGGCGCCTCAGCTTGTCGCGATGCTGAACGAGCAACTGGGCGACGGAACGGTGACGCGAATCGCCGTCCTCGGTCCGGATGCTCCTTCGTGGAAGAAGGGCCGCCGCTCAGTCCGCGATGGTCGTGGACCGCGGGACACCTACGGCT
>CAWJUB010000020.1:0-75141 GCA_963845915.1 uncultured Actinomycetota bacterium
AGACGTCGTACCAAATAGCCGTACCAGTCCGTGCCATAAGGCACATAGACGCGTACGGCATGGCCGAGTCGGGCGAGCCGTTGCTGCTCGGTCGGCCGGATGCCGTACAGCATCTGAAACTCGAAGTCCTTCGGCGCGCGCGAATGATCATTGGCGAGCTTGAGTCCGATATCGATCAAGGTCGGATCATGAGTGGCCAACATAGGGAAACCGCTGCCCGCCATCAAGATCTTCATGCAGCGTACGTAGGACTTGTCGATCTCCTGCCGATCTTGAAATGCCACGCTCTCAGGCTCCGCGTACGCGCCCTTGCAGAGCCGAACCCTCGATCCCGCCTCTGCGAGATCCCGGCAATCGCCCTCGGTGCGGTACAAATATGCCTGCAAAACAGCGCCAGTCCCGGGGTACTCCTTGCGCAGCGTACGCAAGATCTCCAGAGTCGAGTCCGTCGTGGTGTGATCTTCCATATCGAGGGTTACCGCGGTATCGGCCATCCGCGCCGCGTGACAGATCAGCTCGGCATTCTCCAGCGCGAGTTGCGGACCGTCACGCAGGTGCAGGCCCAAGGCGCTGACCTTGATCGACACCTCGGCCGAGGAGCTCAGCCCCGATTCCCGGAGTTTGGTGAGCAGGTCAAGATAGGCGACCACCACGGTGTCGGCCTGGCCCCGCTCGGTCGTGTCTTCGCCGAGGTAGTCGATAGTGGCGAGCAGCCCCGAACCGATCAACCGGCGAGTAACCGCCACTGCCCGGTCGGATGTCTCCCCGGCTATGAAGCGCTCGACGACGCGAGAAGTCACCGGTGCTGTCGTCACCAGGTCCTTGATCTTGTGACTGCGGGATAGTCGAAGCAGGGCGCCACGCAGCATTCGCTTTCTCCCTTCGCGGAGGCCATGTGACCGAGGTGCACCGTCGACGAATTGCCCCGACTCTAGTGTCGCGTCCCCCAAGTCTCTCAGCGTTTGGCGCCGCCCATGCACGCACCTCGCTGCGTTCTCCTCGGTCGACATACGACCCGGTATCCCTCCCTCGTCGGCCTTGCGATGCACGCACCTGAACGACGCCAAACGCAAAGGAACTTGGGAGACACGACACTAGCCTTGAGCACATGAGCATCGATCACACGGTCGTGCTGCTGCCCGCGCTGGGCGAAACTGACGCTCAGACAGCAGAGCTGCTGGCTGCCGTGGGCGAGGTAGCGCACGTGCTGACTCCTGACATCGGTGTCCGTGGCAGCACACCGGTGATCTTGGAAGAACCTGCCCTCGCGGTGCTCGACGCGCTGCCAGATGCTCATTCCCATCAGGTCGTGCTCCTCGGACGCGGCTGGGGAAGCATGGTCGCGCTGCAGCTCGCCGGCACGCATGGTGACCGGGTCGCAGCTCTGATACTCAGCACGAACGCCCGCGTCGAAGCGATGGCCATCCGGTCGCTCTTCAACGGCGTCGTCAGCCTTCTGCCGGCCACGGTCGTACAGCAACTCGGCGGACGTCCGGCCGACGTCGCAGCGCTGCTGGATCAAGTACGGCCAGTGGACGTCAGATCGCTCGCTCCCCGCGCGGCGGCGCCAGCGCTGGTGATCGTTGGCGAGCGGGATGTCGCCAACCGAGGACCGAGCGCTGCCTTAGCCCGATCCCTGCCGCTTGGCAACCTGCGTGTTGTGCCGCAGGCCGGGCCTGGTTGGCAAGCGCGCCATCCCCGTCTTGTTGTCGAGCTACTGGTCGACTTCTTGTCCAATCTGTCCTAGTAGTACAGCGCTGACAGCGCTGCCGGCTGATCACAACCAGCCCTGTCTCTGCGCCCAACGCAGCAAGATCAGCGACATGATCAGCATGATCAACAACAAGATGGCCAGCGCAACCCAATGCGTGGAACCGTTGACGATCACGTTCATGCCGAGCACCGAGGACAATGACGTGATCGGCAGCGTGATCGCCGCAATCACGGCGAGGCGCTCGGCAGCAATCGTCATTTTCGTGTCGGTGCGTGCCCGGTAGAACTCAGTGACGCCCATCAGGAACAGCCGCTGCGAGTCGGCGATATGGGCGACCGTCTCGTACTGGTCGAGCACATCCTGTCATCAACTCCAGGGCCTCGGGAGAGACAAATCTGGTCAGCTTGATCGCCCGTCGATAGATCTCGCTGCCCTGCTCGGCCATGGTCTTGATCGCCAGCAGCTCATGCCGAGCCGCGAAGAGCTCGCTCAGAAACTTCTGCGGATCCTCGTCCGCTTCAGCCATCACCCGCTGCTCCATCAGGCCGACCTCGCGCGCGATTTCGGCCACCATGTCAGCCTCCTTGCGGGCGATCGATGAGATGATCGCGTAGCTAAGTCCGAATGGTGAGGCAGGGTGCAGCCTGCCGCTGTCCATCCGAGCGGCGACGGCGCTGGTCTCGCGCAGGGTTGCCTCGAGCGGCACCTTGGGGCTGATGGGCCCGTGCACGGTGACGAGGAAGTCCGCAGCAATGAACTGGTCGAGCTCGAGGTAGTGCACATGGCCGGCTGCACCGATCTCAGGCGCATGCACGACAGTAAAGACATGGTCCGGGTACACATGGAGTCGGGGCACGTGGTTACGGTCCCTGCTCTTGGCGATCGCCATCGGGTGAAAGTGAAACTCATCCGTCAAGATCGCCTGGGCCGTCTTCGCTCCACTCAGGAGATGTCGAGCCAAAGAAATCCGTCGGTGCGCGTCCGCAGGGCCGGCAGTTCAGCCAGCTCACGCTCAGTTGCTCCTGTGGAATCGATCCAGCGCAGCTTCATGGCCAGTTCCCTTCAACCCTTTTCTACACCGCCGCCCGGCAAATGGCGTAGGCCGAATGGGGTAATTGCTGATCATGCCCACTGCCTCACTCGTCCTCGATGCCGCGTACGCCATTGCTCCAGTGCCGCGGCGCCTCTTCGGCACGTTCGTCGAGCACATGGGGCGCTGCGTATACACCGGCTTGTACGAGCCCGGGCATCCTCGCGCCGACGACGCCGGCCTTCGGGAGGACGTGCTCGCGTTGACTCGCGAGATCGGACCAACAGTCGTGCGCTATCCCGGCGGCAACTTTGTCTCCAGCTATCGCTGGGAAGACGGCATTGGACCAAGAGTTGAGCGGCCCACGCGACTGGATCTGGCCTGGCACTCGATCGAGACCAACCAATTCGGACTGCATGAGTTCGCCGGCTGGGCCGACCGAGTCGGCACCGAGATCATGATGGCTGTCAACCTCGGCACCCGCGGGCTGCAGGAGGCCTGCGACCTGCTCGAGTACACCAACCATCCGGGCGGCACCTACTGGTCCGACCGGCGCATCGCCAACGGCGCCCCTGACCCTTTCGACATCAAACTGTGGTGCCTCGGCAACGAAATGGACGGCCCGTGGCAGGTCGGACAGAAGACCGCGTACGAGTACGGCCGACTTGCCAATGAAACCGGCAAGGCGATGCGCCTCATCGACAGCGGAATCGAACTCGTCGCCTGCGGCTCGTCCAACTCGAGCATGCCAACGTTCGGATCCTGGGAGGCGACGGTCCTCGAGCAGTGCTACGAGACGGTGGACTACATATCGCTGCATAGCTACTACGAGGAGCTCAACGGTGATCCGCTGAGCTTCCTGGCATCGGCAGTGGACATGGACAACTTCATCGATGCGGTGATCGCGACCAGCGATGCGGTCGGAGCCAAGATCAAGAGCCGGAAGCGCCTCAACCTCAGCTTCGACGAGTGGAACGTCTGGTACGCCAGCCGTTTCTCCAGCGACCGCGACCCAAGGCCAAGGACCCGCCGTGGCTGCCGCACCCCCGCATCATCGAGGACGACTACACGATCACCGATGCCGTCGTCGTCGGCACCTTGCTCAACTCGCTGCTTCGGCACGGCGACCGAGTCACGGTCGCCTGCCAGGCTCAGCTGATCAACGTCATCGGGCTGCTGCGCTCCGAGCCCGGCGGCGATGCATGGAAGCAGACGATCGCCTACCCGTTCGAACAGATGCGCCGCCTAGCCCGTGGCCAGATCCTCCAGGTGATCGCTCATGCCGACCAATACGACTCGGCCAGCTACACCGACGTGCCGCTGGTGGACGCGAGCGCCACCTATGACGACGAGACCGGCAGAACAGGCCTGTTCGTCGCTAATCGGAGCCTGACCGAGCCGGCCGCGCTCTCGGTCGACCTGCGCGGGGTTCGAGCGAAACGCGTACGCGCCTCTCACACCTTGCACGCGCAGCCCGGCCAGGACCGCCACAGCACCAATGGGGTCTCACACGATGCGGTGACTCCACGATCGTTCGATTCCTACGCGTTGGGCGACGGCCGATTGACCGCCAACCTGCCGCCGCTGTCTTGGACCGTCTTCGACATCGAGGCCTGATCGGGGGCACGGATCTCCATCGTCAATGCTGATGGCATGCGCGACTACCTGAAGTGGCACGAGGCCTACGACGACCCCGCCTCCGATCTTTCCTGGCGGCTGCGCCAGGTACAGGCCTATATCCGCTCCGCGCTGGACCAGATGGATGGGCAGGGCACGGTGCTGAGCTTGTGCGCGGGCGATGGCCGGGACGTATTGCAGGTATTGGCCGAACGCGACGACTCCTCGCGGATCCAGACCACGCTGCTCGAGCTGCACCCGGTCTTGGCGCAGCGAGCGCGGGAGTTCGCCACCGCGTCAGGCTTGGCGAACGTCACCGTGCGCACCGTCGATGCGGGGAATTCCACGGCGTACGCCGGCGCGGTTCCGGCAGACCTGGTGATCATGATCGGCATCTTCGGCAATATCAGCGACGACGATGTGCGACGCACGATCATGACGGCGCCTCAGCTTTGCCGACCTGGCGCGACGCTGTTGTGGTCACGCGCCACCAGCCCTGACGACGGGAATAGCTTGGTTCGTAGCGCGCTCCCAGCAGCCGGATTCGTCGAGCTTGACTACCGTGAATTTGATTCGGGCGAGGAGGAGCGGGCGGCGCTCGGCTCAGCACGCTACGACGGGCCGCCGCAGCCGTTGATCACCGGACAGCAGCTCTTCACATTCGTGCGATGAAACGCAAGACCTAGCCGGCGGCTGAGCTGATCTTCATAGAGCTGGCGTGAGGAGGTCGCGGGACAGGTCCTGCACTGTCCGGACGCCGAGCAGGCCCATGGTCACGTCGAGCTCGGCAACAATGTTCTCGATGACCTGGCGCACGCCATCCTCGCCGTCCAGGGCCAGCCCGTAGATGTACGGCCGGCCGAGCAGGCAGGCATTGGCGCCGAGCGCCAGCCCGATCAGCACATCAGTGCCAGATCGGATTCCGCTGTCCAGCAAGATCGTCGGCTGAGGTCCGACCGCTTCGCGGATGGTGATCATGGCGTCGAGAGAGGCGATCGCGTTGTCAACCTGCCTGCCGCCGTGGTTGGACACGATAATCGCGTCGACACCAAGCTCTATCGCTTTGCGCGCGTCATCGGGATGAAGGATCCCTTTGAGCACGATCGGCAAGGACGTGCGGTGCCGAAGTGTCGCGATGTGATCCCAGGACAGTCCCGGGTTGGAGTAGACCTCGAGAAACGCCTCAACCGCAGCCCGCGGCTCCGCAGAGCGCAGATTCTTGCCGAGTGGGCCTGGATGCTGTTTCGACATGGACACCAATGTGCGGACTGCGCCCAGACTAAGTCGGGTCTTGGGGCGATCCGTGGCAGCCTCCGTTCGATTGTGAATGATCTTCGTGAAGCGTGGATCAGAGGTGTATTGCGCGATGCCATGACCGCGCGCAAAGGGCAGCGAGCCGAGGTTGAGGTCCTGCGGCCGCCAACCCAAGATGGTGGTGTCCAGCGTGATCACGAGAGCCCCGGCGCCGCAGCTCTCGGCACGACTGATCATCGAGTCCACCAGCGCCTCGTCGGTGGACCAGTAAAGCTGATACCAGAAGGGCGTCGAGCCCATCGTGGCAGCCGTCTCCTCCATGGGATTGCATCCCTGGCTGGAGATCACGTACGGCGTACCGGCCGCCGCGGCGCCTCGGGCAATGATCACGTCGCTGTCTGGTGCCACGACCGAGGCCGCGCCGATGGGTGCCAGAAGTAGCGGTGACGACATCTGGGTACCGACGATCGAGGTGCTGAGGTCGTGCTCGGTGACTCCGTGCAGCATGCGTGGCACGATCCGCCACTGCTCGAAGGCCTCGCGGTTGTGCCGCATGGTGCGGCCTTCTCCTGCGCCACCAGCAATGTAGGCCCAGGCGATACGAGACATCGCCTTCCTGGCACGTCGCTCGAGGCTGGCTGCGTCGGTGGGAATCGATGGAGCGCGACCGAGGGCCCCGGCCCGATAGATCGCCGCCTGCCGTGCTCGTCCGGGCCCGCGGCGAGGTCGCTGGTCGGCCGGTGATGTCATCGTGCTATCACAACAGACAGTGTCATGTTTCGGAGGCATTCGTGGCTGAGCAAGCCCAGTGGCTACACGTGTTCATCGACGTAGCACCTGATGTGTCGGACGAGTCAGCGAGCTTCTGGTCCGCGGTGCTGGGCTGGCCGGTCGGCGAGCAGTGGCCGGGTCACCCGGAGTTCCGCAGCTTCACCCCGCCAGCCGGCGACTCCTACATCCACCAACAGATCGGAGACCATGGCCCTCGGATCCATTTCGATCTTGAGGTTCCCGACCGTGGCTTCGCCGATCGGCTCGTTCGGTTGGGAGCGGTCATCACCGGCTACGGCGACGGGTGGTGCCCGATGAGGTCACCTGGTGGACTGCCGTTCTGCCTCGTCGACCGAGTGGATCATGCCCGCCCACCCGCACAGCGCTTCGCGCAGCACCACGCGCGTCTGGTGCAGATCTGCATTGACTCGCCGCCGAAACTGCATGATCAAGAGGTCGCGTTCTGGCAGCAGGCGACTGGCTGGCGGTGGCGGGCGGGCACCAGCCACGAGTTCGCCGGCAAGCTCTACCCACCGACCGGCTCCAGCGCTCAACTCCTCCTCCAGCGGCTGGGTTCCGACGACCCGACAGCCGCAGTGCGGGCCCACATCGACCTGGGCGCCGACGACATCGAGGCCGAGGCGGCGCGGCTCGTTGGGTTAGGCGCCGAGCGACTCGGGCCCGGCCGTGGCTGGATCGTGCTCCGTGATCCGGTCGGGATGGTGTTCTGCGTGACCGGCAATTCGCCGGATGACCCCTAAGGTGCCTGGCTGAAAGATGCGTTTCTCCGCACAGAGCCACAAAAGACGGCCAAATCCACGAGTCTGGAGCGCATTCGTGGCCTTGTGCGGAGAAACGAACCGATGAGGTTTCGTGATCTCACTCCGGCTCGTCGCCAGCCACTCGTGCGAGTACGGCCGCACCTCAGAGCGCGCTGGCGATTCCCGCGGCGTCCACGGCGTATGAGGGATGGACGGGCGCTGCCAGGTGTAGCCGCGCAAAGGCCAACGACTCGGCGAGGTCGGCTTCCCGCTGTGCGCGGGTGCCGCTCTTGCGCGAATTGACCTCGAGGACGACGTGCCCGGCAAAGTTCCGCTCGGCGAGGTACTGCAATACTCGCCCGGCCCGCTGGTCACCGCGGCCTGGCACGAGATGCTCATCCTTGACTGAGCCTGTTCCATCGGTGAGATGGACGTGCCGCAGACGCGAACCCCAGGACCGAACAAGATCGATGGATTGCTGGCCGGCAGTCGAGGCGTGCGAAAGATCCAGCGTGAGGTCGGCGTAGTCGAGATCGGTCGGATCCCAGCCCGGCACGTACGCCTTCAGCTCTCCGCCCGGCGTGCGCCACGGATACATGTTTTCCACGCAGAACAAGATCCCGGTGGCCTCGGCGAGTCGTCGTACGCCCTCGACGAAGCCTCTGGCGTAATCGCGCTGCCAGCGAAATGGTGGATGCACCACGACGACATCGGCGTCCAGCCGCAGTGCTGCCTCGGCTGATCGCTCCAGCTTCGCCCACGGATCGGTACCCCACACTCGCTGGGTGATCAACAAGCATGGCGAGTGGATGGCCAGCACCGGCACCTCGTGATAGTCACGGAGCTTCTCCACCGCATCGATATCGGCCGCCACGGGGTCGATGCCGACCATGATCTCCACCCCGTCATAGCCGAGCCGCCGGGCCAGTTCGAACGCGCTCGATGTGCTCTCCGGATACACGGAGGTGGTGGACAGTCCTACCCGAGCCGGTGGGATCTTGATCAGCTGGCCCTCGGAATTCACCCGCACCGGCTCCGGTCCCCGCGTCGTTGCGGGTGAAGACTCTGCTGCGGGCACGTGCCAAGCCTAGCGGCGCGCGACGACAGACGCTCTCGCCCCTTTCCGGGGCGCGTCAGGCATACACTGGCGCGCGTGCCTGAAGTGCTCATCGGCTTCCCCCGGGCCTTCGTGGAGTTCGAAGATCCAGCTGACAACAGCCAGGTTTTTCGCTGCGATCTCACCTGGCTCACTTCTCGATGGGCCTGCATCTACGGCAACGGCTGCCAAGGCATCTACGCCGACCGGCCGCATGACGGCTGCTGCACTCTGGGCGCCCATTTCGCCGACGCCGAGGATGAGAAGCGGGTCGGCAAGGCGGTCCGGCAGCTGAAGGCAAGCCAGTGGCAGTACAAGAAGGACGGCCGTGTCGGCGGCTGGGTCGAGGACGAGCGTCCTGATCATGTCGCCGAGGGGGAGCTGCCCGGCCGCAAGACCAGGGTCATCGACGGAGCATGCATCTTCCTCAATCGTCCAGGCTTTCCCGCCGGTCCGGGCTGCGCGCTGCATCTGCTCGCCCTGAGTCAGGGCCGCGATTTTCTGGAAACCAAGCCCGATGTCTGCTGGCAGCTACCGATCCGCCGCCAGTTCCGAAACGTCACCCGCACCGACGACACGACGTACACAGAGATCACCATCGGCGAGTACGGACGGGACGGCTGGGGTCCGGGTGGCGCCGATCTGGACTGGTACTGCTCCTCCAACACCGAGGCCCATTCCGGCGTACGCCCGGTGTATCTGGAGAACCGGGCTGAGCTCGTTGCGCTGATGGGCACTGCGGCGTACGAGGTCCTTGCCGTGGCGTGTGAGGATTTCGAATCCCGCCGCGGCGACACCATGCGGCATCCGGCCGATCCCAAGCTGATAGCACGCAGCCGTCCCAAGCGCTGAAGCGGACCCCGTGCTCCGGGTGAAAGAGTCCCGGCAACAATGTGGGCATGCACTTGGATCACCTGTCGTTCGCGGCCGGACCGGAAGGCCTGGAAGCCACGGCGCAGCGGCTGGGAGCGCAGCTGGGGGTGAGCTTTCTCGACGGCGGATTCCATCCTCGTTTCGGCACCCGCAACCAGATCTTGCCGCTGACGGCTGGGCGCTACGTGGAGGTGGTCGACGTTCTTGATCATCCTTCGGCCGACAAAGCGCCGTTCGGTCAGGCGGTTCGGGCACGATCCGCAGAGGGCGGCGGCTGGTTGGGCTGGGTGGTGGCGGTTGACGATCTTGCTCCGCTGGAAGAGCGGATCGGTCGTCCGGCAATCGAGGGGCATCGCCACTTGCCCGACGGGACGGTGCTGACCTGGCATCAGCTGGGGGTCAAGGATTTGCAGATCGATCCACAATTGCCCTTCTTCGTGCGGTGGTCGGTTGATGCGATACATCCGTCTGTCGGCGGCCGCGAGGTGGAGCTTCTCAAGATCGAAATCGCCGGCGATCCCACGCGTATAGACGAATGGCTCGGTGGCCGGAGCAAAGAGATCTTGTCCGACGTCGACATCGGCTGGTGCGCACCGCAGGATCGGCCAGGGCTCGCTGCGGCGATCTTCTCTACGCCGCGCGGTGAGGTCAGAATTTGATCAAGATTCGGCCAGTCGTCGCGGGACTGCCGAGCTACTCGGCGGTCAAGCCAGCTCCAAAGACCGACTCGGAGCTGTCATTCAAGCTGTACGCCAACGAAAACCCGTTCCCACCGCTTCCCGGCGTCATTGAGGCCACGGCCGCTGCGATTGCCTCGCAGATGAACCGCTACCCCGATATCGCCAACACTGAGATGACGTACGCGCTCAGCAGGCGACTCGGCGTGCCTGCCGAGCAGCTTGCTTTCGGCGCCGGCTCAGTCGGGGTGCTTTACCACCTGCTGCAAGCTACCTGCCAGCCGGGGGATGAGGTGATCTACGCCTGGCGCAGCTTCCAGGCGTATCCGATCGCGACAGCTGTGACCGGCGCGACTCCGGTGCCGGTGCCGCTGGGACCCGGCGCCGTTCATGATCTTGATGCGATGCGACGGGCGGTGACCCCGGCTACCAAGGCGATCATGCTCTGTACGCCGAATAACCCGACGGGCCCGGCGCTGCAACATCAACAAGTGATCGACTTCATCGACTCACTCCCGGATGACATCATGATCGTCATCGATGAGGCCTACGTGGAGTTCGTCAGCGACCCGAAAGGACTGCGCGGTCTGGAGGCCGCGTTCGGGCGGCCGAATGTCGTGGTGCTGCGGACCTTCTCCAAGGCGTATGGGCTTGCGGGGTTCCGGGTCGGCTACTGCATGGCCGATGCTGATCTTGCTAGCGCCGTGCGCGCAGTCTCACTGCCGTTTGGGGTGTCGATCGCTGCCCAGGCGGCGGTGATCGCATCGCTGGAAGCCGAGAGTGAGCTGCTGGACCGGGTGGCCGAGCTGGTCAAGGCGCGCGACGCGCTGGCTAGCGGACTGCGTGATCTTGGTTTCGACATTCCAGACGCGCAAGGCAACTTCGTGTGGTTGCCTGCTGGTGCAGACGCCGAAGGCGTACCAGGCGATCTTCGCGAAAGCCGGACTGATGGTGCTGGCGTACGCCTCAGGCGGGGACTGGGATGGTCTCCGGATCACCATCGGTGAGCCGGCTGCCAACGAGCGGGTCCTGGAGATTGCGGCAACACTGCCGCGGCCAGTCGATCGGTAGCTCCTCGTTTGACCAAGCTGGGCTAGCCCAGCACCGAAACATCCCGAGCGCTAGGAGGCTTGTAGTGCGTCCAGATGGTCATCGCGATCACGCCCGCACCCGTCAGCGCGAGAGTGAGCGCGGTTCCGATGCCCAGCAACTGCGGCACTCCGACCGCTGCCTGGTTGGTGAGGCCCAGCAAGATGAACTCTGCAGATTGATGCATGGTGCCAAAGGCGGTAACCCCGAACAGCAGAACCACCAGTCGCTGCATGATCACTCGGCTGACCGCATCTCGGCTCAGGGTCGCATACACCAGGAATGCGATGCTCACGAACTCCGAGATCGTACCGATGATGATCCACAGACCGCCGTGCGCAACCCAACGCTCGACCGACCACACCCCGAACCACCCCGCACCGGTCATGATCAGCAACGGAACGTGTCACGGCCGCGCCGAAGATCTTGATGCCGCGCCCCAGTGGGGTCAAGATCAAGAAGGCGATCCACGCGAGAGTTGCAAGCGTCAATCCCGCTGGTTGCCAACGTCGCCGACCACGGCACGCGCAGTGCCATCGTGTCGGCCTGGATCGGCAGCATGTTCATGGTGGCCCGCAATGTCACACATGCCTGCGATGGCGGGGTGCTATCGCACAGCGACCACTGCCGCAGCACCGAGACCCCCGTTGCCACGCCAGCTGCAACCAGCAGAGCGCCAGCGGCGTACCAGCCGGTCTCGGATGAGGTGGCCTGCCGGACCTCGCGTGCCGGCTCGATAGTCATGACGCTCCCAGCGACGAATGATGCTCCGGTCAGAGTAGCTGAGCCGCATCGGCGTGCCGTTGTCAAAAGTGTCAGCCGACGGCCTTAGCTTTCTCGGCATGCCGAAGACCAGCACCAAGCCCAGCCACGTCTGCACCGAGTGCGGCTGGCGATCGAGCCGCTGGGTCGGCCGCTGCGGAGAGTGCCAGACCTGGGGCAGCGTCGTGGCGGCAGCCGCGCCGACATTGAACCAGATCTCCGCATCGGTGCCGGTCAGCAAGGCGGTGCCGATTGGCAGCATCAATGCCCGGCTGGCCAGCCATGCCCGTACCGGGGTCGCAGAGCTGGACCGGGTACTCGGCGACGGTCTGGTGCCCGGCGTCGTCGTGCTGCTTGCTGGTGAGCCCGGGGTGGGAAAGTCCACCCTGCTTCTTGAGGTGGCCGCCCGCTGGGCGCGTAATGGCCATACGACGCTCTATGTCACAGGCGAGGAGTCAGCAGCTCAAGTGCGGCTCCGTGCTGGCCGTACAGATGCAGTGGCCGATCAGCTCTACCTGGCCGCCGAGACGGACCTGGGGACTGTGCTCGGGCACATCGAGGAGGTCCAGCCATCGCTTATGGTGCTCGATTCGGTGCAGACGATTGGTACGGCGGAGGCCGATGGGTCGCCTGGTGGCGTGACCCAGGTCCGTGAGGTGACGAGCGCTTTGGTCAGGGTCGCCAAACGGCGTGGCATGGCCGTGATCATCGTTGGACATGTCACCAAGGACGGGACCGTCGCTGGTCCTCGGCTGCTGGAGCATCTGGTTGATGTGGTGTTGGCGTTTGAGGGCGACCGACATTCCGGCTTCCGCATGGTGCGAGCGACCAAGAACCGATTCGGCCCGGCTGATGAGGTGGGCTGCTTCGAGATGGTCGACTCCGGAATCGTAGAGGTGCCTGATCCCTCTGGCCTCTTCACCTCCCAGCATGGTGAGCCCGTGCCAGGCACGGCTGTCACGGTGACTCTGGAGGGTCGCCGACCGCTGCTCGCCGAAATACAGGCGCTGGTCGCTGGGTGCACCCTCACCCACCCGCGTCGCATCGTGAACGGGGTCGAATCTGGCCGGCTCGCCATGGTGCTGGCTGTGTTGGAACGGCGCTGCGGCATAAGGCTGAGTGATCGAGATGTCTACTCCTCCACTGTGGGTGGGGCAAGAGTGAGCGATCCCGCAGCCGACCTGGCGGTCGCGTTGGCGGTCTCGTCGGCGGCGGGGAACAAGCCGGTCCCGCAACGTATCGTCGCTTTGGGCGAGGTAGGCCTGGCCGGCGAATTGCGTCGGGTGCCGGGTACCAGTCGCAGACTCAATGAGGCCGCGCGGCTCGGCTTTGTCGAGGCGGTGATACCGGCGGAGACGCGGGACTCGCGAGAGCAGATGATGACAGTCCATGCTGGCTTGGTGGTGCACTCGGTCAGCACCCTCGATCAGGCTTTGGCGGCTCTGGGGCTCCGGCCACAGGACCTAAAGTGACGCTGCTGCTTCCGCCGCTGACGCGGTTGATACGGTCGGCCGAGGGAGTGGGTCTGGTCGCAACGGCGCGACAGGACCCGCCCCCGCTCGAAAGCTGCGAGCGTCGGCATTGCACGAGCAGCTTAAAAACGCAGTCTCTGACGCTGACGGAGGGAGCGATTGTGGCGTCAGACCTCGATCGTCACCGTCGGCTGCTGGAGTATCTCGCGATGATGGCGCCCGGAACTCCGCTCCGCGATGGTTTCGAGCGGATCCTACGAGGCCGCACTGGGGCGCTCGTCGTACTCGGCCGCAACAAGATCATCTCTCAGGTCTCGACCGGCGGCTTCGCCTTGGATGTTGCCTACACGCCGACTGCGCTACGCGAGCTGGCGAAGATGGATGGGGCCATCATCTTCGACTGGGAGGATGGCCGAATCGTTCGCGCTGGGGTTCAGCTGATGCCCGATCCGAGTATTGACACGGTGGAAACCGGCACCAGGCACCGTACGGCTGACCGCGTGTCGCGACAGTCGGGCCTGCCGGTGGTCTCGATCTCGGCATCCATGTCGACCATCGCGCTGTACCTGGACCAGCACCGCCATCTCGTCGAGCACTCCGACCAGATCTTGACGCGAGCCCATCAGGCTCTGCAGACGCTGGAACGCTACCGCGGGCGGCTTTGGGAGGTAACGACCCGACTCTCATCGCTGGAAGTCCAAGATCAGGTAACGGTCCGGGACTTTGCGCTTGTGGCGCAACGATTGGAGATGGTGCGGCGGCTTGAGGACGAGCTGGACACCTATGTTGTTGAGCTGGGCACGGACGGGCGGCTGCTGACGCTGCAGCTTCATGAACTCCGCGCCGGAATCAATGAGTTGCGCTGTCTGTTGGAGCGGGACTATCGACCACCCGGCTCCACCGGGTTCGGTCTCGTTGGTCTGCAGCACCTGAATACCGACGAATTGCTGGATCCGCTCACCGTGGCACGGGCCGCCGGCTTCCCGAACAGTGTGCACCTCGAGGCTCACGTCACGACTCGCGGCTTCCGGCAGATGGCGCAGATCAACCGCCTGCCTTCCTATCTGGGAGACCGGCTCATCGAGCACTTCGGCACGCTGCAGGCACTCTTCGGAGCCAGCGCCAATGACCTACAGGCGGTCGAGGGCGTTGGCGAGAGCCGTGCGCGGGTCATTCGGGACGGTCTGGTCAGGCTGGCCGAGTCGGCGTACACGGAACGTGTCTCTCAGCAGCTCACCTGACGCGACTAGCCGCCTGTTTTCAAGATCATCCGTAGCTTGACGGGCTCGGCACCATCCAGGCGGGCGGTGGCGACGTAGCGTCCTGGCTTCGGCGCGGGGCGGGCGGATTTGCAGTCGGGCTTGGAGCCTCTCCCGTTCCAGCTGAGTGACCATGCGACCGCGGAATCAGCGGCCAGCCTCCGGCTGATCGTCTTGATAGCGGATGGACAGTCATTGGTGCTCCACATCCGGCCGCTGCTGGAAGCGATCTTGAGCTCGAAGTTCTTCCTCGACACGCGCGCGATGCAGGTCCGATCTGAACCATTGATCAATGACAACTGGAACGTGGTGCGCTGCCGTGGCGCTAGACGAATCCTGCCGGTCAGGGTTGGTCGCAGGTCCTTGGCTCGGCAGCTCACCGACTTGGTGTGCTGGGACTTCCTCTTCTTCGTCGATTTCTTTGACGATGCTGTCGGCGTCGGACTCGGTGTTGCTGAAGTCGTGGACAAGGCGTCGATTGCTGATGGTGTGGCTAGCACCGTTTGCGTCGGGCCCGGCGAGATTGGCACTGAATACGCGGCGGAGGGAATTGCCGATCGTGCTTCGGCTGCCGAGCCACTGCCGACCCCAGTGATGATCAACGGCAGAGCGATCGCGAGTACGACCGTTGCGCCGGTAACGAACGCGCGCCGAGCCCAGTAGGTCCCCGTGGTCTCGGGGCCGACCGGGTGGAGCAAGCCGATCATGGCGCCGAGCCTAGGCAGCATGACATGGACAGGACTGGAGGCGCGCCGCCTCACCCATGAAGCACGGGTAGCCTCAGCCACGTGGTGGATGGCGCCAGAGGCCCGGTGCTGCAGGTCGGCCAAGCCCGGACCGTGGTGCGGCGAATCTTGAGCTGGTACGACGACCATGCTCGCGATCTACCTTGGCGACGCCCCGACGCGACACCGTGGGCGATCATGGTCAGCGAGTTCATGCTGCAGCAGACACCCGTGGAGCGGGTACGCGGCCCCTGGCAGGCCTGGTTGGAACGCTGGCCAACGCCCGCGTCACTGGCAGCCGCGTCGCCGGGCGAGGCGGTACGCGCTTGGGGTCGCCTTGGCTATCCGCGCCGGGCGCTCCGGCTGCACCAGGCGGCGCGCATGATCACCGATGACTTCAACGGGCAGGTGCCCAAGGATCGCGACTCGCTGCTCAGGCTGCCCGGCGTCGGTTCCTACACCGCGGCGGCAATCGGAAGCTTCGCCCACGGCCGTCGGGAGATCGTTCTGGATACCAATGTTCGCCGGGTAGTCGCCAGAGTGGCCTTGGGCGCCGCGTTTCCCTCTGCCACGCCAACGACCCTGGAACGAGCTTTCGCCGAGCAGCTCGCACCGCGTACGCCGCATCGCGCCGCGCGCTGGGCCGTTGCCTCGATGGAGCTCGGCGCTCTGGTATGCCGCGCTCGCAGTCCGCGCTGCGATGCCTGCCCCGTAGCCGATCTGTGTGCCTGGCGGCAGGCCGGTCATCCGACCTGGGTGGGAGCGCCGAGACGCGGTCAGGCGTACACGGGGACAGATCGGCAGTGCCGAGGTGCCCTACTCGCCGTGCTCAGGTCCAGCGACGACCCGATTGATGATCATCAGCTGGGGGCGGCGTGGCCAGATGCGGCGCAGCGTGGGCGCGCGCTGGCCTCGCTCGTTCAGGACGGGTTGGTGGTGGCCGTGGGAACCAGATGGTCGTTGCCAAGCTAGAGTCGTGTGGTGCGAACTCGATCAGAAGGGATTCGATATGATGTCCACGCTGGCTCCAACCCTCCCGCTTCGCAATGGTGCCGACATTCCCGTGCTCGGCCTGGGCACGTCTCCACTGGTCGGCGGAGAATCCGTACGCCAGGTCCGGACGGCCCTTGAGGCCGGCTATCGGCTGATCGATACCGCAGAGAACTATCGGAACGAGGACGCGGTCGGGCAGGCCATCCGGGAGTCAGGGATCGACCGCTCCGAGATCTTCATTACGACGAAGTTCAATCGGCGCTGGCACAGCATCGACGGCGTTCGTGAGGCGTACGGGGCAAGCTTGCAGCGGCTGGGCGTCGACTACATCGACCTCATGCTGGTGCACTGGCCGAACCCTGACCAAGATCGTTACGTCGACGCCGTGCAAGGCCTCCAGGCGATCCTGGACGACGGTGGACTTCGTGCCATTGGCACCTCGAACTTCAAACCAGCTCATCTGCAGCGGGTGCAGGAGGAAACCGGAATCATCCCTGATGTCAATCAGATCCAGCTCAGCCCGTACTCGACCAGGAGCGATGCTCGCGAGTACCACTCCGAACACGACATCGTCACGGAGTCGTGGAGTCCGCTCGGCGCTTCGAGCGACGCGCTGCGGAACGACCCGTTGATCACCGGCATTGCCAATGATCATGGCAAGTCCCCCACCCAGGTCGTGTTGCGGTGGCACGTGCAGCTTGGCTTGGTCGTCATTCCACGCTCGTCAAATCCAGGCCGGATGGCCGAGAACATCGACATCTTCGACTTCGAGTTGACCGAGGAAGAGATGAGCAAGATCAGCTCGCTGGATCGCGGCGAGTCGGTGGTCACTGACTCCGATCAGTTCGGCCACTAGTGTCGTGCATTTGAAGCGACTGCGGATGCTCGGCACTAGCCCACACCGATGGGTCCTCCCAAGGTGGAAGCCGCTCTGGTGGCTGATATCCCGGTTATCTTCGCGCGTCCCGAGACCACCAAATCGGGCTTCCATCCCGGCCTTGATCATCTTGGCGCTGGACGTGACCGGAGCGTCGAGGATGCATGCCTTGACTGGCTCCTTCGCTGATTCCCCGACCTCAGTCAGGCGCCGGCAGGTCCAGGGTCGTCGACGTACGGGTTGCACCGATACTGGCGACGACCACACACGCCATGGCTAGCCACTGGATCAGGGTGAGGAATTCTCCGAGCACAATCATCGCGGCAACTGCCGCGGCGGCCGGCTCGAGACTCATCAGAATGCTGAACACCCGTGCCGGAATGCGGCGCAACGCCATCAACTCAAAGCTGTAAGGAATGACCGAGCTCAGCAGGCCGACCGCGACGCCCAGGGCAAGCACGGTCGGGCTGAGTATCCGACTGCCAGCCTCAAGGATCGCAGGCGGAGCCAGCGCAATGGCGCCCACCATGCTGGCTAGTGCCAGTCCGGTGAGGCCAGGCCAGCGCCGACCGGTCTGCGCGCTGAGCAGGATGTAGCAGGCCCACGCAAGGCCCGCGAGCAATGCAAACGCAATCCCGGCAAGGCTCAACGTGGCCTTGGAAACGCCCAACAAGGCGACCCCTGCCCCGGCGAGGAGAACCCAGATCAGATCCATGAGACGACGCGAGCTGATGACGGCGACAGCGAGTGGCCCAAGGAACTCGATGGTCACCGCGATACCCAGCGGGATTCGCGCAAACGACTGGTAGATCGCCCAATTCATCGTCATCAAGCTCACGCCGAAGCCAAGAACGATCAGCCAGTCCCGACGTACCTGCCCTCTCAGCCGGGGACGCGCCATGATCAACAAGATGACGGCCGACGTGATGAGCCGCAGCCAGACCATCGCCGTCGGCGGTATCAGCTGGAACAAGTCCTTGGCGATCGCCGCCCCGAACTGAACCGAGATGATCCCCGAGATCACCAGCCAGACAGCCGGAATCCGGTTCTGCAGCCGCACTGCGCCACTCTGTCAGACGTGCCCGCGCACTCTCACAGCAAGGCGGCTCTGCACTGCTCGGCGGTGTGCCCATGTTGCAACCGGTGCAGGCCGTCAGGAAACACGTGCACGTAGGTTTCCGCATCGATGAGCAGCGGATTGGGACCGCGTCGTGTTGGCGCGGAAGCGAGACCGGCCGCATCCTCTTGGGATGCGGCCGGTTTGGCGTTAGTTACTCGTAGGGGCGCGTTATTCGTTGACGGTAGCGTCGCCCTCGTTGAAGCCCTCAACGATGCCGCCGAATTCAACCGGCGGAACATCCGGGGCTGCCGAACGCGGAGTGCCGGTGAAGGTGAACGGGTGCTCCGAGCCCGGGTCAGCGACGTCGACCACGACGATCTCGCCCGGCTTCAGCTCCATGAACAAGATCTTCTCTGCGAGCAGGTCCTCGACATCGCGCTGGATCGCGCGACGCAGCGGACGAGCGCCCAGCACTGGGTCGAAGCCACGCTTGGCGATCAGTGTCTTTGCCGCGGGCGTGAGCTCGATGCCCATGTCCTTGTCCTTCAGCCGGATCTCGATCTGGGCGACCATGAGGTCCACGATCCGCTCGATGTCTTCCTGGCTGAGCTGGCGGAACACCACGATCTCGTCGACCCGGTTCAGGAACTCCGGCCGGAAGTGCTGCTTCAGCTCGTCGGTGACCTTGGCCTTCATCTTTTCGTAGCCGCCCTCGGTTCCGGTGGCTCCGCTGAAGCCCAGCGACACGCTCTTGGCGATGTCGCGAGTACCGAGGTTGGTGGTCATCACGATCACCGTGTTCTTGAAGTCGACTACCCGACCCTGTGCGTCGGTCAGCCGGCCCTCATCCAGAATCTGCAGCAGCGAGTTGAAGATGTCCGGGTGGGCCTTCTCCACCTCGTCGAAGAGCACCACGCTGAACGGCTTGCGGCGCACCTTCTCGGTGAGCTGGCCACCCTCTTCGTAGCCGACATAGCCAGGAGGCGAACCGAAGAGCCGTGACGCGGTGTGCTTCTCGGAGTACTCGCTCATGTCGAGCTGGATCAGCGCGTCCTCGTCGCCGAACAAGAATTCGGTCAGCGCCTTGGTCAGCTCGGTCTTACCGACACCGGACGGACCAGCGAAGATGAACGAGCCACTGGGGCGCTTGGGGTCCTTCAGGCCAGCGCGGGTACGCCGGATCGAGCGAGAGAGCGCCTTGACCGCGTCGTGCTGGCCGATGTAGCGCTTGCCGATCTCCTCCTCCATCCGGAGCAGCCGGGCCGACTCTTCCTCGGTCAGCTTGAACACCGGAATGCCGGTGGCAGTCGACAGCACCTCGGCGATGATCTCCTCGTCCACCTCGGCGACGACATCAAGATCACCAGACTTCCACTGCGCCTCACGTTCGGCGCGCGCGGTCAGCAACTTCTTCTCGTCGTCTCGAAGACCCGCAGCACGCTCGAAGTCCTGGGCGTCGATAGCGGCTTCCTTCTCCAGCCGTACGGCGGCGACCTTCTCATCGAATTCCCGCAGGTCCGGCGGCGCCGTCATCCTGCGAATCCGCAGCCGAGCGCCTGCCTCGTCGATCAGATCGATCGCTTTGTCAGGCAGGAAACGATCAGAGATGTAGCGGTCGGCCATCTGGGCTGCGGCCACCAGCGCCTCGTCGGTGATCGTGATCCGGTGGTGAGCCTCGTACCGATCGCGCAGCCCGCGCAAGATGTCGATGGTGTGCGCAATCGACGGTTCGGCGACTTGAATGGGCTGGAAGCGCCGCTCCAGCGCAGCGTCCTTCTCCACGTACTTGCGGTACTCGTCCAACGTGGTCGCACCAATGGTCTGCAGTTCACCGCGGGCCAGCATCGGCTTCAGGATGCTTGCCGCGTCGATCGCGCCTTCGGCTGCGCCCGCGCCGACCAGGGTGTGGATCTCGTCGATGAAGAGCACCACGTCACCGCGGGTCTTGATCTCCTTCAAGACCTTCTTCAGCCGCTCCTCGAAATCACCGCGGTAACGGCTACCGGCAACCAGCGCACCGAGATCAAGGGTGTAAATCTGCTTATCCCGCAGCGTCTCAGGAACATCGCCTCGGACAATGGCCTGGGAAAGACCTTCAACAACGGCGGTCTTCCCGACACCAGGCTCGCCAATCAGCACCGGATTGTTTTTCGTACGCCGGGAGAGCACAGTCATCACGCGCTCGATCTCAGTCTCGCGACCGATAACCGGGTCAAGCTTGTTCTCCCGCGCGGCCTGGGTGAGATTACGGCCGAACTGATCAAGCACCATCGATGATGATGGGGTGCTGCCCTGCTCCGGAGCACCGGAAGTGGCCGATTCCTTACCTTGGAACCCGCTGAGCAATTGCAGGACCTGATTTCGCACTCGGTTGAGGTCCGCGCCAAGCTTCACCAAAACCTGGGCTGCGACTCCTTCACCTTCCCGAATCAAGCCAAGCAGGATGTGTTCGGTGCCGATGTAGGAATGATTGATCTGCAATGCTTCACGCAGGCTGAGTTCGAGAACCTTTTTTGCTCGCGGCGTGAATGGGATGTGTCCGCTCGGGGATTGCTGGCCGTGTCCGATGATCTCTTCAACCTTTTGCCGGACGGCCTCTAAGGAAATACCAAGGGACTCCAAAGCTTTGGCGGCAACGCCCTCACCCTCATGAATGAGTCCCAACAAGATGTGCTCAGTACCGATGTAGTTGTGATTCAGCATGCGAGCCTCTTCTTGCGCCAACACGACGACGCGCCGGGCTCGGTCCGTAAACCGCTCGAACATGATGATTGCTCCCTCGTTCTCGGCGCCGCACTCGCCCTACTGGCTCGGCCTCACCGATGTCTCTCACTCTAGTCGGCAACGCACTCGGTTGGCCTGTTGCTTCTTCGCGGCAGACCCAGCTGTCGGTTGCCCCACCCAGCTGCACTGGGCTTGAGGGACCGAGTGGTGATGTGGGGTTACAACCCTCACCCAGCCGTCAGATATTCCCCCTTGCCTTCCCCGTTCGCGGCACGTCGCACGGATCCTGAGGATGTGGCTGGACAAGGGCCGACAGATGCGATGACACGGCAATCGAACATGAACCGAACATGAATCGCCCTGGGCGAAGTCTGTTCGCCCAGGGCGCAATGACGACGATCGTGTACTACCGGTAGAACTACTCGCAAAACCCGAGGAGAGCCATGGGGGCAGCCAAGGACAACCTCAGATCAGGCGTGAGCTTTTTCGTACGCCTCCCGCACGTCTGCCGAGACTCGACCGCGGCTGCTGACATCAAGTCCGTTGGCCTGGGCCCACGCCCGGATGTCGCTGGTGCTCGATAGGCCCGATGCTTTGGTCGACCGCTTACGCCGGCCGCCTGTCTTGCGAGCATGTGCCAACCATGGCGCCAACGCGTCCCTGAGTCCTGCCGCATTCTTGGACGAGAGGTCGATTTCATACTCCGCCCCGTCCAGTGCAAAACTCACTGTCTCGTCGGCGGTTCCCCCGTCATAATCGTCTTCGAGAATGATCTGCACACGCTGCGCCATACGTTCCTCCAGTGAAAAGTGAGACTTACCTGACAGCTGCGAGATTACTCGCACTCCTCAGTTTTCAGAAGCAAGGTCGAACGCAATATCTAAAATGGGCGCGGAATGGGTGATCGCTCCTACCGCAACGAAATTTACGCCGGTCTCGGCAACCTCGGTTGCTTTCTGTATTGTCAAGCCGCCACTCGCCTCGAAAGTGGCTCGGCCTGCCAACTCCGCGACGATACCGGCCATCGCAACGGTGCTCATATTGTCGAGCAAGATCTCGGTAGCGCCCGCCGCAACGACTTCACGCGCCTGCTCAGCCGAGGTCACTTCAACCTCAATCGGTATGCCGGGAAAAGACTCTCGGACCGCACGATATGCAGCAACTACACCCCCGGCCGCGATCACATGGTTGTCCTTGATCAACGCGGCATCAGCCAATGACATCCGGTGATTGAGACCGCCGCCAATACGGACGGCGTACTTTTGCAGCATCCGCAGGCCGGGAATCGTCTTCCGCGAGTCCCGAACTCTCGTCGTCGTCCCGGCAAGCGCATCGGCCCAAGCCCGAGTGGCCGTAGCGACGCCGGACATCATGGTGATCAAATTCAGCGAAACCCGTTCCGCCGCGAGCAACGCACGGGTATTGCCCGTGACCGAGATCAACACGTCGCCGCGCCCAACGCGATCGCCGTCGACCGCGTGCACCGTGAGCTCGAAGTCGCCGGCCGTCGAGCAAGACCGATGCGACGGTGTAGGCGGCTACCGGGATGCCAGCGACGGTGCCCGGCTGCCGTACGACGAATGCGCCATGTGCGGCAGCGCCGACCGGAATCGTTGCGTACGACGTGACGTCGAGCCCGGTACCCGCGCCCGGCGGCAGCACGCCGCGGCCGCCAAGATCTTCATCCAGCGCCTCAGTCACGATCAAGGACAATGCATCCACGTCAAGTCCCGCAGCCGCTACCACCTCTGCTATGTCCGCAAGCTTGGTGTAGATCATCAACGGTTTGCTTGTCCATCTGCCTGGATCGGCAGGGCCGGAGCGAAATCGTGTCGGAGGCCACCCCGGACATCGTGTTCGACGATGAGATGGCCATGCCACGGCTCTCGACGACCTTCGAAGTCGTCGCGCCAATGCGCTCCACGGGACTCCTCGCGGAGTCGGGCAGACGCGACGATCGCCGTCGCGACCGTCATCAGGTTGGTCGCCTCCCAGGACTCCAGACCTGACTCGGCGCCCGACCGTCCTCCCAACCCGACCAATTCGCGGGCACAGCGGTCGAGCCCGGCAGCATCACGCAACCCTCCCGCGTCGCGGCTCATGGCCTGCTGCATCGCGGGAACGACCGACCGATCGATGAGTCCCGGCTCTCGATGATCTTGCGCTGGGCGGCGTCGAATTTGCTGCTTGCGTTGCAGATCCACGGCGATTCTGCGGGCAAAGACCAGCCCCTCCAGCAGGGAATTCGAGGCCAGCCGGTTGGCGCCGTGCACCCCGGATGATGCGACTTCTCCGCAGGCATACAGGCCGGCCAGATTGGTGGCACCGTCGAGGTCGGTTTGCACGCCTCCGCAGAAGTAGTGGCAGGCCGGCGCAACCGGGATCAGATCGGTGGCAGGGTTGATGCCCGCTCGCCGGCAGCTATGCCAGATGGTGGGAAACCGCACCCGCCAGGTCTCCTCAGCAAGCATCCGGCCGTCGACGTAGACATGATCAACGCCATCCGCCGCCATCTCCTTCATGATCTGCTTGGCGACCACATCGCGCGGCGCCAGCTCGGCAAGTTGATGCTTGCCGACCATGAAGCGCTCGCCGCGGGAGTTGACCAGCAGGCCGCCCTCGCCGCGTACGGCCTCGCTGACCAACGGCAGCTGACCCCGAGCACCGGCTCCGAGGTAGAGCACCGTCGGGTGGAACTGGATGAATTCGATGTCTCGCAACCGGGCCCCAGCGCGGAGTGCGGCCGCTACTCCGTCACCTGTGGACACCGGGGGATTCGTCGTCACGGCATAGATCTGGCCGATACCGCCGGTGGCCAGGACGACCGCACGGGCGTGCACAGCGCCGACGCCGCCTCGGGTGCCTTCCCCGAGTACGTGCAGCGTCACCCCAGCGACGGCCGGCTGCTCCCCCGGGCCAACCTCGGCCGGAATGAGATCAAGGACCAGCGCATGCTCGACGATCTCGATGCCGCGATCGGCGGTAACCGCGGCGATCAGCGCGCGTTCGATCTCGGCACCGGTGGCGTCACCTCCCGCATGAGCGATCCGATTCCGCATGTGGCCGCCCTCGCGGGTCAGCTCCAACCGGCCGGCAAGATCGCGATCGAACTCTGCGCCTCTGTTGATCAGCTTGGCCACCTCGTCGGGGCCCTCAGTGACCAGCACGCGTACGGCGTCCTCGATGCACAGGCCAGCGCCGGCCACCAACGTGTCGTCAATGTGCTGCTGGACCGTGTCGCCCTCGGCCTGTACCCAGGCGATGCCGCCCTGAGCCCAGTGAGTCGAGCCGGCCGAGACCTCGTCTTTGGTGACGACCATGATCGTGCCGAGATCCCGGCACTCCAGGGCAGCGGTGAGGCCAGCGATGCCCGAGCCGATCACGACGATGTCGACCTCGCGGATCCAGCCGGGCCGTTCGGCCGCTAGCCGCTGGGGCAGCACCGGCAGCGGTGGTAGCGGAGGGAAGGAAGGTTGGGGGCTTGCCTGGACCGGGCTGGTCGTCGTTGACGCACCATCAGGCACCATAGGCCCATGCTCCCGCATTCGTTCGAGGGTGGTACGACCCCCCCTGCGCGGAGATCACGATCGTGGTTCGACGCATGGGTCGAGTCGGCGTACGGGGCGGACGGATTCTGGCGGATGCACAGCCCAGAGGCACATTTTCGTACGGCGGCAGCAAGCGGCCCGATGGTCGCTCAGATGCTCGCGACGCTGGTAGCTGGCCAGGAGGGGGTCAAGACTGTCGTGGATGTCGGGGCCGGCAGCGGACGACTGCTGGTTGAGCTTGCGGCGATCCGACCTGATCTACAGCTCGTGGGAATTGATCTACGAACAAGGCCGACCGATCTCCCCGAGCAGGTCGAATGGGCGCAGGACTTGTGGGACGTCCGTTACGGATGCTGGACCAGCGGCGAGGCCGGCACCGTACTCGATCAAGACGAACCGGTGATGATCATCTGCTGTGAATGGCTGGATGACCTGCCCTGTCCCGTAGTCGCCCGGCAGGCCGACGGCTGGCGGGAGGTGATCATCAGCGACGACGGCATGGAGCAACCGGGGCCGCGGCTGGAAAGCGAGGAACTCGCTTGGGCGGACCGGTGGTGGCCCGGTGGTGAGCGCGCCGAGATCGGTCTCACCCGGGATCGGGCCTGGGCGGAGCTGGTCAAGCTGATCAAGAAGCGCGGCGGCTGTGCACTAATGATCGACTACGGGCACCTGAGACGGCGCCGCCCGGTCACTGGCTCACTCGCGGCCTATCGCGATGGTCGGGCGTTGGAGCCGGTGGCCGTGGCTGGCCTCAACCTCACGGCACACGTTGCGGTGGATGCCGTACGCGCTGCAGGCGAGGCGTTCGGAGCGACTACCACCTTCTGCGGTCTGCAGAGTGAGGTGGTGCCGGAGCTGCTTCAGGTCGAGACGAATCCCGATCCGCTGGTCGATCTTGGTCGGCGGAGCCGGCTTGCCGCGCTCAGCTCGCAATACGTCTGGGGCTCGCACTGGTGGCTGCTGCAGTGTTGAATTGCTCGCTCCCTGTCATTGCTCGCTCCGCTCGCGTGATGCTCGCCGGAATCCGGGTCTTCGTCCCATCTGATGAAGCCGCAGCTACCTCATTGCCCACCTTCTTGCGAGGGCGGCTTCACCATCTGCTCCTGCAGATCGGCGGCGCGCGATCCGGGAGGTTGAATTGCTCGTTTGCATGTGCCCTGAGCTTGTCGAAGGGCACGAGCCGCGCGCTTCGACAGGTTCAGCGCACATTTGTCACCACAGGCGCTGGTTGACGATGACTCATCAGCAGTTGCGCGTGCTGGTCGGTTCGCTGGCGCCCGGCGTCCTTCCGTCGACTCAGCCAGGCAGATTGCCGGCCGGCACGATCATGCTCGACCTAGGCGCGGAGCATCCCAGTAACGCTGGGCTGATCGAGCTACGGCTGTGGACCGAGGACGACGTGATCACCACGGCCAGGATCGTCGTAGGCGCTATGCATCGAGGCGCCGAGAAGCTGTTCGAGGTCCGCGACTACCGGCAGATCCTGATGTTGGCGGATCGCCACGACTGGCAGGCTCCCTTCTTCGGCGAGCTGGCCGTGGCCATGGCCTGTGAGCAGATGATGGGACTGGCCATACCGGACCGGGCCGTTTGGCTGCGTACCTTGCTGGCCGAGCACACCCGAATCCTCAGCCATTGCGGGTTCCTGGGCTACGTGGCGCATCGCCTCCAGGGCGATCCTGGTCTGCGTGACTTGCGCGAGGCCCTGCGTACCCAAACCTTGCGGCTGACCGGCAATCGCATTCACCCGATGGCCACCCGAGTCGGTGGGCTGGGGGTTGATGCCGATGAGGCTTGGTTACAAGCCGAACGACAGGTGGCGGAGCGCGCAACGCGAGTCTCCGAGGAGTTGCTCACCATGATCGACTCTGCGCTGTTCGCCAGCCTGACGAGTGGGGTTGGGGTGCTGGACCGAGACACCATTCAGCAGTTCGGAGTGAGCGGTCCTGCGGCCCGGGCAACTGGTGTCGATCTTGATCTGCGCGTGCAGCGGCCATACCTGGCCTATGCCGAGCTGGCTGCCATGATCTCCTTGCCGACCCGCCGCTCTGGAGATGCCCAGACTCGGCTCCGCGTCCTCGCCGAAGAGCTGGCGATCAGCGCGTCGCTGATCATCGCCTGCGCTGATCGGCTCCGGGAACTGCCCGGCCCGGTGTCGGTGAGACTGGGCAAGATCATCCGGGTGCCGGAGGGCGAGGCATACCTGGCGGTCGAGGCTCCGCTCGGCATTGCAGGTGTATTTCTGGTGTCCCGCGGCGAGAAGACACCGTGGCGACTCAAGCTGCGTACGCCGTCGTTCAACAACATCTCCAGCCTGGAGCGAGTGCTGGTGGGCGTACCGACCCAGGCGGTGGAGGCAACTCTCGCCTCGATCGGTTATGTCGTCGGCGACATCGACAAGTAGCAGACGCAGAAACCCAGATTGCGCGAGCGCGGAAAGCACAACCTACGCGGGCTGCCGATCGTCCTCGTAGTTTGGCAGCGACATGCTGATGATCTTGAGATCAACGAACGACTGTCGCGATTCGCTGATTTCATCCTCGGGGGACAGTTCCTGCCAGACGAATTCCTCTTGGCCAGCGAGCACTCGGCGCGGCATGTGGTGCACTTCAGCGTCAGCCGTCAGACTCAGCGTGTGACTGTGTCCAGCTCTGGTTCGCGCTCGCGTACGGCCTCGCGCAGCTCAAAGATCACCTTGTCGCGGTGCTCAACCTCGCCTCGCAGATAAACGCGATCGTCCCTCAAACCGGCGATCTCCACGCGCTGCTCGGCAATCCGGGTGCGCTGCCGTTCGATCACTTTGCCGGCGTCCCGAATACGCAGGCCCAAGGCGTCGACGACCGCGGCGTTCCGATACCGCTCCTCCCGCAGCGCGGCACCATGCTCGCGAGAGGCCTTGAGCATCGCATCTGCGTGCGCGTGTCGAGCGCTGTTGAGCTCCCGCCAGGCGAACGCGCATGCGAGCAGCGCGGTCATGATGGCCGTGGCGACTCCCAGGCGCACCAACCAGAGCGGGCCGGCGGCAGTAGCTGCAGCTGCCACCGTGCCGGTGATCAAGACGATTTCTGAAATGCGCTGCAACGGCGAGGCCTTAAGCCCTCTGCTGGCGGTGGCGGGCGAAGTCACGCTGGTCACCATATGACGTGGCCAGCTGAGTGCCGGGGATTTCGCGACTTAGTCGCGAGTGTCTGCCTCCAAGCCGTTTCCTTCGTCAGCTTCTTCGCCTTCATCAGGCTCAGTTGGAACCTTGCAGGCTCGCTCGAGCAGCAATCCCATGACACACAAGACGACGCCGGCGACGATCGCCACTGCGGACCGGATAACCCGATCACGCGGAGCGGCCGCATCCAACCTCGTCACGAACATCACGGCGAACCCGAGGTAACCACCGGCGACGAGTGCACCAGCCAAGGCGGAGGCCTTGCCGAGTACGAGGAAGGCCACCGCGCGCTGAGGCTCCATGCGTTCCCGGCGTACCTGGATCCGCTGATGTGTGAGGTAGGCCAGCGCGCCGACCAAACCTGCGACCAGAAACAGCCCGACGGGAGCGGTCCATGGCACTTCGGGCGGGATCACATCGAAGGCATTCACGGTGACGACCAACAGCCAGCCGGCCAAGCCGCCAAACAAAGCCGCAACGACGAGAGCGCGAAACGGCGTCAGATTGACCGTGCCGCCGGAAGGTTGCTGAGCCAAGCTTCGCTGGTCCTCAGTCTCGGTCGATCACAAGATCATCTCGCCGGACGACCCCCGATGCGTCCGCCTTGACCAGCAGATCGCCGATCGCTCCCTTACCGACAATCTCTGCGGTCGGGTCAACCTCGTACCACGGCACGAGGACGAATGCGCGTTCGTGCGCCATCGGATGCGGCAGCCTCAGCTCCTCCTGATCGACGACCGCGGTCCCGACCATGATCAAATCCACGTCCAGGGTGCGGGGACCCCAGCGCTCCCCGTCGCGAGTACGGCCATAGGCATCTTCGATCGCAAAGGCGCGCTCTACCAGAGTCCGCGGCTCCAGAGTGGTTTCGGCGATCACCACGATGTTGAGGAACAGCGGGCTGTCCGGCGGTCCCCCGAATGGCTTGGTCTCATACACCGAGGAGATGTCCACCACGATGACATCAGGCGTGTCGCTCAGGGCGTCGACGGCGCCTTGCACGTTGCCGAGGCGATCACCCAGGTTCGAGCCGATGGAGTAGACGACCTTTCGCAGCGGTTTCATCCCGCTCAGGGTGTCGGCGTCAATGGCATGAGGATTGGGGCTACTCACGTCGTTCTACTCCTTGTCAGCGTGACAGCTACATCGGCAACATCGACCGGCATTGGCGCTTGCGGCTTGTGCACGGTGACCTCGACGCACTGGACGGCGTCATAGCGTAGGCACGTCAGGGCAATTCTGTCGGCAAGGGCTTCGATCAGGTTCAGCGGGTCCCGCTCGACGTCGGCAACGATTGCCTCTGCCAGAGCTCCGTAGTCGATCGTGTCTCCAAGATCATCATTGCTGGCCGCTGAAGAAAGATCGATGAGGCAGCTGACGTCAACGACGAATTTCTGGCCCTGCCGGCGCTCGGCGTCGAACACGCCGTGATAGCCGAATGCGGTGATGCCGGTCAGGCTGATGCGATCGCCAGTGCCTTGCATGGGCCGGTGCCCGGCGTCTACCACTGCGTGAGCCGCCATATCACCTCCTGACTCATGCGACCCTATCCGACCCCTGCAAGACCCACTTGGGCCAATCAGGATCCGTGCGAGAGCAATCGCTGCGCGACTGCGACGGCGTCGCGATTAGCGCGGACCGCATGCACGCGGACCCCCCACACCTCGCGCAGCGCGAGGACTGTGTTGAGCGCAACGGTGGCGTCGTCTCGCTCCTTGGCTGGCCGCGGACTACCGTCAGCCGCGGCCAAGAGCTTGCCGAGAAATGTCTTGCGGGACGCGCCCATCAGCATGGGTCGACCGAGGACAGTGAACTCCCCGAGTCGTTGCAGCAGTTGCCAGTTATGCTCGGCGGTCTTGGCGAAGCCGAGCCCTGGATCAATGATCAACTTCTCGGCGGGTACGCCAGCGCTCTCGGCGGCGTCGAGCTGGGCCCGTAACTCGGCGATGACCTCGGACACGACGTCGTGATACACCGCTTTGCTCTGCATGTCTTGAGCGTGGCCACGCCAGTGCATGCAGACGTACGGGATGCCGGATTCCGCGACCAGCCGGAGCATCTGGGGATCGGCCTTGCCGCCGGATACGTCGTTGACAAGACGGGCACCGGCGGCGATGGCGGGCTCGGCAACCGCCGCGCGCATCGTGTCGACACTGACGCAAGCGCCGGTGGCCGCGAGCTCTGCGATCACCGGCATCACCCGGCGTAGCTCTTCGGAAACCTCCGGTCGAACGGCGCCCGGCCTGGTCGACTCGCCGCCGACCTCGACGATGTCAGCACCCTCGTTCAGCAAATCCATGCCGTGATTGATCGCCGTGGCAGGCTCGAGCCACTCCCCGCCATCGGAGAAGGAATCCGGCGTGACATTGACGACGCCCATCACCAGAGTTCGACCTGGCTGCGGCAAGCCGGGTACGGCTGGCAGCGGATTCACGCGGATCACCCTATGCTCTGTTTCCGTGCCGCATCCGCCGAACGAGCCTTCGCAGCCCCGGCACGATGCGTGGTGGAGCTTGTGGCGGCACAGCTACGTGGGGGCAAGGGGTCGGCTGGTTCCAGGCGCTCGGGGCTTGCTGGTTTTGGGATTGGTCCTCGCAACACTCTGCGGTTGTCGCGCGACGGGCGGCGGGATACCAGGGATAGAGCCGCCGAAACCAGCCCGATCCGCGCCAGCCGCGCCCGGCTGCGAGCCCCACTGCGGCCGCCCAGCCGTCCTTACCTGCTGCGACGGCGAAGTCTGGCCACGGCCAAACGACTAGTCAGGCCAACACATCGCTGAAGAAGAACAGCATCTATGCCGTAGACCTTGGTGCCGTCCGGACTACCTGCACCGTCAAGGTGCGTTCGCCGAAACCACCGCTGCAAGATTCCAAGCTGGCCGGGTACGGGAAGAAGTTGGTCGGCTGCTTGATGAAGAGCTTTGCCAAGCCGCTCGCCGCGCGCGGAATCGAGCTCAGCACTCCCAGGGTGAAGGCGTACCGCCGCACGATCAAGACACCGTGCGGACGGTTCGGCCAGCGGGATGCGCCGGCTTACTACTGCTCGGCCACCCGGACCATCTACTGGCCGGTGAGCGCCGACGACGGGAACGAGGCGTACACGTTCGCGCGGCTCGGTTATCTGGGGCTTGTCGCGCACGAATTCGGCCATCACATGCAGGCAGCCAGTGGGATGTTGCGGGAGTATGGCCAGCGCTCCTTTGCGGTCAAGAGCCGGGGCCAGCGCTATCTGCTGAGCCGTCGCCTCGAGCTCCAGGCGCAATGCTTCGAGGGCGTCTTCCTGGCAACGACTGCGCGATCAATTCGTCTCAGCAGCAATGATCGTTACCAACTTCGCGTCTGGCACACCTACACCGGCGACGAGGATCCGCCAGCCGGACGTAAGCCCGATCACGGCAGCAGCGCAGCGCAGATTCGCTGGCTGAACCGTGGCCTGGACTCCGGGGATTTCGGCCGCTGCAACACCTGGACGGCAAGCAAGAAATCCGTCAAGTAATCGGATGCCCCGGCTGATTTCCTCAGAAACTGGTCACGAACAACACGGCTTCAGCCGCGATTCATGTGGTGGCTGACCAGTTTCCTGAGGAGGACGGCGGGCAGCACCGTGGTTTAGCTGGTGATCAGGCCCATGGCCTCCGCGCGGGTGGCAGCATCACGCAGCTGGCCGCGTACGGCGCTGGTTATGGTCTTTGAGCCCGGCTTGCGAACGCCGCGCATGGTCATGCACAGGTGCTCGCATTCGATCACCACGATCACCCCACGCGGTTCCAAAATGCGATAGATGGCATCGGCGACCTGCGTGGTCAGCCGCTCCTGCACCTGGGGTCGTTTGGCATAGAGATCGACGAGTCGGGCCAGTTTGCTGAGCCCGGTGATCTTGCCGTCTCGGCTCGGTATGTAGCCGATGTGAGCAACCCCGGTGAACGGCACGAGATGGTGCTCGCAGCAGCTCCACACCTCGATGTCTTTGACCAACACCAGCTCGTCGTGGCCCAGGTCGAAGACGGTGGCCAGCACCGACTCCGGATCCTGGCGAAGCCCGCTGAACATCTCCGCGTACGCCCGCGCAACGCGCTCCGGGGTATCGCGCAATCCGTCCCGATCGGGATCTTCACCGATCCCGATCAAGATTTCCCGTACCGCCGCGACAATACGGGGATGATCAAACTCTCCTACCGTGGTGGGGAAATGAATCGGGTCAATGCCGACAATTCCGCCCCTCGCGTCGCTGCCGACCTCAGTGCCCAGCTCAGTGCCGACCTCGGTGCGGATATCAGCGGCCTCGTCGAGCTCTGTCACCGAAAGTCCGGGCCCCTATGAGGCTGTGGCTCGGACTCTCCAGCGGTCGGTAACTGCGACGGAACCGGCTGATGCCCAGGCGGCTGTGGCGTGCCACCAGCCGGCGCCTGATGACCCGGGCTCGGCGCCTGACCGCCGGCGGCCTGGCCGTTCGGGCCGTTTTGGCCGTTGATCGGTATCGGTGGCGGTGGGGGTGGGGTGACCGGCGGAATCATCGACGGCACCCGCTCGTCCGAGCCGGTCCAGGCCGGCCGTTTCGGCCACAGCCGCAGCGGCTGGAAGACTGCCGCCACTTCCGCCCGATCCAGCGACTCCTTCTCGAACAACGCACGGACCAGGTCATCGAGGACATCCCGGTTCTCGGTGAGGATGTCGAACGCCTCCTGGTGGGCGGTGCTGATCAGCTTGGAGACCTCCTCGTCGACGATCGCGGCGACCTCCTCGGAATAGTCGCGACCGTGACCGATGTCGCGGCCCAGGAAGGGTTCGGCGTCGCCAGAGCCAAGCTTGATCGCGCCCAGCCGCTCGGTCATCCCGTACTGGGTCACCATGGCACGAGCGACGGCGGTGGCCTTCTCGATGTCGTTGCTGGCACCGGTGGTCGGGTCGTGGAAGACCAGCTCCTCGGCCGCCCGGCCGCCCATCATGTACGCGAGCTGGTCGAGCAGCTCGGCACGAGTGTTGGCGTACTTGTCCGTCTCCGGCAACACCATGGTGTAGCCGAGGGCACGGCCGCGAGGCAGGATCGTCACCTTCTGTACGGGGTCGGTGCCTGGCAGCGCCGCAGCAACCAGCGCGTGGCCGCCCTCGTGATAGGCCGTCACGAGCTTTTCCTTCTCGGTCATCAGCCGGCTGCGCTTTTGCGGGCCTGCGACTACCCGGTCGATCGCCTCGTCGAGGTACTCGTTGGTGATCAACCGCGCGTTCTGCCGCGCGGTGAGCAGAGCGGCCTCGTTCAAGACATTGGCCAGATCGGCGCCGGTGAAGCCGGGCGTACGCCGCGCCACGCCTTCCAGGTCGACGTCGGGCGCCATCGGCTTGCCCTCGGCGTGCACTTTGAGGATCTGGAAGCGGCCCCTGAGGTCTGGTGTGTCGACCGCGATCTGGCGGTCGAACCGCCCCGGCCGGAGTAGCGCGGGGTCGAGCACGTCAGGCCGGTTGGTCGCCGCAATGAGGATCACGCCGCCGCGGACGTCGAAGCCGTCCATCTCGACCAGCAGCTGGTTAAGGGTTTGTTCGCGCTCGTCGTGGCCGCCGCCCATCCCTGCGCCACGGTGCCGGCCCACGGCATCGATCTCGTCGATGAAGACGATCGCCGGCGCGTTTTCCTTGGCCTGCTCGAAAAGATCGCGAACCCGCGACGCACCGACGCCGACGAACATTTCGACGAAGTCAGAACCGGAGATGGAATAGAACGGCACTCCGGCCTCTCCCGCGACGGCTCGAGCCAGCAGCGTCTTGCCGGTGCCGGGCTGGCCGTACAACAGGACGCCCTTGGGGATCTTTGCACCGACGGCTTGGAACTTGGCCGGTTCGGCCAGGAATTCCTTGATCTCCTCGAGCTCCTCGATCGCCTCGTCGCATCCGGCGACATCGCGGAACGTGGTCTTCGGGGTGTCCTTGTTGGCGATCTTGGCCTTCGACTTGCCGAACTGCATGACGCGGCTGCCGCCGCCCTGCACGGAGTTGAGCAGGAAGAAGAACAGCACTCCGATGATGACGAACGGAATCAGTGTGCCGAGCAGCGAGCTGAAGAAGCCTGGCGTCGCGTTCTCGCCCTTCCACTGATCCAGGGTCTTGTCCGCGACTCGCTGGTTGAGGCGCGGGATCAGCTGGTCACTTTGATTGCCGACCCAGGTCGCCTTGTAGCCGGTTTTGTTCGCGTCTTTCAGGGTGACGCGGATTTCTTGTTCCTTATCGATCAAGATGACCTCACTCAACGGCTCATTGCCGTTGATGATCGAGACCACCTGAGAGGTCGGCGCTTCCTTGTACCCGCTGGTCACGCGCTGGCTGAAGTCGATCAGCAGCCCGATAGCGATGACAGCAAGGACGATCCACGCCAACGGTGAACGGAATATCCGTTTGAGGTTCATGACCTGCCTAGTAAATGTGTTCGGGACCCGGGAGATCCTCCTGACAAGGCTATCGGTTGCGTCCAAGCAGGCCGGTACGTCTCGACCACGTCGTCATGCGCAGCTGAGCTTGTCGAAGCGACAGCATCGCGCCTTCGCACAGGCTCAGGGCACATCTCGGTCAGCCATAAACGCTGGGTGAGAGGGCGCCAACCGAGGTGAGGTTGCGATAGAGCCCGTCGTAGTCCAGGCCGTAGCCGACCACGAACTCATTAGGGATGTCGAAGCCGACGTAAGCAATCTCGACGGGATTGCGTGCGGCTTCGGGCTTCCTGAAGACAGTCAGCACCTTCAGGCTGGCGGGTCTGCGGTAGCGCAAGTTGGTCACCAGGTACGACAGAGTGAGCCCGGTATCGATGATGTCCTCGACCAACAGCACATGCATTCCGGTGACGTCGGTGCTGAGATCCTTCAAGATCCGCACGACACCGGAGGACTTGCTGCCGGAGCCGTACGACGACACCGCCATCCAATCCATCTGGCAGTGGATCGAGAGCGCCCGGGACAGGTCGGCCATCACCATGACCGCTCCGTTCAGCACTCCGACGAGAAGCAGCTCTTTGCCCGCGTAATCCCGGTCGATCTCGGCGGCCAGCTCGGCGATCCGAGCGGCCAATTGGTCCTTGGTTACCAGGACTCGGGTCAATTCACCGCTGAGCTGGGTGGCTTCCACGGGCCTCAGCCTGCCACAGCACGCCGTCAGCGTTGCGCGTTCGATTGAACTCTGACAGGCGTCGTTCAGGGCATCAACCGACCCGGAGCCGTCCGGCGGTACGCGTGACCGTCGCGCCCGGGACGTGGATGGCCTTTTGGCCATGCCAGTCGATCACCAGAGAATCCACCGCGCTGATGTGCCGCAGGGAGAGGTCGCCGAGCCCGTGGGCCAGTAGCCAGAGCCGGATGATCCGGCGGCGCAAGGCCGGAGGTTGGGATTCCAGGGCGGCACAGTCGAGGGTGTCCGTACCGCCTAGATCCCTCGGCAGCGCGGGACGTCTGCGCGGCCAATTGATCAAGAAGTTCAGAGTCATCACGCACTAACTCCGCGGTCCGCGACAGTGCTTCCGCGACGCCCGGCCCGAGCTCGGCCTCGAGCATCGGCAGCACGATGTCGCGAACCCGGACGCGGGTAAAGCGACGATCTGAGTTGTGCGGGTCCTGCCAGGGCTCGAGTCCCAGCTCCGCGCAAACCTGCTCGGTGGTGGTACGGCGGATCCGCAGGAACGGCCGAACGAGATGCCCGGCGCGCGGCACCATGCCCGCCAGTGATCGGCTGCCGGATCCGCGAGCCAGGCCCAGCAGCACGGTCTCGGCTTGATCATCGAGCGTGTGGCCGAGCCACACCGTGGCTGCACGGGCTCGCGCCTCGGTATCCAGAGCGCGATAGCGGGCTTGCCGGGCCGCCGCTTCAGGCCCGACTGCGCTCGACTGGTCTACGTCGACGGTGATGACCGACACATCGTCGTAGCCGAGCGTTGCGAGCTGATCCGCCACCCGGCCAGCGACTTCGGCCGAGTCATCCTGCAGACCGTGATCGATCACCACGGCGCTGTGGCCGAGGCCACGCCGGGTTGTCACGTAGTCGACGGCGAACGCGAGTGCGAGCGAGTCCGCGCCTCCAGAGCAGGCGACGACAAGATGTGAATCCTGCTGATGCAGCGCACCGTCGACGGCCTGAACGGCGGCCAGGGCGGCTGGGCCCAGCTCGCGACGACCCACGGGCTTGCGGTGTGGTCTAGCTGGCGGTCAGCTCATGGTGGACGCGCGCCAGCCAGAGCTTGGGGTCGACAATCTCGGCAGCGGTGGGGAGGGTTTCCGGAGATGTCCAGACCCGGTTCAGGCCAGCCATGCCAACCTCAGCCAGCACGGCACGGCAGAAGCTCGCGCCATCGCGATATTGCCGCATCTTGGCATCCAGCCCGAGCAGCTTGCGGATGATCTTGTCCAAGCCCTGGCCCTGGCGGCGTACGGTGAACTTGGCGCGGATGTGCTCGACGGTGGGAATGACCTCGGGACCAACACTGTCCATCACGACGTCCGCATGCCCCTCAAGCAGCGACATCACCGCCGTCACCCGATCGACGGTTTCGCGCTGAGCTGGTGTCTGGACGAGGTCGATGATCGAAATCTCCTCGTTGCGGCCGAGGCCCTCGATCACGCGCTTGATCGCCTCACGCAGCATCTGAGCAACGATTGTCGGGTCCAGTTCGGCCGAGTCGACGATCTGGGCGATCTGATCATTCAGGTAGCTGCGCAGCCACGGCACTGCGGTGAACTGCACTCGGTGGGTTTCCTCATGCAGGCAAACCCAGAGCCGGAAGTCCGCCGGATCGACATCGAGCTCACGCTCGATGGCAACGATGTTCGGCGCGACGAGCAGCAGTCGGCCGCCAGGTGAGTTGGGATCGGCGCCCGGGAAAAACGGGTCGAACTGGCCAAGGACCTTCGACGAGAGATAGCTGAGCAACGCGCCCACCTCGACCCCGGTGATCCGAGGCCCAAGGTTCGCCATGGTGGGATTTGACTGCTTCATCCGGTCAATCACCTTGGCGTTGAGCGGCAGCAGGATCTGGCGGAAGCCGTCGAGGTTTGCCTGAATCCAGCGCGGCCGATCGACCACCAGCACCGGAGCCGTACCGCTGCCGGCTTGCAACCCGGTGACATCGCGGACATACCTCTCCGCCCGGTTCGCATAGCCGCGTAGCTCGGCGACGACGGCCGCGGCACCTTCCCGGGAGATCTCTGGGCCCGGCTTGACAAGCCTGGTTGCCGTGTTCAGCGCAACGGTCCAGTCGACCATCGAGGTTGTCATGCGGGCGAGTCTATGTGCGCGCTCCGCGCGGACTCAGTCGGCTTGGATGCCGCCATGGCTGATGGCCGTTTCTCCGCACACGGTTGCATGTGACGGCCGAGCTGATGGATTTCGCGGCCATTCGCGGCCTTGTGCGGAGAAACGCTTCGAGACTGCTCGCTAGCGACAGCCGCAGGTGCTCAACGCGGCAGTCACCCGATCCAGCCAGATCATGGCGTTGTACTCATTCTTCGGCTTGTTGATCAAGAACGCGTACGCCAGCAGCGACCCGTCGGCGGTGCGGACCAGGCCGGCGCGGGCGCGCACCTTGTTGAGGGTTCCGGTCTTGCCGCGTACCACGCCGCGGCCGGCCAGCGCTCTTGTCGTCGAAGTACTGGCGTCGCAGACTGCCCTCGACTCCTGCTACCGACAGTCCAGTGATCACCGCACGCAGCTCAGGATGTTGCGTGCTCGCCGCCACCCGGAGCATCTTGACCATCGAGTCGGCCGGCACTTTGGTTCGGCGGGCAAGCCCGCTGCCGTCGGTGATCGTCATCCCGGGATCCCAGATGCCGAGCTTGGTGAGCTCCGCCCGTACGACCTTGGTTGCCTCCGCGATCGATCCCGGCTTCTTGGCGCCGATCGCTGCCTGGCGGAAGATCACCTCTGCCGCATCGTTGTCACTCACCATGAGCAGGTGCTCCACGATCCGCTCCAGTGGCATCGAGGAGACCCTGGCAACGACCGCAGCGGACTTGGGCGCATGCGCCGACCGCGTCGCGGTGACTCTGATCCCCTGCTTGGACAGGGCTCCGGCGAAGGCCGTGGCGGCCTGCTTGGCCGGATCTTTGTAGCGCACGCCACCGTAACCCACATGGCCTTCGTCAACCCAGAGCGCCGAGGTATGGGAGACCTGATCAGCGTAGAAACCGGGCCAACGGGGGTTCCACGACGGACCGCGGAACAACGAGGCGTCGTAGCCCACACTGACCTTCTTGATCTTGTCGTGCTTCAGGCGACTTGCCGTGGCCCGGGCCAGTCCGGTGATCGTCGCCCGCTTCGGGTAGCCAGCTCGCGACTTGCTGGAAAGGTACGGATCGCCGCCGCCGACCAGAATGATCTGACCCCGCTTCGGACTGACCACCGACGTCTTGAAGGTGTGCTCTGGTCCCAAGATCGACAACGCGGCCGTCGAGGTCAGCAACTTCATTGTCGAGGCCGGGATGTAGCCCTGGGTGGCATTGTGGGCGAACACCACTTTCCCGCTGCCCACCTCGACCACCGCTCCCGAGTAGGAGCCGGTCATCCCCTTGACCTTGACCGTCCGGATCTTGTTGGCGACCGCTGTCTTGTTCGGTACGACGCGCTGCGGGGCCGGAGCCAGGACCGGGCCAGGCAATTCGCCCTTGGCAGGCGTTGGTGCCGTCGTCGCTGTGCTGGGCGCCGCAGTAACGCTCGGAGTGCTCGCTGGTGAGGGCGGCGGAGCGTAGCTGGTTTGAGCCCCAACGGCGTACCGGTGCTCACGCGGGAACACCGCAATTGCTCCGGCAATCATGCTGATCAGTACGACCATGGCCGCGATGACAGCCAACACGATGGTCGCGGTCCGCTTAGGGCCCATCGGGTCTGCACACCCCCTTTCACGCTAGGCTCAGCCATCGGGACACAACTGGTATGCACTCTCGCAGAAGTCAGTCCCAATCCCAAGGAGGTCAGATGGCCGCACCGGATGTTGAGGGAGGTCTAAGGCCGCTCAGCGGTTTGACCTTCGATGTCACCGTCGAGATTCCCAAGGGTCAGAAGAACAAGTACGAAGTTGATCATGAAACTGGCCGGATCCGGCTGGACCGTACGCTGTTCACCTCGACCCAATATCCGGCCGACTACGGCTTCATCGAGGGAACCCTTGGACAGGACGGCGATCCGCTCGATGCGCTCGTGATGATTGGCGAGCCGACGTTCCCGGGCTGCTTGATTCGCTGCCGGGCAATCGCGATGTTCCGGATGAAGGACGAGGCGGGCGGCGACGACAAGGTGCTGTGTGTACCGGCGTCCGATCCGCGACGTGACCACATCCGGGATCTGTCCGACGTACGCAAGTTCGCGCTGCTCGAGATCGAGCATTTCTTTTCTGTCTACAAGGATCTCGAGCCCGGAAAGTCCGTCGAGGGTGCCACCTGGACCGGCGCTGACGAAGCCGAAGACGAGGTTCGAGCGAGCTTCGAGCGGGCCAAGGAGCACGGCTTCCACGGTGATCGACGCTAGCTGAATACGCTGCCCTATTTTGGACGCTGCTCGCGCATCGCGCGCTGCAGCTCGACGATAAGGCCGAATGGCTGACCATCTGATCTTGCTTGCTCCGTCGGCCAACAGGGTGTACGCGTCAGAGGCCGATCGGCTGGTTGCGGCCGAACTGAAGATCATGCTCGGCGCTGATGATCATCCGCCGATCGAGCCTGTCCGCATCGCCGGAATCGGCTATCTGGCCTTGGCCACCGAATGCCTCGACGAGCACGCCTGCGCCGCGCTGGGTCGGCTGTCTGGTTGCTATGCCACCTTCCACCGCGAGCATGATCGGCTGCGGCCGATCGAGATCATCAGCCCGGATCTTTTCGACGATGATCTGGTGACGATTCCGAAGTATCCGGGCAAAACCAACGAGCAATTCACCCGATTGTTGATCAACGTCACGCTGGCCTCCATGCGACGGCAGAGCAGCGGACCGATCTCGATCCTGGACCCGCTGTGCGGTCGGGGCACCGTGCTGAGCACCGCCATGATGCTCGGGTGCAACGCGGCGGGCGTCGAGGTGGATGCCAAGGCAGTCGAGGCGTACGCGGCATACCTCCGCAGCTACTTGCGACGCAAGCGACTCAAACACAACCTCGAGGTCAATCCGGTGCGGCGCGAAGGCAAGATCATTGGCAAACGACTGGACGCGGAGGTGATCCCGAACGGCAGGGAACGTCCAATCGCCCTGACCGTATTCTCCGGGGACACGCGGCAATCCGGGGCGCTGTTTGGAAAGCGCCGGTTCGAGGCAGTGGTAGCCGATGCTCCGTACGGGGTGGTCCATGGCAGCCGGACCGACGTCGGTGGTGTCGGCCGGACGGGACCGCTCCGCCGCTGGGTTGATCAGCGAGGCACTCCCGGTCTGGACGATGCAGCTGAAGCCCGGCGGCGCGCTCGGCCTGTCCTTCAACGCCATCGGCTTGCGCCGGGAGCGGCTGCTCGATCTGGTTGCCGCGGCGGGCCTGGAACCACTGGACTCGGGTCCGTATCGGGACTTCGAGCACCGCGTCGACTCCTCGATCCGCCGCGACATCGTTGTGGCACTCAAGCCATAACGCCCTTACAGCTGTCGGCTCACCTGCCGCCGGAGGTACACCGCGTACCCCGCGATCCAGGCGAAGGCAAGAGCGACTGCAAGAAAGAGGCGCACACTGAAGCCTGGTCCGACCGGTATGCCGAGCACGAAACATGCCACTGCGATGACCCGAGTCAGCACCGCCGCACGCCTCAACCCCTCCGCAGCAAACCGGCGGGCGATGATCAGGCAGGCCGCGATGATGGAGAGGAAGGCCAGCGGCGGCGCGAAGGCGTGAATCATGCCATGGACGCTGAGCCGCTCGGGATAGCCAGCCGGCGCACCGGGAGGAAAACCGAGCGCAGGGTCTGCGGTGAAGATGCCGCCAATCACCAGACCGGCCCCGAAGAGCGCGAGCAGCCTCGGTGCCCAGGTGCTGCCCGGGCCCAGTGGATAGGCAGCGAGCGACGCCGACGGCAAAGAGCAGACTGAGGACGCCCGCGACGATGAAGTTGGTCACCTGAATCCATCCGTACTCGCCCAACGACAGCATGCTGAGCGGGTGGCGGCGTAGATCAAATCCGGTGCGGGTGAACGCCTGCACGGCGGCGACGCCGACGAACAAGGGTCCAGCCACGACTCCCGCGCCAAGTAGCGTTCGGGTGAGGTCGGTCGTCGTAGCAGATGTCGTGGTGGTCATGATCAACACGTTCCTTTCCAAAGGTTGGCTTTACCTCCGCGTCGACCAGGGCTCGGCGTTCTCGACAGCAGGAGGAAAGAAGTTTGGAGAAATCTCGATTGGCCATGTCGAGATCGCGAACAGCCGACCGACGCGAAGGTGAAGGCCGGGAATGAAGCCGGCCACCACCAGAAAGGAAAGAGTCATGCGATTCATGGCACTGCTGAAGTTCGACGAGTCCCTGCCCGGAGGGCCACCGCCGCCTGAGCTGTTCCAGGCGATGGGCGAGTACGCCGCAGAGGGCGCCCGAAATGGCACCCTGGTCGACCAGGGCGGCTTGCTGCCAAGCGCCGCGGGAGCCATCGTGTCTCTCGTTGACGGCACGATCAAGGCTGTGGACGGCCCATTCACCGAAGCCAAGGAGCTGGTCGGCGGGTACGCCGTGATCGAGGTACGGAGCAAGGCGGAGGCTGTCGAGCTGGCGAAACGGCTGATGCAGATTCACAAAGATCACTGGCCCGGTTGGCAGGGCAGCTGTGAGGTACGCCAGCTCGGCGAGTCGTGATCTGATCGATCAGGTGACTGATGGGACCACGCAGGAGGCCATCGAGGCGGTCTGGCGACTGGAGTCCACGAGGCTGATCGCCGGGCTGGTGCGGATCGTACGAGATGTGGGGCTAGCGGAGGACCTCGCTCAGGACGCGCTCGTAGCCGCGTTGCAGCAATGGCCGACATCCGGCGTACCCGATAACCCCGGCGCCTGGCTGATGACGATCGCCAAGCGCCGGGCAGTCGATCAATTTCGGCGCAGCGACCGCCTTGATCAGATCTATACCGCCATGGCTCGCGGGCAAGGGAACGAGATGTCTGAAGAGGACTTCCTCGCCGCAGTTGATCATGTCGAGGACGACGTGCTGCGGCTGATGTTCATCTGCTGCCATCCAGCCCTGACCTCTGAGGCGCAGTGCACCCTGACGCTCAAGCTGGTCGGCGGGTTGACGACCCGAGAGATCGCACGGGCGTACCTCACGACGGAGGCCACCGTCGCACAACGGGTAGTGCGCGCCAAAAGGACGCTTGCCGAGGCGGGTGCAGCGCTGGAGGAGCCCAGCGAGGCGGAGCGCGCCGAGCGGCTGACCGCGGTATTGAGCGTGATCTATCTGCTGTACAACGAAGGCTATTCGGCCACAGCCGGCAGTGAGTGGCTGCGGCCCGCGCTGTGTGACGAAGCGCTCCGCCTCGGCCGGATCCTCACCGCGCTGGCTCCGCGGGATCCCGAGGTGCACGGATTGTGTGCACTGATGGAGCTGCAGTCCTCTCGGCTCGCGGCCCGCACTGCAGCTGATGGGTCACCGATCCTGCTGCTTGATCAAGATCGTTCGCGCTGGGATCCGGTGCATATCGTGCGCGGATTGGCGGCGCTGGACCGCGCGATGATGAGCTCTACCGACCTTGGCCCGTACGCTCTGCAGGCAGCCATCGCGGCATGTCATGCGCGAGCCGAGACGGCTGAGGCGACCGACTGGGTACGCATAGCCGAGCTATACGAACAGTTGGCGCGGCTCACCGGCTCCCCCGTCGTCGAGGTGAATCGGGCGGTGGCGTTGGGTATGGCGTACGGGCCGGAGGCCGGACTTGAATTGCTTGATCAGTTGGCCGGGCTACCGGCGCTGCAGGGATATCACCTGCTGCCGAGCGTGCGCGGCGATCTGTTGGCCAAGCTTGGCCGCCACGATGAAGCGAAGGCGGAGTTTGCCCGGGCGGCCAACATGACCCAAAACGAACGCGAACGCTCGTTGCTCTTGGATCGCGCGAGCGAGTCGTCATAGCCAGATAGCCATTGCCATCAAGGGCTGCGCCTTAGGCTGCTCGGGTGGACCAGCGACGCATCTTGCTCGTACTTCGTCATGCTGAAACCGAGGACGTACGCCCCGGAAGCCGGGACAGCCAACGGCGACTCACCCCTGATGGCGAACGCCATGCCGAGGAGGTCGGCGACTACCTCCGAGAACAAGGCATCACGGTCGATGCCGTGCTGTGCTCCAGCGCCACCCGCGCAGAGCAGACGCTCGAGCTGCTGAAATTGGGTGATCAACTTGCACCCGATCGCGTAGAGATTGCCGAGCGCTTCTACAACGCCGGCGCCGATACGTTGATCAATGCCGTACGGGATCTTCCCGCCGATTGCCATGTCGCACTGCTGGTCGGCCACGCTCCAGGCGCACCAGGCCTGGTGCATGACATGGCCGATCCCGACACGTCCACGCCCGCGGCGGTCAGCGCAATCGAAAGTCGCTTTCCGGCCGCCGCCTTGGCCAGGCTGGAGTTCGACGGTGACTGGTCTGAGATCGAGGGCGGCTCGCTTGTCTCGGTCCGGATACCCGATGCCACGAGCCGCTGACCCAAGATCATCTTAATGTTGTAGCAAGTCAGCCGAACTGCGCTGACTGCGCCACGACTCCATCAGCCGTAGCGGCGTAGCTCGTGGAAGAAATCATCGATGACGTGCAGGTCGTCGGCTGAGGCCACCTGGTCGTAGACGTACTTGCCGACCGCCAGATCAAGCACTCCTAGACCGAACGGGGAGAAGATCACCGGCCGATCTGTCGGCACCGACACACGTCCATCCATCACCTCAGCCAAGGTGCCGGCCAGGAAATCCCGGCTGCCGGTGATCTGCTCGACCAGATGCGGTGAAGTGTTGGCCTTCAGACAATGCTCGACGTCGTCAACCACATTGGTCGACGCAAGCAGAATTTCTGGCGCCAGGTCACGCAGCGACACATGCAACACCACCGGATTATGGGCAAACCACGACACGTCCCGGATGTGCGGTTCGGCGGCGACGGTGGCGAAGACCACCAGGTCGCTGGACCGGATCAACCCCTCGGCACTCTCATAAACCGTCACCCGGCCGGCGGTGCCGGACTGGTCCAGGTAGCCGCGGAATCCGGCCGCGCTGTCGCCGGACAGGTCATGCACGCCGATCTCATCGAACAACCAGCCGGTGCCAGCCAGAAAGGTGTGAATGTAGCGGGCGATCAAGCCTGTCCCCACAAACCCGATGCGTCTCGGGCGGGGCCGGTCGCGGCTCAGCCAATCAGCGGCCAACGCCGCCGACGCCGCCGTCCTGGTGGCGCTGATGATCGAGGACTCCAGGCAGGCGAACGGATAGCCGGTGTCATGATCATTGAAGATCAGCACCGCCGACGCCCGCGGAATCCCGGCCGCCACATTCTCCGGGAAACTGGAGATCCACTTCAGGCCGTCCACCCGGGCATGCCCACCGATGGAAGCCGGCAGCGCGATGATCCGGGCGGACGGGCGGTCCGGGAAGCGCAGGAAATACGACGGCGGGTTCACCGAATCCCCGGCACCATGCAGCCGGTAGGTGGCCTCGACCAGCTCCACAATCTCCTTCTCTTGTCCCTCCAGCGCCTTCTGAACCTGCGCACCAGAGATCACCGCGAACGGTGGCACCGTTGGCCGCTCGGCCCCTTCGGGCGCGGTCGCAGCGGACAGCAAGGTGCTCATCCGGGCGTTACCTCATCGGTGGGCGACGCGTAGAGGCGTACGGGTTCAGCCATCCCGACCAGGATCTCGCGCGGCCCGACGTAGGCCTCCCTGCTGTGCGCGGTGCGGATGTTGTCGACCAGCATCAGGTCGCCTGCCTGCCACGGCTCCCGCACGGTGTTGTCCACGTAGATCTGGTTCAGCAGCTCTATGACGTCCTCGCCGATCGGGTCACCATTGCCGAAGCGGGTGTTGAACGGCAGCCCGTCCTCGCCGTACATGTCCACCAGGTACTCACGCACTTCGGGGTCTATCGTCCACTCGTTGAGGAAGGCGATCTGGTTGAACCAGCAGCGCTGGCCGGTGACCGGGTGCTGCACCACGGCGCTGCGGCGCTGCCAGGTACGCAGTCCACCGTCGGACTGCCACTCGAACTCGATCGCATTGGCGCGACAGTAACTCTCCACCGCGCTCCGGTCGTCGGTCCCGAACGCCTCCGCGACGGTCGCACCGATCTCGTCGTTGTAGCTGCGGGTGAGCAGCCAGCCATCGCGCTCGAACCGCCCGACCAGGTCGGCCGGTAATGCGTTGAGCACCTCTCGCGAGTCGGCCACCGCGGTCGCCCCACCCTCGGTCGGGGCGCCGAGGCAGGCGAACAGCATCAGGCTGGGCACCTCGAGCCGATAGCTCAGCTCATGATGCATGCACATCGGCTGGTTCGCCGGCCACGTCGCGGAGGAATACACCCCGTCGGCGTAAACCTGCCGGGCCGCGAAGGCCTCCCTCTCGATCATCAGGCTGCTGGACAGCCGTCGAAAAACCGCACTGATCTCCGCCGCGTTGCGCAGGTCGAGGCCGCGGACCAGAACCGAACCGTGCTCGGCGACGACCTCGCGTAGCGCGTCCCGGTGCTCGGCCGCCCAGCTCGGCGCGTCGGCGGGAGCCTCGGCCAGCAGGATCGGCGCCTTGCCGGATTGCCGGTCCGCGTCGAGGACTGACACGGGGAACAAGGACGACATCTCAATTTCCTTTCAATTACTGCTCAGGAATAGGCACTGCTCAGGAATAAGCGAACAGCTTGGCTGCGCCGAGCACGGCCTGTGCCGCCTCGGCTGGTTGGGTACGCACGAAGTAGTGGCCGCCGTCGGAAAGTTCGTGCAGGTCGACGTGCTCGGCCAGCAGTTCCCAGTCGCGGTGCCGACGCTGGAACGCCGACGTGATCGGGTCGTCCGCAGCGACCACCACTGTGACCGGCGCGGACAGTCTCCTCACCGGCGGATTTTCCAGAGCGTCGGCGAAATAGTTGTACGCGGACAGGCAGTCATGCCGGTACGCGGCAGCGACGTGCTCAGCGCGTTGTGCATCCAACTCGCCGAGCTCGGTGTAGCCGCCGTCCGCGGTGAGGTCGGTGACGATGTCAGCGTTGCTCCGCCGAGTCAGCTCGGCAATGCTGGCGCGGCGGTCGGCGGCGTCACCGAGCAGTTGCGCAGCGAGGAACACCCGCTGGACCTCGACCCCGCGGTCCTGCAGTCTCTTGGCCGTTTCCACGGCGAAGGCGGTTCCGGAGGAGTGGCCCCATAGCAGGACCTCCTTCAGACCACGAGCGGTGATCTCGGCGACAACCTGATCCACAACGCGCTCCATCGGCGCGAATGACTCGCTGGTAGCGGCAACGTCATGACCGGGCAGTTCGACCGCGTACACCGCTAGTCCGCTGCCGCGCAGCGCCTGGGCCATCGGCCGGAAGTTCACCGCGTTGCCTCCGGCGTAGGGGAAGCACACGAGAGCGCTCGGCCTGGTTACCATCCGACTCCGAGATTGACTGCAGCAGCTCGGCGCGCCGCTCGGACCTGCCGTCGACCAGCGCGGCCAAATCGGCGAGGACCGGATGGCCGGTGAGGTCCTTGAGGGAGAAAACACGGTCCAGGTTGACCGCTAGTTTCACTGCGGACAATGAGGTGCCACCGCGGTCGAAGAAGTGGTCCAGCCGGCCGATCTGGTCCGGCGGAACGCTGAGCACCTTCGCCCACGCGGCCGCCAGCCGCTGCTCGGTCGGCGTACGTGGAGCGTCGTAGTTGTCCTCGACGACGTTGAGCTCTCCGGCCAGCCTGGTCAGTGTCTTCTTGTCGATCTTGCTGTTGGCCGTCAACGGCAGGCTGCTCTCGCCATACGAAGGCCGAGGGGACCATGTACTCCGGCAGCGACTCAGCCAACCGGTCCCTGACGGCGTCGATGTCGAGTGGCTGCGGGCTGGAGTAGAAGGCCACCAGATGCTTGCTCTGATCGGCCCGCTCCGCGACCACCACGGCGCCATCGCGAACCCCCGGCACCCGCAACAAGGTGTTCTCGATCTCGCCAAGCTCGATCCGGAAACCACGGATCTTCAGCTGCGAATCCCGGCGGCCCAAAAACTCCAACTTGCCGTCCGGCCGCCAACGGCCATGATCACCACTGCGATACCGCCGCTGACCGTCGGGATCGGTCAGGAACGCCGCCCGGGTCCGTTCCGGATCATTGATGTAGCCGCGGCCCACACACACCCCAGAGAAAACAATCTCCCCAGGCGCACCCAACGGCACCGGAGCCAAATACTCATCAACAACCTGGATCTGCACATTGTTGATCGGCGCGGCCCAGTGGGACCCGATCGGATCGGGCACCCGTCCATCACCTCGTGGTTGGTGTCATCGGAGGTCTCGGTCAACCCGTACGCATTGACCAACTTGATCTGTGGCTCGGGAGGCGAACCAGCGCTGGGTGAGCTCCTTCTTCAGCGCCTCACCAGTGACCGACACATACCGAAGGTCCGACAAGTCGGATGGGCGTTGTTCCAGATAAGACAGCACGACCTCCAGGTAGGACGGCACCACCTGCATCACGTTGACCCGGCCATCGACGATCGTGTCGACGAACCGCTGCACATCCAAGATCACCTCCTGCTCGATGATCAAGGTCCGGCCCCCAACCAGCAGTGCGGAAACCAGTTGCCACAGCGAGATGTCGAAGCATTGCGGTGCGGTCTGGGCAACCACCTGTCCTTCGCCGATCTCCAGGTCGTCGATCTTGGCGAACAGATGATTGAGCATGCCGGCGTGCTCACACATCGCGCCCTTCGGCTCACCGGTCGAACCGGACGTGAAATAGATATAGGCGAGCTGATCTTGGGCGACATCGACGCCGAGATTGCTGTCGGCATGATCCTCCTCGTAGGCCGCTTCGATGAAGAGCGTCTGGGCCTCGGGCAGCGACTTCAGGGCCTGGTCGAGGGTGGTGGTGCTTCCGGGTTCGGTCAGCACCAGCCGACATCCGGCCCGGGACAGCATTGCCGCAATCCGATCGGCCGGGAAATGCGGCTCGATCGGCAGATAGACGCCACCGGCCTTGAAGATCGCGAGGACGGCGGCCATCCAATCCAGGTTGCGCTCGGTGACCACGGCCACGACGCCTTCAGCGCCTATCCCGCGAGCCTGCAACGCCCGGGCCAGCCGGTTGGCACGGCCGTTGAGCTCCCGGTACGTCAACTGCCGAGTGCCATGGATGGCCGCGATGGCTTCAGGATGAGCCTCCACCTGCTCCTCGAACAGCTCGTGAACCCGGCGGTCCGGCAGGTCCCGCCTCGGTCCGGCGAGCCCTTCGAGCTGGAAGTGGACTTCCTCGGCAGACAGCAGGCTCTGCCGACGATGCTCGGCATCCAGATCGGCGGCGATCAGCTCCAGTGCGGTGAGGTGATAGCCGGCGATCCTTGCTGCGGAGTCCGCATCGAGTACGTCGGTCCGGTACCGCAGTCTCAGCGTGAGCTGGCCGTCCTCGCCTGAGGTGCCCACCCAGAGCACGGTGTCCTCTGAAAGGTCGCCGTGGTCGTGGGTTGGATCGAGCCCAGATGCCTCGAGCCCCGTGGATGGAGTCCGGTTGGATCGAGCCCGGTTGGATCAAGCACGGTCTCGAAGAATGCTTCGGTGAGGCCCAGGTCGCGCCTGAGATCATCCACCGGGAAGTCACCGTGCGCCAGCAGTTCTGACTCGGCTTGATGCGTGGTCAACAGCAACGTCCGCCATGAGTCGGGTTCGGTCGTCAGCCTGCAGAGCAACGGCCGACCACCTTCCTGGCCGACGTAGCCCGTCGCGACCTCGCGTTCGCCGGACAGTGCGGCAAGTACCTTGGCGTGCGCAGCCAGCAGGACCGAGCTGGCGGTGATCTCCAGCTCGGCCGCCAGCCGGCGCAATGTCGCGACGAGGTCGTCAGGGATCTTCGCTTCATGCTCAGCGGTGCCCGTCGCGGGATCAACGCTCCACCGCGGGATTGCGGTGAACCCACCGGTGAGGAGCACACCACGCCAGAACTCTCGGTCGGCCGCCCGGTCGAGCCCCCGATTGACCACAGCCTGAACTTCCATTACGTCATTCCTCCGCTCACCCTCTGGCATGGGCTAGTAGGTACCGGCCAGAGCTGCGCTCCGGCTTTCGTCGCGGTCTTGGCGAACATTGCGTGCGGCCGGGACCCGCATCTCGGTGGCTGGGTTGCCGCCCCAGTGTTCGTACGGCGGGACCTCTTCGCCCTTCATGAGGAAGGAGTCAGGGTCGATAACGACGCCATCGCCGATCGTCACGCCGTAATGGACGTGGGCGGCCGTCCCGAGGGTGACGTTGCAGCCGAGGGTGGAGTAGTCCGATTTGAAGGTGCCGTCCTCCTGCGAGTGGCACTGGATCGTGGTCGCCTCGTTGAGCGTGCAGTCGTCGCCGATGGTGACCAGTGACCGCTCCGGCATACCGCAGCCGTCGTTGAAAACCCGGCGGCCGATCCGGGTGCCCACTCGGCGCAGAATCATGTTGATGAACGGGGTACCGGCGAAGGCCCCGAAATACCCGGTTGAAGGCACCTTCCAGTACCGTTCGTGCCGCCACATCGCGGGCTCGTAGAGCGAGCAGAACAGCGCCGGCAAGGGCTTGAACCCTCTCACGATGCGGTCGACCAGGATCCAGTAGGCGAGGCCGAGCGCCAGGGCGAGCATGAATTCCAATACGATCGCGGTCGCACCCAGGGCGGCGTAGAAGTCCCCGGCCATGCCCAGCAGCACCGTAATCAGGAACACGAAGAACCACCGCGCGAACAGGCACCACAAGATGGTGATGAAGTTGTGCCTGTTCTTGGCGGCGAGGCCGCGGCGGAGCCCGTCCCCTTGCTTCAGATGGTCGAAGCTGCTGTCGCGGTCGACCGACCGCGGGATCTCGAAGGCCGGGGAGCCCAGCAGCCCGACATTCTCCCGAACCCTCCCGCTGATCGGCACCATGACCTTCGTCGCAAGCAGGCAGTTGTCACGCGTCCTGCCGTTCGGCGGATAGGCGATGCCGTTGCCGAGGAAGTTGTGTTCTCCGATGAACGTCCAGGACAGCCGGAAAGACGTGCTCGAGAATTCGGCGTTCATCATCGACAGCGCGTCGGCCACCATCGTTCCAGTACCGATGGAGCTCAGGTACGGGCTCTCGTGCTTGACATTGCCGCCGAAGTTCGCCCCGGTCTGGACGATCTTTCCGAGGTCGTACCCAATGGCGCGCAGGTAGTACACGATCCACGAGGTATCGCCGACGAGGTTGCTCAAGACCTTGGCATTCGTCAAACGCACGATCCACCGGTGGACCCCGTAGTAGAAGCCGTACAGGCGATAGACCTTGTACGGCCTGATGAGGAGGTTGAGCAGCCGCGGAACGGTCGTCACGATGACGAGGCCGACGAGGATCGAGCCGAAGAACAGCACAAAGGACACGACCAGGGCGTCGCGATAGAACGACCAGTCGGTGAACGCGCCAGCCCCCTCGCCCACCAGCTCGCTCAGCCTCGGGACCTTGAGCAGCAACAAGATCGCACCAGTGATCCCCAGCGGCAAGATCAGCAACATGGTCAGGAGTTGATAGACGGCGTAGGCGACCTTGCGAAGGGTGCCGCACGGAGCCGGATCGACGGTGAGGAAGTTGTCCACCACGGTCTGTTGCCCCGGGCTCCCGTGCCAGCGTTCGCCGTCGGGCACCGTCTGTCCGGCTTGCAGCGAGGAGGCGTGACCTAGCTGGGTCCCATCGCCCATCGAGGTGTCGATGTCGATCACCGTCGCCTCGCTGATCACCGCGTTCTTGCCGATGCTGATCGGGCCCACGTGGATGAAGTTTCCGTGTGCTCGATAGCCGTTGATGAACGAGTCTTTGCGGATGACCGTGCCGTCGCCGATGGTGAGCAGGTCGGTGCAGATCGGCACGTGGTTGGACAAGATCACAACCCCGCGGCCGACCTTCGCGCCCAGTGCCCGCAGGTAGAGGTTGAACAGCGGCGAACCGGTGAACAAAATGATCGGATTGCGCCGGACAAGGGTTTTGACGACCCAGAAGCGCACGTACGCCAGGCTCCAGATGCGGATCTGCCGAGGCTTCCAGCGACCAATCAGGATCCACTTCGCCAGGATCGGAACGGTGAACAGGAAGAGGAACAATGCGAAGGCGGAAAGGGCTGATCGGAGGTAGATGTCGAGCACACCTGTGCCTGCGGAGATCCACTCGTAGCCTTGTGCGATGACCAGTGCGGCGAGATAGGAGTATCCGAGGAAGATCAACAGCTGCAGCACCCCGCAGAGGGCTACCTGCCATGTTTTCGCCGGTTTGGGCACCTCGACCGAGGTTGCAGCCGGCGATTGGACGGTAGCCGGCGATTCCGGAACGGGCGATTCGACATGAACAGGCGCAGCGTCGGTGAGTGCCGTCGCCAGGCTTGCGATCGTCGGGTGCTGGTAAACGTCCTTGATCGACACCGCTGGCAAGTCCGGCCGCTTCCGCACCCGCGCGCAGAACCGAGCCATCACCATCGAGTCGGCGCCAAGATCATCAAAGAAGTTGCTGTCGACCGACACCCGCTCCACACTCATGACCTCAGCCAGCACGTCTGCGAACGTGCTCTCGAAAGGCATGGGCGCGGGGACTGGCACGGCGTCGGTGAGGGCCGTCGCCAAGCTTCTGATCGTGGGGTGCTGGTAAATATCCTTGATCGACACCGACGGCAGATCCGGCCGCTTCCGCACCCGCGCGCAGAACCGAGCCATCACCATCGAGTCGGCGCCAAGATCATCAAAGAAGTTGCTGTCGACCGACACCCGCTCCACACTCATGACCTCAGCCAGCACGTCTGCGAATGTGCTCTCCGTGGTCGACTCCGGGCGAGCACGTCTGTCCTGCGTGGTGGGCGAATCAGCCAGCACTTCGGCGAAGGCGCTCTCGGTGGGCGACTCCGGGAGCGCTCGCCTGCCTCGTGTGATGGGCGAATCAGCCAGCACACCGGCGAAGGCGCCCTCGGTACTCGACTCCGGGAGAGCGCGTCTGGCGTGTGTGGTCGGCGAATCAGCAAGAGCCACTGTCAAGGCACCGAGAGCTTCATGCACCTGGTGAGCTCCTTGAGCAGGGATTGACGATTTCGTGATTGGTCGACAAGTCATGTGATCAGCTGCGAGATAGCCGTTCGATGGCGCGGAGTTCACGCGGACTGCGAAGCGGTGGTCAGCTCATCGGAGCCGAGCACGTCCTCGCCGTAGAGATCCAGCACCCAGTTGGTGTGATAAACGGTGTCGAGATAGCGCTCGCCGAGGTCTGGGGCGATTGCCACGGCAGTGAGGTCATCCGAGCCGTTTACGGACAACCAGTCCATCGCGCCGCTGATGACTGTGCCTGTGGAGCCGCCGAACAGGAATCCTCTACGTGCCAATTGATGACAAGTCCGAATGGTGTCGGCCTCGTCGACGAGTACGACGTCGTCCAGATAGGACTGGTCGAGCATGGGGGGACAGACGCTCGTGCCTAGCCCCGGGATCATCCGGCGTCCCGCCGGGCCACCAAAGGTCACCGAGCCCACGCTGTCCACTGCTACGACCCGGACTGGCCGGTGCCATTCCTGGAAGTAGCGTGCGCATCCCATCAAGGTTCCGCAGGTTCCGGCGCCGACGAACAGCACGTCGAGTTGCGGAAACTGGCGGGCGATCGCCGGCGCCGTTTTGCGGTAGTGCGCCTTCCAGTTCTGCGGGTTGTAGTACTGATTCAGCCATACGTAGCGGTCATCGGAAGCGCACAACGCACGGACGTAGTTGATCCGCGCGCCGAGGAAGCCGCCAATGCGATCAGGCTCGGTAATGACGTGGACCTGGCTGCCGAGCGCCTGCATCATTCGCTTCGTCGACAGATTGCAGCGCGAGTCAGTGACGCAGACGAACCCGTATCCCCTGTTCGCCGCGATCATGCTCAGCGCGACGCCAAGATTCCCCGACGAGGACTCGACCAGGATCGAGCCAGGCGTCAAGACTCCGTCCCGCTCGGCCGCCTCCACCATCTCGGTCGCAGCCTTCAACTTGATCGACCCGGCGAAGTTGAAGCCCTCACACTTCAGGAACAGCGAGCGCCCGAACGTCGGCTCAAGATCAACGTAGAGCTCATCCTCGTTGAAACCCTGTGGCGTCGAAATGATTGGCACCATTGCCCCCCGTCTCTAAAGCAGCGCAGTTCGCTGCTGTTCCGTACTGGTTCAGCTCTTGGAAGAAGACGTGCAACTCGCATGCGGTGTTGGGAAGTGGTACCGGCTGCGTTATGTCTAACGGGAGGAAGGACATCGATCCTGGTCCGGCGGACATATGCCGACGGCGCAGCACCCCCGTTTTCACCGCGCGAACCCCCCGCTCGTGCTTGTCTACCGCCCGTCAGGATTTCTTACGGATCGCACAATTAGGCGAGCCTAGAACTCCCAGCTGGGTCCAAGAAGCATACGTAAAGAGGGTTTTCGTGGGGGAAAAGATCCCTCCTGGGCGTCAACCGTTATGGGATCGTAAAAACCAGTCGCGAGCCAGGTTACCTGGCCGTTATCAGACCGTAACACTTCGTAATCGCCAGCCATACATAAATTGCGGCTCCGCAGAGCTCGGCTCTGTTGAATGACCTTAGGCAAATAGCGCAAAGCATCCTCAGTGCCTGCCGGGAGCTGAATTAGAAAGATCGCTCTCTGAATTTCCAGAAAGAATGCATTCACTCACAAAAAGTACTTGACGATTGCTGGCATTCGATCGTTGGCCAATTCCTCGGCGTCCGGGCTGCGCACGGTTGGGCCGCGAGATGCTGCCGAGAGGCTAGCGCGCGCCACGCCATTCTCATCTACTTCTCATAATCTGGGGGACGACCACGGCTTCTTGGCAGGTTGTCCACAACGTTGGAACTGGTCGCCCGCCGCAGTTGACCCTGGTTTGCACTACGCAACAGCCTGCCGCTCGACGGCGATGCCCGTTGGCGTCCAGGTGCGATGTCAATGGCAGTCTTGACTGCCCGAGTCCCTAAAAGGCGTCGATGGATCTGATACGTACGACCATCTATAACCGCCGTCTTGAAGGGTCAATTTGAGGACCCCGAATATGTCCTCCTTGGCGATGACAGTGTTGGGCCTGCTCGAGTGCAGACCGGTGAAGTGTGCACCGCCGGTACCTACAACGATTTGCGTGACGCCTCGGGTTTTGTCGAGCTGGCTGGAAGGGTTTTGGGGGGCGAAACGCTCGTAGCTATGCGAGTCTCCGGAGAGAAGAAGATCAACGCCGTTCTTGTGCATCGTTGTCACGAAGCGCGTTCAGCTCAGGAGCTTCCCAATGGCTATTGCTCCATCTTGGCTCATGCATGATCACGACGGTGCAGGCGGTGATCTTGTTGGCGGCCTTCAGATCATGCTGCAGCCAACGATTCTGTGCCGATCGACGGCCACAGCCGTCACCGTCGGGCAGGTGCCCGCAGTTGACATTCAATGCGGCCACATGCCATGGACCCAAGTCGAAGCTGTAGTAGCCGCGACACTTCAACACACAATCAGGATCACGTGGCGTGGCCCGCGATCCAAAGTAGCCAAAATAGCCGGCCGCCCCCGGGCTACCATATTCATGATTGCCAGGCACCGGGTAAGTGATGTCCTTGAAGCGTCCCCAAGTCGGGTCATAGGAGTCCTCAAAGTTGACCTGCGAGCCGGCTTGGTATTGCAAGTCTCCCAGCGCAAAGACTGCGTCCGGGTCAATCTCCTTCACCAGGTCAGAGGTGGCTTTATGGTGGCACTGCCCGGGTATGCCTCGTCCATGGTTGTAGCCGGAGCTTCTTGGGTCGCATGCGATATCTCCAGCAGCGGCGACCGTGACTGGCCCGCTGGTTTCTCTGGCGCTGATTTGACAATCAATCTTCTCAGCCGAAAAACCGATGGACACATTCGCCGCCAGTGAGGTCGCCCGGCCTTTGGCAGTGAGATGAAGACGCTCGCCGTTAGCTGTCAGCAACGGATGCTGACTGGTTTGTAGCGGACCGGCATACGTCCCGGGTGACTTCTGCCATGACAGACGGTCGGGGCCGCCTTTCACCGGGTGACTAGCCGCTAATTGTCCATCCACCCCCGCGTAAACGCCCCGGCCGCTCTTGTTTCGTATTGACACGACAACCCACACATCGCGCCCTGCAGGCGTTGTAAGGCTTCGCAACGAATACGTTGCATTCACATACTTGCGGATCTCGTCGCAGTTCAGTGGCAGATCGAGAAGACGCTTGTCGAAGTCGATCGGCAGAACTTGTAATTTCTTATGCAGCTCGCGGAGCAGCACACCCAGCCCCCGGATCTGCTCGAGCGTGATCTGACCTCCAGTTTTGTCAACATCGGCCGTCAGCGCGGTGAGCGGCTCCAGCTCTTGGGGAGGATTGGGGCAGCCCTCCCTCGCTATTTGGCTACGCACCTTCTCCAAGGCGCGAGTCCATGGCTGAAGGGTCACCGGAGATGCGGCGTTGTTCGCCGTTGTCACGGCGATAGCCATCTTGCGCCACGCGCCAACGAGGGCCGGAAATGCCTCTCGCTGAGCGTCCAGGCAGGCTGCGCTTGAAAGGGGCTGGTTGGAGCCGGACTTACCGTCCGCATTCTTCCCGTCGCAGCTCGCGAAGAGAAGAAGCAGCGCGGCGCAGAGGCTGACCACGATCCGCTGTGATACCACCCGCCGGGTCACTGGTTGTCCTTCAGGTGTCTGGCGTCGCGCAAAGGCCGATTCACGGCCGGCGATCTCCTCACCAGCCATTGATCGCTGTGTCTCGTCGTGTTCTCCACGTCTTTGCCCTCATGGGAATAACGCAGACCAATCGAGCCGGTCGCAGCATGGACGAAGGCGTTCGGGCTCGGCGCCGTCGACATCGATGAAGTCGGATGCCTTCTCAGCGCTGAACCGCCGAGCGGTTCCCCTGCCATAAACATCCCCTAGCGTTCAGATTCCAGGCTGTCGGTCTCAGCTATGTCAGGCGATGCCCAAGCCTACGAGAGCTTCAAGGGAATGTGCGCGCCTGTCGAGATTCCCCTCCGGCGGAGAGGTTAGAGTCGCGCAGTTTCGCACTCCTTGGCCGAAGTGGGTTCCTTGAATTCGAGGCCCTTCGTGGGGTGAGGCATCGCTTTTCGCCCCCGCTACGCCCGCCCGGCCGGCGATCGATGGTGACGGGGTCTGCAATCAGGGAAGGCCGCTTTTACTGGTTCGCGCGCCGCCAGAAACAGTGAGTCTATAGCTGATCATGTCGCCCATTGCAACCTCGTTCCACCATTTAGAAGCCCAAGACACCCGAAAAGTGACAAATCAATAACATTCCTCTGAAGAGCTGACCGACGAGCCGTGAACAGAAGGCATCGTCCTGGCGAAAATGATCTTCCGCAGGACTCTTGATCATCCGCTCCTCGCCTTGCTTTTTCCCTTGCCAGTAAGGGTTTACCAGCCTAGCCACAAGATCATGTCGTACTGAGCTGTTCGTCTCAAGATCGCGTAGTCAGCCGAGTGTGCCCTGGGTCACACCATCGTGATCGCTCCCGACACGCTCACGATTTAGGTATTGTGGCCGATTCCGCCTTGCTCGCAAGATACGCTCACCCGTACTTGATCGAGCTCAGGGTGCATTCAGGCAAAGAAGCCACCTCCCACTGTTAGCCATCCCGGCGATTCCGCCTAGTCAGCGGCTCGTCGCTGCTCGTTCAAGCACGTCAATTCGTCGGGGGCAGGCGAGTTCGAAGTGGGGGTTGTTAAGGGAATGGTGGGGTTAAGAGGCCTGATGAGCGGTCTTGGGGGAGTCGCTGCACTGGCGCCTGCACGCGCGGGCTCCCGACCGTACGAGGCGATGGGCACCTTCACCTTGCCCAGACCCGCGATCTATCGCATTCAAGTGCTCCGGACTCTGTGCCAAGCGCGTTCGGTACGCGCGAGAGACGGCACAGCGGCACCGATAAACATCGGCCGCGCAGTCAACCAAGAACTTGACCATCCGAACCGATGAGCACGCAGGAATAGCTGCTTTCCTGAACAGGAGTCCCAATGTCCAAATCCCCCCTTGCCAAAACCAAAGTGGCTTTCGCCTTTGGCCTGGTCGGGCTTTCTGGGTTGTTCGTGAACCAGGCCTTGTTCTGGTTCTTCCATGAGGTTTTGTCCTTTTGGATCTCGTGGGCCGCGATTGCCGCCACACAGGGATCGACGATCTGGAATTTCGTCCTGACTGACAGGCTCGTCTATCGCAAGCACGACTCAGGCTCCCGCTGGTACCAGCGATTCGCCAAGAGCTGGACCGCCAACACGGCTTCGCTCGTCCTTCGCGTGCCCATGTTGTTGGCTCTGGCGCATGCCGGAATGAATCCGCACTGGGCCAATGCCACTACCCTGCTAGCGCTCTTCGCGCTCCGGTTCTGGATAAGCGATCGTTACATCTGGGGATCCAAGAAGCTGGTCGCGGACCTTACTGGCGAGCCGGTTGAGCCGCACACCAAGGCCGATGTACTCATCGAGATGAAGAGTCACGAGTGGGGCCCTCATCTCGCGCTGAATCTCAGAGTCCCGCGCAAGGGCAGGCAGCACTACTACGACATTCACGGGCTCGTGGCAATCCGTTCAGAGGTTCGGCTCCCTGAGCTGGGCTACTTCGAGGTTGAGGCCTTCAGTCGGCCTGGTGATATCACAGTGCGCCGAGGTTATGTCGGTGCTCGACGAATGATCCCGAAGGTCCAAGCGACGATGAGTCCCGGCCTGTTCGTTTATCGAGAGCACCTTGGCTCGATCGGTGCCAATTTCCGAGTGGATCTGGACAACCGGATCACCGTCACCGTGAGCCCGTTGCTCGCGCGCTCGAAGCACGTGGTTTACACCAATGTCGTGGAAGCGCTGCTGCGTTTCGTGCTGGTGAATAAGGGATACATGCTGCTGCACTCCGCGACGGTTGGACTGGGGGAGGAGACGATCATGCTCTCTGCCCAGACCGATACAGGGAAGACCGGCACTATCCTGCGCCTCCTCCGAGAGCACCCCGACACCTCATGCTTTCTCTCCGACGACATGACAATCATCAACGGATGCGGCGAGGCTCGATCCTTCCCGAAGCCGCTGACGATCAGTTCTCACACATTGCGGGCTGTCGACACCAAGGTGCTGAGTCTCCCTCGTCGATTCATCCTCGCTATTCAAAGCAGGATTCACTCGAAGGACGGCCGCCAGTTCGCGTTGCTGCTAGCGCGGCTCAACATCCCGATCATCGCAATCAACGCGATCACCCAGATTGTGGTACCACCGCCGAAATACATGATCGACCGGCTCGTGCCAACGGCACGCTATCGGGACACCGGCAGAGTTCAGCGGATCTTCATCATTGGTCGCGGGCCCGACGCAGAGGAGCAGCTGCCGCACGACGAAGCTATGTCGACCCTGCTTGCCAACACCGAGGACGCTTACGGTTTCCCACCTTTTTCGATCATGGAGCGAGCCATTACGCTGCGCGCTCGAAATCTCCGCAAGGGCAAAAAGCAAGACATCTCGGTCTTGCGTTCACTCGAGCGGGAAATATTGGAGGACTTTCTGGCGAATATCTCGGTAACCCGATTGATATCACCGAATTTCGGCTGGGCGGATGTCATTCCTCAACGAGTCATGCAGCCTGCTACGAACGGCTCATCGGTTGATAACCGCATTCCAGCAGGGGCCGGGTCTGCTCGATCCACCAACGGGAGGCACAGCGAACCAGAGGTGGACCCGAATGGACAGCCAGCTCATGGCCACTGAACAACCAATGGCCACTCAACCAATGGACAGTCAGCTCATGGCCACTCGAACGGAGAGCCGGCTGTGTCGGTGGACGGGACTGTGAAGGTATGAGCTTGACAGTCCGGCGGCGTGCACGGGTGGCGCGGTGATGAGCGAAAATTCAACGCCGCAGCTGACGATCCTGGTGCCCACACGCAACGAAGCCCAGAACGTGGAGCCCTTACTCGGGCGGCTTTCGACCAGCGTCAACGGAAACAGTGTCGTGCTGTTCGTTGACGACAGTGACGATGAGACACCTGATGTGGTCCAAGCTGCGCGTGCCCGCGGGTTTGGCTCGTTGGAGACCAAGCTGCTCCATCGCAGCGGCGAGCAGCGGACCGGTGGGCTTGGCGGAGCCGTGCTTGCAGGCCTGGAACGCACCGATACACGGTGGGTGTGCGTGATGGACGGGGATCTCCAGCATCCACCGGAGGTCGTTCCCCAATTGCTCGAAGCAGCACTCGAGGGCGCCGATTTGGTCGTTGCGAGTCGTTATGTCTCAGGCGGTGGCAACGAGGGCCTGGGTGTAGTTCGAACTGCTGTTTCCTGGGGCTCGACTGTGCTCGCAAAGGCGATGTTTCCTCACCGGTTACGAGGCATCCGGGACCCAATGAGCGGATTCTTCTTGTTCCGTCGCGAAGCGCTGACAGAAAAAATGACACCGCGGGGCTTCAAGATCTTGTTGGAGATCGCCGTTCGCCATCCCCACTTGGTCCGCCGCGAGGTGCCCTTCGTGTTTGTCGAGCGGGTCATGGGCGCATCGAAGGGTACGATCCGGGAGGGTTTCCGCTACCTGCGGCTACTCGCCGATATGCGATGGAGCCTTTGGCGTCGCCTGCCAGTCTCGACCCAGCAGAGGGGCGAGGCGAGAACCCCTCACACCATGTGAGGACGTCCGTGCGACTTCTGACGACGGGGGAACAAAACTTCCTTGCCGACAGTGGAGTAATTCAATGACTTCGTTGAAACTGAGTGTGGCGGAAGCCACCGACACCTCCGTCGGTGTTACCGACCCCAATCGCAAGAATCGGCATCGGACGCTTCCGCTTCGCACCTGGAGTTCCGTAGTTGTCCGCCGCGGCTTTTTCATTGTGCTCGCTCTTGGGATATTCCTGCGGTGCTGGCGACTCAATGCTCTGGGCTTCAACAGCGATGAGGCGGTCTACGCAGGGCAAGCAGCGAGCATCGCCGGCCAATCCGCCTACTTACCCTATTTCCCGATCTTCCGTGCGCACCCCTTGCTCTTCCAATCTCTGTTATCGGTGCCGTACCGCTTCGGTGTTTCCGACATTGTGGGTCGGATGCTCGCCGCCGCATTCGGGGTCGCCACGCTGGTGGTCGTGTATCACCTCGGCAAGCTCCTCTATGGGCGGCGCGCCGGCCTGGTGGCCATGACCCTGCTCGCCGTTATGCCGTACCACGTGACAGTGTCCAGGCAGGTGTTGTTGGACGCACCGATGGTGTTTTTCACCACAGCGGCGCTGTATGCGCTGGCTCGCTACTGCTGGAGCCGCAGTGGCCGCTGGCTGATAGCCATCGGTGCGCTGATGGGCCTCGCCATGCTCACCAAGGAAACAGCAATCGTTTTGTTCGGTGGCGTCTACTGCTTCTTCGTGCTCAGCCAGACCATCAAGCTGCGTATCAGACGCGCCGCAATCGCCCTCGCGGTGGCTGGAGTGATCGCACTCGCCTTCCCACTGACGCTTCGTCTCGCCGGCGCCTCCCGTAGTGGCGGCAACTATCTAGCATGGCAGCTGTTTCGTCGTGCCAACCATCCGATCGACTTCTACCTGACATCCGTGCCTTTGGTCTTAGGCCCGCTGGTGCTGGCAATGGCGGTTTTGGGGTTGGTGCTGGACCGCAGGCAATTGAATTGGCGTGAGGGGCTGCTGCTGAGCTGGTGCGTGGTTCCGATCGTGTTCTTCACGCTGATGCCGATCAAAGGCTTCCAATACCTGCTGCCCCTCGCGCCGCCCGTCGCGTTATTGGCAACGCGAGCGCTGACGTCGAACACGATCTGGTCCCAACTCACCCGGCGCATCCCACGGTGGCGCACGGCCGCTCAAAACGGCGCATGGGCCGTGATCGTGCTGAGCCTGATCGTGCCAACCTGGCTCTCAATCCAGCCATCGACTAGCCGGGCATTCCTGGCCGGCACGGGCGGACTGCCTGCAGGTCGGGAAGCCGGCGTCTGGATCGACCAAAATCTGCCGCAGGGCTCGACGATGCTGACCGTCGGACCTTCGATGGCCAACGTCATAGCCTTCTACGGTCACCGCCAGGCGTACGGACTGTCGGTCAGCCCGAATCCGCTGAATCGCAATCCGTCTTACACCGCGATCGAGAATGCTGACCTGCAGCTACGCAACGGCAGCATTCAGTACGCGGTTTGGGACTCCTTCTCCGCGGCTCGCTCGTCGAGCTTTTCAGACCGGCTGATGGCGTACGTGAAGAAGTACAACGGCATTGCCATCCACTCCGAGACGGTTCAAATCGGCGATCGAGGATCGACCGTCACGCGACCGCTCATCATTGTTTACGAGTTACGACCATGAAAAAGTTCTATTTGCTGGCGGTCGCCCTGATTCTCGCTGCCATACCTACATTGCCGGCAGCCGCAGCGCCGGTCAAGGATGCGTCGACCACGACCCCCATTAAGCACGTTGTGTGGCTGATGCAGGACAACCACTCCTTTGACAACTATTTCGGCACTTATCCAGGAGCTGACGGCATTCCGAGTGGAGTGTGTCAGCGGGTCAGTCTCAACCGGAAATCGACGAGGGGATGCGTACAGCCGTTCCACCTCGGCAATGCTGCAATCGAGGACCTGAGCCAAGGGCCAGCCATCCAAGAGCGGCAATATAACAAGGGGCGGATGGATGGCTTCGTGGCTGCCTACCGCAGGCTGGGCCAAGACGGCACCTCCGCCATGGGTTACTACGACGGCACCGACATCCCCTTCCACTGGAACGTTGCCGACCAATACGTGTTGTTCGACCGGTTCTTTGCCTCAACCGCGATCGGCAGCCGCGAGGCTTATCTCTACTGGCTCGCCGGCAACGCCCCGACTGCCCAGACGACGCTGAAGGACAGCACCGGGTACGACGAGTTGCCGACCATCTTCGACCGGCTTGCCAAGCGTGACATTGCGGCCCGGTTCTACGTCGAGAACCTCGACGAGGCGGCCACTCGCGGCGACGCCGTTAAGCGCTCCAGCCAGCTCGTCAAAGTGCCGCTGCTGAGCATGAAACGATTCCAAGACGGCGGTCCTCTTGCGGGGCAGGTCGTCGACCTGAATCAGTACTACACCGACCTGCGCAACGACACCCTGCCGGCCGTTTCCTACATTGTGACCACGGCCTCGAGCGAGAAGCCGCCGGCCGACCCCGCAGCCGGCTCCCGCACCGTACGCAAGCTCACCAGCGAGTTGATGAAAAGCTCTGCGTGGTCCAGCTCGGCATTCATGTGGACTTACGACGGGTGGGGCGGCTGGTACGACCACGTGACGCCACCAAAGGTGGACAGCCGAGGATATGGCTTCCGGGTGCCTGCGCTGCTGCTCAGCCCGTACGCGAAGCGAGGTGTAGTCGACCACACGGTGCTCGACTACACGGCCATGCTCAAATTCATTGAGTCGAACTGGCAGCTCAAGCCACTGAGTACCCGCGACAAGCAATCGGCGGGCCTAGCATCGGCCTTTGATTTCTCTGCACCTGCCCGCCCGCCAGCCTTGTTGCCGTCGGTTTGGCCTAGTCCTGAAACAACGCATTCCACGGCTAACAGCCCTGCACCAGTGATCTACAGCGTTTACGGCGTCGGCGTCGCACTCGCGATCACAGTGTTGTGCCTGGCCATATTCCGACGGCAGCGACTGAGGATTCCAGTCCCTGTCCAGCGCGCTGGAGTCTTCATAGGTTCCAGAATGGAAGCTGTGCGCGACCGGCTTGCGCCGTTGTTGAAACCTCGGTATGCGACTACTCCCGTCACAACCTCAGCGGCCTCAACGCTGGTGGGTTCCGCACGTCGTTCCGTGCGCTTCCCGGACTGGGATGCCGCCGCTCTCGCCGCGCCGCGGTGGCCGCGACCGGCGGCCGCGATCGAGGGTCAAGATAGTTGGGCCGCATGGTACCGCCGCACCAATGGGGTTCCTGCGGCTCGGATTCCAGCGGCCAAGCTTGCAGATGGTCAAAAATTCGCATCCATCCCGTTAGCCAAGATCAATACGGATCGAGCGGGCGTGAATGGGGTGGCTCCAGACACCAGCGATGATGACGGTCCTCGGAGCCAGTCGGGCCTTCAGCTCAAAGCGCCCGCCGCAGCCGACGCAGAAGCCGAGAGGGATAACGAGCCAATACCAAGTGTCCAAATTCAGGCCGTGGCGACCGCCGAAGCTAATCCCGTTGCCGAAACGGAAGCCGAGCGGGATACCCAGCCACTACCGAGAGTCCAGACTCAGGGCGAACCGACCGCGGAAGCTGATTCTGTTGCCGAAACGGAAGCTGGGCGGGATACCGAGCCACTACCGAGAGTCCAGACTCAGGCCGAACCGACAGCCGAAGCTAATCCCATTGCCGAAACGGAAGCCGAGCGGGATACCCAGCCACTACCGAGAGTCCAGACCCAGGCCGAACCGACCGCCGAAGCTGATTCCGTGCCCAAAAACGCCACTCATCGAAACGCAGACCGCGCAAGCGCGGCGGCAACCACTGAAGCTACACCCGATGTTGATCTCGAACCAGCTGTCCAAGCCGCAGTCGCGACGAATCACCATCGAAGCCGCCGACGCAACCCCAACCGCCGCCGCAACCGAAGCCGGAGCTAGAGGTGGAAGGCCGAAGGGAGGCCAGAACATGACCCACGCGACTGGGCCAGCCCAGCGGGCCGCGCTCCGAGGAACACTCGGCGCTTTGCTCGTTGCGCTGCTAGGAACGCTAGCCGGTGTGGCACATGCTGTCCCCGTCGGAACGACCGCGCCGACGACCGGGGTTCTCGAAATCGTCACCGTGCCCGCAGTTCCAGGCGCACGCTTCTCTGTGGATGGGCGCACTCATCGGGCGAACCAACAGGGAGTCGTGCGCGTCAAGGTCAGCAGCAAGGGTCGGCACAAGATCGGCACAGTCGACAACAAGATCTCTCAGCAAGATCGGACACTGGAATTCGTCAGGTGGTATTACGGGAACCACCAGAAGGACTACCTACACGAGCTGAGCGGACTCACTGTCAAGCGCAACCTGCGAATCAAGGCGGCGTACCGAGCTACCTACACCCTTGAGTACTCCTTTGTGGACCAGGCCAGGAATGCCGTCGAACGCCAGCGGGTGGCTCGTGTGGAGTTCCGCGGTGATCACGGCCAAACCGTCAGCGGGAACGGAAGCGGGAAGGTCACGCTGCTAGGAATCCAGCCCGTGGTGTCCGGTGGAACTCTGCTTGGCAAGAAGATTAGCTACACGGTGCAGCGCGTCGATATCGATGGGTCGAACGTCGTACAAGTAAATGCCCAGAGATTTGTGCCTAGCCGCAAATCGACGCTAGTTGTACCCGTGCAGTTATACACGGTGCACTTCAGCACCAGTGACATGCTCTTCGGCAACCCCGCGGGGCAGGCAGTGTGGTTGAAGTACCCGGACGGTCATCAGATCAAGGTGCCGCTGGACGCCAATGGCAAAGCCAGCGTCGAGCGCCTGGCCAGAGGAAATTACACGGTGCGGGTCGACGCAGCTGGACTGGCGTTCGAGCGGCCCTTCGTCCTCTCCCGCAATCAGTACGTCGACCTGCAGCACGTCAGCAGCCTCGATATCGCCGTTGTCATCGCATTGCTCGTGGCGCTCATGGTTGGCCTTTACCTCCTGCGCGTACGCGGTCGGTCGGTCGCAGTCCGCTCGAACCGTCTGCGTTCGGCACGCATCTGGGTGGCCGGCGGGCAGCGATGAGGTTGTCCCGGGTGGCTTGGTGCGTTGCCCTGTTGTTGTCGCTATGGAATATTCCGTTGACCGCGACTGCCGCCGGGCCGAGCGAGGTCACCGCGGGCCAGCCTGTCCTCGCGTACTACTACCAGTGGTTCTCCCCTAAGTCGTGGGACCGCGCCAAGATCGACTACCCATTGGCCGGACGGTACTCCAGCGACGACACGTCGATCATCGAGAAACAGGTCAGCGAGGCCAAGTCCGCTGGGATCGAAGGCTTCATCGTCTCCTGGAAAAGTTCCGCCACCAATAACCGACGTCTTGAGGCGCTGATCAAAGTTGCGCGCGCCGCCGACTTCAAGCTTGCCGTCATCTACCAGGGGCTGGATTTCTCGCGGCAACCGCTACCGGTAGCAGCGGATCTCGCAGGACTTTGACCTCTTCCAACAGCGGTACGCCAAGGACCCGGTCTTCGATATCTTTGCCAAGCCCTTGCTGATCTGGTCAGGTACTTGGCGGTTTTCAGCGTCCGATATCGAGCGGGTGACGAGCCCCCTGCGCGGATCGACACTGGTGCTTGCCACGGAGAAAAGCCCTCAGGGATACCAGCGGGTGGCGCGTTATTTCGACGGCAACGCGTACTACTGGTCCTCGGTGGATCCCGAGCTGAGCGGCGGTTATCCGGAGCGGCTGAAAGAAATGGCCGTCGACGGTACACAAGTCTGGAGGTCTCTGGATCGCGCCTTTCGCGCCCGGCTTCAATGCCCAACTCGTCGGCGGCACTCGAGAGGTTCCGCGGCGCGACGGCCAGACGTTGCGAGCGGAATATAACGCCGCCGTCTCGTCCTCTCCAGATGCGCTGGGGCTGATCTCGTGGAATGAGTTCAGCGAGAACACCCACGTGGAGCCCAGCGAGCGATACGGGGACAGTGCGTTGAAGGAATTGACTAGCCTCATCCGGGGACCGACAGTACGCGCTCCCCCGCTGACAGATGGCTCTGATGACCCAGGAAAGGGTGGCATCTTGAGCGTAGGAGCGGCTCTGGTGGTCCTACTGCTCCTGGCGGTGGCTGTACCGATTTACAGTCGGATTCGACGGCCACAGCGTCCATCTGATCCTGCCCCGCGAAGGCGGGCCTGGGTTTTCCCGTGGCGACTCATCCTCGTCTTTGTGGTGGTCCTCCTACTGGGATCAATCGTTGCGGGTGGTCTGATGTACTTGCGCAGCACGCGCGACGCGGGGGTTACCCCTCAGTACAACGGCCCCCAGGCAACGCGGAATCCTGAATCAGTAGTAATCGGTGCGGCGGGAGACATCTCTTGTCCACCGCGCATGAAGCGGCACGATCAGGAGTTCTCGGGACCCAATAACTGCCACATGCAGGACACAGGCCAGCTGGTCGGGACCATTCAGCCCGACGCGGTGTTGGCCCTGGGCGACAACCAGTACCCGAGTGGCTCCCTAGCTGACTTCGAGGCGATGTACGCCAAGAGCTGGGGTACCTACCGTGACATTACTTTTCCCGTTCCGGGCAACCACGAATACGGGACTCCCGGTGCTGGTGGCTACTATGCCTATTTTGGGGAGCGCGCGGGCGACGCAGGCAAGGGGTACTACAGCTACGACCTTGGTGCTTGGCATCTGGTCGCGCTCAACTCCGAATGCGACCATATCGGCGGTTGTGGTGATTCGGATCCTCAGGCGACCTGGCTCCGACAAGATCTCAAAGATCACCCTCGAAAGTGCGTACTCGCGTATTGGCATCGGCCACGCTTTAGCTCAGGAAACCACGGGAACAACCTCGATCAGGATGCCTCGTGGCGAATATTGGCTGCGGCCCATGCGGATCTTGTGCTCAACGGGCACGACCATGATTACGAACGATATGTACCGATGAATGCCGACGGCGGCTCGGATCCTGCAAGGGGTGTCACCGAGATCGTGGTCGGCACAGGCGGCGCCAGTCACTACCGGTTCCATGAGCCGGACCCCACAAGCACGGTACGACTGACCGGTCAGAACGGGGTGTTGCGCTTACAGCTGTCACCCGAGGCATTCAGCTGGCAATTCCTGCAAGCTCCGAAAGGGGAGGTGCTCGATAGCGGAAGCACCCAATGCCGTTGAATCCTCATCCAGGGCGTCGGCCCGATCTGTGATGCTCTAGCGAGACTGGACGTACGCGGACCGCAGCGCATCCAGGTAGGTTCCCATCCCGGACGCAGACTCCCATTGTCGGCTCGGCTCGACAGCCGTCCCTTCGCCCCACTCGTTGAAGGTCGTGACCAGCTGCCAATTGGTGCCGGAGGCCATCTGGCGCCGTAGATCGGCTTCGAACCGTCGCAGATTGCGAGCCAGTCGCGGTACCGGCTCGCTGAATTTGAAGAAACCGGGTGAAACGGTGGCGGACTCACCGTCCTGCTGGTCGTAACTGTCCGCCGGCACGTACTGATGCCACGAATCGGGCTGGTGTCGACAGTCACGATAGCCCGGGAAGACCTTGAGGTTGAGATAGAAGCGCCCCTGATTCGCGGTCAGGAGCCGGCTCACGGCGGGGCACGACGCTTCTCCGTCAATGTTGTAGACGAACAGCACGGGCTTTCCTGCTACGCGCAGCCAAGCTCGGTGACGAGTCAACTGATACAACGCGTCAAAGTCTTGGCGCAGCACGGAGTCAGAAGGTGGGGGCGACAAGGATTCAGGCTCGTAATAGGCGGCAACGTAGAAATCCTGGCGACCGGCGGCGTCCAGCAACAAAGGCAGTCGGCGAGCCGTCTGAGTGCCGTTACCCCAGTAGGAGGAGATAAAGGCGTTCAAACCGGCGTACCGAGCTTCGGCAACATGGGTCGCCAGCACCCGCTTGTCGCTGCTGTCGTACTTGCCGAGCGTTGGCGCGTAGCGAGTCGCCCAGTGCTCGCTCTCTGGAAACCACGGATAGTAGAAGGCCGCTCGAACCGGCCATGCTGTCGACGTAGGCAGAATTGGTTTCGACGCCGCTGGCTGACCCCGGTCGGCCGCTAGCAAAATGGACAACACGATCACGAGCAAGAGCGCCCTCGCTACGGCCAGTCGTGCGATGCGGTAGCGAGGGGCACCGCGACGCGGACGCGCGCGCATCTCCCTACGCATGTCAGGCCTTTCTGGAGTCGGCAACTCCTGGCTTTCTTATCGCGCGTTGCCCCCGACGTTTTGGCAGCTGTTACGCGATTCTGCCGTGAGGCATCACCAGAGGGCCATAGCATACGTCTGGAAGGTAGGCGCGGCCATCGCCAGCGTTTAGCCAATGGGACATAGCAAGCGCCTTCGGTTGCTCAGCTGCTGAATGTGAAAGCTAGTCGAAGACCAAGACGGGGATTGGTTCATGCAGCTGACGGTCAAGCGATTCGGTCTCGTCGTGATCGCGATCATGGCACTACTGGGGCTTGGACTGCAGCCAGTCCCCGCCATCGCCGCCACCAGCGGCATGTTGACCCGGTATCCGTACCTGACTGACTCGATCCAGACCTCAATCACGATCAACTGGGCAACCGATACGACGGGCGGGACCTCAGGCAGCCTTACCTGGGGACCGGTCGGTAACTGCGACGCGAATACCAAGACCGCCACGAAGACCAACATCACGGTGATCAGCAAGGCGGAATACCAATGGAAGGCCACAATTCCGGTCTCGCCCGACACTCAATATTGCTACCGGGTCAAGCTCGGCAGCGTCGATCTGCTGGGGACTGACTCCAGTCCCAAGTTCACCTCCCAAGTCGATTCCGGATCGAGCCAACAATTCTCCTTTGCCGTCTTCGGCGACTGGGGCCAGGCGTACGCGAACGGTGTGAACACGCACCAGACCAACGTGATGAACCAGATGGCCAGCAGCGGCGCGCGCTTCGCAGTGATGACTGGCGATACGGCCTACCCCGGTGGAGGGCAGAAAGAGTACGGCGACCTGCAGCAGGCCGGTGTTGATCAAAGCACGATCTTCGGGCCGGATTTCTGGACGGTGCCTGGCCGCTCCATTCCCGTCTTCAACGTCACGGGCAACCACGGGTTCACTAATGGCGCCGTTCAGGTCCTCAACTGGCCGGAGGAGAATGCTGCGGCGGCCTCGAACGGCAAGTACAAGATGGAGCCCTACCCGTCGATCAACGGCTCAACTGCCAGGGACTACCCGAGCATGTGGTATGCCTTCGACGCGGGTAAAGCCCGCTTCTACGTCTTGACGGCAGCCTGGGCCGACGGAAACATCGGCACCGGTTCGGTCTACCAGAACGACCACGACGCGCACTGGAAAACCACAGCGCGGAGTACCAAGTGGCTGAAGGCCGATCTCGAAGCGCATCCGAGTGCGCTCAAGTTTGCCTTCTGGCATTACCCGCTCTACGCCGACTCCAGCAGCCAGCCGTCTGATACCTACCTCCAGGGTGGCGACTGGGACGCTGCAGGGCCTGCTCGACGCGAACAACGTCGCGATCGCCTTCAACGGCCATGCACACGGCTACGAGCGCAACACGCCCGATCCTGCGGGCCTGGTGAGTTACGTCCTCGGGAACGGGGGTGCCGCACTCGGCCGAGTTAGCGGCTGCAGCAGCTTCGACCTGTACGCCATCGGCTCCAGCGGGTCGCACTGCGGCGCCGCTCCCGCAGGTCTGTCAGATGATCATGTGTACGGCTTCGCCAAGGTCGGCGTCAACGGCCGCCAGGTCACGGTTACGCCGACCGACGAGATGGGCCGAACCTATGACGTCCAGACTTATACCTTCCCGACGTCTGAGCCGGATAGCACCCCGCCGACCGCACCGGATCTCGCAGCAACCGTGAACACCACGGCAAAGATCACGCTCAACTGGAGTGGCGCAACCGACAACGTGGGCGTTACCGGATACCGGGTGTTCCGCGACGGCGTACAGATCGCCGAGGTGTCCGGCACGTACTTATGCCGACGCGACGGTCGTCTCCGAACACGACTACAGCTACACGGTCGTCGCGCTCGACGCTGCGGGCAACATCTCCCCGCCGTCGACGCCGGCTGCGGCATCAACCACGGGCGCGCCCGACGGCACACCGCCCTCGAAGCCCGGCAACCTCAGCGCGGCCGCTGCGAGCAGCAGCCAAGTCAACCTGACGTGGAGCGCGAGCACAGACAACATCGGCGTGGTCGGCTACAACGTTTATCGCAACGGCACGCTGCTGCCGGGACCGACCCAGCCTGACCCGAACCCGCCGAGAACGTATTCAGACGAAACAGCGAGCCCCGGTACCACCTATACCTATGAGGTGAGTGCGGTGGATGCGGCCGGGAACGAGTCGACGAAGGCCAGCGCGTCCGTCACCACCCCAGACGGCGGCGGCGCCTGACATTCGGCCCGACCGATGACGCCACGGTCGACTCCTCCCAGCCAACCGTGAACCTCGGCACCAACAGCCGACTGACCGTCGACAACAGCCCGACCACCAACACCCTGTTGAAGTTCGACGTCAACTTGGCATCGGGCTGCTCGGTATCCACCGCGAAACTGCAGCTCACAGTGGGCAGCAGCACCGACGACAAGTCGGCCTACGGCGGCGACGTCTACGGTGTCGCCATCGAACTCCTGGGACGAATCGTCGGTCACCTGGAACACCGCACCGATGGCCGGGAGCAAGGTGGGCTCCGTGACCACCGCGGTGGCGCTGAACACCAGCTACAATTCGACGTCAAACCATTGATCACCGGGAACGGCACCGGTCAGCATGATGGTCAAGAGCACCAGCGGCGACGGCGCCCGCTACTACTCCAAAGAAGGCGGCACCGCAGCCCAAGACCCGCAGCTCCAAGTCACCTGCGGCAGTGGTGGCGGTGGAGTGACTCCACTGCGCCGACGCAGCCCGGCAATCTGACCGGGAATGCGCCGAGCGGCAGCAAGGTCGACCTGTCGTGGAACGGCAGCACTGACAACGTCGGGGTGACCGGCTACAAGGTCTATCGGAACGGGAGCTCAACACCGCTGGCGTCTCTGGGCGGGTCCACCACCAGCTACTCCGATACGACTGTTGCCGCGTGGCACTACGTACACCTACCAGGTGAGCGCGGTGGACGCGGCCGGGAACGAGTCGTCCAAGGCCAGCACGTCGGTGACCACACCTGGTGCGGCGGCGGGACCCTGACCTTCAGCCCTACCGATGACGCGACAGTGGACTCGTCCCAACCGACGGTGAACTTCGGCGGCAACAGCCGATTGACCGCCGACAACAGCCCGGCCAACTACTCCTTGCTGAAGTTCAACGTCACCGGGACATCGGGATGCACGATCTCCAGCGCCAAATTGCAGCTGACCGTCGGCAGCAACACCGACGACAAGTCGGTCTACGGCGGCGACGTCTACGGAGTCGCCAACTCATGGAGCGAGTCGTCGGTCAACTGGAACACCGCACCGACGGCCGGGACCAAGAGGTCGGCTCCGTGACCACCGCCGTGGCGCTGAACACCAGCTACCAGTTCGACGTCAAACCACTGATCAGCGGAGACGGCACCGTCAGCATGATGGTCAAGAGCACCAGCGGCGACGGCGCCCGCTACTACTCCAAGGAAGGCGGCACTACAGCCCAAGACCCCCAGCTGCAAGTCACCTGCAGCTGACCCGGGGGCTTGCAGCAGGCTGGTCCAGGGCCGGTTGCGCTTATGCGCCCGCCCAGAGGTGTCAACGGGAGCAACATAGATGCCAGCTGAGGTCGGCAGGCTGGGTGTCTGCAAGCTTCGTTGATCTTTGTCCGGATGCCACACTCGTCAGCCGTTAACAGCTCCCTTCATCCGCGCGCTAGTCCGCCTACGCCAGAGAATGCCGCGACACGCGGATAGTGACAAATATGTAACACCGACAGCAGCGGGCCGTTGGCTGCGCTGGGTGAGCCGCGAAAAACCACCTTGCACTGGCTGAAGATGATCTCGATCTGCCTACGGTTGTGATGGTTTTGACTGGCCTTTTTCCTTGTAAAACAGTGTTTCTGAGCAGATTCCGCAAGGTGAGGTCGCCGCCCTCTCGCCGAACAAGATCAATTTCAACAACAGTCTGCAGAACTTCCGATTTTATTGACCGACAACGGTCAAGATCACGGTTGGATATAGGTCCCAGTTTCGGTTCCGATCGCACGATACGTTGCGAGTGCTTGATCGAGCTTGGGTGACTTCGGCAGCCTTCCCCCTGTTGGTCACCCCTAAAGCGATTCGTTCGAGCACGTCTACTCGCCGGGGGGCCGGCGAGTGTCGAAGTCGGGGGTTCTTGGGGGAATGGCAAGATTCGAAAGGTTGCTGCGGGCATCAACAGGCGCCGCCGCATTTGAGCCTGCAGTTGTAGGTTTCCCGCTGCATGGACACGATCTGTGGGAGCTGCATCCGGATTCCCGACATACCGACGAGTCGTTATTGGGCACAGGTGAGGTTGTTGACCTCCTAGACGACTCGCCAACCCTCCGCGTTGAGAGCCTGGATCTGGAACGGGATGATCAACTCACCGCGGAGGCCGAACCCGCTGTCAAGGTGGCGGCGACCAGGCGCTTCGCGACGTGGAGCCAGCGGTATCTCCTGCTGGTTGCGAGTGCGGACGCCCTGGTCGGCGGTATCTCCGCAGCCTCTCTCGCCTCAATCAGCAACACGCTTTCTGGCCAGGAATATGCGGTAGCACTGCTCTGCCTCGTAGGGCTCGTCGCCTGGCCGGCCGCAATTGCGATGTGCCGCGGTTATCGCCGTCATCGGATCGGCATCGGCTTCGACGAACCTGGTGCGGTCATTCGAGCAGGAATGGTGGTCGTGGTGGCCGGCGCGCTTCCAGCCGCCTTCATGGCTGTTCCTAACCCGACAGGCGTCCTGACGTTTTACGCACTACTGAAGCTGGTTGCAACAGGCACTCCGTTCGCGGTGCTGCTCAGTTTGCTCGTTCGTTTCGTTGCTCGAAGGATCCTGCATCTGTTGCAGCGTCATGGACGTAGCCTCCGCCACGTCGTCGTGGCTGGTAGCTGCGATGCGGCGCAACAGCTCAGCGAACGGATTCAGCAGGAGCCCGATGCTGGAATGAAAGTGGTCGGTTTGTGTCTGCCCTCTTTCCAACTACCCCGGCCTGTCAGGGCCGAGGTTCCGGTGCTCGGCAGTCTCGACCAGGTGCCCGAAGTTGTTCAGGCGATGGGCTGCGACGCCGTAGCAGTGACCAGCGATGACGCCACGAGATACAGCTACCTACGCCAGCTAGCTTGGTCGTTGGAAGGCTCCGGGGTCGAGTTATTGGTGGATCCCGGGTTAGTCGAGGTGGCCGGACCCCGAATGCACATCCGGCCGCTCATGGGCTTTCCCCTCTTGCATGTCGAGGAACCCCACTTCGCTGGCTGGCGACGGCTGGTCAAGCGGATAAGCGATGTGGCGTTGACCTCGATCGGCCTAATAATCATTTCGCCTCTGATGCTCGCCATTGCGGCCCTCATAAAGTTACAAGACGGTGGACCGGTCATCTTCCGACAGGTCAGGGTCGGCAGAGGGGGCGAGCTGTTCACAATGCTCAAGTTTCGCTCCATGGTGGTTGATGCTGAGGTTCGAAAACTGGAGCTGATGGCTGACAATGAGGGTAAGGGTGGTCTGTTCAAGCTCAGCCGTGATCCACGGATAACGCCTATCGGCCGTTTCTTGAGAGATTTTTCTCTCGACGAGCTGCCCCAGCTCTTCAATGTGCTGGCTGGTTCGATGTCCCTGGTGGGACCGCGTCCACACCTCGCCTCCGAGGTTGAACTGATGCCGAGCGAGGCGAGCCGGCGCTCCCTAGTCACTCCCGGTCTTACCGGGCTCTGGCAGGTAAGTGGACGCTCCAACTTGGAAGGCACCGATGCTGTGCGCCTCGACCTCCGCTACGTCGAGAATTGGTCTCTGACCCTGGATCTACAGATCTTGTGGAAGACGACGTTCGCTGTGCTGGCCAAGCGTGGCGCTGCCTGATTGCAGGTTGAGATCAACTAGTGATTAATTCGAGTCAGCGATCCGCCCAAGCTTTGGCCTCGCGCGCAGGACCTCACACAACATCTCCCTACCTCGGCGGCTCGAAGGTTCGCGAAAAATGAGTTCACGACCACGGGCGCTCATTATCGTCCAGAACCTTCCTGTCCCCTTCGATCGTCGTGTTTGGCTGGAGTGCAAGGCCCTGTGCGAAGAGGGCTATGACGTCACGGTGATTTGTCCGAAGGGAAGAGGCGATCCGCAGCGAGAAGTGCTGGATGGCGTCACGCTACTGAAATACCGGCCGTACGCACCAGGTGGTCGCGCAGTCGGCTTTGTCGTGGAGTACGCGTACTCCTTCCTATCGACCGCGACCCTGGTGCGTCGTGCTCGTCGCGATGGAAGGTTCGATGTCGTGCAGGCTTGTAACCCGCCCGACATCTTCTGGCCGATAGCCTGGTGGTTGCGGCGCCGCGACGGCTCGTTCTTCGTGTTCGACCATCACGACCTATGCCCTGAGCTCTACGAATCGCGCTTTCCAAATGGGAGTGCCTTGCCGCGGCGAGGACTGCTCGCATTGGAGAAAGCCACATTCCAAACCGCCGACCATGTCGTCGCGACGAATGCTTCGTATGCCGAGATCGCGGTGCGGCGAGGTAGCAAGAACCGGGCGGATGTCACGGTGGTTCGTACTGGTCCCGATCCACAGCGCCTCCGGCGCAAGGCGGCGTCACCGGCGTTGCGGCGGGGCCGCGAGCACCTCGTCGCGTACATCGGCGTCATGGGCCCGCAAGATGGCGTCGACCTCGCAATCCGTGCCGCAGCCCACGTTGTCTACGACCTGGGTCGCAAGGACGTCGTCTTCACCTTCATGGGTGCCGGTGACAGCTACAACCAGCTCGTTGCGTTGCGCGATGAACTAAGTCTGCTGGACTACGTGGATTTACCAGGCAGAGTCCCAGACGAAACCGTCCTCGACGTATTGTCGACGGCTGCAATTGGGCTTTCGCCCGACCCGAAGAACCCCCTCAACGATGTTTCGACGATGAACAAGACGCTCGAGTACATGGCCTTCGGGTTGCCGGTCGTTGCGTTTGATCTCAAGGAAACTCGGGTATCGGCCGGCCCTGCTGCCAGCTACGTCGAGAGTGGTGATATAGGCGCCTACGCCCGGGCCATCGTCGAGCTGCTTGACGACCACGAGAGGCGTGAGGCCATGGGTGAGGCAGGACGGCTTCGGATCGAGGAGGAGCTGGGCTGGCCCCACCAGCGGAATGCCTACATCGGCGTATACAACAAGCTTGTCCGCCGGTACCTGGTGCGAGACTGAGCGACTATTGTATTCGTCCTGCCAACGACTGGTCCCGACATTCCTAGCCTTGGCGGTCTTATGCCTTAGTTCCGAGCGAAAGGATAGCCTTCGACGTTTGAAAAGCTTCAGCGTAACGGCTTCGGCATTCCATTCCGCGTATTCGCATGAGTGCAAGGAATGTTTCGTCGTCCCACCAATCGCGTGTTCGCTGCGACGCGTAGTGCTCGTTTAACAGCGAGATCTTGCGACGACCGAGTTCGGCAGAGATCGGCACATAGCAATTGGATCTGCCAAGATCTCCGTCCCACTTTGGAATTTCATAGTGGAGAATGAGCGCATCTCGCCAAACCGTCGGCGCCATCGTCCCCAGCAGCCGATGATCTTGATGAGCATCGGCTGCTGGGGACGATGGCGCCGACGGTTTGGCGAGATCAGTCATTCTCCACTATGAAATTCAGAAGTGGGACGGAGATCTTGGCAGATCCAATTGCTATGTGCCGATCTCTGCCGAACTCGGTCGTCGCAAGATCTCGCTGTTAAACGAGCACTACACGCGGCAGCGGAACACGCGATTGGTGGGACGACGAAACATTCCTTGCACTCCATGCGAATACGCGGAATGGAATGCCGAGGCCATTACGCTGAAGCTTTTCAAACGTCGAAGGCTATCCTTTTTTTGCGCTCGGAAC
>CAWJUB010000021.1:0-181634 GCA_963845915.1 uncultured Actinomycetota bacterium
TCGCCGAACGGCCATCCAACTTGAGGTTCTTCGCCAGGAGCCTGATCACAAAGAATTAAGGAGCTGGTCAGGTACTCAACTAGAGCCAGTCGACGTGCGGCGCAACCAGGGCGTACCCCACGAAGGCGGTGATGTCCAGCAACGTATGAGCAACGATCAGCGGGCCGACGCGTTTCCAGCGCAGGTAGATCAGGCCAAAGATCACGCCCATGATCAGGTTGCCGATGAAGCCGCCGATGCCTTGGTAGAGGTGATATGAGCCGCGGATGACCGCGCTGAACGCGATGATGGCGATCACGTTCCAGCCCAGCTGCCGTAGTCGGGTGAACAGGAACCCGATCATCACGATCTCTTCGAGCAAGGCATTCTCTGCAGCGGACAAGATCAAAACTGGCACCGTCCACCAGTTATCGCCTAGTCCAGAGGCCTGAACATCGGTGTTGATTCCGATGATCCGGGCCAGGGCGTACAAGCCAAGACCTGGGATACCAATCGCTAGAGCGATCAAGGCTCCGAAGCCGAGATCGAACCGCGGCCGCGTGAGGTCGAAGCCGATCGTCCGACCGGCCGGTGGATCGGTGAGGTTGAGCAGGTAGAGCACCAGCAACACCGGCATCAGGGCGAAAATGATGCCGACGAGCTGGTAGGTCAGGTCGAGCCAAGGACGGTCAGGGGTGACCGAGGCATTCAGAGTGGAGGTTTGCTGGGCCAGCGGCACATTGCGCGTCAGTCGCTCGATAATGCGCAGCAGTGAGTAGACCGCCGACTGGCCGAGCGAAAGACCAAGGACGATCACGACCTCAAGACCCAGACGCGTCCGGCTCAACAGCGGCTCAGGCGCGGCCAGCGGTGTCACACGCCAATCCTGCCTCTGAAGCCCTTATGCTGCTTGTTGATCTTGCTCCTTGGTCCGTTCGGGGAGCTTGATAGTGAAGAGGGCTTGGACGCAGGCGTGGAGGTCGAAGGGTTCGCCGGTCCAGCGAGGCCGGATGATCTTGGCGTCGAGGTGGTCGAAGGTGTCGACTTCGGTCAGCCGGTCGCGCTGGGCTTGCTGCCGACGGCGGAGCGCGTAGTCGAGATGCCGGGCCAAGTTCTCATCGCTCACCCAGGGCATGCAGGGCTCCCCGTCGGGTTTGCTGAACAGCCAGCCGTCGGTGGCCTTGGTGATGGTGACGCCACCTTCGTGTACGGCGGTGTGGTGCCATTGGCATAACAAGATCAAATTGTCCAGGTCAGTTCGGCCGCCGGCGATCCATGGCACCCGATGGTGGGCTTTGAGATGCCGGGTTTGGTGACATCCCGGATAGCGGCACATGCCGTCTCTGATCATCAGCGCTCTGCGTTGCGCCTTGGTGACCAGCCGACGCGTTCGGCCCAAGGCCAACACATGACCGTGCTTGTCAACGACAGCGCCCAGCAGTGGGCTGTCGCAGGCTAGTTTCTGAGCCGTCGCCGTCTCGATGGCCCCGACCCCGGCGATGTGGCACACCGCTGAGTTTGGCATTCCCGCGGGAACGTTAGAGACGTCGGCGAGGCCCTCCGATTCGGCGTCGCCACGCTCCGCCTCGATCGACACAGCCTGGGCTGCTGCGGGCGTTCCCGCGGGAACGCCGCCGGCCAGGTTCTCTGCTGACACGTGCACCACTACCAGGCTGCGGTCTTCGCCGGACCGATCTTGAGGTGTGGTGTTCAGGAACACCCTGGCCACATCCAGCAACGCATCTGCGCTGCTGTACATCCCGACGCCCGGTGTCGGGTCCGAATGCGCTTGATCACCGCATGGACTCGGGTTTGGGTGGTGGTGGCCCGAACTGGTCTTTGGCGCCCTCGATCGCAGCGAGCAGCACGGCGGCGTCTTCCTTCGGCAGCCGGGCCCGTAGCTCTACCATGCCGTCCTCGCGTTCGCGCCAGCTGACTCGCCGTTGGTTTTGTTGCCCGATACGCCTGCCGTCGGCGGACCGGAACCCAGAAATCGTTGCGGCGAGTTGGGCAGCCGTAGCGGTCAACGCCAAACCGGCTAAACGCTGCTCATCGATGACATCAACCACCCGCGTTACCTCGCGGACCTTGGAGTAGGACAGCCGGCCCTCCCGAAACAGCGAGGTGATGCTGGGCATCCGACGCAGCGCTCTGGCGACGCGGACATGCTCCCGAGCCGCTCCCGGAGACATCGAGCAGGCCCACGACAGCCAATGTGCTACCGATTTGACGTCGGTCCAAAACCGGATCGCGTTGCTGGCGTCGAACTCACCCACCAACTCCAATAGGGTGCACGTCGATCGGGCGGTGTCGGCGGCAGCCGCGCAGATCTGACCAGCCAAACCATCGGCGCGCGCCTTGTCTGTCTCGTAAGCGACCTGTTGCGGTGTCGGCCCATCCGATATCCGAATCGACTCGCCCGCATAGCGCCCCGGTATCACCCCTGGTCCGTCATGAATCGTGCTGCCACTATCCCTGCCCTTCCCGATAATCCATCCCCTGACGAGGACGAACGTACCGACCAGCACTGACAGTTATTGGTGCTCAACGAGCGCTCCGGCTACGTTCCCGCGGGAACGTGTTTCGAGGTCGAGAAGCCCGGGTTCGAGTCCAGCTCGGCAAGCTTTGCGCGCTGCGTGCCGAGGGAGCCCACACCGAGCAGGTCGCGCCGGATCACCAGCCTGTATCGAGAACGTGGTTGACCCCGATGGCCCACGCAGCGGCGGCCACCAGCAGCCAACGCGCGCTTCTGCCCCGCAGCAAGGCCATCGTCGTCCAGGCGATCGCCCCGAAGGACAGCCAGATGCGCTCGGTCTCGGCTTTACTCAGTCCGGACAGATCGGCAACCAGCGCAGCCAGCACACCAGACAACCCGAGTAGCGCAACGGCTCGATCGGACGACCAATAGCCACGCCGCCACCGGCTCAGGACCCCGACAGCGCGGACGATCCCAACCACCAGCAACGGCGAACAGCTGATCAGCCAGGCGGCGATGTTCGCCCAGACGAAGTACGCGTATGGACGCTGGGAGGCAATCCCCTGGTAGTACCGCACCCGCAACTCGTGCAATCCCGTCAGCCAGTTGAATCCGAGTGCGAGATGTGCAGCGGCGACGATGATCACCGCTCCGGCGGCAACCAGCACAGCGGCTACGGTCTGTCGCCATCCGCGCTGATATGCGATCACTGCGCAAGCCGTAAGCACGACCAAGCCAAACAGCAGATGACCATAGGAGAGGAAGAGCGCAATACCCAGCAGCAGCCCGCCGACCGCAGCGAGCAGCAGGCGACGCCGGCCTGCGCCCATGATCAACAGGGCGAGGCCACCAGTGGCCACGCCAGCGAACAGACCGTCTGCCGATACCGCCATCCAGACCGCACCAGGAAACAATGCCGCAAAAGGGACCGCTCGGCGCGCGGCAGCTTCGGCACCAAGCTCGCGAACGGTGATGGGAACAGCGACGCTCGCGGCCGACCCGACCAGGATGCAGAGCGCACCCGCCCAAAAACCGCCGCCCAGTCCAATTCGGGCCAGTGCCCAGAACAGGAGCGTCGCAAGTGGTGGGTGGGCGGCAACGTGGGTCGTCCACACCACAGTGCCGTCGACTCCTGGTCCGAACGCTATGAAGTGAGTAAAGGTGGCGAGAAAGCTGCCTGGGTCAGTGATCCGCGGCAGGTCGTGCAGGTACTCATTGGGATCCAGGAGCACGGCCACCCACCCGCGTTGCAGACCGTCCACCAGGGTCAGTGAGCACATCCAGGCGAGATTGAGTAGCCAGCCGGCCAGCAACAGCCGGCGCCAGCGGAGGACGGCGGCTGCCTGCTGGATTCGCAGTCCAACCAGCACGCACAGCACAGTGAGCGGGGTTCCCCAACCGAAATGCGGTGCCCAGTGCGCGACCAGTGGGGGAGCGGGCAGCACGATCTGACGGCCTTGGTTGAGGAGGATCCGGCCGCCAACAGCCGCAGCGGCGATGAGCGCCAGAGACAGCCGCCACGGCGAGGGCCTCGCGTCGCCAATGACCAGGGGTCGAGCGAAGCTGGTTGGTCCTCGTCAGAATCCACGCCTTCAGCGTGTTCGGCGATCTCTCTGCCCGAGCCGATCATGGCGACGCGGCCTAACTCGACGATGGAAGGTCGAGCACCGTACTGATGTCGCGTACGGCCCGCCATGCCCCAAGCGGCGTGCCGGTGACCTTCGAGCGGCCGCGGCGCAGGAGATAGTCGGTGTCGACCGCGGCAACGCGCCAACCGGCATCGGCTGCCCGCACCACAGTCTCGACCGGATAACCGGATCGCCGATCCTGAATATCCAAGCCGAGCAGGGCCTCGCGGCGGGCGGCGCGCATGGGGCCGATATCGCGCAGCGAGAGTCCGGTACGGCGCCGGACCCGACGGGCGAGCTCGGCGTTGGCGAGCCGAAGCGCCCAGGGTTGTGCACGTCGGTGCGTCAGCCGGCGTACGCCGACCACGAGATCCGCCTCGCCACGTACCAGAGGAGCCGATCACGTCGGGGAGCTGTGCAGGGATCCAGGCTGGCGTCTGCATCCATGACTGCGATCAGCGGGGCGGTGGCGGCGATCAGACCGGCGTGACAGGCGGCGCCGTATCCGCGACGCTCAGCGTGCACAACAGTTGCGCCGAGATCGGTGGCCAGCTGTGCCGAACCGTCCCGCGAGCCGTTGTCGATCACCAGCGGCCGGAAGCCCGTGGGCATCCGGCCCATGAATCCACGGCAGCGCGTCGGCCTCGTCAAGACAGGGCAGCAACACATCACAGCTGATCTTGTCCGGCGTACGGCCCACGTCGACAACCTAGCGAGTGCCGCGGTGGACGAACCGTCCTGCGACGCTTTCACATCGCTTACAAACCCGTCGATAAGGCTTCCAGGCGTTTGTAACATGCGCTGCGTCGGCAAGTCTGGGGATCATGTTGCAGCGCCGACCGCGATGGTGGCCAAAATTCAGCAGCACGCTGCGGTCGACCGCCCTGACGGCTCGGATCGGTCGAGTGCTGGGGATCATGATCGGCATACTCTTCCTCACCGGGCTGCTGAGCCATTACCAGTACGAGCCCTGGCGGTGGCTGCCGATTCCAGCTCGCCCGATCTGGGGCTACCGGCTGACCCAGGGCATCCACGTCGCCACAGGTATCGCGACGATCCCGTTGCTGCTGATCAAGCTGTGGTCGGTCTATCCCAACCTGTTCCGGTTCCCGCCGATCCGGTCGATCCGTCATGCCCTGGAGCGGATCAGTATCGCGATCTTGGTTTCCACGGCGCTGGTGCAAGTCACTACCGGATTCCTCAACGTCCTCAATTGGTACGGGTTCGGCTGGTACTTCCCTCCGGTCCATCGTTTCTTGGGCTACGTGCTGGTCGGATCGTTGCTGCTGCACATCGGCGTGAAACTTCCGGACATCGTCTACGGCCTGCGCGCCCGACTAGCCGAGGCCGACGTACTCACCGAGATTCCGTGGAGCGAAAACCCCGCGTCGCACAGCAATGCCGGAACGCTGCCCGACCCGCCAACTCCAGGCATTTCGCGGCGCGGCGTGCTAACAGCCACAGGTGCGGGGATCGGCCTCGTGGTGATCACCACCGTCGGCCAGACGGTGACCCCGCTGGCTCCGGTCGGTCTGCTCGCCCCACGCCGGTGGAATCAAGGTCCGCAGCGAGTGCCAGTCAACCGCACGGCCGAGCAGGCTCAGGTCGGGGCAAGCGCAATGGCCGCGGGCTGGGTGCTCGAGGTGGTCGGCCCCCGCCCGTACACGCTGACTTTGGCCGATCTCGAGCCACGGGCAGTTCATCAGGCGCGTTTTCCGATCAACTGCGTGGAAGGCTGGAGCGTCGGTGCGGACTGGCGAGGCCTGTCGCTACTGGAAATCGTTGAGCAAGCTGGCGGCACCGCCGATTCGCGGGTCCAGGTGGTTTCGCTGGAGCCGGTCGGCTACAACCGATCCTTCGTCGAAGGCCCGCAAGTCAGCGCGGCCCTGCTCGCGACCCACCTCAACGACGAGCGGCTGGATCTTGATCACGGCTACCCGCTGCGACTGATCGCCCCGAACCGCGCAGGTGTGCTGAACACCAAATGGCTCAGCAGGATCGAGATCTTGTCATGAAGGCCTGGCGAATCGCGCTCGCGATAGCCGGCCTGCTGCTCGGAGCTTTCGGGGTCTTCCGACTGCTCACCGAGATTCCAACTGGGAGCGTGATCAAGGTAGCAATCTGGCTGCTGGCCGCCTTGATCATCCACGACATGGTGATCGCACCTTCAGTGGTCGGCCTGGGCTGGACGCTGCGCCGGAATGTCCCCGACCGCGGGCGCAGGTACCTACAGGTTGCCTTGATCATGATCGCCGTAGTCACCGTCATCGCACTGCCGATGATCGTCCTGCGTGGCAGTCAGCCGCCAGTGAAGGCATTGCTGCTCCGCGATTACGCCGCCAATCTGGCGCTGCTCATTGGCCTGATCGCGGTAGTGACCGCAGCAAGCTATGTCGTACGCGTGGCGCGTGATTCCTACCACCGGAGCCGCCTGCCTGGAATGGAAAAGGGCGGCCGCCGGTAAGGACTTAGGCTTGTCGGCATGCGTGTTGGGGTTTTTGGGGCCACGGGACAGGTCGGCGGCGTCATGCGGCGCGTACTCGATGAGCGCCGGTTTCCGATCAAGGAGCTGCGGTTCTTCGCGTCTGCCCGTTCGGCAGGTCGATCCTTGCCCTGGCGGGATGACGAGATCCTCGTGGAGGACACCGAAACCGCGGATTTCACTGGTCTTGACCTCGCGCTCTTCTCCATGGGCAAGCAGGCTTCGCGAATCATCGCACCCAGAGTCGCGGCCGCAGGCGGCGTCGTGATCGACAATTCCTCAGCGTGGCGGATGGATCCCGGACGTTCCGTTGGTGGTTTCAGAGGTCAATCCAGAGGATGCGATTCGGCCGGCGAAGGGAATCATCGCCAACCCGAATTGCACAACGATGGCCGCCATGCCGGTGCTTGCTCCACTACATCGCGCAGCCGGTCTGGTACGCCTCCAGGTCGCGACCTACCAGGCTGTATCAGGATCTGGCGGTGCCGGGGTGGAGGAGCTCGACGCGCAGGCGAAGGCGGTCGTCGATCGCGCCAGCGAGCTCGCCTTCGACGGTCAGGCCGTCGACTTCCCGGCGCCCAACAAGTACCTCAAACCCATTGCCTACAACGTTCTTCCGCTGGCCGGCTCGATCGTTGACGACGGCAGCGGTGAGACCGACGAAGAGCAGAAGCTGCGCAATGAGTCGCGGAAGATCTTGCACATTCCTGATCTTCGGGTGTCTGGAACCTGCGTACGGGTGCCAGTCTTCACCAGCCACTCCCTCGCCGTACACGCGGAATTCGCCGATGATCTCAGCCCCGAACAGGCCACCGAGCTGCTCGCGCAGGCGCCGGGGGTTCGGCTGATGGACGTGCCGACGCCACTCGATGCGGCGGGTCAGGATCCGAGTCTGGTCGGACGGATCCGGGCTGATCAAGCCGCGCCTCGCGGCAAAGGGTTGATCATGTTCATCTCGAGCGACAACCTGCGCAAGGGCGCGGCCTTGAATGCGGTGCAGATCGCTGAGCTGGTGAGTAGCCAGCTGGTGGCCGGCGGGCGGGCCGGAACCCTGTGACAGCAACACAGCCAACCGCCAACGGGCACCCGCTGGCCATCTTGGGCGCGGGTGTGATGGGCGAGACCGTACTTTCAGGATTGCTCCGTGCCGGCTGGCACGCCGACCAGATTGTCGCGACCGACCGTAGACCTGAGCGGCGGCGCGAGCTGACTGCCCGGTACGGCATCCAGATGCTCGAGAACACCGAGGCGGTCGCCGAGGCTGAGACAGTGATCTTGGTTGTCAAGCCGCAAGACATGCGTGATCTGCTTGCTGAGATCGCGGAATCGCTCAAGCCGGGGGCACTCGTGGTCTCGCTCGCGGCCGGGGTGGACACCGATTTCATCGAGTCCCGTTTGCCAGAAGGAGTTGCTGTGGTGCGGGTGATGCCGAATACGCCGGCACAGGTCGACGAGGGCATGGCCGCGATATCTCCCGGATCTCACAGCACCCAAGATCATCTTGATCGAGTGACCGAGATCTTGTCCGCGACCGGGCGGGTGATCACCGTGCCGGAGCAATATCAGGATGCGGTGACCGCGATCTCCGGGACCGGCCCGGCGTACCTGTTCTTCGTCGTTGAGGCAATGATCGAGGCCGGCGTGCATCTCGGGCTGCCACGCGACACCGCGACTGAGCTCGTGGTGCAGACGATGCTCGGCTCGGCAAAGCTGCTACGGGAGACCGGCGAGCATCCTACGGTGCTGCGAGAGCGGGTTACCTCGCCAGGCGGTACGACAGCTGCGGCCGTACGCCAGCTTGAAGATCACAAGGTGCGAGCGGCTTTTCTGGTGGCGATGGAGGCAGCACGGGACCGCAGTCGCGAGCTTGCTGCCGCGGCCCGGGAGAACAAGCAAGGAACCCGCGGTGGCGGCAGCGGATGAGTGATGGACTGCTCGTCTTCTCTGATGATCTGACCAAGTACGACTTCGGTCCACGTCATCCGATGGCGCCAGGTCGGGTCACCAATACGATCTCCCTCGCCCGCCAGCTCGGCGTTCTTGATCGACTACGGATTGTCGCGCCGCCTGATATTGATCTTGCGTTGCTGGAGACTGTCCACACATCCGGACTACATCGCCGCTGTGCAGCGCGGCGAGCCCAACCAGCCGTACGGACTCGGAACCAGCGACAATCCAATCTTCCCGGGGATGCATGAGATCGCGGCCGCGGTCACGATGGCAAGCGTCGAGGCAGCTCGCAGAGTGTGGAGCGGGGACGCACGGCGCGCCTGCAACATCAGCGGCGGACTGCATCACGCGATGCCGGGCTATACCAGCGGCTTCTGCGTCTACAACGACGTAGCCGTTGCCATCCGTTGGTTGCTGGAGAACGGCTGCGAGCGGGTTGGGTACGTCGACGTCGACGTTCACCACGGCGACGGCGTCCAGGCGATCTTCTATGACGAGCCGCGCGTGATGACGATCAGCTTGCACGAGACGCCGGCGTACCTCTTTCCAGGAACGGGCTTTCCCAATGAAATCGGCGGACGTGGAGCCGAGGGCAGTGCGGTGAACATTGCCCTTCCGCCGGGCGCCACCGACGCCGATTGGCTGCGGGCCTTTCATGCGATCGTGCCGCATGCACTGCGGGCACACCGGCCGACCGTGCTGGTCACCCAGCATGGTTGCGATTCGCATCGACACGATCCGCTGGCTGACCTCAACCTCACTCTCGATGGCCAACGCGCCTCATACCTGGCGTTGGCGAGTCTGGCCGATGAGCTCTGCTCGGGCCGCTGGGTCTCGACTGGCGGCGGCGGTTATTCGGTGCTGAACGTGGTGCCCCGGGCGTGGACCCATCTGCTGGGCATTGTGAGTGGCGAACCGGTCGAGCCCAGTACGCCGGTGCCTGAGGCGTGGCGGACGGAAATAGGAGAGTCAGCGCCATTGACCATGTCGGACGGCGCCCCGGCAACCTTCCGGCCATTCGAGGAGGGCTTTGCGCCGCACAGTCGGGTGGATCAGGCGATCCTTGCTACCCGTCAGGCTGTCTTTCCAGAGCTCGGGATTGATCCAAGCCTCTGAGCGCGTACGCGGTGGCAAAGTTTGTGCGGTGACGCGTCAGAGCGTCAATCACTGGTGACGGTGTGTCGCAGAGATTTCCTTTCGCATCTGCTGTACCAATAGCATCGTTTGCCACTATTCTCACTTTTGTACCCGACGACGCTGGAGGGGAAGCCAGCGCGAAGGGGTGCAGAATGAGAGCCGCACGATGAACGACGAGTCGACGTCAGCAGAGCCAGGGGGCGTGACTCCGCTGGCCAGTAACCTCCAGGCTGGCAAATTCCTGACTGTTGCCGAAGTTGCTGCCATCCTCCGACTCTCCAAGATGTCGGTCTATCGGCTGATCCATTCCGGCCAGCTCGAAGCGGTGCAATTCGGCCGCAGCTTCCGGGTCACTGAAAAAGCGCTCAACACCTACCTCGATAACGCGTACTTCAGCGCCGGCTAACCTCGCGCCCTGAGCCTGTTGAAGGGCCAGCCGAGCGGGCTTCGCATCTTGTACTGGCGGCTAAAGCATCGATCTGGCTGACTGCGTCCCTGATGAGAACATCGTCGAGGCTGCCCCGCTGCAGGTGTGCGTCGAGCACTGCAAGGTGTTCCGACGCGTCCTTGAGGTGCTCGGCATCTCCCCGTCGGTGCCTATTCACAGCGCTAACGCCTCGGCAAGAGCTGAAGACGCGACCCGCGGCTTCAACATCCGTGCTGGCACCAGGTCCACATGACGGCCCAATAGCCGCTCCAGTTCGACAGTCAGTCCGGCAACATCTAAGAGATCGGCGTCAGGCGCCAAATCCACCAGGAGATCTATGTCACTTGATGGCTCGTCTTCGCCTCGCACGACGCTGCCAAAGACGCGGACATTCGACGCTTTGTGTGCCTTCGCAATGGTCAAGATCTCGTTCCGATGTTGCTTGAGCAATCTGCCAAGGCTGGATCTTGGCCGGAATTTCGCTGCGCGGTACGTCCTGATGAGTCGTGACACCTCAGGCTGACTTCGGCCGATGCTGCGGGCAATCTGGACTTGCGTGAGACCTTGCTCGGCTGCTTCGCCGACTGCCTTCAACAAGCGTGCGCTGGCTTGGGCTCGCTGCCGATCGGACTCGGTAGCTACCTTGCGTAACTCTTCCATGAGGTCGGCAGTTTCAGTCATATAGCACATGCTATAGCATGGTGCGACGTGGCGTTGGATCGTCTAACCCTTGCGGAATGTCATGCCGAATTCCCGCGGGCCCGGCCATAGCGCATGCTCGGGCAATACGTCCACGCCACAGGCGCGCGAGCCGATCCCGTGCACAGCATCATCGATGAACAGGTAGACATGATCGCCGACACTGAGTTCGTACGGGTGGCGCGCGCGGTCCAGCTGCTGCGGTGTGTACGCGCTGAGGGTGAAACCAGGACGGTGCAGCTGCTCGTTAGGCCACGTCGTAACCGATAGTCGCGGGCCACTTGCATCAGAGATCACCAGCTCGCGCAGCTCGCTGCGATGTCCGGTCTCTTGCGGTCGGGAGTAGGCCACATTCAGTTCATCGATGTCCGCTGCAAAACGGCCAACCCGCGAGGCCCTGCGGGTATCGGGATATGACTCATTCGGACCAGTGCCGAACCAACTCGCGTGCCGCAGTTCGGCAGGCAGGTCGAACCGTACGCCGACCCGCGGCCAAGTGCAGTCCCATCCGGCCGACGGCGTGACATTCACCAGCAGAGCAAGCCCTTCGCTTAGCCACCAGTGATAAGTGACATCAACGAAAAGGTTGTTTCCGGCGGCCCCGACCCGAACGCGGGTCAGCAATTGATCATCATCGGTATAGAGATGATCAAGCCGGTGCACCAATCTGTCCAAACCACGGTCTCGCCAGCGTTGCGCCGACGACGGTCCAGGCGCCCCTTCCCCGTCGGTGTCCTCCGGGCTGGCGAGCTCGAAGGAGCCGCGGGCGCTGCTCCGGTCGTTGTCAGTCGGCCCACGCCAGAGCTCCAGTCGCGGGCCGTCGACCTCCATTCCATGCAGCCGCAGCAGTCGGCCGGTTCGCGCGTCGAATTGTGCAGGTCCCAGCGTGATCAGCACGCTGATCCGGCGGCCGCGTGGGCGGTGGCGGCCACGCAGGCAACGTCGTGATTCTGCTCGGTACTGTCAGTTCGAACTGGCCCAAGGCCACCTCATGGCCATGATCGGCCCAAGGCGTCGGCGCTGCCAGCTCGGCCTTCACCGTCAGCCACGTCTCACCGTCGCCAGGGCTCACAAGATCATCTGGCAGGGGCACCGTTGCCCGCTGCTTGGGCTGAATATCAGGGACCTGCAGTGTTGCCTCGGCCGTCGGATAGCCGTCGACTTCCTTGATCACGACAAAGCGAAGATGCCCGGTGCTCAGGGTGTGGTAGCGGTTGCGAATCGTGAGGACGACCGTCATCAAGATCAAAGACGACCGGCTGGTTCACCCGGGTGAACTCCGCGAGGCTCGGCATCGGCGTACCGTCCGGCAGGAGCATGCCGTCCATCACGAAGTTGCCATCGTGGACTACTTCGCCGAAGTCACCTCCGTAGCCATAAAACTCGATGCCATCCGGAGTGCGCGTCAGTAGTCCGTGATCACGCCACTCCCAGATAAAGCCGCCGTGTAGCCGCGGATAGCGCTCGATCAGGCTCGTCGTAGATGTCCATGCCGCCCGGACCGTTGCCCATCGCATGGGCGTACTCACACATCAGGAAGGGCTTGCTGCGGACCCGCTGCGCGTCCTCGGGCCTGTCGAGATAGAAGATGAAGCCGGTTTCCGCACCGATCGCCTCGGTCTCGAGATAGTTCGGGTACATCCGTGAATAGATGTCGGTGTACGCGCAGCTGTGGTCGCCCTCGTAATGCACTGGACGCGATGGGTCACGGCCTCGCACCCAGTCCGCCATCCGCTTGAGGTTCTGGCCTGTACCCGCCTCATTGCCAAGCGACCAGATGATCACCGACGGATGATTCTTGTCCCGCTCGACGGTCCGCTGCATCCGATCCAGACAGGCCTCAAGCCAGCGTGGATCATCGCTCGGATTTCCTTGCCAGCCACAGAGTTCGAACCCGTGCGTCTCGTAATCACACTCCTCGATCACCCAGAATCCGAGCTCATCGGCAAGATCAAGTACCCGCGGATGAGGTGGATAGTGGCTGGTCCGGATGGCATTGACGCCTGCTCGCTTCATCATGATCAGATCGGCGCGAGCGTACTGCTCGTCGAACATCCGACCCCGAATCGGGTGGGTCTCATGCCGATTCATCCCGCGGAAGATCACCTGATTGCCATTGATGCGCAAGATGTCGCGATCAATCTCGATGTGGCGAAAGCCCAGTCGCGTGCTCAGCGTCTCACCCGCCGAGCTGACTCGCACCTCATAAAGCCTGGGTACTTCGGCACTCCAGGGCTGAACCTGACCTACCGGGAATGGTGCCACTTCGTTGGGATTTTCGAAGCCCTGCCGGACGCCGAGCTCGGGAATTGCGATCTCCATCGGGAAAGCGTGCTCGGCTGCGATGATCTGCGGATCGATCCCTCCCTCGCCGTTCAAGGCGTACTCGTGTCCGAAGCCAAAGATCATCAATCGAGCCATACGGTCGGCTCAGCACAGTGACATCGCGGAAAATACCCGGCAACCACCATTGATCTTGGTCCTCCAGATAGCTCATCGACGACCACTGGTGCACCCGTACGAAGATCACATTCCGACCAGATCGGGCCACATCGGTGATGTCGAACTCCTGCACCAAACGGCTGCCCTTACCGACGCCGACCTCGATGCCGTTCAGCCACACTCGATAGATCGATTCGACTCCGTCGAAGCGCAACAGCAGCCGCTCATACGACCAGTCGGGCAGCTCGAAAATGCGTCGATGATCACCGGTGGGGTTCTCATCCGGGACATGCGGCGGGTCGATCGGAAACGGGTAACGGACATTGGTGTAAATCGGGCGGCCGTATTTGCCGGCCGCTGCTTCAGCGGAGGTCCCGGGAAGCACCCAATGTGAGGGCACGGGAAGGGTGTCCCAGGCAGAATCGTCGAAATCCGGATCGGCGGCGGCATCGTCAAGGCCGGCTGCTGCCGGTGACCAACGGAATTTCCACGACCCATTCAGGCTGAGTGTCGGCGCGTCGGTCGGCAGCCAGGCTCGCGGTCGGATACGCAGGCCACTCCCAGGAGAGAAGTCGTCCAGGTAACTCGTCACGAGACCAGTCTTGTGGCGAGTCTCGTCGTGGCGCTAGTGCCGTGGCACTGGGCGGGCTGAGCTCTCCGACAAGCTCAGGACGGCGCTTATGTAAGGATGGGTTGCCTGTCGACAAGCTCAGGGCACATGATGACCTCGAAGTCGCGTCCGCTTGGAATGGCCGGTAGCATGCGTGAGTTGTCCGGCGACACGCGCCGGCAAGTGATCACGTCCGGGACCACAGTGACGTCTCGGGAGCGAGAGGTTACACAGTGGGTTCGGTCATCAAGAAGCGCCGCAAGCGGATGGCGAAAAAGAAGCATCGCAAGCTGCTCAAGCGCACACGGATCCAGCGCCGCCGCGCAGGCAAGTAGCCTCCGAAACCGGGCACCTTGATGGCCGCGGACCGGGTAGTCCTCGTCACCGGAGTCTCGCGCGACCTGGGTTCCCGATTCGCCCGTACGCTCGCCGCCGAGGAGCACGTCGAGGTCGTCGGTATCGACGTGGTCCCGCCTCGCCACGACCTGGGCAAGGCCGATTTCGTACGCGCCGACATTCGCAATCCCGTTATTTCCAAGGTGATTGCGACCCGCGGCGTGGACACCGTTGTGCATCTCGCGGTAGTCGCCACGCCTGGCCCCGGCGGCCGCTCCTCGATGAAAGAGATCAACGTCATCGGGACGATGCAGCTGCTCGCGGCCTGCCAGAAAGCAGCAACCTTCCGAAAGCTCGTGGTGCAGAGCTCGATTTCGGTGTACGGGGCATCCCCGCGAGACCCGGCCAAGTTCACCGAAGACATGTCGGCTCGAGCCCAGCCGCGTACCGGCTTCGGCAAGGATTCGTTGGAGATCGAGAGCTACGTTCGCGGGCTCGCCCGGCGCCGACCTGACGTGATCGTCACCACGCTGCGGCTCGCGAATCTGATGGGCGCGGGTGTGGACAGCCACGTCACGCGTTATCTATCGCTTCCGGTCGTGCCTCGCGTGATGGGCTTCGATGCGCGGCTTCAGTTCCTGCATCCCAGCGATGCGGTTGCGGCCTTGCTTCTGGTGACACGTCGCGATGTGCCTGGCACCTTCAATGTCGCTGCGGCTGACATCGTCACGCTGTCTCAGGCGCTTCGGAAGATGGGCCGGCCCAGCCTTCTCGTGCCGCAGACTGCGGCGCCCCTGGTGGCCACGCTTATACGACAGGCGCGCCTCGTGGACTTCTCGACGGACCAGATCGATGCGCTGACCTATGGTCGTGCCATGGACACCTCTCGTTTCACCGCCGAAACGGGCTTTGTCCCGCAGTTGAGCAGCCGCGCGGCGCTGACGGAGTTCGTCGGCGCTGCGAAGCCCGGGTTGTTGAGCCCCGAGCGCGTCGATGGCGCGCTTGCCGCCGTAAGTCAGCTGCTCCGGTCGGCGACGGTGCGTAGTGGCTGACGCGAAGATCATCCAGCTCGGCAGTCGTGGCCGTGCCGGCCGCGGCAGCGGTAGCTCGCCATCGGCTTCGGCTCGTCGGCTGGCAGCGCCCCAAGCGGCGCGCCGCTCGCAACCGCACGACCAACCGGCGGCCTGATCGCGCCGTACGAGTCTGCCGAGGCTCCTTCGACGACCCTCAGCACGCTGGTCAGCCAGCTGGTTCGCCTGGTTTCCGGATCACTGGATGCTCTGCGGTCGGTGCCGATCACCCAGTTGCGCGACTTCGCCGCCGATCCGGTGCATGGCTTGGTTTCCGTCGCGCAGGCGTTGGGCGTCGAATGGGAGGGATCGCTAGAGGAAACCGTGGAGTTTGTTCGTACCCGACTCCGCGGCGACTACGCGGTCGATGAGTTCGGATTCGACCCTGAGTTCACCACCAAGATCTATCTTCCGTTGCTCCGCCGGCTTGCGGAGTCATGGTTCCGGGTCGAGGTTCGAGGAGCCGAGAACCTACCCGCCGATGGTTCGGCGCTGCTGGTCTCCAATCATGCCGGCACCTTGCCCCTCGACGGAATGATCTTGCACACCATGGTCTTTGACGAGATCGGCCGGCATGTCCGGATGCTGGGTGCGGATCTGATCTTCAAGACGCCGTACTCACATGATCTTGCACGCAAGACGGGCACCACACTGGCGTGTCAGGAGGATGCGGAACGCTTGCTCGCAGCCAACCAACTCGTGGCCGTCTTCCCCGAGGGTTTCAAGGGACTCGGGAAGCCGTATGCCGATCGCTACAAGCTGCAGCGGTTTGGTCGAGGTGGGTTTGTCTCGGCCGCCATTCGCGCTCAGGTGCCGATCATTCCGACCGCCATCGTTGGCTCGGAGGAAATCTATCCGCTGATCTCCAAGGCACCGGCTCTGTCCCGGGCGCTCGGTGTGCCGTACTTCCCGATCACGCCGCTGTTCCCATGGTTTGGGGTGCTCGGCATGATCCCGCTGCCGAGCAAATGGATCATCCAATTCGGCGAGGCGATCACGACCGACGAGCTGGGACCTGGCGCTGCCGACGACCCCATGATCGTTTTCAACATCACCGACCAAGTGCGCGAGACCATCCAACAGACTCTGTATCGGCTGCTGATGCAGCGCCGCAGCGCTTTCTTCTGAGCTGCCAACCCTGGCGCAACTACTCTGTGCCACGTGTTCTGGGCCCTGGCGGTGATCTTGCTGGCGTTTGCCGCCTTCACCGTCATCGTGGTCAGGCTGCGTCGGCCGGTACGCGCCACTGACCACGCGCACGAGGATGACGGCGCAGGCAATCCTGCTCGCCGCATCGACCTCGAACAGCTCAGGGGCTTTGTGTACGTCGGCGCCGGTGCATTGGCACTCCTTGCCATCGCCGTGATCGCGATGGGCCTGTTCGCGAACCGGAGTGGTCGCGCCGAGGGGTTGGCTGTGCTCGGGATTGTTTGGCTACGCGGCCTATCTCGTTGCCGCGACCGTGGTGCTCTACGTCATGAGCCGCAAGAGCTGAAGGCTGCCTAGTGGCCCCTCAAGATGCGGCGAACCGCAACCCCGGTGGCAACCGCGCCAGCCGTAGCGCCGGCAGCGCCCGCACCGAGCAGTCCCAGCCGCGCCGCCCGACGGCCGCTGCGGTAGTCGTGGATCTGCCAGTCCTGCTCCTCAGCATGCGCCAGTAGCCTGCCGTCAGGGTTGATCGCGCATGGATGCCCGATCAGCGACAACATGGGCAGGTCGTTGTACGAGTCGGAGTACGCGAAGCAGTGAGCAAGATCAAATCCATGCTCCCGCGCTAATGCTCGAATGGCTTCAGCCTTGGCAGGCCCATGCAACAGCTGGCCCTTGAGACGCCCGTTATAGACCCCGTCGATGTGCTCGGCAGTTGTACCCAGGGCACCGGTCAATCCCATCCGCGCCGCGACGACCCCGGCAACCTCTACCGGCGCGGCCGTCACCAGCCACACCTGTTGACCGACATCGAGATGCAGCTGCGCGAGCGCCCTGGTGCCCGGCCAGATCCGGCTCGCGATCGACTCCTCGTAAACCTCGTTCGCGATTTCGGTCAGCTCGGTGACAGTGTGCCCTTCGATCAAGCCCAAGGTCACGCTACGGACATCCTCGATGTGGCCCGCTTTCTCCCGTCCGACCATCCGAAAATAGGCCTGTATCCATAGGCCCTTCAGAATCACCCGGGTAGGGAAGAAGCCGCGCCGATACAGACCCTTGGCGAATTGAAACAGTGAGGCGCCCTGGATGACGGTGTTGTCAAGATCAAAGAACGCGGCTGCCGTTGGATCGGAATGGATCAGCGGCTCATGAACATCGGCACTGGCCTGGAGATCCTCCGGCGTTTCCCGTAGCGGCCCGGCCGCCGTCAGCGGAGCGTCCTGGTCAACCGGGACTGCTGACGCGCCGCTGCCCGGCAGCTGCTCGACGTCGGCGAGTGCCGCGTACGGCGTCTCCTCCGACTCGCTCATCGCGCTCTCCGGTCCGTTCACGTCATCACCATATGTCTGCCTTCGCTGCCGATCGTGCCAGACTCGGGGGCGTGAACGAGCTGGTCAGTGGGGTCCAGTTGACCGACACCAAACAGCTGGAGACCAACCTCGCTGATCTTGTCAGGCGACACGCGACCACCCAGCCGGAGGGCGTTGCCATGGTTCAGCCGAGACCAGTACGCCGTACGGTGACCTGGGCCGAACTCGACCGCCGCATCGATGCCGTCGCCGCCGGATTGTCCGCTCATGGACTCGTCGCGGGTCATCGGATCGCCCTCGTAGGTCCGAACAGCATCGAATTCGTCATTGCCTACCTCGCCACGCTGCGCGCCGGCTATGTCGCTGTCCCAATCAATCCGGAGTCCACGGTCACCGAGCTGCGCTCGATGATCGACGACTGTGGCGCTCGGGTGCTCTTCACCGCAGTTGCCCAACCGGCGCTGGAAGAGGACGTGCACCAGATTGCCCTCACGGCTGACGGGCTCGACGAGCTTGCCGACGTTGCAGCCCAGCCGGTGAGCTCGCCGAGGGATCCCGAAGCACTTGCGGTGCTGCTCTACACGGCCGGCACATCCGGCGAACCAAAGGCGGCCATGCTCAGTCACCGTGCGTTGCTGAGTCACCTGCACAACCTAAGCTCCTTTGAGATTCTGGAGCCCGATGACGTCCTGCTGGCCCTGGTCCCGCTATTCCATGTCTTCGGGCTCAACGCAGTGCTGGGCAGCGCTTTGATGTCCGGTGCTCGATTGGTGATCATGGACGGATTCGATGGCTTCGCCGACGTGGTAGCCGAAGAGAAGATCACGAACCTGCCGGTGGCACCTGCTGTGCTGACCCGAGTTCTTTCCGACGACCGCGCCATCGCCAGCGTGAGGACGGTGACCAGGGTGGTGTCCGGTGCTGCGCCGCTCTCAGTTGATCTTCGAGAGCAATTCACCGCGCGCACCGGGCGCAGAGTCGAACAGGGATACGGACTGACCGAGGCAGCGCCAGGTGTCTCAGCCACCCTCGGCGGCGAGCTGCTCGGGCGCGGTCATGTCGGTCGTCCACTGCCCGGCGTGGAGATCAAGATCGGGGACGGGACCGAGCCGACCGAGCCGGGGGAGATCTGGATCCGCGGCGACAACTTGTTCTCTGGCTACTGGCCTGACGGCCGCGGCGGCCCGGGTGAGGATGGCTGGTTCCCGACCGGAGATGTCGGCTACCTGCTCGACGGTGAACTCTTTCTGGTCGACCGATCGCGCGAATTGATCATTGTCGACGGTTTCAACGTCTATCCCGCTGAAGTGGAGGCGGCGATCTCTGAGCTGTTGGGGGTTGAATCTGTTGCGGTGGTAGGTCGACCAGATTGGCGTAGCGGAGAACAGGTCGTCGCATTTGTCAGCGGAGCAGGCCTGAGCCCGGCGGTGATCAATGAGCACTGCGCCAACCGGCTCGCCAAGTTCAAGCGCCCGCGCCACATCCAGATAGTCGATGAACTGCCCAGGGGAATCACCGGAAAAGTGCGGAAGGGTGTCTTGCGGGACATGTCCTGAACGCGTGGCGTAACGCCCTCGACTGACGGTCGTTGGCTCCCTGTACGTGGACAGCCATCCGTTCTAAAGTCTGGCAAATGAGGCTAACTCCGGCCGAAATCCGGGCGGTGGTTGCGCTCGCGGTCGGCATGTTCTGCGTGCAGGTCGACTTCTTCGCGCTCAATCTGGCGCTCCCACGGATGGCGGTCGACCTCAATCAGACGACCACCAACATGCAATGGGTGATCAGCGCCTACATGATCGCTGTCGGCGCTGCACACGGTGTTCGTGCTCATTCCGGCGACCATGCTGTTTGGCGGCGCCAGCCTGCTGGCCACCTCGGCAGTGGATGCTTGGGGTGCCTATGTGCCGCTGCTCGGCCTGACCGGCTTCGCCCTGGGCCTTGGCTGGACGCTACCGAGTATTGGAAGCCAGACAGTCGTAGATCCGTCTCGCGCCGGGGAGGCTGCTGGAGTCAACCTCACGGTCATGGTGACGATCGCCGGTGTCGCCGTCGCATTGGCCGGAACACTGATCGAGCTTGGCGGCGCGGGCACGGCCGACATCGCCGCCGCTACCCAGGGGGTGGTCCGGCTCGTCTCGCTGCTGTCCTTGGTCGGGGGCGCCGTTCTCTTGGCCATCAGCCTGATCGGCCGCCGTACCCGCCAGGCCTCTGAGATCGCGTCACCCGCGTCGTGAACAGCCCACGTCGGGAAAGATGGACACGTGGTCGACTTCACCGAGCGAGCGGAGCGAGTCGTTGTTCTGACTCGGCAGGGCTGCCATCTGTGTGACGAGGCGATCGCGCAGGTGGCGGCAGTTTGCGCCGAAACCGGGCAGGCGTACGGGGTGGTTGATGTCGACAGCGACCCGGAACTGCAGCGGCGCTACACCGATCAGGTGCCCGTAACCTTCGTCGACGGCGCGCAGCATGATTTCTGGCGGGTGGACCCGGTACGCCTGAGGGCTGCGTTGATGCGGGGGCGCTGAGCGCGATGTTGTTCACCGCCGCAACGCTGCGCGGCCTGGCTGAGGGTCGGGTCAGCACTACCTATCGACGCTGGGAGGTCGTCCGGCCCAAGGTGGGAGCCAGGTTCACCACCTCCGCCGGCGTCGTTGAGATCACCTCGATTACGCCGGCCGACGAGGAGCAGTTGACCGAGAGCGACGCTGCCGCAGCTGGCTTCGACTCGGTCGCGGCGCTACTGAAGTGGTGTAGCGGAAAAGGTCGCGGCGATCTCTATCGGATTGGCATCGTCCTGGCCGGACCCGATCCACGAGTCGCGTTGCGCAGCGCCGACTCACTTCATCCAGACGATGTCGCGGCGCTGAATACCAAGCTCGACCGGATGGATCGTGCCGCCGACCAGCCTTGGACGCGCAGCACCTTGCGGCAGATCCAGCGGCTGCCTGGTGTCGTATCGACCGAGCTGGCTGCCGAGGCCGGCCAGGAGCGGGCCGCGTACAAGATCCGGGTGCGCCGCCTCAAGGCGCTCGGGCTCACTGAGTCGCTCGAGCGCGGCTACCGGCTCTCGCCGCGCGGCCAGGCCTATCTCGCTACCTTCGACGTAGGGCAAGGCAAAGAGCGTTCAAAGTGAGCACCATCCGTCTCGGCTAGCTGCGAGCGTCGGGAATCGCGCGCCCGCGTGCTGAGGAGGAGGGAGCGGAGGCGTTCTTCCTCTGCGAGCGACAACGAAGTAGGCGGACTCCAGCGCGCGATGCGCGAGCAGCTCTCCATAAGTTTGTGCACATGTTCACAAACGCCCTAGAGTGGCGATGTTTGGACCAGATCCGAGCGCCGATTCAGGAGTTGCGTGTCGCAGAGCTTCCCGACCGACCCTCCGCCGCGCGCGGCGGCAACGCAGCATTGGCGAGCCGTACCCACTCTGAAGGGAATTCCGGACGCCACTGTTGCGCGACTGCCGGTTTACCTTCGCGCACTTAACCAGCTGGCGGAGCAGCGGATCGACACCATTAGCAGCGGCGCGCTCGCCGAGGCGGCCGGGGTGAACTCGGCCCAGCTCCGCAAGGATCTCTCCTACCTTGGCTCGTACGGCACCCGCGGCGTCGGCTACGACGTCGCCTACCTGCGATTCCAGATCGGCCGGGTGGTGGGCTCGGCCCACGACTGGCCCGTGATCATCGTGGGCTTGGGCAATCTCGGTACGGCGCTGGCTAACTACTCCGGCTTTTACTCGCACGGGTTTCGGGTCGTCGGCTTGATCGACACCTCTCCCGATCTGGTGGGCAAGGGCATTCATGGTCTCGCCATCGCCGACCTCAGCGAACTCGAAGACGTGGTGGCAAAGACCGGCGCCGTGATCGCTGTGATTGCGACTCCCGCAGATGCCGCCCAGTCCGTCGCCGACCGTCTCGTCTACCTCGGGGTCACCAGCATCCTGAACTTTGCACCGACGGTCCTCGTGGTGCCGGAGGGCGTCAACGTACGCAAGGTCGACCTCGGCCAGGAACTGCAGATCCTCGCCTACCACGAGCAGCGCAAGAGCGACGACAGCCAGATCCTGGCCAAGAGTAGGAGGACCAGCTAGTGAGCATCCTGGTGGTCAGCGTCTCGCACAAGTCGACATCGGTCTCTCATCTGGCCCAGCTGGCGCTGGATGCTCCCGCATCGGCCAAGCTCGCCGAGCAGCTCATCGGCTCCGAACACATCGACGAGGCAGTGGTCTTGTCCACCTGCAATCGCACCGAGTTGTATGCATCGGTTACCCGTTTCCACGGCGCTTTGGACGATGCGACACAGGCTCTTGCTGACATAGCCGGTCTGAGGCCGGGTGAGCTGCGGTCATTGTGTGCGGTCTTCTTCGACGAGGGTGCGGTCGCCCACACATTCTCGGTTGCCGCCGGGCTGGAATCGCTCGTGATCGGAGAAAGCCAGATTCTCGGACAGGTCAGGGGCGCACTAACCCTCAGCCAGGCTCATGAGACCGTCGGCACTGTCCTCAATTCCTTGTTCCAGCAAGCGATCAGAGTCGGCAAGCGGGTCCACACGGAAACCGGAATCGGCGCGGCTGGCCGTTCGCTCATCACTGCTGCGTACCGGCTCCTCACTGACGAGTTGGGTGCGCTGGAGGGTCGTCGGGTGCTCGTCGTGGGCGCCGGTGCGATGGCTGGACTAGCGGCACGAACAGCGGCAGCCGACGGCGCATCGGTGACATGCGCCAACCGCACGCTGGCACACGCTGAGCGATTGGCTGACGCTGTCGGCGGAACAGCGGTGCCGCTTTCAGATCTGCCGCAGGCCTTGGCCGTCACCGATCTTCTGGTCACCTGCACCGGCGCGCGTACGCTCACCATCGGCCCAGCCGACCTGGCCGGTACGCCGGTGCGCGGAGTCGTCGATCTTGCACTTCCCGCTGACGTCGCACCCGAGGTGGTGGAACACGGTATTTCCCTGGTGAACCTTGATCGTCTCGTCACCGACCAGCCAGACGTTGCTAGTGCCCAAGAAATCGAGGACGCCCGCGACCTCGTTCGGGAAGAGGTGGCCCACTTCCTCGGCTTGCGCCGCGCGGCCCACGTCGCCCCGACCGTCGTCGCCTTGCGTTCCATGGCCTCCGACGTCGTAGCCGGCGAACTGCGTCGCCTCGAGGCCCGGCTGCCTCAACTTGATGATCATGAACGCGAACAGATCCAACGCAGCATGCGACGCATCGTCGACAAGCTGCTGCACACACCGACGGTGCGCGTCCAAGAGTTGTCCTCGGAGCCGGATGCGGTCGATTACGCGGCTGCGTTGCGGGTGCTCTTCGCCCTCGACCCGCAGGCCGTCGCGGCAGTCATGACACCCGAGGTCGGGCCTTAGCCATGTTCAGCTGGCCCCAATGAAAACAGTCCCCCGCACCCGGCCGGTCCGGCTCGGCGCGCGTCGGTCCTCGCTGGCCCGCGCCCAGGCGGACCAGATCGCCACTGCCCTGGCGACCGGCGGCATAGAGTCGAGCTTCGTTGGCATTACGACTACCGGCGATGTTGATCAGCGGCATCTCACCGAGATCGGCGGTTCCGGGGTCTTTGTCAGCGCCGTACGCGATGCCCTGCGACGTGGCGAAATCGATGTCGCGGTGCACTCGCTGAAGGACTTGCCGACAGCGCCCGCGGAGGATCTGGAGATCATCGCGATTCCGACGCGCGAAGACACCGTGATGTGCTCGTGGGTTGCCGGCTCGATGATCTGGCCGATGGCATGCGGATCGGGACCGGCGCGCCACGACGCGAGATGCAGATCTTGGATTGGGCGGCCGGCCGGAATCTCAAGCTGGACGTCGTACCGATTCGGGGCAACGTCGAGACCCGGATCGAGCGAGCGCGAGAAGGCGTCGTCGACGCGGTGATCTTGGCAGCCGCCGGGTTGCGCCGGCTCGGCGTACTGGGTGAGCCGGCGACAACTACCGGCGACCTCGTCGTCAAGCAGCTTCCAGCACAGATTCTTGATCATCAGGTGATGCTTCCAGCACCTGGACAAGGGGCCCTCGCCCTAGAAATTCATCGTTCTCTCAGCATTGAGTTTCGTCGCCATTTGGCAGATCTCGACAACCTCGTTGCGCATGCAGAATCCCTTGTAGAGCGGGCTTTTCTGGCCACGCTGGAGGCTGGTTGTACGGCACCGGTGGGGGCCCATGCTGTCGTCGAAGCGATCCGTGGTACAAGTCTCGATTTGACTCTGACCGCCGTAATTGGGAGAACGTTACTGAGCAACTTGTCAGAACCAACCAAAGCAGGCCCAGCGGTACGGCTGGAGGTGCACGGATCAACGAAGGATCCGCAGCAGTTTGGGGCCAACCATGCTGGTGAGGTGCTGGCGAAGTTGCGGGAGCGAAACGTCTGAACAACCTAGGCTCGACCGCCTGCGAGGCGGCCGGACTGATACAACAGAACGCGAGGAATCAGTGAGCACATCCTCGGCTCGTAGGCCCCGGACCTCCCCCTCAGCTACTCCAACCGCACCTATCGCCAAAGGTCGGGTGATCTTCGTCGGCACCGGCCCTGGTGATCCTGATCTGTTGACACTCGGCGCCATTGCCGCACTCGCCGATGCTAATTCGGTCATCCTCGACAATGATCGGCAACGCGAGATCCTCGAGCACCCAGCGATCACGCTTTCCGAGGATGCCGAGGTGATCGCGATCGGCCTGACCGAGGCGCGCAAGCCGTTGAGTCCTTCGGCCCGGGCCAAGATCGTGCTCAAGCAAGCCTCCACAGGTAGCCGAGTCGTACGTCTCGTGACGGGCGATCCGTTCTTGGACAATGCCGTCGCCGACGAGGCCGCGGCGTGCGTACGCGGTGGTATCGACTTCGAGGTGGTGCCAGGGGTCTCGAGCCTGACGGCCGTGCCCGAGTACGCCGGCATCGACTTGATCCATGCTGGAGGCGTGCAGTTCGCCTCCGTCACCGACGGCAAGTTCAGCAAGAGCGGAACGGCCCAGTGGGGATCAGCCGCAACGATCGTGGTCAGCACCGTGGTGTCGATGGTGAGCGGTCTGGTCGAGGCGGCCAAAGCTGCTGGCCGACCAGGAGATGATCATGTTGTCGTCACACTGCATGGCGGCAGTACGGAACAGATCACCCTCAGCACAAATCTCGATGGACTGGCTGCCGCTGTGCGGTCGGTACGAGCGCCGGCCTCCGATCCCGTGCACGTGATCATTGGAGCTGCTGCCGAGCAGCGTCACGAGCTGAGCTGGTATGAGACCAAGCCGCTGTTCGGCTGGCGGGTGCTGGTGCCTCGTACCAAGGACCAGGCCGCGCCTATGGTCGCCAGGCTGCGGACCTATGGAGCGCACAGCGAAGAAGTGCCCACCATCTCGGTTGAACCGCCACGCAGTCCGTTGCAGATGGACAAGGCAATCAGAGGGTTGGTCGAAGGCCGCTACGAGTGGGTTGCCTTCACCTCGGTCAATGCCGTGCGGGCCGTACGGGAAAAGTTCGAAGAGTACGGGCTGGACGCTCGGGCCTTCTCTGGTCTGAAGGTGGCGGCCGTCGGCGAGGTGACCGCGCATTCCCTGCAGGCTTGGGGAATCGAGCCGGACCTGGTGCCAGAGGGCGAGCAGTCGGCCGCTGGTCTGGCCGCCGAGTTCCCGCCGTACGACGAGGTGCTCGATCCGATCAATCGGGTCTTCCTACCGCGAGCCGACATTGCCACTGAAACGCTGGCCGAGGGCCTGAGGCGTGCAGGCTGGGAGGTCGAGGACGTGACCGCCTATCGGACGGTGCGGGCGACACCGCCCCCGGCGCCGGTGCGTGAAGCGATCAAGACCGGCAAATTCGACGCCGTGGTCTTCACGTCTTCGTCGACGGTGCGCAACCTGGTCGGCATCGCCGGGAAGCCGCATGCGTCGACGATCATCGCGGCCATCGGGCCGGCGACGGCGCGAACCTGTGAGGAGCATGGGCTGCGGGTGGACGTCATCGCCGCCAAGCCATCGGTGGTGGATCTGGCCGATGCCTTGGCCAGCTTCGCCGCACAGCGCCGTGACGCGTTCCTGGAGGCCGGCGAGCCGGTCCTGAAGCCGTCGCAGCGCCGCCCTGGCACCCGGCGTCGTGTCTGATCAATGCGCATGCGCCCTGAGCCTGTCGAAGGGCAGCATCCCGGGCTTCGACAAGCTCAGCCCGCAGGGCATCAGCCAGCCGCCCCAGGCGATTACGGACCACAGGGGCCATGCGCGGGATGGTTGCCGAGACCAGCCTCGAGCCGCGCCAATTGATCTTGCCCATGTTCGTTGCAGAGGGGCTGCGGGAGCCGCGCCCGATCAGTTCCATGCCTGGGGTGGTGCAACACACTCTCGACACGCTCCGGAAGGCGGCGGTCGAGGCCGCCGACGCGGGTCTAGCGGGCGTCATGCTCTTCGGCGTGCCGGAGCACAAGGATGCCCGCGGCTCCGGAGCACTCGATCCGAACGGCATCTTGACCGCCGCCATTCGGGCGGCGCGTCAGGAAGTCGGCGACGACTGCCTCGTGATGTCTGACGTGTGTCTGGATGAGTTCACCGATCACGGACACTGCGGCGTCCTCACTCCGTCGGGGACAGTCGACAATGACGCGACGATCGAGATCTACGCGCAGATGGCCGTACTGCATGCGGACGCCGGCAGCCACATGGTCGGGCCCAGCGGCATGATGGACGGCCAGGTCGGCGTCATCCGTAAGGCGTTGGATGCGTCAGGCGCCGCAGATGTGGCGATCCTGGCCTACTCGGCGAAATACGCCTCGGCGTTCTACGGCCCATTCCGCGAGGCGGTTGGCTCCTCGCTGAAGGGCAATCGCAGGACCTACCAGGAGGATCCGGCCAATGTGCGGGAGGCGCTCCGGGAAGTCGCACTTGATGTCGAGCAGGGTGCCGACATCGTAATGGTCAAGCCTGCCCTCGGCTACCTGGATGTGGTACGCGCGGTGCGCGAGGCCGTCAACCTACCGGTTGCGGCCTACAACGTGTCGGGGGAGTACGCGATGGTGGAGGCGGCTGCGGCTAACGGCTGGATCAATAGAGACGCAGTGATCAACGAGGCTCTGACCTCGATTCGACGCGCAGGTGCCGATGTGATCTTGAGCTACTGGGCCATGGAGTGGGCGACGCGGCTCAGGGTCCAATGACCGTCCGATCAGCGTCCAGCACAGTAAACAGCGAGGCCGCCTTCGAGCGGGCCCAGGCCGTAACCCCCGGCGGTGTCAACTCACCGGTCCGGGCATTCAAGTCAGTCGGCGGTACGCCGCGGTTCATCGCCCGGGCCAGCGGCGCGTACCTCTACGACATCGACGGCAATGAGCTGGTGGACCTGGTGTGCTCGTGGGGGCCGATGCTGCTCGGTCACGCCCATCCGGAGGTCATCGGCGCCGTGGCCGAGGCGGCGCAGCGCGGAACCTCGTACGGTGCACCGACCATCGCCGAAGTTGATCTTGCTGCGGAGATCATCGATCGAATGCCCGTTGAGCAGGTCCGCCTGGTGAACTCGGGTACCGAGGCGACCATGTCCGTGCTGCGCCTCGCGCGCGGCATCACGGGCAGGAACAAGATCATCAAGTTTGCCGGCTGCTATCACGGCCACGTTGACGCCCTGCTCGCCGCTGCGGGTTCGGGAGTTGCGACTCTCGCGATACCCGGCACACCCGGCGTGACCGAGGCAACGATTGCCGACACTGTGGTGCTGGGCTACAACGACCGAGCCGCCGTACGGGAGGCCTTCGACAGCTTCGGCGAAGACATCGCAGCCGTGATCACCGAGGCTGCCCCCGGCAACATGGGCGTCATCCCGCCTGGCACAGAGGACGGCATCGGCTTCAACGCCTTCCTGGCAGCCATCGCCCGCGCCAACGGCGCTCTGTTCATCTCCGATGAGGTGATGACGGGCTTCCGGGTGAGTCGCTCGGGACAGTTCGGGCTTGATGGCGTGCGGCCCGATCTGATGACCTTTGGAAAGGTGATGGGTGGCGGCTTTCCTGCGGCAGCATTCGGCGGCAACGCGAATCTGATGCAGCACCTGGCTCCGGTAGGGGGCGTCTATCAGGCCGGCACCCTCTCTGGAAACCCCATTGCCACCGCGGCCGGCCTGGCCACGCTCCGACTGGCAACCGCCGAGATCTATGAACAGATCGACCGCACGGCGGCGTCGCTGCGGGCCGAGATAGGTACCGCCTTGCATGCCGCCGGAGTCCCGTACGTCATTCAAAATGCTGGGAACTTGTTCAGCGTTTTCTTCGTGACGGAGGACGTGACAGCCGTGCCGGACTACGCTACCGCCGGGCGGCAGTCCACCGGCGCGTATGCGGCGTTCTTTCACTCGATGCTCGGGTCCGGTGTTTACTTGCCGCCGAGCGGGTACGAAGCTTGGTTTCTTTCCGCGGCGCACGATGATAGAGCGATGAGTCGAATCGTCGAAGCGCTACCGGCTGCGGCGGCAGCCGCGGCAAGCGCCTCGGGATAGCGAACGAGGAGGCCGGGATGGGTCAGAGCCGGACGATTGTGCATCTCGTGCGACACGGTGAGGTGCACAACCCGGCCGGGCTGCTCTACGGCCGGCTGCCCGACTATCACCTCTCCGAGCGCGGCAGGGAGATGGCTGAGCGGGTTGCCGACTATTTCCGGCACCGGGACGTGGTGCATATCCGGAGTTCGCCGCTGGAACGCGCACAAGAAACGGCGGAGCCTATTGCCGAAGCGCTTGGTCTACCGGTCGTCATCGACGCTCGGGTCATCGAGGCGGCGAACCATTTCGAGGGACTGCGGCTTTCCTTTGATGGCGCGCTGCGTAATCCGAGGAACTGGCTGTACTTTCGCAATCCGTCGCGGCCGAGCTGGGGCGAGCCCTATACCGACATCCTGGCCAGAATGCGCCCCGCAATGAGAGACGCGGCTGGTGCCGCGGTCGGCCATGAGGCGGTGATCGTGACGCACCAGCTTCCGATCTGGATCGCGCGTAGCGATGCGGAGGGGCGGCGGATGGCTCATGACCCGCGCAAGCGCCAGTGCACCTTGGGCAGCGTGACCTCGTTCAGCTACATCGACGCGCATGTCACGTCGGTCAGCTACGCCGAACCGGCTGCCGAGCTGCTCAGGCCGCACCAGACCAAGAAGTTTGTCGCAGGGGCCTGATGCTGTGTTGGATTGCTCCACTCGCTTCGCTCGCTCCGCGCGGATCGCGCCTTCGAGCTCGCCTACTTCGTTGTCGTTCGCAGACGGTAAAGCGTGTCTGCTCGCTCCGCCTCAGCACGGCGAGGGCCGCGATCCGGTGTTTAATTGGCTCGCCCCGCTCGCCGCGGATCGCGCGTGCCCCTCTCCGCATTGGTGCAGTGTTGGCCGCCATGCTGATGTTGGCAGCATGCGCTGGCACCGGGGCGGACGAACAGACCCGAAGCGCCGGCCAAGCCGGCTATCCCCAAGTGCAAGGCAATCTGACTCGGGTGCCGCCAGACCAACGGAAGGAATTGCCGGCGGTCTCGGGTCCCGCACTCGGCGACCGCAAGCCGATCTCAACGCAGGACTACCGCGGCAAAGTCGTGGTGATCAACGTCTGGGGTTCCTGGTGCCCACCATGTCGCAAGGAGGCACCGGACCTACAGGCGGCGAGTGTGGAGACCAAGGACATTGCCCAGTTCGTCGGCATCACCAGCAAGGACTACGATCCGGCTCCGGCTGAGGCCTTCGTACGCAGCTTCAAGATCAGCTATCCGAGCATCTACGACCCTAGCGGCAAGGTGCTGCTGGCCTTCTCCGGCGACCTTCCGCCGAGCGCCATTCCATCGACGCTGATCATCGACCGGCAAGGACGGCTGGCCGTCCGGGTACTGAGCGAGGTCTCCAAGATCACGCTGGTAGACATGATCAATGACGTCGCGGACGGTCGGTAGATGACCCCTCTCGACCTCGCTACCTGGGCCGAGACAGCTGTCGGCGGCTCGATGATCTTGGCGCTCCCCGTCGCTCTGCTCGCTGGCTTGGTGTCCTTCTTCTCGCCGTGCGTTGTTCCGCTGCTGCCTGGCTACCTCTCCTACGCAACAGGCTTAGGTGCCGCCGAGGTCGTCGAGGGCACTCCGCGTCGCGGCCGGATGCTGGCCGGCGCGTCGCTCTTCGTGCTGGGATTTGCGGTGGTGTTTGTGATCACCGGTGTCGTCGCCGGCTCGGCTGGCCGGCTGCTTGCCGAGTATCGCAGCGTGATCACCCGCGTGCTCGGCGTGTTGATCATCGTACTTGGCTTGATTTTTGCCGGCGTACTGCAGATCGGCCAACGTGACTTGAGGATCCATCGCATTCCCACGGTGGGCGTCGCCGTGGCGCCGTTGGTGGGCGTGGTTTTCGCCCTTGGCTGGACACCCTGCCTGTCGCCGACGCTGGGAGTGGTCGTCAACCTAGGCTTCAACGAAGGCACTGCGCTACGCGGGGGATTGCTCGGCTTCGTTTACGCACTCGGGCTCGGCATCCCGTTCGTGATCGCCGGACTCGCCTTCACCAAGATGGCCCGGGCCATCGCGTTCCTGAGAGAGCGGCAGCTGCTGATCATGCGGATCGGTGGCATCTCGATGATCATCGTCGGTCTGTTACTGGTCACCGGCACCTGGAACACGCTTACCGCCGTTCTGCGACAGTGGGCGTCGAGCTTCGAGACGGTAATTTGACGTGACAGCTATCAAGACCCGCGAGTCGGCGGCAGAGTCCAACCGAGCAGACCGACCAGACCTGCCCAAACTGGGCTGGCGTGGCGGCTTACGGTATCTGTGGACCCAGCTGACCTCGATGCGTACGGCGCTGATCTTGCTGTTCGCGCTCGCGCTCGCCGCCATTCCGGGCTCGCTGGTGCCGCAACGCCGGATTTCGCCGGTCCGCGTCAGTGACTTCATCAACGAACACCCCAGGCTCGGCCCGATCTACGACAGGGTCGGCCTGTTCAGCGTTTATACCTCGCCGTGGTTCTCCGCAATCTACTTGCTGCTCTTCGTCTCCCTCGTCGGGTGCATCATCCCCCGCGTTGGCATGTACGCGCGGGCGCTGCGAGCCCGGCCGCCCAAGACGCCACGCAACCTGGCCCGGCTACCCGCGTACGCCAAGGCGGATATTGCAGATCAGGATGACGGTGTACTTGGGCCGAGCCGCCGCTGCACTCCGTCAGCGGCACTACCGCGTCGACACAGCAGGCGACAGCGTGGCGGCCGAGCGTGGCTACCTACGCGAGGCCGGCAATCTGGTGTTCCATATCAGCCTGGTCTTCGTGCTGGTTGGGGTGGCGATCGGCGCGCTGTGGGGTTTCCGCGGCACCAGCGTGGTGGTCGTTGGTCAGGGCTTTTCCAACAACCTCACCCAATTCGACGACTTCTCGGCCGGGAGCCCAGTTCAGTGAGGCTGACCTTGCGCCGTTCAGCGTAACGGTGAAGGACTTCGATGTGAGGTTCGAGACCGGCCCGGTGCAACGCGGAGCTGCCCGGCTGTTCCGCGCCAATGTCGAGGTCACCGAACGGCCTGGCGCAGCACCTCGCCAGGAGGTGCTGGAGGTCAACAAGCCGCTCCGCATCGGTGGCACGACGGTGCACTTGATCGGCCATGGTTACGCTCCCAAGGTCACCGTCAAGGATGCCCAGGGCAACGTCGCGTTCTCGGGCCCGGTGGTGATGCTTCCGCAGGACGGCAACTTCACCTCCGTCGGTGCTATCAAGGCCCCCGACGCCCGTCCCGAGCGCCTGGCGTTCGAAGCGCTGTTCTTGCCCACGGCGGTGCTCGATGATCAAGGACCGCACTCGGTCTTCCCCGACGCCCTCAATCCAGCGATGTTCGCCAACGTGTGGTACGGACCGCCGCGAGTGGAGACGGGCAAGCCGGAGAACGTCTATTCCCTCGACCCCACCGGCCTCCGCCAGCTGAGGCAAGCCGATGGCCAGCCGGTCCGCATCGCCCTCAAGGTCGGCGATGGTGTCAATCTTCCCGATGGCAAGGGCTCGATCCAGCTGGACGGGTGGGTGCGGTGGGTCAAGCTGCAGATCGGCGACACCCCCGGCGTACCGATTTCCTTGATTGCCTTGGCCTTTGCGGTGACCGGATTGTGCCTGTCACTGTTCGTGCGGCCGCGTCGGGTATGGATTCGAGTCCGCGGCGAGCCAGGCCATAGGGTGGTGGAAGTCGGCGGCCTGGACCGGGCGGACGCTCGTGCCGGCCTGACGGAGGACGTCGCCGAGCTAGCTGCCGAGGTGTCCCGCCCTGAGGATGTGAGCGCAACGTGAGATACGAGTACTACTCCAATCTCGCCTTGGTGAGTTCGGCAGTCGTCTACATGCTCGCCATGTTCGCTCATGCAGCCGAGTGGGCAGCTGCCCGCCGGCTCACCGTGACCGAACCCGCTGAGCGGGAGCTGGTCAATGTTGCGGCCGCCGACAATGTGCGCCCTGAGCTTGTCGTGCGCCCTGAGCCCTTCGACAAGCTCAGGACGGCGCCTGTCGAAGGGCACTATCAGTCAGGCTCGGCCTCTGGGCCACAAGACCAGGCAGCCGTTAGCCGCCGCGTCGAGCAGTTCGGCCGGATGGGCGTAGCGCTGACCATCATCGGATTCTTGCTGAGCGTCGCCGGCGTCCTGACTCGGGCGCTGGCCGCGCACCGCGCGCCGTGGGGCAACATGTTCGAGTTCACCATTATGGCGATGGTCTTCATCGTCGGGGTGTACCTGATCATGGTCTGGCGGGCCGGCGTCCGCTGGTTGGGCCTGCCGGTCACCCTGCTGGCAGCGGTAGGAAACGGCCTTGCGGTGACCGTCTTCTACGTTGCGGTGGCGCCGCTGGTTCCAGCGCTGCACTCGGTGTGGTTCTTGATCCATATCGTGGCAGCTGCCATCTCAGGGGCCGCGTTCAATGTCGGCGGAGTGATGTCGATCCTCTACCTGGTCAAGAAGCGCGCCGAGGAACGGAACAACGTACACGGTTACCTCGAGCGACTGCCGAGCTCGCGCAAGATCGACTTGATCGCGTATCGATTCCTCGCCTTCGCGTTCCCGCTGTGGACATTCACGGTGGTTGCCGGCGCAATCTGGGCCGAGTACGCGTGGGGGCGCTACTGGGGCTGGGATCCCAAGGAGACCTGGGCTCTGGTCACCTGGGTGATCTACGCCGGCTATCTGCACGCTCGCTCCACGGCCGGCTGGCGCGGCACGAGGGCCGCCGTGATCGCGATCGTTGGCCTCGCGTCGTTCTGGTTCAACTTCGTGGGAATCAATCTGTTCGTCTCCGGCCTGCACTCCTACGCCGGTATCTAGCCCAGATCCAGCCTGCAAGACCCGCAGTGCCCGCCCGACAGCCGCTACCCCCGGCGGCACGTTTAACAACCCGTGCGGGGAAACGTACCTCGAAGGCTTACCTGACAGGTCTGCTGTCACGCCTGTGCTGCGAAACGCACCACCTCAGGGCTTCAGAGCAGCTCGCGCCAGGCGGCGTACCCACCGATCACATCGGTCGCTCGATGGATGCCGATGTCCTGCAGCGCGGCGGCCGCGAGGCTCGACGTGTAACCCTCCTGACAGACCACGATGACCTGCAGATCGTAGTCGGCAATGGGCAGCCGCGCGTCGCTGCTGGGATCGAAACGCCACTCCAAGACGTTGCGCTCGATGATCAAGGCTCCAGGTACGAGGCCCTCGGCCTCACGCTGTGCTGCGGGCCTGATGTCGACCAGGACGGCACCAGCCCGCCACGCTTGCTCGGCCTGCAGCGGAGTGAGTCGTGCAATCCGCCTCCGGGCCGATTCGAGCACCTGGTCGATGGTCCTTGGTCTGCTGGCTGACTCGGTATCCGCCCGCTCAGCAGTGATCACCAGCTCACCCCGACCAGCTGAGAACTCACGACGTGGAGCTGGTCACCCCGCGCCTCGTACTGGTGCATCTCGACCAATGACGGGGCGTAGACGTGCAGGCTCACCGCCGGCTCGACTCCGCGATTACTGACGTGGTGGACGTGTCGCGAACCGAACGACCGCAACGTACCGGCGACCAGCTCTCTGCCTCCCGGAATGATCCGCGGTGGACCATAGCCAACCTCGGCTTGCTGCTCGGTCAGCACGCCACGCAGAGTGATGAAGGTGCCAGCACTGCCACCGTGATCATGCCAGTCGGTGCCCTGGCCGGGCAGCCAGGTCAGCAGCCACGCCTCGAACTCCTGCTCGCGGGCGAGGCGAACGTAATACCGAGCGGCCGAATCGTAGGACACGAGTGGCTCCCACAAGGCGCGCTGATTGGCGAGGTCTGTAGCAATCTTGATGAGGTTGATGCGACTTCTATCTTTCTTGGGCATGGAAGATCCTTCGACGTAAAGAGATGATCAAGAGGCTGCGGCGTAACGTCGCGGCGATGGAAGCGCGTTCGCGCTTAGCAGGCTGGCTGACAGCCCGAGCTAGCGGTACGCCGCAGGTCGACATGGAGCCTGCGGTGCAGCAACTCGTTCACGTCGTGTGTCCTCCGTTGTGGGCACCAGTTGGTGTGTGACATCTGTTGGTCGAGGCCCAACGTTAGACACGATCAGCTCGACGAGCAATCCCCTGTCTCACTATAGGAAATGTGTAGTTTGTGTCCGTACCAGTTTCATACGATGCTCGTTCAGGCCAGAAAGAGTCGGCGCCTGGTGGCAGTGTGGCGATCATGGACGACCTCGTAGCGGCGATGGATGCCGCCGCCAGCCCAGAGAACGCCCGGGCGCTAGCCAGGTACTTCAAGGTGGCACCAGGAAGCTACGGAGAAGGCGACATCTTCCTTGGCCTCAAACTCGGTGAGCTGCGCGAGTTCGCCAAACCGTACGTCACCTCAGCGTTCGAACCCGATCAGTGGCTTCCGATGCTGCATAGCCCGATCCACGAGCATCGGATGATCGCGTTGCTGGTGATGAGCGAGCGCGCCACCAAGAGCGCCAAGAAATCTGCAGATGCCGCGGAGCTGACAGCTGATCTATGACACCTATCTCGACAACACCCGCTGGGTGAACAACTGGGACCTGGTCGATGTCAGCTGCCGCCCGATCGTCGGCAGTTACCTGCTTGATCGCGACCGGGCGCCGCTCTACGAGCTGGTCGAATCTGAGTGGCTCTGGGATCGCAGAATTGCCATGGTCAGCAGTCAGCACTTCCTGCGCCGGGGCGAGACATCTGATCTGTATCGGCTGGCTGTGATCTTGTTGCCTGATCGCCACGACCTCATTCACAAGGCCGTCGGCTGGTCGTTGCGCGAAGCTGGCAAGCGCGTCGATCGTGACGAACTGCGTCATTTTCTTGATCAGTATGCGCCGAGAATGCCACGTACCGCCCTGCGTTATGCGATCGAGCACTTCGAGCCGGCTGAGCGTCAGCACTACCTTGCGCTGCCACGGGAGCGCGCGCCGAGCTAATCGGAGCGGTTACGAGCGGCGCCGGGTACCCGGTGACATCACCGTCGAAAGGTCCGGCGCAGTGAGGAAGTGACGATGTTCGGCAGCGAACGCGGCCAGGATGCCCTTCTTGTTACGGGTACGCCCCGGGTGCGGAATGTCGTGAAACTTCTCGTTGAACTGGATGGCTGCCTCGGTCGCGCGGTCCTTGAAGCCCCGCAGGCTGCTGGAATCGACATGCAGCAGCTCAGCGACGAGCGCCATGTCGCCGGCTGCATCGCGGAGCGCGCGCCAGATCCTCACCCACGATGCATCAGCGAGCAGGCTGTCGATCAGCGGAGCCCACTGAAGTCGCCGCTGCCAAGGCACCGGCGTGGGATTGACGCCATTGCAGATCGACTCTCGGTAGTGCACGAGGGTGCCGGGATCGTTCTTGGTCTTGTCCATCAGTGCTGACGCTTTGAACCAGTGATGTGCGGCGGCGGCGTAAAGGGTACGGCCGCTCTCGGTGAACTGGCTGTAGGTCACGGTCTGAGTCGCGGGCCGCTCATGGTGCAGCCGAAGCAAGGCGGTGAGGCCGGTGCTGGTCTGGGAACTCAGATTGAAGTCCACGAACGCCAGGTCCCACATCAGGCCGCGACGCAGCTGCTCGTTCAGCTGGTCGATCGAGGGCGCCACCGTAAGGTCGCGTCCGAATGCTTGCTCGAAGTTCGCCCGCTCACCGGGCACGTCGTCAACCAGCAGTACGCCAACCATGTGCTACCGCTGACCCCCATCGCCCTTGCTTTGGGCGTTCGCGCATCGCGCTTGGAATCGCGCCATACTTCGTCATCGCTCGCAGACGAAAAGCATGTCTGCTCGCTCCTCCTCAGCACGGCGGCGCGCGATTCCCGACGCTCACGCCCCGTGATCAACTGTCGACGCTTGATCATCTGTGGAATTGATCACTCACTTTCGGGCACCCAGCGGGCGGTAACGGTTTTGTTGGCGCCGTTCTGTGTGGAGGTCAGGGATCCGGATAGGTCTCCCAGCCGAGCCTCCAGTCGCGCCGAACTTGTTCCGGGAGTCTTCCACACTCCGTCAGCCATCGGAGGCGCATCATCAGTCACTGAGATGGCAACCCGTTCGTCATCCGGTGCGATCGCTACGTCAATTGCGCCGGCACCTGCGTTCAAGGCATTGCCAACCAGGTCGTTCAGCACCAACCGCGCAAGATCACGATCGTCGGCGGACAGCGCGTTGACACTGATATTGATGTCGGCCTTGGCCCCGACGGCCCGCGCCAACGTCAGTACCGGAGCCTCGAGATTCTGCACACTGGTCGAGCTGTAACGGCCGATCTGGCCGAGCGTCAGCGTCTCGCGGAGCCTGCTGTTGGCCGAAACGGCCAGCTCGTAGAGGGAAGGCGAAATCTCGCGAATTTCCCGGGCTCGCTGCTCGATGAGCCGGAGATTGGTGGAGAGCGCGCCGTGCGTCTCGCTGATCACTAACTCACGCCCGGCATGCGACTCTCCTTGGACCAGGTCGGGCAGCGTCTTCATGATCAGGTCAGTATCGGAGATTCGTGACCCCACGACTGCGAGTGGCATCAGCGAGATGGCTAGCGCGGCAAGCCAACCGTTCGGTTCCCAATCTGCTGGCAGCGCGATCAGACAGACTGGCAGCGCGGTAATTGGCCCCGCCAGCAACCGGAAGATCTCGTGCCACGCCGGAGGATCCACTTCTTCGGGATTGAACCAGGTGTGGTCGTTGAAGATCAGCAATGACGTCGTGATCAGGAAGACGGTGGCGGCGGCCAGCATGATGAGCCGCGCCAGCAACGGATCATCGGTCGCTATCCATGCCGGGATCGCGATCAGCACGCAGGCTTCGGGGATCTCGAAGTACGAGCCAAGGCTCAGCCGATGCACACCATCGGTTTTGATCACGTTGCGCAGATAGACCTGAGACAGCCAGAAGCGCGGTTTGGTGCCGAGCCGCAGGTGACGCTCGTTGGCCCACAGCAGATAGCTGCCGATGGACGCCGCGACGCACAGCCCGATCGCCAATACGCTGCTCCGACTGCCGATGGACAGCGCGGCGATGATCACCAGCGCGGTGACCCGGACATACCACGCATGCATGGTGTAGTTGCTGGAGCGCCGGAGCAAAGCAAGGTAAGAGATCCGGTTCCGGCGATGACGGCTCAGTCTGCCGCCGAGGCTTGTGCCACCCACCGCCTTATCCTGTTCCGATTTCGCAGTGGGCGGCAAGCGCTACCGACGAGTAACGCTAGGAGCTTGCTGGCACGATGTCGGAGTGCGGCACTTTGACCTCTGCATCATCGGCACCGGTTCTGGAAATTCGATCATCGACGAGAGGTTCGACCACCTCAGCGTTGCGTTGGTCGAGATGGGAACCTTCGGCGGAACCTGCCTCAATGTTGGCTGCATCCCCAGCAAGATGTTCGTTTATCCGGCCGACCTCGCCGGCTCAACGATTCAGGCAAAAAGACTCGGGGTCGACCTAGACCTTTCCGATGTGCGGTGGCGAGAGATCCGAGATCGGATCTTCGGCCGGATTGATCCCAAGGCTGCCAAAGGACGGGCCTATCGCGAGCAAAGCGACAATGTCACCGTCTTCGAGGGGCGGGCACGCTTTGTCGGGCTGCGGGAGCTGGACGTTGGCGCGGCCGAGACGATCACTGCAGACCAGATCGTGATCGCTGCCGGTAGCCGTCCGGTGATCCCGGAGCTGAGCGGTCTTGAGCTCAGTGGACTTCCATACCTCCGACACCGTAATGCGGCTTGCTGAGCGGCCACAATCAATGATCATCATCGGTGGCGGGTACATCGCCGCTGAGTTTGCCCACGTATTCTCCGCATTCGGAACTGCGGTCACAGTGCTGAACCGCTCGGACGTTCTGCTCAGGCGCGAGGACTCCGACATAGCGAAGCGATTCACCGAGCTCTTGGGCAGGCGAGTCGATGTCCGAGTCAACACCAGCGTGACGTCGGTTGAAACCGCTGCCGATGGGCGCGTACGAGTGCACATCGAGGGGCCAAAGGGGCTACCGGAATATCTGGATGCGGAGATCTTGCTCGTCGCCACCGGACGTACGCCCAACGGCGACACCCTCGATCTGGATCGTGGTGGCATCGAGGCCGACGATGATGGGTTGATCATCGTCGACGAGTACCAGCGGACCAGCGCAGCGGGGGTCTTCGCCCTTGGTGATGTGTCCTCTCGTCAGCAGCTCAAGCATGCCGCCAACAAGGACGCGCGTCTTGTGCAGCACAACCTGCTGCATCCCATCTCGATGATCAGCGCTGACCGACGATTCGTGCCGCGCGCGGTGTTCTCGATGCCTCAAGTAGCCTCGGTAGGACTCACCGAAGCCGAGGCCGCCGAGCAGGGCATCGACTACGTGGTCTCGCGTGAGGATTACGGAGACACCGCATTTGGCTGGGCCATGGAGGACACCGACCACTTCGTCAAGATCATTGCGCGCGCTGACTCCAAGGTCCTGCTCGGTGCTCACCTGATCGGCCCGCATGCCTCGTCACTGATCCAGCCGCTGATTCAGGCAATGAGCTTTGCCCAGACCGCGCCCGACGTAGCCCGCGGCCAATACTGGATTCACCCAGCGATGACCGAGGTGATCGAGAACGCCCTGCTCGGCCTCGCCGACTGAGCCGCTGTGCTTGTCTTCTCCGACTGAGCCGCTGCGCTCATCTTCTCCGACTAAGTCGTTGCGCTCATATCTTCGTGCACGTAGACTGCGTCGGTCTGCACAGGTTGCAAGGTGTGCAGACCGTATGCAAGGTAGGTAAACCTAGGTTGCTGCAGAAGCGTCTCCAGCTGACGATCAACCAGATTCGGTCAGCCGCTTGATCGTCTTGGCTACTCGATCGGCCCGCGTCTCGGGCTTCTTGCCCTCATCAATCCATCGCGCGTACTCATTGCGGTGGGTGAACGGCAATCTCTGGTACGCCGCAGCTGCGGCTGGGTTGTCCGCAAGAGCTGCAGTGAGCTCGGGCGGCTCGACAACGACTCGCTCCTCATGGTCCTCGGCGAGTTCGATCTCGACGTGATCACCGACCCCGACGTCGAGCTGGCGCAACAGATCCTTGCGCAGGCCGAGGTAACACTGACCGCCGTAGATCATGAGCCGCGAGCGGTACTCGACGCCGTTGATGTGTGCAAGGACCGGCGGTCGCTTCGAGGAGAACGTCGCGGCAACGTCCTTCGGGACCACGACCGCGTGGCCGCCGCCCTGGGCTGAGAGAACCTCTGCTGTGAACGCCATGGGGTGGTGAGCTAGGAACCCTTGCGCGAGTTGATCAACTTCCAGGTGCCGGGCAGTAGCCCCGCAGCCAACAAGATCTTGATCACATCACCGATCAGGAAGGGCAGTACGCCAAGAGCGATCGCCTTGCCGAACGACAGATGCGCTATCAGCATCAGGCCGGCCACGCCAAAGACGTAAATGACCACATTGCCGAGCGCCATCATGCCGATGGTCGGCACGACCCGACGGTCAGCGCCGCGTTCGGCAAGCCGCCCGACCAGCCAGGCAGCCGCAACAAAGCCCACGATGTAGCCGAAGGATGGTAACGCCCAGCCGCTGTGATGGCCGGCAAACCAGGGCACCCCGGCCACCCCGGCCAGCAGATAGAGGGCCATGGACGACGCTCCACGAATGCTGCCGAGCGCAGCGCCGACAAGCAGCACCGAGAACGTCTGCAGAGTAAGCGGGACGGGGGTGAACGGCAGCGGAATCGAGATCTGAGCAGTAAGCCCGACGAAGACAGCTCCGCCGATCACCAGGGCGATGCTGCGGACCAGGCCGCCGGGAATTACGTCGCCTAGAGTGCGTGGGCTTACGCTGGTGACGCTCGACATGGGGTTGTCCTCCAAGACCGGTGTGGGCGTGCAGGTGCGGATACGCCGATGCGTCCTCACCCACGATGCGACAACCCTAATGTCCGGACTGCTCTGGCCGCCAACAGGCTCGTGAAATGAGCCGGCGGGGATCGAGGTGCCGTGCATCCAGCGAGGAGTGGTCGACGAGCCTGGCTCGTCACCTGCGCGCTGATGATCATCTCGGGGTTGAGCGCGTGCGGCGCGGCACCGATCGCGGCGCCGTCGATCGGGGCTCGACCGTCAGGTTCGGTGAATCCAGCGAACCCGACGCCCACAGCCAGCAGAACGACCACGACAACACCGACGGAATCCTTCACCGTCAATCAACCCTGCGCCGAACTCGTCGCCAACATGAGCCTGTCCGAGCGGGTTGGCCAGCTGTTGATGGTCGGGGTGAGATCCACCGGGACGAGCCAGTCAGAGAGGGCGATTCTGGCGCGAACCCGAGCAGGGAGCGTCATCCTGCTGGGCAATACGGCAGCCGGGATGCAGCCCATCCGAGGAGTTGTCAGCCGCGTACGGGATGCCGCGCCAAGGCCCGAAGGTGTCGAGGTCATGCTCGCTGCGGATCAAGAAGGCGGGTTGGTCCAGCGGCTCAAGGGACCAGGTTTCAGCCCGATTCCATCAGCAACCCGGCAGGCCAAGCAGTCGGACGCCAAGCTGCGCCGGAACGCATACGACTGGGGTCGCCAGCTCTCCGCAGCCGGCATCAACGCCAATCTGGCACCGGTCGCCGACGTTGTTCCCACCAACATGATCTGGCTCAATCGGCCAATCGGCCAGCTTCGTCGTGGTTACGGTCCGTCTCCGAGGACCGTTGCCGCCAAGGTGACGGCCTTCACCTACGGAATGGACCGGGCTGGCATCGCAACGGCAGTCAAGCATTTTCCTGGATTGGGTCGGGTACGGGGCAACACCGACTACATGACTCGAGTCGTCGACAGCACGACGACCCGTCACGATGATGCGCTCGCAGGATTCGAGGCGGCCATTGCTGCCGGCGTTGACATGGTGATGGTGTCCTCGGCGTTCTACAGCAAGATCGACGACGAGCATCGAGCGGCATTCTCGACCATGATCATTGGCGAGATGCTCCGAGATGATCTTGGATTTACTGGGGTGGTGATCTCGGACGACATGGCAGCTGTCGCGATGCGTACGCTGCCGCCGGATGAGCGGGGTCTCCGCTTCATTCGCGCCGGAGGCGATCTGCTGATCATTGGCGACGCCAGCATTGCGACAACGATGGCCGACGCGATCAAGGACGAGGCAGCCGACGACCCGGACTTCGCAAAGCTCGTCGACGAGAGCGCAGCCCGCGTCGTGGCGATGAAGGAGCGTCGCGGCCTCGCGCGCTGTTAGTCAGGCGCCCGGAGCCTGTCGAACGGCGGGCGCGGCGATTCGACAAGCTCAGCGCACAAGTTACTTGGAGTTAGCCGTCGACCTTGAGGTTCTTCAATGCGTCACGGGCCGGCTCCACGAGCTCGGGAGTGGTATCCGGGATCGAGGCGTAGTACAGACCTGACCGGTTGCCAGCAGAAACGATCGCGACAATCAATAGCTCGCCCTTGGTCTGCAGCCCTGCGATATCGAAGGTGAGTTTGGACTCCACGAGCCATGCGTCGTGGCCATCAATGTTGGTGGCTTTGTTCACCGTGACATTGCTCTTGACGGGATTGTCGCCGTAGAACTTGCCGAGAATGCACTTCACGACGATCTGCGAACCTTGCTCCGGAGTGAAGAAACCGTCGCCGGCCTGTAGCTCGCCGACCAGGACTGAGGCGACCCAGTTGGCACCGCTTCCGTCATAGTCGGTTTCAACAGGAACGAGCTGGCTTTGTACATCGCTCCCGAAGGGCACTCGGTTGTCTCCCTGCGGCGCACCCCAGGGGCTACCGAGCATCGGGTAGGAAACCGGACCACCGTGCACCCGGCCATCGGCGGGGTGGCTGCTGTTAGGTTCCGGGCTGGCGGTGCTTACTGCCGGGCAGACGTCCTGCGAAGGCTGCCCCGGGACGCCTGTGGTACCTGTGTTTCCGCCGGTAACGGCGCGGATGGCAAGTACAGCGACCACGATGATGACGATGACCAGCGCGCCACCGGCGATCCACCAGCCAACGGGCGATTTCTTCTTCTGAATCTCCTGATAGTTCGCGTAGGCGGTGCCGTACCCCTGGCCGTACGGCGACTGACCGGACTGGCCGTACGCAGGCTGTCCTGTCTGGCCGTACGCAGGCTGTCCGGTTTGGCCGTACGCGGCCTGGCCAGTCTGGCCGCCCTGCGCCGGCGTACCAGCTCCTACCAGGCCCTGGGTTGGCGGAGGTGCGCTTGGATTGGGCGAGGTTGCCGCGGACCAAGCCTTGCCATCCCAGTACCGAAAGAGCCCTAGCCCCCCGCCTGGATCGGGGTACCATCCAGCCTTCGCACTCACGGGCAGAGTCTATGTTGCGCTCAGCCGTCGACCTTGAGGTTCTTCAGGGCGTCGCGGGCCGGCTGCACGAGTTCCGGCGTGGTGTCCGGTATCGAGGCGTAGTAAAGACCCGACCGGTTGCCAGCGGAGACGATCGCGACAATGAGCAGCTCCCCCTTGGCCTTCAGGCCGGCGATGTCGAAGGTGAGGTGAGACTCCACCAGCCAGGCCTCATGGCCGTCGATGGTGGTTTTCTCACTCACCTTGACGTTGCTCTTGACGGGATTGTCGCCGTAGAACGCGCCGAGTATGCATTTCACGACAATCTGGGAGCCCTGCTCTGGCGTGAAGAACCCATCACCGGCCTGTAACTCACCGACCAGGATCGAGGCGATCCAGTTGTGACCCTGGCCGTCATAGTCTTGCTGGTCGAGGACGGCCTGGCTCTGTACGTCGCTCCCAAACGGCACCGGATTTATCTCACCTCCCGGCGGGCCCCATGGCGCACCGAGCATCGGGTAGGAGACCGGACCGCCGTGGACTCGTCCATCGGCCGGGTGTGAGACAGGAGCATCAGGGCTTGCTGAGTCCTCCGGCGGACACACGTCCTGTGACGGTTGCCCAATCGGTCCACCCGCGGTACCAGTGTCGCCGCCGGTAACGGCGCGGATGGCAAGTACAGCGACCACGATGATGACGATGACGAGCGCGCCACCGGCGATCCACCAGCCGACAGGCGATTTCTTCTTCTGAATCTCCTGATAGTTCGCGTAGGCGGTGCCGTACCCCTGGCCGTACGCAGGCTGTCCTGTCTGACCGTAGGCAGCCTGTCCGGTTTGGCCGTACGCGGTCTGGCCAGTCTGGCCGCCCTGCGCTGGCGTGCCAGCTCCTACTAGGCCCTGAGTTGGTGGAGCTGCGCTTGGATTGGGTGAGGTTGCCGCGGACCAAGCCTTGCCATCCCAGTACCGAAAGAGCCCTAGCCCCCCGCCTGGATCGGGGTACCATCCAGCCTTCGCACTCACGGCCAGAGTCTATGTTGGGACCGGCCCAAGGTGACGCGCACAAAGCCAGTCGTTACCTGATGCACAGTGTTGTTGGGTCGCTCGCGCCCGAGCGTGCGCTGAGAGCTGCTGTCTTCCTCGCTCGCAGGCACGTCAGCATCCTGCGAAACCACATGTTCAGCTCTGGGTCGGCCGCCGTGCCTGCTCGATCGTCCAGACAGCAGCGGCGCCCGCTCTACCCGACGCTCGCGAACGGTGTTCTAGGTTCGCTCGCAACACGAGGCAGCTGTGCTAGCCGAAGCGTCCGGTGATGTAGTCCTCGGTCGCTTGCTGGTCCGGGTTGGAGAAAATCTTCTCGGTTGGACCGATCTCGATGAGCTTGCCCGGCTTGCCTTGGGCTGCGAGGTTGAAGAACGCGGTCTGGTCGCTGACCCGAGCAGCCTGCTGCATGTTGTGGGTGACAATCACGACCGTGTACTTCTCCTTCAGCTCACCGATCAGGTCCTCGATCGCGAGTGTCGAGATCGGATCAAGTGCTGAGCACGGCTCATCCATAAGTAGCACCTGAGGCTCGACAGCTATAGCCCGCGCAATACAGAGCCGTTGCTGCTGACCGCCGGATAGGCCGATCCCGGCCTTTCCGAGCCGATCCTTGACCTCGATCCACAGATTCGCCGCCATCAGCGAGCGCTCCACGGCGTCCGTCAAGACACCCTTGTTCTTCACCCCGTTCAGCCGCAGGCCCGAGGCGACATTGTCGAAGATCGACATGGACGGGAACGGGTTGGGCCGCTGGAACACCATGCCGACAACGCGGCGCACCGCGACCGGGTCGACTCCTTGGCCGTACAAGTCGGTGCCGTCGAGCTGCACATTGCCCTTGACATGAGCACCAGGGATCACCTCGTGCATCCGGTTCAAGGTGCGAAGCAGTGTGGACTTTCCGCATCCCGACGGACCGATGAAGGCTGTCACGGTACGCGGTTCCACCGTCATCGAGACATCCTCGACCGCGTGGAATCCGCCGTAGTAGATGTCCAGATTCTTGACATCGATTCGCCTAGCCATGGCTCACTTCTCCTTCAGAGTGGTGACTCGGGCGATCAGCCGGGCCAGCAGGTTGAGCAGCATCACGATCATGATCAAGGTCAGGGCTGCGGCCCAAACCCGCTCATATCCAGGCATCTGTGGAGGCTGGTCCCGACCAGCGTTGATCATGGTCGGCAACGCGCCCATGGTGTCCGTGGTCGGCGAGAAATTGATGCCGACCGCGTACGAGACAAGGATCAGCAGCGGTGCTGTCTCACCCATCACCCTTGCCAGTCCGAGCATGACGCCCGTGACGATGCCGCCGAATGCTGTCGGAATGACCACCTTGACAATGGTCTTCCACTTCGAGACCCCGAGCGCGTACGACGCCTCTCGCAGCGAGTCTGGCACGAGCTTGAGCATCTCCTCGGTGGATCTGAGGACCACTGGCAGCATCAGCAGCACCAGGGCACACGACACAGCTATTGCCGACCGGCCCAACCCGAAGATCGTGATGAACAGCGCATAGATGAAGAGCGCCGCAACGATCGATGGAATGCCGCTGAGGATGTCGACCATGAAGCTCACGCCCCGAGCGATCTTGGTGCCCCTCCCGTACTCGATCAAGAAGATCGCACCCATAACCCCAAGCGGAACCGCGATCGCAGCGCAGATCAAGGCCATCTCGACGGTACCGACGATGGCGTGGTAGGCGCCGCCACCCTCGCGTCGCGGGGTGATGCCGCGCTGACTCTGCAGCCACCAGTTCGAGCTGAGGAGGAGTCGGTAACCCTTGACGATCACGGTAGTGAGCACCCAGGCCAGCGGGATGATCGTGATCAGCGTGGCGACCGTCACAAAGATGGTGGCCAAGCTGTTCTTCACTGTGCGGACCCCACTGGGGCGCCGGAAGGCCAGCGGGGTCGTCAGCGGTGGGCGCGCTCATGACTCCACCCCCCGCTCTGCGATGATCCGGGCAATCGCGTTCACCGCGAAAGTGACGACGAAGAGCACCAGGCCTGCCGCAATATAAGCCCCGGTCTTGGACGGACTGTCGAACTCGGCGGCGTTGTTGGCGATCTTGCTAGCAAAGGTTTCACCGCCGGCGAAGATCGACGGGCTGAATGGGCTGCCCGGGGATGGCGTCGTGAGGATGATCATGACAGCGATGGTCTCGCCAAGCGCACGCCCCAGGCCGAGCATGGATGCGCTGATGACGCCCGACCTTCCGTGCGGGAGCACAGCGGTGCGAATGACCTCCCATCGGGTCGCGCCGAGCGCAAGTGCTGCCTCGATGTGATCTCGCGGGGTCTGCGCAAAGACATCACGAGAGATCGCAATCACAATTGGCAAGATCATGATGGCGAGTACCACCGAGGCGACAAAGACCGATCCTTTGGGGTCGACGTTCCTTTCGAAGAACGGTATCCAGCCCAGCTTGCTGATCAGCCACGCCGCTGCGGGTGCCAGGAACGGCCCCAATACGGTCAACCCCCAGAGGCCAAAGATGATTGACGGCACGGCGGCAAGCAGGTCGACGACAAAGGAAACCGGGCCCGATACTCGCTTGTGCAGATACTGCGTCATGCAGAGAGCAACACCGACGGCCACTGGGACGGCCATTGCCATTGCCAGGACCGCCGACAAGACGGTGGTCCAGAACAAGCCCGCGATCCCAAAGCGAAGCTCGTTGCCGGCGACTGTCCAGTTACGCGAGGTGAGGAAGTTGTCCTGATTTGCCTGCAAGCTAGGAAGCGCAAGTGCCAGTAGAAAAATGCCGACAAAAAGTACGAGAAGAACGATAAGCAGACCGGATGTGGTTGCGAGGCTCCGGAAGATCCGATCCCCGGTCCGGCTGATCTTGGCGAGTTTGACGCCACGCGCGCCTCTCGCTCCACATGGTCGGCAGGCGTTGCCGGGCGCCCGGTGAGCCACCACCTTGGGAACGGGGGAGTGCGTGGTCACCGCACTATGGTCCACTACCGGCGACAAGCTCGGATCCTGCGCTGCGAGCGGTTCAGGCTCGACCCTCTCGGTTGCATCCGTATCAGTCACTGCCATGGGTCTTCCTGCTCGGTAGCTGAGGGCGGCGGCGGGTCACCGCGGGTGCGTCACCGCGATGACCCGCCCCTGGGGGAGGTGACTACTGGATCGCGGCGACGGCAGCCTTGACCTTCGACTGCAAGTCGCTTGGCAGCGGCGCGTAGCCGAGGTCCGGCAGCTTGCCTTGCGCGTCAGCGGAGGAGAAGTACGTCAGGAAGTCCTTGACGATTGCCGTCTTGTCGGCCGCCAAACCCTTGCTGCACACGATCTCGTAGGTCACGAGCAGCGCCGGGTAAGCGCCCGCCTTGGTTCCGGAGTACTTCAAATCAAGACTCAAGTCATTGCCGCTGCCCTTGACCTTGGCCTCCGACACGGCCTTCGCGACCGCGTCGCCACTGAGCTCCACAGGGCCATTGCCGCTATCGAGCTGGGCGGTGGGAAGGTTGTTGTCCTTGGCGTAGCTCCACTCGATGTAGGTGATGGAGTTCTTGGTGCTGGCGGTCGCTTCGGCTACGCCCGAGGACTTGTTCTTGCCCTCGCCGGTGCCGGTCCAGGCCTTGGCCGGCTCATCCTTCCACGCGCCGTTGCCGGCCTTGGAGAGGAACTTCGTGGTGTTCTCAGTCGTCCCGGACTCGTCGGAGCGGAAGAACACCGTGATGTTCGCGGCTGGCAGCTTTGCTCCCGAATTGAGCTTGGCGATCTTCGGGTCATTCCACGTCTTGATAGTGCCGTTGAAGATCCCGGAGAGCACCTCAGCGTTCAGGACGAGCTTGTCGACACCGTCGATGTTGTACGCGAACGCGATCGGGCCGACAACCATCGGGAGGTTCCACGCCGGGTTGTTCTGACAGCGTTCCTTGGCCTTGTCAGCCTCGATAACGCCGTCCTTCATCTCGGTCTTGAGTGCGGAGTCGGAGCCGGCGAAGTCGACCAAGCCGTTGTAGAACGACTTGATACCCGCACCAGATCCGGTCGGGTTGTATTCGATCGTGGCCTTGTCGCCACATTCTGCGTTGTAGTCGGCGATGACTTCGGTGATCGCGTTGGCCTGTGCGCTCGAGCCCTCGGCGGAAAGCTTGCCCGCGGGACAGGCGAGGCCTGACGCGTTGGCGCTGCTGCCTGGCTCAGCTCCAGCAGGCTCGCTGGCGCTGGTCGGGTCAGAGCCGCACGCGGTGAGACTAAAGGTGGCTAGAGCGGCGAGCGCAGCGAACTTGCCCGCTCGCGAGCTCACGAGCCGGTTCATCGGCCGCGTCGCATAGTTCTGTTTCGCCATGTGTGTCCTTCACAGAACGGGGTCGTTCCCCTGGGTGAACCCGGCGGCACTCTGCGCACCGGGGCTTGGCTCGGAAGGGCACGCGCGCGCGGCCCTTCCGATGCCGCGAAACGTAGCCAGGCCACGTGTCTTGATGGGCATGCGAAGGTGAACAAAGGGTGAATGATCCGTCCCTCAAGTGCGACAGTTCGATACGAGTTAGCCGCAAAGGTGATTCAGACCTGAGCGATTGGTCTGGGTGGGCGCCATATGACGCGCGCTGAGCTCAGTCCTGGGCCCGATGCCGCTCCAGGGCGTGAACCGTACCGTCCGCTGTGAGGTGTGCGACCAGGAATTCCCCGGTCCCCAGAGTTGTGGGCACAATGTCGAGGGCGTCCAGGATGTGCGGCAGCACCGGCCGGTGCACACAGACTGCAGTCGGCTGACCCGATTTCAACGTGGCGGCACGAATCTTGCGGATCAGCTTGCTCACGCCTTTCGGATCGTTCTCGCCTTCCTCTTCGCTCAACTGGGAGTACGTGTCGAGGTTGAGCTCGTGCTGGTGCGCGTACGGCATCAGCGTTGCGATACAGCGTGTCGAGGTCGAACTGACCAAGGCGGTCACCCCGTACGCGCTCAGCATGGGGCTCAGGTCTTGGCCTGTCGCCGCCCGCGAGTATTGATCGGTCGGGTCGCATCCTTGCGCGACCAATCTTTGCGATCCATGGCCTTGACGTGCCGCACGATGATCAGCGGCGTGGTGGCCGGTTGATCAAGATATTGCTGTACCAGGAAATGATCATGAGAGTAGGTCAGTCGGCCGAGCGCCGCACGTACCGGCAACCAGGAGACGACATCGACCTCGGCGTCTGGTGCCCGGCGTACCGAGTCCAAGACCACCCCGCCCCAGTAGTCGACCTTCTTGGGACCGGCGTTGCCTGCCTCGTAGCTGATCGAATCCAACGGCACGCTGAGCCGGATCGTGACGCCCGTCTCCTCCTGCACTTCGCGCACCGCACAGGCCGGCAGGCTCTCTCCTACTTCAAGTTTCCCTTTCGGCAGCGTCCAATCGTCATAGCGCTTGCGATGAATGATCACTACCTCGGTGCCACGCAGCGGATGGGCGCGGGTCACCACCGCGCCGCCGGCGAGAATCGGTCGGCCGGGGGAACGCACTCCGTTCTTGCCGGTGCCGGTGACGCTGAGCGAAGGCACTGAACCGCTACTTCATCGCGACGCGTCGTCGACTCTTGGCGTTGATCAAATACTCTTGCATGTCCAGCAGCGGATTGCCGTCTTCATCGGTGGTGTGCGGAACCCAGCTGCCATCCGGCAGCAGGTGCCACGTCGCCGTGCCCTCGTCGAAGGCGATGTCGAACAGCTCGCCAATCTCGCTGATGTGTGCCGGATTGGTGATTGAAACAAGCACCTCGACGCGGCGGTCGAGGTTGCGGTGCATGAGGTCCGCGGAGCCGATCCCGACAGACGGCGGAACCATCGTTGGCGAACCAGAAGAGACGGCTGTGCTCGAGGAAACGGCCAAGTATGCTGCGCACCCGGATGTTCTCACTGAGCCCCGGCACGCCTGGCCGGATTGTGCAGGTGCCGCGCACCCACAGGTCCACCGGTACTCCGGCCTGCGAGGCGCGATACAGCGCATCGGATGTCGCCTCGTCGACGATCGAGTTGACTTTGATCTTGATGCCTGCCGGCTTGCCGTCCTCGTGGTTGGCGATTTCGTGGTTGATCCTGTCGATCAGCCCATTGCGGATGCCGTGCGGAGCAACGAGCAGCCGCTTGTACTGGGTCTCTTGAGACATTCCGGACAGGTGGTTGAACAGCCTGCCGATGTCGTCAGTGATGATCGGATTGGCCGTCAGTAGCCCCATGTCCTCATACAGCCGAGCGGTCTTGGGGTTGTAGTTGCCCGTACCGATATGGGCATAGCGGCGAAGCCCATCCGGCTCGTCGCGGACCACCATGGAGAGTTTGCAGTGCGTCTTGAGGCCAAGCAGTCCGTACACCACATGACATCCGTGTTGTTCTAGTCTTCGGGCCCACGCAATGTTGGCCTGCTCGTCAAACCGTGCCTTGATCTCTACCAGGGCGAGCACCTGTATGCCGGCCTCAGCAGCCTCGATCAATGCGTCAATGATCGGCGAGTCGCCGGAGGTGCGGTAGAGGGTCTGCTTGATTGCCAGGACATGCGGATCATCGGCTGCCTGCTCGACGAAGCGCTGCACGCTTGTCGCGAACGAGTCGTAGGGGTGATGCAGCAGTACGTCACGCTGCTTGAGCGCGGCGAACATGTCGGCGGCCTTGGCGGTCTCGACTTCGGCGAGATGGGGATGAGTAGATGGTAGGAACGCCGGGTACTTCAGTTCGGCACGATCGATATCGGCCAGAGGAGAACAACCCACCGAGGTCCAGCGGACCGGGTACGTGGAAGACTTCCCTCTCGCTGATGTCCAGCTCACTGATCAGCAGCTCGAGCATCTTCGGATCCATGTCGTCCTCGACCTCGAGCCGGACCGGCGGACGACCTACCTTGCGCCGTAGCAGCTCTTTCTCCAAGGCGAGCAGCAGATTCTCGGCGTCATCTTCCTCGACCTCAACATCTTCGTTGCGGGTCACTCGGAACATGTGGTGCTGCACGACCTCCATGCCGCTGAACAGTTGATCAAGATGATGAGCGATCACATCTTCGAGTGGGACATAGCGACCCTCGGCCAAGTGAAATGAACCGGGACAGCATGCTGGGCACCTTGACCCGAGCGAACTGGCGAATGCCCGATTCGGGATTGCGCACGAGTACCGCGAGGTTGATCGACAAGCCCGAGATATAGGGAAAGGGATGGGACGGGTCAACCGCCAGCGGGGTCAGCACGGGGAAGATGCGCTCGGCGAACAGTTCGTCCATCCGATCTTGTTCCGCCGAGGTCAGCTCATCCCAGCGAAGAATCTCGATGCCCTCCTTGGCCAGGGCGGGCCGAACATCGTCTTGGAAGACAGCCGCTTGATCGGTTACCAGGTCGCGGGTTCGCTTGAGGATCGCTGAGTGCACCTCGCGAGGCATCATCCCGCTCACCGTGGGCACCGCGACTCCCGCAGCAATGCGACGCTTGAGGCCGGCGACCCGGACCATGTAGAACTCGTCAAGGTTTGAGGAGAAGATCGCGAGGAATTTCGCCCGCTCGAGGAGCGGCACTCGGTCGGCGTCCTTGGCCAGATCGAGAACCCGGTTGTTGAATGCGAGCCAGGACAGCTCACGGTCCAAAAACCGATCAGGCGGCAGCTCTGCGTGGACGGGAGGAGGGAGCAAGTCCTCCATCACGGTCGAGATCTCGATTGCTTCCATGTCTTTCTCCTGCTTGTGCTCCGTGATCTCTCTCGCGTACGGCCGAACGTGATGAGGACTCAACTCTGCGCGTACATCACATCACGGCTTGCTGTAGCGAAGCCATACGTGAGATATAGCTGGATTGCCGCCGCGTGGTCTGCCTCCACGTAGAGCTCCACCCTGGTGCTGCCGCGTTCTTGCAGCGAACGCAAACCGGTCAGCAGCAAGGCCTTGCCAAGTCCCTGTCCGGCAGCCCAGGGAGCGACACCGAGCACGTAAACCTCTCCGAGCTGATCTTCATGCTGCTTCGTCCAGTGGAAACCGATCATGGCGTTGTCACGCGTTGCAACGAAGAAGCCCGTCGGGTCGAACCACGGCTCAGCCATCCGATCCTTGAGGTCGTCGATGTCGATCAGCGCCTGCTCTGGGTGCTGCGCGAACGCCGCAGCATTGACCCGCAACCACTCCTGCTCGTCCTGCCCCGCCTCGAACGTCCGAATCTGTACGCCGCGCGGAACCACAGGTTCTGGCAGCTCGCCGTCCAGCGGCCGTTCCATGATCAACAATTCCCGCTGGCGTACCATGCCGGCTCCCGCGGCGAGCGCCCGCGCGGCCGGCGTGTCACCCATCGCCCAAACTCGCAAAGGGGTAGTCGATTCCATGATCAGCCGCTGCAGCAGCTGAGTGCCGATGCCCTGCCGCCGATGATCCGGAGCGACCACGAGCTGTCCCGCGCTCCACTCGGGCCCCGATGCCAGCTGCGCGTACCCGACCAGCTCCTCGTCCTCGCTCACCAGCAGATGCTTAGTCGCCGCATGGGTACGCCGCAGCTGCAGCAGCGCCGCCTCGTTGAGGGCTGGTGCCTGGTCAACCGCCACGGCCTTGGCCACCAATCCGAGCACGCTGCTGATCTCGGTTTCACTAAGCCGAGTTGTCACGGCGATCGTCAACAGCGTCGACATATCCCCACGTTAGCCTGCGAAGATCCTTCTGAACTGCTCGCGGATCATCGCAGCTGATTCCTGCGTTTTAAGCTGCCTCTATGAGCGAAGAGATGGATCCGGCGAGGCAGGTCGCTGAATACGGCGCCACCGCACAGCCGGCCATCGCTGCTCGAATGGCCCGCCACCTCCGGCTCACCCAAATCGGAGCTGGCTGCGCTGGGATCTCGGTCATCGCCGCGGCAGCAGCGGTGGTGATGTTTCCGTCGTTCGCTGGAGCGGAGCCAGGATTGGCTTGGGCGGACGGGGCGCTGGTCTCTGCTGTGCTGATGCTGGCCATCTGTGTCATCCAAGTTGTCGTCTGGCGGCGTGCCATGGCCTCGTGGCTTGGCAAGCGGCCCCAAGATCTGCACGGTGAGAAGCGGCTTTCGTGGATAGCCCACCTGATGTCGTATGTCGTGGCCTTGGCTGCACTGTTCAGCACCATGGAGGGCAGCGCGGCAGCTGGCTGGTCATCGGTCTCGGCCGGTTTGTTGGCCGTCACCCTGATATTCGTGCTCGCCGCTCAGGTCCTTGCCGGGGTGCAATTCCTGCGGGCCAGTGGCCCTCCCGGAACAATTCCGGCACACATCCGCCGTCTCAAAGAGCTATCCCGCGACCGCAACGATTGACTCACCCGCAGTGAGGCGGGCCGACTCCTCAGCTTGTGTGACGAACCGGTATCCCACGTTGCGAACCGTGCCGATCACTGATTCGTATTCTGGGCCGAGCTTGGCGCGCAGCCGCCGGACGTGAACATCGACCGTACGGGTGCCGCCGTAGTAGTCATATCCCCACACGTCACTGAGCAGCTGCTGGCGGCTGAAGACTCGTCCGGGATGCTGAGCCAGATACTTCAGCAGCTCGAACTCGGTGTAGGTGAGATCGAGCTGAACGCCGTTGAGCTTGGCGCTATAGCCCGCCTCGTCGATCACGATGTTGCCCGACTGGATCAGCGGGTCGACGTTGCTGGCCGCTGACGGTGTCATCGCGAGCCGCAGCCTGACGTCCACCTCCGCAGGGCCGGCAGTCGTCAGGACTAGGTCATCGAACCCCCAGTCGGCCGACAGAGCAGCCAGCCCACCCTCATGTGCAATGACAAGCAAAGGCGCCTCTTTACCGGTCGTCTCCATCAGCCGGCACAAGGAGCGAGCGCCCACCAGGTCGCGGCGTGCATCGAGCAAAATCACGTCCGCGCTCGGGGCGTCGAGCAGTGCGGTGGCTTCCGCCTGGGCGACTTTGACTTGGTGAGGAAGGAGCTCCAGCGCCGGAAGGATTTCGGCGGACGCATGCATATCGTTGGTTAGCAGCAGCAAGGTGGCCACGACGGTCTCCTCACGGGGTTCGTGCCGGTGCTAGCCTTCAGCCCACCGAGAAATGGCCTGAGGCATGCTTGAGAGTAACGCAATGGTGTCCGTTTCCCTTCATTACTGGGCAGGGGCAAGGGCGGCTGCAGGCGTCAGTGAGGAACACATCGATGCCCGATCGGTTGCCGACGCCCTCCGAATTGCGTGCCAAGAACGGTCCGATCCGCGTTTCGACAGGGTGATCAAGGCGAGTTCGGTCTTGATCGATGGACGGACCGCGCATCGGCAAGATCTCGAACGGCAGTTGACCGAACCCGTACAAGTTGAGGTTTTACCGCCGTTTGCCGGGGGCACTTAGCGTCGGGCGCCGGCGATCGCCTTGCAAACGGCCGCGCGTGGGCCTCGAGGTGCCCCGCATGACCGCCAATGTCGCGATAACGAATAGATGACGAATCAACCTCGGCGAGCCTCAAGCTCACTGGATGTCCAATATGTGATACGCAGTGTCAATATTCGAGACAGCCTGTTGGGCTGCATCGCACTCCAGCCCTAGTCTTCTCCTCGTGACTTCGACGAACGCGTGGGCGCTAGCGCTCACCCGCCGGCGCGCTGTTGACCACGGCCGGATGCGCTCGTCGTTGTGTCAGCTTCGGCGAATGTAGGGGCGCGTTCACGTCGTCTCGAGCCTGACCTTTACGGGCTCTTGTCGCCAACGCCTCACTTCACACTCCTCGTACGGTCATCCGTACCCTCACCCTCGGCTGTCGAGCCGCATACCAACTCAGGAGAAAGACACAACATGAGCAGGCAAGAAGTACTCGTCGATGCCGACTGGGTCGCCGAGCACTGCAGGAGATGAGAACGTCGTTCTCGTCGAGGTCGACGAAGACACGACCGCTTACGACGGTGGTCACATTGCGGGTGCGGTCAAGCTCGATTGGAAGCAGGACCTGCAAGATCCCGTCCGCCGGGACTTCATCAACAAGGAGCAGTTCGAGAAGCTGTTGTCAGAGCGCGGCATCAGCAATGACGACACCATCGTGCTCTACGGCGGTAACAACAATTGGTTTGCTGCCTACGCGTACTGGTACTTCAAGCTTTATGGGCACGACAAGGCCTTGTTGCTTGATGGTGGTCGCAAGAAGTGGGAGCTCGATGCACGCGAGCTGAGCAGCGAAACCGTCACTCGCCCTGCCACGAGCTACATCGCCACCGATCCCAACCTCGGCATCCGCGCCTTCCGCGATGAGGTAGTTGCGGCAATCGGCACCAAGAGCCTGGTAGATGTCCGCAGCCCTGACGAGTACGCCGGCCGGCTGCTTGCGCCCGCTCATCTGCCCCAGGAGCAGGCACAGCGTGGCGGTCACATTCCCACCGCTGTCAACGTGCCCTGGAGCAAGGCGGCCAACGATGACGGCACGTTCCGGTCCGATGACGAGCTCAAGGAGCTATACAGCGGCGCGGGCCTGAATTGGGACTCCGACATCATCGCGTACTGCCGCATCGGGGAACGCAGCGCGCACACCTGGTTCGTGCTGCACCAGATTCTCGGACAGAAGAACGTGAAGAACTACGACGGTTCATGGACCGAGTACGGCTCGTTGGTGGGCGTTCCGGTTGCCGTCGGCGACGAACCAGGCAACGCCTAATCAGTGAGGGCCTGACCCAATTTCCCGCGATTTCGCGGCAGCTCCGAAGGAGAACATCATGTGCGCAGCAACCAAGGGCGGCCTGAGCTTAGCCGACGTCGACGTCACCAAAGAGGCGGTGATTCAGGGTCGTGTGCTGCGCGGCGGGAATCCGGTCGCGGGGGCATACGTACGCTTGCTCGACTCCGGTGGCGAATTCACCGCTGAGGTGCCGACGTCTGCGACCGGCCACTTCCGGTTCTTCGCCGTCGACGGTAAGTGGACGCTGCGCACCCTCGTGCCTGGCGCCAGCCTCGATCGCACAGTCGTGGCGGCCCGCGGCAGCGTGGCCGAGATCGACGTCGACGTCGAAGCCGTCTGAGGATTGATCCTGCGAAGGCCCTGATCACCTTCGCAGGAACGGCTCGAGCTGCCGGACTCGGCATTACGGTGAAGAGCTATGTCCCAGGTGCCAGGCAGCGAGCGCGACGGTCGTGGCGCCGATCTCGCCTGGCTCTATCGTCAAAACACTCCTGACTCGGGGGTAGTCGGCGCTGAGCCTCGGACCCTCTTGCTGCCGATGCCCACCGCGCCGCCTCCGCGATCGGCCGCTCGGATTCCGGTGACTCATCCTGATCGTGCTGTTGCTTTGTCTGACCGTTGGCGCAGTTGCCGGAATGGTGTTGCTGTTGCAGTCGGATTCCCGAGCGGCAGCGCCGGGTTTCGGCGAATCGGCATCTTCCGGTGGATCCCAGGCAAGCGCAGGGAAATCAGTGACGCCGACCCAGGCGAAGGTTGGCTGCCAGGCGCCTCAGACCACCGATGACGCTGGCCATCCGGTGTACTACGCGCCCGGACAGATGTTTGATGCAAAGCCGAACACCGCCTGGCGATGCAACGGCAACGGCATTGGGCAGGTCATCAGCTTCACGCTTCCAGATCAGACCACGATCAATGAGGTCGGACTGGTGAACGGATACTCCAAGGTCGATCCGGCCAGCGGCGCCAAGCGGTATGGGGAGTACCGCCGGATCACTGAGGTGACGTGGACCTTCGCCAATGGCTCGACCTTCGAGCAATCGCTGCAAGACGGGGTGACAACGCTCCAGAAGCTCAGCATTCCTCCGCAGCCCGGCGATACCGTCACCCTCACCATCAAGGCCAGCTCCCAGCCTGGTTCGACGGCCAGAGGCCGCAATGCCGTGTTGATTTCCGAGGTCAGTTTCTCCCAGCCCTGAATTTGCATCACTCACGGCCCGAAAACAGCCAGAATGCCGCCCTTCTGCCTCAGCCGTGATGCGAAATCAGGGTGACGAGTCGAGTATCAGCGTCACTGGGCCGTCATTGGTCAAAGTGACGTCCATGTGCGCGCCGAACACGCCGGTTGCGACCTCCGCGCCAAGCAGTCGCAACGAAGAGACGAAGGCCTCGATCAGCGGCTCGCTGACACCTCGCGGTGCCGCTGCGCTCCAGGATGGCCGGCGACCCTTGCGAGTATCGGCGTAGAGCGTGAACTGGCTGACCACCAGAATCGGAGCATTCTCCTCCTGGCATGATCGCTCGCCGTCAAGGATGCGCAGTGTCCATACCTTGTCGGCAAGTCGTTCAACGGTGACTGGCTGATCATCGTGTGCTATCCCAGCCAAGATCAATAAGCCGGGTCGATCGATTGCTCCGACCACCTCACCGGCCACCTCGACGCGCGCCGAACTCACCCGCTGAACCACCAGGCGCATGGTCAGCTCTCCAGTCGCTCGATCACGGCTGTCAGTCTCTCATCGGCGGGCGTTTGAATCAGCCGCCAAGGTACGCCTCGAGCTCGACCTCAACCAGGTGAGCGGGATCGGCAAGCCGGGCTACCTCGACCATCGTCGCCACCGGACGAACAGCTCCGAAGAGCTCCTGATGCGCGCGGCCAACGTCTTGTTGGGAGTTGATGTCGGTGACGTACATCCGGGTGCGGACCACCTGTTCGGTCGTGATGCCCGCCGTCTGCAACGCCTCGAGCGCGATCGTAAAAGCCGTGACTGCTTGCCGGTACGCGTCACCGGGATCAAGCACACCATCTGGACCGGTCGCCGTCGTGCCAGCTGTGATGGCCCAATCTCCGGCCACTACGACGCGGGAGTAGCCGTAGATCGCTTCCCACGGCGCTGAGCCGGCGAATCGTTTGATCAACACAGCGACATCCTCTGCCACAATGAAAGGCCATGTCGACCGAAATGACAGCGCGTGCGCTGCTGATCAAGATCACTTGCGGCGCCGAGGCCGCCGAACGAGCAAACCAGGCGTGGACCGTCGCCGCGATGGGAGTCACTGCGGGCGCTTCGGTGTCGGTCTGGCTCACGGGCGAAGCAGTGTGGTTTGCCGTGCCTGGCCGCCAGCCCGATCTTGAATTGCCTTATGCCACCCCGGTTGCGGAGCTGATCGAGGCCGTCCGACTGGGCGGGAGCATCACGGTATGCACCCAATGCGCCGCGCGACGCGAGCTCGTTGTCCAGGACCTGGTGGAATCCGCGACCATCCAAGGCGCCGCGAGCTTCGTGGAGGCGGCGCTGGCCGACAACGTTCAGGCGCTGGTCTATTAGACCTCGACTACGCCGTTTCTCCGCACAAGGTCGCGAATGCGTCAAGCACAAATCGCACTATTCTCGGCCTCATTTCTGAGGCCTCGTGCGGAGACACGCATCAGCCGTGGCATCTACAGCTCGGAGGAGAGCAGCGAGCTCCTCGGCACTCATGTCCCCAGGCTTAGCTCCCGTAGCGGCCGCGCGTCGACCCAGCATGGCGAGCCGCTGATTGATGGGTGCTTCCAGTCCAGCCTGATGCGCGATCATGACGATTTCGCCGTTGAGGTAGTCCGTCTCGACATTCCCGGTACCACGCTGCAACGACTGCCACGTCGATCCACCGATGGACTCGGGAACGCCCGGTACCGGCTTCATGGTGAAGCCGGCGTCACGGGCAGCGGTCTCCTCGGCCTCGCTGACGTAGGTGATGCCGACAGCATCGAGCACCCGTCGAGCCTCGGCTTCGGCAGCCGCGACCAGGGGACGCCAATCTCCATTTCGCGCGACCAGAGCCTGGAAGACGTTACCGATGTTGCTGATCAACTTGCGGTACTTCCACGCCATGACATCGTCGGGGGTCGGCACATCGAAGTTGGCCGCCATAAGGTCCGCGACGGTCCTGTCCAGAACATGATCATGGTTTGTTCCGATCTTGGCCACCCGCCCGATGTGTAGTGTCCCGGAGCGTGGTGTGCTGCGAATGATCACTTCGCCCGGCGCCAAGTGAACGACCGGCATCCAGACGCAGACTCCGTACACGCGCCGAAAGTACCGATGGGCGAAGGTCTCCGCGGCGACGCCGTTGAGCGCGGTGAATATCGGCAGGTGCTCGCCTGCAGTTCCGACCGCAGCACCATTGCGGCGTACGGGCGCATCAGTCCAGCGGCGCAGCATGTCGTCGGCCTGATGGGCCTTGGTTGCCAAGATCAAAACGTCGTCGACGTCGAGCTCGACCTCCTCCGGGCCGCCGATGGCCGTCAGCTGTTGCGTGACATCTTCATCCGGCGTCCGCAACCGCAATCCGCGCTCTTGGAGGACTGTCAGATGATCGCCACGGGCCACCAGGACAACGCCGCAGCCGGCCAACGCGAGTCGACCGCCTAGGGCACCGCCGACGGCTCCTGCGCCGAGAATGATGTAGCGAGGCATGCTGTTCACCGTAACCTGGCACAGTAGTGAGCCATGGAGTTGAGGCTGCGCTTTCGTGATCTTGAACCAACCGACCTCAGTGATCTTGACTGGTCAGGTGGGTCGGAGCACCTCGGCGCTGTCGCCGCAGCCCTGGAGGCCTGCTACGCCGGCGACGTCGTCGTATTGGTGGGGTCGCTGTCGAACGATCGCCTGATCGCCCTCGGTGGCGTTGACTTCCGCCCGTCAACCGATGCCGGCACCATCTGGATGCTCGCCGTGCACGAGCGGTTGCAGTCCTTGGGTGCCGGTGCCGAGCTGATCACGGCCTTGGAGCAGAAGATCATCGATCATGGTCGGTCGCTGGCGAGGATGCTGGTGGAGCACGACAACCCGAGGGCCAGAGCACTCTATGAACGCATTGGCTATACCGAGGCTGGGGCCGCCCTCGACAGCTGGCCCGTCGCTGGTGGCCGGACCTACGTCACCGCCTGCACGATCATGGAGCGCAGGTTGATCGAGATCCCCAGTGACGAAGCCACCCACGACTAGACTCCCAGCCATGTCGGTGTCCTTCACCTTCGCTGCCCTGCTGATTGCTGGTGTTGCCGCGCTGGGTCTGCTGCTGCTGATCTTGCTGATTATGCTCATGCTGCGCTCGACGAACGCCCGGTCCGGCGGCTGAGGATGTCGTTCGAGTCGCCTGAGGATCTGCATCCGAACTTAGCGCCCATCGCCTGGTTGATCGGTCGATGGGAGGGCAGCGGCAAGGCAACATATCCCGGCACGGCAGACTTCGACTTCGGGCAGCAGATCGACTTCGCACACAACGGCGGAAACTACCTGCACTACTTGTCTCAGCTGTTTGAGGTCAATGACGAGGGGATGGCGATCCGGCCGCTTGACATGGAGACCGGATTCTGGCGGCCGCAGCCCGATAGCGGCGCTCGAGGTCGTGATGTGCAAGCCGGCTGGGTATGCCGAGGTCTGGTACGGATCGATCACCGGGTCCAAGATCGAGCTGGCGACCGATGCCGTGGTGCGTACGGCTTCGGCGGAAGACTATTCGGCTGGGCAGCGGCTGTATGGCAATGTTGCTGGGGAGCTGTTGTGGACCTTCGACAAGGCGGCGCACGGGCACCATTTGCAGACCTACATGTGGGGCCGGCTGCGCCGCGTCTGAGAGCTGAGGCCGAGACGTTCCAGCGGCCAGCCGTTTCGCGCCTTCCTACGATGGCAGACAGACGGGAAGAAATGCGTCGACGGGAGTGCTGAACCGACCATGAGCGCGGTAGTAGCCCAGTCAGGGCCGGATATCGGTGTGGCCTGGCATTACGGCGACCCGATGCGCGAGCAGCGGCTGCTCGACGCCGGAGACGCTGTGGTCGACCTGTCGCATCGCGGCGTCATCACGGTGACCGGGCCCGACCGGCTCGGCTGGCTGCACTCTTTGACAACGCAGTATCTCGAGGGACTCGAGCCCGGCCGCGGTGTCACCACATTGGTGTTGTCGCCGCACGGGCACATCGAGCATGTCCTCTATGGCGTCGATGACGGAGAGACCTTCTGGGCACACACCGAACCTGGCACAGCAGCGGCATTGGTCGGCTGGCTGGACAAGATGCGTTTCTTGATGCGAGTCGAGGTCAGTGACCGAAGCAAGGACTACGCGCGTCGTGTGGTCCGCCGGAGACCTCACGCACGATCATCCGGTTCGGGTTGGACCCGATTCGCTGGCCGGGCGCGAGCTCTTCGTGCCCCGCGATCGGCTCGACGAGATCACTGATCGCGGGTCACGAGCAGGTACCTGGGCCCTGGAGGCCCGCCGGATTGCCGCCGGCGTGCCCAGGATCGGCCTTGACACCGACCACCGCACTATCCCGAACGAGATCGGCTTGCTCGGTGCAGCGGTACATCTGGACAAGGGTTGCTACCGGGGTCAGGAAACCGTTGCACGGGTCCACAACCTCGGCCGGCCGCCGCGCCGCCTCGTACGCCTGCATCTTGACGGCAGCGTCGATGCCCTGCCAACTCCGGGCGCAGAGCTAGAGCTGGATGGGCGCGCGGTCGGTTTTGTCGGCGGCTCGGCACGGCACTTCGAGCTCGGCCCCATCGCCCTGGGGCTGGTCAAACGCGGCACACCCGTCGAGGCCCAACTCACCGTTGCCGCCCCTGACGGCGGTGCTATTTCTGTCGCACAGGAGCCGCTGGTCGATCCCGAGATCGGCCTCCACGTACGCCCCGCCCTCTGACAGAAACGCACGTGCACGTTCGTTCCTTCGCGCGATACACACTTTGCAACGTGTGCATCGCGACAGAAGCGGACGTGCACGTGCGTTTCTGCACCGAGCTCGAAGAGATTGGGAAAGGGGCTGACTAGCCGCCGAGCGCGGAGAGAGTCTCTTTGCAGGGACGGATTTCTCCCACCCGTTCGCCGGCACCGAAGACTGGCGCGCTGGCATGATCATCCAGAGTTTCATGATCAAATCCCAGGCGCTGCAGTACGCCGGCCATCACCACGGGACGAGCGCGGGGGTGTCCGTCGCTGATCTTGATCGCGATGCCGCGGCCATCTGGAAGTCCGGCCGCGTATACCGACTCCGCGCCGGCCTTTGCCATCAGACCGGGGATTGCGCGGTGTAGTTCCAGCTCGTCACGCCGGGTGCCCGAGACATATTCCGGATGGTTCCGGATCGCCGTCGCGACCTGAAGCTCAGCGCCATCGGATGCGCTGGCGATGTGCCCGAACGCTCGAGCCAGGGCGTACAGCGAGATCGCGTACAGCGGGGCGCCGCAGCCGTCGATCGCGAGATTGGTTGCTTGCTCGTGAGCAAGATCATCGATGGCCCGTACGACCGCTAGCTGGGTCGGGTGATCGGGATCGCGGTAGCTTGCAATGTCGCCGCCGTTCAGCACCGTGGTTCTGATCATTCCGGCGTGCTTGCCCGAGCAGTTCATCGCAAGCGGCGACTTGGCATCACCGTTGCGGATCGCCTCTTCCCTGGCCTGCGGATCAAGCGGCCAATCGGCTGGCATCTGCAGCGCGGATTCGTCAAGCTCCGACATGGCCAGAATGCGGCGTACACCATCGAGCTGAAACCGTTCGCCGGAGTGCGAGGCACAGACCAACGCCAGCAACTCCTCGTCAAGATCAAGACCAGCTCGCAGCATGCCCACCGCTTGTAGCGGTTTGTTGGCACTGCGCGGGTACATCGGAGCGAACTCGGCGCCTACCGAGGAGGCCAGACTCCCGTCTGGGTTGGTGATCGCTACGCGTCCACGATGAGCGCTTTCCAGAAAGCCGTTGCGGACAACCTCGACAATCACAGGATCGGATTCGAAAGCGCTGACCACGAACTGACAGTACGCCCGCCTACGGCGCTGCAGCCGTCATTTTGCGGTAGGCGAACAGCACTTGAGAGATGTGACATCGCAATAGCCGCGACGGGCCTAATCTTCTCAGTGTGGATTGGCACGAGTACGACGCCGCTTTGTTCGACCTTGACGGCGTCCTGACGCCGACCGCCGAGGTACATATGCAGGCCTGGCGGCAGCTCTTCACCGACTTCTTGGCCAAGCGCGGCGTTGCCGAGCCATACCGTCAAAGCGACTACTTCGACTACATCGACGGCAAGCCACGCTACGACGGAGTCCGGGCGTTACTCGCTTCCCGCGGCATTCAGTTGGCCGAGGGCGATCCCGGCGATAGTCCCGATCTCGAAACCGTCTGCGGCCTCGGCAATCGCAAGAACGAATTCTTCGCGGCTGTGCTGCGCGAGAAAGGCGTCCAACCGTACGCCGGATCAGTCCAGTTGCTTGATCATCTCGCTGAGCGTGGCACCAAGGTTGCGGTCGTCACGTCGTCTCGTAACGCGACGGCGGTGCTGGAAGCCGCGGATTTGGGGCCACGGTTCGACGTTGTGGTCGATGGCAATGTCGCCGCCGAGAAGGGCCTTCGTGGCAAGCCATCACCGGATACCTTCGTCGCTGCTGCTGAAGAGCTCGGCGTACCGGTGCAGCGTGCTGTGGTGTTCGAGGATGCGCTCTCTGGTGTCGAAGCCGGACATGCCGGGGGCTTCGGACTCGTCGTTGGCGTGGATCGCGGCGTCGGGGCGCAGCGGCTGACCGAGTCGGGCGCAGACGTCGTCGTTGATGATCTTGCGAGCTGGCGTCATCATGACGCGGCGCAGTCCGGACGATCCGATCAGCGCGGCCGATCCGCTCGACCGCAACCGTTTCCCGATCGACGAGTGGAAGTTCACCGAGGCCGACTACAATGCGGATGATCTTGGCGTAACCGAGTCGCTGTTTGCCGTCGGCAACGGCTATCTGGGCATGCGGGGCAATGTTGAAGAGGGCCGGGAGACCTACACCCACGGAACCTTCATCAACGGCTTCCACGAAACGTGGCCGATCCGGCATGCTGAGGAGGCCTTCGGCTTCGCGCGAACAGGCCAAACGATCGTCAACGTACCCGACAACAAAACGATCAAGCTCTATGTCGACGACGAACCGATGCTGCTGTCGGTAGCCGATCTTGAATCCTACGAACGCTCGCTGGACTTCCGTGACGGCTTGTTGCGTCGCGACATCGTCTGGCGGACCCCAGGCGGCAAGCGCGTCAAGGTGTCCTCCACTCGGATGGTCTCGTTCACCCAGCGGCACCTGGCGATCATGACCATGGAGGTCACGATGCTGGATGCCGAGGCTCCGGTGGTGATCTCCTCGCAGACACTCAACCGACAAGACGGCCGCGACGAGTACCACGTACGATCCCACGCGATGGGCACCGGGGCCGATCCGCGTAAGGGTGCTGCCTTCGAGGCCCGGGTGCTCGAGCCGCAGAGTCACTGGTGGCAAGATCAACGGATCATCCTCGGCTACCGCTGCGCCAATTCCAAGATGACCCTGGCGGTCGGAGTCGATCATCAGATCTATGACCGACAACGACTATCGCATCTTCACCAGCGCCGATGAGGACACCGGCAAGATGGTGTATCGGGTGCAGGCCAAGCCAGGCCAGCCGATCAAGGTCACGAAGGTCGTTGCCTACCACACGTCACGAGGAGTGCCGTCCCGGGAGCTCGTTGATCGTTGCCGGCGGACTCTTGATCGGGTGTACGAGCACGGTGTCGAACCAGAATTTGCCGCTCAGCGGGAGTGGCTGGACAGGTTCTGGGAGCGGTCCGACGTTGTTGTGCACGGTCAGCCAGCTCTGCAGCAGGCGATTCGCTGGAATCTTTTCCAGGTGGCCCAGGCTGCGGCGCGCGCCGAGCAGTCGGGAGTGCCCGCCAAGGGTGTGACCGGCACCGGCTACAGCGGGCACTACTTCTGGGATACCGAGATCTTCGTGGTTCCGTTCCTCACCTACACCTCGCCGCAGATGGCGCGCAGCGAGCTGCGTTTCCGTTACAACATGCTTGGTGCGGCGCGCCGCCGCGCGGAGGAGCTTGCCCAAAGCGGTGCACTCTTCCCTTGGCGTACGGTCAACGGCGAGGAGGCATCGGCCTACTACGCGGCCGGCACGGCGCAGTACCACATCGACGCCGACATCGCGTACGCCTTGTGCAAGTACGTCGCGGCCAGCGGCGATCAAGATTTCATGAACCGCGAGGGCGTAGACATTCTTGTCGAGACCGCGAGACTGTGGGCTGATCTTGGCTTCTGGCGGGAAAACGGCACCGGTCGCCGCAGCTTCCACATCCACGGCGTCACAGGGCCCGACGAATACACCACGGTCGTCAACGACAACCTCTTTACCAACGTCATGGCCCGCTATAACCTCGCCAAGGCCGCCGAGCTGCTCCGCCAGCTGAAGCGGGAAGCTGCCGCGCGCGTACCAGCGGGTGGCGCTGCGGCTCGAACTTGCCGACGAGGAGATTGACGAGTGGGCTCTTTGTGCGGAGGCCATGTCGATCCCGTACGACAAGGTCACCGGCATCAACCCGCAGGATGCCCACTTCCTTGATCGAGAAGTCTGGGATCTGAAGAACACCCCGCCGGAGAAACGGCCATTGCTACTGCACTACCACCCGTTGGTGATTTACCGGTTCCAGGTGCTGAAGCAGGCCGATGTGGTGCTCGCTCTGTTTCTGCAAGGTGATCATTTCAGCTACGAGCAGAAGCGCGACAACTTCGAGTACTACGACCCCATTACCACCGGTGATTCCACGCTCTCCGGAATCGTGCAATCGATCATCGCCGCGGAGGTCGGCTACCACGATCTTGCACTGCGCTACTTCTACAACGCGTTGTTCGTCGATCTCGCGGATCTGCACGGCAACACCAGCGACGGGGTCCACGTGGCCTCGACAGGTGGCGTGTGGAACATCCTGGCTTACGGATTCGGCGGTATGCGGGACTACAACAACGGGGAGATCACCTTCGATCCGCGCTTGCCTGCGTCATGGCCAGGGTTGACATTCCAGGTCACCCTGCGCGGCACCCGGGTCAAGGTCGACCTCACGAGCAAGGAGATCACCTTTACCGTCGTGGAAGGCGACATTGCCGAGCTGTCGGTTCGTGACGAGCACTTCACGGTTACCGCTGGCAGGCCGCTGTGCGTGCCACTGGCTCACCAGGGCCCGTGCATCGAGGGTCCGCTACCGTCCAAGACCGTCGACCGCAGGCCGGATGGGACGCGGATCACGGCGTCGGTACCGCAGGCAGTCATCTTGGGCCGCTAGTACTTAGCTCGCGCCCGAGCGGGCGCTGGAGGCTGCTGTCTTCCTCCCTGCGCAGGCGCGCCGCAAGCTGCAAGCTTGCATTTGCTTGCAATTGCAAGCAAACTGGATGGCATGGTAAGAATTTCAACCGACAAGATCGCGGGCCAAATCGGCTCTCTCGGTGAGTTTATTGCCGGTCAGCGCCGGGCGGCGCAATTGTCGCTGCGGCAGCTCGCGGAACAGACCGGCATCTCCAATCCCTACCTGAGCCAGATCGAGCGTGGCCTCCGCAAGCCCTCCGCCGAGGTGCTGCAGCAGCTGGCCAAGGCGCTGCGGGTGTCCGCGGAAACGCTGTATGTCCGTGCCGGCATCCTCGATCCGGATGATCATCACGCTACCTCTGTGGAGATGGCCGTACTCGCAGATATAGCGATCACCGAGCGGCAAAAGCGAGTCTTGATCGACGTGTACACCTCATTCGTCAAGGAGAACTCGAAGAACGCGACAACACATGAGGAAGCCCCGAACCTCACCGAGCCCACAATTCAACTGAGCCCAAATTCAACTGAGTAGGAGAAGCACATGTCGGAGAAGGAAGTCTCGCCCGAGGCCCGCAAGTCGGCCCTCGAGTCCGATTACGCCGCGCTGTACGCCGTCGCCGGTCTTACCGATGCGCTGGCTGACGCGCTCAAAGGCGCGCTAGCCGAGACGCAGCAGAAGGCCACAAAGCGGATCAATGCGTTGCAGAGCAGGCGGCCCGAACTGAGCAAGCAGGCCAAGACCAGCGTCGAGGACCTGCGCACGTTTGTGATCACCTTGCCGGATCAGTTCAAGCACCTGCCGGACACCACAAAGGCGACGGATCGCCGAGCTGCAAAGGCAGGCCAACGATCTGCTGGCGCAGGCCACCTCCGCATACGGCGACTACGCCGTACGCGGCAAGCAAGCTGTGGATGAGGCCCGCAGGTCAACGCGTGAGCGGTCAAACCCAAACGGCACGCCGGTCACACCGCGAAGTGCTGCCACCGACATCGGTGAGCCTGCGGCTGAAAGAACCGGCACCAAGAAGGACAATGCCAAGAAGTCCGGCGCCAAAAAGACCGGCTGAACAACGAGACGACGCTCACGCCCCACCCCCTTGCTCGCGCCCCCCGCGTGCAAGAGAGGTGGGGCGTGAGTTCGCCTCCCCCCGGGCTAACCTGAACCCCTGACAACTCGTCCTGCTCGACGCCGACCGATCACCGGTCCGGGTGGCGTCGAAGATCGTCCAAAGACCCGACTTCTGATGGATAACGACGCAGTTGACCTGGCTCGAATGGCGAATCGGCAGAGGTCGGAGACGTTTGATGATCAATAGAGCAGCCCGCGCGTTGCGGAGCAATTTCCATGATCGCTTTCATCGCCTTCCCCCTTTCGAACTCGCGCCAGGACCTGCGACCTGTGTCGCGCCTACGGCTGGGGAAGGAACCGATGGCTGCATGCTACTAAAGCTGCGAAGCGACGAGAACATCTTCACCGATGACGGCGCGAATTGATGGCTGGCGACGCGGTCGTGATCGACTTGTGTCGAAGCTCGCTCGCCCAGATCACAAAATGGGCACGCCCAGCATCGAGACTTAACCGGCAGCGCTCCTAGCCTCGCGCAGGCCACGCGTAGAAACGGCTTGGCCACGGCGGCACTAAGCCTGCTTGGCACGGGCTCGGCTGCGCGCGCGTTCGGATCCGGAAAGCACCACCTTCCGGATCCGAACTGCATCTGGAGTGACCTCCAGACACTCCTCAGTTCGGCAGAACTCCAATGCCTGCTCCAAGCTCAACAGACGGGGCGGGACCAGCCGTTCGAGTTCCTCACCAGTCGAGGATCGGACATTGGTGAGCTTCTTTTCCCGTGTCGGGTTGACGTCCATGTCGTCGGAGCGGGCGTTCTCGCCTACGATCATGCCCTCATACACTTCCATGCCGGGATTGACGAACATGGTGCCACGCTCTTGGAGGTTGAACAATGCGTACGCGGTGACCTGGCCGGACCGATCGGCGACCAGAGCGCCCGTGGGCCGGGTGCGCATCTCGCCGGCCCAGGGCTCGTAGCCCTCGAAGACGTGATGCATCAGTCCGGTGCCTCGGGTTTCGGTGAGGAACTCGGTACGGAAACCGATCAGCCCACGAGCTGGCACCAGGTACTCCATCCGCACCCAGCCGGTGCCGTGATTGACCATCTGTTCCAACCTCCCGCGGCGCAGCCCCAGCAACTGGGTGACGACCCCGACGAAATCTTCGGGGATGTCGATGGTCAGCCGCTCGACCGGCTCGTGGACCTTGCCGCCAATCGTGCGAGTCACCACCTGGGGCTTGCCGACCGTGATCTCGAAGGACTCACGCCGCATCATCTCGACCAGGATCGCCAGCTGGAGCTCACCGCGGCCTTGGACCTCCCACGTGTCCGGCCGCTCCGTGGTCAGCACCCGGATGGAGACGTTTCCCACCAGTTCGGAATCCAGCCGCGCTTTGACCAGCCGCGCGGTGAGGTTCTTGCCGGAGCGCCCGGCAAGCGGAGAGGTGTTGATGCCGACTGTCACCGAGATGGACGGCTCATCGACCGTAATCAACGGCAGCGGCCGCGGGTCGTCCGGATCCGAGAGCGTCTCGCCGATGGTGATCTCCGGAATGCCCGCGATGGCCACGATGTCGCCGGGGCCGGCAGATTCTGCGGGTTCCCGTTGCAACGCGTTGGTCATCAACAACTCGGAGAGTTTCACTGTCCGGATAGTGCCGTCGGCGCGGCACCATGCGACATTCTGATTGCGACGCAAGTGTCCCCGCGACGATTCGGCAGAGCGCGAGGCGTCCGAGGTAGGGCGATGCGTCGAGATTGGTCACATGGGCCTGCAGCGGCGCTCCTGCGACATAGCTGGGCGGCGGGATGTGCTGCAGGATCGTGGCAAACAGTGGAGCCAGATCTGCACTGTCGGGCATCTCGCCGTTGCTGGGCGGTGTCAGCGATGCACGTCCCGCCTTAGCCGAGGCGTACACCACGGGGAAGTCCAGAGCTTCACTGCTGTCCTCATCCAGTAGATCGACGAACAGTTCGTATGTCTCTTCCACCACCTCGGCAATTCGGGCATCCTGCCGGTCGACTTTGTTGATCACGACGACGATGGGAAGCCTCTTCGCCAGCGCCTTGCGGAGCACGAAGCGCGTCTGGGGGAGCGGCCCCTCAGAGGCATCCACCAGCAGCAGGACACCATCGACCATCTCCAGGCCACGCTCAACCTCGCCACCGAAATCGGCGTGCCCCGGCGTGTCGATGATGTTGATGGTGACCGTGGAACCGTCCGGCGCCTGGTGTCGTACGGCGGTGTTCTTGGCGAGGATGGTGATGCCCTTTTCCCGCTCCAGATCCATGGAGTCCATCACCCTCTTTTTGACAGTCTGACCGACCCGAAACGCTCCTGACTGCCAGAGCATGGCATCGACCAGCGTCGTCTTACCGTGGTCGACGTGGGCGACGATGGCGACGTTCCGCAAATCAGAACGGAGGGGCACGCAAGACACTCTTTCCGGGCGTTGGGCAACCTGGCGAGTCTAGTGGCTGCGACGCGTGCTACCAGCCGGCGCCGAAGCAGGCGAAGGGGATGGGCTCCGGCGCGGCTTGGAAGGCGTCAGCAAGCGCGTACGCGGGCGCGGCGCCCGTGGCGAGTCGGCGGTGGTAGCCGACCATGAGATCGGCTGCGCCCTCGTCCGACACCTTGGCTACGCCGGAAATGATCGTCGACGTCCCGCTGTGGAGCAGTGCACGCGTCAGCCCGAGCGCCTCGTCTCCGGGTCGTACGGTGGCCTGGCCGAGCTCGCACGCGGAGAGCACCACCTGTTGAGGTGGGCGGGCGAGCCGATCGAGGTCATACCCGACGACCGGACCGTCAGCCAGCCGGATCGATGAGAAGAGGGGGCTCTCTCGCTCGTGACGACCATGTGCTGCGACATGAACCAGTTGCGCCCCATTGATTGTGCTCAGAAAAGCCTCACCGGTCGCCTTGGCGCCGGTGAGCGTCTCACAACCCAACCAGTGCTGCGCTACACCGGCCACCTCCTGGTCAGCGCGCCCCAGACCGGGACCGGCAACGGCCACGACTGGTCCAGATTTGTTGTGGAACCTTGCGTGAGCGCCGAGCCAGGCTGCTGCCGAGGGAGCAATGGTCAGTGGCCGTCCCTTCAGACTCTCCAGATCCGCCCAGGGCAGAGCCGTGAGCCGGCCGGGTGGCACGACAACCAGGGGCGCCTCAGGCAGGCTGAGCGGAGTCAGCAAGAGCTGGTCAAGGGTGCGAAGGTCATGGGTCAAGGAGTTGTGTGCCGACGCTCGTAGCGACTCCGGAACATGACTCATGGCCAGCACATCGAGATCGGCCGTAATCCGCCGGCAGAGCCGTTCTGCTTCCGCCATTGTGGTCAAACGTTGCATCCAGCAGCCGTGCCGGGTCAGGACGATGCCATGGATATCGTCGTCGATTCCGAACAGGGTCAGGAGTGCTGCTCCGTCCAGCGCTGCGCGCATTTCGCCCAACCGAGGAGTGGGGTCGACCGAGCCCGTGCCACGAACACTCCAGGAGCGGGCTCGAATCTCCCGCTGCAGCGATTGCCGACGCTTGCGGAGCCGCTCACTGGTATCGCTGTCAGACTCTTCATGCTCCAGTTGGCTGACCACCCAGCGAAGTTGGGCGAGCAGGTCGGCGGTGATCGGATCTTCGGGGGGTCGCACGGGCGTCACGCGGCTGGATATCGCACGCGCCCGTTCCAGCCAGGCGAGCACGGCAGCTGGGCGTCCGGCGGCAATCTCCTCGGTCACGGCCAGCGCAGCGAGGCTCACTCCGTGTACCGCAGTAGAAGTCTGCAGGTCGAGGCTGCCGAACTGAGCCTGGTGCTTCATCAGTTCCGCCATCCCAGCCCGCGCCTGGCGATGCCCGGCCTCCCGGTCGCCGCGGGCGAAGGCCAACCTGGTTCTGACCAGCCGGCCGTACAGCCGCAGATCGAGCGGTTGCGCGGCAGAAATAGTCGGTAGCGGCCGGGGCCTGCCAGCCAGGCTGGGTCTGGAGTACTCGATCGCAATCAGCCGCGCCAGCTTGGCCTGGTCGGGCAGGCCAAGCTCATTGAAGGTTTTCGTGAGCCGATCGGCCGTACGTATCAACTTGTCGGTCCGGATACCGGCTTCGGCGTCGGCACGGAGCATCACCAGCTCTCCTAGGGCAGTGGCGCGCCGATTGTTTCGGCGCCGCAGCCGCGCTACCGCGGTGTGGCTGATGGTTTGGGCCAACCGGTAGTTTCCTGCCAGTAATGCGACATCTGCCCGGGTCAATTCCGCTTCGGCCAGCAGGGTCAGCATTTCGGTGCGTTCCAGAGCCGCCGATGCCTCGACAAGCGTCCGGTCGGCGTCCGCCACCAGACCTGCGCTCAGCAAGACTTTGGATCGATTGATGCCGACGACGCCCTTGTAGTGGTCGGACGGCGCTTGCTCGACAGTTGGCATCAATTCCAGTGATCGAGGCAAATTGCCGGCCAGATAGTGCATGTAGCCGAGGTTCAGCCGCGCGGCGAACTCTAGCTCCGCAAGTTCGTAGCGCCGGCTCAGAACGAATGCACGGCTGAAATCCTCGATAGCGGATTGAATGTGTCCGAGCTGATTGTGAACCTCTCCCCGATTGATCAAGATTTTGCATCGATCCGCCGGTTCGGCGTCGCCGATCAGCTGAACTGCTCCGTCCAGCTGCTTGATCGCGTCGCTGAGTAGACCGTCTCGCAGCAGCAGCAGACCGTGCTGCGCTCGCGTGACAACTGTCAGCTGACCCAGAGATCGTCGGCTGGCGAGCTGCTCTGCATTGACGAGTAGCCGAATGCTTTCAGCAATTCGACCCATTTCGTGAGTGGGATAGCTGAGACTCAACAGAATCCGCGCGGATAGCCGGTCGTGCTCAATGGAACAGTTGGGAAATTGCAGATCTGCGCCATTGTGAGGCACTGCCATATGTAAGGCACCCATTGCCTCGGTAAACAAGGTGATAGCTCGGGTGTAATGGCCGAGGTCGGAGCTGGCAATGCCTAGCGTCAGAAGGTTGGAGGCGTGCTGATGGTCACCGCCGCACGCAGTATCTGACCCCACATCTGACCCCACAGAGGAAATCTTGCTCTGCTTTTCATTCCTGTGCCAGGTCAGGCGAATTGCTCTAGGTTCTTTGCTTCCCCGTACCCTTGGGCCTATGGCGGGCAGCACAGACTGGTTCCGAGATTCGTTCCGTACCGAGTACGAGAAGCAGAACGCTGCACTCGGGCGGTTCAACTTAGCGATCTTCGGCAAGACCGGCGTGGGCAAGTCCACCTTGATCAACGCGATCTTCGGCGAGGAGGTCGCGCGGACCGGTATCGGCGAGCCTGTCACTCGCGGCAGTCACCTCTATCTCGACAAGGTCGGTCACCTGGGCATCGTTGATACCCAAGGTCTCGAGGTGGGCAAGGACAACAAGCAGATCTTGTCCGAACTCCACAAGGCCATGACGCAGATGCGGCAGATGCCACTCTCGGAGCAGATCCACGTCGCCTGGTATTGCGTACGCGGTATGGACCGGCGCTTCGAGGAGGCCGAGGCCGATTTCGTACGCCGGCTTGACGAGATGGGCCTGCCAGTGATCTTGGTGCTGACCCAGGTGCCGATGCGGGATGGCTTCGTCCATCCTGATGCGGTCTTGCTGGCTGAGCAGATCATGGCCAAACAGCTGCCACTGGTTGCCGGGCAACCCTTCATGACCTACGCAAAGGCGGACGAGTTCGCTGGCCAACCGGCCTACGGGCTCAAGGAACTCCTTGATGCCACCTTTCGCGTCGCGCCCGAGGGAGTTCAGGGCGCCCTCGTCGCGGCGCAGGAGATCGATCAGGTCCGAAAGGCGCAGGAAGCGAACAAGTACATAGCCGGTGCCGCGGCCAGCGCGGCTGCTGCAGCCGCGACTCCGATCCCGTTTTCCGATGCTGCGTTGCTGGTGCCGATCCAGCTCGGCATGATGGCCAGGGTTGCCCAGATCTACAAGATCAAGTTCGAGCGAGCCGCGCTGATGGCGATCGCTTCGACTACCGCCGCCACCCAGATCGGACGGGCAACCTTCACGGGCTTGCTCAAGATGATCCCCGGGGCAGGAACCGTGATTGGTGGAGCGATCGGCGCCGGCGTCGCGTCGACCTTCACCTATGCCATGGGGCAGGCCTGGCTGACCGTCTGTCAGCGGGCGGCCAAGGGCAAGCTGGGCAGCGCCGGCACTGTGGTTGACAACGACCAGCTCCGCGAAGTCTTCATGGATGAATTCCGCAAGCGCATCAAGCTGGGGCCCAAGCAGTTGCGCGCAGCATCCGAGACCGATCCCAATCTGATCGACTCACAGCGGCTCGGCTGATCACCTGCGGGAGGCCGGCCGACGCTCGCGCGGCGCGTACTTCACAAACTGCTGACAAGCTGACATCTGCTCCAATAGCCTGCCCGCAATGACTATTCCCGATCTGGCGCCGCTGCTAGAGGGCGAGCCGCCTCATGATCAAGTCGTCTTTGCGACCCGACTGCAGCGTTATTGGCCGGACCTCCTCACCGGCTTGACCGGTGCCTACCCCGACCATGCGCCGGAGATGGCCAACCGACTGGTAGAAATCGCGGCGCAGAATTTCCAGCGGCGGCCGGCGGACCTGCGACTGCTCGATCTTCGTCGGCACGCCGATCCGCAGTGGTACCAGCATCAGCAGATGTTGGGATACGCGACCTATGCAGATCTTTTCGCAGGGGACTTGAAGGGAGTTGCCGACCGAGTCGACTATCTTGTCGAGCTTGGCGTCACCTATCTGCACCTCATGCCGCTGCTGAAACCGCGGCCTGGCCAGAATGACGGCGGGTACGCGATCATGGACTATCGCGCCGTGCGGTCTGACCTTGGCAGCATTGATGATCTACGCGAGCTGGCCACCGTGCTGCGCTCTCACGGCATCTCGCTGACGCTCGATCTTGTCCTCAACCATGTGGCGGCCGAGCACCAATGGGCGAAGAATGCTCGAACCGGAGACCCGTTCTATCGGCAGTACTTCCACATGTTCGCCGATCGGGAGCTGCCAGACGCGTACGAGCGGACGCTGCCGGAGGTCTTTCCTGATTTCGCCCCGGGCAACTTCAGCTACGACGAGGAGTCCCATTCTTGGGTCTGGACCACCTTCAACACCTGGCAGTGGGATCTCAACTGGCACAACCCGGAGGTCTTCTACGAGTTCGCTGATTTGATCTTGTGGCTGGCGAATCTTGGTGTGGAGTGCCTGCGCCTGGACGCCATCGCCTTCATCTTCAAACGGATGGGCACCAACTGCCAGAACCAACCGGAAGTGCATGCGATCACGCAGGCGTTGCGTACGGTGGCTCGGATCGCCGCTCCGGCGTTGATCTTCAAGGCGGAGGCGATTGTCGGCCCGGCAGATCTGGCTCCCTACCTCGGGGTTGGCAAGCACGCTGGCAAGGTCAGCGACCTGGCGTACCAGAACTCCTTGATGGTCCAGATTTGGTCAGCGCTGGCGGCGAAAGACACCCGGCTTTTCTGCGCCGCGATGAATCGCTTCCCGGCGAAGCCGCCGACGACGGTGTGGGGGACCTATCTGCGTTGTCATGACGACATCGGCTGGGCGATCGATGACGGTGATGCAGCCTCGGTTGGGCTGAACGGGTACGAACATCGCCGCTTCCTCGCGGATTACTACGCCGGGCTCTATCCCATGAGCGATGCCCGCGGGCTGATCTTCCAAGAGAATCTGTTGACCGGAGATCGCCGGATCAGTGGCACAGCAGCATCACTGGCTGGGATTGAGGCAGCCCTGATCAGCGGTGACGACATCCACCTCGACCTGGCCATTCGCCGGTACGTGCTGGCTCACTGCCTGGTCTTGGGATTTGGTGGTCTGCCGCTGATCTACATGGGTGATGAGCTTGGTTTGCGGAACTACTACGACTTTGTCGAGGAGCTCGACCACGCTGACGACAACCGCTGGGTACACCGACCGCCGATGCCGTGGGACTTGGCGGACCGTCGGCACATCGAAGGCACCGTGGAGTCCCGGATTTGGCATCGGTTGCGACATGTGATCACAGTGCGTTCCTCGCTACCGAGCCTGGATGCCTCTGTCGAGAGTGAGATTCTGGATCCGGTGAACCCCGCGGTGCTGGTGTTCCTGCGACGGTTTTCCAGCCAGACAATGGTCGGCGTTTACAACATGACCACCGAGTCGCAGAGGTTGCCGCGGTGGGTGGTTCCGCTTGGCAACTGGGCCTGGGATGCGCTGACCGATGAAACCCCACTGACCGATGGGCCGCTGACCCTGGATGGCTACCAGGTGCGCTGGTTTGTGCAGCAGACGTGAGCGCGCTTCGCGACGTAGCAATCAGTGAGGTACGCGCCGAGCTGTCCGAGCTCGACCTCGAGTGGACCGAATCGGCGCCGGGATTGTTCTCCGTCCGACTTCCTGGCACCCGGAAGCTCATCACCGACTGCGCACTCGAGGTGGGACAGCACGGAATGAGTCTGCGGGCATTCGTCGCCCGTAAGCCCGATGAGAATTTTGCGGGCGTCTACCGATGGCTGCTGGAACGCAATCTGAAACTTCATGGCATTTGCTTTGCGCTTGATGCGCTAGGTGACATCTACCTAGCTGGCAGGATGCCCGTCGAGCTGGTCACCCGAGCCGCTGTCGATCGACTGCTGGGCGCCGTGGCCGAAACCGCGGATGAGAGCTTCAACGTGATCTTGGAACTGGGCTTCGCCGAGAGCATCAGGCGAGAATGGGCTTGGCGGCGGTCCCGCGGAGAGTCAACTGCGAACCTTGCCGCATTCACCCACCTGGACCCGGGCGAGAGTCCGAAAAGCTGATCCGGGTGCAGCGCCGTCGGCGCGTTCACCACTAGGCTCGCAGCCATGAGAACGACGCTGGAGCATGTGTCATGACGGGAACCTTGATCCTTCTGCGGCACGGCGAGAGCGAGTGGAACGCCAAGAATCTGTTCACAGGCTGGGTCGATGTCGGCCTCAGCCCAAAGGGTGAGGGCGAGGCCACTCGCGGCGGAGAGTTGCTAGTCGAGAACAAGCTGCTGCCCGACGTGATGCACACCTCGGTACTGCGCAGGGCCATTCAGACTGGGCAAATCTCCCTCGATGTTGCTGATCGGATGTGGATCGAGACCAAGCGCTCCTGGCGATTGAACGAGCGACACTACGGCGCGTTGCAAGGCAAGGACAAGGCGGCAACGCTTGCGGAATTCGGCGAGGAGCAGTTCATGCTGTGGCGCCGCTCGTACGATATTCCGCCGCCGCCCATCGACAATGCCGATCAGTTCGCCAACTTCGACGATCCGAAATACGCCGGCTTGCCGGGCGAGGCCCGCCCGCGTACCGAATGCCTCAAAGACGTGCTGATCCGGGCCTTACCGTACTGGTACGACCAGATTGTGCCGGACCTGCGCGCGGAGAGGGTGACCTTGATCGCGGCCCATGGCAACTCGCTGCGCGCCATCGTCAAGCATCTGGACCAGATGAGTGATGAAGCGGTGGTGGGCCTGAACATTCCCACCGGCATCCCGCTGGTGTATGACCTCGATGACGATCTAAAACCGATCGAGATCGGTGGACGCTACCTGGATCCAGAGGCTGCCGCCGCCTCAATCCAAGCCGTCAAGATGCAGGGCCGAAAATAGCCCCTGGCTCTTATTAGGGGTCGTTTCGCAGCACAGGCGTTAAAACGCTCCCACGAATCTGGTTTGCAGGGCTTGTTTCGCCGCACAGCCGTTAAAACGAGCCGCACAGGCGTTAAACGATCAGTCTGCGGTTGTCCACAGTTATCCACAGATCAGGCTGCTTCTTCTGGCATTCGTGCGGTGAGTTGATCCAGCATCGCCCGCATGACAATGACCGCACGGGAAGCTCACCCATTCGATCCCAGAGAACCATTCAGCCGCGCAGCTGCGCGCGCGGCGGGAATCGGACTCAAGACGTTACTAAGCAGTCGATTTCGGAAGATCTTCTACGACTGCTATGTCTCCTCAACAGTGCCGCTCACCACGAGGATCCGAGCGAAGGCGGCACTCGGAATCTCTCCGCCCGGCAGTTTCCTCAGCCACTCCACGGCTGCCCGAATATGGGGGCGGGATCGTCCCGAACACACCAGATGTTCACGTCACGGTGCCAGGAAGGCCGGCCGGACCTCACGCCAGGGTGTCAAAGCCCACGCTGCGGTCGAGGGTACGGCGGTAACCAGCTTTCGTAACCTGTCGATCACCACACCGGAGCAGACGTTCTCAGATCTTGCGACGAGCCTCGACTTGGTCGCCTTGGTCGTGCTCGGCGACAGCCTCGTCAAATCCGGTCGGAGAGTGTCGCAGCCCTTCGGGATGCGGCAACGGCGTGGCACGGCCGCGGTGGAAAGCTAGCTCGGCGAGCAGCCCGCTATGTTCGCGAAGGTGTCGACTCCGCGATGGAGACGCGGCTTCGGCTGCTGCTCGTCCTGGCAGGGCTTCCCGTTCCCGAGATCAATGTCATCTTGCGCCATCCCGATGGAAGTTGGTGGATGCGCTTCGACCTGTGCTACCCGTCACTCAAACTGATCATCGAGTACGACGGACGCCACCATGCCGAGGACAGCGAGCAGTGGCTGCATGATCTGAAGCGCCGCGAGGCCCTTGACCGGATGGGATGGCGAGTCATCGTGGTGACGATGCACGACTACTACGACACGCCGGAGGAAGTGCTGCATCGCGTACGTGATGCTCTGATCGAGCGAGGAATGGTCGGCGTGCGACGTCGTTTCAAGCCGGAGTGGACACGCCACATCATCGGAGCCTGAGCGTTTTCACGGCTGTGCTGCACAACGACCCATCGAAGCAGCTGCGAGCCGCTCTTATTAACGCCCGTGCTGCGAAACGACCCAGATCCGGGAACCGACCCCGATCCGGGACGATCCCCGCAACCGACTACGGCTGCGGCCAGAGTCGATCTTCAGGAAACTGACCGGTCACAACGTAGATGATCCGCCGACCCATCGATGCCGCGTGATCGGCGATGCGTTCGTAGTAGCGACCAAGCAAGGCAACGTCAACGGCCGCCTCTACGCCGTAACCCCAGTCCTCGCTCAACATCACCCGAAACTGGGTACGCCGCAGCTCGTCCATCTCCTCGTCACGGTCACGCAACTCTTGAGCGTTTTGGATGTTGCGATCGTTCAGCGTCTGCCCAGCCGTGATCACCATCTTCTCCGCGACATCACCCATCCGAACGAAATTCGGACGCATCGTCTCCGGTACGGCGATCTCGGGATAGCGGAGCCTGGCAATCTTGGCAATGTGGGCGGCAAGGTCACCCATCCGCTCCAGCTCGGTCACCATCCGCAAGGTCGCCACAATGGTCCGCAGCTCACCTGCGACCGGGGCCTGGCGGGCGAGTAGCGAGAACGCCCGCCCTTCGATCTCCGCCTGCTTCGCGTCGATCCGCTCATCGTCGCTGATCACCTGTTCAGCAAGGTGAATATCTGCTTCGAGCAGCGCCGTCGTCGCCGACCGGACGGCCGAAGAAACCACCTGAGCCATATGCACCAGGTCGGCGAGGACGTCGTCCAGCTGTTCCCGGTAGGAGTCGCGCATGAGTAATCCCGTCTGTCTTTGGGGTCGCAGCACGAACCACCCTATGTCGGAGCCCTACACCGAATCGTGCACCTGGTTAACGAACTGTGAACAAGTGCCAAACGCTTGAGGCCGCTTATGCTCGTACGCCAATCACTTGGTGAGCGGGCACGGGTTCGACCCCTACTATCTTCGTGTGAACCCGATTGGGGTCAGCATTGTTGCGATCGTTGTCGGCATAGGGATCGGCGCGCTGCTCACATGGGCTGCGCTGCGGAGCCGACAAGCAGAGCCGACTCCGACCTTCGATGTCACCGAGCCGGTCGTCCCGACTGGCGTCGCAGAGGTTCTCGCAGCGTTGCCGTCCGCTGGAATCGTGGTCGGACCGCACGACGAGGTCCTTGAGACGACCGCGACGGCGCGGACGCTGGGCTTGGTTCGGGGGAGCCGCATCGCGGTCCCTGAGCTGCTCCAACTCGTCCGCAGCGTTCGTCGCGATGGCGAGGGCCAGACCGTCGATCTTCAGATCGACCGAGGCGTACGCGTTGCCGCCATCTACCTCACCGCTCGCGTGGCGCCACTGGACGAGAGCCTGATTCTCGTCCTCGCGGACGATCAAACAGCCGCTCAGCGAATTGAGGAAACCAGGCGGGACTTCGTCGCAAACATCAGTCACGAGCTCAAAACGCCCATCGGCGCCATCGCGTTGCTCGCCGAGGCGGTTGAAGATGCCGCTGACGACCCGCCTGCCGTACGCAAGTTCGCCAGTCGGCTGGGTATCGAGGCCGCTCGGCTGACTGATCTGGTCAGTCAAATCATCGAGCTGTCCAGACTTCAATCCGACGACCCGCTGGCCGATCCGGAGATCGTTGACATTGACGAGGTGCTGACCGAAGCGGTGGATCGCCGCCGGCTCGACGCCGAGCGGAATCGGATCACCCTCACCGTGGCCGGGGTTACCGGGACGCGAGTGCTGGGCAGCGCGCGCCAGCTCGGTGTAGCGGTCGGCAATCTTGTGGAGAACGCCATGGCATATTCCGACCCGGGCGCCCGTGTTGTTGTCGCCGCGCATGTCCAAGCCCGGAGCGACGACGACTACATCGAGATCACCGTGTCGGACAACGGCATCGGGATCCCAGCCGACAGAAGTCGATCGGATCTTCGAACGCTTCTACCGAGTGGACTATGCGCGCAGCCGGGCCAATGGCGGCAACGGCCTCGGGCTCGCCATCGTGAAGCACATCGCCGCGATCCATGGTGGCGATGTGTCGGTCTGGAGCCAACCAGGCCAGGGATCGACCTTCACGATCAAGATCCCGGCCCATCTCCATGAGGCTCCTGCAGCCTCCCCAGGTCCCGCACCGGCTTCGAACAATCAGCGGCCTCCCGATCAACCAACGTACGAGCCCCAGGAGATCAGCCAATGACTAGGGTGCTCGTCGTCGAGGACGAGGAGTCCTACCGCGAAGCGCTGTCGTACATGCTCTCCAAAGAAGGCTTCGAGGTCATCGAGGCACACGACGGCGCGACCGGGATCGCCGAATTCGACCGGCGTGGCGCGGATATCGTCCTGCTCGACCTGATGATGCCGGGCCTCCCCGGAACGGAAGTCTGTCGACAGCTCCGTCTTCGGGGTCCCGTCCCGGTCATCATGCTCACCGCGCGGGATAGCGAAGTCGACAAAGTGGTGGGCCTCGAGCTCGGCGCCGACGACTATGTCACGAAACCGTTCAGTCATCGGGAGCTGATCGCCCGGATGCGTGCCGTGCTGCGTCGTGGGCAGGATGCCGAGTTGATGCCCGACGTCGTCGAGGCCGGCGGCGTTCGAATGGACGTGGGGCGACATGAAGTATCGGTCAATGGCGAGCGGGTCAGGCTCGCCCTGAAGGAGTTCGAGCTGCTGGAAATGCTGCTCCGCAACGCTGGGCGCGTGATGACGCGCGGCCAGCTCATCGACCGGATCTGGGGTGCGGATTACGTCGGGGACACCAAGACGCTGGACGTACACATCAAGCGGCTGCGTACCAAGATCGAGCCCGATCCGGCGAACCCTCGGTACCTGGTCACTGTTCGAGGGCTGGGCTACAAGTTCGAGGCGTAAGCAAAGTTGCCGGCAGATATCTTGAGCTTGTGACTGGCGAGATCACCGTCTTTTCAGGTTCGTCGCACCCTGATTTTGCCGAGGAGCTATGCCAGATCCTCGGAGTGGAGTTGGCACCCGCTCGCACGATGCGGTTCAGCAACGACTGTCTGCAGGTCCAGCTACGCGCCAATTGCCGGCAGCGCGACGTCTACGTGATCCAGTCGTTGGTACCGCCAGTGCAGGAAAATCTCGTCGAACTGCTGCTCATGCTGGACGCAGCGCGCGGAGCGTCCGCGGCCCACATCACTGCCGTTATCCCGCACTTCGCGTACGCTCGCTCGGACAAGAAGGACGCGCCCCGAATCTCGATCGGCGCCCGATTGGTCGCGGACTTGTTGGCCACTGCTGGTGCGACGCGGGTGCTCACCATGGCGCTGCACGCGCCGCAGGTGCACGGGTTCTTCTCGGTGCCGGTCGACCATCTCAACGCGATCAAGGTGCTCGCCGAGCACTTCCGCTCTTACAACCTCGGCAACGCCGTCGTCGTATCTCCCGACCTCGGCAACGCCAAGATGGCCGCCGCGCTTGCTCGGGTACTCGGCGTCCCGGTCGCGGCCGGCTCAAAGCAACGGCTTACCGATGACACCGTAATCATCGACCGGATCATCGGTGACGTGCACAACCGCGAAGTCATTGTTCTCGACGACGAGATCGCGACGGCCGGCTCGATCGTCGAGCTGCTCAAGCTGTTGCGGGCGGAGGGGGCTGGGCAGATCTCAGTGGCCTGTACCCACGGACTGTTCACCGGCCCGGCAATCGAACGGCTCAAGCAGGAGCCGGATATCGCCGAAATCGTCACGACGAACACTGTGCCGCTGCCGCCGGAGAGCCAGCTGCCCAACATGGTTATCCGGTCGGTTGCTCCGCTGTTCGCGGAGGCTGTGCACCGGATTCACGAAGGCGAGTCGATCAGCAGCCTCTTCAGCGACGAGCTGACCTACGGGTAGCGCCACGGAGGACGTCGGAAGCGGGACGCCCTGAGCCGCAGTATTGGATTGCACTCTGACAGACAGCCTGCCAGATTCGCCTCCTTCGTCGCTCGCGAGCGGAGCGCCCATCATCAGCGGACCACACACCCGCGAGCTCCTGCAGTCGGCGAAGCAGGCTGTCCGTCATAGTGCTGAGGCTGCGCAGGATCAGACGCTCGGCGTCGCGGAAGGCTTGAGGGACACGTACGGGCCAATGTTGCCGTCGACAATCGGCGCTCGGGTCGTCACCTCGCCGGCGTTCTCGAATTGCAGCGTCACAATCGCGTCGAGACCAGCCTTCAGATCAGGACTTTTGACGATGATCGGCGGCTGGTCAGTCAGCACGACCTGGAAGCCATTGGCTACCGAGACGGTCGACGGAATCGTCCCGGTGAACGGAGCACCCTCTGACCCATCCGCTTTGATGGGCGTGCCACTCACTGCTGTCAGTGAATCGCGGTCAGCGGTCACGATGGAACCTGAGACCACGCCTTCGCCGGGCGCCCAACTGATGATCGACAGGTTGCGAACATGGACGACCTTGTTCGGGTTCGCCGGGTCACCGACATCGACGTTGACGCCCTCAGACGGTGTATAAGGCCGATTCGTCTGGACATTCATTCCGCATGCGGCCGCAAAGAGGACCAGGCCAATGGCGAGCAACAAGGTCGCACCATTGCGTAATGGCCGTCCTGTAACGCCATGCCGCTGCGCCCTGCGGCCTGCACGATCTGCTCGACTCGGTTTCCACAACACGATGGCCGACTCCTGCCTGGCGAAAGCGACGTTTTGCGAAGCAGCCTATCGACACCGTCGCCGTTCGTGCAGGCCTCGCCTATGCGGCGTGAGGATGTTGTGACACGACATCCGGCTCAGGCACACACCCGACCTATTTGTCAAGCCTGACATCAGCTCAATACTGGCCTCTGGCTAGCGCAAACGCTGCCTGGGAGCCCCGCTGGCCGTGCTAAACTTGGTTGCGCGAAAGGGGTACAAAACAATATGACCTTTACAGTCGGCGAAACGGTGGTCTACCCCAATCATGGAGCCGCCGTCATCGAGGACATCGAAACCCGCCAGATCAAGGGCGAGGACAAGCTCTATCTGGTACTGAGGATTGTTGGTCAAACCGATCTCGTCGTTCGCGTACCTGCATGCAACCTGGACCTCGTCGGGGTCCGTGACGTTGTTGACGCTGACGGGTTGGAGAGAGTATTTGGTGTCCTTCGTGCGCCTCATACCGAGGAGCCGACCAACTGGTCACGCCGGTACAAGGCCAATCTCGAGAAGCTTCACTCCGGCAACGTGTTGAAGGTCGCCGAGGTTGTTCGCGACCTGTGGCGGCGCGAGCGTGAGCGTGGGCTGTCCGCCGGTGAGAAGCGCATGCTTGCCAAGGCGCGCCAGATCCTGGTCTCCGAGCTTGCACTCGCAGAGCGTGTCGAGGAGGACAAGGCGGAGGTTCTGCTCGACGAGGTCCTTGCTTCCTGACATCGCAGGCACCCCTTCGGCGTACCGGAATCGGTATCGACGTTCATCGGCTGGCTGCTGGCCGTCCGATGAACGTGGCTTGTTTGCTCTTTGACGACGACGTCGGCCCCGAAGGCCACTCCGATGGTGATGTCGTTGCACATGCGGCCTGTGATGCGCTGCTGAGTGCGGCTGGTTTGGGTGATCTCGGTAGCAACTACGGGACCACCGATCCCCGGTGGTCCAGTGCCCCCGGCGACAGCATTTCTGTCCGAGACTGCTGCACGCGTACGAGCGGCCGGCTTCGACATCGCCAATGTTGCCGTGCAACTGATCGGCGACCGCCCCAAGCTGGGAGCGCGCCGCGCCGAGGCCGAGCGGATTATGGCTGAAGCGGTGGGCGCCCCGGTCAGTCTTGCGGCGACCACCACCGACGGCCTGGGCCTTACCGGTCGCGGGGAAGGAATTGCAGCGATCGCCACCGCGCTGTTGGTGTGAAAGATCGCACCCTTCGACAAGCTCAGGGACTATGCGACAAGCTCAGGCCCTTCGACAAGCTCAGGGCACATTCGACAAGCTCAGGCGCACTCGACAAGCTCAGGGCGACGCAGGGAGGGACGCGCTAGCGGACATATTTGGATGGAGCAGTAAAGGTGTTGCAGGCGCCTACCGCGTTATTGCTCAGACCCGTGGTGCCCCAGTATTTGCGCGATCGGCCGAGGCCGTGGTTTCCGACGATGTCAGGCTTGTTGGTGAGCGTGTCGTCCCCGATGGCGACGTAGATATCCTCGATTCCGGCCACGTCTTGTGGCTGCACCCCGATGGACTGCGAGACAGCGCGGATGAACATGCCGGAGAAGCAGTCGGCTTGGGTTTCGAGCCGTCGCATGTACTCCAGCTCGGCCCCCTTGCTGTTGGACTCCTGGCCCAGTGCGTGTGCGGAGATCAAGATGGCAGTTCTCGCCTGTAGCGCGTGACCAAATTCATGGGCCATGACGATGTCAGCGGTCCATTTGTTCCGCCGTACGGTCGGCAAGGCTTGCGGCAGCAGGCTGCTGTAGTAGACCTGCTGATCGGCTGAGCAGTAGAAGGCATTGATGCCGCTCGTGCCGCACTTCGTGGTGAGCTCTTCACCGTAGATCGTGACGGTTGGGCGCACGATGATCCAGCCGGAGTTGACGACCGGCGGTTCCCAGACGCGTACCAGACACTCCATCAAACCTTCGAAATGCGACTTCAGCTGCGCATCGCTGGCAGTCGTCACGTTGATCGGTTCTGAGTTGCAACGGACCGGTGTAGGCACGGTCTCGCGATAGAACGCATTCTTGGTGATCAACTGATCGGCTTCTTCGTACGTCTGCGGTAACGGTATCGGCGGCGGATTGCTGTCCGGCGGCGGGACTTGATAGTCGTCGTTCTGGTACGCCATCTCCGATGGTCCTGAGTTCAGGCCAGTGATGACCAGTCCAGCCAGTGCGGCAAGGGCAACAATGATCGTGACAAACGCTATGAACCGCAGCGGGTTTCTGCGGCGCGGCGCGGGCATCGGTGGCGTTGGCCCGTACTGTGGCACTCCGCCGCCGAAGGACGGCGGTCCGAAGCGTGAAGTGGGATAGCCCTGGTAATAGCCGCCAGGCGATGCCGCCGGCTGCCAGCCGCGCGGCGCGCCGGCGCCAAAGGTGCCTTGTTGCGGAGAGCCCTGGGGTGGCGCGTACTGCGGACCGCTCCACTGCTGCTGGCTCACACGCGCAACGATAACCGGGGATGGTGTGACCGTGCGCCGGCTTCGGTGATCAGACGTTTTTGGGCTTGGGACGCACCTCTCAGCGACTTAGTGGGAGGCTGTACCTCGTGCCCGCCCACCTGCCAGCGACGCTTCATCGGATCGGGGCGATGATTGCGTTCTGTCTCCTGACCTGTGGTCTGCTCGCCGGCCCGCTGGCTTTGACAGCGCACGCCGAGGGCAATGCCGCGACCTTCATTGCCGAAGGCAATCTGGCCAAAGACGGCACGCTGAAAGTGAAGCAAACCATCACCCTGACCGGGGCTGTGCCGCCGGAGCTCACGCAGCAGTTCGAGACGCGGGAAAACCTGGTTGGAGACCGTCAATACGTCCAGCAGCTCTCCGACATCACGGCCATGGTGAAAGACACCCAGGTACAGCCCACGATCAAATCCGATGATCGCTTCACCACAGTGACGGTGCCGACCAACGGCGCCACGGAGATCGTGATGAGCTACACCGTCACTGGTGCGGTCATCACCATCGGTAGCAATGGCACGGCCTTGCGTTGGGGCATGTTGCAAGGCCTCAGTGCTTCGGTGACGGAATTCAGCGCGACGGTCCAGATTCCGACCCAGTTCAGCTACATCAAGTGCACGGCTGGCAGCCCGAACTCAACTGTCCCGTGCAACTTTGCCGCCGCCAGCACCGCGGACGCGCAGGTCCCGACTTTCCGCGACGGACCGCGTGGCGAGGGCGAAGTGGTGACCATCGACATCGGCTTTCCACCCGGCGCTGTGGCATCGAACGAGGTGATCGACTACCAATGGACGCTCGGGCGCGCCTTCTCGGCTAAGCCGCTTCCTCTGGCCCTTGCCCTGGGTCTGCTGGTCCTTGGCGGCCTTGCACTGTACGGCATTCATCGACGGGCTGGCCTTGACGTGAACCCCGACGGCCAGCTCAGCAAGGTCGGCGAATTCGTGCCGACTGGTGAGGGCCAAGCGGAGTTCCGGGTGGTCGACGATGTCCGGCCGGGCCATGTCGGTACGGTGGCCGACGAGCGCGTCGATCCGATTGACGTGACGGCGACATTAGTTGATCTTGCCGTACGCGGCCACGTGGTGATCAACGAGCTGCCCAGGGAGAGTGATTTTGCTCGAGCGGACTGGGAGATCAAGCGTCTCGAGGGATCATCCGACGGCTTGCGGCCTTTCGAACAGCAACTGCTGGACGGCATCGCCCAAGTGGGGGCAAGCGTACGCGTATCCGAGCTGGCCACTCGGGTTCAAGAGTCCATCGGCGGAGTGCAGAACGCGCTCTATGACGAAATGGTCAGCAACGGGTGGTACGAGCGTCGCCCGGATGACACCAGGAATCGCTGGACTCAACTGGCACTCGCAGCCTTGATCATTTCGGTTGTCCTAACGGGTGTGCTCGCCGCGTTCACCACGTTCGGGTTGGTAGGACTGGCGTTGATTGTGGTGGCCTTGGGAATGGTGTTCGTCGCGCAGGAAATGCCCGCGCGTACCGCGAAGGGCGCTGCCTTGCTGGGCGGCCTGGGAGCGTTGCGCTCAGATCTACTGAGCCACCCAACCAACCAAATGCCACCAGGTGCTGAGTTGCGGGAGATCTCTGAGGTGCTCCCGTACGCCATCGTGCTCGGCGGCGCAGACCGGTGGCTGGACGCCATCGTTGCCAGCGACGTCGACGAGGACCCAGACTCCGACGATCTCTCCTGGTATCACGGACCCGAGAACTGGCACCTACGCGATCTGCCGGACTCGATGAGGAACTTCGTGACCACCGTTTCAGGGAGTCTGTTCACTCGCTAGTTTGAATGCCTCCGCTCTATTTCAGGTTCTGCAGCGGATAACCGTGCTTCGCACAGCCGTCGATGATCAACTGCTTGGCGTCCCCTGGCGGGTTCTTGGGATCATCGGACTCCAACAAGCTGATCGTTGCATCGACCCAGCGCTGCGGCTCGGGATCGAGTTTGCCCGACTGGCTGAGCTTCTTCAGGCCGGCCACCGTTACTTTGTTGACCGCTGTGCCGCCGCCGGCCGCCGTATCAACTGCTGGGCAGCCGATCTTGTAAAGGTCCGCCGACTGGACGGCTGTTTGGGAACAGGCAGCGAGTCCGAGCAGGGGAGTGGCAGCGAGGACAGTGGCGGCAATGACACGGTGCATAACTTCAGAGTAGGTGCCCCGAGCTGTTACGGACCTGTGTGCCGTGTAACGCCAATGCGGGCGCCGCAGCGGATCAGACGTCATCTCAGTCAGAGGTGCCGCTCGCCCCGCTCGTAATCGTCGATCGCCTGTCGCATCTGCCGGAGGGCGGCCTGGATTTCAGCCTCCGTCTGCTCCTCAGGACTTACATACCGTCGCGCCTCAGGCTGCCAATCGCTGAACCATAAGTAGATGGCCCAGGTGATCATGCCGATGGCGAACAAGAATCATGAAGATCGTCGTAATGGTCGTCGGCTCCATGCCAGGGTCCTTCGGCGCAGTGTCTATGAGCAGTGTCTAAAGAGCAAGCCCCGGGTAGAGCGGGTTCGCGTCCAGCAGCTCCGCAGCCGCGGCCTTGGTGGCCTCGGCGACGCCCTCGGCGAGCACATACTTAGCCTTGCCTGGTTGTCCGCTGGAGGCAACCGCTGGCGTGGTGTTATCGAGCACCTTCACGATCAGCTCGGCCACCGTGTCGAACTCATCAGCGCCGAATCCGCGAGTCGTCAGCGCCGGCGTACCGATCCGTACGCCCGAGGTGTACCAGGCGCCGTTTGGATCGGCGGGTACTGCATTCCGGTTGGTGACAATCCCCGCATCCAGTAACGCCGCCTCAGCCTGACGACCGGTGAGCCCGAACGTCGACACATCGATCAGGACGAGGTGGTTGTCGGTTCCGCCGGTGACCAATTTCGACGCCCCGACGCAGCAGACCATCGGCCACGGTCTGGGCGTTGTCCGCGACGGCTTGTGCATAGCTCCGGAACTCCTGGGTCCGGGCTTCGGCAAGAGCCACCGCTTTTGCGGCAATCACATGGCCGAGCGGCCCGCCGAGTACGAGCGGGCAGCCGCGGTCGACGGAGTCCGCATATTCCTTGGTCGCGAGGACCATCCCGCCGCGCGGCCCGCGCAGTGACTTATGTGTCGTCGTGGTCACGAGATGGGCATGCGGCACCGGATCCTCATCGCCGGTGAACACCTTTCCCGCGACCAGGCCGGCAAAGTGTGCCATGTCGACCAGGAGGGTCGCGCCAACTTCGTCCGCGATCTCTCGCATCGTGGCGAAGTTGATCCGCCGCGGATAGGCGGAGTAACCGGCGATCAAGATCAATGGCCGGAACTCCCGGGCCATCGCGCGTACCGCGTCATAGTCCAGCAGCTGGGTCTCGGGGTCGGTGCCGTAGGAGCGCTGATGGAACATCTTGCCGGAGATGTTCGGGCGGAAGCCGTGAGTCAGGTGACCGCCGGCATCGAGCGACATTCCGAGGGCTCGCTGATTGCCGAACTTGTGCCGTAGCTCCTCCCACTGCTCCTCAGTCAGGTCATTGACAGTTTTCACTCCGCGATCGGCCAGCTCGGGAAGCTCGATCCGATTGGCGAGGATGGCCCAGAAGGCGACCAGATTGGCGTCGATGCCCGAGTGCGGCTGGGTGTAGGCGTATTCGGCGCCGAAGAGTTCGCGGGCATGTTCGGCGGCGACCGTTTCTACGGTGTCAATGTTCTGGCAGCCGGCGTAGAACCGGTGCCCGATGGTGCCCTCGGCATATTTGTCGGAGAGCCAACTCCCCATCGTGAGCAGCACTGCGGGTGAAGCGTAATTTTCCGAGGCGATGAGTTTGAGTGAGCTCGCGCTGATCCGTCAGCTCCGAGCGGATTGCGCCGGCGATCCTTGGCTCGACAGTCTCAACGACGGAGAGGATGGTGCGATAAGCCTGGGAGACGGGGCCTGCGTCATCTCCGCCCGAACTCTCGGACCACGTGGGTTCGGTTTGAGGGGCGGGGGAGAGGATGTCGGTCACGAGCACTCCTGAGGTGAAAGCCGGGCGCCGCCTACATTAGTCCAGCTGACCGAGCCGCTGTCGCGAGATTTCATAGAGTGCGATCCCAGCCGCCACGCCCGCGTTGAGGGATTCCACGCTCGCACTGATCGGGATCGATGCGAGGACGTCGCAAGCCTCGCGGACCAGACGCGACAATCCCGACCCCTCGCTGCCGACGACCAGTACCAGCGGCCCGGAGGCCTCGGGAACGTCGGAAATGCTCGTGTCAGCCTCCCCGTCAAGGCCGATCAGACTGAGCCCCGCGTCGGCATACGCGCGCAGGCTGCGATTGAGGTTGGTCGCCCGTGCGATCGGGATGCGAGCGGCGGCGCCGGCCGAGGTCTTCCACGCGGCGGCGGTCATGCCGGCCGCCCGGCGTTGCGGGATGAGGACGCCGTGCGCGCCGAATGCGGCGGCCGACCGGACAATTGCTCCCAGGTTGCGCGGATCGGTAATCGAGTCAAGTGCGACGATGAGTGCCGCCCGGTCGGAATCCAGGGCGGCGCTCAGCAGATCGTCCGGGTGCGCATAGTCGAACGCCGGCAGTTGCAGCGCGACGCCCTGGTGCAGCGCGCCGCCAGTAAGCCGGTCGAGCTCGGAGCGGGTAACTTCAAGCAGCGACGTGCCGCGGGTCGCCGCACGCTTGAGGATGTTGCGTAGCCGATCATCCCGTTCGGCGCCCTCCGCGACGTAGGCGGATCGGATCGGGATCTCGGCCTCCATGGCCTCCAACACTGCGTTGCGCCCGACGACCCACTCAGGCCCTGATCCGGGCCGCCCAGTCTTCGGCGCGGCGCCGCGACCCGGTCTGCGCTCTGCTGTGGTTTTCTTCGTGCGGTAGGCGGTGTGGTAAGGCCGGTCCTCTGCCTTGGGCGTCGGCCCTTTCCCTTCCAGGCCCCGTCGGATCCGTCCACCGGAACCGGCTGTGTTGCCCTTGCCGCTCCGCCGTACCGCTCCCTTGCGCTGGCTGTTGCCTGGCATCAGCGGACCCTCCAGCGGGGCCCCTGCGGAGTGTCGAGGACTTCGACTCCAAGCGCGGCAAGGGAGTCACGAATGGCGTCCGCGGCGGCGAAGTCCTTGCGTTCCCGGGCTGCCTCTCGATGCTTCAGCAGCTCGGTGACCAGGCCATCCACCACGGCGGTCAGCTGTTGATCAACCCTGCGCTCCCAGGCAGCACTATCAGCATCCAGACCCAAGATCGCTAGCATGCCCAGCACCTCAGCCAGCCGGGTTGCAACAAGATCAGTTTCGCCAGCCTCGAGCGCCTGGTTGCCTTCCCGTACGACATTGTGCAGCACCGCGACCGCTGCGGGCGTACCAAGATCATCATTCATGGCCGCCGCGAACTCTTGCGGAACGTGTTCGGCAATCACGCCGACCACGTCGCCAGCACGGCGAACGAAATTGTCAATTCGCTCGAGCGCGACCACCGACTCCGCAATCGCCGCATCGGAGTATTCGATCGGCGAGCGGTAGTGCGGTTGAAGCAGGTAGAGCCGCACGGCACGGGCCGGGAATCTCTTGATCACTTCGGAGACGAGTGCGCTGTTGTCCAGCGACTTGCTCATCTTCTCCCCAGCCGTCGTGACTAGAGCGTTGTGCATCCAGTAGCGAGCGAAACGCTGCCCGGCGGCCCTCGATTGAGCCAGCTCGTTTTCATGATGAGGGAAACGAAGATCAAGTCCACCGCCATGGATGTCGAACTCGGCGCCGAGATACTTGCCAGCCATGGCCGAGCACTCCAGATGCCAACCGGGCCGGCCGCGGCCCCACGGGGTCACCCAGCTTGCCGTCTCCGGCTCAGTATCTTTGTGGCCCTTCCAGAGGGCAAAGTCGCGGGGATCCCTTTTGCCGCGAGGATCGGAATCGCCCGCAGGCTCCATGTCGTCGATGTTCTGGTGTGACAGGGAGCCGTACGCGGGCCAGGACTTGACGTCGAAGTAGACGTCGCCGGAGGAGTCTGGCGCTGGATACGCGTGACCACGTTCGATGAGAACCTTGATCATCTCGATCATCTCGGGAATATGGCCAGTGGCTCGCGGTTCGTAGGTAGGTGGCAGGCAACCCAGTGCGGCGTACGCGTCGTGCAGCTCGCGCTCGAAGCGATAAGCGAGCGCGAACCACGGGGTACCGGCCTCTGCCGACTTGATCAAGATCTTGTCATCGATATCGGTGATGTTGGCGATCACGGTGACCTCGTAGCCGCACCAGGTCAGCCAGCGGCGTAATACGTCGAAGACCACTTCCTTGCGGATGTGTCCCAGGTGTGGACCGGACTGAACGGTGAGTCCGCAGTGGTAGATCGACACTCGGCCAGGTACCACGGGCTCGAAGGGGCGTACCGATTGCGTGGCAGTGTCGTAGAGCCGGAACGCGCCTGATGCCGCGCCCGGTTGGGCTTGTCGCGTCACGAGCGTTGGGTCTCTCTTTCCACCGCCATCAGGCGCCGCATGGCATCGACGCCCTCGCGCAGCGCTTTGAGGTCACGCTTCGACATCGTCGCAAGATAGGGCTCGAGCGAGGTACCGATCGAGTTACGCATCGAGACCAGCTGCTGGTTGCCTTTCTTCGTCAGTTTGATCATCCACGCTCGAGCGTCGCGCGGGTCGGCGGCGCGGTCGACCAGCTGCGCTGCTTCCAGGCGCTTCACATGGTTGGTGATCGTCGGTTGAGAGCATCGCTCGGCCGCGGCGAGCTCGCTGATCCTCGTTGGCCCGTTGTCGTGCAAGCGCGCTAGCAAACGCGCGGCTGCGAGACTGATGCTGAAGCCGTTTTCTTTGGGAACCCAGCGCACCATACGCGCGGCCGTCGAAATGAGATCCTCACCGAGGGCGTGGAGATCGTCGTTCATCTGGGCAGGATATGCGGTTCGGTGGTTCAGCGTGCGGCATGTCAGCGGCGGATCGCGGCAACGACCAGCTGGGCGAGCTCTGAATAGGCTTCAGCGTCGCTGAGGCCAGTGGCTGCAGCGATCTCGCCGCTGGTGATGCGCCGCATCGTGGCAGTCACGACCTCGCTCACAAAAGCGGCGTGCACCCGCCGGAATGCGCCGGCTTTGGTGCCTTCATCGATCAGTTCACGGACCCGCCGGGCTGCCGTCAGTGTGTTCTGCTCATAGATCTCGGTCGCCGGACGAAAGTTGGCCAGATCGTCTCGGAAAGCACGGCTGGCTGGGCGCAGCTCCTCGGCAACAGCCTCGAGATAGCGGGTGACTCGATTCGCCGGCGCCCGGGTTCGTGCAATCGCCGCCTCAACCTGCTCGGTGGCGCGCTTGAAGAACTGCCGCACGGCCAGTACGGCGATCTGCTCTTTGCTGGCAGCGAGTGCGTAGAGAGTGCGTTTGGAGCAGTTCAACTGAGCGGCGAAGTCGTCCATCGTGAGATGGCTGAATCCCTGCGCTAGAACGAGATCAACAAGTGCATCACGGAGGTGCAGTCTGCCTGCTGGTCAGTCGGCGCTCGAGCAAGATGGCTACCATAGTGGTACTACCGTACTATCTCTAGTACCGCGCTGCTCGATGCACGCTGCAAAAGGAGAGCGAGATGGCCGTCGATCGGCTGTTGCCAACCGACGAGGGTGCGGAGCTGGTGGCGCTGGTTCGGGAGATTGCGCAGGCCGAGCTGGCTCCGCGTGCAGCCGCTGATGAGGCCGCAGCGCGATTCCCTCGCGATGCGTTCGCCATGCTCGGCGAGGTCGGGCTCCTGGGCCTGCCCTATCCGGAGGAATACGGCGGCGCAGGTCAGCCGTACGAGGTCTACTTGCAGGCCCTTGAAGAGGTCGCGATGGCGTGGATGAGTGTCGGCGTCGGCGTTTCGGTCCATGTCATGGCGACGTACGCGATGGCTGCCTTCGGGACACCAGAGCAGCGTGCCAGCTATCTGCCGGAGATGATCAGCGGCCGAACGCTGGGCGCGTATGCGCTGTCGGAGGCCCAGGCCGGATCTGACATCTCGGCGATGACGACTCGCGCGAAGCATGCTGATCATGGCTATGAGCTCAACGGCGCCAAGGCTTGGACGACTCACGGCTCGTATGCGGATTTCTATACGACCTTTGCGCGGACGAGTGACGACCCGCGGGGCGGTGTGAGCTGTTTCCATGTGCCGGGCCGCGCATCGGGCCTGACCTTTGGAAGCCCCGAGCACAAGATGGGCCTCAATGGGTCCCCGACGACTGCGCTGTACTTCGATGCGGTTCCCATCGAGGACAGTCGGCGCATCGGAGATGAAGGCCAAGGTGCCCGGATTGCCCTGTCTGCGCTGGATTCCGGGCGGCTCGGTATTGCTGCGTGTGCGACCGGCTTGGCACAGGCAGCCCTTGATCTTGCGACCGATTATGCGAAACAGCGCGAGCAGTTTGGACACCCGATCGCGGAGTTCGAGGGGCTGCGATTCTTGCTCGCGGAGATGGCGGCTGCGGTTGATTCTGCGCGTGCGACTTATCTGATGGCGGCTCGTAAGCGCGATGCCGGACGGCCTTTTACTCGCGATGCGGCGGTCGCGAAGATGATCGCTTCCGATGTCGCGATGAAGGTGACGACCGACGCCGTTCAGGTGCTGGGCGGCTACGGCTACACCCGGGACTATCCGGCCGAGCGTTATATGCGGGAAGCCAAGGTGACTCAGATTTTCGAGGGCACGAATCAAATTCAGCGACTCGTCATCGGCCGCCTGCTGCTGAAGTAACCTCCCACCAAGCGGAAGGTGTGCGAATGAGGTTGGCCGAAGAGGATGTTGTGTTGGTGACCGGAGGCGCGTCAGGTCTCGGGTCTGCCACCGTGCGGAAAGTGATCGCAGCAGGGCGCGTCAGCGCTCATCGTTGACCTACCTAACTCGGCCGGGTCTGAGCTGGCGCTCGAGCTCGGATCCCGGGTGAGATTTGCCGCGGCCGACGTACGCGATGAAGATCAAGTGCAAGCAGCGGTTGAGGCAGCGACCGAACTCGGCACCCTGCGGGTCGTGGTCAACTGCGCAGGGGTGGGTACTCCCGGCCGCGTGATCAGCAAGCGCGGAGTGTTGCCGCTGGAGGACTTTCGTACGGTGATCGACATCAATCTGGTCGGCACCTTCAACGTGCTGCGGCTGACGGCTGCGACCATGATCGACAATGAGCCGCTCGACGGCGACCGCGGGTTGGTGATCATGACTGCGAGCGTGGCGGCCTTTGATGGCCAAATCGGCCAGGCGGCGTACGCGGCAAGCAAGGGTGGTGTTGTGGGGTTGACATTGAGCGCGGCCAGAGACCTTGCGGACAAGGCAATCCGGGTGATGACCATTGCGCCCGGCGTGATGGAAACACCGATGATGGCTGGCCTCCCCGGGGAGACGAAGTCGATCTTGGAGGCCTGGTGCCGCATCCGGCACGGCTTGGCCGGCCCGAGGAGTACGCCATGCTGGTGTCGGCGATCATCGAGAATCCGCTGCTCAACGGAGAAGTCATCCGCCTGGACGGCGCCCTGCGCATGCCACCGCGCTAGACGGCTCCGTGGACCTCTGCGAGCCGGGCGCCTATTTCTTCGCCCTCGCGCGAAGAGCGGCAATGTCAAGATATGCCTCGGCCGGCTCTTCCTCGGGCTCGGCTGCCTCGTCCTCCCACGGGTCGTAGGGCTTCTCATACTCGTCATCAACAAAGCCCTGTGACGGGTCGAAGGGGTTGGCCAGCGGCCCTGTCGACTCCATGTCAGAAACAGCGATCTCCTCGTCGGGAAGCCCGCGCAGCACGGTATTGACGTACGCCTTTGCCGCATCCTCCATCGAGATCTCGCCCCCGGCCTGCTCGCTGAGGAACCAGCGGTGCTCCAGCATCTCGTGGTAGAGCTGGGCCGGCTCCAGCTTGGCCCGCAAATCCATGGGCACCGATTGCAGGATTGGCTCGAACTGCTCGATCAACCACTCGTGCGCCACGATCGCCTCGTCGGCCCCCTGCTGGTCGGTGCGCGCACGGTAATAGTCAAGATCATTGAGCAGCCGCCGAGCCTGATTCTCCTCGGTGTCCAGCCCAGTGAGCCGGATCAACCGGCGCGAGTGGTGGCCAGCATCGACGACCTTGGGTTGGATTCGGATGGTGGAGCCGCCGAGGTCTGTGGTGATGTCCAGTTCGGCTACGTCGAAGCCGAGCGCGTTGAGCCGGCGTACCCGTCCCTCTATGCGGTGCATCTCGCCAGCGTTGAACTCCTCGACCGCGGTCAGTTCATTCCAGAGTTCGCGATAGCGGCTCTCGATAGTCTCGACCAGAACGAGTGGATCCAACGCCTCATCCAACAGACCCCCAGCCTCGAGGTCGCAGAACTCTCCATAGAGGTTGGTGCGCGCAATCGTGAGGTCGTGCTCGCGCTGACCGTCGGTCAGACGATCATGCAGCTCGCTGGTCTCAGCGTCCACTAGGTACGCGGCGAACGCACCGGCGTCGCGCCGGAACAGGGTGTTCGACAGCGAGACGTCACCCCACAGGAGGCCGTTCAGATGCAGCCGCACCAGCAAGACGACCATGGCGTCGACCAGTCGGTTGACGGTGTCTTGGCGTACGCCGCGGTTGAACAAGGACCGGTACGGCAGGGAGAACTGGAGATGCCGAGTGATCAGAATCGGGTCGAGCGGCTCGCCCTGTTCATCAACACGAGCTGTGACCACACCCACCGCCTCGACTGAGGGAGTATCCAATCTGGCAAGGTCCCGCAGCAGCTCGTACTCATGCAGAGCTAAATGCTCGATGACTTCCTTGAACGCATAGATCTCCTTGGCAACTCGGACGAAACGTACGACGTGCCGGGAGATGCCACGTGGCAGGGCAACCAGATTCTCTTCCGGCCAATCGGCCAACGGCGTACCCCAGGGAAGGGTGATCAGCTCGCTGTTGGGCCGCGCCGCGAGGAATCTGGGCATGGTCCAATCCTGTCATCACTGGACCGTGCCGCCGTGCGGACGGATTAGCGAAGCTCAGCAAACTGCCGGCCTCCCGCGCGATTTGCAGGAGGCCGGCAGTTCTGATCAGTCGGTGAAGATGCTTTCCGTTGCAGGAGAGATGCGGTCGCCGGTCTCCTTGGAGAAGACATGCACGTGCGTCTCATCGACCAGCAGTCGCACGCTTTCGCCTCGGGCGGCGGCTTGCTGGCCGCCGTGGATCCGCGCGACGATCTGCTGAGCGGTGATCAACTCGTCCTCGGCGATACCTGACAGGGTGCCGTAGATGAACGCATCGGCGCCCAGCTCCTCGACGACGCCGACATCGACCGGGATGCCCTCGCGGCTCTCGGGATTTCGTCCGAAACTCGGAAGTTCTCCGGACGGATTCCCAACACGAGGTTCTTCTCATTTGGTGCCTTGGCAAGGGTTTCGCGAGGAACCGGAACCGTGTAGTCACCCAAGTGCACGCCGTCGGCCTGCACGTTGCCCTCGATGAGGTTCATCGCAGGCGAGCCGATGAAGCCGGCGACGAACAGGTTGCGCGGCGAGTCGTACAGGGTGCAGTGGGGTGTCGCATTGCTGCAGCAGGCCGAGCTTCATGACCGCCACGCGGTCGCCCATCGTCATGGCCTCGACCTGGTCGTGGGTCACATAGACGGTGGTGACGCCGAGTCGGGTCTGCAACGCGGCAATCTGGGTGCGCGTCGAGACGCGGAGCTTGGCGTCGAGGTTCGACAGCGGCTCGTCCATCAAGAACACCTGCGGGGAGCGAACGATGGCACGGCCCATGGCGACGCGCTGACGCTGGCCGCCAGAAAGCGCCTTCGGCTTGCGGTTGAGGAAGTCCTCCAGGCCGAGCAGATGAGCAGCCTCTTGAACGCGCTGCTGACGCTCCGTCTTGGGAACCCCAGCCATCTTCAGTGCAAAGCCCATATTGTCGCCCACGGTCATATGGGGGTACAGAGCGTAGTTCTGGAAGACCATGGCGATGTCACGATCCTTGGGCGGCAGGTCGGTGACGTCGCGCTCACCGATCCAGATTGCCCCGGCATTGATCTCCTCCAAGCCCGCGAGCATACGAAGGGAGGTCGACTTCCCGCAGCCGGATGGTCCGACCAAGACCATGAATTCGCCGTCGCCGATGTCCAGATTGAGTTTGTCGACGGAGGGTTTGTCTGCTCCCGGATAAACCCGGGTCGCATCCTTGAATGAAACAGTGGCCACGCCACACTTCCTTTCCACGGGCAGGTACGTGCCCGACGATCCGTAGTGGAAATTCACAGCTCGGGGACAGAGACCCCGCGCTGTCAGAACAGTAGCGCAGCAAGCCCTTTCTGGGCAGTGGCTGAATCGCCGGTCGTGCCAGAACGCTCCGCGGATGAGTTGCGAGGTGCAGCTACTAGCACTCCACGATGTTGACGGCTAGGCCGCCGCGAGCCGTCTCCTTGTATTTGATCTTCATATCCGCGCCGGTCTGCATCATGGTCTTGATCACCTTGTCGAGGCTGACGGTGTGGCGGCCGTCGCCATGAAGCGCGAGCCGTGCGGCGGTAATCGCCTTCACCGACCCGACGGCATTTCGTTCGATACAGGGGATCTGTACGAGGCCCCCGACCGGATCGCAGGTGAGTCCCAGATGGTGTTCCATGCCGATCTCGGCCGCGTTCTCGACCTGCTCAGGTGTCCCACCAAGCACCTCGGCCAGCGCGCCCGCTGCCATCGAACATGCCGTTCCCACTTCGCCTTGACAGCCAACCTCGGCGCCGGAGATCGAGGCTGTCTGCTGATAGATCGCGCCAAGGGCGCCGGCAACCAGCAAGAAGTTCACAATGGCGTCGTCATCGGTCCCGGGCACGAATCTCACTGCGTAGTGCAACACCGCGGGAATGATGCCGGCTGCACCGTTGGTCGGCGCAGTCACGACACGACCGCCGGAGGCGTTCTCCTCATTGACCGCCAGCGCCCACAGCGTCACCCAGTCCATGGCGGCTAGCGGATCACTTGCATTGCCGGCAGTGTTCTGAATCAGCCGTTGGTAGAGATCGGCCGCGCGGCGCCGTACCTTGAGGCCGCCGGGAAGCACCCCTGGCGTAGAGCACCCGGTCTGGATGCACTCGGCCATCACCGACCAGATTCGGAGCAGGCCGGCGCGAACCTCAGCCTCGGGACGCCGAACACATTCGTTGGCCAACATCACCTGGCTGACGCTGAGACCCCCATCCCGACAAAAGCCCAGCAGTTCAGTGCCGGTGCGGAATGGATACGGAACCGGGGTTGGGTCGGGAAGCAGTTGAGGATGTCCGGAATCGTCGTCGTCCAAGACGAATCCGCCGCCGATCGAGTAGTACGTCCGCTCGCTGAGCACCTTGCCCTCGTCGTACGCGGTGAAGACCATGCCGTTGGGATGGAATGGCAGCGACCGGCGGCGGTGCAGAATCAGGTCGTCTTCCGCATCGAAGGCGACCGAGTGGGTGCCGTTGAGCCGCAGCTGTCCGGTTCGCCTGATCTCATCAGCCCGCAGCGGGCCCTTGGTGGTGTCGACCGTCTCGGGCTTCTCGCCCTCCAGACCCCAGAGCACTGCGTTGTAGCTGCCGTGACCGTGCCCGGTCGCTCCCAGCGAGCCGAACAGCTCTGATCTCACCCTGGTCGTACGCGGTAGCAAGCCGTCGCGATCCAACGCGACGACGAAGCGCCCAGCAGCACGCATCGGACCAACGGTGTGAGAACTGGATGGGCCAATGCCGATGCTGAACAAATCGAAAACACTAACCGGCACGGTTCCAGTCTGCCTCTGGCGGCCAGCGGGAAAGAATGAGCCCTGCCGGCTCATACCCGGCAGGGCCCGGAAGGACACTCTCAGTCTGCTGCCTGGCCTGATCACAGCCTGGCAACGACACGCCCCCGGGCCCTCTATGGGCTCCAATTATCTCGACACGCCGTTAATTCCCGATGACACGCCCGTGACAGAAAAAAGACAGCGCAGCCTCTTGCCAAGTGGTTTCAGGAGGCATATAACTGTTCTACGCCACACCGCGAGCTTCGGCTCGTAAGTGGCTACGAAGCTCCGGCCAACTCATACTTGACCGGAGCTTCACCCATTCTTATTGGCGTTGCGCTCGCGCAACGGGCGCTGGAGAGGTGAGTCGTTCGTCGCGCTTCGCGAAACGCACCTTCATTGACCGAGATGGCATCTGTTGTCAGGTGTGTTTCGCTCTTCGCTCCTGCACTCCTCAGCGGCGCCCTCCGACGCTCGCGCAACGGGCCGTAACCGCTCGCGCAACGGGCGCTGAAGGTGAGTCGTTCGTCGCGCTCGCGCAACGGGGGCCGTGCCACTTCGCGGCCTCTTCTGGCCCTTCGCCTTAGTTCGAACTGCCGCGGAGTGGCATCAGCTAACGCGGAGTGCTCCACGCGGCGCCGTGTTGCGTTGCTCGCTCAGGTCGGCGACGTCATCAGGGAAGCACGGCGATGGCGTCGATGGACACCAGAAGTCCGCGCGGGAGTGTCACATTCGCGGGGGCGGAACGCGCCGGAGGTGGATCGGGCATGTGTCGCGCGTAGACGGCATTGAGGAGCGAGAAGTCTTCGACGTTCGAGTAGAAGATCGTGGTCTTGACGAGATCGGCCATCGATGCGCCGGCGGCCTCGAGCACGGCGCTGAGGTTGGTCAGTGCCTGCTCCGTCTGGGCTTCGATTCCGTCAGGGGCCTCACCGGTCATCGGGTCGATTCCGGCCGTCCCCGAGCAGAACACAAATCCGCCGGCGACGATTGCCTGGCTGTACGGGCCGAGCGCGGCGGGCGCCTGATTGCTGGTAGCAGCTTGTCGCGTCATGATCTTCCTCTCTTCCTAGGTGACGGCCAGCGCCTCGGCGGCCGGCACCCGAAGTCGTGGTTACCGTACCCCTCTGGGCGCTCCTGGGAGCCAGCCGTTGGGCTCATCGGCCCTGCGCCGAGCGCGCCCCTCCCACGCTCGCGCACTGTGGCAATGTGGGGATGTGGGAGGCGGCTGGTGAAAGCCCTCGTGAAGACCCGACCGGGCCCGGGGCTGGAGCTGATCGATGTTCCGGTTCCGGCCGTCGAGGCAGGCGATGTACTCGTGAAGGTCAACGCCACAGGCATCTGCGGCACTGACCTGCACATCGAGTCCTGGGACGAATGGGCGCGGAGGACTCTCCAACCGCCGGTGACTGTGGGCCACGAGTTCGCGGGGGAAGTGGTCGAGATTGGTTCGGGCGTCAGCGATGTGGCGGTTGGCGATCTGGTGAGCGGCGAGGGTCACCTGGTATGCGGGAGGTGTCGCAACTGCCGTGCCGGGAGACGTCATCTATGCATTCACACACGGGGCATCGGCGTCCACCGCGACGGGGCGTTCGCCGAGTATGTGGCGTTCCCATCCGCCAACGCCTGGGTGCACCGGGATCCGATCGACCCGGCAGTCGCCGCGATCTTCGACCCGTTCGGCAATGCCGTGCACACCGCGCTGGCCTTCCCCATGCTTGGCGAGGACGTCTTGGTCACCGGGGCCGGACCCATCGGAATTCTGGCGGCGATGGTGAGCAAACATGCGGGCGCTCGCCACGTGGTGATCACAGATCGCAGCGATGAACGTCTGACGCTGGCACGCCAGCTCGGGGTCACTAGAGCGGTGAACATCGACCGCGAGCTGGTTTCGGATGCGCAGCACGAGCTCGGCATGCGCGAGGGATTCGATGTCGGATTAGAAATGTCTGGCAGCTCCGACGCGCTGCGTGACATGATCACGCAGATGACCCATGGCGGCAGAATCGCCGTGCTCGGTCTGCCCTCCGCCGAGATCAGCGTAGATGTCGCCGCCGTCGTGCTGAAGATGCTGACCATCAAGGGCATTTACGGCCGTGAGATGTTTGAAACCTGGTACGAGATGTCGGTACTGCTGGAGAGTGGGCTCGACATCTCCGGAGTGATCACCGATCGCTTCCACTACACCGATTACGAAAAAGCCTTCGCGGCCGCACGCTCGGGTCACGGAGGAAAAGTGATCATGAGCTGGGAAGGATAGGAAACGATCATGTACGCCACGCTCAAAGATCAACTTGCTGATGATCTTGCGGCACTGCAAACCGAGGGTCTCTTCAAGGCCGAGGCGGTGATCAGTACGCCACAGTCGGCCCGCATCGAGGTGGGAAACCAATGGTTGCTCAACTTCTGCGCCAACAACTACCTCGGCTTGGCCGATCACCCCGCCATGATCACCGCAGCTCAGCAGGCGCTGGATCGCTGGGGATTCGGTATGGCATCCGTACGCTTCATCTGCGGTACCGCCGAAATCCACAAAGAGCTGGAAAGCCGTCTCGCGCACTTCCTCGGTACCGAAGACGCGATCTTGTACTCCTCCTGCTTCGATGCAAACGGCGGACTCTTCGAGACCCTGCTTGGTCCAGAGGACGCCGTCATCTCCGACGAGCTGAACCACGCGAGCATCATCGATGGCGTACGACTCTGTAAGGCGACTCGGTTGCGTTACGCCAACAGAGACATGGCTGACCTCGAAGCGAAACTGCGCGAGTCGGAGGGTGCGCGGCATCGACTTATCGCAACTGACGGGGTGTTCTCCATGGATGGTTATGTTGCGCCCCTCGACGCCATCGTTGAGCTGGCCGAGCGCTATCGAGCGCTGGTCATGGTGGATGACTCTCACGCCGTCGGATTCATGGGCCCGACAGGCGCCGGCACGCCGGAATTGTTCGGTGTTCAGGATCGGGTCGACATTGTGACCGGGACGTTGGGCAAAGCCCTGGGTGGCGCGAGTGGCGGCTACACAGCCGCCCACAAGGAGATCGTCGAGATGCTGCGCCAGCGGTCTCGGCCGTACCTGTTCTCCAACTCCCTTGCCCCGTCTATCGCGGCCGCCGGAATAGCGATGCTGGATTTGCTCGAAACCTCCGCCGAGTTGTTGCAGCGGCTCCGCGAGAACACGGCGTACTTCCGCTCAGAGATGGTTGCGCGTGACTTCGAGATTCCCGAATCTGATCATCCGATCGTGCCGATCATGATCGGCGATGCTGTCGAGGCGTCCGCGATGGCTGACCGGCTGCTCGGCGAGGGCATCTACGTCCGAGCGTTCTCATTCCCCGTCGTACCGCGAGGCAAGGCCAGAATCAGAACCCAGATGTCGGCCGCGCACACCCGCGATGATCTTGACCAGGCGATTACGGCATTTGAGAAGGTGCGCCGGTAGCTCGCGGCGGCACAGGCTCAAACGGTCGTGGCTGCTTGCGAACGATCTGCTTGCCGAGCGGCATCAGGGAGACCTCGATCAGCTTGAAGTTCGCGATCGCCAAGGGAATGCCGATGATCGTGATGCAGAGCAGGATTCCGGTGGCGATGTGAGTCAACGCCAGCCACCAGCCCGCAACGATCACCCAGATGACATTGCCAAGGAAGGAGAAGATCCCTGCGTTTGGCTTGTCGATCAGCTCGCGGCCGAATGGCCAGGCGGCATAGTTCGCCATCCGGAACGAGGCAATCCCCCAGGGAATCGTGATGATCAGCACGCAGCAGATGATTCCTGCCAGCATGTACGCCAGCCAGAGCCAGAAGCCGCTGAAGACGAACCAGATGATGTTGAGCAGAGTACGCACGTCATCCAGGTTGGCACCGGCCGCCTGATGCGGCAATAGGGGATTCCCGGGGCCTATCCCTCACCGGATGATTCCTGAGCGGTGAACGCCTCGTATCCGCGCCGGTCGAACAGCACGAATCTGACCTCAGCCACCTGCGTGTCGCTGGCTCGCACCGTCTCAAGAGCGATGCGAGCAGCATCAACGATGGGCCAGCGATACACACCGGTCGAGATGGCCGGAAATGCCACCGACGCCGCGCCGAGCTCGTCGGCCACCGCGAGGGAGTTGCGAAAACAGTCCGCGAGCAGCGGCGACTTGTCCTTGGATTCGGCGTAGGTCGGTCCAACCGTATGGATTACCCAGCGCGCTGCGAGCCGTCCGGCCGTTGTTGCGACAGCCTGGCCAGTCGGCAGCCCATCGGGGTACTTCTCCTGCCGGAGCTTCTGGCATTCAGCCAAAATCTCCGGCCCGCCTCGGCGATGAATCGCCCCATCGACCCCCCCGCCGCCCAGCAGTGAGTGGTTGGCGGCATTGACGATGGCATCGACGACTTGATCGGTGATGTCGCCCTGTACGAAGGTGATCTTCATTGCCACGACACTAGTTACTAGTGCTGGTCAGCGCTTGGCGGCATCAGCGATGAGTTTGGCCCGGCCAACGGGTCTAGAACGGTAGCGAGGGCGGCCATTGGCTGGTCGCTCGACCACCACGAGATGAGGAGTAGGTCATGGACGCGTTCACAACATGCTTGTGGTTCGACACGGAGGGTGAAGAGGCAGCAAGCTTCTACACCGGAATCTTTCCGAATTCCAGCGTGACAGCGGTGACCCCGTACGCGGTAGGGGAGCGCGTGGGCCAAACCATGACTGTTGATTTCGTGCTGAATGGCAGCAAGTTCCTCGCCCTCAACGGCGGCCCGGAGTTCCGCTTCAACGAGTCGATCTCGTTCCAGGTGCCGTGCGAGGATCAGGCTGAAATTGATCGTTATTGGACCGCCCTCATTGAGAGCGGCGGCGAGGAGTCGATGTGCGGCTGGCTCAAGGACAGATTTGGCGTCTCATGGCAGGTGGTGCCGGCGCGTTTTGAGAAATTGCTGTCGACCGGTGATCCGGCGCAAGCAGCGCGTGTCAGTCAGGCACTGTTCCAGATGAAGAAGATCATCATTGCTGATCTGGAGTCAGCAGCTGCGGCAGCTTAGCCCGCGCTGCGATCGAAATCGGCGGGTTACAGTGATGGGTGCCGAAAGGATCCACCGGTGTCGATTGATCTCGAGCGCCTCAGTTCGCCTGCCCGGGTTGCGAATCCTGAGGAGGGCATATCCTCCGACGAGCTCCAGCTGGCCGCACGCAACCATGGGATGCCGCTCGAGTCGCTGCAATGGGACATCACCCCGCCTGGACTGCACTACTTGCTGATCCACTACGACATACCTGCGATCGATCCCGGCACCTTTGAGTTGGTCATCGACGGGCTCGTCGACAAGTCGTTGTCGCTCGATCTTGATGCTCTTCGGAGCCGGCCGCAGATCTCAGCAGTCGTTACGCTCGAATGCGCCGGAAACGGTCGGGCCCAGCTGCTGCCACGTCCGGTCAGCCAACCCTGGTTGACCGAGGCAGTCGGCACCGCTCGCTGGACCGGCACACCTTTGTCGAGCTTGCTGCGTGAGGCCGGCGTTGCCGACGGCGCCGTCGATGTGATCTTTACCGGCGCTGATCATGGCATCGAGCGAGGCCAGGAGCAGGATTACCAACGGGCGTTGCCGCTGGCCGAGGCGATGGGTGACGGGGTCATGCTGGCGTACGAGATGAACGGTGCGCCGCTCCCCCCACAGCACGGGGCTCCGCTGCGGCTCATCGTTCCCGGCTGGTACGGCATGGCCCATGTCAAGTGGTTGCGCCGAATTACGGTTGTCGCGGAGCCCTTCGACGGATTTCAGATGCGGGCCTACCGATTTCGTGATTCTCCCGACGACCCCGGGATTCCGCTGACCAGGATCGAGCCGCGAGCACTGCTGATTCCGCCCGGGTTCCCGGATTTCATGTCCCGCAGGCGCGTCGTACGGTCCGGCGACGTTCTCATCGAGGGTCGCGCCTGGTCGGGTTGGGCCGAAGTCACAGCGGTCCAGATCAGCGTCGACGGCGGAGACACCTGGGAGTCTGCGGATCTCGACCCCAGGTTGGACTCGTACGGCTGGGCGCGGTGGAGCTGGACCTGGAGGGCTGAACCCGGCAGCTATCTGCTGTCGGCCCGGGCAACGGATGCGAGTGGCCGGACACAGCCGCTCGGGCAGCGGTGGAGTCGCGGGGGATTCGCGAACAACACCATCCAAAAGGTGCCGGTTGCAGTGATCAGTTCGGAAATGTCACCGCTCGCCCCCTGAGGTGTTGAGCGTCTCTGGGATTGGGTAAGACACATTGTGAGAGTCCCGCTGCAAGGCACGCGGGGCGCGGACCGCCGCAACAAGAACAAGGGAGGTTCTTATGGGAATCGGCGACAAGGCTAAGAACAAGGCAGAAGAGCTCGCCGGTAAGGCCAAAGCAGCCGCGGGCGACGCAACCGACAACCGAGATCTCGAGGCCGAAGGCCGTGTGCAGGAATCCAAGGCCGATGTGAAGCAGGCCGGGGAGAAACTGAAGGACACCGGCGACGATGTTGCTGACGCTTTGCGTTCGGCCAGCGGGGCCACGAAGTTTGAGGATCCCGACACCCGGCGCTAGTCGACCGGATCACGTGAGGGACCCGAACGTCCCACCCTCGACAGGGTGACGTTCGGGTCCTTCGTGTTTGCCGACCTCAACCTCGGTGAGTCACGCGGAAGCGTGGTGATGGTGCGCCGTGTGCTAGAACCCTGCGTGTGGAATTGATTCGCCAGGGCAAGGTTCGGGACGTGTACGCCGACGGGGATGACCTGATTTTGGTCGCCTCGGATCGGGTGTCTGTGTACGACGTAGTGCTGCCTACGCCCATCCCTGACAAGGGTGCGATCTTGACCCAGCTGTCCTTGTGGTGGTTCCGGCAGATGGCCGAACTCGTGCCCAATCACGTACTGAGTGAGGATGTCCCGCCGGAATGGAAGGGCCGGGCCATTCGTTGCCGCCGGCTCGACATGGTGCCTGTTGAGTGCATAGCGCGTGGCTATCTGGCCGGGCTCGGCCTGGAGAGCTACCGGGCGACGGGCGCAATCTCCGGTGTGCGACTTCCAGCTGGTCTCGTCGAGGCGGATCAGCTGCCGGAACCGGTTTTCACGCCGACGACGAAGGCCGAAGTCGGACATGACGAATTCATGACCATGGATCAGGTCTGTGACCTGGTCGGCCGGGCTACTGCTGATGATCTTGAACGGCTAACGCTGGCGGTCTATACCCGCGGTGCTGAGATCGCTCGGGAGCGCGGCGTGATCATCGCAGACACGAAGTTCGAGTTCGGCAGCGACGCAGCAGGCGTGTTGATCTTGGCCGATGAAGTGCTGACGCCTGACTCGTCACGTTTCTGGAAGGTGGCCGACTACCAGCCGGGGCGGCCGCAGTGGTCCTACGACAAGCAGTATCTGAGGGACTGGTCATCGTCGCTGAGCGACTGGGATCGTACCTACCCCGGCCCGCCCGTTCCCCAGGATGTCGTAGCCGAGACCCGAGCCCGCTATGTCGAGATCTTCACCCAGCTCACTGGTGAGACGTGGAGTTCCTGATCTTTGGGCTGGGTCTTGGCACCTGACGGTTACCTGATCTTGGTGAACGTTCCGATCAGCGTCGCCGTGGCCAGAGAGTTTTGCTCCGCGGCCTGCCTGAACTCCTGCAATGTCGCTCCAGGCCTTACGCCGAGAGTGTCGGTCCGCAGCGCGTACAGGGTGAACTCGTAATCATGTGTCCCAGACGGCGGGAACGGCCCGGCGTACGGCTTGATCTCGGTGAAGCCCGGATTGCTCATGCCGGCTGCTCCCTCGGGGAGCGAGCTGAGCTGCGGGACTGATACCAGCGATCAACCAATGCACGTAGCCCCGGGCAACCGGATGGATGTCGACACACGCAAGCGCGAAGGATCTGGCTTCGTCGGGAGCGCCCTCCCATTCCAAGGGAGGTGAGACGTTATCGATCTTCTTCCCGTATTTCTGGGCCATCTCCTGGCCGTCGCCAAACGCCGGCGACTTCACAACGAACACGTGGACCATCTTCCTACGCCCCACTGCCCTCGATGATCGCGCTCGCCCTGATTCTGCATCCCTGACGGCGCCCAGAGGCCCTATTTGGGAGGTATCGAGGCCGTGAGTGACGCGTTTTCAGGGCAGCCTCGAAACTGAGGCAGCCTAGACCGGCAGCTGACCTTTGGGAAATCCGCCATTGCTGTAGAGCAGCTGACCGTTGATCCATTGACCTTGATCAGATAGCAGGAAGCGCACGAGATTGGCAACGTCGGCCGGTGTGCCGAGCCGTCCCTGGGCTGCATCGCGATCGCGCTCGCCCGGGTTTCGATCGTCCATCCATCCTGTATCGATTGGGCCTGGGTTGATCACATTCGCTCGCAGTTTTCGGTCGGCGAGCTCATGTGCAGCGGCCAGCACCAGGCGGTCGAGAGCGCCCTTGGTCGCGCCGTACGGGAGGTTGCCGACGGTGTGATCGCTGGTCAGAGCGATGACGGCGCCGCCACGGCTTGGCAGCTGTCGCGCGAACGCTGCGATCAACAGCCAAGAGGCGCGTACGTTGACCGCGTAATGCCGGTCGAAGCTCTCCACTGAGGTGTCGAGAATTCCCGAGTTGACGCCTTCGCAGTGCGACATCACCAGGGCGTCAAGCGGCCCAAGTATTTCAACGGCCGCGTGCACGAGTGTCTCTGCCGCGCTCGATTCTTCAAGGTTCGCCGGGAGGAGTTCGACCTTGCTGCCCAGCCCGCGCAGCTCCGTGGCCAGATGATCAGGGTCGTCCGGGTCGCTCTCCATATGGAGCCGCTCGTCGTAGGGACGCCAGTAGGACAACGCGAGATCCCAACCGTCGGCTGCCAGGCCAGCTGCGATTCCGGCGCCGATGCCCCTGCGCCGGCCCACACCCGTAATCAGAGCGGAGCGCGTCATCGCGTTGGCGATGTCAGCCGACGAGTTCGATATCGCGATGCCGGCCCATCTGCGCATACAACTCCGGTGAGCGGCTCTTCAGACTTATCGCGGCAATGATCCCGGCCACCGCTGCCACGATGATCAAGGCGGGCAGGATCCAGCGCAGCGGGCTGTCCGGATTGCCGATCAGCAAACCGAACTGGGAGGCCGCGTAGACGGCGACCGCTGACATCGCCACTCCGCCGACCAGCGGTGCGACGGTAGTCCGCCAGACGTTGGAGTCGAGGTCTCGATTGCGGGCGAAGAAAGCCACCACAGCAAAGGATGCCAAGGCCATCAGCACGATGATCGCCAGCGTGCCGAGCTGAGTCAGCCAGGTGAAGAGCGCCAAGACCGGGTCTTGCTGGGTAATAACGAAGATCAAGACCACGACCACGGCCAAGATCGACTGGCTGAGCGATCCGACATGCGGGCTGAGGTGCTTGGCGTGCGTGCGGCCGAGCCGCGCCGGCACCAGCCCTTCGCGGCCGAGAGCGTAGAGATACCGCGCCACCGCGTTGTGGAAGGCCAACAGGGCTGCAAAGACGCTGGAAATGAACAACAGCGACATGACGGTCGTCAGTGCAGGTCCGATGTAGGTCGCACCGAGGGCAAACAGGAACGCCGTTGGGTCGGGCTGCAGACTGCCGAGGTATTCCTGCAGGCCTGCCGCGCCTTGGCCCTCCACCATCAGGTACGTGGTGACCGTGTAGAAGATGCCGATCGTCAGCACGGCGACGTAGGTTGCCCGTGGCACCGTGCGCTTGGGGTCCCTGGCCTCCTCGCTGTAGATCGTGGTGGCTTCGAAGCCGATGAAGGACGCGAAGTTGAACAGCAGGGCGATCGCAATAGAGCCGCTGGTGAAGCTGGCCCAGGTGAACGGCGTGGCGTTCAGGGGTGCGGTGCCGCCTTCGCCGCCCTTGATCAAGATCGCGGCATCCAGGATCAGCACGATCAAGAACTCCAGGCTGACCAAGATCGAGAGAACCTTGACCGAAAGATCAACTTGGCGGTAGCCGAGCACCGCGATGATCGCCATGGCGATGAACGCGTAGACCCACCACGGCAGGTTGATACCGAGATTCTCACTGAAGAATCCGGCGGCGGCCGCCGCGAACAGACCGTACAGCCCAATCTGCATGGCGTTGTAGCCGAGCAGCGCGATCATCGCGGCGGCGCCGCCCGCGGGTTGCTTCAGTCCGCGGGAGACGAAGCTATAGAAGGCTCCGGTGCTGGTGTGGTGGCGGGCCATCGCGGTGTAGCCGACGGCGAAGATCAGCAAGATCACACTCACCACGACGTATGCGAGAGGAATTCCCGGTCCGTTGCCGAGCAGCATGGCGACCGGCGCCCCACCGGCCATGGCCGTTAGTGGGGCAGCGGCCGAAATCACGAAGAAGGCGACGGCGAATACTCCCAGGCGGCCGTGCCGCAGCTGCTGCGAATCGCGCTGCGCAATGTCAGAGGTTGTTGCGGACGGATCCGCTGGTGGAATTGACGGTGGGTGACTCACGAGAGCTCCATTCTTAGCTTTGTCGACGCTTTCATGCGCCCTAAGCCTGTCGAAGCGCCGCCCTGAGCCTGTCGAAGGCGGCGTGCTTCACGAGCTCAGCACGCATGAACTTGCGGCTTGCGTACGCCGCGAAACTCCCAATCGCCGCCCTTGGCGGTGGAGAGGACTTCTTCAGATTCGGTCGGTTGGGCGCCCACGTCGGTACGGATGGGCGTCGGCCCCTCGACGATGTGATTGCGCAAGCGTGCCGAGACCTTCTACTTCTACCTCCACCACGTCCCCGGGATAGACGGTGCGAGAAATCGCCGGTGTTCCGGACAGCAGGATGTCGCCCGGCTGCAGCGTGATCGTGCGCGCGATGTCGGCGACCAGGTAGTGCATGTCCCACTTCATCTCATCGGTATTGCCGTCCTGACGGACCTGACCGTTGACCAGAGTGCGGATCTGCTTGCCGTGGAAGTCCCAGCCCTCTACGAGTCCAGGACCTACCGGGCACAGCGTGTCGGCCCCCTTCACCCGCAGCATCGATCCGGAGTCGGTATCGCGGAAATCATGCAGGCCGTAGTCGTTGGCGATCGAGTAGCCACGGATGTAGTCGCCCGCTTCTTCGGGTGAGACGTTGCGGGCCGTGCGGCCGATCACGATCGCGATCTCACCCTCGTAGTTGAGCCACTTGCAGCCGAGCGGCCTGACGACTGCTGACTCGTGTGCGTTGAGCGCAGACACCGGCTTGTGAAAGTACGTCGGGGCAGGTGGCAGCGAAACCATCATCTCCGCGACTCTGGAGGAATAGTTCAGATGCACGCAGATGATCTTGGACGGGATGGTCGGCGGCAGGTGCACCGCCTCATCGACGCCGACTGTGCGACCATCGCCTGCGACCAATTCCTGGTCATGGCGTACGACATCGACGACATTGCCATCGAGCAGGATCCGGCGGGTCTCGCGGAGCGGCATGGGTCCTCCTTGGCGGGCTCGACGGCCTCAGCCAGCCGCGGCCAGGTCGGGGCCGGCCGCCTGTTGGGCGAAGTCGGGATCCTCCGGCGTACGACGCGGCCTGGGGAAGCCGCCTTCCGGCCTGTCGAACCAGTAGTGAACCTGGCCGGTGCCAATGGAGTTCTCGTACTCTCCGTAGCGTCGGCCGGTAGCTGTGCAGTCGCCCTCGCCCAGCGCTCCGATCATCATGAGGTAATGCCCGAATCGGGCCTCTGGGCGGAAGCGGTAGAACTCCGGCATCGTCTCCAGAACGCGGGCGTGGTCGCCAGCCTCGAACCATTGCATGCGCTGGGCGTCAGCGGCAGCCGCCTCTGGCGTGAAAATGTGATCGACCTCAGCGGCCTCGTGCTTGCGCAACTGCCGCAGCGGCCAGAACGTGTGGCTCAGCGCTCCGGAAGCCAGCAGCACGACCTTGCGGTCGCTGTCGGCGATGCCATCGCCGAGTGCCCGGCCAAGCCGGAGGTTGTCCTCGGTATCAGCGGTCTGACAGACGCCGATGGAGATCCACCGCTTGTCCGGCAAGCCCTGGCCCAGGAATTCCCACAGATTGGTAGTGGCATAGAAGATCGGTAAATGATCATCGGAGATTGCGGTGATCCAGGTTTGGTGATCATCGGCCTTGGACAGCGATCAGCTGGGCGAGATCCGGATCGCCGAGGAACTCGTAAGGACGCTGGGTCATGCCGCGCGGCAGTTCCTCTGAGGTGAAGAGTCCTTGGCGACGTTCCTGCGCCGTCACGACGAACTCGACCGTCGTCGCCCAGTGGGAGTCCAGGACGACCACAGTGTCGTAGTCGAGGGTGTCGAACACCTCCTGACGCAGCTGCTCGAGGCCCGCCACCAGCGTGGTGTCTTTGCCGTTGTTCAACTCCCGCCGAGTGGCCTCCGGCAGCACGATCGTCGGGACGTGCGCAATCAGACCCGCGCCCACCACCTCGCCCATGATCATGTTCCTTTCGCTGTGTATCGCTTGTCGAATGCGTGAACGTGAGGCTCTAGTCCGTTGTCGTCCAGCCGGTCGGGGAGAACACGGTGTTCTTGATGTCGCAGTAGAAGTCGAACGAGTGATTGCCGCCCTCGCGACCGATGCCTGACCTTCCGTTGCCACCGAACGGTGCGCCGAGATCGCGTACGAAGAAACAGTTGACCCAGACTGTCCCGGCGTTGATCTGTGCGCTGACCCGTTCGGCACGATCCGGATCGCCAGTGACCAAGGTCGCGGCCAGTCCAAAACGGGTGTTGTTGGCCATCTCGACCGCCTGCTCCTCGCTCGAGAAGGTCTGGATCGTCAAGACCGGACCGAAGACCTCCTCGGTCAAGATCTCGCTACCTGGCTCGGCGTCGACCAAGATCGTCGGCCGATAGTACAGATGTCCCAGCTCGTCATTCGGCGAGCCGCCCAAGATCGGCTGCGCGCCGGCTGCGAGCGCGCGGCGTACGAAGCCGTCAACCCTTTCGAAGTGTTGCCTGGAGATCAAGCAGGACATCTCCGTCGCCTCGTCGCGCGGGTCACCCTGCACGATCGTTCTCGCCTTGGCCAACACGGCTTCGGTGAATCGATCGGCGATCGAGTCTTCAACCAGAATCCGGAACGCACCCAGACAGACCTGGCCCGAGTTGTCGAACTGCTCGACCGTCAGGCTGACAGCAAGATCGAAATCGGAGTCGGCAAAGATCACCAACGGCGACTTGCCGCCAAGCTCGAAGGACAGCGGCACGATGTTGGTCGCCGCGGCTTTGGCGATCACGCCGGCGGTCGGAACCGAGCCGGTGAACGCCAGCCGCCGGATTCCCGGGTGTGCCGTGAGCGGCGCCCCCGCGTGGGCACCGGTGCCCTGAACGACATTGAAGACACCGGCGGGCAGCCCGGCCTCATGTGTGATGTCGGCCAGCAGTGAGGCGGTCAGCGGAGCCCACTCGGGCGGCTTCGCGACGACGGTATTGCCCGCGGCCAAGGCCGGCCCGATGCGCCAGGTGGCGAGCATCAGCGGCGCATTCCAGGGCGTAATGATCGCCGTGACACCAGCCGGGTCATAGCTGACCCGCTCGCGGTGGCCGCGGATCTCGCCGCCCGGATGATCAAGCTTTCGCTGCGAAGTCGGCGAAGAAGCGGAAGTTCATTCCGACCCGCGGCATGACGCTGCGCCGATGGGACCGCAGCAGGGAGCCGTTGTCGCGAGTCTCGACCCTGGCCAGCTCCTCGGCCCGAGCGTCGATCCCGTCCGCCACCCTGCGAAGAACCTCAGCTCGTTCGTTTCTCGGCATAGCTGCCCAGCTGGGAAAGGCTTGCTGAGCGGCGCGCACCGCGGCGTCGGCCTCTCCTGCGGATCCGGCCGAGACTTCGGCGATCGGCTGCTCGTCGATGGGGGAGATATCGGTGAAAGTCGACTCCGACGCGACGCGCTCGCCGCCGATCCAGTGTCGAGTGTCCACCTCCACGCCCTCGACCGTCGCAGTCGTCATCCGCGCCCCTGTCAGCTGCTGGAGGTGGTCCGTGGGTCCGGCGGCGGTTGACGCTCCGCAGGCCGGACCAGCTATCGTTAGGGCCCAAACGTATTTAAGTTCGATCGATTGGTCAAGCCCCGGAAAGACTGGTTGAGCGTATGGTTTCGGACCCGGTTGCGGCCACCGATTGGCGGCAACTCGCCGCCGACACCACGATCTCCGACGGCATGTTCATTGGCGGTGAGCGCCGAGCGGCGATCGACGGCTCGACCAGGCCAGTGCACGCCGCGCGGGATGGCTCGAGGCTTGTCGATCTCGCCTGGGCACAGCCCGCCGACGCAGATGCCGCGGTGGCCGCGGCGCGTGCCGCATTTGATCATGGTGTGTGGCCGCGCCTGCACCCGCGCGCTCGCGGCGAGATCCTGCAGCATTTCGCGGACTTGATCGAGGAGCATCGCAGAGAGATCGCCTTGCTGATCAGTCTCGAGATGGGCAAGCCGATTCGGGATGCGTACCAGATCGAACTGCGTGCGCTGATCCGCTGTCTCCGTTTCTACGGTGAGCTGGCTGACAAGGAATCCGGCGAGATCACCCCGACCGAGGAGGGCGAGCTGTCGCTGGTCACCCGCGAGCCGGCAGGCGTCGTCGCCGCGGTCGTGCCGTGGAATTTTCCGCTGACGCTCGGCGGATGGAAGCTGGCGCCCGCACTGGCGGCCGGTTGCACCGTGGTGCTGAAGACCGCCGAGCAGTCGCCGCTGTCGATGCAGCGGGTGGCCGAGGTGGGTGCCATGGCCGGTCTGCCGCCGGGTGTCTTCAATGTGCATCAGCGGGGACGGCGAGGTGGTCGGCCGCCACTTGGGAGAACACCCCGATGTCGACGTGCTCACCTTCACCGGGTCAACCGAGGTCGGGCGTCATTTCATGAGGTACTCGGCGGACAGCAACCTCAAGCGGGTTTATCTCGAACTCGGCGGCAAGTCACCCAACATCATCTTCCCGGACGCCCCCGATCTTGACGCGGCTGCCGATGCGGCGGCCTGGGCGATCTATTTCAACTCCGGTGAGATGTGTACCGCAGGCTCCCGGCTGGTGGTTCATGCCGATGTGGCTGAGCAGGTGCTGGAACGGATCGTGGACACCGCCGCCCAGTGGTTCCCAGCCGATCCGCTGCTGCCGGACACCAAGATGGGTCCCCTGGTGGACGAGCGCAGCCTGCAGCGCGTGCTGGGACATCTCGACCGTGGTCTGGCCGAAGGCGCAGCCCTGAGGGTGGGCGGCCAGCGGGTGCTCTCTGAAACGGGCGGCGCCTATCTCGAACCAACCGTGGTGACAGGAGCAGCACCGGACAACCCCATCATTCGGGACGAGATTTTCGGACCCGTACTCGCCGTGCAGGTGGTCAGCGATGAAGCCGAGGCGGTGCGGATCGCCGGCGATACGCCCGTACGGCCTGGCGGCGGCCCTGTGGACTTCCGATTTGGGAACTGCGCATCGGGTATCACGCGCTTTGAGGGCGGGGACTGTCTGGGTCAACTGCTACGAGGAGGGGGACATGGCCGTACCGTTCGGCGGCGTCAAGCTGTCCGGCTTCGGCCGGGACAAGTCTCGGCATGCCCTGGAGGAATACACCTATCTGAAGACGACCTGGATCCGATATGCATGAAAAAGCTTCTGGCGCCCGGCGCCCGCTGATCGTTATTCCGGCACGCTTTTCGCCCAATGCGACGGCGCTCCGGTACGAAGCCGAGGTGACGGCGCGTGCCCTCGCCGAGGCGGTATTCGCCGCCGGAGGAGAGCCGCTGTCGGTGCACCCGTACGCGCCGAACCTCACCGTCGACGCCGATGCCGTACGGGAGCGGATCTGGTTCGCTGACGGCATACTGCTACCCGGCGGTGGTGACGTTGCGGCGCGTTGGTCAGGTCAGCAGCCTCATCCGACCCAATATGGGGTAGACGAGGAGCAGGATGCATTTGATCTTGCGGTGGCGCGCGTCGCACTGGCGGACTACCTACCGCTGCTGGCGATCTGCCGGGGTACGCAGATCGTCAATGTCGCGCTCGGTGGCGATCTTGTCCAAGACATGGATGACACCGTCGGCAACCACCGCAACCGCGTTCATGATCTTGACGTCGACGAGACCTCGCCGTTGGGCAAGATCGTCGGGCGCCGCACTGCCATCTCCTGTTCGCACCACCAGTGCATTGCCACGCTGGGTGCTGGTCTGATTCCTGCCGCGTACTCGGCCGATGGTGTGATCGAGGCGGTGACATTACAAGATCATGCTGGCTGGTATCTCGGCGTCCAGTGGCATCCAGAAGACTCGGCAGCAACAGATCCCGTGCAGGCTGAGGTGTTCCGGCACTTCGTCGCCGCAGCCGCTGAGCGAGCGTACGTGCGCTGAGCCTCGATGCGCCCTGAGCCTGTCGAAGGGTGCAGTCATAAATGCGCGCTGAGCTTGTCGAAGTCCGCTGGTTGAGTGTGAGCGTGCACCCCTTCGACAAGCTCAGCGCGCATGCGGATTCGACATCGGCATCAGCGCGACTTCGACGAGCTCAGCCCGCATGTTCCGCTGAGCGCGCTGGCTTCGTCTCGAGCTCGGTGACGATCGATCGCAAACTGTCTGTCAGTTGGGCCACGCTTCTCGGCGACAATCCCGACACGATCTCGGCCTCTGCGGCGTTGAAGGCCGGATACAGCTCCTTCATCAACGCGACGCCGGACGGCGTCAGCTCGAGGTTCACCAGCCGCCGGTCGGTATCGCTGACCCGTCGGGCGATGAGTCCGCGAGATTCGAGAGTCTTGACAACCCCGGTAAGTGTCGCCTTCGAAATGGCTGCGCTGTCGGCGGCGCGGCGCGTCTCGAGCCCGTCCCAGATCCATACCACCCACAGCACCACAAAGCCTGTCCAGCTGAGCCCGTGCTCGCGCAACACCGAGTTGGTCAGGTGGAGCCGAACGGCGTTCGCTGCTCGGTAGAGACTCGAAACTGCTGCCGCGGCGGGGAAGTTGAGGGGCAGCTCGCTGACGTGTGTGCTCATCGCCTTCTCGGTTTCGGCGAGGGTGTGGCGATCGGGCATGCCGACACCTAGTGCCGCGGAGCCCAGTCTCTCTGCGCTTGGACGCCGCCCAGGCACGCACCTCGCGGCGTTCTCCTCGGTCAACATACGACCCGGTATCCCTCCCGTCGGCCTTGCGATGCACGCACCTGAACGACGCCAAACGCAAAGGAACTGGACTCCACGACACTAGGTGAGGGTGGCCAGGGTGCGCCCGCCGTTCCAGACAACACCGACCTGCCGGTAGTAACCGCCGATGATCTCATCGACACTCAGCCGGGACAGCTCCTCGGTGGGCGAATCGAAAAGGCGCAGCTGGGCCTCACCGGTCCATGCGGGACCGGCGGCAAACTCGCTCGAGCCGGACTCGATCAGTTCTGCGTAAGCGTCCGCTGCGCCCGAGGCGATGCCCGGGAAGATCCGGTGGTGCGCCATCTTGTGGGAGTTGACGAAGCCGTTGGTCTCCGACTCAGAGTTCAGTGTGAGCACGGCCTCGGCAAGGCGCCGGTCTCCAGCCGCGAGCGTTGCGCCGAATACTCCGCCGGGTCCGATTTGCGGTGCACCCTGAGGGAACGGATGCGGCCTCGTTTGCCACATCGAACCCAGCTTCTTCGGGTAGCCCTGGTGAATGCCGCGGCCGATGGCGAAGTCCTTGTCAACCCAGATGTAGACACAACGGGAGAACGTCTGGCCCTCGAAGCTGCACCGGACGACGACGAAAGCTTCCTTGTATTGGGAACGCACCGGGTCGAGCAGCTCTTCGCGTGAGGACGAACAGGACTGCCAGTCAGCCCAGATCATGGCAACCGCTCCCGGATCCTCGGTTGCCAAGGACAAGGGCGCAGGAAGCAGTTCGGCCACTCGCGCCGGGTCCGTACGATATTCGACGGTCAGAAGGTCACCGGAGTAGTACCACGGCGGTGACGGGATCAGCGACGACCGGCCGGTCGCGGTTCGCGGGTAAAAGAAGCCTTTGACATCGGTCATCAGCACTCCTGATGGCTGGCAGAGCGAGATCGTTTGGATCCGTACGGTACTCGGATAGCCGACCGCTTAGCAATGGTGATCACCGGCGCCTCGCGCGCTTGGAACGTACACTTGTCATAGGCTTAGGGACGCGATACTGTATCGGCCCCAAACGACTGTTCGAAACCAACTGTACGAGGCTCCGGGACGGTCTTCGCATTCACGTTGTCAACGCTCGGGGAGGCGATACTGTTCGGCCCGAAACGACTGTTCGTGCTAGGGTACGGTTTGTGGACCGGGCCGCCGGGTGCAGTGCTTCTGAACGATAAGGCGGCGCGGAGGTTCAGATGGCTCATTTCGAGACGACAGGTCTAGAGGACTTCGCTGCCGAGATGGTGACGCAGGGCATTGACGTCGTACGCGTCGGCTATTCGGATCTGATCGGTACCGATCGGGGTCGCGATGTGCTGGTCAATCGCTTCGCGCGTACGGTCGGCGACGGCGTCGCTTTCTGCCGGTCCGTCTACGCGACCACACCGATGGGCGATGTCGTCGAGATCGAGGGCGGCCTCGAAGCCGGGTTACCCGACGTGCTCGCGTTTCCCGATGTCAGCACGGTTCAGGTCGTGCCATGGGAGCCGGGCGTCGCGCACGTTATTGCCGATGTCTACAACCCAGATGGCTCGCCGTCGGAGGAGAGCCCTCGGATGGTGCTCAAGCGGGTGATCCAGCAGTTCGCTGATCTTGGTATGCAGCCGATCGTCGGTCCCGAGCTGGAGTTCTACGTGCTGGAACACACCGACAAGAACCCGACCGGTTGGCAGCGCTACGGCGAGGCGACTGGCAACGTGTACGTGGCCGGCTTGAAGGGCGATCCGGAGAACGTGCTGCTCCGTACGCTGCGGCACCTCTCGGCGTTCGGGCTCGAAGTTGTCGCCGCGAATCACGAGTTCTCCAGCGGACAGTTCGAGATCAATCTTGTGGCACTCCGAGGCCCTCGATGCGGCCGACCGAGCGTTCCGCTTCAAGACCGCCATCCAGGAGCTGGCCCGCCAGGAAGACAAGCTGGCCACGTTCATGGCGAAACCGTTCAACGACGAAGGTGGATCCGGATTCCATATTCACTTCTCCACCTGGGACGACGCCGGTCAACCGCTGTTCGACGACCCGAAAGCCAAAGATGGACTCTCGACGACCGGCAAGTCGGCGATCGCCGGAGTGCTCGCCCACGCGCCCGCGCTGGCTGCCATCAGCAACCCGACCATCAACTCCTACAAGCGCTTCGGCCCCGACACCCTCGCTCCCTGGCTGATCGACTGGGGGTTTGACAACCGGAGCGCGATGGTGCGGATTCCGCCCGAGCGCGGCAAGGCATCTCGGATGGAGCTCCGGCTGGGCGACGCCAGCGCGAATCCCTATCTCGCTATCGCCGGACTGCTGGCCGCGGCGTACCTCGGCATCCGCGACAAACTGGAGCCTCCGTCACCGTTGGAGGGCTACGGATACGACCCGAGCAAGGCTGACAAGCTTCCTGGTGATCTTGCATCGGCGCTCGATGCGCTCGAGGCAGACGCCGACATGGCAGGAATTCTTGGCAAGCAGTTCGTCGAGACGTTTCCTGACCTACAAGCGAAATGAGCTGGAACGCTTCCACCAGTGGGTGACCGACTGGGAGTTTCGCGAGTACGCCTACCACCTGTAGAGAAGGAGCGATCGTGTCACAGCCGACCGCCGTGCCACTCGATCACGTAGATCTGACCGATCTGGATGCCTTTGCGCGCAACGAGGGCTGGGCAATGTTCGACACGTTACGCGCCGAGGATCCGGTCCACTGGACGCCGGAAGCACCGCCGAATTCGGGTTTTTGGGCTGTGACCAGGTACTCAGACATCGATGCGGTCGATCGGGACGCTGAGACCTTCACCTCGACGAAGTATGTGAATCTCGAGGAAGTCGACGACGACCTGATGGACCTGCGGCGTTCGATGCTCGAGACCGATGGCCTGCGGCATCGGGCGCTGCGGAAGCTGATCCAGCGTGAATTCAGTCAGGGCCCACTCACTCGAAAGTACGAGGAGTTCTTGCGCGGTCTGACGACGGTGACCGTCGACAATGCCCTGCAGAACCCCGAATTCGACTTTGTCGAGAAGATCAGTGCCGACTTTCCGATCAACGTCCTCGTCCGGCTGCTCGACGTACCGGTGAGCGATACCGGCATGTTGATCAACTGGGGCAATCAGATGGTCGCCAACACCGATCCGGACTACACGGAGCATTTGATCACCGACCCGGACAGCGACCAGTACCGGCATCTGCCGTTCCGCTCCCCAGCCGCACTCGAAGTCTTTGAGTATGGCCGCGATCTTGCCCAGCGGCGCAAGGGTGGCGACGGCACGGACTTGATCAGCATCTTGGTGAACCGCACCCCTGAGGACGGCGAACCGCTCTCGGCAACCGACTTCGACAACTACTTCTTGTTACTCGTCATCGCCGGCAACGAAACCACCCGGCACGCGATCAGCCAATCGATGCTGGCGCTGATCGAAAACCAAGATCAACTGAAGCTCCTGCAGGAGCAGCCAGAGCTGATTCCGTCCGCGGTGGAGGAGTTCCTGCGCTGGGCATCGCCGGTCTACCACTTCCGGCGTACGGCGACCCAGGACATCGAGCTTGGTGGCAAGCAGATCAAAGCCGGCGACAAGGTGGTCATGTGGTTCGCCTCGGGCAACCGGGATGATGCCGTGTTCCCCGACCCGTACCGGTTCGATGTCACCCGGACCAATATCGATCATCTGACCTTCGGCAAGGGCAGTCCCCATGTGTGCTTGGGTAATGCGCTGGCCCGGATGGAGATCCGGCTGATGTTCACCGAGCTGATTCCACGGCTCGCCTCGATCGAGTTGAACGGCGAGCTGAAGAGGGTGCGCAGCAACTTCATCAATGGGATCAAGAAGTTTCCGGTCCGGGTGGCAGCGAAGTAATCACCCGAGCCCAGAGGATCCGCGATGCCAACCGCAACCGCCTTCGTCGCGACCCAGCGACCGCAGCGCTATATCAAGCAGCTGGTCAGCCATTTCGGGAACAAGGTGCGGACCGAGGTCACCGATACGGGCGGGAGGTTGGAGTTCGACTTCGGGAGCTGTGACCTCCATGCCGCGCCGAGTGGCATCGAATTGATCGGTACTGCCGAGGATCAGGCGCAGCTCGAAACACTGAAGGATGTCGTTGCGCGGCACTTGATCCGCTTCGGCGCGAACGACGAACTCGTCGTCTCCTGGACGCCGGAGGCTAACTGATCTGCAACTGGCTGCGTACGGCGTTCAAGTGGCTACGCATCTCCTCACGTGCCGCCTCACCATCACCGCTGCGCAGTGCCGACAGCAGTCTCCGGTGACCCGCAACCGCGGCCCGAGCTGAGTTCGGGCTGCCGCGGTCTCGGTAATGGCCGGATTGCACCTGACTGAGGCTTGCGAGAGCTGCCTGCAGCACACGATTTCCGGATGCCTCGGCGATGGCACCGTGGAAGCCGAGCGCGAGCCTGTTGAACTCCTCCGGTTGATCAACTACTAGCTCCGATTGATCAACAAGCTCCTCCAGGCGGCGCCATTCTGCAGTGGGCGTGCGGGCGGCCGCCAGAGCTGCAATGGCGGGCTCGATGGAGTCCTGCGCCTCGAGCATTTCCGACGCTCCGACATCGAGGATGTGATAGGCCACCGCAAGGCCGTCGGAGGCGTTCGCCAGCTGATCGGAGATGAGCGCTGAGCCTGTCGAAGCGCGCCCTTCGACGAGCTCAGGGCCCATGTCGCTGCGTGAGTGCCCGATATCCGCCGGCCCAATAAACCAGGGGTTCGCCGCTGCGGCCGCCGGCCGCGGCCACCCGACCGACGAGAATCTCATGATCACCGCCCGGGAGGATGTCCTCGAGGATGCAGTCGAACCAGCTGAGGCAGCCCTCGATGATCGGTGCGCCGGTCTCGTACGCGATCGTCGGCACCGCCGAGAAGCCGGCCGGTTCAGGTCGCCGGCCAGATGTAGCGAAGTACCGGGCAACCTGCTGCTGATCATTGGCTAGCACGCTGACGGCAAACGCCTCGACGGAGCGCACGTGCTCCAGCAGCTGACTGGATTGGCTGATCGAGACGGTGACCAAGAGCGGGTTCAGCGACAGCGAGGCGAAGGACGACACGGTCACGCCGTACGCGCCTTCCGCGGCTCTCGTCGTCACCACGGTCACGCCGGAGGCGAATCGCCCCGCGGCCTGTCGGAAGGTATGCCCGGAATCCGGCATCATTCCGGGCTCAGCTCCATGCGGTCCAGAAACTGGTCGACCAGCCGGTGCGCGCGTGCTCGGTTGGAATGATCACGTGCCGCGGTTTGGCGTACGAGGTCGTCGAGCGTGATGCCGAACCGATCGATTTCCTCAGCGCCGCCAGTCGCGATCCAGGAAGCCAGGATCTCCGAGGTCATTTCGGGATGGAACTGCACGGCGAGGTTCCGACCGAGTACGAAAGCCTGTGATGACGTGGCGTTGCGCGCCACCTCCTGCGCCTGCGCGGGCAGCTGCCACTGGTCGTAGTGCCATTGGAACCACAACCCTGACGGAACCAGTGATTCGTCGTCGGAATCCACGTCCACCCAACCGATCTCCGGAGCTGCCGAGCGAGCCACCGACCCGCCATGGGCTGCGGCAAGCATCTGCCCACCAAAGCAAATACCGAGCACCGGCACCTGATGATCATGCGCGTCGCGGAGCATCTTGAGCTCCGTCGGCACCCAGGTCCCGATCGCCTCGTGATCGTAGACAGACCAAGGCGCGCCCATCGGAACGATTGCGTCGAAATCAGTAGGATCTGGAAACTCGATCTCGACGTTGGGCGATAGAAAGCGGTCTTCCCTCACGACCTGGTGCAGGACGAGGTCCAGGCCGCGGTCGGTCAGCCGCTCTCCTACAAAGCCAGGTGTGCAGATGTGATCATGCTGAATCAGCAGGGCGCGCACCTCGCAGAGTCTAGTTTGGATCCGAACGATTGGCCCGTTGGCGATGGCCACTCAAGGGCAACTCTCGCCGTTCGGTGCACCGCGGCCCGTTGTCCGCAAGGCGGCTTGGACGCTATCGTTCGTATCCAAACAAATACTGTGACGAGCACTGCGGGACGGGATGAGGCCAATGACGATCACTCAAACCATCGTCCGCGAGCATGAGGCCGACCTCGTGGTACGGGAAGCGCGGCAGGTCGCTGACGGCGTCGTGGCAATCATCCTCGCTGCGCCAGATGGCGCGGAACTACCGGCGTGGACGCCAGGCGCACATATTGACTTCGTCTTGGGCGATGACCTGATTCGCCAGTACTCGCTGTGTAGCAGCCCATCGCAACCTGAGGCTTGGCGAGTCGGCGTGCTGCGTGCGCCGGACAGCCGCGGTGGCTCGGAGCGGGTACACGACCTCCTCGCCCCTGGCTCGATCGTGCGGGTTCGTGGACCGCGTAACCATTTCCCACTGGTCGCGAGTTCGCGATATCTCTTCATTGCGGGAGGTATCGGCATCACCCCGGTGCTGCCGATGATCGCGGAAGCCGATGCAGCGGGAGCCGATTGGCGGCTCTTTTATGGCGGTCGTGAGCGTGCGTCAATGGCCTTTATCTCCGAACTCGCTCACTATGGCGATCGGGTGATCATCGTTCCGCAGGACGAGCAAGGAATGCTCGATCTGGAATCCGTCCTCGGCACGCCCCAACACGACACATTGGTCTACTGCTGCGGCCCGGAGGGTCTGCTCGCTGCAGTCGAGAAGTTCTGTGAAAAGTGGCCACCGGGCTCCCTTCACCTGGAACGGTTTAGCGCGAAGCCGCAGGAGCCGTCGGCAGCTGTGGATTCGGCGTTCGAGCTCGTGCTGCAACGCTCCGGTCTGACCCTGGAGGTGCCACCGGACAAGTCAGTGCTCACTGTCATCCGCGAGGCAGGCGTCAGCGTTCTGGCATCGTGCCTGGAAGGCGTGTGTGGAACCTGCGAAACCGAGGTCATCGACGGAGATGTTGATCACCGCGATTCAGTACTCAATGAGGAGGAGCAGGCCTCGAACGAGTACATGATGGTCTGCGTCTCCCGTTGCCGTTCGCCGCAACTGGTACTCGATCTGTGAAGCCGCGGAGAGTGTGAGGAGGAGCCCATGAGCACGCAATCATCGAGCCGCGGTCACCGGAGCGAGATCCACCCGCGTAACTGTTGGTACGCCGTTGCGACCAGCGAGGACGTTGGCCGTGAACCCTTGGGGCGACGGGTCCTTGGGACCGGTGTCGTCCTCTTCCGCACGACCGACGGAACCGCCGTAGCGCTCGAAGATCGATGCGCGCACCGGCCGTATCCGCTGAGCCTCGGCCGCGTCGACGGCGACCGTATTGTCTCCGGCTACACCGGCTTCGCGTACGACGCTCGCGGCTTCTGCGTCCATGTGCCGACGCAAAGCGAGATTCCGGTTGGTGCCCGAGTACGCGCCTTCCCGGTGCACGAGGACGGTGCCTTCGTCTGGGTCTGGTTGGGCGAGCCTGCGTTGGCCGGCCTCCGCCGACCGCCCGCGACGCCTTGGCTCAACGATCCAGAATGGGCAACTCTTGGCGACGAATGGGAGACCGAACGCTGATCTTCTGTTGTTGCACGAGAACTTCGCCGACATCACCCACGTGGCAGTGGTCGACCCGTACATCGCGCCACCCGTGTTGCGCAGCTCGCCACCGCCGCTCGAGGTCGAGGTCACCGAGACAACGGTGTCGTTCTCGCGGACCTACCAGCCGGCGCCGATTCCGGAGTGGCAGGCCGAGCTCCTCGGACTACCGGCCGACGCCGAGCATGTTCAGCGCGAGCAGGGTGCCTTCGTGACTCCAGGTCTCTGGGTCGACCGATGGGATGTTCACGTCGACTCCGCAGCCCGAACGAGACTCAGATCCATACCTTCCGCTTCACCCACGCCGTGACACCGATCTCCCCAGGCAGGACCCGCCACGCCTGGCGGGTCAGCCGGAACTTTGCGCTTGGTGAGCAGGCCGGGAAGGTGTTGCTGCCGATCTTCACCGACTACTACCGACGAGTGCAACGGATCCTGGAGACCATGCAGAACGTCCTCGACACCGATGGACCCCGTAAGGAGGTCAATGTCAGCGCCGACGCCGCCGCTCTGCAGGTACGCAAGATCATCCGCAACATGGTGGCCGATGAGACCGGGACCGGCTCACGCCGCGCGAACGCCTCGAGCGAATCGCTGATCGTCTGCGATTCGCGGAATCACGCCGGCGCGGTCGTATGCTCATGCGCAGGGTGGGTTTCAGCACCGTCGCTGTTTGGCGAGTATGAACCCAAGGCACACCCAGCAGAGTCGGGATGAACATGCCTGATGGAACGTCCACGAGCGAGGACGCGAAATCGGCTGCCATGTCGCCATTGCGGCTGCGCTGGGCGTGCTCTGCATCCTCCTGTGGTTGGTGCCGTTCTGGGCGTTGGCGCCAGCAATCGCGCATTCCCTTAGCGGGCTTAGCAAACCTCCATCAGTTGCGGAGGTCACGACAGCCATCGTCGTCCTGCAGACGATCATCGGGCTGCTCGGATCCTGGGTCGCAGGAACGGAGGTCAAGTCGATCATCAAGGGCTCCACGAAGAGGCATGCCATCGGGGCGATCTGGTCGATATTTCTTCACGGGGAGATCCGACATAGCGGCGACGACGGGATTGATCCGAATGACGGGCAACCACTTCGCGACGACGTCTAGCCGCTTCGGCCGAAGCACCTGGCATGCCGACGCCATCCATCCCGCGCCTAGGCACTCGCGCACCACAGGCTGGACGCTGATGCACACGGTTGGGACCGCTTCACCGTTGAGAAGAGGGCTTCTGATTGGATGGCCTCAAGCGTCCGGCATCCGGTCGGCATCGGCCCCGTCGAGGAGCACCGATGGACTTTTCCGCACAGCTCGAAAAACTCCAGAAGCAAGCCAACGAGACCGTCGCGAGCATCAAGTCGGCGAGCGCCGAGTCCCGGGACCAGCTGAAGCAACGCATCGATCAGGCTCGGGTAGACGCGAACCTGGCCCTGATGGATGCCAAACAGCAAGCTGAGCAGACGTCCGATCAAGTCCAGAGCAAGTGGGCGCAGCTGAAGGCGGATTCTTCCGCCTGGATGGATGACATCAAAGCGAAGATCGACAAGCGATCCGACGAACGAGACGCAAAGGCCGCGGCGAAAGACGCCGATCGAGCCGAGCAGGACGCAGTCGACGCCATGGATTACGCCGTTGTCGCCTTCTACAGCGCGCAGCTGGCCGTCCTCGATGCGTTGGACGCACGCGCCTATGCAGACGAGCGCGCCAAGATCGTTGACTCGTAACAGAGACCTGGCGGACTTTTACATCTCGTTCTCTGTTGAAGGATGCACACGTAGGGCAGTCCACGGCTTGTTCCGGCACCCGTAAGAAGGTTGAGGGCCGGCATCGTCGGTGGCCGATGGCGCAGCCACCCGCGGCCGCTTCCCCTCCGATGTATTAGGCGTCAGGACGTGCGAGTCGTGCCTTCGAGCGGCGGTCACCCGGCTAACGGGTCCCAGCCGCGCAGGTGCGTGACCGACTGGCGGTACTCCCACTCGATGAGGTCCTTGAGCAGGTGGGCCAGCCGCCCGCCGCTGGTGATGCCGGCGATGTCGGCGACCCCGCGGCGGGTCCCGACCGAGACGACGAACCCCTTGTCATGGAAGGTGAACGCCTCGAGCGGCTTGCCCTCCAGCTCCGCGGCTAGGTTGCGGGCCACCGTCTCGCCCTCCTCCAGCGCCACCTGCGCCAACGGCGGCAGCACATGCCCGCTGCGCGGATCCACCACTGAGGCAAGGTCGCCGGCGACGTAGACCTCCGGATGGTCCAGCACGCGCAGGTACTGGTCGACCTTGACGCGGCCGTTGTGACCGATCGGCAAGCCCGAACCCACCACCAGCTCGGGTGCCTTCACCCCACCCGCCCAGACGAACACGCCACCCTCCACCAGCTGGCCGCCCTTGAGCCGGAAGCCCTCCTCCGTCGCGGCAGCGACCATCGCGTTGGTGCGGACCTGTACGCCCAAGTCAGAAAGGATCCTGGTGGCATTGTCGATCAGCTGCGGCGAAGAGCCGGCCAGGATGGTGGGGCCCGCCTCGACAAGCAGCACGGCGGGCAGCTCGGGCGCCAGGCCGTAGCCGCTGGCTACCTCGGGCAGCATCTCGGCCAGCTCGCCGGCCAGCTCGACCCCGGTGGCGCCGCCGCCGCCGACCACAACGGTCGCGAGGCGGCGCTGCCGCTCGGGATCGGCGGCGGCCGCGGCCTCGTCGAGCGTCCTGTTGACCGCCGCCCATACTCGCTCGGCATCGCTAGCCGAGTACAGCGACATGGCGCGCTGGGCGAGGCCGGGGATGGCGAAGTCGTTGGGCCGGCTGCCCAGCGCCAGCACAACCTGGCTCCAGCCGATCGGCCCGGCGCTCGTGAGCACCTGCCGTCCGGGCAAGTCGAAATCGCTGATCTCGGCCTGGACGAAGCGGACCCGCTCGGCCAGCACGTCCTGGAGCGGGATGCGCACCGCGTCGGCCGCGCGGGTGCCGGCAGCGACCCGTGGCAGCTCGGTGAGCGCTTGGTGGTAGTCGTACCGGTCGACCAGGGTCAGCTCCACCGCAGGGTTGTTGCGCAGCTTGGCCGTCAGGCGCAAGGCGACGTGCAACCCGGCGTAGCCTGCCCCGGCGACCACGATCCGGTCGCCAGTCTCGGCGGTGGATGCACTCACGGCGCCCTCCAATTGCGGTCGAGTGGATGCTCAGGTTGCAGCCGGCACCGTCTCCGCGGCCGTCTTGATGAGCTGCACGAGGACGATGTCGGGCAGCGCAGCCATGATAGAAGGAAATCGCGCGGAAAATGATGCCCGCTGCGGCGGGCACCGACATCGGTGGCGTGAAACCTTGCCAGTCGTCGAGCAGGACTTGGCAGCCTAGGGCGACCGTGGCGGACGTTGCGAGCTGGATCACTGTGAGGCCATACAGGTGACCGGCACGTGACCACCTCTCCAACGCAACCAAGTGAAGGGCCCACAAGACCGCGGCGGCGGGTCGCCGTCGTGACTGGACGGAGCCAGCCTTCGCGCCGAAGCATTTACGCACACAAGCGATATGCCGGTGATGTGCGTGGACGAGCGGCAGGAAGATCGGCGGCGACAACTGAAGCCAACCGCTGCGAGCACCAACTGTGTGCCGCAAGCAACGCGATCTCAAAAGATTTTGTGGCTTTCCGGGCATCCAAGGACAAAATATCCGCAGCGTGGGAAACTTAGGCCCATGGGAATCGTGGGACCTGTGGACAACTCGGTGTCGAGAGATTCAGATCGCTTCCTAGCCGTGGGTGCGGTCACCCAATCCGATCGACTTGAGATCGAACTCGTCCAGCGGCCGGACACCCCCGCCACGATATTGATCAAGTGGCCACCACAGCCGACCGTCACCGATCCGGCGAAGCTTACGGCGACTATTGCCGCGATCGTACGCGTCTTGGGCATGGCCCAAATCGAGCTGGCCGCGCGCCGCGCCTCCGGAAAGTTCAAGAGAAGAAGGCAAACGCACGAGGTGGTACTGCGTCGGTCGTGACGAGAGTCGGTCGGGGATTTTGACGCCTACAGTTCGCCCTTGCGTGATCTCATCCCGCGCTCAAATCCCACCCGCGTCCAGCGCTCCAGCTCGTCAAAGTCCATCGGCAGACCTCGGCCGCCTCCGGCGAGGATGAGCATCCCGGAGCCGATCAGCTCATAGCCGACGTGGGTCGTTTCTGGCCGAGGTCGTAGAGACGGCATTGACGCCGCGATCGACGGCGCTGCGACGGCTCGGGCGACATCAGAGCGAAACCTGAAGGCCCGCGGCACGGTGAGAGGGAGAGTCGTGGGCTCAGAGACGCGGTTCACCTTCAAGGTCCGGTAAGCCGCCGCTCGCTGCCCTCTTTTAGGCGAAGATCAACAGCCTTGATCCACCTTTGACGACCGTCTGGCCCGCGTACGCGTCCGAACCACTCCTTGCGCTCTCGGACCCACCAATCCAGCTGGCCAGCAGCGGCCCAGGTGGCTGCCTCCACCTCGATCGGCGGATTCACCTCGCACTGATCCGCATCGGCGAACTGAGTTGGATCGAGATCCCGCATATCTGATTAGAACACAGGTACGATTCGACGTGAAGAGCACCACACCGTTGAGCGAAGAGTTGCGGCAGATTCCACGAGATTGAGATAAATCGCGCCGAGACCTGGACTTTTCAGCAACTTTGCGCGTGACTAGATCTCAGGGCCCGTACAGGGGGAGAGGCTTCAGCTAGTCGGCGGCTTAAGACCTGGAGCTAGCTGGAGTCTCCTGCTGAACCTATCTCGTGCGTGCGTAAATCCTTACCGTCAGTGTTCGTCGGTACCCTCCTTGCGTGAATAATCGCTCTCAGCGCCTGCTGCAGGAGATCGAGACCGAGCACTGGATCAGCAGACACCCATCGGTGACCTTCCACGGAAGATGATCGCCCTCGGCGGGGAAGCTGGATCAGCTGAGCTGCGCGAGTGGGCAACGCGGGAGCTGCGAGGATACGGCCCCGACGACGAACTGCCCGAATACCGCTGGATCGTGACGTCGATCCACGCCGACATGGCGTACCGAACCACGCTACTGACAGGGCAGCCGATCATCCCAAGGCACATTCCCAGAGAGTTTCGGGACGACATCAGCGGCGAAATCCCTCTGCGCATGAGCATCACCGAGATCGAGGAGTATGCCCGCCGATCTCGGCCTGGAGAGCCACTGGAGTGGTTGCCACCGCATGCCGAGGAAGCGGCGCTGGCGATGAACGAATACCAGCAAGGCGGGAAGCGCGTGAAGCGGCTGTATACGCGAGTGGATCCAGTGTCACTCCATGGGGTAGTGGAACAGGTGCGGACCACGCTGACCTGGCGCCACTGGTCAACAGAGAGCCGAGCTTTACCGAAGCAATCGACAAGCACACCGACCCCAACCCGATCTACCTCGGGGGCGCGGATGCTCAGAACTTCGCAGTCCCTGCCACAGCTTGCAGGTTCGGCGTCCCGCTCGTAACGAGCCCGCGAGCAGATCGACCGGAGACACCAGGACCCAACCCTCCGGCGCACCTCTTTGGGCGAGGTCAGCCGCAGCCATTACTTGGTGCTCTACTGCCATCGCCCGTAAGCCAACGCCCAAGAGCGGTCAGTGAGTTGTTTGGATCCACTAAGCCACCGACAACGCTTGCCGATCTTGGCGCGCGCACGCGTACACCATCGGCACCTACTGGACCTTGTGGGCCGGTGTCACCTCGAGCTCCCTGAGGTCCGGTGGCCCTGTTGCCCCGTCCGGGGCTACGGGCGCAACCGGAGCAACTGGTGCTGACGGCCCACAAGGCCCAGCGGGTCCAACCGCGACACCCTCACTCCGGATCGTGCCCCTCCACACGATCGGCAGCGTGTGCTTGTACATGACGATGTCTGGATAAGAAGCGGGGCGCCCCGTGCGACTCATGGCCTAGACCGTCCGGATTCCGAGCGCGGCGACCTCACTCAGCAAGCCCAGATCGTTGAACTTGATCCCAAGGGCGACCATCGCGCCAACTGTAAACGACGAGGCTCTTGACGAGTCGTCACAGTTTCTTGGTGCCTTGATCGGCGCCTCAGCTCACTTAGCTAGAGGATTCTGAGGGCTCAAGCAGCGTTAGCTCCGTTTAATACTTGGATTCTTCAGGTCGGCACTAGTACCTGGACGAAACCCTCATGGGCCAAGACGGTACGGGTCGTACGGGCCGGAGAAGGATGAGCCGCTGATCACACGGTTTGGCGGAATTCGATCGCTTCAGCGCCGGCCCGTGCCGCTTCCTCGATATCCAAAACCGGGTAGATGGTCATGTCGAAGAACGCACTGAAAATGGCAGTAATCCCAGCGAGCAGTGCCGGATCATCGGTCTTCACAACGGCGAAACCACCAGCGCCGTCTATTCGCCCCAAAAACTGCAAGAACGTCGTGCCCTCTGGAGGCGACCACTTGCTGAAAACCTGAAGAGATCGCGCCCCGATTTCCTCCGTCCAGTTCGTGCGGGGTTGCCAAGAAACGACATACTTCATGCTTGACCTCCGGTCGAGAACGGGCGGATTCGATCCGCCGTGCGGTGCCTCCGCAGTCTCACGCAAGCACCAACCCAGCTCATCGTCAATGCCGGCGCGTGCGGGCCGAAGTCAACCGGTAATAGCCTGCGATTCAACGTCCGCGACTAACCTCGCGCGGATGGCTGTAACCATCACTGACGAGCAAGCGAAGAACTCTGCGACAAGCTTGAGGGTGAGTGCCGCTTCTCAGCTTGCGACGACGGACCTGGTGGATCCGCCCGTATCGCCGACACCAGTTCCACCGGGTGGAGGTGGGTCAACCCCAGCTCCTTCGGGCTTTACCGGCCGAACGCTTGGTGATCTTGCAGTCTGGAAACAGCAGGCATCGTTCGAGGAGAACTTTCCAACGCTCGCGCCTCGTGGTCAGTTCCTGAGCATCTACAAGATGTGGGGGTGTCGACGACGCTCGAAAGGGGGCGTACCCAGAGCACTACCAAAGCACCGACAAGAAGGGCTTCTACGACCCAGACAGCAGACCGAAGAAGCTCCGCCGGATCTTCTTTTCACTGTGAAGAGGTCAACGACTGGCTTCGTGAGCAAGACGAGGATGTCAGAACGGGGCGTCGAACCAAGCGCGGCTAATATTTGCTTTTACGAGCGTCCCAAAGGTCGCTGAGCGGCGAAAATTGGGGGTTTCTTGGGGCTTAAGGCCTTCGAGAAGCCCCTTATTCACGCAAAAGCCCTTGTCAGAGAGCTGGTGTTCGAGAGCTGGTCAGGTGTTCGGAGAGCTGGCGACGAGACTCGAACTCGTAACCTGCTGTTTACAAGACAGCTGCGCTACCGATTGCGCCACGCCAGCGATGCCGGGACAGCCTACCCAAGTGTCGCGGTCAGAAGACTCCGGGACCGCCGACGAATGCCGTACCACGGCCAGTCACGACGACCTCCTCGCCGGCACCCAAGAGTGCGGCCCCGCCGCGTACAAGATCAAGTTTCGCAGTGGGCGAGCTAGTCGTAACCTCACCGTCGGCTACCAGCAGGATGCGCCCGCCGGTTGATGCCGGGACTGGCACAGCCTCGCCACCGGCGTCGATGCGCCACAGCTCGAACTCCGGCGCGGGCGTTGGATAGCGCCAGACTCCCCGTGACTCCTCGATGGGAGTGATCAAGCCACGAAAGCCCGGGGTGAAGTCCACGATCGCAAGGAGCTCCTCGACGTTGACATACTTCCGCGTCAGCCCGCCCCGCATCACGTTGTCTGAGTTGGCCATGATCTCTATCCCGCCGCCGCTGAGGTAGGCATGCAGGTTTCCAGGCGGCATATAGAGAGCCTCGCCTGGATGCAGCGTGATCCTGTTCATCAGCAGAGCTGCCAGCACCCCGGGGTCGTTGGGATAGAAGGCATCGAGCTCGATGGCGGTACGCCCAAACAACGCCAGCTCATCGGATGCCTGCACCGCCTCGGCAGCCTGCACCACGTCGGTGATCATGCAACGCTGCTCGGACGGTCAGCCGCAGCAGCCGCGCGAACACCGTGGCCAAGCGCTCCTCGCCGGAAAGCGCAGCATCGGCCAGCGGCCCGACAAGGTCTAGCGCGTCCGGCAACGCCGAGCTTCGCGAACAGCTGGTAGGTCTCATCCGGCTCGCGGAAGCCGCAGAGTGCCTCGGTGGTCACCAAGGCGCACAACACCTCAGGCTTTGGCCAACCGTCGCGATAGGTCCGGTTTGGCGCGTCGCGCGGGATCCCGGCCGCCTGCTCGCTTTCAAATCCGGCCTCGGCCTCCTCACGTGAAGGATGGGCCTGCAGGGACAGCGGCTGTGCGGCCGCGATCACCTTGAGCAGAAAGGGAAGCCGCGGCCCGAAGGCGTCAACGGAGGCCGCACCAACAACACCTACTGGGTCGTGAGCGACCATCTTGTCCAGCGGTTCGCCATCGACCGTCGAAGGCGCCAGAGGGTGGGCACCAAACCAGAGCTCGGCCTGCGGCTCGCCACTAGGTGCCACGCCGAGAAACTCTGGAATCGCCGTCCGCGATCCCCACGCGTACGGCTGGATCACCCCGGTCAGCCGCTCCATGATGATTCCTCCTGTGCCGGCCCATCCTGCTGTGGGGCAGCATCGCCGACCGCCGCCTGCCAGAGAGCGAGCGTACGCGCCACAGCCAGCGAGTCACGCCACGGGACCATGAACGACTCGCGCTCACCTGCCCGCAGACAGCGCATGACCTCTTGGGCCTGAAAGGTATAGCCGCCGCCCGGCCACTGGGTGACCAAGACCTCGGGAGCGACATCATGAGGACGCCCGCGATAGACCAGCATCTCGCTTGGCCGAATGAAGAAGTCGTCGATCATGATCCGGCCGGAGCTGCCGTAAACCTGGAGGCTGGTGGGAAGGTCGGCTTCCAGGGAGCAGATGACCGTCGCTGTGGCGGCCGGGCGATCCTGGTTGGCTGGGTAGCTGAGCACCGCCGCGGCGTGACTGTCCACGCCTGTTACCGCATGGCTGCCAAAACCCAGCAAGTCCGCCGGCTCGCCCAGAAAGAGATTCACGACATGCAGCGGATAGACGCCGGCGTCGAGGATGGCACCGCCGGCAAGTGCCGGATCGAGCAGCCGATGGGTCGGCGCACCTCGAAAGGCAAAGCCGAAGTCTGCCGAGACGTGCCGGATATCACCAAGATCACCGGAAGCCACCAGGGCCGCGGCCTTACGGAGCAGCGGGTTGGTCCGGGTCCACATCGCCTCCATCAAGAACAATCCGCGATCACTCGCGAGGTTGATCAATTCCTCGGTGTCGGCCGGACTGGTGGCCAGGGGTTTCTCAACCAGCACGGACTTTCCAGCCTCCAGACACACTTTCGTAGACGAAAAATGATCATGATGAGGCGAGGCGACATAGACCACGTCGACGTCGGGATCTCCAGCCAGCTCCGCGTAGGAGTCGTAGGCTCGCGGGATTCCATGATCAGCTGCGAAGGCCATGGCACGGTCGAGGCTGCGTGAACCCACGGCGACCAGCCGCGCCTGGTCCGGCAGCAGCGCAAGATCACGAGAAAACACTGAGGCGATGTGCCCAGTGGCAAGAATGCCCCAGCCCACGAGATCAGTCACGATCCCATCCAACAACATCGCGCGCAATTAGCGGAGTGAGTGGCCGAGTCCGGTCTCAGCGGCTATCTTGCTCCGAGTGTGGCGAATGATCGGGGGCTCGAGCTCAGTCGATGCCGAATCTCGTGACGCCACGAATGACATAGATGTAATTTCGATTTACGATGAGCCCATGATCGTCGCTTCCAGTCCTCAGCATGACGGTAAGGATCCCATTGGCGCGTTGAGCGCCAGGGACGCCGAGATCCTCACGTTCGAGCGACAGTGGTGGAAGTTCGCCGGCGCCAAGGAGCAGGCGATTCGCGACAAGTTCCAGATGTCCGCGACGCGCTACTACCAGGTCTTGAATGCCTTGATCGACAAGCCGGAGGCGCTGGCCCAGGATCCGCTGCTGGTCAAGAGGCTGAGACGACTGCGCGCGACCCGGCAGCGTAACCGCTCGGCGAAGCGGCTCGGCATCGACCTCACGATCGACTGAGTTTCAGCCGCCCAAGTACGGCTCGGATGCCTTCCCCGACTGGCCTCACCGGATAGTCGACATACCCGCCGATGCTCAGCCCCGCCTGGCGCTCGAAGAAGTTCCGTGCTGCTCGGTCGCCGGTACGGATTACCGACCACCCCATGAAGATGACGTACGGGATGTAGTAGGGGAGTCCTAGGCAGTACAGGTATTGCCAGCTGTGCGCTTCCTCATGCTTGATCAGCAACGGATTGCGGCTGAGCATCTCTTCCCATGTGCTACTGGTTGTGATCACACTGCCGACGGTGAAGGCGCCGGCGACCGGGAAGCCGAAGCGGTAACCCTCGCCAAGAAACAGGCCCCGCGGTCCGCGCTTGATCGTGGCGCCACCCATGCCAGCAATTGCCAGTCCCAGAGGGGTAGTGAGATTGGCGAAGTTGCCGACCAAGCGGACCCACTGCCAACCAGCTTGCGGGCCTGCCAGGTTTCACGGTCTCATCTTTGCAGCACGTCGCAGGAGAGCCCATCCCTCGCCTGAGTGGCTAGAAGCGGGCGTCCACCTGTTGGACATCGTTCCCAGGATGCGAAATCGACATGCGCCAGATGAGCCCCCACCCTAGGCTGAGCCGTGTTCATCCAGAGGGGACGAGGGACCGGCCCGATGACTCCCCGGCAACCGGCTGATCGATCAGACACGGTGCCAACTCCGGCTCAGTCGAAGGTCGGCTGAGAAAGATGAAGAGAGACTTCATATGACCGCGGTCGTCCACACCGATCAAACCCCCACTCCTGGCGTCCGGGCCGGCGCATTCGGGAATGCCACACACCTCGTCTGTCGCGAGTGCGGGGCTACTACGCCGCTCGGCCCCTACTACGTCTGTACCGACTGCTTCGGTCCGCTCGAGGTCGGTTACGAGTTTCCGACCATTACCCGGAGCAGGATCGAGGCGGGCCCGCGGAGCATCTGGCGATATGCCCCGCTGTTGCCGGTCCCAGCCGACATCGCTACCTTCCGCTCTACCGACCCCGGCTTCACCCGGCTGGTCGATGCCCGCAATCTTGCGGATGATCTTGGTTTGAAACAGCTCTGGGTCAAAGATGACTCGGGCAATCCAACGCACTCCTTCAAGGACCGGGTTGTCGCCGTCGCCCTGTCGGCGGCGCGCGAGCTGGGACTTCAGGTGTTGGCCTGTCCCTCGACCGGCAACCTCGCCAACGCCGTAGCCGCGGCCGCTGCCCGGGCGGGCATCAAGTCGGTCGTCTTTGTGCCGCAGAACCTTGAAAAGCAAAAGATCTTGGCTTCCGCGATCTACGACACCTCCCTGATTGCCGTCGAAGGGACCTACGACGACGTCAACAAGCTCGCCAGCGAGATCGCGGCTGAAGAAGAGGGCTGGGCCTTCGTCAACGTCAATGTGCGGCCCTACTATGCCGAAGGCTCCAAGACGTTGGGGTACGAGATCGCCGAGCAACTTGGCTGGCGACTTCCTGATCAAGTCGTCGTCCCGGTTGCATCCGGAGCCCAGCTGACCAAGATCGACAAGGGATTCCGCGAGCTGATCAAGCTTGGCCTCGTGGAGGAGAAGCCATTCGTGATCTTCGGTGCTCAGGCCAGCGGCTGCTCACCCGTCGCGCAGGCGTTTCGCGCTGGCCTTGACTTCGTCGCGCCGGTGAAGCCGGACACCATCGCGAAGTCACTTGCCATCGGCAATCCGGCGGACGGGCCGTACGTGCTCGATGTGGTACGGCGTACCGGCGGCGTCGTTGCCGACGTCGACGACGACACGCTGGCGTCGAGCATCCAACGGCTGGCGCGTACCGAGGGCATCTTTGCCGAGACCGCAGGCGGCGTCGTGGTCGGCGTCACCGCCCAGCTCATTGCCGACGGAGCGCTGGATCCGGAAGCAGAGACTGTGGTGATCAACTCAGGTGACGGGCTCAAGACCCTCGACGCAGTTGCCGATCGCGTCGGGCCCAAGATCACGATCCCACCGCGCTACGAGGCGTTCATCGACTTCTGGAAGGAGACGAACTCATGAGTGCCACCGTCCGCATCCCCACCATCTTGCGCACCTACACCGCTGGTGCGGGCGAGGTGAGTGCCGATGGCAGCACTCTTGCCGAAGTCTTGGATTCCTTGGAGACCAACCATCCGGGCATCAGGGGGCGGATCATCGATGACGCCGGTGCCCTGCGACGCTTCGTGAATGTCTACGTCGGTGACGACGACGTACGTTTCATTGGCGGCCTGGATGCGAAGGTTGCCGAGGGCACCAAGATCTCCATTATTCCGGCGGTTGCGGGCGGGGCCGAGCGCTAGGTGGCCCCGGGCTTACCCGGTCCCTCCTTGCCCCGAAAGTGGTCACCAACAACAAGAGTCCGGCCGGATCCGGCGTTGTTCGCGACCGGTTTCGGTAGGGAGGGTGGCTGCCGTTCAGTGTCAGCGAGACTAGCGTCGGGCTCATGGATCTCGAGCGGTTCGTCCGAGCGCAGGATAGTGGTGGCACCTATCAGCGGGCATTAACCGAGCTCCGGAACGGCCGCAAGACCAGCCATTGGATGTGGTTCATCTTCCCGCAGATCGCTGGCTTAGGGCGCAGCGCCATGGCCCAGGCGTACGCGATCAGCGATTTGGCCGAGGCGCAGGGCTACCTCGCGCATCCGGTGCTCGGACCACGGTTGGTCGAGTGCGCCGAGATCCTCGCCTCGCACAGCGGATTCACCGCAGAGCACATCTTCGGTGGTATTGACGCGATCAAGCTGCGCTCCTCGATGACCCTCTTCGCGCACGCCGATCCTGATCAGGCGATCTTCCAGCAGGTCATCGACCAGTATTACGACGGGCCGGATCCGGAGACCGAGCGTCGCCTGTAACGATTCTTTGATCAACTTGATGCCAGGACCAGTCACCGTGTGCAATGTAGCTACACCTCGGCGCCGTGGTGTTGAACGGCAGATCCGCAGCTGAGTAGCTAACAGGGGAGGCAGTCCTTGCCGGATCGGAGCCGCGCAGCGAACGCGCTCACGATCATGATGACCGACGTCGTCGGCTCGACGGAGCTACGGCGGACATGTGGCGACCAGGACGCCGACGACATTCTCACGCTGCAGGCAGCGATCGTGCAGCACCAGGTCGCAGCATTCGGTGGCCGGGTACGCAAATCTCTGGGCGATGGGTTCCTCATCTCCTTCCCCTCCGAAGTAGCAGCGGTCCATGCTGCCGTCGCCATCCAGCGTGCGTTGGAGGAGCACAACACCGCCGAGCCGCAACGCGCTGTCGAAGTCCGCATCGGCGTCCATTCAGGCCAGGTCGCCGAGCGGGATGGCGATCTGCTCGGGCAGGCGGTGCATGCCACGGCCCGCGTCATGACCGAGGCAGTCGGCGGGGAGATCCTGATCACCGACGAGATACGCAAGCACGCCGAGCCGCAGCTGGACTACTCATTTCTCGACTCCGGGCTTTTCTGGCTGCGGGGATTCCCTGAGCTGTGGCGGCTGTACGAGGTGTCCTGGAACGACACCTCAGCGGGCTCACGGCCCAGTGCTGTGCGAGCACCACTCACCGCTTTCGTGGAACGGGAAGCCGAGAGAGCGCGCTTACGCCAGCTGGTAGACGACGCACTCGTCGGTCGCGGCAGGTTAGCGCTCGTCGCCGGCGAGGCAGGCGTCGGCAAGTCACGGCTTGTTGCCGAAATCGCCGACGAGGCCCAGGCACGCGGCATGCGGGTACTCACCGGGCACTGCGTGGAGATGAGCGGCACCCCGCCGTACCTGCCTTATGTCGAGATCATCGAGCAGGCGATCAGCAGCCCGCGCAGCTCAGTCGCGCTTCGTGAGGCGCTGGGCGACGTGGCCCCGGAGATCGCCCGTATCGCCCCTGCGCTGCGACGTGCCTTCCCGGAGATTCCGCCGCCCGTCGAGCTTCCGGCAGAGCTGGCACGCCGTTATGTATGGAACAGCTTCAGCGAATTCATGGGTCGTGCCGCGCAGCGCCAGCCGCTGCTACTCGTGTTGGAAGACCTGCATTGGGCGGGCGAGTCGACAGTGCTGCTCACGGAGTATCTCGCGCCGTTACTGCCGGACATGCCGGTACTGGTGCTCGGCACCTATCGAGATGACGAAGTGGATCTGAATCATCCGCTGGCCCGCGTCATCGGCCAGCTGGGCCGCCGCCGCCTCATGGAACGGGTGAGCCTTCACCGGCTCTCGTTCGACGGCGTACGCGCGATGCTGCGGGCCCTAGCCGGGCAGCCGGCACCGGAGCAGTTAGTGCAGGTGATCGACCGCGAGACCGAGGGCAATCCGTTTTTTGTCGAGGAGGTCTATCTGCACCTCGTCGAGTCCGGTGTGCTGCTCGACCAGCTTGGCCGGATGCGGGCTGACCTGCGGCTGGAGGAGGTGTCGGTGCCCGAAAGCATCCGGTTGGTGCTGGGGCAACGGCTGGGACACCTGGCCGCATCAACCCGAGAGGTGCTGATCGCGGCCGCAGTGTTCGGCAGGGTGTTCGCCACCGAGCTCGTTGGCGAGGTTGCCGACGCCGATCCGGACGCGCTGGTCGAGGCCTTCGACGAAGCGGAGCGAGCCCGGCTTGTCGCACCCGGCAGGGTCCCTGGTGAGCTGATGTTCGGTCACGAACTGATCCGCCAGACGCTGCTGTCCGGCGTCTCTGCGGTCAAGCGTGAGCGGCTGCACCTACGGGCGTCCGAGGCAATCTCGCGGCGCTACTTCGACGACCTCGAGGCGCACGCTGCGGATCTTGCCTACCATCTTTCGCACGCCGGAAATGCCGGCGACAGGGCGAGCCTCGTGCGCTACCTGATGGTCGCGGGCGACCGAGCCTTCGACGCAGCCGCGTTCTACGACTCCGTCGGTCACTTCGAGCACGCGCTTGCGCTTATCCCTGTCAGTGATGAGCTTGGTCGAGCCGAGCTTCTCGAGCGGCTGGCGATGGCACTCCGCAGCGTGGGCCGCTGGGAGGACGCCCTGCGCACGATGAACGAGGCACTGGACCACTATGAGGTGCTCGGGCGGGCGGAGGACATTGGCAGGTTGGGATGGGCCATGGTGTATCAACTCACCTGGAACGGCCAGCTGATCGAGGCGGTGGCGGTCTGCCGACGAGCGATGGCACCACTCGGCGACACGGCGAGCGCGGACAAGGCCCGCCTGCTCTCTGCGCTGGGACGTGCGCTCAGCGCCAGCGGCGACTACGCCACGGCCGTGGCCACGTTCGATCAGGCGCGCGCGCTTGCTGAGCAGGTGGGCAACGAGCGGGCACTGGCCGACGTGCTGCACATGCAGACCGCCCACCATCTCGGCTACGCCGAGTTTGCCGATGGAATTCGCGTCGGCTTGCAGGCAGCCGAGACGTTCGAGCAAGAGAGTGCGCTGTGGGATCTCTGCAGCGTGCAGGCGTTCGTGATCTACCAGGACGGTTCGCTGGGGAGTCGCGAGCAGGCGGTCAGGCTTGCCGACAAGACGCTGGGCATCGCCGAGCGGCTAGGCCACCACGGCGCAGCATTCCTGGTGCTCATGGACCGGATCCGCCAGGCGGCCATGCTCTGCGACCTGCCCCGGGTGGAGGAACTCGGTCCGCAGATTTTGGATATCGGTGAGCGGGGCGGGCTGCCGTATCGCTACTTGGCCCACGTCTACCTGGGCCTGGCCGCGCACTGGCGAGGTGACGCCGAACGCGCCGAGGCCGAGCTGCGAAACGCCGTCGAGCTGGAGCCGCCGGGTGCGTTCGCTGGGCAGAGCGGTTCGCTGCTGGCGCGCCACCTGGCCTACCTTGGCCGCGCCGACGAGGTCATGGGACTCTTCGAGTCGGATCAGACGCAGTCGAAGCTGCCCAGGCTCGACCGGGTCAACGGCATCGGCTCGTGGAGTTGCATGCTCGGCTTCGTTGAGGCGTTCTACCTGTGCGGCCTGTACGAGCAGGCCGCGTCACTGGCGCCGCTGGTGGAAGGGCTGCGTCAGCTCGGCAGAAGGTGGATCGCGTACGACGGCCGGCTGGTGGAGACCCGTGCTGGTCTCGTCGCCGTAGCGGCCCGTCGCTGGGAGGAAGCCGAACGCGAATTCGCCATCGCCAGCGATATCGCCGAGCAGATGTCCAACCGCCTCGAGCTGGCCGACCTGCGCCGCTTGCACGCCCGGATGCTGCTGGAGCGCGGAAGCGATGGTGACCACGCTCGCGCCGCCGAGATGTTGGAGGAGGCAATGTCGGCTTACCGCACGTTCGGCATGCCTGCGTACGCAGCGGAGACGGAACGGCTGCTGAGTCAGGCGCAGGGTTAGCAGTCAGGCGCGCGTTAGCCGTGCAGCGCTGCCAACAATGGCGCGCAGCGAGCAAGATCATCTGCTCCGGCCAGGTCGGGTAGCGCAAGAAAGATCGTGCTGACTCCAAGATCGGCGAGCTCCCGATAGCGCCGCGCATGATCAATTGCACGGCGCGCATGGTGGCGAGCGGCATAGACGGCGGCTGGCAGGCGTCCACGGAGCCGCTCCACCCGGACTCCGACGTCCTCCCGATCGGTACCGATCACCGGCAGGTCGAGGACGGTGATCGCCACGCTGCTGGGGTCGCGGCCCACCGCCGCGCAGTGCCGGTGCAAGATGTCGATCTTGGTTGGCAACACGGTTTGATCGGACGGCAGGTTGCAGCCGTCGGCCTGCTCGGCAACGATGCGCAGCGTACGCCGCTCTCCCGAGCCGCCGACGATGATCGGCACCTCGCTGACCGGTCGCGGATAGCAGGTGGTCTCCGGCAAGTGCACGTAGCGGCCGTGGTAGGCCTTGGTGCCAGGCGCCCAGAGCGCCCGGAGCGTCTCGATGCAGACCTGCAGTTGATCAAGTCGTTCCCGATCGTTCGGAAAGTCCAGGCCGTACGCCTGGTGCTCCCGCAACCACCAACCGGCGCCGAGCCCGCAGAAGGCGCGGCCGTTGCTGAGCGCGTCCAGCGTCGCCACAGCCTTGGCGATGATTCCTGGTGCGCGAAACGTCACTGGAGACACCAGCGTTCCGAGCCGAAGCGTGGTGTCCAGGCCCGCGAGCATGCCGAGGGTCACGTATGGCTCTGGTATCGGCTCCCAGGCCCGGTCGACCTGCGGAATCTGGATCAGGTGGTCCATCAATGCGATGCCATGGAAGCCGATGGCGTCAGCCGCCAGAGCCACGTCCCGTAGCCAGCCGCCGGGATCTTCCTCCCCCCAGGGAAACCGCGACACCTGGAGCACTACCTGCGGCAGCGCGCTCGGGCTGTGATCATGATCGATCGTCGGCTCGTTCACCGCCGGATCGGCGGCGTCCTCTTGATCAATGATGAAGACCTGGTCCCAGCCCTCGTCCTCCGCCGAATCCACGAGCTTGCTGATCTTGCGCAGTTGTTCGCTGAGGACCGGCGCCGGGACCGGGCGGTCGCGTTGCCGGTTGCGTGCCCGACACAGGCCCGCTGCGGTGTTCATGATCACGAGCACTGCAGGAAGCCCGACGGCGCGCGCCAGCCGTCGATAGTCCGCCCGGCGTACCGGATCAAGCCCCAAAGTGTCGATCACGGTCGTCAGGGACCGTTTGGTGCGTGCCGCGATGATCTGGTCGAGGATCGCGAACGCCTCGACTGATGCATCCAAGTCGGCGGGGCCGCTACCGACTGCCGATCGAAGGGCATCTGAGCTGACTATCTCGGCCGTACGGAATCGTGCCGCGGCCCAGGTGGACTTTCCCGACCCTGCCGCTCCCGCCAGCACGACCACGGCGGGGTCCGGTAGCCGAGCTTCGGTCATACGCCGAAGTCTGTCAGCCAGGCGCCCGCGCAAATGTGCCAGAGCGGGCTTCGACGGACTCAGCCCGGAATGTGCGGGCCCGGCACCTCGGGTGGAGGCTGGGAGGAAGAATGACCTCCATGAGCGATTCCAAGCCCATTGAATCCTGGCTCACTGACATGGACGGCGTTCTGGTGCACGAGGAGCACGCGCTGCCCGGCGCATCGGAATTCATCGCTGCCCTGCAAGAGCATGGCCGGCGATTCCTTGTCTTGACCAACAATTCGATCTACACCGCTCGTGATCTTCGGGCCCGGCTGCTGCGCAGCGGCATCGACGTTCCGGAGGACTGCCTGTGGACCTCGGCGCTGGCTACGGCGAAGTTCCTCAGCGATCAGAAGGCGGGCGGCGCAGCCTATGTGATCGGAGAAGTGGGGCTCACCTCGGCCCTGCACGATGTCGGATTTGTACTGACCGAGCGTGACCCGGATTACGTGGTGCTCGGCGAGACGCGGACGTACTCGTTCGAGAACATCACCCGCGCCATTCGACTTATTGAGCGCGGCGCGCGTTTCATCGCGACCAACCCTGACCCAACCGGGCCGTCAGCCGAGGGATCGGTGCCAGCCTGTGGCTCCTTTGCTGCCTTGATCACTCAGGCGACGGGAATCCGCCCCTATTTCGTCGGCAAGCCCAACCCTTTGATGATGCGATCGGCCCTGAACGCCATCGATGCCCACTCCGAAACCGCGATGATGATCGGCGACCGGATGGACACCGACGTCATCTCCGGTATTGAAGCTGGGATGCGCACCATCTTGGTGCTGACTGGATCAACCAAGGCCGAGGACGTGGAGCGGTTCTCCTACCGCCCGAGCCGGGTCGTCAACTCCATTGCGGACGTTGTCGAGCTGGTCGGCCAGCTGGCGCCTGCGGAGGCCATTGCCTAGCTAGCAGCTGCGCGTGCCGGCGACGTCGGCGCTTAGCGGCGGCAACTAGCGAACAATGGTGTCCACCGTTGCCTGGTAGGCATCCGTAGCTGGTATTGCCGCGGCACTGGCGTGGGCCAGTCGCGCGGCTCCCAGCCAGGATGTGGCTGGTCAGCCCGGAAGGTCCAAAATTGCGTCTCGCGTACGGCGGGTCCAGCCGAACGGAATGTGGCGTCTGGCGCAGCGTGTAACGTCCGACATTGCGAAGGGTGGTCAGGCCCGGCAGTACAATGTTCACGCTCGATGTGCCGGCGGGCAAGGGCGGCAGCGTTGTGACGACGCTCAGTTGCGCGCCGACATTGCGCAGCGCGGCAGCACCGATCCGCAGATCTGTACACAAGCATTCCAAGGCGCCACGGCCGGCGAGTTTCGTCGTCATGAGGCGCGCTCGCCACAGGCGGGATCCCAGCCGAATCTGCGGTCCGCCTGCCGAGATCCTGTTGTAGGCGCGCGTCGGGGGTGTCGCATCCGCGAACGGCGGGCTCGAAGCGGACTGCAGACCACGAGCGGGCTCGAGCGACTGAATGGTCCAGGCAATCGAGGTGAAGCTGCTGCTGGCGTACACGGCATTGATATTGACGAGGTACTGCTGTCCGGCCGGGTGGTAGGTGAATGGCTTGGTACTGGCACGAACCGACGTCGGTTCGGCAGGCACGGGTCAGCTCGGTCGAATAGCTGGCAAGCGGCAGCATGCCGGCCGGGGTCACCGGAACCTGCCAGAAGGGCGGCACCGTCGCCAGCTGCACGTCTACGATTGCCGCAAGATCATTGGGCAGGGCTGGGAACGCGACCTGGAGCAGCGTCGTGTAGTCGATCCGCAGATTCTGTTGCGCGACGGTGACCGGGGTGCAGAGGCAGCGGGAAGCGAGCTGTCTTGAGCGTAAGTGGCCGATAGACGCGGGATCGGGCAGTGTCGACAGGAGGATATTCGGATAGCCCTCGCCGGGCCGGGTGAGGCCGAGGTCGAACGTACGCGGTAACCGGATCATTGGGCTGCAGGCCCGGTCCATGGAGCGGGGTGACTGACCAGTCAAGGACGGTGCCGCCGGCGACTCGTCGTACGGCGTGTACCGCAATCCGCACGGTGATGTCGAGGCCATCGGCAGAGGTCCAGATCGACCTCGCCGACGACCGGCAGGTCGGGGTTGGCGACTTGTGCCGATTCGACCGGGGTGACCGGGCGTAGTGGCGGAACGGTCGTCTCACGCGTTCTGAGGATGATCAAAGAGGCTCGGCTCGGCTCGGTTGTATGTGCACCCGGCTACGACGCAGCCAAGGGCGAGAAGCGCAACGAGGTTCGCGCGCCGCCGTACTGGACGCGGTGGTCCGTATTCCGCGGCGCGCGAGACGTGCCCGCAGCATGCATCGATGCTACGACGGTGCGGCGGCTCGGATCGCTTACTGAAGTGTTGGGCATGATCAGCACGGCGGCGGCCAGCAGCACCGCGACCACGGCGGAGGCCAAGAAGACCCCATGAACAGCGTGGTTGAGCACATCCACCGGAATGGCGGCGGCAGTGGAGGACACGTGCCCACCAATCCGCCGGCTCAGGGCCGCGTTCGCGATCGCGCCGAAGATAGCGACACCGAGCGCGCTGCCCATCGAGCGCCCGAACACGAACGTGCCCGTGACCACGCCACGGCGTTCCCATTCGACCGAGGATTGCGCGGCGATCAGCGTCGGGCTCGCCACGAATCCCATGCCCAAGCCGAGCACGAAGCAGGTCGCAGCCACCATCCATACCGAGCTACGTGCTGACAGTAAGGTCAGCAGGCCCGAGCCGATGACGACGACGGCTCCGCCGATCAGCGCGGTACGGCGGAAGCCTATTTTCATGTAGATGCGGCCGGCTACCGACGCGGCAAGTGGCCAACCGAGGGTCAGGGCTGCCAGCGCGAAGCCAGCGACGAGCGCGCTGGTGTGCAAGACGCCCTGGGCGTACAGCGGAATGAAGGAGGTCAGCCCGATCAGCAGCATCCCTACCCCGAGGGCCGCGAGATTGGTCGAGTTGAGCAGCCGGCTGCGAAACAGCCAACCGGGCAGGATGGGCTCGGCTGCGCGTCGCTCCACGAAGCCGAAGGCGATCATGAGCAACGCACCGACTGATGAGAATCGCGATGCTGGGCACCGAAGCCCACGCCCAGAGGATGCCGCCCTCCAGCAGCCCGAGAATGATCAGCGAGGCGCCGACGCCGAGCAATACCGCGCCTTCGACATCGATCCGATGCTGGCGACGCACCACTTTCTCGGAGAATCGCCGGTACAGCGACCATGCAGCGAACCCGCCAAGCGGGACATTGACAAAGAAGATCCAGCGCCAGTTGAGATAGTCGACGAAGATCCCGCCCAGTGTTGGGCCCACGACTGCCGAGATTGCCCAGACGCTGGCGACGTAGCCCTGAACCCGAGCGCGTTCGGCAACCGAATAGATGTCGCCGATGATGGTCATCGCGGTTGGCTGTACAGCGCCGGCTCCAAGGCCTTGGAGTGCGCGGAATGCGATGAGTGCCGGCATGCTCCAGGCGATGCCGCACAAAATGGAGCCAAGGACGAACAGGCCGATGCCGATGAGCATGATCGGTTTACGGCCGATCAGGTCGGTGAACTTGGCGAAGATCGGTACCGACACTGCCTGCGCCAGCAGGTAGATCGAAAACAGCCAGGGAAACTGAGCGAAACCACCAAGATCATTGACGATCGACGGGACCGCGGTGGCGAGGATCGTCGCGTCGATCGCGATCAGCCCGACGCTCAGCATCACCGATCCCAGGATCGGGCCGCGTTCGGAACGGAGGCCGACCGAGGCGCGCGAGACGCTTTGCTGCTCGGTCGACTGGGCCATGTTGAGCGCAACCGACGATCCACGGTGAGCCATTCCCGGATCCAATGAGGCGGCCTCGCATGCTGGTTTTCTCAGACATCCCCCGAAGCGGTAGCTGTTTGTCAGATTTCACGCTCAAATCAGCCATGGCATCGTTCCCACTCGGGGGCACCTTCTGAGAATTCTTGGCGCCGGAGTGGGAAACGACCCCTCGATGCTGCTGTCAGCTCGGAAATCAAGCCGCCGAGGGTAATCACTGTTTGCACTCGCATAGGGAGAGTGCTAAAAAAGGGATTAGCACTCTCCTGCTGAGAGTGCCACCTCTTCTGGCTGGTGAGGCTCCCATGGGCCGTCCGTCGCGGGCACCGCTCGAAGAGCAATCAATCACTCACAGGACTAGCGGAGAACATGCCCAAACTCATTCAGTTCAACACTGAAGCGCGGCGTGGCCTCGAGCGGGGAATGAACATCCTCGCCGACGCCGTCAAGGTGACCCTTGGACCCAAGGGCCGCAATGTCGTGCTGGAAAAGAAGTGGGGTGCTCCGACCATCACCAACGATGGTGTGAGCATCGCCAAGGAAATCGAGCTCGAGGACCCGTACGAGAAGATCGGCGCCGAGCTCGTCAAGGAAGTCGCCAAGAAGACCGATGACGTCGCTGGCGACGGCACCACCACTGCCACCGTGCTGGCGCAGGCGATGGTACGCGAGGGCCTGCGCAACGTGACCGCTGGCGCCAACCCGATGAGCCTCAAGAGGGGCATCGAGAAGGCCGTGGCCGCGGTTGTCGAACAGCTTGCCGCCATTTCCAAGGATGTGGAGACCAAGGAGCAGATCGCTGCCACCGCCTCCATCTCCGCCGGTGACACCCAGGTCGGCGAGATCATCGCCGAGGCCATGGACAAGGTCGGCAAGGAAGGTGTCATCACCGTCGACGAGTCGAACACCTTCGGACTTGAGCTCGAGCTCACCGAGGGCATGCGGTTCGACAAGGGCTACATCTCGCCCTACTTCGTCACCGACACCGAGCGCATGGAGACCGTACTCGAGACAGCCGTACATCCTCATCGTCAACTCCAAGGTCTCCAACCTGAAGGATCTGCTGCCGGTGCTGGAGAAGGTCATCCAGTCAAGCAAGCCGCTCTTGGTGATCGCCGAGGACGTTGACGGCGAGGCGCTGGCGGCGTTGATCGTGAACAAGATCCGCGGCACCTTCAGGTCCGCTGCCGTGAAGGCTCCTGGGTTCGGTGATCGCCGCAAGGCCATGCTCACCGACATCGCCATCCTTACCGGTGGCCAGGTGATCAGCGAGGAAGTTGGGCTCAAGCTCGACAGCGTCAGCCTGGAACTGCTTGGACAGGCTCGTCAGGTGATCATCACCAAGGATGAGACGACCATCATCGAGGGCGCCGGCGATTCCGAGCAGATCAAGGGTCGGATCAACCAGATTCGCAATGAGATCGATAAGTCTGACTCCGACTACGACCGCGAGAAGCTGCAGGAGCGGCTGGCCAAGCTGGCTGGCGGCGTTGCGGTGATCAAGGTCGGCGCAGCAACTGAGGTTGAGCTGAAGGAGCGCAAGCATCGCATCGAGGATGCCGTCCGCAACGCCAAGGCGGCCGTTGAAGAGGGCATCGTCGCCGGCGGTGGCGTCGCGCTCGTTCAGGCTGGGGCCAAAGCGTTCCAGAACCTCAAGCTGGAGGGCGACGAGGCCGTGGGCGCCCAGATCGTGAAGGTGGCGCTCGATGCTCCGCTGAAGCAGATCGCGATCAATGCCGGTCTGGAGGGCGGAGTCGTCGTTGAGAAGGTGAAGGGCCTTCCTGCCGATCATGGCCTGAACGCCGCTACGGGCGTGTACGAGAACCTGCTCGACGCCGGCGTTCCCGACCCGACCAAGGTGACTCGTTCGGCGCTGCAGAACGCAGCCTCGATCGCCGGTCTGTTCTTGACCACCGAGGCAGTCATCGCCGACAAGCCGGAGAAAACTCCCGCTATGCCGGCCGGTGGCGGCGACGGCATGGGTGGAATGGACTTCTGATCAAGTCACAGCACACGCAACGAAGGGGCGGCTCCAACGGAGCCGCCCCCTTCGTTTTGGGGTTGCGTGCGCCATCGGGCAATCACCAGCCGGGCAGCGGCGTGGTGTTCTCGATGTAGAACCGATAGTCCTTCAGCTGGTCCGGATCCGGCAGCGGCGTCGGCCACTCATTAGTGGACCAGCCGCGCGGCGGATCGTCGGTGTAGTAGGTCCAGGTATCTGCGGCGTACGGCTTCGGTGGCCCCAATCGAGGAGCCAAGTCCTCGGCGTCGACGACTGGAATGCCCGAGAGGGTGGCGACGCCGGGCAAGATCACGTCAACGAACCGGGTTCCGGCCGGTAGCGCTGGGTAGTTGCTCGCCACACTTGCCTGGCCGCCTTCGCGGCGCAGCGAGCCTGCCCAAAGTCCGAGCGGGCTGCACAGGCACTCGTACGCCTTGCGTTGGGCCACGGCTGCGGTCATCCAGGACACTCTCGCCGGTTTGCCGGCAGAGGCACCCTGCGGTCTGATCATGGGGCCGCTCACGACATCGGGGTCCAGCACGTCAACACCATCGGGCAAAACCCCGCCGATCGGGGACAATGCAGGCTCGAGGACAAATGTGGATTGATCACTGACCGACTTGATCGTCCATTCCAGCGTTGTTCGTCCCGGGGCCACGACGACCCGGTCGATGGCGATGTTCTGTACGCGGTGCGGCTCCTGGCGGTATCGGAAGACTCGCTGCGCAAGGATCGGACGCGCGACTGCGGGCGCCCGAGCCAGGTCCGTCGGACGCGATGGGGTGGGGACCTGGCCGATCGGGGTAACCGGGATATGCACGAACGGTGCCATGTTGATCATGTCCACGTCGATGAAGCCGAGCGTGGCCGGCAGCGGTGGAAAGCTTGCCTGCAATAGACGGGTCTCCCCGATCCGCAGGCCCTGCTGCGCCAACCACAGCGGCGTACACAGGCACCGATTGAACAATCGTCGCGACTGGTGGCTGAGCGTTCGATAGACCTTTCCCCCAGCGGGATCGAGCAGGAACATGTTGATGTCGCCCTCCGAGGTGCGACTCAGCCCGAGGTCGACCCAGGAGGGCAGCCGATCACCGCGTCCAAAGCCCGGTGCGCCCAGCGGCGTGACTGACCAATCGACCACGGTCGCATCCTCGAGCCGCCGGACAGCATGGATGGCGAACCGAGTGGTGATCTTCAGACCCTCAGCGGTCGTCCACTCGGCCTCTGCTGCCACCGGCAATTTCGGGTTGGTCGGCGCGGGCGGCACAGTTTGCTCGACCGTCGGGGACTGTGAAGCCCTGGTGTGGAAGAGCCCCGGTTCCTCCTTGGCGTACGTGCAGCCCGTGGAGAGCACACATGCCGCTGCGACAACGGCGACCAGCCGCTTTCTCGCAGCCACGCCGCAAGTCTATGGTCGCCCGTTTTGTCGGGCGCGGAGGAATATCGTGACGCCATGAGTGCCGAGTTGTCAGCGTGCAGGGTCGCTAAGGCAACCACACACGCTGACAACTCGACGCTTGAGATGCCCAGTCGAGTCGCGCTGCGGTGGGTACGCCCATGACCGGGCTGCTCGAGGTGGTCGTACTCCACGCTGCAGACGCGGAACGAGCCGAAGCCGGGGGAGCGGACCGGCTGGAGCTGACATCTAGCCTCGTGGATGGCATGTCACCCGAGCCGGCGCTGGTCGGCCAGGTCCGCCGCGCGACGACTCTCCCTATCCGCGTCATGCTCCGGCTACGTCAGGGATATACCACCGATGGCGGCGAAGTTGTCAGGCTCAAGGGTCTGCTGAGCAGCTACCGAGCGGTCGGCGCCGATGGCGTCGTGCTCGGCTTTCTCAACGGTCACACGGAGGTAGATGTCGGCGTGGTGACCGAGATCGTCGGCGAGCATCCGGATTTTCCCTGGACCTTCCACCGCGCCGTCGATGCCTGCATGTCCAGTAACCGGGCGTGGCGCGAGCTGCGTATGTTGCCTGGCCTCGATCAGGTATTGACCGCGGGATCGGCACGTGGTGTCAGTGAGGGCCTCGATGATCTCCTCGCTCGGGCTCGGGTGGATGAGTTTGCCCGCACACTGATCATGGCTGGCGGTGGCCTGCTGCCCGAGCACGTCCCGTGGCTGGCGCGGGTCGGCATCCGAGCGTTCCAGATCGATACAGCGGCGCGCCCACTGGGATCAACCAAGGCTTACGTCGATCCTGACCTGGTTCGCACCTGGCGCACACTGATCGACCACGCCACCCGGCAGCGGCTCGTGCTCGGAGCGACTTCTTCTTGACTGTCTATATCGACCCGCCGACCTGGCCGGGCCATGGCCAGCTCTGGTCGCACTTGATCAGCGATCGGTCGTATCAGGAGCTACACGACTTCGCGGCCCGCATCGGCATCCCACGGCGCGGGTTCGAGCGTGATCACTACGACGTCATTGCCGAGCGCTACGCAGCGGCGGTGGCCGAAGGCGCCCAGCCGGTGTCGTCGCGCGAGATCGTCCTGCTGCTGACCGCTGCCGGGCTACGTCGCCGCCGGCAGTCCCGCTTGGCTCGACGGGCTCGACCTCCGGCTGCTGAATGAGCGGGCCGGATTATGCCGCGAGTCCCGGCATAATCCGCCACCTTGTTGGGCCGTACCAGCTGGGCCCGGCTGAGGTGCGAGGCAAGGGTTGCGCGCGGCACTAGATTGGCGCGGAAGAAAGGAACCGGCCTGTGACTAGTTGCGCCCATCTCGACGCCACTCCTCTTACCCCAGTGCCCAGCAGCTTCCAAGCCGCCTGCAGTGATTGCCTCGCTGTCGGCGGGCGCTGGGTGCATCTTCGCCGCTGCCTGACCTGTGACCACGTCGGTTGCTGCGACTCCTCGCCAGCGCGGCATGCCAGCGCCCATGCTCGGACAATCGGCCACCCAGTCGTGGCTTCGGCCGAGCCCGGGGAGCATTGGCGTTGGTGCTATCTCGACAAGGTCGGCGCATGACTGCCCCAGTTGCCGAGGACCGGATGGAGCGTGCGGCGCGGCCCGTACTGCTCACCGTCGACGACGACCCAAGCGTGTCACGTGCTGTCGCCCGCGATCTGCGACGTCGATACGGTGCGGACTATCGCATCATGCGCTCCGATTCGGGCGAGGAAGCGCTGCAGGCCATCAAGGATGTGGTGTTGCGCGGCGAGCAGGTGGCGGCGATCCTGGCTGACTATCGCATGCCACGGATGAATGGCGTCGACTTCCTCGAGCAGGCCATGGATCTGGTTCCGCAGGCACGCCGGGCGCTGCTCACTGCGTACGCCGACACCAACGCCGCCATTCAGGCGATCAACGTCGTCGATGTCGATCACTATCTGTTGAAGCCCTGGGAACCGCCGGAGGAGAAGTTCTATCCCATCGTCGACCAGCTGCTGGAGGCGTGGCGACGAGAGGGCCGGGAACCCGAGCACAAGATCAAGATCTTGGGCCATCCCTGGTCGACGGCATCGTATGAGGTACGCGACTTCCTGGCCCGCAACATGGTGCCCTACCGCTGGTACAACGTCGATGATCCTGACGGTGCTCGGCTGCTCGCGGCCGCAGGTGCGGAGGAGAGCCAAGCACCTGTGGTGATCACCAGTGATGGTCAGCCGCTGGTACAGCCGAGTCTGGTCGAGGTGGCCAATGCGGTCGGCCTGAGCACCAACCCGCAGGACGAGTTCTACGACGTGGTGATCATCGGCAGTGGTCCGGCTGGCTTGGGCGCCGCCGTCTATGCGGCCTCCGAGGGCCTGAGGGTCGTGGTCGTGGAGCGAGCTGCAGCCGGCGGTCAAGCAGGGCAGAGCTCCCGAATCGAGAACTACCTCGGCTTCCCCGATGGTGTCTCTGGCGACCAGCTGACCGACCGCGCGCGGCGACAAGCGGTGCGCTTCGGAGCTGAGCTGTTGACAGCGCGCACAGTGGTTGGCCTCGAAGTCAAAGGTCCCGCTCGCCGGGTGCTGTTTGACGACGAATCCTCGGTGCTCGCCCATGCAGTCGTGTTAGCGACCGGAGTGAGCTATCGCCAGCTGACGGCGGCGGGAGCCGAGGACCTTGTCGGACGCGGCGTCTACTACGGCTCGTCAGCGACCCAGGCCGAATCGTGCTCGGGTGATCACGTGATCATCGTCGGTGGTGCGAACTCAGCCGGCCAAGCTGCCGTCTTCTTCTCCCGGTACGCGAACAGAGTGACCATGGCCGTACGCGGCGACTCGTTGGAGAAGTCCATGTCGTCGTACTTGATCGAACAGATCGCCGGGATTTCCAATATCGCGGTCCGGCTCAACACATCGGTACAAAGCTGCACAGGCAATGATCATTTGCAGTGCGTGACCTTTGTCGATCATGACGGTGGCCAGGAAGTGGTAGATGCCGGCCACTTGTTCGTCTTCATCGGCGCGGCGCCGTTGACGGACTGGCTGCCGCCGTCGTTGGTGCGAGATGCCAGCGGCTTCGTGGTCACCGGTCCGGGTTTGACAGCTGGTGGCAACCGGCCGGCGTCCTGGGATCTGGAGCGTGACCCGTACCTGCTGGAATCCAGCATTCCGGGCGTCTTCGTGGCGGGCGACGTACGCGCCCAGTCCGTCAAGCGCGTCGCGTCCGCCGTGGGCGAAGGGGCACTCGCGGTTACCTTGGTCCATCGCTACCTGGCTGAGCAGTAGGAGTTGATCATGAGCGAACAGACCGTCGAGCCGGGGCGGCTGAGCCCTTCGGAGCTGCGCACCTTGTTCCTGTTCGAAAAACTCGATGATGATCAGCTGGCCTGGCTCAGCGACAACGGGTACTGCGAGACCCGGCTAGGCGGGCAACCGATCTACAGCGAGGGGGACCCAGCGACCTGTCTCTTCGTCCTGCTGTCCGGCACGATGTCCATGCACCGCCGGGTGGAGAACACCGAGGTGGAGACCGGACGCACCAACCAGCGCGGCGTCTACTCCGGCGCCACGCAGTCCTTCGTCAAAGGCCTGTCGGAGGTGCCGTACTGGGGGTCCGCGCGAGCCGTGACGGATTGTGACTTCTGGGTCATCGGTGCGGCGGAGTTCGGGGAGAAGTTCCGCGAGTGGTTCCCGATGGCCATGCACCTGCTCGAGGGCCTCACCATGGGCTTTCGATCAAGTCAGGTGATCATCGGCCAGCGGGAGCGGCTGCTGTCGCTCGGTCGCTTGTCGGCCGGGCTTACCCACGAGCTGAACAATCCGGCAGCCGCTGCCGTACGCGCCACGGCCTCGCTGCGGGAACGGGTGAGCAGAATGCGAGGCAAGCTCGCCCACCTGGCGACCGCCGACGTCGACCCGAAGGCTCTGGTGGCGCTCACCGACCTTCAAGAAGCGGCCGTGGAGAAGATGGCGAAGGCCGAAAAACTTACCCCGATGCAGGTCGGGGAGGCTGAAGACGAGATCACCGACTGGCTTGATGATCATGGCATTGACGACGGATGGGACCTGGCTCCTACGCTCGTCGCCGCAGGGGTCCATACGGACTGGCTTGACGAGATCGCGGCGACTATGCCCGGCGGTCTCCTCGCAGATGGACTGCACTGGGTGACCTACGCCTTGGAGACCGAGCAGCTGATGGTGGAGATCGAGGACTCGACCGGCCGGATCTCGGCGCTGATCGGAGCGGCGAAGCAGTATTCCCAGATGGATCGAGCGGCGCATCAAGAGATCGACGTCCGCGACGGGCTGAACAGCACGCTGGTCATGCTCGGCCACAAGATCAAGGAATCGGGGAGGATCAAGATAGTCAAGGACTATGACGAATCACTGCCCACGATTCCAGCCCATCCGGCCGAGCTGAATCAGGTGTGGACCAACTTGATCGACAACGCTATCCACGCGATGCCCGACGGCGGAACGCTGACCGTACGCACGTCGCGGGAGGATGGCTGGGTGCTGGTCGAGATCTGCGACACCGGTATCGGCATACCGCTGGAGATGCAGCAAAAGATCTTCGAACCGTTCTTCACCACCAAGCCGGTCGGCCAGGGAACCGGGCTAGGCCTGGACATCTCCTATCGCGTGATCACTCAGCGGCATGGCGGCGATCTGCGGGTCAAATCAAAGCCGGGTGACACTCGCTTCCAGGTCAGACTGCCGCTAACCGAACCTCCCTCGTTCGGCTGAGGCTGGGTTGGCTGCCAGGCAGCCTCCGACCTTCTCCCGAAGCTGGTCACCAACAACGGGAGATTTGGCGAAGTCATGTTGTGGGCGACCGGTTTTGAGCGGAGGCAACCTCAGGCTGCGAGGGCAGCCGGTAGCTCTGCCGCATGGACCACGACCAGCGAGGTGACCGCCCGGGTCAGGCAAACGTACAGCCGGCGGAGTCCGATCACCTGATCGGGTTCGCCGGCCACGATGTCGGCTGGCTCCACCAGCACCACGTGATCGAATTCCAGGCCCTTGGCGAGCGCTGCCGGCACCAGGATGGGCTTCAGCCGCGGAGCCACCTCCAGATCAGATCGATGGGAATCCGCTTGTCTGTCGAAGACCGCCGGATCCTCGCCGAGCATGTCGTAGTCGATATGCCGAGCCTCCAGGAGCTTCCGGATCCCAGGTACCGCGGCGTCCGCGACGATCAGCCCCACGGTGCCCTCGTTATGCATGGCCTGGTTGATCGCCTCGACGAGCTCATCGCCGATCCGATCGGTGAGACGGAGGTCGAGTTCGCCACGATGGGTTCGTACCGAGTGCGGCGGCTTGAGCGCCGGCGCGATCTGCGGTAGCAAGCGGGCCGCGAAATCGATCACTGCGCCAGGAACCCGGAAGCCGGCCACCAATTCCTCGACGACGGCATCGGGATGGCCGAGATGGGCGAGCGACTCCTGCCACGAGCGGGTCGCCCACGGCGTGGTCGCCTGGGCAAGATCACCAAGGACGGTCACCGAGCCGGTGCTCGCCCGCCGCCCGACCGCGCGCAGCATCATCGGCGACAGATCTTGTGCCTCGTCGAGGATGACGTGGCCGCGGCTTGCCGTACGCTGCAACAGGTCTGCCGCCTCATCGATCAAGATCACGTCGGCCAGCGACCAGCGCGCGGCAGCCACTGATCGGGGCGGCCGGCCCATCATGATCAGCTGCTGCTCGGCCGCGCTCAAGGTGCCGTCGGCCGCGGCCGCCAGGAACTCGGCATCGCTGAGCAGTTTCATGATCAGCTTCGCTGCGTCGACGGCCGGCCAGATCGCGTCAACGTAGGCTCTGACCGGTTTGCTCCGGGCGACCGCGTCCTGCACCCGGTCGTCGGGGGAGTCACCCGCTGCCTCCATCCGCAGCAGTACTTGGTGAGCCAGCCGCTGCGACAGCATGGCTCGCCCAGCGCCGTACCGGACGCCGCGCTGCCGTAGTTCGTCGACGACCTCAGCTGTGAGGTGCGCGCCGACCCGCCATTGATAGGCGCCGCGAGGCACCACCAATGGGCCCGTAGCCGTGCCGAGATGGCTCCAGACCGCTCTGCGCAGCACCTCGGCCATCCGGACATCGCCTTTGATCAATGCGGCGGGGACGCTGTCGAGCCCGCGTACGCTGACGCCGTTCGCCGCACAGACCAGCGATGTCACGGTGGTCTGGGTGGCATCGATCTCGCCTAGGGCAGGCAGCACGTCGGCGATATAGGACAGGAAGCTGTCGTTCGGGCCGACAACAAGTACCCCGGACCGAGCAAGCTGCTCGCGGAACGCGTAAAGCAGATACGCGGCACGGTGCAGACCGATCGCGGTCTTGCCGGTTCCGGGAGCGCCCTGGACGCAGAGCGATTGGCTGAGGGCGGCGCGCACGATGCTGTCCTGTTCGGGCTGAATGGTGGCGACGATGTCGCGCATCGGGCCGGTTCGAGGCCGCTCGATCTCAGACTCCATGATGTCGGAGTGGGCGACTTCGTGGAGCCCAGCCAGGTCCTCATCCTCGTACGCGGTCAGCTGGCCGTGCGAGAAGCCGAAGCGGCGCCGTAGCCGAACGCCCATGGGCTGACCGGGACGCGCCTGATAGAAGGGCCGTGACATTCCGGCCCGCCAATCGATCACCAACGGCTCGCCGCCCGCCTCGCCCGTGACATGCCGGCGCCCGATGTAGAGGGTCTCGTCCTGCTCAGCTCCCAGGTGGCTGTCATAGTCGAGCCGGCCGAAGAAGAGCGGCACGGACGGATCGTCCTGGAGGGCCTTCATGCGGCGATACAGCGCCTGCTTGAGGTGCTCGGTCGAGACGTGATCACCACCGAAAGCCTCCAGACTCGCCGTGTGTTGCCGCATCCGCTCGAGCGCGGCGCGCGACTCCGCGAGATGGGTGCGTTCTCGGGCCAGGACGTCGACCGAGGTTTCAGGCATGCGAAGAGCTCCGATGCTAGATCGGTGAGTACGGGGAGCGGGGGACCAGGTTACTCGCTCGGGTGGGGAGGAATCCACGGAATTTTCCCTGCCTCGTGGGGTGCCCTCCGCCCTGTCCCGGAGGGTGCTCGTAAGGTGTAGGCCGTGTCTTCCTCTGATACCGAGCGTAGCTATCTGCCGGTCGCGGATCCGGCGGCACGGCCGCGGCAATCCCGGGTGACCGTACGGGTGATCATGATCGACAATGACCGCACGTTGTTGTTCGAGGACAGCGACCCCGGGGTGCCGGGTACCAGCTGGTGGAGCACGCCCGGCGGTGGGATCGACGAAGGAGAAAGCGAGATTCACGCGGCCATCCGAGAGGTTGCCGAGGAAACTGGCTACCAGTTGAGTGAAGCCGAGCTGTTGGGGCCGATCGCCAAGCGGCATGTCGTCCACGGTTACTCCGACCTCGTGATCGAGCAGGACGAGTCGTTCTTCTTGGCCATGGTGTCGCCGTTCGAGGTCGACATCTCAGCACACACCCCAGATGAGCGGCTCACCCTGCTCGGGCATCGCTGGTGGACCCACGACGATCTGCGGCACACCGACGAGTGGATCTGGCCGCATGAGCTGGTTGAGCTCTGGTCACTGGCCGGCCAACCGGACATCTGGCCGATTGATCTTGGCACGCAGGAGGAGTCGACGGTCCTCGACGTGCCCTAGGCCGACTCGGCGGCCATCTCGAGATATTGCGACTCCGGGGATCCAGCTCCAGTGCTCCGGCCGGCATCGATGGATACGAAGGGTTTCGCTCATCGCCTCCTCACCGCCAGCGGACGCGAACCCGACGCTCGCGACGCGCGCCACCTGTGACGTTCTTCCGCACGAGGCCACGAATGCAGCGTGATTCGGCTGAAGACGCGCTCACATGTGGCCATGTGCGGAGAAACGCGTCAAGTCTGCGGGCCGATCACTCCGCAGTGAGTGCGTCCTCGGCGTCCATGATGCGGTAGCCGTAGCCTTGCTCGGCGAGGAACCTTTGCCGGTGCGCGGCGAAGTCGGTGTCGACGGTGTCACGAGCGACGACGGCGTACAGCCGCGCGGTCACGCCCTCCGACTTGGGTCGCAACAGCCGTCCGAGCCGCTGGGCCTCCTCCTGCCGCGAGCCAAAGGCCCCCGAGACCTGGACTGCGATCTGAGCGGAGGGCAGATCGATCGAGAAGTTCGCCACCTTGCTTACGACAAGCAGTTCGATCTCACCGGTACGGAAGGCCTCATAGAGCTGCTCGCGCCGCCGTACGGTCGTCTGGCCGGTGATCAACGGCGCATCCAGCCGGGCAGCAAGCTCTTCGAGTTGATCAACATATTGCCCGATCACGAGCGTCGGCGTACCCCGATGCTTGGCCACCAGCTCAACGATGACGCTTGTCTTGGAGTCTGCGGTCGCAGCCAGCCGGTACTTCTGGTCCGGCTCGGCCACCGCGTACGCCATCCGCTCGGCCTCGTTGAGAGTGACCCTGACCTCGATGCAGTCGGCGGGTGCGATGTAGCCCTGGGCCTCAAGATCTTTCCAGGGTGCGTCGTAGCGCTTCGGCCCGATCAGGGAGAACACGTCGCCTTCTCGACCGTCCTCACGCACCAGCGTGGCGGTCAGGCCGAGCCGCCGCCGGGCCTGGAGACCAGCAGTCATCCGGAACACCGGCGCCGGCAGCAGGTGCACCTCGTCGTAAATGATCAAGCCCCAGTCCCGCGCGTCCAGCAGCTCGAGATGCGGGTGTATCCCACCGCGCCTGGTGGTGATCACTTGGTACGTCGCAATGGTGACCGGTCGGATCTGTTTCTTGGCACCCGAGTATTCGCCGATCTCATCGGCAGTCAGTGTCGTTCTCTTGATCAACTCATCACGCCATTGCCGGGCTGCGACGGTATTGGTGACCAAGATCAGCGTGGTGGCACTGGCCAGCGCCATCGCCGCAGTGCCGACGATGGTCTTGCCGGCACCGCAGGGAAGGACCACGACACCGGATCCGCCATGCCAGAAGGAATCGGCAGCTTGACCCTGATACGGCCGCAGCGTCCACCCGCGCTGGTTGAGGCTGATCGCGTGCGCTTCGCCGTCGACGTAGCCGGCCAGGTCCTCGGCCGGCCAGCCGAGCTTGAGCAACACCTGCTTCAGGTGACCGCGTTCGGACGGATGGACCACCACGGTGTCGTCATCGATCCGGTTGCCGATCAGTCCCTTGATCTTGGCGCTGCGCAGCACTTCGGTGAGCACCGCGCGATCACTGCTGATCAAGATCAACCCGTGCGTGGGGTGTTTCTCGACCCGCAGTCGGCCGTAGCGGGCCATCGTCTCGGCTACGTCGACCAGCAGCGCGTTCGGCACGGGATATCGGCTGTAGGTCAGCAGCGTGTCAACGACCTGCTCGGCGTCGTGCCCGGCGGCCCTGGCGTTCCACAGCCCGAGCGGAGTCAGCCGATAGGTGTGAATGTGTTCGGGTGCGCGCTCCAGCTCAGCGAACGGCGCGATTGCGATTCGGCAGGCATTGGCCTCAGGATGATCAACTTCGAGCAGTAAGGTGCGATCGGACTGCACGACGAGGGGTCCCGGTCCGCCGGCTGGGGTGGGCATCAGCGGGGCGTCGGCTCGGCTGTGGGCTTCTGACCAGTCGTCTGTTTCGCTTGGCGACTCCTGGCGACTGAGCGTCGGGGTGATTGTGCTCGCTCGGTTCGCCGGTCGGTGTCGGCGAGTCTGAGGGTTCCGGTGTAGGTGTCACGGTCGGCTCGGGCGAAGGTCTGGTCACGACCAATGTCGGTGAGCTCTGGCTTTGGTTGCCGGCGGCATCCAGTGCCCGAATCTGTACGACGTGCTGACCGCTGTCGTCATTGAACCAGCGCAGCCGTGCCCGGGTCTCTGCAGTGGTCGCCACTTCGAAACCGTTGAGCCAGATGCGATAACCGATCACCCCGACGTTGTCGCTGGCCGCCGGCCAGCTGATAGTGAGTCGTCGTGCGGTGACCTTCGACGCCTCGATGTCGGCGACTGGCTGGGGTGGATCGGAGTCCTTGGCGGCCTTTGTTTGACCGCTCCCCGGTTTCTGGTTCGCGTCGTCGTCGGCATCTACGCTTTTGCTGCGTGTCGCCGATGGCTGCGTGTCGGGCGGCGTGTTGCCCGACGCCACACCGTCTCCGGCGGGGGACTCCCGGTCCCCGGTCGGAGACGCGGATTCGCGGTGGTCGTTCGGCCCAGCTCCGGCTGGGGAGGTCGTTGGCTCATCGGTGGGTCCCGAAAGCCTGAGCTGCTCCGGGGAGCGGGCGATGCTGGGCACCAAGTACAAGGATCCGACCCCGAGCGCGCACACGCCGAAAACGATCAATCGTCTGATCGTGACGGCATGCATCCGATCATTCTATGGACCTCGCCACGGTCCCGCGGGAGATTGACAGACCGACGTCCGCAGTTGTCGGACCGGCTCCGGCCCGCATCGCGACCGGTTGACTGCCCTCGCCGGCCAGCAAGGCATCAGCCACCTGAGCAGCGGAATGAACAGGCTTCGATTCCGCTAGGTGCTTCTCCGCGCGTCGGGTGGGCGGCGTCACCAGCACGTCGCCGGCAGCGTTTTCTACCGCTGGGCTGTGGCCTAGCTCCTGGAGTAACGGGAGCAGCTCATACTCATCGACGGCGGCGATAAGAACATGTGGAGCGACCGCTCGCAGCCCAAGTCGTGACGCGTCTGGATGAGCCAGCAGCGCTGCGGCTTGCGCCGGGTCAGAGATCCGGACGTAACAGACCGCCGGTCCGATTCGGATACTGGCGTGGCGCCTGGCGACGTCCTCAATGAGGTAACCGAGCGCCTGCGGTACGTCGGTTGTGGAGTGCCGCGCGAGCCAGGATTGCACCTCCGCAGCCGACCACCCCTGGTCGAAGGCGCGACGCAATGTAGCGGGGCTGAATCGATAGACGCCTGCACCGCCGCGTGACTCTTGATCAGCCAGCAGCCGCAGCTCGGCCGCAACCGCGTGCTCGAGCGGACCGGAGGTGACTGCGGTCAGGTCGGCTTGGATGATGAAGTGCTCGACGGGAGCGGGAAACAGATCCTGAAGCGCCGAGGGCATCGCCAGATCGGGCTGTAGGGGAAACCTGACAAACGAGGACACCGCGCCGAGTGCGGCCAATCCCAACCATGAGGCCTCGCGCCACGTCCACTCGACCAGCCGTCCTGCCGTTACGGGCCCTTGGGTCAGTCTGGGTCGGTGCCAGGAAGCAGCTGTGGCCAGCTGTGCCAGATCGAGTGTCGTCCCCGGCTTCGCGTCCGCCAGGATCCCTACGACGGTCTTGCGGAGTCCGGCCGCGCCGCGGGCGTACGCCTCCTGACCGAGGGTGTGGCCGCCGGCGTCTGCTGATCGGGCGAAGAATCGGTCTTCGTCCAGCCAAGCCTCGGTGACCAGCCGCCAGCGGCTGGGAGCATCCTGACCGAGCCATCGGTCGTACGCCGGCGTTGGCAACAAGGCTGTGGTGCTGTCAGGTGCGATGAGATGAGCGGCTGCTGCGCATTCGATGAGGAAACTGGCATGGTCGGGCTCGGCGCTCAGGTGGCGAGCCAGGGCGTTAACGTCGCGGCTCGGCAAACCACCAGCGCGAAGCAGTTTGTGCGGCGCGGCTTCCAGTCGATGGGCGAGCAGCTCGATGTCCTGCAGCAGGGCGAAGGCCGCCCCGGCCGCAGCCCGATCAACGAGACGCGGATCACGATCGTGTCCGGTGAGCGCAGGTTGGTCGGTGGCGACCGGCTCTGCCGTAAAGCGTCCATCCCGGAGCCGCCACGACACCTCGCGAGGGATGATCACGGTCTCCGAATCCAGCGGTCGGAGCAACTGGCGACTGAGCAGGCGCTCGATCGGCGACCGTGCGGAGGACAGGCTGACCGGGCGGTCGGCGTAGCGTACGGCCCCGGTCGGCGACCAGAGAAGTCGTTCCAGTACGACGCGGGCCTCGGCGCCGCAGTCCTCCAGTGCCGCATCGATCTGCTCGCCCGACATCGGTCGGGCCGATGGGGGAGCCAGCCCACCGGGATAGGGCTCGAACGCCTCGCGTACCGGCCGCACCAGGTGGAGCTGATCATCCTCGCCCCAGAGCAGGGCGCGTTCGCGAAGCTGAGCGATCGCTGCAGCCGCAGTGGACCGCGGCTGCCCGAGCATGGTCGCCAGCTCTGCCAGGGATGCGGGATCGGGAAGCGCGGCGAGTGCCTCAGCAACGGTTCGAAGCCAAGCGTTGAGATCGTCAACGGCTCGGGCAATCGAAGTCGATATCGTCGATCGGCTCGCGAGCTCGGCTATGTCGTGCGGAACGGGGTCGAGCAGATCGGGACGCAGTTCGAGCAAGGCGCTCAACTGCTCGGCCGACATTGCACGCAAGGCCTCGGTCAAGGTGCGTGGCCGCTGGTGCTCACTCAGCGCCGTCACCCCGCCTACCCCCAGGGAGATCGATAGGTCGGCGGATGTGTGGCTTCGGCTTTGAGGCGTCGATAGATGATGACCAGTGTGGCGGCGAGCAGCACCCAGCAGATCAACAGCGCCCATTGGCCGATGAATCGCCACCACTCGCTGAAGTCAGCACCGACGATCAGCGAGCCGAGGACACCCAGCGTGGCGAGTACGACGATGCCGAAGACATGGGCGCGCCGGACTTCTGCCGTCGCGACCTTGACGCGACTGGCGAGGCCAACACTGACGCAGAGGAAGATCGGCGCCAGGACATAGACCAGGCCGCCAATGATCAGGCACATGCAGAGACCAGGTGTTGCGGCGTCGAGAACACTTCTCGCGGTTACGGCCGCGGCACTGCTGCGGCTGTGGACCGGAGGACCCAGGGCCGAACCAGCCAGGTGTACCGGGCGTTGGGAAAGGAGCCGTGGGCGCGCTTCTTCCGGAGTGAACAGCAATGGGCTGGTCGGGTGGTGGATAGGGAGCGCCCGATGTCGGGTGCCAGGCTCCTGACCAGCACCAGTCCCAAGCTGGCCCGTTGGCGAAGCCCAGTGCACGGCGCCCCAGGCTGAGTCGGATGTCATCGTGCTGGCCACGACGGTGAATGGCTTTTCCGGGTCACGCCGCTCCTCACGTGGCGCGGGGACCAACGTGGCCAGGGGTATCACCGGCGTCGACGGGTTATCGAAGACGGGTCGGCTCTTAGGAGCCCAAGCAGCCGCCTGGGTGTGGGGCGGTGCAGTCGTCAAGGGTGGAGCCTCGGGCGTCTGAAAGTCGGCCGGGCGCTCGATCGGCGCATACTCCGGCCCGTCCTCCCAGGTTGCCATGCAGTCATCGTAGACGCGGGACGGGCTGGCCCAGAGTTCGCAGAGCGCGACGTGCTGCAACCTCAAAGCGGACTCCAGCGGACGACCTCCTGTCGCGGCGAGGAGGTAGCCGATTCGGGGTTGGGCTGCACGAGCGAAACGGCTACGCTTAGCGCGCTGTTGTGGGGTAATTCGCAGTCAAGGAACGACTGCTGGCGAACTGGCGAAAAAGCAAGTGAGGTTTGGACGTGCCTGTTGGCAAGGTGAGGTTTTACGACGCCGAAAAAGGCTTCGGCTTCCTGACCAAGGATGAAGGTGGCGACGTTTACGTCCGCGCCAATGCATTGCCGCCGGGCGTCACGAGCTTGAAGGCCGGCCAGCGCGTCGAGTTCGGTGTCGTGGAAGGCCGCAAGGGAGAGCAGGCCCTGTCCGTGCACATCATGGAGGTCCCGCCGTCGCTGTCCAAGGCCCATCGCAAGCCGCCTGAGCAGATGACGGTGATCGTCGAGGACTTGATCAAAATGCTCGACGGCATCGGCAACGGCTACCGTCGCGGCCGTTACCCCGACGCCAGGACCGGCAGCAAGATCGCTACGGTGCTCCGCGCCGTGGCGGATGAGCTCGAACTCTAATCACGCCTCGACTTGTGGTTCGCGGCCACCGTCGCGTCCCTCGAGTCGAGGCGCCGACCGGGTGAACCACGACATCGATGCCCGCCACGGGCACCTCGATGACCCACACGATGATGGCGGCAAGGATCGTGGCAACGACGGTGAGCGCTCGGGTACGGATGCGAGCAGCGGCAGCCGCGCTGTCGTGCGGGATGCTGGAATCGGTGCTGCTCATGTCACTCCAGATCGAGCCGAGGATGGCAGCCTATTCTGTCTGGCCGTGTCACCGTCGTCGAGGCCGGCGACGTTAGTCAGTTCGCGATGCCAGAATGAGGCTCATGCCTTCGAGCACCGGTACAACCCAACCTGACGCAGTCTGCCTCGCCGCTGTTGATCTTGCTCGGCAAGCAGCAGAAGAGACTGCTGGGGTGATCGGCGTCGGCGACTATCTCGGCGCGCAGGCCGAGGACACCCGCGTGGTGAGTCATTTCTTTGCCTGCCCACATCCGGGATACCAGGGATGGCGTTGGTCAGTGACCGTCGCTCGAGCCTCTCGGGCGCGGGTCGTCACCGTTGACGAGGTCGTGCTGCTACCAGGTGACGGCGCCCTGTTGGCGAGGGAATGGGTGCCGTGGGTCGAGCGGATCCGGCCTGGTGACGTGACCCCTGGACTGCTGATGCCAAGCACCGGCGATGACCCACGCCTGGAGCCGGGCTACACCGGCGGTGAGCAGGCCCTCAATGCCGAACCCGCGGAGTTGAGCCTGATCCGTACGGTGATTGCCGAACGTGGCCTCGGCCGGGAGCGGGTGCTTTCGGTGAAGGGTCATGACGAGGCCGCCGAGCGCTGGCTGGCCGGTGACGGCGGACCGGACAATCTGCTCAGCCGGCTAGCCCCGGACGTCTGTGAGACTTGCGGGTTCTTCGTACGCCTGCAGGGCAGTCTTGGCACCTTGTTCGGCGCCTGTGCGAACGCGTTCTCGGTCTCGGACGGAACGGTTGTCAGCGTGGACCACGGTTGTGGAGCGCACTCCAACGTGCAGCCCGACGATCAGGTTGATGAGCTGCCGCGGCCGGTCTGGGACACCATCGAGTGGGACACACCGATTTCGCTTTTCGATTAGGAAGACTGCTGGCTCGAGGACTGGTCTCTGGGGCTGGTCTCTGGGTGCAACATCCCACGCTGCGCGCGGATATTGACGCTGTGCATAGCGTGCGTGCCACGTAGAGCCGAGGGCAGCCTGGGTACGGCTCTGGGTGGTGTCAGCGAGGTTGCGGCCCGTCTTTACCTTTCTGTGACGTTCGTCACAAGCGGTTCCCCGCGAGCGGCGCGTACACCAAACTCTTCATTCTCGGGGGTTCTTCCTCACCCCAGGAGAATTCTCATGTCGGACACGGCCTTCGAGGTTGGGCGCCGGACCCCTCGAATCGCACGTCTCGCCGGAGCCCCCTCTTCCTTGATCCGCTGGATGCTGCGGATCGTGACGGTGGGTCTCTTCGGCGCGGCGACCGTGGTCGGCGTCAGTCTTGGAATGAGTGCCCCCGAGATCTCGCCGACATCGATGGTGCAGCAGCACGTGGCATTGTCCGACCGGTGACCGGGACTGCCGCGACGTGCGACCGCCGAGGCTTATCGCAACCACTCTTCTGGCCCTTATCTGGCTGGGAGGCGCCCTAGCAGTCCTTCAGGTCGTGCTGAGCGCCGGAGTGCCGAGCGAGGGCGCAGCCTCCCTCATTGCCCACGTCAGCGGTATGGCCGCCGGGTACGGCGCGGCCATCATGTTGATCTTGATGTCGCGGTCCCCTTGGCTGGAGCGCGGCGTCGGTACCCACCGGCTGGCGCGGTGGCATGGCTGGGGCGGGCAACTGGTGATCATCCTCACTGTCGTACACACCCTGCTAGCAGTGCAGGCTTGGGCGGAAGCCCGATCAACGGATCGAATGACGGCGACCAAGGACGTGCTGAGCCTGCCGGGGCTCACCGCCGCCCTGATGGGCACGGTGATCCTTGCTCCTCGTCGGCCTCGCATCGCTACGCAGCCTGCGGCGACGCATCTCGTACGAACGATGGCACTTCTTGCACCTGCTGACCTACCTTGCGGTGGCGTTGGCGTTTGCCCATCAGCTGGCTGGTTCCGACCTCGCCGGGACGCAGGTCCGTGCAGATTGCCTGGAGCCTGCTCTACACGTACGCCTTTGCGCTGGTGCTGCGCTGGCGTGTCCTCCAGCCGCTCTTCCAGCTGTGGCGACACCGGCTCCGGGTGGAGGAGGTACGACAAGAGTCTCCGAACGTCATGAGCGTCTTGATGTCCGGGCGGCACCTGGACGAGCTGCGAGCCCAGCCAGGGCAGTTTTTTCGCTGGAGGTTCCTGACCCGTACGACGTGGCACGCGGCGTATCCGTTCTCGTTGTCCGCTCCACCGACCTGCGAAAGGTTGCGGATCACCGTCAAGGCACGCGGGGACGGTACGCGGCGCATCTTCAGAATTCCGGTCGGCACCCTGGTGTTCGCCGAGGGGCCGTACGGGGGGCTGACGCAGCGTCGTCGCCGCCGACCGCGGGTGTTGATGATCGCCGGTGGCGTCGGGATCACCCCGATGCGTGCCATGTTCGAGGTGATCGACCTGCCCGGCAAAGACGTCACGCTCGTCTATCGAGCGTCGAGCGAGCAAGACCTGGTCCTCAAGCATGAACTCGATGAGATTGCCGAACGCTCCGGTGCGCGGGTCGTTTATCTGGTCGGTCCATCAACCGACGCTGCCAACGAGATGAGCGCTCGAGCGCTGAATCGCATTGTCGGCGACCTCAGCGACCATGACGTCTACCTGTGCGCCTCACCGCGGCTGGCCGCCCGGGTGCGTGACTCGCTGATGCTCGGCGGTTTCCCTCGCCATCAGCTGCACGAGGAGCGCTTCAGCTTTTAGATCATTCGTTCTGGTGCGGTTCGGGGCACAGATCACTTCGCTGCGGCGACGTCGCCGCCGATTCCAGCAATACGCCAGCCCGATGAGCCCGAGAGCGAAACCGGCCACACTGATCTGGAGCCAGGAGCCGTGGCCGTGTGCCGCAAGCCAGTCGTAACCGATCGCCAATACAACCGATGTCAACGCAAAGATCACCGTGCCGACTGTGACAACAGCGAGGCCGTCGACATCGAGAGGCGGCACGGGTGCCTGCACCCAGAAATGGTGGTGCTCGGCCGGCTCCTTCATACCGGTCACTGTAGTTCGATCCGCACGGCAGGATGTGGACGTGAACAGACTGGAAACTCAGCTGGCTCGCCTGGTTGAGCAGCAGGTGCTCTCGGTCTCCCAAGCGCGGGAGTTGGCGGAAGCGGCCAGGGCTGATCAGGTGGATGGGCAGCCGGCAGCTGCTGGGTCTGCCGTGGGATCAGCTCCGAAGAGTTCTGCGGTACTGGAGGTCCTCGGCTACGTCGGTGGCGCGCTGGTGCTTGGTGCGGTGATCATGCTCGGCACGCTCTTCTGGGAAGACCTCGGCACAACGGGTCGCAAGGCCGTTGCGATCGCATCCTTTCTGGTGCCCGCTCTCGGAGGCGTCGCATTGGTGCGGGGGCGGACGAGGCCCGAGCTAGGTCGGATCCTGCTCGCTCTCGCCTGCTACGCGGCCGGTTTCGCCTACCTGATTGTCTTCGAGGACAAGAAGTTCGTGGTGTCGGCCGCGGTGGTCGTCGTGACCTCCGCGATCGGCGCGGTGTTGCTTCGCTCTGGCGCGTTCCTTGTCTCGGGCTGGTCCGGCGCCATGCTGCTCGTCTGCGCAGTGGTGTTCAACGTCATTGATCCGGTGGAAACCACTGGTCCGGAAAGCACCGCCGTTCCAGCGCACCTGGCGGTTGGGTTTCTCCTGGTCGGGCTGATCCTCGCAGCCAGCGGGTTGCTGCTCAGCCGCACACTGGCCTGGTCACTCGCCGGTCTCAGCGGCTGGACCGCAAGCGTCGTGCTGCAGATGGACGCGCCGCATGGCGAATGGCTTTCACTGGTCGCTGCAACACTGGTCGCCGCGGCGCTGCTCACTGCCTTTGTGATCGCCCGGCGCTATGCGTACGCGGTGATCGGTTGCGCGATCTTGCTGACGATCTGGCCTGCCTCGCTGTACCGGATCCTTGACGACAATGCAGTGGGTGCCGCCATCGGCCTGGTTGCGGCTGGCGCCGTACTCATCGCAACCGTGATCGTGCTCTCCAAGCGTCGCCGGATCTCCACGACTGCATAGCCTTGATATTTAGCAATGCTAACTACTATGCTGGACTGAGTGGGGACTACCAGGGACAACATTCGGACGACGACCGGGCTAGCGCATGAGCTTCGCCCGGTTGTCATGCGGTTGGCCCGCCGGCTACGTCAGATGCAGGACGACTCTCTTGGCCTGACCCCCAGCCAGCTCTCAGCGATGGCTGTGCTGCTCAACTCGGGTGACTTGTTGATGGGTGAGTTGGCCGCCCAGGAGAAGGTGAAGCCGCCGTCCATGACGCGTATCGTCAACAGTCTCGAGGCTGGCGGCTACGTCGCACGCCGTCCTGACCCCCGCGATCACCGGCAATGTCTGGTGGCTCTCACCGACTCCGGACGCGAGGTGTTGCTGGCGAACCGACGGCGACGCGATCAGTGGCTCGCTGTCCGGCTCGCGGAATTGGATCCGGCCGATCGCGAGATCTTGCGACACGCCATACGCGTGCTGGACAAGGTGAATCGAGCGTGAGCGTCAGCACCGAGCCGACGTCTGCGACCCGAACTGATCACGCCGATTCGACGACCGCGCCCATCCGGCGACCCCGCGGCGGCATGTTCAGCGCATTGGTGGAACCGAACTACCGCACGTATCTTGCGGGGTCATTCGTCTCCAATATCGGCACTTGGATGCAACGGGTTGCTCAGGACTGGCTCGTGCTCGAGCTGTCCGGAGGCTCGGGCATCGCGGTCGGCATCACTACCGGCTTGCAGTTCCTGCCGATGCTGCTGCTCTCGCCGTACGGCGGCCTCATCGCCGATCGATTCAACAAGCAGCGGATTCTCAAGGTGACCCAGTCGTGGCTGGCGATCTGCGCAGCAGCGCTTGGGGTGCTCGCAGTCACCGGCGTCGCGACGACCGGGCAGGTCTACCTGATCGCGTTCGCGTTCGGTCTCGGCACCGCGTTTGACAACCCCGCACGGCAGAGCTTCGTCTCCGAGGTGGCGGGTCCGGACCACCTGCCCAACGCGATCGGACTCAACTCGGCCACCTTCCATGCTGCGCGCATCGTCGGGCCAGCAGTCGCCGGCGTGGTGATCGCCGCGGTCGGAGCGGGTTGGGCAATACTGGCCAACGCGCTCAGCTATCTTGCCTTCATCGCCGCCCTCATGATCATGGACAGCCGACTGCTCCGAACGACGCCACCCAGCCCGCGGGCCAAGCGGCAGATCCGCGAGGGTCTGGCCTACGTCCGCAGTAGGCCAGACATGCTGCTCGTGTTGTGTGTCGTGTTCTTCCTCGGCACGTTCGGCTTGAACTTCCAGATGACCAGTGCCCTGATGGCCCAGCAGCAGTTTCACCGCGGCCCCGAGGACTACGGAATTCTCGGAACGTTCATGGCCGTCGGCTCCTTGGCCGGCGCGCTGATTGCTGCTCGACGTCGCAACCGACCGTCTGGACGTCTCGTCGTCGGCATGGCCGCGACGTTTGGGGTGATCGAAATCGCCAGTGGGCTGGCGCCGACCTACGCGGCGTACGCGGCGACCCTTCCCGTCCTCGGTCTGGTGACGCTACTCACCCTGACCGCCTCGAATGCCTCGATTCAGCTCGGCGTCGACCCGCTCCGCCGCGGCCGCGTCATGGCGCTGTACATCATGGTGCTGATGGGCGGCACACCCCTTGGTTCGCCGATCCTCGGCTGGATCGGCGAGACACTGGGTCCGCGATGGACATTGATCGGGGGTGGCGCGGCGACCGTGATCGGAGTGTTCGTCAGCGTCATGTTGCTCCGCGGTCGCTTGCGTAGGGCCGAGAGTGAAAGCGTCGCAACCGCATAGCAGGCCGGGATGACCGAGCACGTCTCCACGCGACGGAGCTATGACGCCGTGGCAACGCAGTACGCCGTCGCGATCGGGGACGAGCTTCGGCACAAGCCGCTGGATCGCGCGCTGCTGGACCTGATCACCGATCTGGCGGCCGACGGTGTGGTGCTGGACCTCGGCTGCGGGCCCGGCCATGTCGCTGCCTACCTCGCCGAGCGTTCCTTGGTGATCGGACTCGACCTCTCGGAGGCCATGGTCGCTGAGGCGTGGCGGACCCATAAGGTGCCGGCCTGTGCGGGCGATCTGACTGCGCTGCCGATCCGGACACAATCGGCAGCGGCGGTCGTCTGTCTTTACGCGGTCATTCACCTCGATGATCACGATCGCGACGCCGCGTACGCCGAACTGGCTCGGGTACTCCAACGCGGTGGTCATGCCCTGATCGCCTTTCATGTCCGCGACGCCGATCACCAAGCCGGAGACGTGATCACGATGGGCGAGTGGTGGGGCAATCCGGTTGAGTTGATCTTCCGCTTCCTGGATCCAGAGCAAGAGATCGCCGCTCTGACGCGCGCCGGCCTGGAGCTGGTCGCGCGGGTCGATCGCGTCCCATACCGCAACGCCGAGCATCCCAGTGAACGGTGCTACCTGCTGGTGCGCCAGCCGGGACTGATTGACAGCCCGACAGGATGATCAGCTGGTGACGTGTCGACCAGAGCGCGCCGGAAGCACAAAGTCCTCATTGTCTCGACCCGCACCGCGGTACTCGCTGATCGAGCGGGCCATCCGCTGCCTGAGCGGCCTGACATGGTTCGTTACCCGCATCGCGGTACGCATGGCGGCCAGCGCGATGCGCCCGATCACCGGCTTGTGGATCGGTGCCTCGTCGGTCATCTGTTCCCGCGACTTCAGGACCGCGTCGAAGGCGTAGGTGATCATCTTGGCCTCGTAGCGGCCCACCGCGTCAACCAGCTCGAGACGACCCTCGGCGACGTCGATGATCCGCGCGCAGAGCAGCACCGCGTCACGCAGCGCGGTGTTCGCACCCACGCCTCGGCCCGGCGTCATGGTGTGGATCGCGTCGCCGATCAGCGTGACATTGGAGGCCGGCCAAGGATCTAGCGGCACCGACGTCTTGATGTTGACCGGGAAGCAGGTGCTCGGCTCGGTCAGCTCGAACAGCCGGCGCAGGTTGGGATGCCAGTCCGGGGTCATCTCGGCAACCAGTCGAGCAAGATCATCGCCGCGTCGCTCCATGACATCTGTCGGGAACTTGTCCGCGGTGGCAGAGAAACCCCAGTTGATGTAGTCGCGAGTGTTGTCGAACTGCAGGCCCGGCCAGACCTTGATCAGCTCGGCGTCGCTGCCACCGATGCCGTTCTTGATCTTGCCGGATCGATCCCACTTGAACTCCATGACATGCAGGATGCAGAAGTATCCCTTGGGTGCCTGAACCATCGAGATGCCCTGAAACACTCGTGGTGGCAGGAGCGCAGCTGACTCGTCGGTGATCGGCAGCTTTCCGGCGATCGCGATGATGCCGGTGTCTTCCAAGCGGGCCTGCGGAAGATATTGCTTCCGGACGCGAGAGCCAGCGCCATCGGCGCCCACCAGCAGGTCGCCGGTGGCACTCGAGCCGTCAGCGAAGTATGCCGTGACTTTGCCGTCGGCATGCTGCTCGAAGCTGGTGAACTCCTTGCCGAAGGTGATCACGTTCTCCAGGCCGGTCATCAGCACCTGGCGTAAGGTCATCCGGCTGACCGACTTCTCGCTCTCCACCGGATCGTCTTGAACCGGGATCTCGAGCGCGAGCACCTCCTTGAGCTGCTCGGTGATCATGTTGAACCAGCGCGGCGCGCGGGCGCAGGTGGCGACGAAGGTGTCGTAGAGATCGGGTGGCAGCAGGGCATGCAGCGCGCGGCTGCCATCAGGATCGATGCCGACTCGGTAGCCGTGCAGCCCCTCGGTCCGCAAGGCGTCGCGTTCGAACACCTGCACGTCGATACCTGCCCGGACCAGACCGTGGGCCAATGCCAGGCCGCCGGTACCGGCGCCAATGATGAGTACGCGTGGTGATGTCGGGTTCATGGTGTACTCCGTTCTAGGATTATCTGGACAATTCGTGAATCTCGTTTCACCAAGTATCTTGGTAATACGAGATAAAATCAAGTGGATGAGGAAGTGGGCGTCATGGCGCGCCGAAGTGACCTTGAGCTGGCGATCCAGCAGCAGATGATCACGATGATCGCGAACATCGTGCTGTTCAACCACGCCGCAAGTGCCAGCCTCGGTCTCGGCGCTAGCGACTCACAGTTCCTGACCTTGCTGCAGACCCGCGGTGCTATGACTCCAGGTCAGCTTGCCGAGGCCAGCGGACTCACATCGGGAACGGTGACAGGCGTCATCGACAGGCTGGAGAAGGCGAAGCTGGTACGGCGGGAGCGAGACGATGGCGATCGCCGGAAGGTGCTGGTCGTGCTCGCGGCCGACGCGGTCGACCGCCTGGCGCCGATCTATGCCGGTCAAGGCGCGATGCTGCAGCGAGTCCTGGCGCACCGAACGCCGGCCGAGCTCGAGGTGATCCGCCGCTTCCTCGATGATCTTGTTACTGCAGGATGAGCGTCGCTGAGGATCACGTTCTCTGACTCGACAATGCGCCGTTTCTCCGCACAGGGCCACGAAAATCGCCGATTTCAGGTGAATCCCGCGCCGTATCTGTCCTTGTGCGGAGAAACGACAGATTGCACATGAGGCGCAGCCTGACCACCAGGTTCCGACCGTCGGAGCACGTCCACGCGTGAAAGAATGTCCCGTCTAAGGGTCGTGCTGGAGGTGGGTTGAGCGGGTCTGCACGTGTGTTCGTGAGCTATCGGCGGCAAGACACGCGTCACGTTGCCAGGCGGCTGGCTGACAGTCTGGGCACGCGTACTGGGCCGTATCGGCAGCCTAGAAAGCGCAGAGAGAACAGCTATGCAGCCCGGCGGTCTGAGCGTACTGATTTCGGGCGCTGGAATCGCCGGTGCAACGCTCGCCGCGCTGCTCGGCCGCGCTGGACACCAGGTAACCGTCGTCGAACGGGACCAGGGCGTTCGGTCGAGCGGTAATCCAGTGGACGTACGCGAGGGGGCGTACGACGTCGCGGAGCAGCTTGGCGTTCTCACCCGCCTGCACGACGCCGGAACCAAAGTCCGAGAGTTGATCTTCGTCGACGATACCGGCCGGCGGGTGGCCAGTATCCGGACTCGGCAGGCGGAAGATCGTGAGGTCGAGGTGCCACGCTCGGACCTCAGCGCGATCTTGATCGAAGCAGGTCGCCAGGAAGCGGAGTTTCTCTTCGACGAGATGATCACCGCGCTGCACCCCGATGAGAGTGGCGTTGATGTGATCTTCGAGCGGGCGGCAGCACGCCGATTCGACCTCGTGGTCGGTGCGGACGGCATCCACTCAGCAGTCCGCCGCCTCGTTTTCGGGCCTCAGACCGACTTCGCCGAACATCTCGGCATGTACGTCGCAACCGCGAGACTTGGCATCCCGATGGAACGCGACGACACCGTGATCATGCACAACGAGCCTGGAACAGCGGTCGCCCTGCACCCGGGCACGGGATTATCGGGAGCCGCCTTCATGTTCCGATCCCGAGCCCGGATTGATCACCGCAACCCGGACGCGGGCCGTGAGCTGCTGAGCCGGGTCTATCGGGATGTCGGCTGGCGGGCGCAGGAACTGCTTGCGGCTTATCGTCGCGGCCGAAGACACCTATTTCGACAGCGTGACACGGATCCGGATGTCTTCCTGGTCGCGAGGCCGCGTGACCTTGATCGGTGACGCGGCCTCGTGTGTCTCTTTGTTCGGCGATGGCTCCAGCTCAGCGATGGAGGGCGCCGCGACACTGGCCGCATCGCTAGCCGCCTCTCCGCACGACATCCATCAGGCTCTGGCTCGCTACGAGTCGGTTCATCGAGCGGTCATCCGTCCGCGACAGCGCGTTGTATGGATCGCTTCTCATCTCCTGATTCCGACGATCAGGATTGGGCATCACACTGCGGAACACGGCCCTCCGGATCAGGGGCGGGCGATAGGGCTACTGCTGATCCCTCTGCGGCACATCTGCGGGCACGTAGGGTCTTGCCATGACCGAACCCCCTGGCTCTGCTCCGGTGGTGACCGTACGCGGCGATGCCCAGCTGGAAGGTCCGCCGGATCTCGCAACGCTCACCCTGACACTGCACGCTTCAGGTGACTCAGCCGAGCGAACGAGAGGACAGCTCGCCGAGGGTTCGGTCACAGTTGCCGAGCTCCTGCAGGGATATGAAGCCGCAATCGAACGCTCCAGCACCAGCGGCGTCCATGTCGCCCCGGTCTTCAATCGGCGCACCCCTACCAAGATCATTGGCTACCAGGGCACCTTCACCACCCAGATCGTGGTGTCTGACTTCGAGTTTCTGTCACCGCTGGTCCTCGCTCTCACCACGTTGAGCAACAGCCAGCTCGATGGCCCCTGGTGGTCGTTGCGTGCTGACAATCCGATGTATCGCGAGGCGCGGCTAGCCGCGATCGCCGACGCTCGCCGCCGCGCCGACGACTATGCGGCGGCCTTCGGCACAACCGTGGCGGGTCTGGTCGAGGTGTCAGATCTGAATACCGGATTCAACGGCGTACGCGAGATGCGCGCGTTTTCGATGGCTAAGGGAGCCGACGACACCCCCTTCGAGTTCGAGCCGGCGACACAGACGGTGTCGGGCCAAGTGACCGTGCGATTCAGCCTGAAGACCGTTTCGCTGTGACTAGGCCTCGTCGTCTCCGCTTGGCGCAGCCGCTCAGGCGCCAGGACGTTCGTCTCGCTGCGGTAACAAACAGTCGATAGATTCGATCCATGTTCGCCAAGGTGTTGGTTGCCAATCGCGGCGAGATTGCGGTCCGCGCCTTCCGAGCGGCATATGAGCTGGGCGTGCGGACCGTTGCCGTGTTCCCCCACGAGGACCGCAACGCGATCCACCGGATCAAGGCGGACGAGGCGTACCGGATCGGCGAGCGCGGTCACCCCGTACGCGCCTACCTGGACATCAACGAGATCATGCGTGCCGCCAAGGAATCCGATGCGGACGCGATCTATCCCGGCTACGGGTTCCTGAGCGAGAATCCCGATCTCGCCCGGGCCTGTGCGGAGGCGGGGATTACCTTCATCGGTCCACCGGCGAACGTGCTCGAGCTCGCCGGCAATAAGGTCCGCGCGCTCGCTGCTGCGCGAGCCGCAGGCGTGCCAACCCTCAGATCGACGCCCCCATCGGCAGACCTGGACGAGCTCATGGCGGGGGCGGAGGCCATTGGCTTCCCGATATTCGTCAAGGCCGTCGCTGGTGGCGGTGGACGGGGCATGCGACGCGTCGCGGATCCGACGCAGCTCAGGGAATCGGTTGCCGCGGCGATGCGAGAGGCCGAGGGTGCGTTCGGCGATCCAACCGTCTTCATCGAGCAGGCCGTGGGCCGGCCGCGCCACATCGAGGTGCAGATCCTCGCCGACACCCAGGGCAACACCATCCACCTCTTCGAGCGCGACTGCTCCGTGCAGCGCCGCCACCAGAAGGTCGTGGAGATCGCTCCGGCGCCGCACATCTCCGAGGAGTTGCGCGAGGCGCTCTGCCGTGACGCGGTGCGATTCGCCGAGTCGATCAACTACTCCTGCGCGGGAACCGTTGAGTTCTTGGTCGAGACCGAGGGGGAGCGCGCCGGCCAGCATGTCTTCATCGAGATGAATCCGCGCATCCAGGTCGAGCACACCGTCACCGAAGAGATCACCGATGTTGATCTTGTGCAGGCCCAGATGCGCATTGCCGCCGGCGAGAGCCTTGCTGATCTTGGTCTGTCGCAGGAAGTGATCAGAATCAACGGTGCCGCACTGCAGTGCCGCATCACCACTGAAGATCCGGCGAACAACTTCCGGCCCGATACCGGCACCATTACCGCGTACCGTTCGGCAGGCGGAGCTGGCGTACGACTGGACGGCGGCACCGTCGACATTGGTGTCGAGATCAGCGCCTACTTCGACTCGATGCTGGTCAAGCTGATCTGCCGCGGGCGGGATTTCGAATCTGCGGTCACCCGGGCTCGGCGCGCCCTGGCCGAGTTCCGGATTCGCGGCGTCAGCACCAATATTCCCTTCCTCCAGGCGGTTCTGGAGGATCCCGACTTCATCGCCGGCGACGTCTCGACCTCCTTCATCGAGGAGCGTCCTGATCTGCTGACCACCCACGCGCCGGCCGACCGCGGCACCAAGCTGCTGCGCTGGCTGGCAGAGGTGACAGTCAACCAGCCGCACGGCCCGGCTCCGACTCAACTCGATCCCGGGCTCAAACGACCGGTTGGCATCGATCTCGATGTCCCGTCGCCCCAGGGCTCGCGGCAGCGTCTTCTTGATCTTGGTCCGGAAGCTTTCGCCGCGGACCTGCGGCAGCGCGTCCCCGTCGAGGTCACCGACACCACGTTCCGGGACGCACACCAGTCGCTGCTGGCTACCCGGGTGCGGACCAAGGATCTGATACGGATCGCGCCGTACGTCGGCCGGATGACTCCGGAATTGTTCTCGGTCGAGTGCTGGGGCGGCGCGACGTACGACGTTGCGCTCCGTTTCATCGCCGAGGATCCGTGGGAACGGCTGGCCGCACTGCGCTACAACATGCCGGGACTGTGCCTGCAGATGCTGCTGCGTGGCCGCAACACTGTCGGCTACACCCCGTACCCGACGAAGGTCACCACCTCCTTCGTGGCCGAGGCGGCCGAGGTTGGCGTCGACATCTTTCGAATCTTCGACGCTCTCAACGATGTCGAGCAGATGCGACCGGCGATCGAGGCGGTACGCGAAACCGGCAGCACCATCGCCGAGGTGGCGCTGTGCTACACCGGCGATCTCAACTCACCAGCCGAGGATCTCTATACCCTCGACTACTACCTGCGGCTGGCCGAGAAGATGGTGAATGCCGGGGCACACATCCTGGCGATCAAAGACATGGCTGGGTTGCTGCGCCCACCCGCCGCCCGAAAGCTGGTCGCCGCACTGCGCGAGAACTTCGACCTCCCCGTGCATCTGCATACCCACGACACGGCGGGTGGCCAGCTTGCGACACTGATCGCCGCCATCGAGGTGGGCGTAGATGCGGTAGACGTGGCGAGCGCCCCGATGGCCGGGACGACGAGCCAGGTGCCCGCTTCGGCGCTGGTAGCCGCATGTGCGAACACCGAGCGTCCGACCAACCTCGACTTGCGCGCGGTGATGGAGCTGGAGCCGTACTGGGAGGCGGTCCGCAAGGTGTATGCGCCGTTCGAGTCAGGGCTGCCCAGCCCGACCGGCCGGGTGTACGACCACGAGATTCCCGGCGGACAACTCTCCAACCTTCGGCAGCAGGCGATCGCCCTGGGGTTGGGCGAGAAGTTCGAACAGATCGAGGCGATGTATACCGCGGCGAACAGAATTCTGGGCCGGCCGCCCAAGGTCACTCCCTCATCCAAGGTGGTTGGTGATCTGGCGCTGCATCTGGTCGCGGTCGGCGCCGACCCTGACGATTTTGCCGAGAACCCGCAGAACTACGACATTCCCGACTCGGTGATCGGTTTCCTGAATGGGGAGCTGGGCGATCCACCAGGGGGCTGGCCGGAACCGTTCCGAACGAAGGCGCTGCAGGGGCGTACGGTCCCGGTCCGCGACATCGACCTCTCGCCCGAGGACTCAGCCAATCTCGATGACAAGGGACGGGTGCGACAGGGCACCCTCAACCGGCTGCTCTTTCCCGGGCCGACGAAGGAGTTCCTGGCCAACCGGGTGACTTATGGCGACGTCGGGCGGCTCAACACTCTCGACTTCCTTTACGGGTTGCAGCCCGGCCAAGAGCACGTCGCCAAGATCGGCAGGGGAGTGAGCTTGATCCTCGGGCTGTCGGCAATCGGGAACGCCGACGAGCGAGGCATGCGTACCGTGATGTGCACCATCAACGGTCAGCTGCGACCGGTCCGGGTGCGCGACAAGTCGATCAAGGTCGATGTCAAGACCGCCGAGCGCGCGGATCCGAACAACCCCGGACATGTGGCGGCGCCCTTCGCTGGGGTGGTGACTGTCACGGTGAGCGAGGGCGACCAGGTCGAGGCCGGCATGACGGTGGCCACGATCGAGGCCATGAAGATGGAGGCCGCCATCACAGCTCCGGTCGCCGGTGTCGTCCAGCGCCTCGCACTCGCCGACGTGCAGCAGGTCGAGGGCGGCGACTTGGTCTTGGTGCTTACGCCCACCTAGTGGGCACTAGGCCGGCGCACTGAGCCGGCCAGGTTAGACGGCCCAGAAGCCAACCAGATCGGGCACCGGCCGGCCTAGCGAGGCGGCCACTTGCGCCCATGGCACGAAACCATCCAGCCAGATCGTCAGCGAGTTGATCATTGCCCGCTGCTCATCGGTCTTGATTCCCGGCATCGCCGAGCGGTATGCAGCCGCCATGGCGACCGCCTTCTGGTGCGGGTGCCAACCGACAGTGAGTCCCTGAACGGGAACGAGATTGAGGCTGGGGGTGCTGTTCAGCAGGTGGCGCAGGCCCACCGCCGCCGACGCCCCGCCGCGAGCCAGGGCGAAGTCAAGATCATCAAGCTGCTGCGCAGTCAGTCCCATCCGCGTCGAGCCCCAGGCGATGCCTTGTACCAGCGTCTCCAGCAGCCGCCAGGTGGCGCCGGTCCGATCGGGCGGCACGTACGCGCCGGCCAGCAGCACCTCGACATCGTGAGGCTCAGGTTGTGTGGGCGAGATCACAGGCGTTGCTGGCACCCGTTTGAAGATCGGCCCCAGCTTGGAAAGCAGCCCGCCCCTGCCCTCGACGCTCGGCGGAGCGAAGGCCCGCTGGGCCACCTCGCGCAGGTGGTCAGCGACCTGCGGCGAGGCTCCGAACATGCCGCGAACCTCCTCGATGCCTATGGCATACAAGCGAAGTTCACCCATAACTGACACCGTAATCGAGTGCAGGATGGGCCGTGGTGTATTCATGCCAGCTGCGAGCGTCGGGAATCGCGCGCCGACGCAGAATGTGCCCGGAGCTGTTCGCAAGCGCACGACGGCGCTGTCGACAAGCTCAGCGCGCATTCTGCCTATCCTGGGGCCATGAACCCACGGGTACGTCGGCTCATCGTCTCCGGCGTACTCGGCGGCCTGGTCTTGATAGTCGTCGTAACTGCCGCGTGGAACTGGTTACGGTGATGGCCGCTGGCGCGTACGCTCCCTATGCGCACAGAAGTCGGTGAAGGGGTCGAGCAGGATGGGACTGATCCGCGCGTCAAGCCGCGTCGGACTCTTTCTGTTGGCTGTGCTGATGATCGCGATCATCCCGACGGTCGCTGCTGCTGAGGACACCGTCGCCTTCAGGATCAAGGACGCGCGCATCACAGAATCATCTGGTCTCGCCGTCGATCGGGCCGGAAATCTCTATTGGACCATCAACGATTCGGGCGATCGCGGAGTGGCGTACGGCATCGGTCTGGACGGGAAGGTCCAGGGCACCCTCAACTTCCGCGCCCAACCCGTCGATGTCGAGGCGATAGCTGTCCACGAGGATCGGCTGTATGTCGCCGACATCGGAGACAACAGCGCGCAGCGCAGCTCCGTCCGCGTCTTCTACTTTTCCAATCCACGGGCCAATGGCTTGACCGTGAGCTATCACGCATACGACTTTCGCTATCCGGATGGACCTCACAACGCCGAAACGCTGCTTGTCAATGACTCCGGGCGGCTATTCATCGTGACGAAGGGCGAGAAAGGTGCCGTGTACGCGGCACCGCGGAAACCCGATCGCCAGGGCGTCAACAAGCTCAAGAAGGTCGGCTCCGCGCCGACGGACGTGACCGACGGGACCTTTCTGCCCGGCGGCGACCGGATCGCTCTGCTGACCTACACCTCGATCGAGGTGCTGGATGCAAGCAGTTACAAGGTCCTGGCTAGCTCCCCTATCCCGCGTCAGCCGCAGGCCGAGTCACTGACGATGACCCTGGACCAGCAGTCTCTGCTCGTCGGCAGCGAGGGCAAGAAGTCCAGGGTCTACTCGGTTGCGGTCCCGAGTGAGGCAACCCCTACTCCGACCCCTAGCGAAGACCCGGGAGCCGAGACCGACGTTCCCGAGGACCAGACCGACAACATCCAGAACCAGAAAGGCACGATGCTGACGCTCGGCTTGGCTGGCTTCGTGGCGCTCGTCGCCGGGACTGTTGTGGCCTTCGCCCGCAAGCCCTGATCCCCGCCGAGTTGTCAGAATCCAGTTGACCTATAGCTCAACTGGATTCTGACAACTCGGAGAACCTCAGTGCCAGACTGGCTGGCATGCCAGATCTTTACGGTGAGCGCCTGGATTACGCGGGCGATCACCTGCTGGAATCCAACGCGCCGGCCGATCCCTTCGTACTCTTCGATGCCTGGCTGGCCGATGCGTTCCTTGCCAAGGAACGCGGCGTGCTGCCCGAGCCGACCGCCATGGTCGTCGCGACCTGCGTCGACGACCAGCCGTCGGCTCGTACGGTGCTGCTCAAGAACGTCTCCAACGAGGGCTTCACGTTCTTCACCAACTACAACTCGCGGAAGGGTAGCGAGCTGAGTCGCAACCGTCGCGTCGCACTGCACTTCGGCTGGTATCCGCTGCATCGCCAGGTCCGTGCGGAGGGAACTGCCCAACTGGTGTCGCGGGCAGAGTCTGAGGCCTATTTCGCGACCCGGCCGCGGGACTCGCAGCTGGGGGCCTGGGCCTCCGAGCAGTCCTCGGCTGTCGCCTCACTTGAGGAGCTGACCGCGTCGTACGCCGCGGCCGAACGTCGATTCGACGGTGTCACGGTGCCGTGTCCCGAGGATTGGGGTGGTTACCGGGTTACCCCGACCATGATCGAGTTCTGGCAAGGCCAGCCGAGCCGGATGCACGACAGACTGTTATACCGGCGTGCCGGATTGGATTGGACGCGCAGCCGGCTGGCACCGTAGCCGCGCGGCTGCTGTTGGTGAACTCCTCTGGAGCAGAGGAGTTCACCGAGCTCCCGATCAGAAGTTGATCACTGAGGTGCGATCAGCCCCGCAGTCTGTGCCCTGGCCGCTGAGAAGCGCGCCTGCGCATCGGCCCAGTTGACCACGTTCCACCAGGCCTTGGCGTAGTCGCCCTTGACGTTCTTGTACTGCAGGTAGAACGCGTGCTCCCACATGTCCAGCAGCACGATCGGGATCTGGGCGAGCGGGAGGTTGGACTGCTGGTCGTAGAGCTGGACGATGTTCAGTCGCTGGCCGAGCGTGTCCCAGACCAGCATCGACCAGCCAGAGCCTTGGATCGCCGTGGCGTTGGCCTCGAAGTGGGCCCGGAACTTGTCGAAGCTCCCGAAGTACTCATCGATCGCCGAGGCCAGGTCACCGACCGGCTTGTCACCGCCTTGGGGCGACATGTTCGGCCAGAACACCGAGTGATTGATGTGTCCGCCGAGGTTGAAGGCGAGGTTCTTCTCCAGTCCGCCCACCGAATCGAAGGACTCACTCGCGCGTGCCTCTTCGAGCTTCTCCAATGTAGTGTTCAGACCCTTGACGTAGGTCGCATGGTGCTTGTCGTGGTGCAGCTCCATGATCTCGCCGGAGATGTGGGGCTCCAATGCGGCGTAGTCGTAAGGAAGATCGGGGAGTTCGTAGGCAGCCATTGCGGTCCTCTCGGCTCGTGGTCCTGACGGGAAGTCAAACTGACGCTCATGCTACGACCAGGGATGCGCGCTCCTTGGCACAGCCCCTTTACGTGCAGCCCCTACCTGGAGCCATGACATCACTACCCACGTGGCCGGCTGTTCGAACATCGCACTGGCCACCCATTGGTGCTGTGTTTGACTGGGTGCGTGAGGTACCCGCAGGAGCGCTCAGTAGAGCGGCGAAGTGCAGCGTGACTGCTGCGCTTTCCCTTGTCGGGCTCTGCAAGTCCTTCGGACTCAAGCGGGCAGTTGATCATCTCGATCTCGAGGTACGGCGCGGCTGCATGTTCGGGTTGGTAGGGCCGAATGGAGCCGGCAAGACCACGACTTTGTCGATGGCCACCGGGCTACTGCGCCCGGATGCCGGCACAGCACGGGTTCTTGATCATGACGTCTGGGCTGACCCAGCTGCAGCGAAGGCCTTGATGGGCGTCTTGCCGGACGGACTGCGGCTCTTCGATCGGTTGAGTGGTGCGGAGTTGCTGCGCTATGTCGGCCTGCTGCGCAGGGTGCCTCCTGCCGAGATCGCCACCCGCTCTGCCGAGTTGCTCGATGCACTTGCCCTGACCGACGATCGCGACACGCTCGTTGTGGAGTACTCGGCAGGTATGACGAAGAAGATCGGACTTGCCTGCGCGTTGATCCACGCGCCGCGGCTGTTGATCTTGGACGAGCCCTTCGAGGCCGTTGATCCGGTATCTGGAGAAGTCATTCGCTCGATTCTGCGCAACTATGCGCAGGCGGGCGGCACCGTGGTCATGTCCAGCCATGTGATGGAGCTGGTCGAGAGCCTGTGCGATGACCTGGCGGTTGTTGCGCGGGGTCGAGTGCTGGCGACCGGCACCATCGACGAAGTACGGGCGGGCTCCAGCTTGCAGCAGCGCTTCTTGGATCTGGTCGGCTTCACAGCGGCTGGGGAGGAGTCTTTGGCGTGGTTGCGCTCCTCGTCCGGCTCAAGCTGACGCTGCTGAAGAACAGCTTGAAGCGCAGCGTGTGGCGGACCGTTGGGATGATCATCGCGATGGTCTATGCGCTGGGCGTGGTGATCTTGGTACTCGCGGGATTGATCGGCCTGCGCTTCACCTCGCTGGCGCTGACGGCCGATCTGACAGTTGTTGGGTACGCCGGCCTGACGGTTGGCTGGCTGCTGATGTCGATGCTGGTCTTCGGGGTGGATGAAACCATCGATCCGGCCAAGTTTGCGCTGCTGCCCGTTCGCGCCTCGGATCTATTGCCCGGACTTCTGGTTGCTGGTCTGATCAGCGCGCCTGGCGTGGCGACGATCGTGGTTGCGGCAGGTCTGGTGATCACCTGGGCCCGGAGTGTGCCGCTGACGATCGCAGCGCTGATCGCGGCGCCGCTCGGGGTGCTGACCTGCTTTCTGCTGTCCCGGGCAGCGACAGCCGCCTTTGCCTCATTCCTTGCGTCGCGGCGGTTTCGTGATCTTGCGTTCGTCGGGCTCGCCCTTTTCGGCGTGGTCATGGCCATCGCGGGAAACCTGATCAGTGTCGTGGTGAACACTGGGATCGGCCAACTCCGCCGTAGTTTGGCCGATCTTGCCCTCGTGGCTGGCTGGTCACCGTTCGGCTGGGTGTGGGCGATTCCGGCGGACGTCTCACGGAGCGCCTGGGTCGTAACGGGCATTCATCTGATCTTGGCCATCGCCTTGGCTTGCCTGCTCTGGATGGCCTGGCGGCACTTTCTCGCGCTGCGTTTGGTCTCGCCCATCGAAGGCGGCGGAACAGCAAGCAAGGTGCGTGACTCGACCGCGATCGAGCGGCTCTATCCAGCCACGCCGGCCGGCGGTGTGGCTGGCCGTACGCTGCGCTACTGGCGACGCGATCCTCGTTATCTGGCAGGAATTGCTGGCTTCTTGATCGGTCCGATTGTGCTCATCATCACGCACGTGATCAATCCTCAGTCCAGTGCCGTTGCTCGCAGTATTTGCGCCGAGCCTCTTGGGGATGCTGGTGGGATTCAGCCTTGCTCAGGACCTCTCGTACGACGGAACCGCGCTCTGGCTGCATATTTCCACCGGGATTCGTGGTGCTGAGGATCGCACCGGGCGGGTGATGTCGACCATAACGATCTACCTGCCGTTGACGGTGATCTTGCTTTGCGTCGCCATGATCATTACGGGGGAGTGGCAGTTGCTCGTACCTGCAGTCGGCCTCGCCCTAGCCCTGCTGCTGACGGGCCTCGGCGTCGGTTCGTTGGTCGGTACGCTCTGGCAGTGGCCGGCGCCGCCGCCAGGAGCCAACCCGTTCACCCGCGGCAACGCCGGTGGCCTGCCGTCCCTGCTGTCCTTCACCCTCACCATGTTCGGCACCGTGATCTTGGCGCTGCCGACAATTGCCTTGGTGATCTGGTCTTTTGCCACGCCCTGGGTCGGCTATCTGACCCTGCCCGTTGGTCTGGTCTGCGGATTCATCGTGCTGCGCATCGGGATCATGCAAGGCGGTCGCATCCTGGACCGGCGCTGGCCGGAGGCCATGCTCGCAGTCTCTGAGAAAGCTGCCTGACGCCCC